>NZ_FZOR01000077.1 GCF_900188445.1 Actinomadura meyerae
CATCCGATGCCTCAAACGCTACGTCGCCCGCGAGCTCTACCAGATCATCACCACAAACGATCTTAGACTCGCCGCTTGACATCCATAAGAGCATCAGCCGCCTACACCCCGAAGACGGTCGCGAGGCGGCGCACGCCCTCGGCGAGCTCCGTCTCCCCGGCCGCCGTCCCGTAGCTGAGCCGCAGGTACGGGGCGGGGGCCTCGGCGGGGAAGAACGGGCGGCCCGCGCTGACCAGGACCCCGGCGCGCAGCGCGGCTTCGGCGACGGCCGTGTCGTCGGTGCCGTCCGGCAGCCGCGCCCACAGGTGCAGGCCGCCCGCCGGACGGTCCACCCGCAGGTCCGGCAGGTCGCGGGCGAGCGCGCCGAGCAGCGCGTCCCGGCGCGCCGGCAGCGCCGCGCGGACGGCCCGCAGATGGCGCGGCCAGCCCGGCGAGCTGACCAGCTCCAGCAGCGTCTCCTGGAGCGGCCGGGCCGGGAAGAACTCCTCGACGAGCTGCGTCGCGCGGATCCGCGCGGCCACCGGACCCCGCGCGGCCACCGCGGCGATCCGCAGGCTGGGCGCGGTCGCCTTCGTCAGCGAGGCGATGTGCACGACGCGGCCGTCCTCGTCGCCCGCGATCAGCGGCGGCGGGGGCGCGGAGATGCCGAGATGGCGGGCGTAGTCGTCCTCCACCACGAAGGCGCCCGCCGCCCGCGCCACGTCCAGCACCCGCGCGCGCCGCTCCGCGCTCAGCACGGCCCCGGTCGGGTTGTGGAAGGCGGGCTGGCAGTACAGGACGCGGGCGCCGCTCAGCGCGAACGCCTCGGCGAGCAGGTCGGGGCGGATCCCGTCCGCGTCGATCGGGACCGGCACCGGGTGCAGCCCGCTCGCCCGCGCGACCGACAGCGCGCCGAGGTAGGTCGGGGACTCCACCAGTAGCGGCGCGCCCGGCGGCAGCAGCGCCCGCAGCACCGTCGTCAGCGACTGCTGGCCGCCGCTGGTGATCAGCACGTCGGCGGGGGTGACGGCGCCGCCGACCGTCCGGGCGAACCAGGCGCGCAGCTCCGGCAGCCCGCCGGGCGGCGGCATCGCCCAGGCGTCCGGTCGGCGGGCGGCGCGCGCCGCCGCCGTGGCGAGCGCGCGGACCGGCTGCAGGGCCGGATGCAGGTAGCCGCCGCTGAGCGGCACCACGCCGTCGGGCGGCGGGGTGAGCAGCCACGACACGCCGGACGGGTCGACGGCGCGGTCCCCGAGCGTCACCGCCTGCCAGCCGAAGTCGCCGGGCTCGGCGGCGGGCCGGCGGCGCTCGGCGGCGAACGCGCCGCTGCCCGGACGCGTCACCACCAGCCCCTCGGCGGACAGCAGCCCGAGGGCCCGCGACACCGTGACCGGGCTGACCCGGTGCCGCTCCACCAGCGCCCGGCTCGACGGGAGCCGCTCGCCCGGGGCCATCCGGCGGACTTCGGAGCGCAGCGCGTCGGCGAGCGCCGCCACACTGCTATCGTCTTTCATGAGGACTGAGAATAGCGCTACTGTCTCCGCGCCGATAGCGGCCGCCCCGCGCGGGGCGGGTCTCCGGTTCGCCGCGCTCGGCGTCCTGGCCTTCTCGTTCACCCTCCCGGGCACGGTCTTCGCGCTGGACGGGCTCGACCCGTACCTGGTCGGCGTCGGCCGCTCCGCAGCGGCGGCCGTCCTCGCCGCGGTCGCGCTGCTGGCGGTGCGCGCGCGACCGCCGCGCCGTGACCAGTGGGCTGGGCTCGCGGTCGCCGCGGCCGGTGTGGTGATCGGGTTCCCGGTGCTGTCCACGCTCGCGCTCGACCAGGGCGCCTCGTCCGCGCACGCGGCGGTCGTCGTCGGGCTGCTGCCCGCCGCCACCGCCGTCTGCGGCGTGCTGCGCGCGGGGGAGCGGCCCTCCACGGCGTTCTGGCTCGCGGGCGCGGCCGGCACCGCGTGCGTCACCGGCTTCACCGCGGTCCGCGGCGGCGGCAGCGTCACCGAAGCCGACCTGCTGCTGTTCGGCGCGCTCGCCGCCGCTGCCGCCGGCTACACCGAGGGCGGGCGGCTGGCCCGGGACATGCCGGGCTGGCGCGTGATCTCGTGGGCGCTGCTGCTGGCCGCGCCGGTCACCGTCCCGGTCACCGGGTGGCTGCTCGCCGCGACCGGTCCCGTGTGGACGGGACGCGCCGTGTCCGGTTTCGGCTACGTCGCCGCCGTCTCCGCCTACCTCGGGTTCTTCGCCTGGTACGAGGGGCTCGCGCGGGCCGGGATCGCGCGCGGCGGCCAGGTGCAGCTCGCGCAGCCGATGCTGACCCTGCTCTGGTCGGGGCTCCTGCTCGGCGAGGCGGTCGACGCCGCGACCGCGCTGGCGGCCGCCGCCGTGCTGGTCTGCGTGGCGCTGACCCAGCGCGCCCGCGTGCGGATCAGTCCTTGACGATCTGCGCCAGCAGCGTGACGACGCCGACGCCGACGCCGATCGGGACCGCGAACTGCGGGGCGGCGGCGGTCAGGCCCGCGGCGCCCGCCGCCACGATGATGATCACCAGGCCCCGCGTGCTGATCAGCGGACGCGGCTGGCCGGGTTCGGGGGTCACCTGCTCCGGCGGCACGTGCCTCGGTGGTACTCGCATGCCGGTTCGACCTCCATCCGGATGGACGGTAAGGACCGGGCGGCTCCCCGTCGGGTGACGGGCGACACCGCTGAGCCGCCTCGTCATCAGAGGATTCCCCGGATGTCAACGGCTGGAGCGCGCGGCGCGCGAACACGTCCCAACCATGATCGTTTCATGGGGGATCGCTGGTGCGGCGCGTCCGAGGCATCCCGCGAATCCGGGATCATGACGTGATGGAACGTAAAGGGCGGGTAATGGGTGCTCTGGGTGTGCTGCTGCGCCGGACCGGCTGGGCGGCGGCCTACGTCTTCGGCATCGCGGCGCTCGTCTTCGCCGGGGCCTGGGTGTGGTGGCAGCCCGAGCCGGAGGCGCGGGGCACCGAGCTCAACGGGCTGTGGGCGCGGCACCAGTGGGTGGGGGAGCCGCACACCGAAGCCGAGTACCGCGCGTTCGGCGACCTGCTGAAGCGCAACCGCATCAGCGACGTCTTCTTCCACACGGGCCCGTTCGAGGCGGACGGGACGGTGCCTCCCGCGAAGTACCGCTACGCGCGGCAGCTCGTCCAGGCGATGCGGAAGTACGCGCCCGGCGTCCGGGCGCAGGCGTACCTGGGGCAGATCCGCGTCGTGGAGGGCAAGGGCGTCATCGACCTCGACGACGCCGCGGTGCGGGAGCGGGTCCTGGAGACCGACGCGGCCTTCCTGGACGCCGGGTTCGACGGCATTCACTACGACTTCGAGCCGATCTACCCCGACGACGACGCGTTCCTCGCGCTCATGGACCGCACCCGCGAGCTGACCCGGTCCCGCGGCAGGCTGCTTTCGGTGGCGCTGGAGCAGCCGACGCTCTTCGACGGGCTGCAGCCCGTCTACAAGGCGCTCATCCCGCGCACGGGCGCGGTGCACTACCCGCCGCGCCCGACCAGGGACTTCCTGCGCGCGGTCGCCGACCGCGCCGACCAGGTCGCGATCATGACCTACGACGTGTCGCTGCCGACCGAGGCCCTCGCCGGATGGCACTACGCCCGGCACACCCGGGCGACGCTGGAGCTCATCGGCGACCGCACGTCCGTGTTCATCGGCGTCCCGACCTACCGGCCCCTGATGGACTGGGCGGAAGACCTGCCGGTGGCGCTGCGGGGCGTCCGGCGCGGCATCGACCAGCTGGAGCGCGAGCCCAGGCGCCCGTACGGCGTCGGCGTCTACGCGGGCTGGACGACGGAGCCCGGCGAATGGGCCCGTTTCCGCTCTACCTGGCTGCCCCGGGGGACAGGAAGTCTTGGCGGTTGAGAAACCCGGCCCGCGACGTTTCCGTTCACTTGAACCTGCAGGTAGAAAGGGTTGGGTAGCCCTTCATCCGCCGGGGTATTGCCCGGTGCGGAAGTCAAGACGAGACCAGCGGACGGCAAAGGAAGCGAGGGCGAGGCCATGGGCACCCAGCGGATCGCGCGGCGCGACGCCGACCGGATCGGCGAGCTGTCGGCCGAGTTCGCCGGCTGGCGGATCGGACGGGGCGGGTCCGGCCTGTGGTGGGCCGTCCGCGGCAACGATCTCGTGCGCACTCCCGACGTCGAGGAGCTGCGTGTCCGGCTGCATGAGATGACCGGCGGGTCACGTTATCCGATCGAGTCCGGGAAGTGGCCGGACTGACCCCGTAACGCGGCTTTTGCGTGCCACGATGTGGAGGTGGGAGCCGTCGCCACGCGTACCCCCGAGCGTGTGGCGGCGGCTTCTCCCTTTTTCGTGCGACGTTATGTACGACCTGCGGGTCCAAGAGGAACGGCCGGAACGGTACCGTTCGTTGCATGGCACCCAGCACAACGACTGACGCTCCGTTTGGACGGATGCTGACCGCCATGGTCACCCCGTTCCTGCCCGACGGCGGCGTCGACTACGACGGCGCCGCGCGCCTCGCGACCCACCTGGTCGACGAGCGGCGCCACGACGGCCTGGTCGTCAACGGGACGACGGGCGAGTCGCCGACGACGAGCGACGACGAGAAGAGCAAGCTTCTGCGCGCGGTCATCGAGGCGGTCGGCGACCGCGCGGTGATCGTCGCCGGTGCCGGGACGAACCACACCGAGCACACCCTGAAACTCGCGCGGCAGGCCGAGGCCGCCGGCGCGCACGGGCTGCTCGTGGTCACGCCCTACTACAACAAGCCTCCGCAGGAGGGCCTCGTCCGCCACTTCACCGCCGTGGCCGACGCGACGGGCCTGCCCTGCATGCTGTACGACATCCCGGGGCGCGCCGGGGTGCCGATCGAGAACGACACGCTCGTCCAGCTCGCCGAGCACCCGCGGATCATCGCCGTCAAGGACGCCAAGGGCGACCTGTTCGGCGCGTCCCGGGTGATGGCCGCGACCGACCTGGTCTGGTACTCCGGCGACGACAACCTCAACCTGCCCTGGCTCTCGGTCGGCGCGGCGGGGTTCGTCAGCGTGGTCGGGCATGTCGTCGGCGCCGAACTCCATGAGATGATCGACGCATACCGCGCCGGTGAGCACGGGCGGGCGCTGGAGATCCACCGGCGGCTGCTGCCCGTGGTCACCGCCATCATGACCCGAACGCAGGGCGCCATCGCCGTCAAGGCAGCGCTGAACCTGCTCGGCCTTCCCGGAGGCGGCCCGCTCCGCGCGCCGCTGGTGGAGGCCACGCCGGAGTTCGCGGCGCGCCTGCGAGAAGACCTCACGATAGGGGGAGTCAAAGTGCCTGAGGTCGCCATGCCGGAGGTCGCCCGGTGAGTCATCCTCACCCGGAGCTCTCGGACCCGCCCGCCCCGCCCGACGGCGGGCTGCGCGTCGTCGCGCTCGGCGGGCTGGGGGAGATCGGCCGCAACATGACGGTGTTCGAGTACGGCGGACGCCTGCTCATCGTCGACTGCGGCGTGCTGTTCCCCGAGACCGAGCAGCCCGGCGTCGATCTGATCCTGCCCGATTTCGAGTACATCAGGGACCGCCTCGACGACGTCGAGGCCGTCATCCTCACGCACGGCCACGAAGACCACATCGGTGCCGTCCCCTACCTGCTGCGCGAACGCCGCGACATCCCCCTCGTCGGCTCCAGGCTCACGCTCGCGCTGCTGGAGGCGAAGCTCACCGAGCACCGCATCAAGCCGGTCACCGACGTGGTCGCGGAGGGCGAGCGGCGCGCCTTCGGGCCGTTCGACTGCGAGTTCCTCGCCGTCAACCACTCCATCCCGGACGCGCTCGCCGTGGCCGTCCGCACCCCCGCCGGGCTCGTCCTGCACACCGGCGACTTCAAGATGGACCAGCTCCCGCTGGACGGCCGGCTCACCGACCTGCCCGGCTTCGCCCGGCTCGGCGCCGAGGGCGTCGACCTGCTGATGGCCGACTCGACCAACGCCGAGGTGCCCGGCTTCGTCACCAGCGAGCGCAACATCGGCCCGGTCGTGGACGAGGTGTTCCGCACCGCGAAGGAGCGGCTCATCGTCGCCTGCTTCGCGTCCCACATCCACCGCGTCCAGCAGGTCCTGGACGCCGCCGTCGCCAACGGCCGCAAGGTCTGCTTCATCGGCCGGTCCATGGTCCGCAACATGGGCGTCGCGCGCGAGCTCGGCTACCTCAACGTGCCCGACGGCGTCATGGTCGAGCAGCGGGACCTGGACGACATCCCCGGCGACCGGCTGGTGCTGGTGTGCACCGGGTCGCAGGGCGAGCCGATGTCGGCGCTGTCGCGGATGGCCAACCGCGACCACTCGATCCGCATCACCGAGGGCGACACCGTCATGCTGGCGTCCTCGCTGATCCCCGGCAACGAGAACGCGGTCAACCGCGTCATCAACGGCCTGACCCGGTGGGGCGCGCGCGTCGTGCACAAGGGCAACGCGCTCGTGCACGTGTCCGGGCACGCCTCCGCCGGCGAGCTGCTGTACGTGCTGAACGTGACCAAGCCCGCCAACTTCGTCCCGATCCACGGCGAGTGGCGGCACCTGCGGGCGCACGCCAAGCTGGCCGCGCTCACCGGCGTCCCGGACGAGGGCATCGTCATCGCCGAGGACGGCGTCGTCGTCGACCTGGTGGACGGCCGCGCCAAGATCGTCGGCGCCGTCCCCGCCGGGTACGTGTACGTGGACGGCCTGTCGGTCGGCGAGGTCACCGAAACCTCGCTGAAGGACCGCCGCATCCTCGGCGAGGAGGGGTTCGTCTCCATCGTCGTCGGCATCGACTCGACGTCCGGCAAGGTCGTCGCCGGGCCGGAGGTGCACGCCCGCGGCGCCGGCATCGTCAACGAGGACTTCGACGACGTCATCGAGCGGATCGAGGCCGTGCTCGGGGACGCCGCCGGCGACGGGGTCAACGACCTGCACCAGATGAGCCAGCTCATCCGGCGCACCGTCGGCAAGTGGGTGAGTGACAACTACCGCCGCCGCCCGATGATCGTCCCGGTGGTCGTGGAGGTCTAGCGGACGCGGGGGCGGACGGCCGCCGGGGTCCGCCCCCGGAGGCCGTCCGTTTCCCCAACACGCCCCGCGCCATCCCGGGAACCCCCGGGGTCCTTGGTTACTCTCATAACCATGGCCACACGTGCGTCCGGGGGCGCGAAGACCTCCTCCTCGCGCACGGGGGGCAGTGCGGCTCGCAAGCCCGCAGGTTCATCCCCCCGGAAGCGAACGAGCGGCACCGGCAGAGGCGGCTCCGCCAGGGGCGGCTCGTCCAAGGGCGGCCGCGGCTCGGGGCGGGGGCGCCCCCCGCAGAAGCCCGATCCGATCTCGCAGGCCGTCCTCGGGTTCTTCAAGCTCCTGTTCAAGCTGTACCTGCTCGCCGCGGTCGCGGTCGGCTCGGTCTTCCGCGCCTACGGGCACGGCGCCCGCAACCTCGACCCCGAGCACCGGCGCGACGGCCTCGGGCTGGCGCTGCTCGGCTCCTCGATCGTGCTGGCGTCGGTGACCTGGTTCCGCCCGGACGGCGTCGTCACGATCGCGCTGGAGAAGGTCGTGCGCGGCGGGCTGGGCGTCCTGGCGATGGCGCTGCCCGTCCTGCTGGCGCTGCTGGCGTGGCGGACGCTGCGCCACCCCGAGCAGCACGAGGACACCGGCCGCGTCGTCATCGGCATCACCGCGCTCGGCGTCGGGGTGCTCGGCATCCTGCACATCGCCGCGGGCGTCCCCTCCCCGGCGAAGGACATGGACGGCGTCCGCGAGTCCGGCGGCGTCATCGGCTGGCTGGTGTCGGCGCCGCTGGACGCGGCGCTCAGCGGCTGGGTGGCCGTGCCGCTGCTGCTGCTCCTCTCCGGGTTCGGGCTGCTGGTCGTGACCGCGACGCCCATCGCGAAGGTCCCCGAGCGGGTCGCCGACCTGTGGGCGATGGCGACGCTGCAGGGCCGCCCGGAGCACCCGTCCGAGAGCGCGGGCGAGGACGCGGAGGCGCCGAAGAAGCGGCGCCGCAAGAAGAAGACCGAGGACGGCGCGGACGGCGACGGCGAGCTGGAGGTCGGCGAGCACTCCCGGCCCTACGACACGCCGCTGCTGGAGGACGCGCCGAAGAAGGCCGACCGGCCGCGCCGCGACCTCGCCGACGAGCTGTTCGAGCCCGACCCGTTCGGCGCCGAGGTCCCGCCGCCCGCGCCGCCGCCCGACGACGAGCCGGTGGACGAGCCCGCCGAAGAGCACGTCGCGGGGGCCGCCACGGTGGGGGACGAGCCCCACGAGGTGCCCGATCCGACGCCCGCGCCGCGCCGGTCCGAGCAGCTCCCGCTGTCGTCGTCCGGCGAGATCTACGTGCTGCCCGATCCGTCGGCGCTGCGGCCGGGCAGCGTGTCCAAGCCGCGGACGAAGGCCAACGACACGGTGGTGAACGCGCTCACCGGCGTGCTGGAGCAGTTCGACATCGACGCGCAGGTGACCGGGTTCACCCGCGGCCCGACGATCACCCGGTACGAGATCGAGCTGGGCCCGGCGGTGAAGGTCGAGAAGGTCACCGCGCTGACCAAGAACATCGCCTACGCCGTCAAGAGCGCCGACGTGCGCATCATCTCCCCGATCCCCGGCAAGTCGGCGATCGGTGTGGAGATCCCCAACACCGACAAGGACATCGTCTCCCTCGGTGATGTGCTGCGGTCGCCGGCGGCGACCAACGAGCACCATCCGATGGTGGTGGGGTTGGGCAAGGACGTCGAGGGTCGCACGGTGGTGGCGAA
>NZ_FZOR01000042.1 GCF_900188445.1 Actinomadura meyerae
ATACCGAGTTAAACGTGAGACGGACGAGAACATCACCCACGACTCGCCGGCCACGATCCGATTGATCTGCCCAGCAGCTTAATTTAACGGCATTGGTCCATGATGGACGCTGCCGCATCTCCGCCCGCCCGAGCCAGCGACATCGGAAGTGCCTCGTGATGCACAGCGACCCCCGCCAAGGCGAAGAATCCTGCTCGATGCCGCACTGTGGCCGTCCGTCGTGTTTCCACGTGCGATTGGAGGCGGCCGCACGCGGAAACACGGCGGACACCGGGCGCGATTCCTGCGGCACCCATCTCGCCGAAGTCGTCCAGCAATTGGCGCTGCGCGCACGCGAGCGCCGCAAACGGCCGGCGCGCCTCGTCGTGTACGCCACGGGCGCCCGCGGGCGGGCGAATGAGCCCGGCCCTTTCGACCGGCTCGCGCTCGGCACCATCCCGGTATGAACGTCCGGCGCGGCGGGCCATTGCCCATCGCCGCGCGGCTTCCGATACTGGGCGGGCCATGCCGGACGACGCCGGACGAAAGAGGTCGCCATGGGATTCCAGCTCGGCTTGTTCTCCCCCAACACCGAATCGGGACTGGCGATCACGAAGGCACCGGAAAGGTGGCACGCGACCTGGGAGAACAATCTGCGGCTCGCCCGGATCGCGGATGAGAGCGGTATCGACTTCCTGCTCCCCGTCGCCCGCTGGACCGACTGGGGCCCCGACACCGACTTCCACAAGAGCGCCCTCGACCCGCTCGTGTGGGCGTCCGGGCTCCTCGCCCGCACCACGCGGCTCCGCGTGTTCAGCACCGTCCACACCGCGTTCCACCACCCGGTGGTCGCCGCGAAGCAGCTCGCGACCGCCGACCACCTCAGCCAGGGCCGGGTCGGGCTGAACATCGTCGCGGGCTGGCACGCCCCCGAGTACGAGATGTTCGGCCTCACGCTGCCGGACGACCACGACACGCGGTACGCGCTCGCCCAGGAGTGGTGGGACGTCGTCAAGCGCATCTGGTCGACCGACGAGCCGTTCGACCACGACGGGCGGTTCTTCAAGCTCCAGCACGTCGTGGGGCGTCCCAAGCCGTTCAACGGGCACAGCCTGCCGGTCATCAACGCGGGGTCGTCCAGGCAGGGGCGCTCGTTCGCCGCGCGCAACGCCGACCGCGCGTTCACCGTCGTCGCCGGGCCGGAGGACGGCGCCGAGATCGTGCGGGCCATCCGCGCGGAGGCCGCGTCCTACGGCCGGAAGGTCGGCGTCTTCACGCTCGGGCACGTCGTGTGCCGGCCGACCAGGAGCGAGGCGGAGGACTTCCTGCGCTACTACGCCGACGAGCAGGCCGACTGGCCCGCCGTCGATGAGGTGATGCGGCTGCAGGGCCTGCACGCGCAGTCGTTCACGCCGGAGATGCTCCAGATCTACCGGGACAGGTTCGCCGCCGGCCACGGCAGCTGCCCGCTGGTCGGCGACCCCGACGACGTGGCGGACGGCCTCGCGGAGTTCGCGCGTGCGGGCTTTGACGGTATCGCTCTGTCGCTCCTCAATTACGCTGATGAACTGGGCTACTTCGCCGCCGAGGTCATGCCTCGGTTGAGGACGCGAGGTGTCCTGCCCATCGACCGTCCCGAACCGGCTCCCTCCACATGCACATGACTCTTACCGATACCTCGCCCGATACCTCGCCCACCTCGCCGCCACTGTCCGCCTACCAGCGCGTCAGCAGCTCGGACATCGACGTTCTGCACGACTCGGTCGAACCGTTCGCCGTGGGCCACGACCTCCAGGCCCGCGCACCGGACGCCCGCCTGGACGGTGCCGTCAACGCCCTCGCCTTAGGTGCGGTCAACCTGGTCTGGGTGCGCTACGGGGGCAGCGGGGTCATCGTCGACACACCACCGACGGAAGGCCACTTCGCCTTGTGCGCGCCCATGGCACCGATGGGCGTCGAGTACCGGTCCTCGCACCACAACGACGTCGCCGGCGGCAGCCTGGTGCTGTCCCATGACGAGGCGATGCGCATGACGCCGCATCCGACGCTGGGCTGCCTCGTCATCGCCACGAGCACGGGACGGCTCGCCGACCACCTCGCCTCCCACCTCGGGCGTCCCTACACCGCGCCGCTGCGCTTCCACCGGGTCGGCAGGCCCGCGATCGCGCCGGCCTCGATCGTGGAGCGCACCTGGCGGCACGTGTGCGACGTCCTCGACCATGCGACGGGCCGGGGCGGGCTGCACCCGATGGCCGCGCGCACGCTGGAGGAGTCGCTGCTCACCGCCATCCTGCTGGGCCTGCCGCACACGGCCACCGAATGCCTCGCCGAGCCGCCCGCGCGGTCCCCGCACCATCTCGCCGGCACCATCCGCGAGTGGGTGGAGCACCACCACCACCGCCCCATCGGCGTCACCGACATCGCGGCCGCCGTGGGCATCAGCGTCCGCCAGCTCCAGGCGATCTGCCAGGACCAGTGGGGTCTCACCCCCACCCAGCTCCTGCGCGGGGTCAGGCTCGACCACGCGCGCGCGGCGCTCAGCGTGGCGCAGCGCGGGCCCGGCACGGTCGCGGACGTCGCCAGGGCCGCCGGCTACTTCCATATGAGCCGGTTCGCCGCCCATTACAAGCAGCGCTTCGGCGAGACGCCGACGCACACGCTCAAGCGCATCGGCTGAGCCGCTCCCCAGCCGCACAGACCGCCTCAGCGCCGCACAGACCAGCTCAGCACCGCGCGGGGCCGTTCAGACCGCGCGGGGCCGTTCAGGACGTCGGGCTCGCCGACAGGCCCGTGCAGCCGCGCAGGCCGTTCCACCGCTTGAGCTCCGTCCGGGCGGCGGCGCCCTTCATGGGGATGGGAAGGCCGCCGCTGATCTGGGCAGGGCTCCACTTGTCCTTGGTGACCTTGCCGTCCTGCACCTTCAGGAACAGCACACCGGACTTCGCCGTCTGGCCGTTGGCGGAGTAGAACACGAAATTGCCCATGCCGTAGTGGACGTAGGCGTTGTCCATGTAGCCGCCGCCCAGCGGGATGTGCGCATGGCCGCCCACGATGATGTCGGCACCGGCCTCAACGAGCTGCCGGGCGAGTTCCTTCTGGCGCGGCAGCGGGCACGGCTGAAGCTCGGCGCCCCAGTGCAGGTGGACGATGACGACGTCCGCGCCCTTGCGCGCCTCCTTCACCGCCTGCACCATCCGCGGGACGTTCTTGGCCGAGGCGAGACCACCCTTGGTGTCGGTGGCCGTCCACGCCTGGATCAGGTTGTCGTCCAGCACCTGCGTGGCGCCGACGACGGCGAGCTTGTTGCCCTTCACCGTGACGCGGTACGGCTTGAAGGCGTCGTCCGCGTCCTTGCCGATGCCGACGACCGGGAAGCCCGTCCGCTTGATGGCGGCCAGGGAGTCGCGCAGGCCGCCCTCCATGTAGTCCATGCCGTGGTTGTTCGCCATGGAGACGACGTCCACCCCGGCGGCCTTCAGCGCCTTGAACGCGGTCGCCGGGGCCCGGAAGGTGAACTGCTTGCCGGGCGCGGGCGTACCACCGGTCGTGATGGCGGTTTCGAGGTTGAGCATGGTGAAGTCGGCGGCGCGCAGCTGCCTGGCCACCGGGCCGAGCGCCGTGGACGGGTTGCCCAGCCGGCCGCGGAGCTGCCCCTCGAAGTGGGTGTCGCCGCCGAACGCGATGACGATCGGCTCCTTCGCCGGCGCCGCGGGCTTGGTGCTCCCGCCCCCTCCGGTACCGGACGTCGCGGGCGGCGGCGCGTCGCCCTCCGCCTCGGAGCCGCCCGAGCCGCCGCACGCCGCGGCCGTCACGGCGGCCCCGACCAGGACCGCGACCACCGCCGCCTTCCCCCGCCTGCTCATCGCCTCGCCTCCGTCCGGCCCAGTCGACCTGCTGGGTCGGCCAAGCATGCCATGAGCGGGGGACCGGGCAGCCAAAGGCGAACGATTCATTATCTTGAACCGGTCGTATCTATGGCGTTAGATTGAGCCGACCGCGACGCGGTCCACGGTCCATCACCAGAGGGACGGCACGGCCTCGAGCCGCCTCTCACCCATGAAGCGGCCGGGTGGCCTCCCCCGCCCGGCCGCTTCCTTTGCGCGCCTTCCTTCGAGCACCGCCCGCCTGACCTCCCGCGTCAGGGCGATGCCCGGGGTCGGCCATGGCGCGTTAAGGACTCACCGGTCATCATGGGACAACGGTCCCGTTTGACAAGGAGTGCCTCGATGGGCGACCGCACAGCGTTCCGCACCTGTCCTCTTTGCGAAGCCCTGTGCGGGCTGGAACTGACCCTGGACGACACGGGAGCGGTGACCCGCGTACGCGGCGACGCCCAGGACCCGTTCAGCAAGGGCTTCATCTGCCCCAAGGGCGCGACCCTCGGCAGCCTGGACGGAGACCCCGACCGCCTGGCGGAGCCCCTCGTCAACGGCGAAACGACCGGATGGGACGAGGCGTTCGAGGCCGTCCGCCGGGGTCTCGCGGGCGTCATCGAGCGGCACGGGCGCGACGCCGTCGCCGTCTACATCGGCAACCCGACCGCGCACTCGATCGCCGGACCGCTGTACGTCGCCGCCATCGTGAAGGCGCTCGGCACCCGGAACCTGTTCACGGCCAGCACCGCCGACCAGATGCCCAAGCACGTCTCCTGCGGCCACATGTTCGGCGACCCCCTGGCGATCCCCGTCCCGGACCTCGACCGCACCGACCACCTCCTCATGCTGGGCGCGAACCCGCTCGAGTCGAACGGCAGCCTGGCCTCGGCCCCCGACTTCCCCGGGCGGCTCAAGGCGATCCAGGCGCGCGGGGGCAAGGTCACCGTCGTCGACCCGCGCCGCACACGGACGGCCGCGCTCGCCGACGAGCACCTGTTCATCCGCCCGGGGACGGACGCGTTCTTCCTCATGGCACTCGTCCACACCCTGTTCGCCGAGGACCTCGTCGCGTCCCCCGAGCACCTGGCCGGACGCGTCAACGGCCTGGACGACCTGCGCGCCCTCGCCCGGGACTTCGCGCCGGAGCGGGTCGCGGACGCCACCGGCATCCCGGCGGAGGCCATCCGGCGGACGGCCCGCGAACTGGCCGGAGCCGGACGCGCCGCCGTCTACGGGCGCATCGGGACCTGCACGCAGGCGTACGGGACGCTCAACAGCTGGCTCGTGGACGCCCTGAACGTCCTCACCGGCAACCTCGACCGGGAGGGCGGCGCGATGTTCCCGCGTCCCGCCCACATGCCCGTGTACCGGCGCAAGAAGAAGCCGTTCACGACCGGGCGGTGGCGCAGCCGCGTCCGCTCGCTGCCCGAGGTCAACGGGGAGCTGCCGGTCGCCACGCTCGCCGACGAGCTGGAGACCCCCGGCGAGGGGCGGATCAGGGCGCTGATCACGATCGGCGGGAACCCGGCGCTGTCGGCCCCGAACGCCGCCCGGCTGGACGGCGCGCTCGCCGGGCTGGAGTTCATGGTGAGCGTCGACCCGTACCTGAACGAGACGACCCGGCACGCGCACGTGGTGCTGCCGCCGCCGCGCCCGGCGCAGACGCCGCACTACGACATCGCGCTGACCGGGCTCGCCGTCCGCGACTACGCGCGCTACTCGCCGCCCGTCGTGCCGCTGCCGGAGGGACGCCCGAGCGAGGCCGAGCTGCTCGCCCGCCTCGCCATGGTCGCCGCCGGGACCGACGGCGACCCCGCCGCCCTCGACGAGATGATCATCACTTCGACGCTGGCGAAGGCCACGGCGCTGCCGGGCTCCCCGGTGCACGGCCGCGAGCCGGACGAGCTGCGCAAGATGCTCGACAGCGGCACGCCCACCGAGCAGCGGCTCGACATGATGCTGCGCCTCGGCCCCTACGGCGACGGCTTCGGCGCCGACCCGTCCGGCCTCACGCTCACAAGGCTGCGCACCGAGCACCCGCACGGCATCGACCTGGGCGCCCTCAAGCCGCGCCTGGACGAGGTGCTCTGCACGACGTCCGGACGGGTCGAGCTGTGCCCGTCCACGTTCGCCGCCGACGTCGACCGGCTGCACGCGGCGCTGAACACCCCGCAGAGCGAGGGCTTCGTGCTGATCGGCCGCCGCCACCTGCGCTCCAACAACAGCTGGCTGCACAACGTCCCCGAACTGGTGCGCGGCTCCAACACCTGCACGCTCCAGCTCAACCCCGCCGACGCCGACCGTATCGGCGTCACCGCGGGCGGCACCGTCCGCGTCACGTCGCGCACGGGCACCGTGGAGGCCGTGGCCGAACCGACCGACACCGTCATGCCCGGCGTCGTCAGCCTGCCCCACGGATGGGGTCACGACCGCCCCGGGACACGTACCGCCGTCGCGCAGAAGCACGCGGGCGTCAACGTCAACGCCGTCACCGACGAGCAGGAGATCGACCCGCTGTCGGGCAACGCGGTCTTCAACGGCGTCCCCGTCACTCTGGAGGCGGTCACCCCCGCACCGGTGCTCTGACCCCGTTGTTTAGCCCCTCCCGGCCGCAGGTAGGTATGACTGGCCGCAGGAGAACGCGAAAGACTAATGTCGCACCAGGCGTCTCATAGCCGCGGAGGAGGGACATGCACCGACGGGTGAACATATTCCGGCGCGGGTCCCGGCCACAGGCGGCACCGGGCTTCGCGGACGCCACCGAGGCGCTGGAGCAGGCGACCGGCTTGGACCGTACCATCCGCGTCCTGTCCAGGGCCGTGCGCCGCACGCTGCGGCCCGGCCCGGCCAAGGACGCCCTGCACGGCGTCCCCCTCGGCCAGCCCGCCCACCCTCCGCTCACCGACGTGCCCGTCGGCCTGTGGGTCTCCGCCGCCGTCCTCGACCTCATGCCGGGGACGCGGCGTGCCGCGCAGGCCCTCGTGGCCGCGGGCCTCGCCGGAGCGATCCCGACCGTGCTCACCGGCATCGCCGACTGGGGCTCGCTGCACCGCGAGCAGCAGCGCGTCGGGCTCGTCCACGCCGCCGGGATGGCCACGACGAGCATGCTGTACTCGGCGTCGCTCCTCGCCCGCTACCAGGGCCGGGACGGCGCCGGCCGGGCGCTCGGCTTCGCCGGTCTGTCCACGCTGGTCGCGGGCGCCTACCTCGGCGGGCACCTGGCGTTCCGGCAGGCCGCCGGCGCCAGCCACGCCGACCAGGTCGCCCACCTCGTCCCGCTCGGCTGGCACGACGTGTGCGCCGCCGAGGAGCTGCCGGACGGCTGGCCCGTCACCCGCAGGCTCGGCTACATCCGGCTGTTCGTGCTGCGGACCGGCGAGGACGTCCACGTCCTCGCCGACCGCTGCAGCCACCTCGCCGGGCCGCTCCACCAGGGCCGCGTCATCACCGACGACGAGGCCGACGTCTGCGTCGTCTGCCCCTGGCACGGCAGCACGTTCCGCGTCGCGGACGGCTCGGTCGTGCACGGCCCCGCCACCGCCCGCCAGCCCGCCTTCGAGACCCGCGTCACCGAAGAGGGCATGCTCCAGGTACGCCCCACCTGACCCGCACGCCCGAGCCCCCGCGGCCGGGCTAGCCCGTCTCGCCGCGCTCCGTGGTGACGGGGTGCTCCACCAGGGCCAGCACCCGGCTCGACATGAAGCGCGCCGTCCGGACGGGGGTACCGGTACGGGTGACCTCGGTGACCTCCACGACGCCGCGCCTGGTCGCGATCTCCACGCGGCGGCCGGCACGGCTGGCCGTGACCTCGTACGTCCGCGTTCCGTCGCCCCCGGCGTCGACCACGATCTCGACCCTGTCGCCCTTCATCCGCGCGAACCTCCGGTAGTCGAACGTATATTCGACATATACCCGAAATACCGGGCAGCGAATCCCGCGCCGGGGCTCGAAAACGCTGGTCAGCCCAGCAGCAGGTTCACGACCGCGGCCACCCCGACGGCCACGATCACGCCGCGCAGCACCAGCGGCGGGATGCGCCGGCCGATCCGCGCGCCGATCACGCCGCCGCAGGTCGAGCCCGCCGCGATCAGCAGCACCGCGAGCCAGCTCACCTCGGTGTCGGCGAACAGCCACATGAGGGTGAACAGGATCGCCGCGGTGCCGTTCACGACGGCCGACAGGACGTTCTTGCCCGCGTTGATGCGCTGCAGGTCGTCGTCCAGCATGATGCCGAGCAGCGCGATGAGGATGATGCCCTGCGCGGCGCCGAAGTAGCCGCCGTACATGCCCGCGAGCAGCACGCCCGCCCACAGCACCGGGCCGCCGTGCGGGCGGTGCTCGCCCTCGCGGCGGCGCACCATCCAGCCCTGGAGCCGCGGCTGCACCACGACCAGCACCAGCGCGATGAGGATCAGCGCGATGACGATGACGTTGAACGCCTCGGCGGGCAGGCCGAGCAGCAGCAGGCCGCCGATCACCGCGCCGATGAAGGACGCGCTGGCCAGCCGCACCAGCCGCCCCCGCTGCCCCTTCAGCTCCTCGCGGTACCCGTACGCGCCGGTCACCCCGCCGGGGACGAGCCCGATGTTGTTCGACACGTTCGCCACCACGGGCGGGTAGCCGAGCGCGAGCAGCGTGGGGAAGGTGATCAGGGAGCCGGACCCGACGACCGTGTTGATGCTTCCGGCGGCCACCCCGGCCGCGAAGATCGCGGCCGCGTCCAGCAGGTTCACGTGCGTCCCATCTCAGCGCTGCGGTTCACGGCGGTGCGCACATCGTAGGGACACCGGTACCCGGCACCACCGATCGGGGGGTGGTTCGGGTGCGTTCCGCCCGAATTCAGCGGAGCGAGCGGGCGTACCAGCGGCCGTTCTGGCGGTCGATCGCCAGCGGCAGCCCGAACGTCTCCGAGAGGTGCTCCGGGGTGAACACCTCGTCCACCTTGCCCTGCGCGACGACGCCGCCGGAGCGCAGCAGCAGCGCGTGCGTGAAGCCCTCCGGGACCTCCTCCACGTGGTGGGTGACCATCGCCATCGTGGGGGCGGCCGGGTCGCCGGCCAGCGCGGCGAGCCGGGCGACGAGGTCCTCCCGGCCGCCAAGGTCGAGGCCCGCGGCGGGCTCGTCCAGCAGAAGGAGCTCGGGGTCGGGCATGAGGGCGCGGGCGATCTGCACGCGCTTGCGCTCGCCCTCCGACAGCGTGCTGAACGTCCGCCGGACCAGGTCGGCGCAGCCGAGCGCCTCCAGCAGTGCGACGGCGCGGCCCACGTCGGTCGTGTCGTACTCCTCGCGCCACCGGCCGATGATCGCGTAGGAGGCGGTGAGCACCAGGTCGATGACCGTCTCACCGGGCGGGACCTTCTCGGCGACGGACGAGCTGGCGATCCCGATCCGGGGGCGCAGCTCGAACACGTCGGTGCGGCCGAGCTCCTCCTCCAGGATCTCGACGCCGCCCTCGGTGGGATGCAGCAACGCGGCGGCCACCTGGAGCAGCGTCGTCTTGCCGGCCCCGTTCGGGCCCAGGACGACCCACCGGTCGCCCTCGTTCACCGTCCAGTTGACATCGCGCAGCAGGGACGCCCCGCCGCGCCTGACCCCGACTCCGCGGAGCTGAAGCACCTCGCCGGCCATCGCGCGCCGTCGTCTCCCATCCGGTAGCCCGTGATCCCTCAGGAAAGAACCTATGCGATCCCGGAGGGCCGTGGGCCGCCGGATCCCCGGCGGAAACGGCGGTCCCACCGTGCTCCTCCGCCGCGATAGGTCCCTTACGTCCGGTGGAACCGGCGATCCGAGCGCTTATCGTGGATCGCATGCCCATTGGGAACTGTCTGGGAATGAGCCCGAACGCATGAGCGGGGCCGTCGCCACCGCGCTGGTCGCCTGGGGCAACGCCTGGCTGACGGGGAACGTCGGGCTGGACGAGGCGGTCGACGCGGTCGAGAAGAACGCCGGCCCGCAGATCCTCGGCGGCGAGCCCGCCGAGGTGACGCTGCGCCGCGGCCTCGGCGACCTGCGCGTCGGCGGGCTGTCGGCGCTGCGGCTCGCGCTGCCCGAGCCCGGCGACCCGCTCGGGCTGACCGGCCCGCCCGCGTTCAACGCCGCGGCGATCGAGGCGGGCGCCGCCGTCGTCGCCGTCCTCGACGGGCGGGCGATGGGGCTCGTCCCCGCCGAGGACCGGCGCGGCTCGTCCTACGTCGGCGTCCGCTGGACGCCCCACGAGGCGTCGGCGGCGCTGCCGGACGTCCCGTCCCTCGCCGAGGCCGACCGGAGCCTCACGCTCGCGATGCGGGACGCCACCGAGGCGCTGCTGACGGTGGACGACTTCGCCGGCGTCCCGCCCGAGATCGCCGACGCGCTCGGCGACCTGCGCGACCCCGACCGCGGCGACCACCCGCTCGCCCCCGGCTACCCGCAGCGCGCGCACCGCGTCGCCGCGCTCGCCGGGCGGCTCTCCCTCGTCGTGGACCTCGCCCGCCGGCTCGACGACCGCGGCCTCATCGCCGACCAGATGGCCCGCCGCGGCGAGGCCCTCCGCCTCCTCGACGCCGCCGTCCGCCGCGCCCTCGTGGCGGCGTGCAATTCGGCGTTCGACCCGGTACCGGGAACGGAGCGCTAGCGGAGTTCCCGGTACCGGGTCGAACCGGCCCTTGCCGGGGGTTGTGGGGGTCGCCCCCCACAAAGGAAACAGACCCGGCACCGGGAACGGAGCGCTAGACCCCGCTGCTCCCGGGGGCGTGCATGCAAAACGGGGCGTCCCCGGTGGGGACACCCCGTCTCAGTGGCGTGCGTCAGGCGCGGACCACGATCGTGTTGCAGATCTTGTCGGCGAAGGTCTGCTTGCGGTCGTCCCACAGCGGCCAGAGGAAGCCGAGGTAGCACAGGAAGCTGTCGGCGACGTGCGCGATCTTGCGGACGAACGCCATGCCGAAGCCGATGGGCTGGCCCGTCTGCGCGCTCACCAGGCGGATGCCCATCTGGCGCTTGCCGATGGACTGCCCGGTGGTGCCCTCCTGGTAGCAGATCCACAGGCCGCCCGCGATGGACAGCGCGAAGCCGACCAGCATGAACAGCAGGCCGAGCACCGCGGCGCCGCCGCTGCCGGAGCTGGTGAGCAGCATGCTGAGCAGGTAGAGCACGAAGACCGGACCCGCGAAGATCAGGTAGTCGATGATGTAGCCACCGGCACGCGAGCCCCACTCGGCCAGCTGGCCGGTCGAGCCGTAGTGGTGGTGGTGGACCTCCTGGTAGCCGGGCTGTGCGGGCGCCCCGGGGGCGCCGTAGCCGGGCTGGGCGGGAGGCTGCTGGCCGTAACCGGGCTGCGCCGGCGGCTGACCGTAGCCCGGCTGCGCCGGCGGCTGGCCGTACCCGGGCTGCGCCGGGGGCTGCTGGCCGTAACCGGGCTGGGCCGGGGGCTGCTGGCCGTACCCGGGCTGTTGCTGCCCGTAGCCCGGCTGCTGACCGTACGGGTCGTAGGGGTTACCCACACTTGCTCCTTTTTGATTGACCCTGTGGTTATGTGACGCCCGCCGGACCCGGTGGGCTCCGCAAGTCTGACCGAGTATCGACTTCGGCTCAAACCCGCAGGATGTCCAACCGGACGAGCTGCCACAGCTCCGACCCCACGAGGGCGGTGCCGAGCATCCAGGCACGGGTCTTCGGCTGGAGTGCCCACCACCGTCGTCCCAGGCCCAGCGGTGCGGCGGCGACGGCGATCGCGCCGGTCAGGGCGACCGGGTTCGCGAGGACGGCCTGGCCCGGACGGCCCGCGCCGAACTCGATGAACACGGTCGTGCCCCCGCACATGGGACACGGGATTCCGGTGAGCGCCCGTAGGGGACAGAGCACGCCGGGGTCGTTGACGCGGTGGATCCATGACGCGCCGATGGCCGCGACGGCCATCGCCGCGACGCGCAGCGCCGTCCCCATGGGACCGTGCCGCGCCGCGGTGAGGGTCCGGCTGACGAGCCCGCCGAGCACACCGTCCGGTGCACCGGTGGCCGCCGCCCCGGGCGCTCCCCCCAACGAATCCTCCGCCTCGATGACATACAGGTGAGTGACCCGTATATCGGGTGCACCCGGAGGCAGGTCAAGTGCGGGCAACGATCCGCGACAGGACCGTTACGGAGTGCACGACGACTCCACCCCGAGGGTAAGAGTAAGACAAATAGGCAGGTACGTGGGCACTCTTTCTCGCTAAGAGTGCCATGAATCGTCGGCTGCACGGCGTGCGGCGGCCTCGTCCAGGTCGCTCGAGGCGCGCCGGTCGCCGGACATCGCGGCCCCGGCACCGTCGGCGCGGCGACTGGCCTGCCTCCTCGCCGCGCCGGTGACCCGGCTGGGCGATGGCGGGCGCCTGACACGGCTGCTGCTGCGCCGCGCCCCGCGTACGCGACCAAGAGCCTGCCGCAACCCCCACCGGCAAGGCGCGTGCAGCCGCGTCCCGATTTCGGGGCGCCGCCATAACGAGGTCGCCTTTGCTACGTTCGCCATTGTCTTCCATGGCGAGAGGGAGTTGGCCCATGAATTTCTTTGAGAGTGATCAGCTTTGCGCGTACCGGCGTATGCGCACACGGGGCGGCAGGGCGGGCCGCGCAATGGTCGTCCTGTCGGTGGCGGCGCTGACCATGCTGGGATGCAGTGGCACGAAAGGCGGTCCGAAAACCGGTTCCAAGACGTCCGCAAATCCGTCCGGTAAGGCGGCGGATTTTCCGGTCCTGCAGTCGCAGTTAATGACGCACGAGAGCGGGCCGGTACTCGTCCAGGCGCAGGTTTTGAACCGGATCGCCGGAGACAGGATCACCAGCCGCTTCCGGGTGGTCAACCAGGGCCGGCAGACGGTCGACATGCGCCAGGCCCTGTCCGATGAGAAGAACCCGACCGGCAGCGGCTTCTTCGCGCACGGCCTGGCGCTGCTGGACGCGGCGGCCGACAGGGCGTACTACCCGCTGCGCACCGCCGACGGGGAGTGCCTGTGCAGCGAGCTCGGCGACCTCGCGGCCGGGCAGTCGCTGGAGGTCTACGCCGTCTTCCCCGCACTGCCGGCGGAGCTCTCCAAGGTCACCGTCCAGGTGCCGCACACGGCCCCCATGGTGGACCTGCCCATCGGCAAGGGCGATGTCGCCCCGGTGCCCGGCCAGAAGCCCGACATCGGCAGGCTGTCGCTCGGACGGCCGATCATCCGGCCGATCGTCAGCAAGGCCGACGGCGTCGAGCTCTCCGAGGACGAGATCGCCGGCGACAAGCGCGTCCGGCTGTCCGCGGACGTCCTGTTCGCCGTGAACAAGGCGGATCTCAGCCCGCGGGCCCAGGCGCTCCTTCAGGATCTGGCCCGGCAGATCGACCGGTCGCCGGGGACCACCGTCAAGATCGACGGCTACACCGACGACACGGGCGACGACGCGATCAACCAGCCGCTGTCGGAACGGCGGGCGCGGGCGGTCGAGGCCGGGCTGAAGAGCCTGGTGACCAGGACGGGCCTGACCTACCGGTCGGCCGGCCACGGTTCGGCGGACCCGGTGGAGAGCAACGACACCGATGAGGGACGGCAGCGCAACCGGCGGGTGGCCGTCACCTTCGCCCGGCCCGTGCAGCGCCGGGCGGCCCCGTCCGGCGGCCCCGCGGGCGGACCGCCGGTGACGTGGTCGCCGGGCGGCAAGCTGCCCGCCGTGGCGCGGGGGCGACTGCCCGACGACCAGGAGCTGACCGTCACCATCAACGGCCTTCACCGCGATTCCAGCGGCCTGGTGTCGCTCGTGTGGACGGTCACGAACAACGGCGCCGAAATGGTCGACGTGGCCGGAGTATTCGACGCCGGCCTGCTCCAGTACGACGGCAGGACCGCCGGCGGCGTCTCGCTCCTCGACAGATCGGCGAAGCTCGACTACCGCACCCTGCGGGACGACCAAGGCGTATGCCTCTGCACCTCGTTCGCGTTCCACGAGAAGCGCGAAATCAACCCCGGCGAGAGCGGCACCTACGCCAACCTGTTCAAGCCCGCCTCGTCCACGACGACCGTGGACGTGGAGATCCCCTACGACGACCGCAAGACCGTCATCAAGAACGTGCCCATCACATAAATGCGGTAGCGGGAGTGGCACGGCGGCTGCGGCGGCCAGGTCGCGGCCACCGGCCGGACGGCACGTGGGTGGACGGCCGGTCCGCCGGCACGCGTGCGGAGAGGGTGCGCGGGGCGGAGGGCGCACGGACGGCGCAAGGGAGGCGTGGGGGGAACAGAGGGCGCACGGGGGAGAACAGAGGGCGCGCGAAAACGCACGGAGGGCACCGGCCCGGCCGGGGCCGCGGCGCCCGCGTACGGCGAGGCCGCGAGGTGTCAGCTCTGCGCGGCGGCGCCGACGACCATGGGGCCGGCGCCGGCGGGCAGGTGCTCGGCCTCGACGACGTCGGCGATGACCGCGGTGATGTTGTCGGGGCCGCCGTTCTCGCGGGCCAGCTCGATCAGCCGGTCGACGGCGCGCTGCGGATCGGCCTCCGCCGAGACGACCTCGTAGATCGCCTGCGCGTCGACCGGGCCGCTCAGGCCGTCCGAGCACAGCAGATAGCGGTCGCCGAGCCGGGCCTCGCGCAGGCGCAGGTCGGGCTCGCGGTCCTCCCGGCCGTCCAGCACCCGGTACAGCACGTGGGACAGCCGCGAGGTCTCGGCGGGGTCGGCCTGCTGGCCGGCCTGCTCCGCCTCCGCCTTGAGCAGCTCGTCCATCGTGTGGTCCTGGGTCATCTGGAACAGCTCGCCGTCGCGGAGCAGATAGCCGCGCGAGTCGCCGACGTGCGCCAGCGCCACGGACTCCCCGGACCAGAGCATCGCGGTGAGCGTGGTGCCCATCCGGCTGAGGTCGGGACGTTCCTCGCGGACGATGCGGAGCTTCTCGTTGGCCTCGGCCACCGCGCGGCCCAGCATGTCAACAAGATCGTCCTTGGGGGCAGCGGTGTCCAGCGAGCGCAGTGAGCCGATGACGGTCGAGCTCGCGACCTCGCCGCCCGCATACCCGCCCATGCCGTCCGCGACCGCGATCAACCACGCACCGGCGTACCCCGAGTCCTCATTGTTCTCGCGGTTGCACCCGATGTCGCTGCCTGCTGCGTACCTGATTGCTACGTTCATACCAATTTCGATGACGATCCTGTCAGAGGAGTTGTATCAGTAGCGGACAGTGGATTCCCCGGTTTCCCCGGCGGAGCCGGACGATCCGACACCGTGCCGGACCGCGTACAGCGCCGCCTGCGTCCGATCCTGGACTCCCAGTTTCATGAGCAGATTACTGACGTGCGTCTTGACCGTCTTCTCGGACACCACGAGCGCGCGCGCGATCTCCCGGTTGGACCTGCCTCGCGCGATGTGCACGAGCACCTCCCGTTCCCGTTCGGTCAGCGCGGCCATGCCGCGGTCGTCGTCCCGCTGCGCCGTCCCGTCGCGCAGCATCGCCTCGGCCGCGTCCGGCGCGAACAGGACGTGCCCGTCGTTGACCGCCCGGATCGCCTGGACGAGCGCCTGCGGGTCGACGTCCTTGTACAGATACCCGGCCGCACCCGCCTGCACGGCCGGCAGCACGTGGCCGCGCTCCGTGACGCTGGTGAGGACCAGGACCCGTGCCTTCACCCCACGAGCCCGCAGCTCCGTCAGCGCGGCCAGACCGTCGGCGCCCGGCATCTTGAGGTCCAGGAGCACGATATCGGGCTCCAGCGATTCGGCCAGTGTCACGGCCGACGCGCCATCCTCGGCCTCGCCCACGACCTCGATGTCGTCCTGGATGCCGAGGAACGTGCGCAGCCCCTGCCGGACGACCGGATGGTCGTCGGCGATGAGCACCTTGATGACGCCCGGACCCGCCGTCACAGCGCCACCTCCAACCGGACCGTCGTGCCCTTGCCCGGCACGGCGTCGATGGTGAGCTCACCGCCGATGGAGTGCGCCCTGGCGCGCATGGAGGCGAGGCCCAACCCGCCCTGCGGTTCGGTGTCGGACGCGTCGAACCCGGCGCCGTCGTCGGCGACCTCTAGCACGGCCTGCCCGTCCGCTGTGGCGAGCCGTACTTCCACAGTGCGCGCGCGGGCGTGTCGCAGCGCGTTGTAGAGCGCCTCCTGCGTGATGCGGAACGCGACGGCCTCGTGCTCCTCCGGCAGGACGACGGCCTCGTCGGCGTGGAAGCGCACGTCGGTCTCGTGCGCGCGGTCGAGGACCTCGACGTGCTTGCGCAGCGACGCGACCAGGCCGTCCGCGAGGTCGGCGGGCCGCAGCTCGAAGATCACGGCGCGGAGCTCGGCGAGGGCCTCGGCGGCGAGCCGCTCGACCTGCGCCAGCTCCCGGACGGTCCGCTCCGGGTCGCGCTCGGCCAGCGCGGACGCCGTGCGCGCGGTCAGCCGCAGCGAGAACAGCTTCTGCGCGACGGCGTCGTGCAGCTCGCGGGCGAGCCGGTTGCGCTCGGCCACGACGGTCAGCTCGCGGTTGTGCTCGTAGAGGCGGGCGTTCGCCATCGCGATCGCGGCGTGCGCGGCGAACAGGGTGAGCAGTTCCTCGTCGCCTTCGGTGAAGCCGCCCGGGGTGCGCTTGTTGGCCAGGAAGATGATGCCGAGGACGTCCTCGCCATCGCGTATCGGGACGCCCAGGAAGTCCTTCAGGACGGGGTGCGCGACCGGCCAGCCCTCGAACTCCGGCTCCCGGCGGATGTCGCCGAGCCGCTTCGGCGCGTCGCTCTTGAGCATCGCGGCGAGCATGCCGTGCTGGCGGGGGAGCGGGCCGATCCGCTCCCAGTCCTCCTCCGACACGCCCTCGACGACGAACTCGGCGAACGACCCCTCGTCATCGGGCACGCCCAGCGCCGCGTAGCGGGCGTCCAGCAACTGGGCCGCCGCCCGCACGATCACCTGGAGCACCTCGTGCACGGACAGGTGCCGGGTGACCGCGAGCACGGCGGAGCTGACGGCGTGCAGGGTCGCGCCCTGGCCGCCGTGGCACCCGTCGTCGGTCTGCATCCCGGCCTTTCGTCCTCCCCGGGCCGCCCCTCGTGGGCGCCCCGGGTGAGCGCCCCGCGGTGCTCACTGGTGAAGACCGTACTCTCTGGGCGGGTCTTCCCGAATCAGCCTGGACGAGTATCCCCGCGCTCTCTTCCGGACCGGGGTCCTACGACCATCAGCCGAGGCGCCCGGGAACCGGCGACCGATGCCCTGGGACGCCCCGGATTCCTAGCGTCGAAGCCATGAAGACGGCACTGATCACAGGAGGCTCCCGGGGCCTCGGGCGGGCGCTCGCGGCCGCGCTGGCCCGGGACGGGTGGACGCTCGTCATCGACGGCCGCGACCCCGCCGCGCTGGCCGCCGCAGCGGCGGAGACCGGCGCGACCGCCATCGCCGGGGACGTCACCGACCCCGCGCACCGGGCCGCCCTCGCCGAGGCCGTGTCCGGCGGGCTCGACCTGCTCGTCAACAACGCGAGCACGCTCGGGCCGACACCGATGCCCCGGCTGGACGCGCTCCCGGTCGCCGACCTCGCGGCCACGCTCGCGACCAACGTGCTGGCGCCGCTCGCGCTGATCCAGGAGGTCCTGCCGAGCCTGCGGGGACGGCGCGGGGCGATCCTCAACATCACGTCCGACGCGGCCGTGGAGGGCTACGAGACGTGGGGCGGCTACGGGACGTCCAAGGCGGCGCTGGAGCAGCTGTCGAACGTCCTGGCGGCCGAGGAGCCCGACGTGGCCGTGTGGTGGGCGGACCCCGGCGAGATGAACACCGACATGCTGCGCGCCGCCGGCGAGGACGCGGACGCCGCGCCGCCGCCCGCCGAGGCCGCCGCCGCGCTGCATCGGCTGATAACCGACCGGCTCCCGAGCGGGCGGTACCAGGCCGCCCACCTGGTGAGGGCGCGGTGACCGCGACCCTGGACCATGATCACGTGGTCGATTCGGGGCGGGGCGTCCTTTCTGCTGGTTTTCGTGGTGCGACGTTCGGGATCGTGCTGGTCGTCACGCTGCTGGCGTTCGAGAGCATGGCCGTCGGCACGGTCATGCCGGTGGTCGCGTCCGGGCTGGACGGCCTGGCGCTGTACGCGTGGGGCTTCAGCGCGACGCTGATCAGCACCCTGCTGTCCACGGTGCTGGCCGGTGGCTGGGTGGACCGGTCCGGGCCCTCCAGGCCGCTCATGATCGGCCTCGCGACGTTCGTGGCCGGGCTCGTGGTCGCGGGGGCGGCGCCGGACATGGGCGTCTTCGTCGCGGGCCGCGCGGTACAGGGCCTCGGTACCGGCGTCGCGCTCGTCGCGATCTACATCGTGATCGCCCGCGTGTACCCGGAGGCCCTGCGGTCGCGGGTCTTCGCCGCGCTCTCGGCGGCGTGGGTGCTGCCGTCGCTGATCGGCCCGGCGGTCGGCGGCGCGGTGGCCGAGCACGCCGGCTGGCGGTGGGTGTTCCTCGGGCTGGTCCCGCTGGTGATTCCGCCGGCACTGCTGCTGGTGCCCGTCCTCCGCGGCATCAAGCCGGTGGACGCCGGCAAGGGGGCCCGCCCGGAGTCCGGCAAGGCGCGGTACGTCGCCGCCGCGGCCGTGGCGGGCGGCGCCGGTGTGCTCCTCTACGGTCTCGACGGCGCGGGCTGGGTCGTGCTCCCCGCCGCCGCGGCGGGGCTCGTCGCGCTGGCGTTCGGCCTGCCCCGGCTGCTGCCCGCCGGGACGCTGCGGCTGCGCCGCGGGCTGCCGAGCGTCGTCCTCGTCCGGGGCCTGCTGTCGGGCGCGTTCTTCGGCACCGAAGTGTTCATCCCGCTGGCGCTGACGAAGCTGCACCACTTCAGCGCGACGCGGGCGGGCGTCGTCCTCACCGTCGGCGCCCTCGGCTGGTCGGCCGCGTCGCAGATCCAGGGCCGCTCGCGGCGCCCCCGCGAGTTCTACGCCCTCCTCGGCGCCGTGCTCGTCACCGCCGGGATCGTCCTCGCCGCCGTCGCGCTCCAGCTGTCCGGCTGGCTCACCGCCCCCGCGTGGATCATCGGCGGCGCCGGGATGGGCTTCGCGATCGGCAGCCTCTCCGTCCTGCTCCTCGACCTGTCCCCGGAGGCCGAGCAGGGCGTCAACTCGTCCGCGCTCCAGATCAGCGACACCCTCGGCTCCTCCCTCGTGGTCGGCGTCGCGGGCGCGCTCGTCACCGGCTTCGGCGCCGCCCGGCTCGGCACCGGGCTGGCCGTCGCCGGCGCGCTGTTCGCCGCGATCGCCCTCCTCGGGGTCGTGGCCGCTCTCCGGCTGGAGGTCCCGAAATGACCGTCGACTTCACCCTGCCGCCCGCCCTCGAGGCGCACGAGCCGCCGGAGGCGCGCGGCCGGACCCGCGACGGCGTCCGGCTCCTGGTGTCCCGGCGCGCCACCGGCGCGGTCTCCCACCACGCGTTCCGCGACCTGCCCGCGCTGCTCGATCCGGGCGACCTGCTGGTCGTGAACACCTCGGCCACGCTGCCCGCCGCCGTCCGGCTCGACCGGATCAGCGTGCACTTCTCCACCCCGCTGCCCGGCGACTCCACCCCGCTGCCCGACGACGACGACCGGCTGTGGCTCGTCGAGCTGCGGCGCCTCGCCGGGAAGGGCAGCCTCCCCTACGCGGGCGGCTGCCCCGGGGAGTGGATCCCGCTGCCCGGCGGCGCCACCCTCACCCTCGTCGAGCGGCACACCCCCCGGCTGTGGCGGGCGCGGCTCAGCACCGACGTCGTCCCCTACCTGCGCCGTCACGGGACGCCCATCAGGTACGGGTACGTCCGCGGCGACTGGCCCACCGCCGCCTACCAGACCGCGTTCGCCCACGACCGGTCGACCGGCAGCGCGGAGATGCCGAGCGCGGGACGCCCGTTCACGCCCGAACTCGTGACGGAGCTGGTCTCGCGGGGCGTCCTGGTCGCCCCGATCACGCTGCACACCGGCGTCGCGTCGCCGGAGGCGCACGAGCCGCCGTACGCCGAGCGCTACCGCGTCCCGGAGCCGACCGCGGCGCTGGTCGAGCACGTCCGCGCGCGGGGCCGGCGGGTGATCGCGGTCGGCACGACCGCCGTCCGCGCCCTGGAGACGGCCGTGGACGGCTCCGGACGCGTCCGCCCGTCCTCGGGGTGGACGGAGCACGTCGTGACGCCGGAGGGCGGCGTCCGGGCCGTGGACGGCCTCCTCACCGGCCTGCACGAGCCGGAGTCGTCCCACCTGATGATGCTCACCGCCCTCGCGGGCCGCGACCTGCTGGCCGCCACCTACGCGGCGGCGCTGGCCGAGCGGTACCTGTGGCACGAGTTCGGCGACCTCAACCTGATCTTGTAGCCGTCTCGCATGCCGGACCTGCCGGGCGCCGCCCTCGTCACGGCCGGTAACGTGGGGAGCAGCTATGGACGGCTCAGCACAGCGCACGCTCCTCATCACACTCACCGGACGCGACCGCCCCGGGGTGACCTCGCGACTGTTCCGGACGCTCGCCGAGTTCCCGCTCACGGTCGCCGACGTGGAGCAGGTCGTGATCCGCGGCCGGCTCGTCCTCGGGGTCCTGCTCGCCTACAGCGAGGGCGCCGACATCGGCCGCGTCTGGAACGCCGCCGAGCACGTCGCGAACGACCTCGACATGGAGATCGAGCTCTCCACGGGCCGCAACCGGCGGATGCCGAAGCGCACCGGGCGCCTGCACGTCACCGTCCTCGGCGCCCCGCTGCGGCCCGCCGCGATGGCCGGGATCTCCGGGCGGATCTCCGCGCACGGCGCCAACATCGACCGTATCGAGCGGCTCGCGCAGAACCCCGTCACCTGCATCGAGATGGACGTCTCCGGCGCCGACCCGGACGCGCTGCGCGCCGCCCTGACCGCCGAGGCCGCCGAGCAGCAGGTCGACGTCGCCGTCCAGCAGAGCGGGCTGAGCCGGCGCGCCAAGCGGCTGATCGTCATGGACGTCGACTCCACCCTCATCCAGGGCGAGGTCATCGAGCTGCTCGCCGAGCACGCCGGCTGCCTCGACGAGGTCGCCAAGGTCACCGAGGCCGCGATGCGCGGCGAGCTCGACTTCGAGGGCTCCCTGCGCGAGCGCGTGGCGCTGCTCGCCGGGCTCGACGCCGCCGCCATCGACGACGTCCGCGGCAGGCTGCGGCTCGCCGCCGGCGCCCGCACCATGGTCCGCACGCTGAAGCGCCTCGACTACAAGTTCGCGATCGTCTCCGGCGGCTTCACCCAGGTCACCGACGCCCTCGTCGACGACCTCGGCATCGACTACTCCGCCGCGAACACGCTGGAGATCGTCGACGGCAAGCTCACCGGGCGCGTGACCGGCCGCGTCATCGACCGCGCCGGCAAGGCCGCCGCGCTGGAGCGGTTCGCCCGCGAGGCCGGCATCCCGATCAGCCAGACCGTCGCGATCGGCGACGGCGCCAACGACCTCGACATGCTCCAGGCCGCCGGGCTCGGCATCGCCTACAACGCCAAGCCGGTCGTCCGCGAGGCCGCCGACACCGCCGTCAACGTCCCCTACCTCGACACGATCGTCTTCCTCCTCGGCATCTCCCGCGACGAGGTCGAGGCCGCCGACGCGGCCGACGCCGCGGATCACCGCGACGCCGCCTCCTAGCTCCCCCGCTCCCGCTAGGGTCGCGGGTCATGATCTTTCGGCGGACGGGCGGAGCCGGTGCGACCGACTGGGCCTCCCTCCAGGACGCCTGCGGTCCGGCAGACGACGTGCCCAGGCTGCTGCGCACCGGCATCGGGCGCGACGAGGGCGCCGCGCAGAAGGCGCTGAGCAAGCTCGCCGGCCGCCTCACCCACCAGGGCACGCTGTACCCCGCCACCGCGGCGGCGGTACCCGTCCTGATCGAGCTGGCCGCCTCCCGGCGGACGCGGCGTCGTCCGGAGCTGCTGTGGCGGCTCGCCGTCATCGCCGAGAGCACCGGCGCCGCGCCGGAGCTGCTGGAGGAGGTCCGGGACGCGCTGCGCGCGGGCGCGCGGCGGCTGCTGAAGCTGCACTCCGACCCCGACGCCAGGGTGCGGCGGATGGCCTCCTACGTCGTGGGGCACCTCCCCGCCGACAGCGTGGAGTTCGCGCGGCTGCGGAAGATGCGGGACGCCGAAGGCGACGACGAGGCCGCGTCCGAACTGCTGCTGGCCGCCGGGGCGCTCCATCCGAAGGAGGCGGCGTCCTGGCTGCCGGACGAGCTCGCGGCGGGGCGTCCCGTCCTCACGCGGGCCGCCGCCGCCTGGTCGCTTGCGGTGTACGGCGAGTCGTTCGGCCCGGCCGCCGTGACGGCCGTCCGGGAGTGCTGGGCGAAGTACGACCCGTTGCGCGACAGCCCGTGGTCGGACAGCTCGCTCAGCGAGATCATCTCCGCCGCCCCCCTGGCGGACGCCGTCGAGCTGGCGAGCGCCTTCCTGCGGGACGAGCCGGGCGAGAACGCCTCGCACGTCGTGAGCGGGATCCGGTGGCGCTGCCTGTTCTTGCGGTCCGCCCGGACGGGCTTCGGGGACGTGCTCGCCGAGGCCGTCTCCCACCCCGACACGGCGGTGCGCGCGGCGGCGGCCGCACTGCTCGTGGAGGTCCGGCAGCCCGTCCCCGCCGCCGTCGACGCCCTCGCGGACTACGTGAAGGACCCGCCGGAGACCGCGCTCGACGACCGGCGGCACTGGCTGCACGGCCTGCGCACGCCCGAGGGGCGCCTCCTCGCCGCCGCGCTCCGCCTGCTGGTCATGGCGGACCACCCGGACTGGCGGCCCGCCGTCCTCGCCGCCTTCGGCACGGGATTCTTCGACGGCGAGACCGTCGGCCTGCTCGCGAAGCGCGGGCTGCCGCCCGACCCGGCGCTGCTGGACGTCCTGCGCCCGCATCTGGCGTCCGCCGCGATGGAGACGCTCATGCCCCACGAGCCGGACGTCGCCATCCCCGCCCTCCTTACCGTCTGGGGCCCCGACGCCGCCGCCGCGACACCCGAGCTGGCCGGCTTCGTCCCCCACGAACGGCTCCCCGCCGTCACCGCGCTGCGGGCGATCGGGCCGGGCGCCTCCGCCGCCGTGCCCGCCCTCACCGAAGCCGTGACCGGTCCGGGCCCCTGGGAGTTCCGCGAGGCGTGCGCCGAAGCGCTTACCGCCATCACCGGCGAAAGCGAGCACGTCACCCGGTTCGTCCGGGACGCCGCGGACGCGGGCGAGACGGTCATGGCGGCACAGCTCGGCCGAGCGCACGGGCTCCCCCTGGACGACCTCCTGCCCGCCCTGCGGGAACTCGCCACCACGGACACTTCGGACTTCACCGGCCGGGAGCGGCGGATGGCCGCGGCCGAGATCGTCATGGACCTCACCGGCGACACCGCCACCGCGCTACGCGCCGCCGAGGCGATGAAGGCGGACGGCGACGCCATGTTCCGCTACCCGGCCGCCCTGGCGATCAAGCGGATCACCGGCGACACCGGCCCACTGCTCGACGCCACCGCCCAGCGGCTCCTGGAGCACGGCGCGGGCCCCTGGTTCGCCGAGGCCGCCCGCGAACTGGGCGACGCGCTCGAACCGCTGGTCCCGGGCCTGCGCCGGCAGGCGGGCATGGACCGCAACACCCTCCCGCCGACCTCCCTCGACACCCTCATCCCCGGGGACCTGGACCAGCTCGCCGTCCTCGCGGACGTGCTCGCCGCCTGGGACGGCCGCGACCGCCCGGCCGATCCGGGCCTTAGCCGGTGATCATCGGGGTACGGGTGAGGCGCGGGGGGAGGGCACTCCGCGAGCGGGCGACTGAAGGCGGAGGGACCGGCGGTGCTGCAGCGTGCGCGGAAGGCGTACGTTCAGGTACACGGGCAGGCGACGCCCATGTACGGGGTCGTCGCGGCCATCGCGGTGGCGGTGCCGCTGCTCGCCGGGGCGCTGACCGGGCACGCCGCGCAGGGCTCGATGATCGCCCTCGGCGCGTACCTGGTGGCGCTGCGCGCCCCTGAGGGGCCGTACGGGGCGCAGGCCCGCAGCCTCACCGTGGGGGTGCTGGTCGTCGCCATCGGGTCCGGCGTCGGCGGGCTGCTCAGCGGGCACCTGTGGCCGACCGTCATCGTGGTGCCGCCGCTGATCGCGCTCGGCGTCGCGGTGCCGCGGATCGGGTCCACCGCCGGGCTGGCCGTGCTGCTCAGCGCGGTCCGGCCGCCGTCCGGCAGCGTCCTGTCCATCGGGCTGCTGGAGCTGATCGGCGGGATGCTCACCGCCGCGCTGCTGCTCGCGCCGTGGCCCGCGCGGCGGCTGCGCCCGCTGCGGGCGTCGCTCAGCGAGTGCGCCGAGGCGGTCGCCGAGGCGCTGGACGCGGTCGCCGAGGACGTCCCCGGCCCCGACGCCGGCACGCTCGACGCCGTCGAGATCACCGACCCGGACCTGCGGGCCGTCACCCGGATCCCGGACTGGGAGGCCAAGCGGCGGGCCGCGTCCGAGGCGCTCACCGACGCCCGCGCCACCTACCGCCTGTACCGGACGGGACGCGGCCGCAGCGACCCCACCCGGCCCGAACGGTTCATCGACGCGCTCAGCCGCATCCTGCACGAGACGGTGACGCTCCAGGCCGTCGTGGAGGCGGCGAAGAACTACCCGCCGGACCGCGATTGGCGGCTGGAGGCGCAGACCGCGATCTCCGCGCTCGCGGCGCGGCTGCGGCTGCTCGCCGGGGCGGTCGCGACGGAGGGCGAGGCGCCGCTCGGCCGGGAGGAGTCCGCGGCCGTGCGGCGGATGGGCCGGGCGGCCGAGCACATCCGGCGCGCCGGACTCGCCGGCGACGAGGACCTCGTCGCGGTCGCGCTGATCGGCCAGGTGCGCCGCTCCATCGACCGCATCGCCGGCGAGGTCGCCTCCGCCCGCCGGATCGTCGCGAGCGGCCTGCGGATCGGGATCGGGCCGCCGCGGCTGCCCGGCAGCCTCGACCCGATGCCGGTGCTGGACCGGATGCGCCGCGCCGTCCGCACCCGCTCCCCGGCCTTCCGGCAGGTGTCGCGGGTGTTCGTGACGGCGGTGGTGTCGATGGCGCTGACCGCCGCGCTCGGCATCGCGCACGGGCACTGGCTGACGATCACCGCGATGCTGAGCCTGCGCGCCACCTACGGCGAGACCGTCGACCGGCTCGTGCAGCGCGTCGGCGGCACCGCGGCCGGGTCCGCCGTCGCCGCGGTCATCCTCACCCTGGCGCCGGGGCAGCTCACCGTCGCCGTGATCGCGTTCGGCTTCGCCGTGGCCGGGTTCGCGATGCGGTCGGTGAACTTCGCCTACTGGGCGCTGTTCGGGACGCCGCTCGCGATGATGCTGCTCGACTTCAACACCCCCGCCGACTGGCGCACCGCGGGGGAGCGGATCGGCCTGACCATCGCCGGGACCGCGCTGTCGTACCTCGCCGTCCGGCTGCTGTGGCCCGCCGGGCACCTGGAGCGGCTCCCCGCGCAGCTGAACCGGCTGCTGCGCACGCACGCCGACCTCGTCCGCGCGACGGCGGACGTCCTCGCGGGCGAGCAGGTCCGGCTGCCGCACGAGACGATCGTCGCGGCCGAGCGGGCGGCGGAGGCCGTCGCCGAGACCCGCGCCCGGCTCGGCCAGGAGCGGGTGCCCGACACCGAGCTGATCAACGAGCTGCGGACCGCCGTGGACGCCGCGCACCGCACCCGCGACCACCTCATCGCGGTCGCCCGGCTGTCCCGGGAGAAGGCCGTCGACATCGGGCCGGTCCCCGAGATCCTCGACCGGCTCGCCGACGAGTTCGAGGAGGCCGCCGTCCTGCTGGAGGAGCCGGAGGGCCTCGACCCGAAGGACGTCCCGCCGGTCCAGGAGCTGGACGAGGAGCTCGCCGACCTCGACTCGCACCTGTCCACGATCACCCGGCGGCGCCGCGCCGAGATCAAGGCGGGCGTCGACCGCGAGGAGGTCACCCCGCTCCGGCAGGCGCTGCTCCAGGTGTCCGGCACCGCCTACACGATCAGGTCGCTGCGCCGGGACGCCGGGACGGTCGTCGAGTCGTCGCTCATCGCGGCGGCGCCCCGCCCCTGAGCTCAGCCCTTCGGGGTGCGGACGGTGCGGAGCGTCCCGAGGCCGGGCCTGGTCTCGCTCCACGCGCCCGGCAGGTCGACCACGGCGAGCGCGCAGGTCGGGAACGCCGCCGGCGCCCGCCCGGTCAGGTCGTGGACGAACTGGTGCACGGACGGGTTGTGCCCGACGAGCAGCAGCGTCCCGGCGTCCTCGGGGGCCTCGGCCGTGAGGGCGAGCAGCTCGTCCGCGTCGTTGGCGTAGATCACCGGCTCGTAGTCGACCGGGGCGTCCACCGCGAGCAGGTCGAGCGTCTCCCGCGTGCGGGCCGCCGGCGAGCAGAGCACGCGGTCCGGGACGAGGCCGCCGGCGCGCAGCCAGTCCCCCGTCGCCGCGGCGTCGCGGCGCCCCCGGTCGGTGAGGACGCGGTCGATGTCGGCCGTGCCGAACCCGGTGACGGCCTTCGCGTGCCGGAGCACGATGAGCGTGGGCATGACCGCCAGATTAGGGCGCGGCGAGCGCCGCGAGCCCCCACAGCACGAGAAGGATGCCGAGCATCCCGCAGAGCACGAGGGCGAACCCCTTGGGCCCCGACATCGCCGGCTTCCCGCCGCCGCTCGCCACAGCGCCTCCCGAATTCCGTCCGGAGCCGGAGACGTCCGGCCCTCCCCTCAAGCGTACGGCGGCCCGCCCATGCTCCGGACCCGCCCCCGGACATGCGGAAGGGCCGGCGGTGGCTGCGCCGCCGGCCCTTCCAGGGTGATGCGTCTACCCCTTCTTCGCGGACTCCTCCTCGGTGGCCGCACCGTTGGCGTCGGCGCCGACGGCCGCCTCCTCGGGAGCGGCCCCCTCGACGGCCTCGGCCTTGCCGCCGTCCACCGAGCCCTTGCCGGACGTGCCGCCCTCGACCGGCGCGCCGCCCGCGGGCGCCGCGTCGGCGATCGGGTCGGCGCGGCGCTTGGAGACCACGATCGCGGCGACGACGACCGCGACGGACAGCACGGTCACGCCGACGCGCAGCGCCGTGTTGCCCGCGTAGGTCACCACCGCGTCCGCGATCAGCAGCGCGACCAGGTTCATCACCTTGATCAGCGGGTTGATCGCGGGACCGGCGGTGTCCTTGAACGGGTCGCCGACCGTGTCGCCGATGATCGTCGCCTCGTGCGCCTCGCTGCCCTTGCCGCCGAGGTGGCCCTCCTCGACGAGCTTCTTGGCGTTGTCCCAGGCGCCGCCGGAGTTGGCGAGGAACACCGCCATCAGCACGCCCGCGGCGATGGCGCCGCCGAGGAACGCGCCGAGCGGCGCGTACCCGAGCGCGAAGCCGACCGCGATCGGCGTCATGATCGCCAGCAGGCCGGGGGTGGCCAGCTCGCGCTGCGCGTCCCGGGTGCAGATGTCCACGACCCGGTCGTAGTCGGGCTTCTCGGAGTAGTCCATGATCCCGGGCTTGGTGCGGAACTGCTCGCGCACCTCCACCACGACCCGGCCGGCCGCCCGGCCCACCGCCATGATCGCCACGCCGGAGAACAGGAACACCACGGCCGCGCCGACGATCAGCCCGATCAGCACGTTCGGGCTCGCGATCGACAGGTTGAAGTCGAGGAACTCGGCGCCGATCGCGTCCTTCGCGCTGTCGGACGCGTCGTTGAGCGCCGCGATCACCGTCGTCCGGAACGAGCCGAACAGCGCGGTCGCGGCGAGCACCGCCGTCGCGATCGCGATGCCCTTGGTGATCGCCTTGGTGGTGTTGCCGACGGCGTCCAGCCGCTCCAGCACGGACGCGGCCTCGCCCTGCACGTCCCCGGACATCTCGGCGATGCCCTGGGCGTTGTCGGAGACGGGCCCGAAGGTGTCCATCGAGACGATGACGCCGACCGTGGTCAGCAGCCCGGTACCGGCCATCGCCACCGCGAACAGCGCGACGGTGGTGTTGCCGAAGCCGAGCAGGAACGCCCCGTACACGGCGCCGCCGATGACGAGCGCGGTGTAGACGGCCGACTCCAGGCCGAGCGAGATGCCGGAGAGGATGACGGTCGCCGGGCCCGTCCGGGCGCTGTCGGTGACCTCCTTGACCGGCTTGCGGTTGGTCTCGGTGAAGTAGCCGGTGAGCAGCTGGATGACGCTCGCCAGCACGATGCCGATGATCACCGAGCCGAGCGCGACCCAGCGCGGGTCGGCGTCCAGCCCGCGGATCGCCTCGTCGGTGACGCCCTTCAGGTCGGCGAACGACGACGGCAGGTACACGAACGCGGCGATCGCCACCAGGACCGCCGAGATGCCCGCGGAGATGAAGAACCCGCGGTTGATCGCCGACATGCCGGAGCGGTCCCCGGCGCGGGGCGCCACCGCGAAGATGCCGATCACCGCGGTGATCACACCGATCATCGGGACGATCAGCGGGAACACCAGGCCCTCGGTGCCGAACGCCGCGGTGCCGAGGATGAGCGCGGCGACCAGCGTCACCGCGTACGACTCGAACAGGTCGGCGGCCATCCCGGCGCAGTCGCCGACGTTGTCGCCCACGTTGTCGGCGATCGTCGCGGCGTTGCGCGGGTCGTCCTCCGGGATGCCCTGCTCGACCTTGCCGACGAGGTCGGCGCCGACGTCGGCGGCCTTGGTGAAGATGCCGCCGCCGACCCGCATGAACATGGCGAGCAGCGCGGCGCCGAAGCCGAAGCCCTCCAGCACCTTCGGCGCGTCGCCCTGGTAGGCGAGGACGACGACCGCCGCGCCGAAGAGGCCGAGGCCGACGGTGAACATGCCGGCGACGCCGCCGGTGCGGAACGCGATCCGCATCGCGGTCTTCTCGCCGTCGGCCTCGCGCGCGGCCGCGGCGACCCGGACGTTGCCGCGCACCGCGAGCCACATGCCGGTGAACCCGGTGACGGCGGAGAACAGCGCGCCGATGACGAAGAAGATCGACCGGCCGATCCGCTCGCTCGTCGAGTCGGCGGGGAGCAGCAGCAGAACGAGCGGGATCAGCACGACGAAGACCGCGACCGTTCGGAACTGGCGTTTCAGGTAGGCGCTCGCGCCCACCTGTACGGCCCGCGCGATCTCTTGCATCTTGGCGGTGCCCTGGCCCGCGGCCAGGACATCGCGGACGAGACCCGCGGCGACGGCCAGTGCGAGCAGCGCGATCACGGCGACGACGACGACCAGGGAGAGGTCGCCGCCGCCGAGATCCACTTCTGCGCTGGCCGGGCTTGACAGGGAAAACCCGGACATCCGTCCTCCTCGACAGGGGCGTTGCGACTCGATCGTCACAAAGAAGACGATCTTTACCGCGTACCCCGCGAGTCATGATTTCGAACACCTCGCACGGCAACGCGGGTGCCGGGAGTCTACGCACGCGCAAGTCGAATGTTAAGGCCGCACGGCCCTTCACAGAGATGTCGCCGAAATGCAACGAGCAATACGCCGGGATTTGACCCATACGCCCACGCGCGCGCCATCGCCGCAGGTCAGCCGGGGTAAACCGTCCCTTACCTCACCGACGCCCCGATTGCGGCATACGGCGGCGGACGCATCGGCCCGGCGACCGGCGTCCCATTCAAGCTAGGCATTAACACGGATTATGTCCAGGCCCAAATCGGATGAACCGAGATCAACTGCACGAGAATCTCACACCACGAGTAACACCAGCCCCACCACCCCCAAAAACCTCGTCCACCAGAACCGCCCCACCAGACGACGGCGACCCCGCGAGCCGGAAGCGAAGGTCGGACACGCGGCAACCACCGGGCAAGCGCGCGGGACGCGGTGCTGAGCGGCGATGTCGGCCAGGACCGGGTCGCGGTGCTGAGCGTGTGAGGAGCCCAGGCGGGGGTCACGGCTCTGGGCGTGTGAGAGGGCCGGGGCGGGGACGGGCGCTGAGGGGAGCTGTAGAGGGGCCGGCCGGGGCTACGCGGGGTGCGGAGACGACTGAGGCCCCGCCGGGGGTGGCGGGGCCTTGAGTCGTCGGTGGGGGCGCGCGCTTCTCAGATGGTCGCCTCGGCCTCGGCGGGCCAGCTCATCCGGATCTGGACGCCCTTGGGCGTCGCGGCGATCTCCACATCGTCCGCGAGCCCGGCGATGACCGCGAGGCCCAGCTCGGCGGTCCCCTCGCCCCAGCCGGACTCCAGTTCGCCCTCGTCCAGGGCCGCCGAGAGGTCGCTCGGCGTGCCGTCGCCCGGGACGGTGTCGCTGACGGTCACCTCGAAACGGCGGTCGGCGCCGTTCAGTTCGAGCCGGACGGGCTCGTCCGGGCAGTGCCGGCGATGCGCCTCCACGGCGCGCGAGCACGCCTCGCCGACCGCGAGCCTGACCTCGTCCAGCAGCGGCTCGGCGACGCCACTGCGGCGGGCCACGGCGGTCACGATCAGGCGGGCGGTCCGTACGTGGACGGGCAGCGCGCTGAAGGACAGTTCAACGGTCGACATCTTCGAGCCGCGGGCCGCCTACTTGGCGCCCTTGCGCTTCTCCTCGGCCTCGGCGATCGAGTCGTGGATGCCGAAGACCTTGGTCAGCCCCGTGATCCGGAAGATCTTGAGGATGCGCTCCTGGGTGCAGACCAGTTCCAGGGAACCGTCGTGCGCGCGGACGCGCTTCAGCCCGCCCACGAGGACACCGAGGCCGGTGGAGTCCAGGAACTCCACCTTCTCCATGTCCACGAGCAGGTGGAACTTGCCCTTGTTGACCAGGTCGATGAGCTTCTCGCGAAGCTTCGGCGCCGTGTAGACGTCGATCTCGCCCTCCACGTTGATGACGGTGAGGCCATCGTCGGTGGTGTAGTCGTTCACCTTCAGGTCCACAGATCCTCCACGCGCCGTGCAGCACTATCCGATCCCGATGCCCGAACCGCCGGACGGTGGCCGGCCACCGAGACTTCGCCGTGATTCAACCACGCTCCGGCGTCGTACACGCACGTAATCGCCCACTCGGGCGAAAGTTCGCGCCATCCCGTCTGACCTGCTGATCCATCGACCGGGTCGGGGGGACGGGCATACCGACGCCGGGGCGTTCCCGTTGTTGTGCCCCGGCTGGCAAACTGAAAACCTGATGGGCGTCCAAAGATCTTCAACTCCCCTCGACCGGCTCCTCGCCGACCCCTCGCGCCGCGACCGCATCACCCATGTGGAGAGCGTTCCCGCACGTCGGGGCCGACGGGCCGGGTGGCCGTCCTGGGCGACGCCGCTGCTGGTCGAGCGGCTCGCCGCGGCGGGCATCGAGGCGCCCTGGGAGCACCAGGCGGCGGCCGCCGAGCACGCCCGCGCCGGCCGGTCTGTGATCATCGCCACAGGGACCGCGTCCGGAAAATCCCTCGCCTACCTGCTGCCCTGCATCGACGCGATCTATGCGGGCGAGGAGAACCCGCGCCACGAAGGGACCGTCCTCTACCTGTCGCCGACCAAGGCCCTCGCCGCCGACCAGCTCCGCGCACTGCGCTCCCTGCACCTCACGCGTGTGCGCGCGGCGACCTACGACGGCGACACCCCGCAGGACGAGCGGACGTGGGTCCGCCGGCACGCGAACTACGTGCTGACCAACCCCGACATGCTGCACCGGTCGATACTGCCGGGGCACGCCCGGTGGTCGTCCTTCCTGCGCCGCCTCCGGTACGTGGTCATCGACGAGGCCCACGGGTACCGCGGTGTGTTCGGGTCGCACGTCGCGCAGGTGCTGCGCCGCCTGCGCCGGGTGTGCAAGCGGTACCACGCGTCCCCCACGTTCATCCTCGCGTCTGCGACGACGTCATCCCCGGAGTGGGCCGCATCCCGCCTCACCGGGGTGGACGTGGTCGCGGTGGACGACGATGCCTCGCCGCGCGGCCCGGCGACGTTCGCGCTCTGGGAACCGCCGTTGACGGAACTGCGCGGTGAGCGCGGGGCACCCGTCCGCCGTACCGCTACGGCCGAGGCAGGCGACCTGCTGGCGGACCTCGTCGTCGAAGGCGTCCAGACGCTCGCGTTCGTCCGCTCCAGGCGCGGGGCGGAGTCGGTCGCCCTCAGCGCCAAGCGCGCGCTGCACGAGGTCAGCCCCGACTTGGCCGACCAGGTCGCCGCCTACCGCGCGGGCTATCTCCCCGAGGAGCGGCGTGCGCTGGAGGCCGCCCTCCGCTCCCGCTCCATCATCGGCCTGGCCAGTACGAACGCGCTGGAGCTCGGGGTGGACGTCTCCGGGCTCGACGCCGTCCTCGTCTGCGGCTGGCCCGGCACCCGGGCGTCGCTCTGGCAGCAGGCCGGACGCGCCGGACGGTCCGGGCAGGCCGCCCTCTCCGTCCTGGTCGCCCGGGACGACCCCCTCGACACGTTCCTCGTCCACCACCCCGAGGCGATCTTCGGCAGGCCGGTCGAGGCGACCGTCCTCGACCCGGACAACCCGTACGTCCTGGAACCGCACCTCTGCTCCGCCGCGTCCGAGATCCCGCTCACCGAGGACGACATCCCCCTGTTCGGCCCGGCGACCGAAGACCTGCTGCCCGACCTCGTCCGCCGGGGCCTCCTCCGGCGCCGGCCCGCGGGCTGGTACTGGACGCGCCGCGACAGGGCCGCCGACCTGGCCGACATCCGCGGGGCGGGCGGCGCTCCCGTCCAGGTCGTGGAAATGTCGACGGGACGCCTTCTCGGCACCGTGGACGAGGCTTCGGCGCACACCACCGTCCATGAAGGCGCGGTGTACATCCACCAGGGCGAGTCCTACATCGTCCAGACCCTCGATCTGGACGACTCGGTCGCGCTCGTGGAAGCGGCCGACCCCGACTACTCGACGACCGCCCGCGATGTCACCGACATCAGCATCGTCGAACGGCTGCGCTCGATCTCCTGGGGCGAGGCCACGCTCAACTTCGGAACGGTCGAGGTCACCCGGCAGGTGGTCGCCTACCAGATGCGCCGCATGCAAACGGGGGAGATGCTCGGCGAGAAGCCCCTGGACCTACCGCCGCGCACCCTCCGCACCCGCGCGGTCTGGTGGACGCTCTCCGAAGCACAGGTGTCCGCCCTGGACGACGACCTCGACCTGGCGGGATCCGCCCACGCGGCCGAGCATGCCTCGATCGGTCTGCTTCCCCTGTTCGCCACATGCGACCGCTGGGACATCGGCGGCGTGTCCACGGCACTCCACCCCGACACAGAGCTCCTTACCGTCTTCGTATACGACGGCCATGAGGGCGGTGCGGGGTTCGCCGAACGCGGCTACGCGGACGCCGCCTCCTGGCTGCGCGCCACCCGCGACGCGATCGCGTCCTGCGAGTGCGAGTCCGGCTGCCCGTCCTGCATCCAGTCACCGAAGTGCGGTAACGGCAACGACCCCCTGGACAAGCACGGCGCGCTCTCGCTCCTCGACGTCCTCCTCGCCAAGGCCCCGGAGTAGACCGGGCCTCAGTTCGGCGCGACGCGCTGGGCCGGGACGGACGGCTGGTCGCCCATGCCGCGGCGCGCCTGGGCGAGCGCCTGCTGCAGCTTGCGCCGCTCCAGTTCGAGCGTCTGCAGGGACTCCTCGTGCTCGTCCCGCAGTTCGCGCAGCTCCCGCCGCACGTTCATCGCCCGGCGGAACCCGAGCGCCGCGACCATCACCCCGGCCATGAACACGATCGCGACCACGGCACCGGCCATGAAGATGTGCCACTGCTGCGTGACCCCGGGAATCTCGTCCCCGAACACGGTCAGCCGGGCGGCACCGGAGTTGTCCAGCACGATGGCGACACCGGCCGCGGTGGCGGCGAGCGCGACGATCAGCCCCAGAAAGATCATGCGGGGTCTCCTCTCCGTCAGGCCCGAACGGGACAGGGCCGAGGTCTCGGACGACAGGGACGCATTGCCGGACTATCCGGGCGATCCGACTGGCAAGGCAGCCTAGACCCTGCCCCTACGCCCCGCCAGCCCGCCTGATCAACAGCCCTCCCACCTGCCGGGACGCCGCCCTCAGCCGGTCGGCGCCGCGCGCTCCAGCTCGTCGACGCCGCCGGACATGATCGTGCGGATGTGCTCGGTGATGTGCTCCAGAGGCCAGTCCCACCAGGCCAGGGCCAGGAGCCGGCGGATGTCGTCCTCGCCGTAGCGGCGGCGCAGCAGTCTGGCGGGGTTGCCGCCTGCGATGCCGTAGTCGGGGACGTCGTCCACCACCACGGACCCCGACGCGATGATCGCGCCGTGGCCGATGCGGACGCCGGGCATCACCATGGCCCGGTATCCGAGCCAGACGTCGTTGCCGAGCACCGTGTCGCCGCGTCCCGGCAGGCCGGTGATCAGGTCCATGTGCTCGGCCCAGGAGCCGCCCATGATCGGGAAGGGGAACGTCGACGGGCCGTCCATGCGGTGGTTCGCACCGTTCATGATGAACCGCACGCCCTCGCCGAGCGCGCAGAACCTCCCGATGACCAGCTTCTCCGGCCCGTAGTGGTACAGGACGTTGCGGGTCTCGAACGCCGTCGGGTCGTCCGGATCGTCGTAGTAGGAGAACTCTCCGACCTCGATCAGGCGGGAGGTGACCAGCGGCTTCAGCAGCACCACGCGCGGCTGGCCGGGTATCGGGTGCACCACGGTCGGGTCGGCGGGGACAGGCGGCATGTGATCGCGTCCTTTCTCTGGCGATGCCGGGAGATGTCAGGCTCGGGCGCCGGACGTCCGATCCGCCCGCATGGCCAGCCGGGCGCCCCACCAGCGCCGCCGCAACCGGCGGTCGTGGCTGACGATGACGACGGCGCCTTCGTACCCGGTCAGCGCGGCCTCCAGCTCCTCGATGAGGGCGGGCGACAGGTGGTTGGTGGGCTCGTCGAGCAGTAGGACGTCCGCCGGGGCACTGAGCAGGCGCGCCAGCGCGAGCCGCTGCCGCCCGCCGGTCGACAGCCGCCCGACCGGCATCGTGAACCGGTCCGGCTCGAACAGGCCGAGGGACAGCAGCAGTTCGGCGTGCTCGTCGGGATGTCCGGGGCGTCCGCGGGCGAAGGCGGCCAGCAGCGGCTCGTCCGCGTCATCGAACACCGGTTCCTGGGGCAGGTAGCCGATCCGGCCGCGGCGGACGACGCTCCCCGCATCCGCCTCCAGCTCACCCGCCAGGACGCGGAGCAGTGTGCTCTTTCCGGCTCCGTTCGGGCCCGTGACCAGCACGTGCTCTCCCGCGGAAACGGTGAGGCTCACGGGGGCGAGCCGATCGGCGACGGCGATGCCGTCCGCTTCGAGCACGGCACCCCGCAGCGGGCGAGCGCCCAGCACCGGGGTGAACCGCAGCGGTTCCGGCGGGGCCGGGACCGGGTCGGCGAGAAGGCGGCGGAGCCGTTCCTCGGCGTTGCGGACCCGGCTGGCCAGCGACTGCTGCACGCGGCCGCCCGCCCGGTCGTACGCCATCTTGTTGCCGTCCTTCATCGCACGGCCGGGAGCCACCTGCCGGGCCGTGGTCGCGGCGGCCTCGCGGAGCCGGTCGACCTCGGCCCGCCACCGCTCCTGCGCCTGCGCCCACCGCCGCCGCTCCGCCGCCTTCTCCGCGAGGTGGCCGGCGTAGCCGTTCCCGTACCGCACGACACGGCGCCGGTCGGCGTCCACCTCCAGCAGGTCCGTGGCGACGTTCTCAAGGAAGTCCCGGTCGTGCGAGACCGCGACCGTCGTCCCCCGCCGGGTGCGCAGGTGCTCCTCCAGCCAGGCCAGCGCGCTCTCGTCGAGGTGGTTGGTCGGCTCGTCCAGGAGCAGTACCTCCGGCGCGGACGCCAGGACGGCCGCCAGCCGCAACCGGACCTGCTCCCCTCCGGACAGGCTTCCCGCGGTACGGTCGCGGCCCACGAGCCCGAGGCCGAGCCCGTGCAGCGCCCGCTCAACGCGGGCATCGGCGTCGTAGCCGCCGCGCAGCTCGAAGACGGTCAGCAGCTCGCCGTACTCGGCCATCCCCGACTCGTCGCCGGCCGCCATAGCGGCCTCCAGGCGGCGCATCCGCCGCTCGACCCTCCGGAGATCGCTCAGCGCCCGGTCGATGACCTGCTGGACGGTCTCGCCGGGCGGGAGCCGCTCGTCCTGAGCGAGGTAGCCGATGCCGCCGTCGGCCTGGACGACGACCTCGCCCCGGTCGGGGCGCTCACGTCCGGCGAGCAGCCGCAGCAAGGTGCTCTTGCCGGAGCCGTTCTCGCCGATGATCCCGGTGCGCCCGCCGGCGGCGAGCGAGCAGGTCACCTCATCGAGGACGACCCGGCCGTCGTAGGACTTGCCGACGGCGAGCGCGGTGATCTGTGCGGACAAGCGAGCACTCCAAAGCATTCGGGGACGGGACGCGACGAACGCTTCGGATGAGCACCGATCACTCCACTAATACGACAACTGATGCATTAAGATGCTGCCACAGCCCCTCCCCCAGAGCAACGGACGACCGGGAATGAACTCCGCCACAGCCGCCCGCCGCCCGGGCGGCCGCACCGCCCGCATCCGCGCACAGGTACTCGACGCGGTCCGCGCCGAACTCGGCGAGCACGGCTACGACGGACTCACCGTGGACGCCGTCGCCGCCCGCGCCGGCGTCCACCGCGCCACGGTGTACCGGCGCTGGACCGACGTCGGCGGCCTCCTCGCCGACGTCCTCGACGAGGCCGGCGCCGACGACTGGCGCCCACCGGACACCGGCACCCTCGAAGGCGACCTGACGGCCCTCAACCGCGAGATCCAGGACGCCATGGCGGCCGAGCCGCCGATCATGGCCGCCCTGATCGCCGCCTCGTTCCGCTCCGACAAGGCCGCCCGCGCCCAGCAGCGCCTCTGGGAGGACCGCTACACCCGCTGCGAGATCGTCGTCACCCGAGCCGTCGAACGCGGCGAGACCCCGCCCGGCACCGACGCCCGCCGCCTCCTGATCTCCGCCACGGCCCCCCTGTACCACCACCTGGTCCTACTCCGCACGCCCCACGACCCGCACCTCCCGGCCCACGCGGCACGAACCACCACCCTCGCCGCCAAGTCCGGCGCCTTCATCTGACGCCCCCACACTCCATCCGGCGAACATCTGGCCACGGCGACCCAGCACGGCCCACCCGCGCCCGGCCATGTCCAACACGGGCAGCCGGAGAACGCGCGCTTGCGAACATGAGCGCGCGCTTTGCGGACATGAGACTGCGGCGGTCCTGGGCAGAGCGCACCCACGGGACGCCCTCGGCGAGAGTGGCGTCTGCCGAGTCGCTAAGGAACGGCCGGTCGGTTCACTTGCGGCGGCGGCCGCCACGCTTGGGCTTGGCCTCCGGGCTGGCGATCCGGACGTTCACGCCGCCGGACCCCTTGCCCGCACTCGCGGAGCGTCGCGCGGACTTCGCCTTGGTCTTGGCCGCCGCACGGCCGCCGTCCTTCACGCCGGCGGGCTTGGCCGCCGCGACGGCGGACATGACCGGGGCCGTCTTGGCGCGGGCCTCAGCGCGGGCGATGTGCTCGCGCGCCTTCTTGACCCGCTTCCGGCCGGTCCCGCTGCGCGCGACCCGGGCCGCCATGCCGTTGCTGCTCGTGCCGGCCTGGGCGACCCGCAGGCGGCGCGTCCACGTGCCGAGGTGCGCGGCGACGATCAGGAGGATCAGCGCGATGCCCACGCTCTTCCCCCACTGGAGCCGGTCGGTCGCCGCGACGTTCTGCGCCTTGGGCGCGTCGGTGGCGATCTGCGGCGCGGGGTAGGCGAGGCCGGGCGTCGCGCCTTCCGGCTGGACGGACGGCAGCGTGATCGGCGACTCGTTGTTGAACGGCGTCAGCGGCGTGCTGGCGCTCGGCACGCTCGAACTGGACGGGAGGGACGGCGCGGAGCCGCCGGGGACCGTCGAGCCGGTTCCGCCACCGCCCACCAGCGCCGTCGCCGTGGAGGTGGTGGAGTACAGCGTCCCGCCGTTCCCGTTCGACCGCATCGCCCGGACGCCCACGGAGACCGCACCGCTCGACCTGGTCAGCGACAGGGTGGCGGAGCAGCTCGTCCCCTGGCACAGGGACGCCGGCGAGCCGGACTTGGACTTCACGCCGGAACCCGAGAGCGCGTAGCCGGTGAGGTCGTCCTCGACGCCCCGGCTCCACTTCACGACGAGCTTGCCGCCCGACACGTTCGCGCTGACGCCGCCGGGGGCCGCCGGGGCGATCCGCACGGTGAAGGTGTTGGAGTCGTAGATGTGGCCGGTCTGCTTGCCCCGCAGGAAGACCTTGTAGGTCCCGTTCCGCGTGATCGGGAAAGTCCCGGACATGTCGCCGGAGAGGCCCCGCTCCGCGAGGAAGGTGTCACCGATGCCGGGGCCGCTCACCCGCAGCTGCATCGTGATGGCGAAGTCGAAGTGGGCCTTGGCGGTCACCTGGGAGCCGCTCGTGATGACGGCGCCGTCCGCGGGGGCGATCACACTCGTCGTGGCGGCCTGCGCCGGCAGGGCGCCGAGTATCGGGAAGCTCATCGCAAGGGGCGCCGCGAGCGCGATCGCACCGATCCTGCGAGTGATGGTCACGCCTGAGTCCCTTCGACAGTGTCCTGCTCGTCTCGTCCCGCCGGGCCTCGCGGGGGCACACCGCTTCTGGCGATAACTATGCGCTTACAGCAGCGTAACGTACCACTGGGTAGCAGAAGTCACAGAGAGATGACAAAGCCGAACGCGTGGGCATCCTCCGCGACTCCTCCCATTCTATTGACAATCAGTGCAACGAGTCGTGTCGCGTCAGGGTACGCCGTCCCGCCCCACAGGACCAGCCCTGGCCCGGGAAATGACGCGCGGCCTCCCGATTCCCATCGGCACCTTCAGCGGGACGGCCACCGAGACCTCGACAACGCCGCCCCGGACCCGGCACTGCGCCAGCCGCGCACCCGATCCGGCCGCGACCTCCCGAGCCCGCGCGCACGCCGGACGACCGCCCTCAGCCACCCGGCCGGCCGCCGCCAACGCCGCCATGTCGGCCGCCGCGTCACCCCGATGCCGCGCTGCCCGCACCCCGCCGGCCGCGATCGCCGCCACCCCGCCGACCCACACGACGGCGGCGAAGGCCACCACCCAGATCGTCCCCGCCCCCCGATCCGCCCCAAGAGTCCACTTCACGGCTCCTCCCCTCCACCCATGGCAGTCCGGCCCCATCTCCCCTTCCATCCACCGCCCGGCGGCCGCCCGGCATGCCCGGGAGCATCAGGGCGGCCGCCGGGCCTGGCCGGCGGGCGCGGAAGCGGAGTCGGGGCCCACGCCGGGTTCGGCCGGAGCTGCGACGTGGGCCTCGACCATCAGGGGTGGAAGGCCGATCGCGGCCGGGGCCCGCACCGGGGCGGAGACGTCCACGCGGACCGTGGCCCCGTCCCGGTGCACCCGCACGGTCGCGCCCTTCGGAACCGCCCTCACCACCAGCTCGCGAACCGCGGTGAGGGACTCTCCGCGGGCCGCCGCGCGGGCTCCGGTCCGGGCGGCGTCCGTACAGGTGAGCTGTACGGTCACCGCCATCAAGCCCCACAGCGCGGCCGCGGTGACCAGCACGAGGGCGGGGAGCGCCACGGCGATCTCCGCCGTGGCCATCCCGCGGTCCCTCAGCTCGCGATCTTGAGGGCCTTCTCGATGATCTGTAAGAGCAGGGACTTCACCTGCGAGCTCGTCACGATCTTGAACAGCAGGCCGGCGAAGGCCGCCGCCGCGATGGTGCCGACCGCGTACTCGGCGGTCGACATCCCCCGGTCCGCGCACGTCCTGGACCATCGCCGCATCACCATCTTCATCGCCCGCATGCGGGCTCCTTTCGCTCGTGGTTCGCGTTCAGGCTGCCGGGCGAGTGCGCCGGCCGGCGGCCGAACCGAGTTCTGTGGATAACCAGGTCACCGGGGCAGAAGGATCGTCTCTGCGATCCCCGCGACGGCCGGCACGACGCCGAGCAGGACGAAGGCGGGCAGGAAGCACAGCCCCAGCGGTGCGAGCGCTCGGATCCCCGCGGCGCGAGCCCTGGTGGCGGCCGCCGTCCGGGCGACGCGACGCTGGTCGCGCGCCAGGCGGCTGAGGGACGGCGCGAGGGCCGCGCCCGTGGACGTCGCTCGGACGGCCGTTCGAGCGAGCGGCGCGAGCATCGGTTCCCTGGTGAGCGCGAGCCAGGCGTCCGCCGGATCCGCACCGAGGCTGATCTGGACGGAGACGTCGCGGAGTTCGTCCCCGAGCGGACCTCCGACCGCGTCCGCGACCGCGGCGACCGCACCGTGCCACGGAGCACCGCCGCGCAGGCACGCGGCGAGCAGGTCGACCGCGATCGGAAGGTCGGCGACGAGACGTGCGCGCCTCCGCCGGTCCTCCGCACTTCCGACACGACCGAGCCCGAACCAGACGGCCCAGGCGGTGAGGAGCCCGACCACGGCACCGAGCAGGCCGCCCAGCAGCACAAGGCACAAGACCGCGGCTGAAACCGCAGCCCCATGCCGTAAGAGAGCGTCGCGCCGCCCTCTCTCCGGTGAGGCGCCTCCTTCCTCTCCGCCGAGCCGACCTCCTGCACCACGCTTAGAGCCCCAGGGCATCAGGAGCCGGTCGCCTGCACCCCCTCGGCTCGAACGAAGACCCCGGAACTGGGCCGCCAGCCTCTTCTCAGCGGCTTGCGTCCCCCTGGGAAGAAGGAACGCCGAGAGCGCCGCACAGAGCACGGCCGCCAAGGCGATCATCACCTCACCTACTCCCTCTCTCCTGGTTCGTCGGGCGGGTCAGTGAGGGGCCTCGGCGGCTCTGGCCAGGCGACGCGTCCAGTGGAGGCCCAGCACGTTGAGGGCCGTGCCAGTGATCAGGCACGCCAGGCCGGGAAGGGTGCCGCAGAGAAAGGAGACCGGGTGGGCGCCGAGGGCCGCAGCCATGCCCATGCCGAGCAGTGGAAGGGCCGCCAGCAGACGTGCCGTGGCGCGCGGGCCCGCCAGTTGGACGGACACCTCCTGCCGTTGGGCCTCTTCATCACGCAGGGCTCCCGCCAGGCCGTCCAGGACGGTGGCGAGGGTGCCGCCGCGCTCCGCACCGATGCGCCAGCACGCCGCCAGGAGGCGTAAGCCCTCGGCCCCCGGGCGTTCCGCGAGGTCATCCAGGTGATCGGGAGGCGCGCGAGTGGTGCGCGAGAGCTCTGCCGAGATCTGGGGGTCGAGGACGCTCGCGGCGGCTCTGAACGCCTCGTCGGGGGTTCGGCCGGCGGCGAGTTCGGCGGCCATGGCGTCGCAGAGTTCGATCACGGACGTCCGCCATCGTTGCGGCCGCGCTCTGCGCTCCTTCAGCGTCTCGCCCTTGGCCCTCAGAACGTCGAGGGGATGCGGGCGGCGAGGCGCTGTGAGGCGGTCGAGGCGGCGCCGGGCGGCAGGGGGCGCGAGGACGGTCCAGACGGCGGCCGCCGCGCAGAGGGCCGCGAGTGCGCTGGTCAACGGGCACCCCGCAGTCGATCGTGGAGTGCGGAAGCACCGGCGGCAGGGACGACCTCGCCGGACGTGGTGAACGAGACCGCGGGAGTGACACCGACCAGCCCGTCGGAGGCCCGGTCCAGAACGCAGATCTCGGCCACGCGCCGCCGTCCCCCACCCGGATCGCGCACCAGGTGGACGATGATGTCCAGCGCGGCGGCCAGCTGGCTGTGGACGCCTTCCCGACTCAAGCCCGCCGCGCACCCCAGCGCTTCGATGCGGGCAGCGACGTCCGCGGCGGTGTTGGCGTGGAGGGTGCCGCAGCCGCCTTCGTGCCCCGTGTTCAGCGCCTGCAGGAGAACGACGACCTCCGAACTCCGCACCTCGCCGACCACGAGGCGGTCGGGGCGCATGCGGAGCGCCTGTCTGACGAGGTCGTTCAGCGTCACTCCGCCGGCGCCCTCCACGTTCGGCGGGCGTGCCTCCAGCCGCACGACATGCGGATGGGACGGTTTCAGCTCGGCGGAGTCCTCGACGAGCAGCAGCCGTTCGGCCGGGTTCACCAGCGACAGCACGCTGCTCAGAAGGGTGGTCTTCCCGGTCCCGGTGCCGCCGGTGATCAAGAACGCGGCGCGGGACTCGATCAGGGCCGCGAGGATGTCGGCGCCCTCGGGCGGGACGGTGCGCGCCGCGACCAGCTCGTCCAGGGTGAAGGCCCGGCGCCGGGGCAGCCGGAGGGATAGGCAGGTGCCGCCCGCGGCCACCGGGGGCAGGACGGCGTGAAGCCGGACCCCGCCCGGAAGGCGGGCGTCGGCGTAGGGGGCCGCGTCGTCGAGGCGGCGCCCGGCCGCGGCGGTGAGGCGCTGCGCCAGCCGCCGCAGCGACGCCTCGTCCGCGAAACGCACCGGCGTGCGGACGAGACCGGCGCCCGTGTCGGCCCACACCTCGTCCGGACCGTTGACCAGGACGTCGGTGACATCGGGGCTGCGCAGCAGCGGCTCCAGCGGCCCGGCGCCGACGAACTCGGCGCGTAACTCGTCCGCCAGGGTCAGAACCTCGCGGTCGCCGAGGAGCCGTTCCTCCGCCCGCAGCGCCGCGGCGACCCGGCCGGTCGTCGCCTCCCCGCCGCTGCCCGCGAGCCGGTCCCGCACCGCGTCCGACAGCTTCGTCATACCGCCTCTCCTCTTCTCAGCGCTGGTCGTTCAGGCTGCTTCTCGGTAGGCGTAGGGCTGGAGGGCCAGGTCGGCGAGCGTCTTGGTGCAGAAGTCGGCCAGGGGGCCGCGCCGGCAGGCACGGGCCAGGTCGCCCTCTTCCACGGCCACGGGCAGGCGGCGGTCGCGGTCGTAGGTGCCGGCGAACGGGAGGTCCAGGGCGCGGGCGATGGCGGCGGCGGTGAGGCCGCCGGGGGCCGGGCCCTGGACGACAAGGCGCAGGTCGGATGTGTGGCGCTGGAACGTAGCGGCGATGCCCGCCGCGGCGACGGTGGCGCGGACCTCGGCAGGGACGAGCAGGAAGGTGGTTGCGGCGGCGCTCAGCGCGGCGCGGCCGATGTCGCCGGGGTAGCGGGGGACGTCCGCGATGACCAGGTCGAAGCCGCGGGCGGCGGCGTCGAGCAGGGCGCGCACGGCCTCGTCCGGGATCGGGCCGGGTTCGCCGCGCCGCCACGACAGCACGGACAGGTCGCCCGAGCCGGGAAGGGTCTCGCGGAGGGCGGCGGTGTTCAGGCGGCCGCGCCGTTCGGCGAGGTCGGGCCAGCGGACGCCCTCATGGCCTTCCAGGCCCAGCATGAGGTCGATGCCACCGCCGTACGGGTCGGCGTCGAGGAGGAGGGTGCGCAGGCCCTGGTCCGCGGCGGCCAGGGCGAGCGCGGCGGCGAGGACGCTGGCGCCGACACCGCCCCGGGAGCCGCCGACGCAGACGGTGCTGCCCCAGCCGCCCTCGGGTTCGCAGGCGGCGGCGAACGCGTTGATCAGCCAGTCCTCGTGGTCGGGCAGCACGGCGACGTCCTGCGCGCCGGCCTCGACCGCGAGGCGGTACGCCTCCGAGGTGTCGCCGTCGCCGGTGACGAGGACGACGCCCTGGCGGCGCGGGAGGGCGGCCGCCGCCACGTCCGCGGCCATGTCGGCGCCCACGAGGATCAGCGCGGGCCACGTCCAGGCGGGCCCGGCCTCGTCGGCGCCGTAGGCGACCTCCGCGTGGGCGTCGGCGGCGGCCGCGAGGCGGAGCAGGCCGTCGGCGAGGGCCGGGTCGCTCGTGACGATCAGTGCCGCAAGGTTCATCGGATGCTCCTCGGTGGTCGGAGACATCCACCTTGCGGAGCGGGACGGCCGGCGCGACGAGGTTCCGCGACCTGTGGATAACTTCGCCGGCGGGCGAGCCGGCGGGCGGGCGGTGGCGCGGGAACCGCCACCGCCCGGCCGCTCGACGACTGGGCGACCCCCGCCGGGGGGGAGAGCGGGGGTCGCCGGGCGGTCCGGCTCCGGGGGGGTAGAGCCGGTCCGCTTTCCAGGAAAGTCGCGGTGGAGTTCGGGCTGCGCCGTGCGTAAGTCCGCCCTATGGGAGAGGCAAACTCACTGACTCCAGTCTAGGCAGTACAACATATGCTGCCCGATCGTCGAGAGTTCCGTCGAGACACAAACTGACCCGGCATACGGCGATTTTCTCACCTAGCGGTACGGCGCGCTCGCCGGGGCACCGCGGGGGCACCGCGGAGCGTCCGCGCCCCTCAACGACGGGGCGTCCCGCACCCGTGCGCGGCCCATGCGCAGCGAGGCGGAAGTGGGAGCGTACAGCAGAACTAAAGATCTTTCGGGGCGCACGGCTGATCGGCCGCCAAAAAGAAACGATCACGGTGAGTGATCAATTCTCTGACCGTCATCGCAGTTACGGATAGCCCGGAATATCCCGCGGCGGCCTCGGCGGGCGCCGACGCCCCCTTCGGAGCCGACCGCGACCGCGGTCGGCACTTTGCGAATAGGGGCTTGTCAACTGGGTCGATGAGGCGTAGACAGGTTGCAGGACCACGTGTCCCAGCACGGCAGCCGGGCACCCACGCGCGACCAGCCGCGGGAGGCGCGTCGAGACGGGCTTGACCCGATCCGACGGATATGAGGTGCACGCTTGGTAACCCGGTGTGACGTGCTCGGCGGCGGCGCTCCCGAGGGGGCGCCGTCCGCTTCATGTTCCGGCCGGCGCTAGTCGCGGACCTCCAGCCCGAGCCCCATCGCCAGGACGACCGCCTGATGCGGGTCGATCACCGCGCCCTTCAGCAGGGCGGTGGACGGGTCGACGGCCGACAGATCGCTGCCGCGCAGATCGCATCCCGTGAAGTCGGCCTGGTGGAGGTACGCCCCCGAGAGGTCGACCCGCCGGATCTCCGCTCCGGCGCACCGCGCACCGGTGAGGTCCGCCTCGCGCATGCGGACGCCGGTGAACGACGTGCGCCGCAGGTCGGCGCCCGGAAGGCCGGTGAACGACCAGTCGCCACCCTCCACCTTCAGCAGGTCGTAGGTGCACGCGTCGAACGCGCTCCCCACGAGCTTGCAGCCTGTGAAGGCGGCGTCGAAGAAGCCGCACCGCACGAACGTGCAGTTCACGAACGCCGCGTCCGTGTGGGTGGACGCGTTGAACCGCACCCCGCGGAACGTGCAGCCGGTGAAGACGGCGCCGGTGCCGGTGGCCTCCGTCATGTCCACGTCCACGAACAGGACGTTCTCGTGGCTCTCACCGGTCAGATCACGCGAATCCCAGTTCGCCGACGAGAGCGTGGTCTCGGTGGGCGCCGCAGGTCGTCCATGCATGCGTTCGGCCATGCGGACCAGCATGTCCGAGTCGACTGACAGTACTCAGCCCCGCATGAGCGGCTCAGCCCCGCATGAATGCTTCGCAGATGGCCTGGGAGTCGCGGGCGGCGGCGGCCACGGCCGCGGAGCAGTGGACGACCCAGCGCGCCACGCCCTCGGACGTACCTGACGCGTAGTCCCGCAGCGCGGGCGCGTAGCCGTCCACAAGTTCGAGGTGCCCGACCTCGGGCGCGACCAGCGATTTGGGGTCGAGCCCACGGGAGACCAGCGTGAGCCGCTGGGCGGCGCGTGCGACCAGCCCGTCCCCCCAGCCGAAGGGACGCAGGGTGAGCAGTTCACCGTGCACGATGGCCGCGACCACCAGCGCGGGGGCCTTCGTCGGGGAGGTCAGCAGCCCGCTCAGGGCATCCAGGCGCGCCGCCGCCTCGGACGGCGACGGCGGCTCGCCGAGGTCGAGGACGTCCTTCACCGCGGCATCGGTCGAGCGGGGACGGCCGAGGTCGGCGTTGTCCACCGCGTCCGCCGCCGCCAGGACGTGGAGCCGCGCGAGCGCCTGCCGGGGAGCGTTCCGCCAGACCTCCGTGAGCGTCCCCAGCTCGGCCGACACGCGCAGCGAACCCTGCACGACAGGGTCGGACGGGCTCTCGGTGGTGCGGAGCTCGTCCAGCGTGACCGACGCGCCGTCGAGGACGGCCGAGGCCCTGGCGCCGCGCAGCGCGGACTCCGTGGACACCTCGGCACTGCGCCGCCGCAGGATGCGATGGCCGAGCAGCCGGTCGACAGCCTTGCGCGCGTCATCGACGGCGCCGGCCACCCCGGGCAGTTGCGCTACATCAGCAAGGGCATCGGTCACGGCCCGACTTTATGCGGTCCCCACCAGCGCCTGCGAAGCGCCCCATACGGTCACCGTCCGCCCGGACGCTCGCGAACGGCGCCGGGGAGGCGTAGAACGGAGACGGTTCCCGGTTGGCGGGCCGGGGAGTGCCGGCGTGCCGGGGATCACACCATGCCCGATCCGTGGGAGCCGGTCGCGTTCGTCCTTCCACTTCAGGGGGTCCGGCCTTGTGAAGACCCGGATGTTCCTGGTGAAGTGGGGATACCGGGCGACCCCGCATCACCTAGCAAGGAGTTCGCGTTGAGCCAGAGCCAAGAGACACTGTCGAACCTTCTGCAGGAGACGCGCCGCTTCGCCCCGCCCGCCGACCTCGCCGCCTCCGCCAACGTCAAGGCCGACGCCTACGAGCGCGCGGCGGAGGACCGCCTGGGCTTCTGGGCCGAGCAGGCCGAGCGCCTCACGTGGACCAAGCGGTGGGACGAGGTCCTGGACTGGAGCAATCCCCCGTTCGCCAAGTGGTACGTGGGCGGTGAGCTGAACGTCGCCTACAACTGCGTCGACCGGCATGTCGAGGCCGGGAACGGAGCGAAGGTCGCCTACCACTGGGAGGGCGAGCCCGGCGACACCCGTACGCTCACCTACGCCGACCTCCAGCGCGAGGTCAACAAGGCCGCCAACGCCCTGCTCGAACTGGGCGTGCGCAAGGGCGACCGGGTGGCGATCTACCTGCCGATGATCCCGGAGCTGCCGATCTCGATGCTGGCGTGCGCGCGCATCGGCGCGACCCACTCGGTGGTGTTCGGCGGCTTCTCCGCTGAGGCCCTCCGGACCCGCATCGACGACGCGCAGGCCAAGGTCGTCATCACCGCCGACGGCGGGTTCCGGCGCGGCAAGCCGTCCAACCTCAAGGGCATCGTGGACGAGGCCGTCGCGCAGACGCCGACGATCGAGCACGTCCTCGTGGTGCGCCGCACCGGCGAGGAGGTCACCGAGCAGGACCGCGACCTGTGGTGGCACGACGTCGTCGACCGGCAGAGCGAGGAGCACACCGCCGAGCCCATGGACTCGGAGCACCCGCTGTACATCCTGTACACCTCCGGGACGACGGGTAAGCCGAAGGGCATCCTGCACACCACGGGCGGCTACCTGACGCAGTGCGCGTACACGCACTGGGCCGTGTTCGACCTCAAGCCCGAAACGGACGTGTACTGGTGCTCGGCCGACATCGGCTGGGTGACCGGGCACTCCTACATCGTGTACGGGCCGCTCGCCAACGGGTCGACCAGCGTCATCTACGAGGGCACCCCCGACACCCCCGACAGGGGACGCTGGTGGGACGTCATCCAGAAGTACAAGGTGTCGATCTTCTACACCGCGCCCACGGCGATCCGCACGTTCATGAAGTGGGGCGACGACATCCCCGCGCAGTACGACCTGTCGTCCCTGCGCGTCCTCGGGTCGGTCGGCGAGCCGATCAACCCGGAGGCGTACGTCTGGTACCGCAAGAACATCGGCGCCGACCGGACGCCGGTGGTCGACACGTGGTGGCAGACGGAGACCGGCGCCATCATGATCAGCCCGCTGCCGGGCGTCACCGAGGGCAAGCCCGGCGCGGCGATGCGCCCGCTGCCCGGCATCGCCGCGGACGTGGTGGACGACCAGGGCACGTCGGTGCCGAACGGCGGCGGCGGGTTCATGGTGGTCCGCGAGCCGTGGCCCGGCATGCTCCGCACGATCTGGGGCGACGACGAGCGGTACGTCAAGACGTACTGGTCGCGGTTCGACGGCCTGTACTTCGCCGGCGACGGCGCCAAGAAGGACGAGGACGGCGACATGTGGCTCCTCGGCCGCGTGGACGACGTCATGCTCGTGTCCGGGCACAACATCTCCACCACGGAGGTGGAGTCGGCGCTGGTCGCGCACCCGAAGGTCGCCGAGTCGGCGGTGGTCGGCGCGACCGACCCGGTGACCGGGCAGGCGATCGTCGCGTTCGTCATCCCGCGCGGCGACGCCGGCGGCGACGTGGAGGGCGAGGACTTCCTGCGCGAGCTCCGCGAGCACGTGTCGAAGACGCTCGGCCCGATTGCCAAGCCGCGGCAGATCATGATCGTTCCGGAGCTGCCGAAGACCCGCTCCGGCAAGATCATGCGCCGGCTGCTGCGGGACGTCGCCGAGAACCGCAGCATCGGCGACGTCACGACGCTGGCCGACAGCACGGTCATGGACCTGATCTCGGAGAAGCTGCCCGCCGCCAAGTCCGACGACTGACAGGCGACGCCGGCACCCGCGCCGGCCCTTGAGAACGGCCCGCGCCCACCCGGGGCGCGGGCCGTTCCGCGCTGTACGGGGCGGGCCGCCGGGGCGGGTGAGGCGAGCGAACAGGTAAAATGTCCAATGGTGCGCCGGGAAGTCTGGTCGGCAGGGCCGTCCCGCCGTGGTGCGCGGGCCGGGTCTTGACCGACCGTCCCCCACCTTCCCGGGAGTCCCTGCATGGCGCGCCCTACTTTGCGGCGCCGCGTCGCGACGACGTGGCCTGTCCGCCCTACCGTCCGCTACAGCACGCAAGTCGCCAGCGCGTTGCGCATGGAGACGATCGGCGGGGTGGTCATGCTGCTGGCGGCGATCGCCGCGCTGGTGTGGGCCAACACGCCGTGGGCGGACGCCTACGAGAGCCTCCGCAAGTTCGAGATCAGCCCGCACTGGCTGCACCTGGGGCACATGGACGTGCAGCACTGGGCGTCCAGCGGACTGCTGGCGGTGTTCTTCTTCGTGGCCGGGCTCGAACTGCGCGAGGAACTGACGCACGGCGAGCTGCGCAAACCGCGGGACGCGGCCCTACCGGTGATAGCGGCGGCGGCCGGTGTGGTGTTGCCCGCGCTCATCTTCCTCATGGTGAGCGCAGGCGAGTCCGGGGCGCTGCGGGGCTGGGCCGTGCCGACGGCGACGGACATCGCGTTCGCCCTGGCCGTGCTGGCTGTGACGTTCACGTCATGCCCGCCGCCCCTGCGCGCCTTCCTGCTGACCCTCGCCGTGGTGGACGACCTGATAGCCATCACCATCATCGCGCTCTTCTACACGGAGACCCTGCACTGGACGTGGCTGGGCCTCTCGGTGGTCCTGATCGCCGTCTACGGGGTGCTGCAACAGAGGAATTTCCGCTCGCCGTGGGTGTACGTGCCCCTCGCCATCCTGGCCTGGTACTTCCTTCAGCGGAGCGGGATCCACGCAACGGTCGCCGCGGTCGCCCTCGGAATGCTCACCAGCCCCAAGGAAACCCCTGACGGACGGCCCACCAACGCAGAGCGCACTGACCATTTCCTACGGCCGTTGTCGGCGGGCGTGTGCGTGCCCGTGTTCGCCTTCGTGTCGGCCGGTGTCGGGCTCGGCGCGTCCCAACTGGGCGCCGTGTTCACCGACCGGGTGGCCCTCGGCGTGATCGCCGGACTGGTGATCGGTAAGTTCTTGGGGGTCTTCGGCGGCGCCTGGGCGGCGGTACGGCTCAACCTGGCGACCCTCGGGGAGGACCTGCACTGGCACGAGATCGCCGGCGTCGCGCTCCTCGCCGGGGTGGGTTTCACCGTTTCGCTGCTGATCGGCGGTTTGGCCTATACCGACCCGTCACAATTCGAGAGAGTGACGACTGCGGTCCTGATCGCGAGCGTTCTCGCCTCGGCGGCCGCGGCCGTCGTCTTCCGGAGAAGGGTGCGTGTGCGCGCGCGCCCGGACTAAGGAGTAAAGCGATATGTCCGAGGCACTACCGGGCGAGCGCATGGAGGACAAGTCCGTCGGCGAGCTGGTCGCGCTGGCGTCGAGCAACGTCTCCGACCTTGTCAGGGCCGAGATGACCCTGGCCAAGATGGAGCTGAAGGCCGACGCCAAGAAGGCGGCGCTGAGCAGCGTGATGGTCACCATCGCCGCGGTGATGGGCGGACTCGTCGTCATCCTGCTGTCGATCTCGTTCGCGCTCGGGCTCGCGGAACTCGGCATCTGGCCGTGGCTGGCGTTCCTCATCGTCGCGATCGTCTACGTGGGGCTCGCCGGGGGGCTGATGCTCCTCGCCAAGCGGTTCATCAAGCGGATCGAGGGCGCGAAGCGCACCCGCAAGACGCTGAAGGACGACTTCACCGCGCTGCGCCGCCGCGGCGACGCGGACGAGATCGAGGCCGGCGGCAAGGACGCCGGCGAGCTAGAGCCGACGGGCTGACCCACGCCATGTCGGGGCACGATGCGTCGCTGGTCGAGGTCGAGGGGCCGTGGGTCCACCGGCAGGTCAGCGCCGGGGGGACGCGGTTCCACGTCGCCGAGGCCGGCGAGGGTCCGCTCGTCCTGCTGCTGCACGGCTTCCCCGAGTTCTGGTGGTCGTGGCACAACCAGCTGGTCTCGCTGTCCGAGGCCGGCTACCGGGCCGCCGCCGTCGACCTGCGCGGGTACGGCGGCAGCGACAAGCCGCCGCGCGGCTACGACCTGGTGACGCTGGCCAGGGACGCCGCCGGGCTGGTCCGCGCGCTGGGCGAGGCGAACGCGATCGTCGTCGGGCACGACTGGGGCGGGCTACTCGCGTGGACGACCGCCGTCTACCACCCCAAGACCGTCCAGCGGCTGGCCGTGGTGAGCGCGCCGCATCCGCTGCGCCTGCGCCAGGCCGTCGCCGGGGACCCGCGCGGCCAGGGCTGGGCGACGCGGCACACGTTCGGCTACCAGGTGCCGCTGTGGCCTGAACGGCGCCTCGTCCGCGACGACGCGGCGCTCGTGGGCAAGCTCCTGCACGACTGGTCCGGGCCGGGCTGGCCGGACGAGCGCACAGAGCAGCTCGTACGGAAGGCAGTGCAGATCCCCGGGGTGGTCCATAGCGCACTGGAGTACCACCGCTGGTTGATCCGGTCGCAGGCACGTCCGGACGGCATCCGCTACGCGCACCGCATGCGCGCCCCCATCGAGGTGCCCACGCTGCAACTGCACGGGGCGCTCGACACCTGCACCCTCCCTGCCAGCGCACAGGGCTCTGGCCGCTACGTATCGGCCCCTTACCGGTGGAAGCTCATCGAAGGCGCCGGCCACTTCCCCCATCAGGAACGCCCCCGCGCGTTCGACGCCGAGCTCCTCGGCTGGCTGTCCGACCCGGAGCCGGAACGCTGACCCCCGGGCGTACGGTGGAGCCATGCGCGATCGGGACGAGTCTGGACGCCCACGCAACGCACGCCCGAGGGACGCCTACGGTCGTCCACTGCCCCACGGCGCGACAGGCATCCCCACCATGCCGGACGACCTCGACATGCCGCCGGACGAGGCGCTGGCCGAGGCGCAGCGCCTGCTGGACGCCGACCGCCCGTTCCACGCCCACGAGGTACTGGAGGCGGTCTGGAAGGCCGCCCCTGAGCCCGAACGGGAGCTCTGGCGGGGGCTGGCCCAGGTCGCCGTGGGGATCACCCACCTGCGCCGGGGGAACGCGCGCGGCGCCGAGGCGCTCCTGAGCCGCGCCGCCGAACGCCTCGTCCCCTACGAGTCCGGCACCCCGCACAACATCGACGTGCGGGGAGTCGTCAAGCAGGCACGGGAACTGGCCACAAGCCCCGAGCGCGGCCCGATATCCCTCCGCCTCACGACCACCGCCTGAGAGCCGGCACAACGGCGCGGAGGGTCAGTCGGAGCAGTTCTGGGTGGAGACCGGCGCCGTGGCCTGGGCGCCCGCGCGCGCGTCGGCGGCGACCTCCGCGGCGGTGAGCGCGTAGCCGGTGGACGGGGTGTCGAGCGCCGCCGCGAAGATGACGCCGTAGACGCGGCCGTCCGTGGACAGCAGCGGCCCGCCGGAGTTCCCCGGCTCGACCTTGCCGCGGATGGCGTAGATCTCGCGGCTGACCTGCCCGGAGTGGTAGATGTCCGGGCCGCGCGCCGTCTGCCGGGCGCGGATCCGGGCGGCGCCCGCCGTGAACGGCTGGTTCTTCGGGAACCCGGCGATGATCGCGTCGTCGCGGACGCGGGCCTCCTTGGCGAACTGCAGCGCGGGCGCCCGCAGCCCCGGCACGTACAGCACGGCGACGTCCCGCTTGGGGTCGTACAGGACGACCCGCCCGCGCGCGCTGTCGCCGTTGATCAGCGACACCTTCGAGGAGCCGCGCGCCCCGGCGACGACGTGCGCGTTGGTCATGACGTGCTGCGGCGCGAACACGAACCCGGTGCCCTCGATGCGGCGCTGGCACTGCGGCGCGGTGCTGACCACCTTCACGATGCTGTTCTTGGCGGCCTTCAGCCCGCGGGTGCTCAGCACGGACTCGTCCGGCGGCGGCACCTGCACCACCGACTCGCCGCCGAGGCCGTTGAACACCTGCGGGAACTCGCTGCTCTTCACGAACCCCTGGAACGAGGTGAACCAGGTCTGCGCCTGGGCGGGCATGACCTCGTCGATCCCGTTGATGATCGAGGAGCCCTTGACCTGCGTCCGGACCGGCTTGAACTCGGAGTTGGCGACCAGGCTGCCGAAGAACCACGCGACGATCAGCAGCGACATGGCGCTGACGAAGGTGCCGCCGACCGCGTCCGCGGTGCGGGCGTTCATGCCGGTCACCCGGTTGCGCAGGACGGCGCCGACCGAGGAGGCGATCAGCTGGCCGAGGGTGGCGGCCAGGAACGCGATCACGATGGCGAGCAGGGCCTGCTGCGCGGCGCCGTCGACCGCGGACTCGGCGATCGGCGGCGCGATCAGCACCCCGATGACGCCGCCGCCGACGAAGCCGGCGAAGCTCAGCAGGCTCACGATGAAGCCCTGCCGGTAGCCCGAGACTCCGAACAGCACGACGAGCACGAGCAGGATCAGGTCGAGAACGTGGTCGTGCAGCACCGCTCAACCGTATAGTGCCGCGCCGCCGCGGCACGTCCCCTCGATGTACCAGATTGGGGTGCGCCGGGTAGCCGTCAGGAATGACACGCGGCCGTGACCATGGCCATGCCCTTCACTTACGGGGCTGTGACCTGCTGATCTTTCCCGCCGGGCCGGAGATGTCGATTCGGTCGCGATTCTGGAGATCGTCAGCCGCGGGCGGCGAGATCCACGTCCCCGGGCGGCAGGTCCTCGACGCGGGACATGTCCCACGGCCGGTTCCAGCCCCCGGCGTCCAGCACCCGGATGAGCAGCGCGGCCGTGAAGCCCCACACGAGCATGTCGCGTACGCGGAACGCCGGCCCGAGCCGCGTCCCGGACGGGTGCCTGATCATCAGCCGGTTCGCCGGGTCGACCAGCTCGCCGATCGGGACGCGGGCGACCATCGCGACCTCGCCGGGGTGGCCGGGGGCGATCTCCGACGGCTCGCGCCACCAGCCGGCGACGGGCGTGACGCGGTGCTCGCTGTGCGGCAGGTACAGCTCGGGGAGCGTGCACAGGACGTCCACGCCGGACGGCTCGACGCCGGCCTCCTCCCACGCCTCGCGCAGCGCCGCCGCCACCGGGCCGTCGTCCTCGGGGTCGATGCGGCCGCCGGGGAACGCGGGCTGCCCCGCGTGCTTGTTCAGCGTGGCGGCGCGCTCGGTGAGCAGGACGTCGGGGCCGTCGGGTCCCTCGCCGAACAGGATCAGGACGGCGGCGGCGCGGGCGCCCGGCGCGGGCCGGAACATCGACGGCACCGGCATCCGGGGGCCTTCCACGCGGAAGCGGGCGAGCCAGTCGGGAGTGTTGGGGACGGTCTCGGTCACAACCGTCCCAACCCCGGAGCACCCGCGTTCCTTCCCGCGGGCGTCCTTCTCGCCGTTTCGCCGCCGCGCCGAGCCGTCATGAGAACGGCCCCGGCTTGACGAGCTTGCGGGCGGTCTCCTCGTCGGTGGGCCCTTCGCCGAAGGACGGGCAGAGCCGCGCGAGCGGGCACGCGCCGCACGCCGGACGCCGCGCATGGCAGATCCGGCGGCCGTGCCAGATGAGCCTGTGGGACAGCATCGTCCAGTCCTTGCGGGGGATGAGCTCGCCGACCTCCTGCTCGACCTTCACGGGGTCGTCCTCGGCGGTCCAGCGGAACCGCCGGGCGAGGCGGCCGAAGTGGGTGTCGACGGTGATTCCGGGGACGTCGAACGCGTTCCCCAGGACGACGTTGGCCGTCTTGCGCCCGACACCGGGCAGCTTGACGAGGTCTTCGAGCCGCCCTGGGACCTCACCGTCGAACTGGTCGCGCAGTGCCGCCGACAGCCCCATCACCGATTTGGTCTTGGCGCGGAAGAACCCGGTGGGCTTCAGGATCGCCTCGACGTCCTCGGGGTCGGCTGCGGCCAGGTCTTCCGGGGTGGGGTACTTGGCGAACAGTTCCGGCGTCGTCAGGTTCACCCGCATGTCGGTGGTCTGCGCCGACAGGACGGTTGCGACGAGGAGCTGGAACGGGCTCCCGAAGTTCAGCTCGCAGTGCGCGTCCGGGTAGGTCTCGGCCAGGATCCGGTTCATCCGGCGCGCGCGCCGGACGAGCCCCAGCCTCGTCTCGTCCTTCCACTTCCGAGCACGCGCCTTCGGGGACGCCTCCGTCGCCATACGGCCAGCCTAAGGCGTCCGTCGCCGGATCCCGCCGCAGCGGCGATTTCGGCGGAGGCGCGTAATCGGACCGTGGCCGCACCGTCTCTCCTGCACGTCGTTCCCCGAAGGTTCAACACCCCGTTCCCGAAGGAGATCGCATGCCCGACCTCAGCGAGGTGGTCCGTCTTCCGGTGCGCCGGATCGAGCTCGACCTGTCGTTCGAGGACGCCGCCCGGATCGCCGAGGATCTCCGCGGCCACGTGCCGGGCATCGCCGCTGAGGCGGTGCGGCGGATCGAGGAGCGGCTGCCGGAGTTCGTGCGGCCGCACGACCCCCGGTACGCCAGGGCCGTCCTGCTGGGCGTCGAGTGCGCCATCGGCCACTTCCTGGAGCTGATGGCCGACCCCGGCGCGTCCTCGGCGGAGGTGGTGGAGTTCTGGCGGCAGATCGGCGCCGGCGAGGCCAGCGAGGGCCGGACGCTGGACGCCTGGCAGGCGGCGACGCGGATCGGGACGGGCCTCGCGGTGGAGCAGCTCACCGGGTGCGCCGAGCGGCTCGGGCACCGGATGAGCCCGGCCGACATCGCCGCGATCGCGAACGCGGCGCTGGACTACCTGAACCAGGTGGCGGTGTTCGTCGCCGAGGGCCACGCGGACGCCGCCGCCCGCGCCGAGGGGACGCGCCAGGAGCACCGCAGGCGGCTGCTGGAGCTGCTGCTGGGCGAGGCGTCCGAGCGGGACCTGCACGACGCGGCGCGGGAGGCGGACTGGGCGCTGCCCCGCACCGTCGCCGCCGTCGCGCTCCGCGAGCACGGGCCCGACACCCGGCACCCGGCGCTGCCGCCGGACGTCCTGCTGGGCCTGCACCTGGCCGAGCCGTGCCTGGTCGTCCCCGACCCTGAGGGCCCCGGCCGCGCCCGGATGCTGGAGCGGCACCTGCACGGCTGGACGGCGGCGATCGGCCCGGCGGTCGCGCCGGCCGAGGCGGCCACGTCGCTGCGGCCGGCGCGCGAGGCGCTGGAGCTGGCCCGCCAGGGGCTGATCACCGCCGCCTCGCCGGTCGTCGCCGAGCGGCACATGCCGCTCATCGTGATGATGCGGGAACGGGTGCTGGTCGAGAAGGTGATCCGCCGGCGGCTCGCGCCGCTGCTGCGCGCCCGCCCGGCGCAGCGCTACAGGCTGGCTGAGACGCTGCTGACGTGCCTGGAGTGCGGCTTCAACGCCACGGAGGTGTCGGGCCGCCTGCATCTGCATCCGCAGACCGTCCGGTACCGGCTGCGGCAACTGGAGGACCTGTTCGGCGACGACCTCTACATGACGTCCGACCGGCTGGAGCTGCACATGGCCCTGCACGCCTGGCTCGCGCTCAACGCCGAACCCGCCGCCGCCCGGGACGACGTCAACTACGGGTAGGAGCGGGTGGTGTCAGTGCGTGGCCTCGATGGCCCAGCCTTGGGCGGCCATCCCCGCATAGGAGGCCGGTTTCAGCGACACCGGTTTCAGCCCGGACCAGCTTGCCTGAAGGTAATAGCCTTCGCCGTTGCTGAGCCGGTAGACCGACGGAGCGGTCCGCGCCATCGTCCAGACCTGGTGCGCGCCCCCGCACGGCGCCATCACCACCGAGTACTCGCTGCCGCCTTCCCATGGGACGCCTGCCGACGCCTCACCCCGGGCCATGCACTGCCCTGTGGTGGAGCTCGTCAGCGTGAAGCCGCCGCCGGTGTTCTCGCGTTTCCAGCCGGTAGTGGAGTCGGAGCAGGGACGCTGCACCACCGCCGATCCGCTCGGCGCCAGGCACGAGCGAAGCGTCGTGTTGCGCACCCGGTAAGGGCCCGCCCCCGATGCCGTTTCGGGATTGGTGCCCGCGCCAGGGGCCGTGCTGTCCGGTCCAGGGCTTCGTGTGGCAACGGCGTAGTCGGACCGGTGGACGTCCTCCGGGGCCCCCGGCGTCTGCGAGGCGGGCGCAGCGGGCGGCCGGGCGGCCTCTGGGGGCGCCTGGGCACCGTCCCCGCCCGTGCTGAACAGGATGATCGCGAGCCCGGTCGCGATGCCGCCCGCCACGGCGGCGGGCAGTGCCCACCCTGCCCCGGACGCGGCCGAGCCGAGCGGGGCGAGCGGGCTGAACGGCGCTGAAGGGGCGCCCAGCAGGACGGCACCGATGGGCAGGGCGCGCCGCAGCCGCCCGTTGAGGTCGGCCATCTCCTTGGACGCGCGCCTGCAGTCAGCACAAGCCTCCAGGTGGCGGCGCAGCGCGCGCGTGCGGCGACGCCCTGGGCGGCGGACGTTCGCGGCGAGTTGTGCGGTGAACTCGGCGCACTCGGGGCGTCCGCCGGCGCTGGCGGCGAGGAACGCCTGGCGGAGCCCTTCGCGCGCGCGGAACGACAGCTGGGAGACCGCGCCCTTCTCCATGCCGAGCAGGTTCGCGACCTGCGCGATGGGTTCGTCCTCGATGACCGTGTACCAGAGCACGGTCTGCCACCGCTCGGGGAGCGAGCGGAAGGCGCGGACTAACGCGTCCAGTTCGTCGAGGTCCGGCGGAGGGTCGTCCTCCGGGGCGGAGGCCCAGTCGGCGACCTCGTCGGTCACCACAGTGCGGCGGTCACCACGGGCCCAGTCGGTCGCCGTGTTGCGGACCACCGTGTAGAGGTAGGGCCTACAGGCGTCGCGCGGCCCGTGGCCCTGGCGCATCGCCGCGAAAGTGCGGGTGAACGCCTCGCTGGTGAGGTCTTCGGCGAGGTGCTGGTCTCTGACCAACCCCCGCGCATACCTCAGCACGGCCGTGTGGTGCCGCCGGAACAGCTCCTCAGACGCGTGCTCGTCACCGTCCGCGGCGGCCGACAGAAGGTCGGCGTCCGGCCGCGCCTCCACGCCCGCTACCACCACGCCATCCAACCCGTGGCCCGCATGTCACCACAACCCTCGGAGGTCGCCTTGTCACCGCCCGAGAAGACGCCCGTTCGGTACCGCCATTACGGATATTCATGGCGAACCTTAAAAAGACGGGCATGTTCATTAATGTTAGAGTCGCGGCATGATCCATGACTCCACCCGGTGGGACTCGTCCCCGTGGCCGGCGACGCTCGCCGGACGGCGCGTCCTGATCACCGGCGCGGCACGGGGCATCGGCGCGGCCCTCGCCGCCAGGCTGCACGGGCGCGGCGCGCGGGTCGCGCTCGCCGGACTCGAACCCGACCTGCTCGCCACCGTCGCCGCCGACTGCGGGTCCGCGCCCTGGTGGACGTGCGACGTGACCGACCGCGGCAGGGTCGAAGAGGTCGTGAACAGCGCGGTACGGGAACTGGGCGGCCTGGACGTGGTCGTCGCCAACGCCGGTGTGGCCGCGCAGATGCCCATCATCGGCGGCGACCCGTCCGTCCTGGAGCAGAGCCTCAGGGTGAACGTGCTCGGCGTCTACAACACGCTCCGAGCGGCTGGACCCCACATCAGCCACGAACGCGGTTACGCGCTGGCCGTGGCGTCCCTTGCGGCGGCCGTCCAGGCACCACTGCTGGGCGCGTACAGCGCGTCCAAGGCGGCGGTGGAGGCGATGGGCAACACGCTCCGGTCCGAACTGAAGCCGTGGGGCGCGAAGGCGGGCGTGGCCTACTTCGCCGAGCTCGACACCGACATGACGCATCGGGGCTTCGGCACCGAGGCCGCGGCCGCCCTGACCGGCGCGAGGTCGTCGACCAGCTTCATCTCGAAGGTCACGCCGCTGAAAGTGGGCATCGACGCGCTGGAGCGCGGGATCGCCCGCCGGTCCCGGCGCGTCGTCGCCCCCTGGTGGGTCGGCGGCGTCCTGCCGGTCCGGATGCTCGCGCAGCCCGTGGTCGACCGGGCCGTCCAGCGCGACCTGCGCCGCATCCTCGAACTCGCGCGGAAGGAGCAGGTCGAACTGACCACGCCGCAGCCGGACTCCGCGCGGTGACCGCGCCGCGCGCCACTCCCGGGCGGCTCCGCGACGTCGGCGCGCTGAACTGGCTCATCTGCCGGGTCGCGGGCCGCGTCGCCGGGACGAACCCGCCCAACCTCTTCCTGACCCTCGCGCGCCGCCGCGGCCTGTTCCGCGGCTGGCTGTGGTTCGCCGGGCGGCTCATGCCCGGCGGCACCCTGCCCCGCCGCGAGACCGAACTGGTGATCCTGCGCGTCGCGCACCTGCGCGACTGCCGCTACGAGTTCGACCACCACGTCCGCCTGGGGCGCCGCACGGGCGTCCTCCCGGCGGACGTCGAGCGGGTCAAGGCCGGGCCGTCCGCCGACGGCTGGACGCCGCGCGAGCGGGCGATCCTCACCGCCACCGACCGCCTCCACACCGACCGGGACCTGGACGACCGGACCTGGACGAAGCTCCGCACCCACCTCACCGAGGGGGAGTGCGTCGAGCTGACCATGCTCGCCGGGCACTACGAGATGCTCGCCACCGTGATCACCACCCTCCGCGTCCAGCCCGACCGGCCCCGCCGCGCCCCGCGCCCCCGCAGCCCCGGAGGCCGCTGACCCGGACCCACCCCCAGGAGGTCACCCCCATGCCCCCAGCCCCCGCCGTCCGCCGTCCCCGCCCCATCCATCCGCGAGCGACCGCCGGGCGGCGCCTCACCGCCGTCGCGCTGGCGGCCGTGACGGCCTCGGCCGGGCTGACCGTCCCGGCGCGGGCGGCCGAGGGCGGTGTCCGCTTCTCCGACGGCGGCGGCATCCAGGTCGTGAACGTGCGACGCATCGACGACCGGCAGTACGCGGTCCGGGTGCGCACGGCCGCGCTGGGGAGGGCCGTGGACGTCCGCATCCTGCTGCCGGACGGCTACGAGCGGCGGGCGAGCGCCCGCTACCCCGTCCTCTACCTGTTCCACGGGACGTCCGGGCGCGCCGCCGACTGGGTCGAGGCCGGCGACGCCGCGAAGACCACCGCCGGGCGGCCCCTGATCACCGTCATGCCGGACGCGGGCTTCGACGGCAACGGCGGCGGCTGGTTCACCGACTGGGCCGATCCGGGCACCGGGCTCGGGCCGTCCAAGTGGGAGACCTTCCACATCGGCCGGCTCATCCCATGGATCGACGGCAACCTGCGCACGGTCGCGGGACGCGGCGGGCGGGCCGTCGCGGGCCTGTCGCAAGGCGGGTTCGGCGCGATGACCTACGCGGCCCGGCATCCCGACCTGTTCGTCTCCGCCGCGTCGTTCTCCGGCGCGCCCGACATCTCCTCCAACCCGGTGGTCGCGGCCGGGGCGACCGCCGTCGTCTCCTACATCGCGCTCGCCCTCAACGGGGTGAACCCGGACGCGATCTTCGGCTCGCGGCTCACCGACGACGTCAACTGGCGCGGCCACGACCCCGCCACCCTGGCGTCCAACCTGCGCGGCATGCGGCTCGCGCTCTACACCGCCACCGGGATCCCGGGGCCGCTGGACCCGCCGGCGCCGGACCCCGCCGCCATCGGCATCGAGGCCCTCACCCACGTGTCGACGGTCAGCTTCCACCAGCGCCTGAAAGATCTGAAGATCCCCAGCCAGTACACCGACTACGTGTTCGGCACCCACATCTTCCCGCACTGGGCGCGCGACCTGCGGGACCACATCGGCCCGCTGATGCGGACGTTCGCCGCCCCGCCCACGCCGCCTGCGAAGGTCTCCTACCGGTCGATCGACCGGAGCTGGACGCAATGGGGCTGGACGGTCTCCCTGGACCGGCACAAGGCACGGGAGTTCAGCACACTCTCCGACGCGTCCAAGACGGGCTTCACGCTGCGCGCCTCAGGAGCCGCCACGGTCACGACACCCGCCGCCTACCGTCCAGGGGCACGGGCCGTCATCGACGTGACGCAAGGGTGGACGCACCGCGTCATCAAGACGACCGCCGGACCGCAGGGGCGGCTCACCATCACGCTCCCGCGCGCACACGGCGCCGCCACCACCCGGGTGAGCATCACCACACCTCAGAGGGCGTCCTAGCCTCGCTGAGACGAGGCTCAGGCGTCCAGGACGCCCGACCGGACGAGGACGCGCACGTGCTCGGTGACCGGCGGGCCGATCGCCTTCAGCGCCTCGATGTCGCCCATCGCGATCGCCGGCGTCACCATCGAGCTCACCGCCGCCACGATGACCTTGCACGCGAACTCGCCCGCCGGACCCGTCACGCCCATGAGCCCCGTCAAGGCGCCGACCAGGGCGCCCTGGATGTCGGCCCGCCGCTTGATGGCCTCCGGACCGGCCGCGTACACCTCCACCAGGAACAGGCGTGCGTACCCCGGCTCGGACGACAGGGCGTCCAGGTAGGCCGTCACGGCACGTTCGAACCGGGTCGCGGCGTCGCCCTCGCCCCCGCCCGCGGCGGTGGAGGCGCCCACGGCGGCCTCCAGACGGTGCATGAGCACCTCGCCCGCCTTGTCGAACGCGGCCATGAAGCAATCGAGCTTGGACGAGAAGAGCCCGTAGAAGCTCTGCCGCGACACTCTGGCCCGTTTCAGGACGTCCTCAACCGACGTTCCGACGTACCCTTTCTCCAGCATCGCCGCGGCCATGGCCGCGCAGAGCCGGTCACGGTGCACCCGCTCGACCTCCGAACGGGACAGCGCGTGACGGCCCCGCGGCAGCCGGCGCGGTGCGGGACCGGACCCGGAGCTCTGCATCCGCTCAGGCTAAGGCACCCGCACCCCCTGCCCGGGTCGTCCGTTAACAGGGGATGAGACCGGTGTGATGGCATTCACCCAGTGGTCCGTACACTGGGCGAACGGGACCGTGGCCCGCCGCGGGACACAAGAACCCCCGGTCCCGCGTTTCGGCGCGCCGTGACCCTGCCTTCACGTCCGCGGTGGGACGTACGTCACACTAGGCATGTAGGTGTTCGAGGAGGAGAAGCGTGACCGATCGCGACGTGGACGTTCTGAGCAGAGCCCCGCTCTTCGAGGCCCTCGACGAGCAGGGCGCCAAGGCGCTGCGCGCCAACGTGACCGAGGTGCGTCTCGCGCGCGGTCAGACGCTGTTCAACGAGGGCGAGACCGGAGACCGGCTGTACGTCGTCCTCGAAGGCAAGATCAAGCTGACCCGGACGGCGCCGGACGGCCGGGAGAACCTGCTGAGCGTGCTCGGCCCGAGCGAGATGTTCGGCGAGCTGTCGCTGTTCGACCCGCGCCCGCGCACCGCCAGCGCGATCGCCGTCACCGAGTGCCGCCTCGCCGGGCTCGGCCACGACGACCTGCGGCCCTGGCTCACCGGGCACCCCGAGGTCGCCGTCCAGCTGCTCCGCGCGCTGGCGCAGCGGCTCCGCAAGACCAACGACGTGATGGCCGACCTGGTCTTCACCGACGTCCCCGGGCGCGTCGCGAAGGCGCTGCTCGACCTGGCGGAGCGGTTCGGCCAGCCGTCGGAGGCCGGCCTGCACGTCCACCACGACCTCACGCAGGAGGAGCTGGCGCAGCTCGTCGGCGCCTCCCGCGAGACCGTGAACAAGGCGCTCGCCGACTTCGCCCAGCGCAACTGGCTCCGCATCGAGGCGCGCGCCGTCGTCATCCTCGACATCGAACGCCTCCGCAAGCGCTCCAAGTAGCACCCCCCGGCAGGCCGCGACCCTGCCGGGCGGCGCTCAGCCGGAGCGGGAGTCCAGGTAGTCGAGCTGCGACTGGACCGACCATTCGGCCGCGGGCCACAGCGACCTGTCGACGTCGGCGTACACGCGCTCCACGACCTCCCGTGCCGTGCGGGCGCCCGCCGCGACGGCCGCCTCGACCTGCGCGAGGCGCTCGCGGCGATGATCGATGTAGTGGTCCAGGACGGCGATCGGGTCGTCCAGCTTGGGCCCGTGCCCGGGCAGGATCGTGGCGGCCTCGACGTCGGCGGCGAACCTCCGCAGCCGGTCCAGCGAACCGAGGTAGTCGCCGAGGCTCCCCTCCAGCACGGTCGTCCCGTACCCGAGGACGGTGTCGCCGGTCAGGACGGCCCCGTCCGCCGGCAGCCAGAACGTCAGCGAGTCGTCGCTGTGGCCGGGCGTCTCCATGATCCGCAGCTCCAGGCCGCCCGTGGTGACGACGTCGCCCTCCCCGAGCCCCTCGTCCCCGAGCCGGTGCCGCGGATCGAGCGCCCGCACCTTGACCGACCCGCCGGCCAGCTTCGCGAACTTCCCGGCCCCGGCCGAGTGGTCGGGGTGGCCGTGGGTGAGCAGGACGAGCCCGACGCGCCGCCCCTGCGCCTCGACGACGTCCAGGACGCGCTTGAGGTGCTTGCCGTCCTTGGGCCCGGGATCGACGACGACGGCCTCGTCCGACCCCGGCTCGGCGATGATCCAGGTGTTCGTGCCGTCCAGGGTCATGGCGGACGGGTTCGGAGCGAGCACACAGACCGTCCGTTCGGTACCCATCCCGTCGATCTCCGTCATATCCCCCATCCTGCCCGAGGCGCGATCGGGGTGGCGGACCGGGTTCCAGCCGAGCCGGTCGAGGTGCCGCAGCGCCGACGTCCCGGCCAGCCGCCACATGACGGCCTGGGCGCGGGGGATTCCGCGGCCCACCGTCAGCCCTGCGCGTAGTGCCGCTCGGTACCCTCCGGCAGGACCAGGTACGCCTCACCGTCGATGATCTCCGCGGTGGGCTCGTGGACGACGATCTCGCGGGGCGCCGCCAGCACGTCCGCGACCGTGTCGAACTCGGCGAGCTCCGCCAGCGTCGCGATCGTCGGCGGCAGCATCATCCACTCGCCCTTCACCGCCCGCTCGGCCGCCTCCGCCGGACGCACCCACGCGACCTGGTCGGCCTCGGTGCTGACGTCCCGGGCCCGCTGCCCCTGCGGCATCGCGGCGACGAAGAACCGGGTGTCGTAGCGCTTCGGCTCGATCGCCGGGGTGATCCAGTGCGCCCACGGGCGCAGCAGGTCGGCGCGCAGCACGAGGCCGCGCCGGGCGAGGAAGCCGCCGAACGACTGGGAACGGTCCAGCAGCGACTGCCGGTCGGCCTCCCAGTCGTCGCCGCGGGTGTCGTCCACGACCGTGCCGCCCGTCGGGCCGGCGAGCAGCACGAGCGTCTCCTCGAACGTCTCCCGCACCGCCGCGCACACCAGCTCGCGGGCGAGCGTCTCGTCCGCCTTGAACGCGGCGCCCCACTCGGCGGGGGACGGCCCGGACCACGCCAGGTCGGCCTCGCCGTCGCGCGGGTCGACCGACCCGCCGGGGAAGACGTACGCGCCCGGCGCGAACGCCATGGACCGGACGCGGCGCAGCATGAACGCCTGCAGCCCGTGCTTCTCATGGTCCCGCAGGACGACGACCGTCGCCGCGTCCCGGGCGGGAACGGGCTCGGCCCGGCCCGCCCGGATGTCCTCGATCCGATCCCGGAAACTCGCCGGCAGCTTCAACCCGTTCACAGTGCCCATGGCGAGTCATTCGGACATACCGAATGGCATTCCGTCAAGCCTGGCGCTACTGGACCTCGGCGATGAGCTCGACCTCGACCGGGACGTCGTGCGGCAGGACGGCGACGCCCACCGCGCTGCGCGCGTGCCTGCCCGCGTCCCCGAACACCTCGGCCAGCAGGTCGCTCGCCCCGTTGACCACCTGCGGCTGCCCGGTGAAGTCCGGGGCGCTCGCGACGAACCCGACGACCTTCACGATCCGCACCACCCGCGACAGCTCGCCGACCTCGGCCTTCAGCGCCGCGATCGCGTTCAGCGCGCAGATCCGCGCCTGCCGGGCGGCCTCCTCCGGGTCGACCTCGGCGCCCACCTTCCCGGTGACGCCGAGCTGCCCCTTCACCATCGGCACCTGGCCCGCCGTGTAGACCAGCGACCCCGTCCGCGCCGTCGGCACGTACGACGCCACCGGCGGGACGACCTCCGGCAGCTCGATCCCCAGCTCGCGCATCCGCTCTTCGGGCGTGCTCATCGCCACTCCTCCTCGTTGAGGTCCTGCTCCGCCGACTCGAACCCGGGCGCCTACGACTGCACTTCGCGCTTGAAGTAGGCCACGAGGTTCTCCGGGTTCGGGCCCGGCAGGACGGTGACGAGCTCCCACCCGTCCTGGCCCCAGTTGTCGAGGATCTGCTTGGTCGCGTGGACCAGCAGCGGAACGGTCGCGTACTCCCACTTCTTCATGGCGTTCACCCTAGCGATCGCCCCGCTCGAACCCGGTTCCAGGCCGTGGTTCGAGCCGCGCCCGGGGCGGGCGGATCACCCCGGGCGACGGTCGGTTTCCGCTCAGCGGGGCTCGTCCGGCCGCTCCTCCGCGGCGGGATCACCGCCGGTGATACCGCGGCGCTCCTCAGCGGCGGGCTCGCGCTTCGGCTCGTCCAGCCCGATGACCGGCGGGACGTCCTCGGCCGACTCCAGCGTCGAGGGCTGCTCCGCCGCCCTGGCCAGCTCTTCCTCGGCCTTCGCGAGCCGCTCGCCGAGGTCGGGCTTGGCGCCCTCGCCCTCGTCGCCCGTGCTCCCGGGACCGCCCGCGGCGCGCTCGAAGAACCGCAGGATCTCGACCGGAAGCGGCATGATCAGCGTGCTGTTCTTCTCCGCGGAGACCTCCACGACCGTCTGCAGCAGGCGCAGCTGGAGGGCCGCCGGGTCCTGCGACATGATCTCGGCGGCGGCGGCGAGGCGCTTGGACGCCTGGAACTCGCCGTCCGCGGTGATGATGCGGGCGCGGCGCTCCCGCTCCGCCTCGGCCTGCCGGGCCATCGACCGCTTCATGCCCTCCGGCAGCGAGACGTCCTTGATCTCGACCCGCTCGATCAGGATCCCCCACGGCCCCTCGGTGATCTCGTCGATGATCACCCGCAGCCGCATGTTGATCTTCTCGCGCTCGCCGAGCAGCTCCTGCATGTCGGCCTGGCCGATGACCGACCGCAGCGACGTCTGCGCCACCTGCGAGACCGCGTAGCCGTAGTTGTGGACGTTCACGATCGCCTTCACCGGGTCGATCACCCGGAAGTACACGACCGCGTCGACGCGGACGCTGACGTTGTCCTGCGTGATGCCGTCCTGGCCGGGGACCCCCATCGTGATGGTCTGCCGGCTGACCTTCTGCATGCGCTCGATGACCGGCACGATGGCCGTCAGGCCCGGGGTCCGCACCGCGCCGGGGCGCAGCTGCCCGCCCCGCTGGACCTGGCCGAACCGGAACACGATGCCGTGCTCGTACTGCTGGACGATGCGGACCGACGACGCCAGGACGAGCAGCCCCCCGACGACGACGATGAGCAGGATGATGAGTGCCACCGCTTCCATCACGGGCACCTTTCTCACGTGGCCGGCCGGCGCCTGCACGCCGGCAGATCTCCGGACCCGTGAAGATCCAGGCGGAACCGTCCGGGACGGCTCCACGTTTCCCAGCTAACCGCGCGGGCACGCCCGTTTACAACGCCCGTCCAGATGATCTTCCGGAGAACCGTGTCAGGGATCACTTGCATACGGGAGGGCGGCCTCTGAAGTGTTTGCCGAGTGAACGATATGGTCGATCGGGTGAGCGCGAGAGACACCGACTGGGACGGCGTACGCCTCCATGTGGTCACCGGTAAGGGCGGCACGGGGAAGACGACCGTCGCGGCCGCCCTCGCCCTTGCCCTGGCCGCCGGCGGACGCAAGGTCCTGCTCGTCGAGGTCGAGGGCCGCCAGGGCATCGCCCAGCTGTTCGACTGCCCGCCCCTGCCGTACGAGGAGCGCCGCGTCGCGGTCGCCCCGGACGGCGGCGACGTCTACGCGCTCGCGATCGACACCGAAGAGGCGCTCATCGAGTACCTCGAGATGTTCTACAACCTCAAGCGCGCCGGGAAGGCGATGACCAAGCTCGGCATCGTCGACTTCGTCACCACGATCGCCCCCGGCCTGCGCGACGTCATCCTCACCGGCAAGACCTCCGAGTCGGTGCGCCGCAAGAAGAAGGACGGCTCGTTCATCTACGACGCCGTCGTGATGGACGCCCCGCCCACCGGCCGCATCACGAAGTTCCTGAACGTGAACGAGGAGGTCTCCGGCCTCGCCAAGGTCGGCCCCGTGCGCAACCACGCCGACACCGTGATGAAGGTCGTGCGGAGCCCGGAGACCGCCGTCCACTTCGTCACCCTTCTTGAGGAGATGCCCGTCCAGGAGACGATGGACGGCATCCGCGACCTGACCGAGGTCGGGCTCCCGGTCGGCGGCGTCATCGTCAACATGGAGCACGAGCCCGTCCTCGGCGAGGACGACCTCGCCGCGGCCGCCGCCGGCGGCCTCGACACCGACGAGATCCTGCGCGGCGTCAAGGCCGCCGGCCTGGAGCACGACGCCGAGTCGATCGCCGCCGTCCTCGCCGCCGAGGCCGGTGACCACGCCCGCCGAACCGCCCTCCAGCGCCGCGAGAAGGAACGCCTCGACTCGATCGACCGGCCCCGCTACACCCTCCCGATGCTGTCGGACGGCATGGACCTGGCGGGCCTGTACGACCTGGCCGCTGCGCTGCGCGCGCAGGGCGCGGCATGACGGCAGAGGTGAAGCGATGAGCCCGATCAGCAAGACTCCCCCCGCCCTGGACGTCGACGCGCTGCTCGACGATCCGCGCACGAAGATCATCGTGTGCTGCGGGTCGGGCGGCGTGGGGAAGACGACCACGGCAGCCGCGCTCGGCGTGCGGGCCGCCGAGCGGGGGCGGGACGTCGTCGTCCTCACCGTGGACCCGGCGCGGCGGCTGGCGCAGTCGATGGGGCTGTCGGAGCTCGACAACAACCCGCGCAAGATCGAGATCGACGGCGACGGCGGCGGTGAGCTGCACGCCATGATGCTCGACATGAAGCGCACCTTCGACGAGATCGTCGAGGCGCACGCCGACCCGGACCGGGCGAAGCAGATCCTCGCGAACCCCTTCTACCAGTCGCTGTCGTCCAGCCTGTCGGGCACGCAGGAGTACATGGCGATGGAGAAGCTCGGGCAGCTGCACCGCTCCGGCGCCTGGGACCTCATCATTGTGGACACGCCGCCGTCCCGGAACGCGCTGGACTTCCTGGACGCCCCCGAGCGCATGGGCCGCTTCCTCGACGGCCGCTTCATGAAGATCCTCGCCGCGCCGGCCAAGACCGGCGGCCGGTTCGGCGTCAAGGTGATCAGCGCCGGGTTCGGCATGTTCACCGGGGCGATCAACAAGGTCCTCGGCGTCCAGCTGCTCCGCGACGTGCAGACGTTCGTCGCCGCGTTCGACACGATGTTCGGCGGGTTCCGGGAGCGCGCCGAGAAGACGTTCAAGCTGCTCCAGACCCCCGGGACCGCGTTCCTCGTCGTCGCCGCCCCCGAGCCGGACGCGCTGCGCGAGGCGTCCTACTTCGTGGAGCGGCTCGCCGAGGAGCGGATGCCGCTGGCGGGGCTCGTCGTGAACCGCGTCCACGAGTCCGCGGCGGACGGCCTGTCGGCGGCGCGCAGCCAGGCGGCGGCCGAGACGCTGGAGGAACGCGGGGAGCACACGCTGACCGCGGCGCTGCTGCGCCTCCACACCGACCGCATGCAGCTGGCCGCCCGCGAGGAGCGCCTGCGCGAGCATTTCGCGTCCGCGCATCCGACGGTCCCGGTGACGGCGGTGCCGGCCCAGGCCGAGGACGTCCACGACCTGGAGGGCCTGCGCCAGGTCGGCGAGGACCTCGCCGCACCGACCTCGGCCCCGACCGCCGCCGCCTGATCCGGCCGCGCGCCGCCCATTCCGCCGCCGCCGGGCCTCGGCTTACCCTTCGGACAGGTGAGCCCGGACCGGAAGGCGGCCCCGTGATCGATGTCCTCGAGTTCGTGCTGGCCAGGCTGGACGAAGACCAGGCATGGGCCAAGAAGTGCCTGGCCGAAGACCGGTCACCGCGGGCCTGGGCGGCCCTGAGAAGCATCGTCTGGTCGGGGCTCGGCCACAAGATAGCCCCGACCCGCACGCAGGCTCACGCGCTCCACATGGCGCACCATTCACCCGGCCGGGTACTGCGCGACGTGGCGGCGCGCAGGCGGCTCGTCCAGCGGATCACCGAGGCAAAGAAGGTCGACGTCCGGCCCGCGCTCGGCGAGGAGCGAGAGGTGGTCCTCCGCCTCCTTGCGCTTCCGTACGCCGACCACCCCGACTACAAGAAGGAGTGGCGTATCTGAGCGCCGGGCGGACGCACCCCGGGCCTACTTGGCGTTGCGCGGCACGTACAGGCGGATGTCGTCGACGTACGCCTCGCCCTCGTAGTAGTTCAGGTGCGGGTCGCCGATGATGAACGAGTCGGGATAGGCCGAGCCCTTGGGCCAGCTGTGCTCAGTGGTGTACGTCCCAGCAGGCCCCTTGTGGAGAAGCCTGCGGTCGAAGCGGCCGTCGTACTCGCCGGGCGTCTGGTTGTAGTGCCAGATGGGACGGCCGTCCTCCACGAAATCATGGTGAACGCGCAGCGTCGTCTGCCCTGTGTGCAGGAACGGGCCGCTCATCTCCAGCGTGTAGCCCGTGGCGTCGCGTTCCACGGCGAACCGGTAGGACGCCTTGGGCAGCAGTTGCGGCTGTAGTTCGGCGCTGGTGAGGTGCTGCTTGAACCGTCCACCGGGCCCGTAGGGCTTGTCCATGGACACGTTTCCGCAGGCCGTCTTGATGTAGTACTCGTTGCTGATGTTGTTGTTGGCCGCCTCCCGGAACATGTCGCCGCGCACGAACAGCGCGTTGATCCCGTTGAAGGAGCCGTCGAACGTCCGGTAGATCTGCCCGGTCTTAGGGTTGCAGGTCCCGGCGTCCTTCCAGCGCTCGTCGTCGCTGTAGTAGCCGTCCATGATGACCTTGCGCCGGTAGTGGATGCCCGGGTTGCCGTGCGGCGCGGGGTTCGCGTAGTCGAGGATCGTCAGGTAGTAGAACCCGTTCTCCTTCGTCACGTCCGGGTACTGGCAGCGCGTCCTGCCGGGCAGCGCGCCCTGGAACGTCCACGGGTACCGGGTCTTGCACGGTTCGCGCGTGTAACCGTTGTGCTTGCCGTCGTAGTCCCACGTGCCGTGCCGCTTGCCGCCGAAGTCGATGCCGCGCAGCGTCATCTCCACGCGGTAGCGCGGCGGCAGCGGGCGCGTGGGCCGGATCAGCACGCCCGCGTCCCAGCTCGGCTCGGAGATCCGCGCGGCCTTCTGCCCGCCGGGCAGGGACGCGGTGGACAGGCCGGGGCGCGAGTCCGGGCGGCCGTCGCGGTCCTTGTCGACGGCGGCGACCTCGGCGGTCAGCCACCCGTCCCGGCCGAACGCGACGCGCTTGCGGAACACGTTGAGGGTCGCGAGCTGCTTCCTGAACAGCGGCCCGCTGATCTTCGTCCAGGCTTCGCCGTCGTCGTCGAACGCGTCGACGTGCCAAGGGCTGCGCGGCCCCTGCGGGTCGAGGCGCCACGGTTCACCGTCGACGCGCAGCGGCCGGTCGAAGGTCTCCTGCGCCATCAGGACCCACGGCCCCGTGCGCTCGGACGCGCCTCCGGCGGCGGCCGGCAGCCCGGCGGACAGGGCCGCCAGCGCGGTCGCTCCGGTGACCGCCGCGGTGATCCTCCAACGTCGTCCCGTCACAACGTGCCCCCTCGCTCCGGTGAACGGCGGCGCGCCCGCGTCCGTCCGCGCGGCGCATCCGCACGGACCCTACGGTGATCAACGCTGCGAGCTGGGACGATGCGGCCGCAGGCGACCGTTTCCCGACCGTCCCTTGGCGAACTCCGGGCAGTCCGGGGGTCGGGATGCGGGACGCTTCCGCAGCCCTGGGAACAGTGAGCCCGGCCACCCTCGTCCTGCAATGTCGGCGATCAGTACCGGCCCGCACAAAATAACCGCACTGCCGGTCCTAAATGGCGAAATCGCCGCGTGATGTGGTGTTCATGCTCCACTTCGCTTCCCAGAAGAGGGGACTCCGTTGCGAAGCGGCGGTCCCGGCAAAGCCTCGCCGGGTAAGCGGCGGACAGGGTCGGAGGCGCAGGCGAGTCGCGCATTCGGCGCAGATGACCAGCGACCGACGAACAGCGCGCACGCCGAGATGGACACGACGCGTGGAAAGGCGTCCCCGCAAGCTGATCGCCGCAATGCCACCGTCAGGCGACCTCCGCGGCCGGCGGCGGACGGGTGACCGACGGGCGGGTGACCGACGAGCGGGCGACCGACGGGAGGGCAGAGCACGTGGCCGCGGCCCGCACCGCGAGAACGGTGCGGGCTCGCGGCCACGCTCTCATTGGACCGTGCCGGTCCTTGGAACCAACCCTGCCGGACGCCTGGACGGGCCGTTCGCGGCCCGCCGCGGTCAGCTGGCGACGAGCTCCTGCTCGTCCGCCTCGACCGACCGCTCGTACTCTTCCTTCGCGGTCTCCAGCAGATCGCGCCACGACCGCACATCCGGTCGCCGCCGCAGCAGTGCCCTGCGCTCCCGCTCGGTCATCCCGCCCCAGACACCGAACTCGATCCGGTTGTCGAGGGCGTCAGCGAGACACTCCGTGCGCACTGGGCAGCCGCGGCAGATGAGCTTGGCCCGGTTCTGCGCCGCTCCCTGCACGAACAGGGCGTCCGGATCCGCGTTACGGCAGGCGGCGCGGGCGGTCCAATCCGTGATCCACATCTTGGCCCCACTCCCCTAGGGTCTGTGTCGATTTGCGCTCCTTGGCCGGACGGGCGCGGACGTCAGGCCGCCAAACGAAAGCCGTGGGGAAGAACTTACGGAAGCGAGGGACGTTTCAACAGCCCCCGATGGGCCCATTCTCGATATAGCCCACCGGGGCCATACCGCCGGAACGGACTAGTTACCTGTAGTTGACGCGCCAGACACGGCGCAGGTTGTCATCATGAGGGCATAACGGACGAACGTCCGGCCCGGCCGAGACCGGAACGCCGGCGACGGGGGAGACCTGTCCCTAATGCACTGCTCGTCCCGCGTACCCTAGACCACGTGCGCGTTGCGAAAACCGATCGGGTCAAGGCCGCTTCCACCCTGTTCAGACTGCTCGGAGCCGGAGTGGTGGCGGGTCTCATCGTCGCCCTCATCGCGCTGCCTGCCGTCGGCAGCGCCGGGCTGACCGCGCGCGACGCCGCGAACAACTTCGACGACATGGACAGCCAGCTCAAGACGTCCCCGCCGTCCGAGAAGACGGTGATGTACGACGCGAACGGCAAGCCGGTCGCCACCTTCTTCGACAAGTACCGCGAGTCCGTCCGCCTCGACCAGGTCGCGCCGATCATGCGCAAGGCCATGATCGACATCGAGGACTCGCGCTTCTACGAGCACGGCGCGCTCGACCTGAAGGGCACCATCCGCGCACTGGCGTCCAACGTCGAGTCCGAGCAGACCCAGGGCGGGTCCACCCTCACCCAGCAGTACGTGAAGAACCTCCTGGTCGACAGTGCCCGCACGCAGGAGGAGTACCAGGAGGCCACCGCCCCCACGGTCGGACGCAAGCTGCGCGAGCTCCGCTACGCCCTCGACATCGAGCAGCGCCTCACCAAGGACCAGATCCTCGAGGGCTACCTGAACATCGCCTACTTCGGTGCGGGCGCGTACGGGGTCCAGGCCGCCGCGAAGCGCTACTTCAGCGTCCCCGCGTCCGACCTGACCCTCGGCCAGGCCGCCCTCCTGGCCGGCATCACGCAGAACCCGACCGCGTACGACCCCATCCGCAACCCGAAGGACGCGCGGCACCGCCGCGACATCGTCCTCTACCGGATGGCGCAGCTCCAGCACATCACCAAGGCCCAGGCCGACCAGGAAGCCGCCAAGCCCATCCAGCTGAACCGCACCGACCCGGTCGGCGGCTGCCAGTCCAGCAAGGCGCCGTACTTCTGCGAGTACGTGAAGTACGACATGCTCAACATCCTGTCGGACGGCAAGTACTGGTCGATGAAGCCCAAGGAGCAGCAGAACGTCGTCAACGAGCTGAACCGGGGCGGCTACACGATCCGCACCACGCTCGACATGAAGGACCAGAACGCCATCGACAAGACGCTGCGCGGCACCGTCCCGCCCAGCGGCAACCGCGTCGCCGCCCAGGCGATGGTCGAGCCCGGCACCGGCAAGATCAAGGCGATGGGCGTCAGCAAGCGGTTCGGCCCCGGCAAGGGCCGCACCACCATCAACCTCCCCGCCGACTCCCACCACGGCGGCGGCAACGGCGTCTCGGCGGGCTCGACCTTCAAGACCTTCACCCTCGCCGCCGCCCTCGAACAGGGCATCCCGGTCAGCACGACCATCCACTCGCCGCAGACCGCGACGGTCGGCGGCTTCCAGCCGTGCCGCTACACCGGCACCTGGCAGGGCAAGAAGTACGAGAACGACCTCGTCGGCGGCGGCGCGCCCTGGACGGTGTCCAACGCGGGCGACAGCGAGCAGGGCAACTTCAACCTCAAGACCGGCACCTGGCACTCGGTCAACACCTTCTACGCCTACCTGGAGAAGCGCGTCGGCGTCTGCAACGCCGTGAAGATGGCCGAGAAGTTCGGCATGAAGATGGGCAACGGCAACGCCCTGCTGCCGACCCCGTCCCAGGTCCTCGGCGTCAACGACGTCGACATGGTGCACCTCGCCGCCGCCTACGCCGGGTTCGCCGCCCGCGGCAAGTACTGCTCGCCCGTCTCCGTCACCGAGGTCGTCGACCCGCAGGGCAAGAAGCTGAAGCTGCCCAAGCAGGACTGCCACCAGGCCGTCGACCCCGACGTCGCCGACAAGGTGAACTCGATCCTCCAGGGCGTCCTCACCAAGGGCACCGCGGCGGGCCTCGGCCTCGGCCGCCCCGCCGCCGGCAAGACCGGCACCTGTGAGGAGTTCACCTGCGCGGTGTTCGCGGGCTTCACCCCGAACCTCGCGTCCGCCGTCGCCTACTGGGACTTCCGCGGTCCCTGGCAGTACAAGGTCCACGGCATCTACGGCGCGACCATCCCCGGCCCGCTCTGGCGCACCTCCATGCAGCGCGCGCTGGCCGGCGAGCCCGCCCCCGGCTTCCAGACCCCGTCCCGCGACTTCGGCGACACCACCAGCGTCCCGGACGTCCGGAACATGACGGTCGACGCCGCCCGGGCCAAGCTCACCGCGGCCGACCTGAAGGTCCAGGTCGCCTCCGGCTCCGTCGACTCCGACAAGCCGCGCGGCACCGTCGTCTCGACCTCACCGGACGCGGGCAGCGAGGTCCCGCCCGGCACGACCGTCATCCTGTACGTGAGCAGCGGCAAGGAAGCCGACGACTGACAGGCCGAGGGCCCGGCGCGACGCCGGGCCCTCCGTCACTGCGCGAGCTGCCGCTTGACCTCCGCCGCGACCCGGCCGCCCTCGGCCCGCCCGGCGACCTTCGGGTTCACGACCTTCATGACCTGCCCCATCGCCCGCGGCCCCGCCGCGCCCGTCTCGGCGATGGCGTCCGCGACCAGCGCGGCCAGCTCCGCGTCGCCCAGCTGCGCGGGCAGGTACTCCTCCAGCACCGCGCCCTCGTCCCGCTCCGCCTGCGCCTGCTCGGCCCGCCCCGCGTCGGCGAACGCCGTCGCCGCCTCGCGCCGCTTCTTCGCCTCCCGCCCGAGCACCTTCACGACGTCGTCGTCCGACAGCTCGCGCGACTGCTTGCCGGCGACCTCCTCGTTCTTCACCGCCGTCAGCGCCATGCGCAGCGTGCGCGTACGAACCTCGTCGCGCGCCTTCATCGCGGACGAGAGATCGGTCTCCAGCTTCTCCTTCAGGGTCATGCCAACATCATGCCCGTCCCGTACCTTGTGCCTCATCAGGATTACCGCGCGGTGCCCATGTCTGAAAGCATGGGACCCTGAGAAGGGAGAGTCGTGCGAAAGATCTACGCCGTGCCCCTGGGCCTCCTGGGCGCGGGGGCCGCGACCTTCGGGTACGCATCGGTGATCGAGCGGAACTGGTTCCGGCTGCGCCGCGTCGACGTCCCCGTGCTGCCGCCGGGGCGTCCGTCCGTGAAGATCCTGCACATCTCCGACGCGCACCTCACCCCCGGCAGGACGCGCCTCATCCACTGGGTGCGCTCGCTGGACGCCCTGGAGCCCGACCTCGTCGTCAACACCGGCGACTCCCTCTCCCACCGCGACGCGATCGGCCCCTTCCTGGACGCCCTCGGCCCCCTCCTGGACCGCCCCGGCGTCTTCGTCTACGGCTCCAACGACCTGTACTCCCCGGTCCTGAAGAACCCCCTGCGCTACATCTGGCGGACGAGCAAGGCCGACTACGAGGGCCGCCGCCGCGAACCCGACCTCCCGTACCGCGAGCTCGGCTCGTCCCTCCAGGCCGCCGGCTGGCTCGACCTGAACAACCGCATCGGCCGTCTCAAGGTCGGCGAGCTCGACGTCGAGTTCGGCGGCATCGACGACTCCCACATCGACCGCGCCCGCTACGACAAGATCGCCGGCCCGGTCGACCCGCAGGCCGACGTCCACCTCGGCGTCATGCACAGCCCCGAGCCCCGCAACCTCGACCGCTTCGCCGCCGACGGCTACGACCTCCTCCTCGCCGGCCACACCCACGGCGGCCAGGTCTGCGTCCCCTTCTACGGCGCCCTGGCCACCAACTGCGGCATCGACCGCCCCCGCGTGAAGGGCCTGCACCGGCACCAGGACGCCTGGCTCCACGTCTCCGCGGGCCTGGGCACCTCCCCGAAGGCCCCCATGCGCTTCTGCTGCCCGCCCGAGGCGTCCTTGCTGACCCTCGTCCCCCGCGCGTGAACTGGAAGACCGCAGCCACCCTCTCGACCCTCTACGACTACGCCGTCCAGAACCGCGCGCTCTCCTCCCTGGGCGCGCGCGTCCTCTGGAACTACGACATAGCCAACCTCCACAAGGCCATCGCCACCCAAGACCCGGCGGCCCTGACCCTGGACATCCCCTGCGGCGGCGGCATGGCCGCCCGCGGCCCCCACCACGTGGCCGCCGACCTCTCCACCACCATGCTCCACCGAGCCCGCCGCAGGACGAACACGCTCGTCCAGGCCGATATCTACGCCCTCCCCTTCCGCCCGGAGACCTTCGACGCCTGCGTCACCTACAACGGCCTCCACTGCCTGGACGACCCACGCGCAGCGATCGCCGAACTGACCCGCGTCCTACGCCCGGGTGGCACGCTGAGCGGCACGACCCTCGTCCGAGGCACTAACCGCGACCCTTTGATCAACGCGTTCCAACGCCTGGGCGTCTTCGGCAACCCGGGCACCACCCAAGACCTCCACACCTGGCTGGCCACCGCGGGCCTGACCGACATCACCGTCACCCCCCAAGGCGCAGTGACCGCCTTCACAGCCCGTAAATAGGGACGCAGCACCCTCCGACATCCGCTAAGGTGGACTAGGCGCCGGGAGAACGTACGACTCCCGGGCAGCCACCAACCGGGGTGTAGCGCAGCTTGGCAGCGCGCTTCGTTCGGGACGAAGAGGTCGTGGGTTCAAATCCCGCCACCCCGACAGAAAAGTCCCAGCTCAGAGGCTGGTTCCCAAGATCAGGGAACCAGCCTCTTGATCGTTTGACCCTCACCTGACCCTGAGACTGAACGTGATCAAGCACCCCCTAGGGTCAGCGCCCACCACCCCAGAGGTCGCGTGCTCCTCCCACTGCACCCGCTTCTGAACCAAGATCACGTCGATGTCATCAGCGATCACCTGGCCACCAAGGGGTCTCAGCATCCCGCACCCGCCACTCCAGCCACCTCAGTCCAGGCGAAGAGCAGGACCACATCAGGGGGCGCCCTCGCCGTCCCGAGAGTGAAGGGCCTCGGGTGCGGTGAAGTCCTTCAAGCCAGTCATGATCTTGGCTGGCGGGGGAGGAAAATGACCGTCGAGGCCAGCACCGCGCAAGTACCTTCGGGACATCCGGGACCGGCCGTCCGGCTGGCGTTGGAGTAGACCACCCGATCGCCCAGATCGCAGGCGATCTGGGCATCCACCGCGAAGCCCGGCGCACCTGGGACCGGCAGGCCCAGCCGACGCCGACCGGCGCCCTGAGCCTGGGTCATGCAGTGGGCTGACCGTCCGCTTCTTCAGGACGTACGTTGCCGTCAACAACAACGCCCCGAGCCAAGTGGATGCGGGGTGTTTCTGCTGGTCAACGAGGTAGGCAGAGGTGAGGTCGCGTTGGCGGAACACAACGGCCAGGAGCGGCCGAGATCCCCCGGGGCGCTCCACTGGTCCTCGCACCTCGCCGCCACCCGTCCAGCTACACCATGCGCTGGCGTGTGCCCGCGTAAGCCTCCCGGACGGTCTCGGCTTGCGCCTTGCCGATGGCCTTGCGAAGTTCCTTGAGGTGGTGGCCGGCGGCGGCATAGGCGTCGAACTCGATGCCACGGGGCGGATCGAGGTGCACCCTCGAGGATGGTCGAGCCCGCAACAGCGCGACACGTAAATAGAGTAAAAAATCAGTAGCGCCGGGCGGCGTCTGCCGAGATAGTAGAAGATGTGGACCATCATGAGAATGACCCATCCTCTGTCGACGCCATCGAAGCGGCGGAGGAGTTTGCACAGGTAGTAGAAGTACTAACAACTCCTTACCTTGGCGCGGTATGGGAAAGGGATCTTCCCAATCGCCGCAAACTTGCCTCCATCGTCTGCATCAAGCGTCAATTGGAAGCAATCCGTTCAGGTATGCTTTTGGCTAAAAATAACCTCGGTCACATGGGAGCCGTCTTCCTTCGCCCAGCCTGCGAAGAGGCAATGTGGCTATCTTATCTTCATAAAATCGACGAAGAGGACGCTAATCGCCTTCTTTCCTCGATGACTGCTCTTGATGTTACGCGCAGCATCATTGCTCAGCAGCAGTACGCTGGCAAACGCGGCATGAGGTCGCTTGGGTTCCCCGCTAACATCGCAAAGCATGCAGGGGAGGGGAAGCGGTTTGCCGAAGAGGAACTCCAAGAGTTCGGGCGCCATCTAGGCTGGCCTAAAGACGACTCGGATAGCTACATTGCGCCACCTCCAGTCGCATGGATTGCACAGCAGTGCAATATGGCCAAGTTGTACGACTTTCTGTATTCGGCCACGTCACGCTCGGTACATTTCTCGGCGGGTGAGGTATCTCGAAGAGGGTGGGCTTATCTTGATGAGGAGGGTGAAGAGCATGAGATGGACTTCCTTCCTGATGTCTATCACACGTACCGGACGGACTTTAGTCTGTACTGGTGCTGCAGTCTGCTTGTCGAGACGCTCGCCGCCGCACTTCCTACCCTGATGCCTGAGGAGATCGGTGACGATGTCGAGCAACGCATGTTGCAGGCAGTGAAGAAGGTTGGTGCTATCGGGGTGGTTCCGATCATTGTTCCATCGGAGTTTAACATTCCTCAAATGCGGCGACGGATCGAGGAAACGATCACTCGTGCTCGGGAGATACAGCGGCGAGCTCGCGAGAGAGGTGACCTCTAGAAATCCGCACGGCGCCCCGGCAGTGATGCCCAGTACAAAGAAAGCATGCTCATCGTACGTACCTTACGGCATTCGGGCCGTACGGTTACGGCGGTCGGGGCCGACGGGCTTACCCGCTCATGACTTCGCACCCTAGGCACCGATTCGAGGGGCTCGTTCGCGCGAACGGTACGCAAGGTGTTAGAGACCGTTTCGCACGAACGAGTATCCAGGCTCGTGGAGGCTGGAAAGTACCCGCTTCACCCACCGCTCAATCGGCCTGTGTACCTACCCTCGATCCTCCCGGAACGGACTCACCCAGTTCGTGGCGTTCATACTTACGGGCCCCTGCGATGCTACTCATCCTCCGCGTCTTGCAGAGATGATGCTGCGGCGGTTCCCTGACTCCGGAACTCTGCTCTGATCTTGCGAATTGCAGGTGTCGGCACTATCGAGGATGCAGAGCGGGCGAACTCATTCATCTCAATGAGCTTGCTCATCACTACCTTGCTCTCGATATCGAGCTCTTGTGCCAACTCGTATACGCGGATTCGCCTCTCCGTGCCACGTCGCCGCGACCCGGTCGGGGTAGGGTCGTAGTGACTGAGCTATTGATAGGGAAGCCTCTGGCTCAGCATGTCCGGGCTCCCAGCTACTCTCTCGCCGCTGGGAGCGTCGTAGCCACCGCTGGCGAGCTGCCTGCCTGGACACGCCGCATGCAGCAGCGACCTGGCCATGGGTTGCGCCATAGGTCATTGCTGCATCAACCGTCACATCGATCCGCCGTTGCAGGCTCTTGGCCATCCGCGTGTAGAGCGCAGCATCCCTAGGCAGCCCGCAAGTCGCTCCTCTGCACTCGCGTCGTAGTCCTGAGGGTCAGCCGGAACGATTCCGCCAGGCGGCTCTCGATGACGGCTTGTCCTCGACCAAGCAATCTCACGTAGCTGGACTTCGAGGGAGTCAAGGGATCTCATTCGACAATGAAAGTTGTCGCCGACTGACAACGTTCGTTGTCGTGCGCTAGAAGGAGTTGGCGGTTCCCAGTCACTTGACCTCGGGTTACACCTGACGGTTGCGGTCGCCCTGTGGATATGTCACACTCAACGGCAGGCGCAGCGCGCCCTTCTGCAGGCCCAACCCTCCCGGTTGGGCCTTTTTTCATGCCCCGATGCGTACTGACATCGGCTTGGCATCCCATGCCCCGGCCCTCTAAGCCTCGATCCACCGGGTGATTGCTGTTCAGGTTGCGGAAACGACAAAAGGGATGCCCCGTGGCCTGCGATGATGGGCTTGTCTAAGGTCCAGCAGCGCAGAAGCAACGAGGCATCCCGTAAGTGCAATCCTCTCATGTCTCATCGGCGGTGGCTGCCGCGTTCGACGAGCCGAACTTGATCGCCGATGCCGGGCTGGTGCCGGTGGTGCGGCTGGCCGAGCGGGCGGGGCTGCCCGAGCTGGCGGCCGAGGTGCTGCGCATCGGCGGTGCGCGCAACAGCGCCGGCGCCGCCCCGGCCGCGAAGGTGATGTCGCTGGTGGCGGCGATGTGCGCCGGAGCCGACAGCATCGATGACACCGACCGGTTGCGGCACGGGGCGATGCCGACCGCGTTCGACGGGGTCCGGGCACCTTCCACGCTGGGCACGTTCCTGCGGTCGTTCACCCACGGCCACGCCCTGCAACTGCACGCGGTGCACCGCCGGCTGCTGGGCGAACTGACCCGGCGGGCGCCGCTGCTGCCCGGCGCCGACCAGGTCGCCTTCATCGACATCGACTCCACCCACAAGCGGGTGTTCGGCCGCGCCAAGCAGGGCGCGCAGATCGGGCGGTTCAAAGGGGTCCGGACCCTGCATCCGCTGCTGGCCACGATCTGCACCCCGATCGCCCGCCCGGTCATCGCCGGGGTGCGGCTGCGGCGGGGCAAGGCCGCCGACGCCCGCGGCGCGCAGCGGTTCGTCGCCGAAGCCTTGGCCACCGCACCGCAGGCAGGCGCCACCGGCCTGCGCGTGCTGCGCGCCGATTCGCAGTTCTACAACGCCGATGTGGTGGCCGCCTGCCG
>NZ_FZOR01000105.1 GCF_900188445.1 Actinomadura meyerae
GGCTTCAATCGCTTTCACGAACTCCACATGGACCTGCGACGCCTGTGGATATGTGGATAACACCCTGACGGTCAGGCTAATTTAACGGCATTGCACCATGGAATTTGTGAACGCGGTATCAGTGATCGCCGCAGCACTCGCCTCCCGCACCGCCCCCGACTCCCCAACCGCCTGCCTGGAACTCGCCGAAGAACTCGCCGCCGCCAACGATCTACAAGAGGCCGCACTGGCCGGGCTCGTCGGCGTGGTGGACAGGGCCCGAGAGGTGCAGCGGTGGGGTTTCCCCTCCACCCGCTCCTGGCTGCGGTCCCGCATGGGCATGCGCGAATCCCGCGCCAAAGAGCGACTCACCCTGGCCCGGCAGCGCCACCGCCTGACGGAGGTCACCGAGCGGTGGACCACCGGTGAACTGTCGACCGGGTACGCCGCGACCATCGCCGAAGCCACCGCCCGCCTGGACGATGACGACTGCCCGGCCGCTGAGGACATCCTGCTGGACATGGTCGACAAAGGCTTCTCCGCGGGAAAGGTCGCCAGCTTCGGTAAGCGGATCCGCGACGTCATCGCCGAACGCGACGGACGCGAACAGGCCCCGCAGGACGTGCAGCGGGGATACGAGCGGTCCTGGATCGACTCGACCCGCTCTCTCGACGGTGGCCGCTACATCAAGGGCTGGCTCAACGCCGAGGACGCCGCGATCTGGGACGGCACCCTCGCACCGCTGGCCAAGCCCGCCGGGACCGACGACCACCGTGACCTGTCCGAGCGAACCGCGGCCGCACTTACCGGTGTGCTGTCGGGTGGGCACACGGCCACCAAGGTCACCGTCATCTGCGACCTGGACACCCTCACCGGCGGCACCACCCCCGCCAGACTCACCGACGGCACCCCCATCCCCGCAGCCCAAGCCCGCCGCATCGCCCTCAGCGCCGGAGTGTCACCGCTGCTGCTCGGCGCCGGGAACACCCCGCTGTACCTGGGGCACCGGGTCAGGTTCGCCACCGCGCCGCAACGACAAGTGCTCGAGGCCCTGTACTCGACGTGCGCGGTGCAGGGATGCGAAGTGCCCGGGACGCTGTGCGAAGTCGACCACGTCCACGGCTGGGCCCTCGGCAACAACCCCACCGACATCGACAAACTCGCCCTGTGCTGCGGATGGCACAACCGCTACAAACACACCCACCCCGACCGACTCCACATCACCAAAACACCCGACGGCCGCTACACCTACCGCCTCCACCCACCCGACACCGCCCCCCTCCACCAGCGAAGACACCCACCACCCACCTGGGCCGAAGCCGCATGAACAACAGACCAACGCCCGAGCCCGCCCGCCCCCGGCGGCGCGGGCCCGGGCCCGGCTGCCCACCCGGTGACCTGCCATGTCGCCCTACTCCATGGCTGCATGCTCGACTCCACCTAAGCCTCGATCCACCGGGTGATTGCTGTTCAGGTTGCGGAAACGACAAAAGGGATGCCCCGTGGCCTGCGATGATGGGCTTGTCTAAGGTCCAGCAGCGCAGAAGCAACGAGGCATCCCGTAAGTGCAATCCTCTCATGTCTCATCGGCGGTGGCTGCCGCGTTCGACGAGCCGAACTTGATCGCCGATGCCGGGCTGGTGCCGGTGGTGCGGCTGGCCGAGCGGGCGGGGCTGCCCGAGCTGGCGGCCGAGGTGCTGCGCATCGGCGGTGCGCGCAACAGCGCCGGCGCCGCCCCGGCCGCGAAGGTGATGTCGCTGGTGGCGGCGATGTGCGCCGGAGCCGACAGCATCGATGACACCGACCGGTTGCGGCACGGGGCGATGCCGACCGCGTTCGACGGGGTCCGGGCACCTTCCACGCTGGGCACGTTCCTGCGGTCGTTCACCCACGGCCACGCCCTGCAACTGCACGCGGTGCACCGCCGGCTGCTGGGCGAACTGACCCGGCGGGCGCCGCTGCTGCCCGGCGCCGACCAGGTCGCCTTCATCGACATCGACTCCACCCACAAGCGGGTGTTCGGCCGCGCCAAGCAGGGCGCGCAGATCGGGCGGTTCAAAGGGGTCCGGACCCTGCATCCGCTGCTGGCCACGATCTGCACCCCGATCGCCCGCCCGGTCATCGCCGGGGTGCGGCTGCGGCGGGGCAAGGCCGCCGACGCCCGCGGCGCGCAGCGGTTCGTCGCCGAAGCCTTGGCCACCGCACCGCAGGCAGGCGCCACCGGCCTGCGCGTGCTGCGCGCCGATTCGCAGTTCTACAACGCCGATGTGGTGGCCGCCTGCCG
>NZ_FZOR01000022.1 GCF_900188445.1 Actinomadura meyerae
GCTGGTGGCGCGCGATCTCGTTCCCGCCGTGATCGAAGATCATGAAGCGGGTGCTGGTCGTGCCCTGGTCGAGGGCACCGACGAAGTCGGCCATGGACTCTCCTCCTTCTTCCGCCGCGGACGCGGCCCCGTCAGGAAACGTCGTACTCCGGCTCGGGCCCGGTCGGCAGGGTGGCCTCTTCCTCCTCTTCGGGGATGTTGCGCCCGATGAGCAGGATGTACAGGCCGGCCCCGAGGATGCCGCCGATCAGCGGCGCCACGATCGGTACCCAGAAGTAGAACTCCCCGTACTGGTCGCGCCAGGCCGTCCCGTATCCGGTGATGTACTGCGCGAGCCGGGGGCCGAGGTCGCGGGCCGGGTTGATCGCGTACCCGGCGGCGGAGCCGAACGCCATCCCGATCGCCACCACGACGAGGCCGATGATGAGCGGGGCCATGTTCGCCAGCGGCGGCGCGTTGCGCAGGTCGGTGAGGGCGAGGACGAGGAACAGCAGGATCGCGGTGCCGATGATCTGGTCCCGGAACGCGCCCCAGGTGTGGATCGGAAGCGACCCGTTGCCGGGCATGGTGGAGAACACGAACTGCGTCTTGGTCGTCAGCCCCGGGTCGAACTTGTTGAGGATCTCGGTGTAGTCCCACCGGACGATCAGCGCCGCGACGAAGGCGCCGAGCGTCTGCGCGAAGCAGAACGGGAGCACCTTGCGCCAGGGGAAGCCCTTGAACACCGCCAGCGCGACGGTCACGGCGGGATTGATGTGGCCGCCGCTGATCCGCGCGGAGACGTAGACGCCGAGCGTCACGGCGATGCCCCACGCCCAGGAGATGGCGTCGTGGCCGCCGAGGCTCTGCGCCTCCCCGAGCCCGCTGCCCGCGACGGCCTGGGCGACGACGCCCACCCCGAACAGGATCAGGATCATCGTGCCGGCGAACTCCGCGGCCATCTCCCGGGCGAGCTCGGGGACCTTCGGCCATCGCGTCATCGCTCCTCCTCCAGGACGTGTGACGTGGGCACAACCGACGCGGAGGCGAGTGCACATGGCGGGACGGGTCCACGGGGCTCCCGGCGGTACCACCGGCCCCGCGCCGTCCCTCCACCCCCGCGCGTGATCGCGATGGCGTGGTCGTTCCCAGCGGTGACCGGAGTACACGGCCAAATGTGCGCTGGGTGCTCACGATGCGACGGTCAGTGACCGCGGAACGCCTCTTCGAGCCACCAGGCGGGGCGGTCCCGGGTGACCTTGGCGTCCACGACCATCGGCCGGTCCCGCGGGCCGGCGAGCCAGTCCGCGACGGCGGCCAGGTCGTCCGGGCACCGGACGGTCGCCGCCGCGCAGCCGAAGCCGCGGCCGATCGCGGCCAGGTCCGCCGGCGGGAACACGACGGTGTCCAGCGGGTGCCCGGCCGGGCCGAAGTGGTACACCTCGGCGCCGTACGCCTCGTCGTCGTAGACGACCACGAGCAGGTCCAGCCCGAGCCGGACGGCGGTCTCCAGCTCCGCGACCGACATCAGCGCGCCGCCGTCGCCGAGGGCGGCGACGGTGAGCCGGTCCGGGCGGGCGACGGCGGCGCCGACCGCCGTGGCGAGGCCGAGCCCGACCGACTGGAACGCCTGGGTGAACACCAGCCCGTCGGCGTCGGGGACGTCCAGGAACATCGCCGGGTAGCCCATGAAGTTGCCCGAGTCGACGGCGACGGTGCGCTCGCGGGGCAGCATCGCGTCGAGAGCGATCGTCAGCGTCCGGGGGTCGACGCGGGGCCGGCCGTCGTCGTCGGCGTCCGGGTGCTCCTCGTACGGGACGTCCCGCCAGCGGCCCTCGCGGGCGAGCCGCTCCCCCACCTCCGGCGTCCGGTAGCCGGTGGCCCGGTGGCCGCGCGCCTCCAGCTCGGCGAGCACGGCCCGCGCCGTCTCGGCCGCGTCGCCGATCAGCCCGAGGTCGACCGGGCGGTGCGCCCCGAGGGCGCGGGCGTCGACGTCGACCTGCACGACCGTCGCGTCCGGGGCGATGAGCGCGCCGTGCCGCGTGGTCCACATGGTCAGCGAGCAGCCCCAGCCGACGACCAGGTCGGCGCCGCGGATCAGCTCCGCGGCGGCCGGGGTGGCGAACCCGCCGCTCACGTCCAGCGCGAACGGGTCGCCGGCGAACAGGCCGCGCGCGACGGCCGAGGTCGCGGGCAGCGCGCCGCAGCGGGCGGCCAGCTCGGCGAGCGGCTCGCGGGCGCCGGCCAGCCGGGCGCCCCGCCCCGCGATGAACACCGGCCGGCGCGCCGCCCGCAGCGCGTCGGCGAGCCGGGCGACGGCCGCCGGCGGCGGCACCGGCAGCGGCGGCACCTGCGCGGGCCGCGGCCGGTACCCGGCGGGCGGCGGGCCGGACCGGCGGGACGGCCCGTCCGGCAGCTCGGCGCCCTGCACGTCCAGCGGCAGGCCCAGCAGCACGGTGCGCCGCTCGGCGACCGCGGTGCGGCAGGCGCGCGCCACGTCGTCGAGCGCCGTCTCCGGCGAGTGGACCCGCTCGGGCACCGCCCCGACGGCCGCGGCGATCGCCGCCTGGTCGACCCGGAAGTTGGAGCGCACCGCGGCGGCGGCCACCTCGCCCGCGACGACCAGCAGCGGCGTGCGGCTCTTGGCGGCCTCGGCCATGCCGGTGACCGCGTTGGTGAGACCCGGCCCCTGGTGGACGCTGACCACGCCGAGACCGCCGCTCACCCGCGCGTACGCGTCCGCCATCGTCACGGCGCCGCCCTCGTGCCGGGCGGCGACGTACCGGGCGCCGTGCGCGGCCATCGCGTTGGTGACGTGGAAGTTGCCGCTGCCGGCGACCCCGAAGACGGTGCGGGCGCCGAGCCGCGCGAGGGCCTCCCCCACGGCCTCCGCGACGATCATCGCTCGATCAGCGCGAGGACGCGGGCCGGGCTGCCGGAGCCGCCCTCGATCGGCAGCGGCGCGGCGACGAGCACGGCGCCGCGGGCCGGCAGCCGGGCGAGGTTCTGCAGCTGGGTGAGGCCGTACTTGCCCGCGCCGAGGAAGTAGGAGTGGCACGGGAACGGCGGGTCGAAGGCGTGGGCGGCGCCCGCGTCGGTCCCGACGGTCTCGACGCCGAGGCCGATCACGGGGGTCTCCTCGGCGAGCCAGCGGGCGCACTCGGCGGAGATCCCCGGCGTGCGGGGGCCGTTCTCGTCGGCGTTGAGGAAGGCGCCCTGGTCGCCGGACCGCGCGTCCCAGCCCGTCCGGTACAGCAGCCAGCCGCCGTCCGGGAGCGGGCCGTTCGCCTTCTCCCAGTCGCGGACGTGCTCGATCTCCAGCAGGAAGTCGGGGTCGGCCGCCGCCCGCGCGGACGCGTCCAGCACCACGGCCGGGGCGACCAGGCGGGCGGGCGGGACCTGCGCGACGTCCTCGCCGCCGCGCCCGGTGGCCCAGTGCACGGGGGCGTCGAAGTGCGTGCCGACGTGCTCGCCCGTCTCGATGTCGTTCCAGTACCAGGCGGGGCCGCGGTCGTCGTAGCGGCTGATCTCCCGGAGCCGGAACGGCACGGTGTTGGCGAAGGGCTCGGGCAACCGGAGGATCGGCGTCCGGTCCGACAGCGGCGCGGTCAGGTCGACGATCTCCACCGAGCCGTCGGCGACGGCGGCGAGCAGCTGGGCGAGCAGGGGCATCCGGTCCTCCGGCGGCACGGGTGGCTGAGGGGGTGCGCGAGGTCCCCCGAACGTACCGCAGACGGACCCGCCGGGAGGGGCGCCCCGCCCGGGCCGCGCGGGCCGGCGGTCAGCCGTCCGCGAGCCAGGGGTACCGGGCGGTGTCGGCGCCGGCGTAGTCGGGGTCGAGGTAGATGAACACCCGCTGGATCAGCCAGTCGCGGATCTCGAACACGTCGCACCACCGGCCGGCGCCCCACTCGGGGACGCCCGCCCGCCACGGCCCGTCGCGGTGCTCCCCGTGGCTGGTGCCCTCGCACACCACCGTGTCGCCGCCGGAGAAGATCCAGTTGAAGGACGCGTAGTGGTGCCGGATCGAGGTGATCGTCGCGCCCACGTCGCCGAACAGCCGGCCGATCTCCTCCTTGCCGGTGGCGAGGCCCCACTTCGGGAAGTACACCTGCGCGTCGGACGCGAACAGGTCGAGCAGCGGCGCGCCGTCGGAGGTGACGCCGCCGTTGTCGAACCCCTTGAGGTACTCCAGCGCCACCGACTTGCGCTGCTCGTCCGTCATCGTCTGCCTGCTGAGCGCCACTGCCATCACCGTCCGCCTCGCCGGGGCCGCCCAGGCGACGGTAACCCGGCGCCGCGCCCGGGATCGACCCTCTGGAACAAAGTGGACGCCGCCTCGGGTTAGGGTTACCTAAGTACGGCGGATCACATCGGAGGACGCATGGCGACGGAACCGGCACCCGAACCGGCACGCGAACCGGCACGCAGGGGACGCGCGCTCCACCGGGGGACGGTGCTGCGCACCGAGCGCCTCACCCCGCACATGATCCGCGTGGTCCTCGGCGGCGACGGCCTCGCGCGGTTCACCGCGGGCGAGTTCACCGACCACTACGTGAAGCTGCTGTTCCCGCGTCCGGGCGTCGCCTACCCCGAGCCGTTCGACATGGAGCGGGTGCGCGCCGAGCTGCCGCGCGAGCAGTGGCCCGCGACCCGCACCTACACCGTCCGCGCGTGGGACGAGCTGGCACGCGAGCTGACGATCGACTTCGTCCACCACGGCGACAAGGGCCTCGCCGGCCCGTGGGCGGCGAACGCCCGGCCGGGCGACGAGATCATGTTCAACGGCCCCGGCGGCGCCTACGCGCCGCGCCCGGCCGCGGACTGGCACCTGCTCGCCGGCGACGAGAGCGCGCTGCCCGCGATCGCCGCCGCCCTCGAACGCCTCCCCGAGTCCGCCCCGGCCCGCGTCTTCATCGAGGTCGCCGGCCCGGAGGAGGAGCAGCCGCTGCGCGGCTCGGCCCGCACCGAGATCGTCTGGCTGCACCGCGGCGCCGGCCGGGTCGGCGAGCTGCTGGCCGAGACCGTGCAGAAGCTCGACTTCCCCGACGGCGAGGTGCACGCCTTCGTCCACGGCGAGGCCGGCTTCGTCAAGGCGCTGCGCCGCCACCTGCGCGTCGAGCGGGGCCTGCCCCTCGACCTGCTCTCGATCTCCGGCTACTGGCGGCTCGGCCGCGACGAGGACGGCTGGCAGTCGAGCAAGCGCGAATGGAACCGCCAGGTCGAGCAGGAGGAGGCCGAGGCCCTCGCCTGACCGGCGCCTGACCTGGCCCGGGACCGGGCGCCCGGGTCAGGCCGTGGCCTGGGCCGGGCCGTCCAGGCCGCCGGCGTCCTCGCCGTCGAGGTCTCCGGGGCCGCCGTCGTCGGCGAAGCCGGGGAGCCACCGCTCCGCCTCGGCGCGGAAGGCGCCCTCGGCCTCCAGCTGGCACAGGACGCCGCCGCAGCCCGACAGGGCGCGGCTCACGGCCAGGTACTGCGGCGGGAGCCGGAACGCGCGGGCGACCGCGCCGGGGCGCATGTCGGAGGCGAGCCCGAGGCCGCGGGCCGTCTGCTCGCGCAGCCACTCGCGGGAGTAGCGGAAGCGCTCCACCGCGAACGGCGCGGCGTGCGGGGCGACGAGGTCGGCGATCTCCTCCGGGTCCACCTCGGCCTCGGGGACGAGGAAGCCCTCGTCGCAGAGGGCGTCGACGATCTCGTCGGGGTCGCCGAGGGTGCCGATGCGCAGCAGCCGGCCGATCGACCACTGCAGCTCCGCCGGGACGCGGGCGGCGCCGCCGAAGTCCAGCACGCCGAGGCGGCCGTCGTCCAGCAGCCGGAAGTTGCCCGGGTGCGGGTCGATGTGGATCATCTCGCAGCGGGCCGGGCCGGACAGCAGGAAGCGGAACAGCAGCAGGCCGGCGCGGTCGCGGCGGTCCTGGTCGCCCTCCGCGATGACCTTGGCGAGCGGGGTGCCGTCCAGCCACTCGGTGACCAGCACGTTCCCGGACTGCGCGACCACGGCGGGGACGGCGAAGTCGGGGTCGCCGGCGTAGGCGTCGTGGAAGGCGGTCTGGGCGCGCGCCTCGTCGACGTAGTCGAGCTCCTTCTCCAGGCGGCGCTTCAGGTCGGCGACGACGGGCTTGACCTCGACGCCGGGGAACAGCGGGGTGAACAGCCGGCTCAGCCGGGAGATCTGGTTGAAGTCGCTCATCAGCGCCTGCGCGGCGCCGGGGTACTGCACCTTGACCGCGACCGTGCGGCCGTCGTGCCAGACGGCCTTGTGCACCTGCCCGATGGACGCGGCGGCGGCCGGGCGGTCGTCGAAGTCGTCGAACAGGTCGCGCCAGTCCTCGCCGAGGCCCTCGGCGAGGACCTTGTGGGTGGTGGCGGCCGGCATCGGCGGCGCCGACTCCTGGAGGCGGGTGAGGCTGGCGCGGAACGGGCCCGCGATCTCCTCGGGCAGCCCCGCCTCGAAGATCGACAGCAGCTGGCCGACCTTCATCGCGCCGCCCTTCAGCTCGCCGAGCACGGCGAACAGCTGCTCGGCGGTGCGGCGCTGGACCTCCAGCGCCACGGCCTCGGCCGGGCGGCCGAAGGTCCGCTTGCCGAGTCCGAGGGCGGTGCGCCCGGCGAAGCCCAGCGGGAGGGTCGCCAGCTTGGCGGTGCGCGTCACCGCGCGGCGGGGGATGTCACTCACGGCCCGGCCGTCCCTTGTTCGACGATGCGTCCAATGCCATAGCCTCTCATGGCCGACGAATGCCACAAAGTGGTCAATCGCCGTCCATTGTTCAGCGTTCGGCGGGCCGCTGAGATTCCCGGACGCGAGATTCCCGGTCGTGGGACGGCCGGGCGCCGCCCTCCGGCACGCAGGGGCGCAGCAGCAGCTCGACGACCTCCAGGGCCCGGTCGATCTCCGGCCGGCTCCCGCCCAGGAAGTGGGCGTACATGAACGAGTCGGCGACCCGTACGATCGCCTGCGCCAGCGTGCGGGTGGGCAGCGGGACGCGCAGCGCGCCGCGGTCGATCTCCGCCTGCAGCTCGCCCGCCAGCAGGTCGGCCGCGCGGTCCTCGATGGTGCCGGGCATGGTGGCCAGCCGGATGAACAGCCGCGGCTCGCGCTCGGTGAACGCCTTCAGCGGCGCCGCGTCCACGACCGCGCGCATGAAGCGCTCCAGGAGGGCGAGGATCCGCGGCGCGCCCGCGCCGCCGACGCCGCGCGCCGCGACGCGGTAGGTGCGCTCGGTCATCTCCGCGAGGACCGCCCCGATGAGCTGCTCGCGCCCGCCCACCCACCGGTACAGCGTCGCGCGCCCGACGCCCAGCTCCGCCGCCAGCGCCGACATGTCGATCGGGTCGCCGCGCAGGTAGTGCGCGGACGCGGCGGCGAGCGCCGCGGACGGACCGGTCGCGGGCCGGGCGGGGACGTCCGGGGGAACGGGGCTGCCGCTCATCCGCACAGCATGGCACAGCGTCGCGCCGCGTCCGGGTCCGGACTCCACGCAATTGTGCGACTACCACCCGTGATCGGGGGTAGTCAGCTCAGTGTGAAGGCCGAACATGGGGACGCCGGACGCAAGGGCCGGCTGCTGATCATCGGTGGGGCGGAGAATCGGACCTGCGGGGCCGGGCCGCTGGAGACGTTCGTCGAGCTGGCCGGGGCCGAGGACGCGCGGATCGTGGTGGTGACGACGGCGACGGAGGTGCCCGAGGAGGTCGCCGAGGAGTACACGGCGGTGTTCGGGCGGCTCGGCGTGCCGTCGGTCCGGGAGCTGCGGCTGCTCGGCCGCGCCGCGGCCGACGACCCGGCGACGCTGCGGGCGCTGGACAACGCGACCGGCGTGCTGTTCAGCGGCGGCGACCAGTCGAGGATCCGGACGCTGGTGGGGTCGCGGACCAACGAGCTGCTCAAGCGGCGCCTCGACCAGGAGGGCCTGGTCATCGCCGGGACGAGCGCCGGCGCGACCGCGATGGGGCACTGGATGATCCTGGGCGGGCACGGCCACGAGGTCGCCGCCTCCAGCGTGAAGGTCGGCCCGGGCCTCGCGCTGCTGGACAACGTGCTGATCGACATGCACTTCAACGAGCGCGGGCGGCTGCCGCGGCTGATGAGCGGCATCGCGCTCGACACCCGGCTGCTCGGCGTCGGGATCGACGAGGACACGGCGATCGTCGTGGGCGACGGCCAGTTCGAGGTCGTCGGGACCGGGGTGGTGACGGTCGTGGACGCCGGGCAGTCCACCATCGCCTACGCCGCCTCCGACGACGAGCCGATGGCCATGTTCGACGTGTCGCTGCACCTGCTGCCGGCCGGCTGCGCGTTCCAGATGAACGACAAGCTGCCCGCGATCGGCAACATGCGCGGCCCGGACGAGGAGGACTGAGCCGTGCGGCTCGACCATGTGCGGCGCCTCGGCGCCCCGAACACCTACCTGCGCCGGCCGGTCGCGATCGCCCGGCTGGACCTGCAGGCCCTGACCGGCCACGAGACCACCGACCACCCCGGCTTCGCCGAGCGCCTCGTCGCGGCGCTGCCGGGCCTCGCCGGGCACCACTGCTCGGCGGGCCGCCCCGGCGGCCTGCTGGACGCGATGGCGCGCGGCACCTACTTCGGCCATGTCACCGAGCACGTCACGCTGGAGCTGTCCGGGCTCATCGGCCGCGAGGTGTTCTTCGGCCGCACCGTCCTCGCCGGCGACCCGGGCGAGTACGAGGTGATCCTGGAGTGCCCGCGCGACGAGCCGGACGACAGCACCGTGGTGGAGCGGCTCATCGCGCTCGCGGTGCGGACGGTGACCGGCGCGCTGGAGGGCAAGGTCCCGGACCTGTCCGCCGGCCTCGCCGAGGTCGCCGCCGCGCACGAGGCCGAGAGCCTCGGGGTGAGCACGGCGGCGCTCGCGCGGGCGGCGCGCGAGCGGGGCGTGCCGGTCCGCCGCGTCGGCGGCCTCAACCTGCTGCGCCTCGGGTACGGCCGGTACCGGCGGACGGTGTGGGCGGCGATGACCGACACGACCTCCGCGATCGGGATGGAGGTCGCGGGCGACAAGCGGCTCGCGCACCGGGTCCTCGCCGACGCGGGCGTCCCCGTCCCGGAGGGCCGGGTCGCCGCGTCGCCGGCGGAGGCCCTGGCGGCGCTGCACGACATCGGCGGGCCGGTGGTCGTCAAGCCGCTCGCCGGGCACCAGGGCGAGAACGTCCACATCGAGCTGACCGAGCCGCCGGAGGTGCTGGCCGCGTTCGCGTCCGCCGCCGGGGAGGACGGCGAGGTCCTCGTCGAGTCCTACATCCCGGGCATCGACTACCGGGTGCTGGTGGTGGGCGGCCGGGTCGCGGCGGCGGCCGAGCTGACCGCCGCCCATCTGACCGGCGACGGGACGGCCACGGTCGCGGCGCTGGTGGAGCGGGTCAACGCCGACCCGGCGCGCGGCGAGGGCCACGACCGGCCGCTGACGCGGCTGGTGCTCGGCCCGACGGAGCTGGCGCTGCTGGCCCGGCAGGGGCACGGCCCCGACTCGGTGCCCGCCGGCGGGGAGCGGGTGTGGCTGCGCCGCAACGCGAACCTGTCCACCGGCGGCACCAGCCGCGACGTGACCGGCGAGGTCCACCCGGACGTCGCCGCGATGTGCGTGCGGGCCGCCGCGGCCGTCGGCATGGACGTGTGCGGCATCGACCTGCGGCTGCCCGACATCGCCTCCCCGGTGCCCGCCGAGCGCGGCGCCGCCGGGATCCTGGAGGTCAACGCCGCGCCGGGGCTGCGCATGCACCTGGCGCCGCACGAGGGGGCGGGGCGCGACGTCGCCGGCGAGATCATCGACCTGATGTACCCGGCGGGGACGCCGTCGCGGGTCCCGGTCGTGTCGGTGACGGGGACCAACGGCAAGACGACGACCGTCCGGATGATCGCGCACATGCTGGAGCTGGACGGCCGGCTGACCGGCATGACCAGCACCGAGGGCGTGCTCGTCGGCGGGCGGCCGGTGCACGTGTCGGACGCCTCCGGGCCCCGCTCGGCGGAGATGGTGCTCGGCGACCGGTCGGTGGAGGCGGCCGTGCTGGAGACGGCGCGCGGCGGCATCGTCCGCCGCGGCCTCGGCTACGACCGCGCCGACGTCGCCGCCGTCACCAACGTGACGCGCGACCACCTCGGCATGGACGACACCGAGTCCGTGGCCGACCTGCTCGAGATCAAAGCGCTGGTCGCCGAGGAGATCCGGCGCGGCGGGCACCTGGTGCTGAACGCCGAGGACGGCCCGTCGGCGAGCCTGGCGGAGCGGCCCGCGGTGCGGCGCCGCGACCCGGTGCTGCGGTTCTTCTCGCTGTCGCCGGACGCCCCCGTCCTCGCGGCGCACCTGCGCGGCGGCGGCCTCGGCTACTACGTCGCGGACGGCTGGCTGACCGAGGCGCGCGGCGACCGCCGGACGCGGATCCTGCCGGCCGCGGAGGTGGCGGGCGCGTTCGGCGGGGACGCCGCGCACGTCCTGGCGAACGCGCTGGCCGCCTCGGCCGCCGCCCGCGCCCTCGGCGTCGCGGTCGACGTGGTGGCGCGCGCGCTGCGCTCGTTCGACCCGCACACCCGCAACCCCGGCCGGGGCTGCGTGTACCGGGTCGGCGAGAACCCGGTCCTGGTCGACTACGCGCACAACCCGGCGGCGGTCGCCGCGATGGGCGCGTTCGTCCGGCGCCGCTGGGGCGGCGGGGGTGTCGCCGCGGTCACGCTTCCGGGTGACCGGTCCGACGAACTCGTCGGCGAGACGGCACGGGCGGTCGCGGCGTCGTTCGGCCGGGTCGTCGTCTACGAGGACGAGGACCTCCGGGGCCGCCGCTCCGGCGAGATGACCCGGCTGATCGTCCAGGGGCTGCGGGAGGAGCGCCCGGACGTCCTGCACCATCCGGCGGGCGACCTGAAGGGGGCGCTGGCGTCCGCGCTGGACCTCGCCGAGCCGGGCGAGCCCGTGCTGCTGCTGTACGAGAAGCTCCAGCCGGTGACCGAGCTGCTGGACACGCTGGACGCGGAGCCGGAGGGGGACGCGGGGCGGCCCGGCTAACCGGGCGCCGCGGCCCGGCCGGCCGCGGGCGGGCGGAGGATCCGGACGCCGGCCGCCAGCAGCGCGAGGACCACGATGCCGTCCAGCCAGTAGTGGTTGGCGGTGCCGACCACGACCGCGATCGTCACGGCGGGGTGCAGGAGCCACAGCCAGCGCCAGCGCGTCCGGGCCGTGACGATGAGGCCGAGCGCGATGACGGCCGCCCACCCGATGTGCAGGGACGGCATCGCCGCGTACTGGTTGGCGACGGTGTCGGTCTGCGGCGGCCCGTACACGGCGGGGCCGAACCGCGCCGCGGTGTCGATGAGCCCGGTGGCCGGCAGCATCCGCGGCGGGGCCAGCGGCACGAGCAGGTGCAGGACGAGCGCGGCGCCGGTCAGCGTCACCATGACCCGGCGGACCCACCGGTAGTGCGCGGGCCGCCGCAGGTAGATCCAGAGCAGGAAGGCGATCGCCGCCGGGAAGTGCACGTAGGCGTAGTAGCAGTTGGCCGCGCGGACGAGGAACTCGCTGTGCAGCAGGCCCTCCTGGACGCCGGTCTCGCTGGGCAGGCGCAGCAGGCGCTCCAGGTGCCACACGTCGCGGGCGTTGCCGAACGCCTCCCCGACCCGGCCGCTCGCCAGCAGCCGGCCGAGCTTGTAGAAGGTGAACAGCACCGCGATCAGGATCAGCTCGCGGACGGCGTGGGGCCGCCCGCCCGGCCGCTCGCGGGCGGGCCGTCCCCCGGCGGGCGCGCTCCGACGTCCCGGCAGGCGCAGCCGCGAGGGGGCGCCGTCCGGCCGGGACGGTCGGTCGAGGAGGCTCACATCGCTGTCCTTCTGTGGGGGCGGGGACGGTCGATGCCGAAGCCTCTCACCTTCGACGTCCGCGTTGGGCAAGGCACGCGCGAGCCACCGGGCCGCGCGGCCCTCACCCGCGACCCGTCCACGGTAGAACGAACTTGCTCAGCCGGTAAAATTACAGGCACTGCCAATTCGCGTGATGTGCATCTCACCGCACCGCCCCGGGCCCTGCCCTGCCCTGCCCTGAGAGCCTCGCCCTAGAAGATGGGGAGGCCCGTGTAATTCTCCGCCAGCGATGCCATGGCCGCCTCCGACGACGCCACGTAGTCAAGGTGGGAGCGCTGCAGCCGCCGCTCGAAGTCGGTCGCCGCGGGGTCGACGTGCAGCAGCGTCGTCATCCAGTAGGAGAAGTGCTCGGCCCGCCAGACCCGCCGCAGGCACGTGTCCGAGTAGCCGTCCAGCAGCGTCTGCGACCCGGTGGCGTACCGCTCGGTCAGGGCCCGCGCCAGGACGACCACGTCGGAGACGGCGAGGTTGAGGCCCTTGGCGCCGGTCGGCGGCACGATGTGCCCGGCGTCGCCGGCGAGGAACAGCCGGTCGTGCCGCAGCGGCTCGGCCACGAAGCTGCGCATCGGCGTGATCGACCGGTCGGTGATCGGGCCCTCGCGCAGCTTCCAGCCGTCGTCGGTGGCGAACCGCGCCGCCAGCTCGTCCCAGATCCGGGCGTCGGACCAGGCGGCGAGGTCCTCGTCCGGGCTGACCTGCAGGTACAGGCGGCTCACCTGCGGCGAGCGCAGGCTGTGCAGCGCGAAGCCGCGGTCGTGGTTGGCGTAGATCAGCTCCTCGGTGGACGGCGGCACGTCGGCGAGGATGCCGAGCCAGGCGAACGGGTACTCGCGCGAGAACGTCCGCAGGCCCGGCACCGCGGGGCGGCTGACCCCGTGGAACCCGTCGCAGCCCGCGATGTAGTCGCACTCCAGGGTGCGCGTCTCACCGCCGCTGCGGAACGTCACGCTCGCCGCGGACGCGTCCAGGCCGACGACCTCGGCCTCGAACCGCACGTCGCCGCCGTCGGCCAGCCGCCGCGCCACCAGGTCCTTGACGATCTCGGTCTGCGCGTACACGGTGACGGTCCGGCCGGTCAGGTCGGTCAGCGGGACGCGGTGCCCGGCGCCGCCGAACCGCAGCTCCAGGCCGTGGTGGACGAGCCCCTCCCGGTCGAGCCGGTCGCCGGCGCCGGACTCGCGCAGCACGTCGGTCGTGCCCTGCTCCAGCATCCCGGCGCGCTGCCGGTGCTCCACGTAGTCGCGGTCCCGGCTCTCGAGCACCACGGACTCGATCCCCTGCAGATGGAGCAGGTGCGACAGCAGCAGTCCGGCGGGGCCGCCGCCGATGATCGCGACCTGGGTACGCATCGAGCCTCCTCGTCGTCGGTTCACCCGGCGATGCTGGCGCGCATCGCCGCCGGGTCAGGCGCCGGTCTTCCGGTCAGCGGAAAACAGGTCGGTATCGCCGCCCCAGTGCGCGGCCACGTCCCGAGACAGCGCGCGCGCCGCCGTCGTCAGCGGTGGCAGCAGCCGCCGCAGGTCGGCGCTGCGGGTTGCCGACACCAGCGACAGCGCCGCGACCACCTCGCCCGACGCGTCCCGCACCGGCGCGCCGACCGACGAGGCGCCGAGCGTCATCTCGTCCCTGGTCAGCGCGTAGCCCGAGCCGCGGACCTGCTCCAGTGCGCGCCGCAGGTCGTCGGCGGCGGTGATGGACCGCGCCGAGTGCCGGACGAGCTCCCCGGACAGGACCTTCTCCCGGACCTCCGGCGGCGCGTACGCCAGCAGCACCTTGCCCAGGCCCGTGGTGTGCAGCGGCAGCAGCGCGCCGACCTGCGTGACGACCGGCACCGAGCGGGTGCCGCGCAGGCGCTCGACGATCAGCACCCGGTCGTCGCGGAGCACACCGAGCTGCACGTTGTCGTGGGTGGCCTCGTACAGGTCCTCCATGTGCGGCAGGGCCAGCTCGCGCAGCCCCGTGACGGCCGGGGCCTGGCTGCCGATGCGCCACAGCCGGGTGCCGATGCGGTACGTCCCGTCCGGGACCCGTTCCAGGAACCCGCCGCCGACCAGTTCCCCGACGAGCCGGTGCCCGGTCGCGAGCGGCAGCCCGGAGCGGCGGCAGATCTCGCTCAGGTTGAGCCGGACGCCGCCCTGGGCGAAGGCGTTCAGGATCGCCATCACCTTGCCGGCCACGCTCACCGGCCGGGCGCGCTCCGCCCCGTCGCCAGCCACCTGCCACCTCCCGCGCGGCCCGCCTCCCGGGCCGGCCGCCCGGAACCCGCTCGTCACTCCCCTTCGTCGAGGACCCGCTGGGCGACGGCGAAGGCCGAGTTCGCCGCCGGTACCCCACAATAGATCGCCGTCTGCAGCAGCACCTCTTTGATCTCGTCGTGCGTCAGCCCGTTGCGGACGGCGGCGCGCACGTGCATGGCCAGCTCGTCGAGGTGGCCGCCGGCGACCATGGCGGTGAGGGTGATGCAGCTGCGGGTCCTGCGGTCCAGGCCGGGGCGGCTCCAGATCTCCCCCCAGGCGTACCGGGTGATCATGTCCTGGAAGTCGGCGGTGAACTCGTTCTTGCGCGCCTCGGCGCGGTCGACGTGCGCGTCCCCGAGCACCTCGCGGCGCGTCCGCATGCCCCGCGCGTGCCGCTCCCCGTCGGTCAGGCCGTCCCCGCTCATGCTCTCCCCTTCCACGTGCGGTCCAGGTGCGCGGTGATCTCCGCGGTCACCGCGTCCGGGCGCTCGGCGTTCGCCAGGTGCCCGGCGCCGTCCACCACGGCCAGCCGGGCGCCGGGGATGCCCGCGGCGAGCCGGTCGGCGTGGCCCTCGGGCGGAGTGGGGCCGTCCTGCGCGCCGGCGATCACCAGGGCCGGCGCGCGGACCTCGCCGAGCCGCGCGGTCGCGTCGAACCCGGCGAGGGCGTCGCAGCAGGCGGCGTAGCCCTCGGGGTCGGTCGCGCGGAGCATCGCCACGTAGGGCTCCGCGCCGGTGAAGCCGGGGGTGAACCAGCGTGCCGCCGCCGAGTCGGCCACCGGGCCGGTCCCCTCGCGGCGGACGAGCGCGGCCCGCTCCCGCCACGGCCCCGGGTCGCCGAAGCGCGGGGACGTGCAGCACAGGACCAGGCTGGCCACCCGTCCGGGCGCGCGCAGCGCGAGCGCGGTGCCTACCGCGCCGCCGAGCGACACCCCGGCGTAGGCGGCCCGCTCAGCGCCGAGCTCGTCCAGCAGGGCCAGGACCCCGCCGGCGAGGTCGTCGACGGTGAACGGGCCGTCCGGGACGGGCGCGCCGCCGTGGCCGGGCAGGTCGTAGCGCAGCACCCGCCACGCGCGGGTGAGCGCGGGCAGCTGCGGGAGCCACAGGTCGGCGGTCGTGCCGAGGGACGGGCCGAGGACGACGAGCGGCGCCTCCTCCGGGCCGTCCAGGCGGTACTGGGGGACGGTCACGGGCGGCTCCTCCGGTAGGCGTCCAGGGCCCGGCCGACCAGCGCGGCGGCGTTGCCGGTGCCCGGGTCGCGGCCGAGCACGCCGATCAGGTCGTCCAGGCCGGCGCGCATCCGCTCGGGGGACACCTCCAGGCCCTCCAGCAGCTCGGCGGCGGTCTCCGCGGCGCCGCCGGTGAGGCGCAGGCACTCGCGCAGCGGCTGCCACTCGGCGTGCCACTCCCCCGCCGGCCGCTCGTGCGGCGCGGCCTGCGCGGCGAGCACCACCTGCGCCTGCGCCGGCACCTGCAGCGCTGCGGAGCGGACCAGCGCCGACAGCGCGGGGTTGCGCTTGTGCGGCATCGAGGACGAGCCGCCCCGCCCGGCGCCCGCGGCCTCGGCGGCCTCGCCGACCTCGCTCTGCGCCAGCAGCCACACGTCGGTGGCGATCTTGCCGAGGGCGCCCGCGGCGACCGCCAGCGCCGAGGCGAGCCCGGCGACCGGTGCCCGGCGGGTGTGCCACGGCAGCACCGGGCACGCGAGCCCCGTCTCCTCGGCGAAGGCCGCGACCAGGTCGAAGGCCTCCTCGCCGAAGGCGTCGAGCGTCCCGGCGGGGCCGCCGAGCTGGACCGGCAGCGGCAGCGCGGCCAGCCCATCGCGGGCCTCCAGGCAGCCGAGCAGCCAGTTCGCGGCCTTGGCGCCGAACGTGGTCGGCAGCGCCTGCCGGCCGAGCGTGCGGGCCGCCATCGGGGTGTCGCGGTACCGCGCCGCGAGCCCGGCCAGGGCGTCCAGCACCCGGTCGAGGTCGGCGAGGAGGGCGCGCCGGGCCCGGGCCGCGACGAGCATCGCGCCGGTGTCGGCGATGTCCTGGCTGGTGGCGCCCTTGTGGACGTGCTCGCCCGCGGGCCCGGCGAGGGCGCGCAGGTCGGCGGCCAGCGGCACCGCGGGGTTGCCGGAGCCGCGCGCCCGGCGGGCGATCGCGACGAGGTCGAAGCGGGCGGGGTCGGCGGCAGCGGTGATCGCGGCGGCGGCCGCCTCGGGGACGATGCCGAGGCGGGCCTGCGCGCGCGCCAGTGCCGCCTCGGCGTCCAGCATCGCGGCCAGGTAGGCGAGGTCGCTCGTCGCGGCCTCCGCCGCCGTCCCGGCGCGGACGGGGGACAGCAGCCCCGCGTCCGGCGCCGCGCCCCGCCCGCCCGAGGACCCGTTCCCGCCTGAGGATCCGTGCCCGCCGGTGGAGCCGTGCTCGTCAGAAGGCAAGGAAGACCGTCTCCCCTTCCCCCTGCAGCCGGATGTCGAAGCGGTACTCGCGCTCGCCCTCGCGCGCGGCGACGAGCGTGCCGCGCCGGTCGGCCGGGACCTGCGCGAGCAGCGGGTCGTCGGCGTGGGCGGCCTCGTCCTCGGGGAAGTACAGCCGGGTGAAGACGGGCTTGAGCAGGCCGCGGGCGAACACCAGCACGGCGATGTAGGGCGCGTCGCCGCCGCCGGTCGCACCGGGCTTGACGGTGCTGAACCAGTAGCCGCCGTCGGCGTCGGTGCCGCAGCGGCCGAAGCCGGAGAACCCGTGCCCGGCCCGGGCCAGCCCGCCGGGACGGCGCGGGATCGCGCCGTCCGCGTCCGGCTGCCAGATCTCCAGCAGCGCGTCCGGCACCGGCTCGCCCGCACCGTCGAGCACCCGGCCGCGCACCGCGATCGCGTCGGGCCGCCACGGCGGCACGACCTCCGGGCCGCCCGCGTACGGCAGCGCGAAGCCGAAGAACGGCCCGACGGTCTGGGACGGAGTGGTGAGGGGCGGTGTGCTCATCAGGCCTCCATCGGGGTGTCGCCGAGGACGATGTCCCACTGGTAGCCGAGCGCCCATTCCGGGACGGTGGTGTCCATGTCGAAACGGGAGACCAGCTTCTGCCGGTCCCGCTCGTCGGGGATCGACTGGAAGATCGGGTCGTAGGCGAACAGCGGGTCGCCGGGGAAGTACATCTGGGTGACGAGCCGCTGGGTGAACGCGGTCCCGAACACCGAGAAGTGGATGTGCGCGGGCCGCCAGGCGTTGTGGTGGTTGCCCCACGGGTAGGCGCCCGGCTTGATCGTGACGAACCGGTAGCGGCCGTCGCCGTCGGTGAGGCAGCGCCCCGCGCCGGTGAAGTTCGGATCGAGCGGCGCCGGGTGGATGTCGCCGAGGTGGTTGTAGCGGCCGGCCGCGTTCGCCTGCCAGATCTCCACCAGCGCGCCCCGCACCGGGCGCCCGGCGCCGTCCAGGACCCGGCCGGTCACGACGATCCGCTGGCCCTGCGGCTCACCGGCGTGCTGGACGGTGAGGTCCTCGTCCAGCCGGCCGAGCTCCTGGTGGCCGAAGACCGGCGAGGTCAGCTCGACGCTGTCCGGGCCGAGCTTCGGCATGACCAGCTCCCGTGCCGGGGCGCGGAGCACAGTGCTCTTGTAACCGGGGTACAGGTAGGGCGGGTGCGGCGTGCGCTCCTCCCCGGCTCCCCCGGTCCCTGCGCCGTCCATAGGCGTTCCCTTCCCACGTCGCGGACACCGTGCACCCACCCTGGCACCCTTCGCCGGGTGCGCCGGAACGGTGTTTCCGCCCAGTGGAAACGGCGCGGCCCTCAGAGCTGCGCCGCTCAGAGGTGCTCGGCCAGCCCGAACAGCGGGAACAGGCTCGTGTCGAAGAAGACCGAGGCGTGCGCGACGCCGTCCGCGGTGACGCTCAGCACCTGCAGCTGGTAGGCGCGGTGGACGCCGTCCTCGGCGCGCTTGTAGAGGCCGAACGCGGGCTGCCCGTTCGCGGCGGCGGGGACCATCCGGATGTCGCCCGGGCCGGGCGCGCACTGGGCCGCGATGAGCCGCACCACGTTCTCGGCGCCGACGAACCACTCGGGGAACGGCGGCATCTCCCAGACGATGTCCTTCTTGAACAGCTCGATGAGCCCGGCGATGTCGGCGTCCTCGAACGCCTTGGCGTACCGCTCCAGCAGGTCGCGCTGGGCGGGGTCGGTCGGCTCGGCCAGCTCGTCGCGCATCGGGGCGTCCTGCTCCAGCTGGGCCCGGGCCCGCTGCAGCGCGCTGTTGACCGCCGCCGTGGAGGTGTCGAGCAGCTCGGCGACCTCGGCCGCGCGCCACTTCAGCACGTCCCGCAGGATCAGCACGACCCGCTGCTTGGCGGGCAGGTGCTGCAGCGCCGCGACGAACGCCAGCCGGGTGCTCTCGCGGGCCGCGACGATCGTGGCGGGGTCGGCGGCGTCCGCGCCGAGGACCGCGTCGGGCGCGGGCTCCAGCCACGGCACCTCCGGCGAGGCGACCACGGGCCGCTCCGGCTCCTCGCTCGGCGCGCCCAGCCCCGACGGCATGGGCCGCCTGCCGCGCTGGTCGATCGCGGTGAGGCACACGTTGGTGGCGATGCGGTACAGCCACGTCCGCAGCGACGACCGGCCCTCGAAGTCGCCGTAGGACCGCCACGCCCGCAGGTAGGTCTCCTGGACGAGGTCCTCGGCGTCGTGGATGGACCCCAGCATCCGGTAGCAGTGCGCGAGCAGCTCCCGCCGGTACGGGTCGGCGAGCTGCTGGAAGTCGCGGTCGGATTCGATCGTGGTGTTCGCCATGGTGGTGGTCACCTTCACGTCGGCGGCATCGCTCGGACGGTGCGGCCGGACGGCCCCGTCTCCGGCGACCGTAGGCGACCCCACCGACAGAACGCGTGCAACGCCTTCATGCTACGCAGGGCCCCCGCCGGGCGGCGGCGCTCCGGGCGGATCCGCCGGCGGCTCCTCCCGGTGCGGCTGGATCACCGTGATGCCCGGGCCGGACGGCGCGGTGAGGGCCGCGGGCCCCTCGCCGAGCGGCAGGACGCGGGCGACGAGCAGGTCGGGCCGCAGCGTCCCGGCCCGCACCAGCTCCAGCATCGGGCCGTAGGCGTGCGCGGGCATCCCGTGGCTGCCGGCGATCTCCAGCTCCCAGGCGATGACGCGGTCCATCGGCAGGTCGGCCCGGCCCGCGCCGGGCGGCAGCAGCCCGACCTGGACGTGCCGGCCGCGGCGGCGCAGCGAGGCGACCGAGGCGCGGGCGGTGGCGGGGCTGCCGAGCGCGTCCAGGGACAGGTGGGCGCCGCCGCCGGTGGCGTCGCGGACGGCCGCGGCGACGTCGTCGCGCCCGGCGGCGTCGACGACGGCGGCCGCGCCGCAGCGCCGCGCGAGCTCCAGCGCGGGCGGCGCGACGTCGACGGCGACGACCCGGGCGCCCGCCGCGGCGGCGATCATGACGGCGGACAGGCCGAGGCCGCCGCAGCCGTGCACCGCGACCCACCGGCCGGGGGCGGCGCCGCCCTGGGCGGTGACGGCCCGGAACGCGGTGGCGAACCGGCAGCCGAGCGCGGCGGCGGTGGTGAAGGGCATCCCCTCGGGCAGCCGCACCAGGTTGACGTCGGCGTCGTGGACGGCGACGTACTGGGCGAACGAGCCCCAGTGCGTGAAGCCCGGCTGGGTCTGCGCCTCGCAGACCTGCTGGTCGCCTGCGGCGCACGCGGGGCAGCGGCCGCACGCGCACACGAACGGCGCGGTCACCCGGTCGCCGGGGCGGTGGCGGGTCGTGCCCGCGCCGACCTCCTCGACCGTGCCCGCCAGCTCGTGCCCGGGGACGTGCGGGAAGGAGCGGATGTCGGGGTCGTGGCCCTGCCAGCCGTGCCAGTCGCTGCGGCAGGCGCCGGTGGCCTCGACCCGGATCACCGCGCCGCCCGGGGGCACCGCCGGATCGGGCAGGTCCCGGACGTCGGGCGGCGCCCGGAAGGCGTCGTAGGCGACGGCGCGCACCCGCGGCCCGCTAGAACTCGAAGCCGCCGGGGCGGCCGTTGCGGTCGGCGATCAGCCCGGCGAGCGCGGCGATGGCGATCTCCGCGGGGGTCCTGGAGCCGATGTTGAGCCCGATGGGGCGGTGCACCCGGGCGATCTCGCTCGCCGGGACGCCGAGCTCGGTGAGCGCCGGGATGTGCGGTGCGGGGTGCCGGGGGTTGCCCATCACGCCGACCCACCGGACGGGCTGCGTCAGCACGTCGCGCAGGACGGGCCCGAGCTCGGGGCGGTGGTGGTCGGTGACGACCACGTCGGCGGTGCCGTCGAGGGGCGGCAGGTCGGCGGCGCCCGCGCGGTCCTTGTCGGGGTCGACGAGGAACGTGCGGTAGCCGAGGTCGGCGCCGTAGCGCAGCAGGTGGTCGGCGACGGGGCCGGCGAACACCGCGACCAGCGTCCGCTCCTCGGCCTCGGGCCGGACGTCGCCGTGCGCGACGGCGCAGGCGGGGTCGTGCTCGTGCGGTGCCTCCATGCCGGAAGTGTGCCGTGCGCGGCGGCGGCCGGTCCAGCGGCCACGCCCTCGCCGGGGGCGCCTTCGCGCGGAAACGCCGTTTCCTCGCCGTGGCACTCCCCCCGCCCCCGGGGGTATGCCTAAACTGCTGGCACTCGGCGCACAGGAGGGGTCGTGATCGCGAGACCGGAGGGCGGTCCCCGCATCGTGGTGGGGGTGGACGACTCCGCGGGCGCCCGCTGCGCGCTCTCCTGGGCGATCGGCGCGGCGCGGCTGCGCCGGCTCCCGCTGCTGGTCGTGCACGCGGCGCCGCTGCCGCCGCACGTGTCGGCGGCGGGGCAGCTCGGCTGCGGCATCACCGAGGCGCTGCGCGCCTCCGGCGCCGAGCTCGTCGCGCGGCTGCTCACCGAGGTCTCCGGCGGCCCGCCGAGCGGGGTCGAGCTGACCGCGCTGGCGCTGGTCGGCGAGCCGGGCGCGGCGCTGGTCCGGCTGGCGGGCGACGACGACATCCTGGTCGTCGGGCACGGGACGCGCGGCCCCTTCTCGCGGCTGCTGCGGCCGTCGGTGCGGCTGCACTGCGCGCGGCGCGCCCGCGCGACGCTGGTGTGCGTCCGGCAGCCCTCCTTCGAGACGCTGCTGGAGGGCCTGACCGTGCCGGACTCCTCGCCCGAGCACGTCCAGGGCTCGCGTTTTCGCAGGCTGGGACGGCGGCTGCGGCTGCCGCTGTGAGCGGGCGCCCGACCGGGCCCGCCGCGCTCGCGGCGTCCCCGGTGGCGGAGCTGGACGACGAGCGGGCCGCGCGGCACGGCGTGCGGCTGTTCCTCAAGCGGGACGACCTCGTCCATCCCGAGCTGCCCGGCAACAAGTGGCGCAAGCTCCGGCACAACATCGGCCCGGCGCGCGCGAGGGGCACGCTGCTGACCTTCGGGGGCGCCTACTCCAACCACATCCGGGCCACCGCCGCGGCCGGGCGGATCTTCGGGTTCGCGACGATCGGGGTGATCAGGGGCGAGGAGCACCTGCCGCTGAACGACTCGCTGGCGTACGCCGAGCGGATGGGCATGCGCCTCGCCTACCTGGACCGCGCCGCCTACCGCCGCAAGCACGAGGCCGAGGTCGTCGCCGCCCTGCGCGAGCGGTGGGGCGACTTCTACCTGCTCCCCGAGGGCGGCAGCAACGCCCTGGCCCTCAGGGGCTGCGCGGAACTCGGCGCAGAGGTGCCGGGCTTCGACGTGGTGTGCGTCCCCTGCGGGACGGGCGGGACGCTCGCCGGCCTCGCCGCCGGCCTGGCCCCCGGTCAGCGGGCCCTCGGGTTCTCCGTGCTGAAGGGCGACTTCATGGACGACGAGGTCGAGCGGCTCCAGCGCGAGGCGTACGGGGAGCGGCGGGGCGACTGGCGCGTCGAAGGCGGCTTCCACTTCGGCGGCTACGCGAAGCGGACCCCTGAGCTGGACGCGTTCATCGCCGGATTCGCGGAGCGCCACGGCGTCGTCCTCGACCGGGTCTACACGGCGAAGATGATGTTCGGCGTGCTGGCGCTGGCCGAGCGCGGCGCCTTCCCTCCGGGTGCGCGCGTCCTGGCCGTGATCACCGGCTGACCGGGCGGCCCCGGCGGGGCCGCCCGGTCCGGTGTCACGCCGGGGGCAGGTCGACCAGCTCCGCCAGGGCGGCGCGGTGGTGGTCGGGCGTCCCGAGGGCGATCGAGTCGGCCTTGGCGCGCTTGAGGTACAGGTGCGCGGGGTGCTCCCAGGTGAAGCCGATGCCGCCGTGCATCTGCACGCACTCCTCCGCCGCCTTGAGGGCGACGGCCGAGCAGTGCGCCTGCGCCACGGCCACCGCGATCGGGGTGTCGCCGTCCCCGGCGGCGACGCAGGACGCGGCGTGCCGCGCGACGGCCCGCGCCTGGGTGATGGACGTCCACAGGTCGGCGAGCCGGTGCTTGAGGCCCTGGTAGGAGCCGACCGGGCGGCCGAACTGGTAGCGCGTCTTGACATAGGCGACGGTGTCGTCGAGGCAGCGCTCGGCGAGCCCGAGCTGCTCGGACGCCAGCATCGCCGCCCCGGTCAGCAGGGCCGCCCGGACCGCGTCCAGGCCGGCCGCGACGCGCCGGGCGGGCGCGCCGGAGAAGGCGATGTCGGCGAGGCGCCGGGTCATGTCGAGCGAGGTCACGGCGGTGCGGCGGGCGTCGGCGGCGTCCACCGCGTACAGGCCGCCGGAGGCCGGGACGAGCAGGACGTCGGCGGCCAGGCCGTCGGCGACGCTGGTGACCTCGCCGGTCAGCGTCCCGTCCGCCTCCCGCACGGTGGCGGCGGCGCCGCCGGGCGGGGTGCTGAACGGCACGGCCAGGACCGCGATCCGCTCCCCGGCGGCCAGTTCGGCGAGCAGGCCGCGGTCGCCGGCGGCCAGCAGCGCGGCGGTCGCGACGGCGGCGCTGGTCAGGAACGGGACGGGCGCGGCGGAACGGCCCAGCTCCTCCATCACCACGGCGGTCTCCCGCCAGGTGGCGCCGGCGCCGCCGAGGTCCTCGGGGACGGGGAGCCCGGCGCAGCCGAGCTGCCCGGCGACGGCGCGCCACAGGTCCGCGTCGTAGGGCGCGTCCTTCTCCACGCCGGCGAGGACGGACGTCCAGGGCGCCTTGTCCTCGAGCAGCTCGCGGACGCCCGCGCGCAGGTCGGTCTCGATCTCCGAGTACAGCAGGTCGCTCATTTGGGCAGGTCCTTCCAGGCCACGTCCTTGTCGACGCGGATCTCGCCGGGCAGGCCGAGGACGCGCTCGGCGATGATGTTGCGCAGGATCTCCGAGGTGCCGCCCTCGATGGAGTTGCCCTTGGCGCGCAGGTAGCGGTAGCCGGGCGAGCGGCGGGTGAAGTCGACCTCGGTGGGGCGGCGCATCGTCCAGTCGTCGTAGCGCAGGCCGTCCTCGCCGAGCAGTTCCAGCTCCAGCCCGGAGACCTCCTGGTTGAGCTTGGCGAAGGCGAGCTTGGCCCCCGAGCCCTCGGGGCCGGGCTGCCCGGCGGTGAGCTGCTGGCGCAGCCGCTGCCCGGTGAGCCGGGCGGCCTCGGTCTCCACCCAGGCGCGCAGCAGCGCCTCGTGCAGGCCGGGGGTGCGCAGCTCGGGGCGGTCGCGCCAGAGCGCGGCGACCACGCCGATCATGCCGCCCTCGCGCGGCGCGGCGCTGCCGCCGATCGCGACGCGCTCGTTCATCAGGGTGGTGGTGGACACCCGCCAGCCCTGCCCGACCTCGCCGAGCCGGTGCGCGTCGGGGATCCGCACGTCGGTGAGGAACACCTCGTTGAACTCGGCCTCACCGGTGATCTGCCGCAGCGGGCGGACCTCGACGCCGGGCGCGGTCATGTCGCACACGAAGTAGGTCATGCCGCGGTGCTTGGGGACGTCGGGGTCGGTGCGGGTCACGAGGATCGCCCACCGCGCCTCGTGCGCCATGGACGTCCAGACCTTCTGCCCGTTGACCGTCCAGGAGTCGCCGTCGCGGACGGCGCGGGTGGCGAGCGCGGCGAGGTCGGAGCCGGCGCCGGGCTCGCTGAACAGCTGGCACCACAGCTCCTCGCCGGTCCACAGCGGGCGCAGGAAGCGGCGCTTCTGCTCCTCGGTGCCGAACGCGAGGATCGTCGGCGCGGCCATGCCGAGGCCGATGCCGTTGCGCTCGGGGTGGTTGCCCGGCGCGCCGGCGGCGGCGAACGCCCGGTCGACGGCGGGCTGCAGGTGCCGCGGGGCGCCGAGCCCGCCGAGCCCCTCGGGGTAGTGGACCCAGGCGAGCCCGGCGTCGAACCGGGCGCGCAGGAACTCCAGGGGCTCGGTGGCCGAGGGGTCGTGGGCGGCGAGGAACTCGCCGACCCGGCGGCTCAGCTCGTCGGCGTCGGGCGGTGCTGTGCTCACAGGGCGGACCTCCGCGCGGGGCGGCGGGCGGCGGCCGGGCCGCCCGCGAACGGACATACCAACCGGTCGGTATGGCCCGTCCAGCCTAGGAACCGACCGGACGGCGAGTCAACCGCGCCGCCCGCCGGTCACGCCATCGCCTGCTCGAAGACCCGGTGGTGGGCGTAGTCGCGGGACTCCACGATGTGCCCGTCGCGCACCCGCATGACGAAGATGTTCGGCAGCACGAACTCCCGTCCCGTCTCGGTGTTGCGCGCCGCGTACTCGAACTCCGCGATGATCACTTCCGGGTCGGCGGTCTGGTGGACGACGACGTTGCGCGCCTCCATCTCCAGCGGCAGGGTCTCCAGCTGGGCGAAGTGCGCGCGCAGGGCGTCGCGCCCCTCCAGCCGCGAGCCGGGCAGCGCGAACGGGTGGACGACGACCGCGTCCTCCGCGTACAGCCGCGGCAGGTCGCCGGGCCGGCGGGCGGTGATGCCGTCGATCAGCCGCTGGAAGACGGCCCGGGGGGTGGCGAACTCGGACATGGCTGACTCCCCTACAATCGGAGTTCTTACTCCGAATGCAAAATACGGAGTCAAAACTCCACTTGTCAATCGGAAGGCCGCGATGACATCTCCCGACTCCGGCAGGCCGCTGCGCGCCGACGCCCTGCGCAACCGGGCCAAGGTGCTCGCCGCCGCCGAGGAGGTCTTCGCCGCCCGGGGGACCTCCGCGTCCACCGAGGAGGTCGCGCGGCGGGCGGGCGTCGGGATCGGCACGGTGTTCCGGCACTTCCCCACCAAGGAGTCGCTGCTCGAGGCCGTGCTGGTCGCGCTGCTGGAGCGGCTCGCCGGGGAGGCCGCGGAGCTGGCGGAGTCCGCCGACCCGGGCGAGGCGTTCTTCGATTTCTTCTCCCGGGTGGTCGCGCAGGCGGCGGCGAAGCGGGCCGTGACCGAGGCGCTGGCAGAGGCGGGCGTCGACGCCCGCGCGGCCACCGGGAGCGCCCGCCCCGGCCTGCGGACGGCGCTCGGCGCGCTCCTCGAACGCGCGCAGGAGGCCGGGGCCGTCCGCACCGACGTCGGCCCGCGGGAGGTCATGGCGCTGCTGGCCGGCATGTCGTACGCGGCCGGGCACGCCGGGGCCCGCGAGGACGTCCTCCGGATCGCCTTCGACGGGCTGCGCCCGCGCGCGGCCCGGGAACCGGCCGCGCGCGGGTAGCGGCCCCCGCCGGGAGGCGGCCCGTCAGGCGGCCAGCTCCGCCGGCAGGTCGTCGCGGTGCAGGACGGTCAGCGAGGTGACCGCGCGGGTCAGCGCGACGTACAGCCGGGCGAGGCCGCGCGCCTCGGCGGCGGCGATCGCGGCGGGCTCGGCGACGATCACGTGGTCGTACTCCAGGCCCTTGGCGAGGGTCGCCGGGATGACCAGGAGCCGGCCGGCGCCGTCGGACTCCGGGCCGAGCACGGCGTGCTCCAGGCCGGCCGCCGCGAGGGCCGCCGCGTGCGCGGCGACGGCGGCGTCCGGGACGATCAGGCCGACCGAGCCGGGGCGGGCGAGGGCCGCACGGGCGGCCTCGGCGGCCTCCGGGACCACGTCGGCGACGCGGCGCACCTCCAGCGCGCCGGCGCCGGGCCGCAGCGAGCGCGGGCGCTCCAGGCCGGGCGCGACGTGCGGGAGCAGCCGGGCGGCGTAGTCCAGGACGGTGCCGGGGACGCGGAACCCCAGGGTCAGCTCGGTGACCTCCCCGTCCTGCCCGAGGTGGGCGAGGACGTCCTTCCAGGAGCGGGCCGACCAGGCGGTGGTGCCCTGGGCGAGGTCGCCGAGGACGGTCGCCGAGCCCGTCCCGCAGCGGCGGCCCAGCGCCCGCAGCTGCATCGGCGACAGGTCCTGGGCCTCGTCCACGACGAGGTGGCCGAGCGAGGGGGTCCGGTCGATGAGGTCGCGCAGCTCGTCGAGGAGGGCCCGGTCGGCGGCGGTCCACTTGGCCGACCGGTGCGAGCGCGGCGCCTTCGGCCACCTCAGCGCGGCCTGCTCGGCGTCGTCGAGGACGCTCCCGGCCGCGCGGGCGAGGAACTCCGCGTCCGACAGCAGCCGGTACAGGACCTGCTCGGCGGTCACCTTCGGCCACACCGCGTCCAGCACCTCCCGGACCGGCCGGCTCCGGGCGACCTGGTCCTGGACGCGGTCGTCGGGCGCCTCGCCGCGCTGCTCCATCAGCACCAGCACCCGGTGCGCGAGGCGCTGCGCGAACGCGGCGCGGCCCGCCCCGTACCGGGTGGTGCCGCGCAGCCCGGCGGCGATCTCCCGGACCTCGTGGGCGGCGAGCCGGTGCCGGACCGAGCCGCGGGCGACGACCAGGCCCTCCTCGGGCTTGCGGACGTGCAGCCACAGCGCCCGGCGCAGGACGTCCGCCATCCGCGCGTCGCCCTTGGCGGCCGCCGCCTCCGCGGACTCCTCCCCCAGCGGCGCGCCGAGCAGGTCGTCGATCGTGGCCTGCTCGACCCGGACCTCGCCGAGCGCCGGCAGGACGGCCGAGATGTAGCCGAGGAACGCCCGGTTCGGGCCGACGATGAGGACGCCGGACCGCGACAGCCGCTCCCGGTGGGTGAACAGCAGGTAGGCGGCGCGGTGCAGGCCGACGGCGGTCTTGCCGGTGCCGGGCGCGCCCTGCACGCAGACCGTGCGGGGCAGGTCCGCGCGGACGATCACGTCCTGCTCGGGCTGGATGGTCGCGACGATGTCGCGCATCGGCCCGGTGCGGGGCCGCTCGATCTCCTCGGTGAGGATCCGGGACGGCCCGGCGGCGGGCCCGTCGAGTGGCTCGTCCTCGAACGCGGTCAGCTCGCCGCCCCGGAACCCGAAGCGGCGCCGCAGCCGCCAGCCCATCGGGTCGGCGGGGCCGGCCTGGTAGAAGGCGCGGCAGACGGGCGCGCGCCAGTCCAGCACGAGGGGGCGCCCCTCGGCGCCGTCGTGGACGTGCCGCCGCCCCACGTACACGACGCCGGGGAGGTCGGGGTCGCCCCCGGCGGCGCGGTCCATCCGGCCGAAGAACAGGGGCGTGCCGGGGTGGTCGGCGAGCGCGGCGACCCGGCGGTCGAGCATCGACTCCAGGATCTGCCTGCTGACCCAGTCGGCGGCGACGTCGGCCGACAGACTCGCGGCGTGCTCGCGCATCCGGCGCAGCGCGGCGCGGGACTCGGCCAGGTGGGCGCGTTCGGCGGCGAGGACCTCCGGCTCGGGGAGGGTTTCCGTGTCGGGGAGTATCTCCGTGCCGGCGAGTATCTCCGTTTCGTCGGGTTCGGCGGTTTCGGCGGGCATGCGGGCAGACCTCCGGCGGCGCAGGGGCGAACTGGGGAAACCCACAACCTTACCGGCCGGGCAGGGGCCCCGCGCGGCGACTTCGGCGGCCGGATCCGGCGGCGGCGGCGCTTCGCCTTGCCCGTCCGGGCGGCGTGTGTGACGTTGGGCGCCATGGTGACTTTGACGGGACGGTCCGCGCTGGTCACGGGAGCCTCGTCCGGCATCGGCGCGGTGGTCGCCGAGGCGCTCGCCGCCGCCGGCGCCCGCGTCGGGCTGGTGGCGCGGCGCAAGGACAGGCTCGAGCAGGTCCTCGCGCGCTGCCGCGAGCACTCCCCCGACTCGGCGATGTGGACCGCCGACCTGGGCGACCTCGACGGCGTCGCCGACCTCGCGGCCGCCGCCGAGCGCGAGCTGGGCGGCGTGGACGTGCTGGTCAACAACGCGGGGATGCCGAAGCGCCGCCGCGTCCAGGACCTCACGCCCGCCGAGGCCGAGGAGGTGATGCTGCTGAACTACGCCTCCCCGGTACGGCTCACCCTGGCGCTGCTGCCCGGCATGATCGCGCGCGGGCGCGGGCACCTGGTGGCGATCGGGTCGGTCGCGGCGCGCCTCGGGCCGCCGCACGAGGGCGCGTACGGGGCGTCCAAGGCGGCGCTCACCGCGTTCTGGGAGAGCATGGCGGTCGACCTCGACGGCACGGGCGTGCTGGCGCACGTGGTCCAGCCCGCGCTCATCGCCGGGACGGAGCTGTTCACGCTGCCGGGCAACGAGCCGCCGCTGAGCGACGTGTCCGACGCGCTCCCGCCGCAGCGCGTCGCCGACGCCGTCCTGGCCGCGCTGGAGACCGGCAGGTTCGAGCACTACGTGCCGGACTGGTTCGAGGAGATGGCGTCCGGCAAGGCGGCCGACGTCGAGGCGTTCGTCGCCGGCGTCAAGGAGTGGCGGCGCGACCGGCTGGAACCGCCCGCGCCCTGACGGGCGGAGCGCGGCGGGCGGCGCCCGGCACAGGGCGTTGCCGCCGCGTCCGCGCCTCAGTAGGGTGTGGGGTCCGCCGGTGATCCACATCACAGTGAGCCGAGGTGCGGACGGTATGGCAGGGCTCCTGGTGCGCGACGTCACGGTACGGTTCGGCGCGGTGACGGCCGTGGACGGCGCCGGGCTCGCCGCGCCGCCCGGCGCGGTCACCGGGCTGATCGGCCCGGACGGCGCGGGCAAGACGACGCTGTGCGAGGTGATCGCCGGGCTGCGGCGCCCCGCGGCGGGCACCGTCCACCTCGGCGACGCCGACCTGACCGGGAGCGCCGCCCGCGAGCGGGCCCGGCGCGGCATCGCCCGCGCAGCCCCGGGGCCGGAGCCCGCGGGCGCGCGCACCGTGCGGGAGGCGGTGCGGGCCGCCGCCGCGCGGCACGCGCTGACGGCGCCGGTCCCCGGCCGGACGGCGCGCGACCGGTGGCGGCGCCGCCTGGACGCCCGGCGCGACGCGGGCCGGCGCGCCGACGAGGTGCTCGCCCGCGTCGGCATCGCCGAGTACGCCGACCGGTGCGCGCGGGAGGCCCCGCCCGGCGTCGCACTCCTGACCGGGCTGGCGCGGGCCCTGGCCGCCGAACCTGCGGTGCTGCTGCTGGACGAGCCCTGGGACGGCCTGCCGGTGCGGTACGCGCGCGCCCTGGAGGTGCTGCTGCGCGACCTGGCCGCCGAGGGCCTCGCCGTGCTGGTGGCCGGGCGGGAATTGGAGCCGGTGCTCGGCGTCTGCGACGCCCTGCACGTCCTGGACGGCGGCCGGGTGATCGCGGCGGGCGCGCCCGCGGAGGTCCGGGCCGACCCGCGGGTGCGGGACGCCTACCGCGCCGGCCGGCCGGTCACCACGTGTCGATCCACGGCCGGGGACGGTCCTGTACCGGCGGTGCTCCGGCGAGCACCGCGGTGATCCAGCGGCGGGTGTCCGCGGGGTCGATGACGTCGTCCAGCTCGAACACCGTGGCCGCGTGCAGCGCCTTGCCGTACTCGTAGGCGGCGGCCACCATCTGCTCGAACAGGGCCTGCGGGTCCTCGGCCGCCTCCAGCTCCTTGCGGAACCCGAGCCGGACGGCGCCCTCCAGCCCCATGCCGCCGATCTCGCCGGTGGGCCAGGCGACGGTCGCGAGCGGCGCCTTGAACCCGCCGCCCGCCATGGCCTGCGCGCCGAGCCCGTAGCCCTTGCGCAGCACGACCGTGATGATCGGGACGCGCAGGTTGGCGCCGATGACGAACAGCCGGCTGAAGTGCCGGACGGTCGCGGTGCGCTCGGCGTCCGGGCCGACCATGAAGCCGGGGGTGTCGCACAGCGACACCACGGGCAGGCCGTGCGCGTCGCACAGCTGCAGGAACCGGGCGGCCTTGTCGGCGGCGTCGCGGTCGATGGCGCCGCCGAGGTGCGCGGGGTTGCTGGCGATGAGGCCCATCGGGCGGCCCTCGATCCGCACCAGCGCGGTGATGATCCCGACGCCGAAGGCGCGGCGCAGCTCAAGCACCGACCCGGTGTCGGCGAGGTGCCCGACGGCGCGGCGGACGTCGTAGGCGCGCTTGCGGTTCTCCGGGACGAGGTGCCGCAGGACGCGCTGGTCGCCGCACTCCCACTCCGCCCGCGGGCCGCGGAAGTACGACAGGTAGCGGCGCGCGGCGTCGACGGCCTCGGCCTCGTCCTCCACGACGATGTCGACGACCCCGTTGTGTTCCTGGTCGGCGATCGGGCCGATCTCCTCGGGGGCGAACACGCCGAGGCCGCCGCCCTCGATCATCGCGGGGCCGCCCATGCCGATGTTGGCGTCGCGCGTGGCGATGATGGTGTCGCAGCAGCCGAGCAGGGCGGCGTTCCCGGCGAAGCAGCGCCCGGAGGCGATCCCCACCGACGGGACGACGCCGCTGAGCCGCCCCATCGCGTGGAAGGTCGTCACGTCCAGGCCGGACACGCTGCTGGTGTCGGTGTCGCCGGGGCGGCCCCCGCCGCCCTCGGCGAACAGCACCAGCGGGAGGCGGCGGCGGTGGGCGATGTCGAGCATCCGGTCGGTCTTGCGGTGGTTCTGGTGGCCCTGCGTCCCGGCCAGCACCATGTAGTCGTAGGACATGACGACGGCCTGCTCGCCGTCGACGTCCCCGATGCCGCACACCATGCCGTCGGCCGGGGTGCGCTCGATGAGCTCGTCCAGGGGGCGGCGCTGCCGCTGCGCGGCGATCGCGAGGGCGCCGTACTCGACGAACGTGCCGGGGTCGCACAGGTCGGCGATGTTCTCGCGGGCGGTGCGGTGGCCGCGCGCGTGCCGCTTGGCGACGGCCTCGGGCCGCGCCGCGTCGAGGCCGATCTCGTGGCGGCGCAGCGTCTCGGCGAGGTCGGCGCGGATCGCGGCGAGGTCGGTCTCGTCCTCCTCGGCGGCGACTCCGCCGCCGGCGTCCGCGGGTTCGGTGAACAGCAGCGGGGCGCCCTCGGCCACGGTGTCCCCGGGTGCGGCGGCCAGCATCCGGACCACGCCCGCCTCGGCCGCGCGGACGACGTGCTCCATCTTCATCGCCTCGAGGACCGCCACCGGCGTCCCGGCCCGGACGAGGTCGCCCTCGGCCGTCTCGAAGCCCACGACCGTCCCCTGCATCGGGGCGGGGACGGCGACCGTGCCGGGCGGTGCGTCCGGCACGGCGGCGGCCTCCGGCTCGGCGGCACCGGGGGCGGTCTCGGGGTAGTAGCGGCGGTGCTCGCTCTCCAGCAGCTCGGCCAGGTGGGTGCCGATGAAGGAGGTGTCGGCGCGTCCGGCGGTGAACTCCGGGTGCCGCAGCACGCCCTGGAGCAGCGGGATGCTCGTGGGCACGCCCGCTACCTCGAACTCGCCGAGCGCTCCGTGCGCCCGCGCGGCGGCGGACGGGAGGTCCTCGGCGCGGGCGATCACCTTGGCGAGCAGCGGGTCGTAGCGCAGTCCGGTCCGGTACCCGGCGTAGCCGCAGGTGTCGACGCGGACGCCGGGCCCGGACGGCGGCGCGAACGCGGTGAGCGTCCCGGCGCGGGGGTGCGGCGCGCCGTCCGCGCCGATCGTCTCGGTGTTGACGCGCACCTGCACGGCGCAGCCGGACGCCGGCGGCGGCGCGGCCAGGCCCACGCCCGCGAGGTCCTCCCCCAGCGCGAGCCGGATCTGGGCCTTCACCAGGTCGACGCCGGTGATCTCCTCGGTGACGGTGTGCTCGACCTGGAGCCGGGGGTTGGCCTCCAGGAACCAGAACTCGGCGCCCGCGACGAGGAACTCGAACGTGCCGAGGCCCTCGTAGCGGACGCGGGCGGCCATGCGCAGCGCGGCGTCCAGCAGCGCGTCCCGCGTCCCGGCGGGCAGCGCGGGCGCGGGCGCGACCTCGATCAGCTTCTGGTGGCGCCGCTGGACGCTGCAGTCGCGCTCCCACAGGTGGGTGACGGCGCCCGTCCCGTCCCCGGCGACCTGGACCTCGATGTGGCGGGCGCGGGGCACGTACTTCTCCGCGTACAGGTCGCCGGAGCCGAACGAGGCGAGCGCCTCCGACCGGCACCGCTCGTAGGCGGCGGCCATCTCCTCCGGGTCGGCGACGACGCGCATGCCGCGCCCGCCGCCGCCCGCGAGCGCCTTCAGCATCACGGGCCCGTGCTCGCGGGCGAACGCCTCGGCTTCCGCCAGGCCCACCGCGCCGCCCGTGCCCGGCGCCACCGGAACCCCCGCCGCGCGGGCCAGCTCCCGCGCCCGCGCCTTGTCGCCGAACAGCTCCAGCAGTTCGGGGCGGGGGCCCACGAACGCGAGCCCGGCGGCGGCGCAGCCCGCGGCGAAGGCCGCGTTCTCGCTCAGGAACCCGTAGCCGGGGTGGACGGCGGCGGCCCCGGCGTCCTTGGCGGCGGCGATGAGCGCGTCCGCGTCGAGGTAGCCGGCGACGCCCTCGCCGGGCAGCTCCCGCACCTCGTCGGCGCGGCGGACGTGCGCCGAGGCCGCGTCGTCGCGGGTGCGGACGGCGACCGTCCGCAGGCCCAGCTCGGCCGCGGCCCGCACGACCCGCAGCGCGATCTCTCCCCGGTTGGCCACAAGGATCCCGCCCACCCGGCCTCCTCACCGTCGCCTGCGCCGATGGGCCCTCACTCTAGAGAGCGGCCCGCGGGGGCGGTGCGCCCGCCTCCCGGACCGGGCCGCGCCCGCCGGGCTCCTGGATGGCCCCGCCGCCGGGCGGCGCGCGATAATGGCAGCCCGTCCAGCATCCGGAGGAACGACGACACCATGGGCACCGCCGGACGCGACGTGCGCGAGTCCCTGCTCGACGCCGCCGCCGAGCTGCTCGTCGAGCGCGGCTACCGGGCCGTCCGCATGCGGGACGTCGCCGAGACCGCCGGGGTGAGCCGGCAGACCGTCTACAACGAGTTCGGCGACAAGTGGGGGCTGGCCCAGGCGGTCGTGGTCCGCGACAACGAGCGCTACCTCGACGGCGTCGACGCGGCGCTGTCCCGGCACGACGACGTGTACTCCGCGGTCGTCGCCGCCGTGACGTACACGCTGGAGACCTCGGCGGACGACCAGCTGAAGAAGGCGGTGCTGACCGGCGCGGGCGGCGACGAGATGCTGCCGCTGCTCACCACGCAGGCCGAGCCGGTGCTGTTCGCCGCCAGCGCCCGCATCGCCGAGCACGCGCTGCGGCACTGGCCGCATCTGGACCGCGACGCCCTCACCGAGGTCGCCGACGCGGCGGTGCGGCTGACGATGAGCCACATCATGCTGCCGTCCGGCCCGCCGGAGGAGTTCGCGCACTTCGTGGCCCGGCTGGTGGCCCGCTACCTGTCCGTCCCCGAGAGAACCGGTGGCCCGGGCGCCTGACCCCGCGCTACCGTCGGCCCGCCTCGCCAGGACTCCCGTCTCGCCCGCACGGGAGAGCCGGAGCTGCGGCCGCTGCTGACCGTCAAGGGCTGACGGCCTGACCGGTCCCGGGCGTCAGGGCACGTCGGTCTGGATGTGGACGGCCTTCACCGTGGTCATCTCGTCCAGCAGCTCGGGGCCGTAGCCGAAGCCGCGGCCGCTGCCTCGGCGCGGTTCGGCGGCGCCGCCCGGGGCGCCGCCGAACACGGCGTTGACCTTCACCGTGCCGACGTTCAGCGTGCGCCAGGCGGCCTGCGCGTGCGCCATGTCCCGGGTGAGGACGGTGGCGGCGAGGCCGTGCCGGGAGCGGCGCGCGGCGTCCAGGGCGTGGTCGAAGGAGGCCACGGTGCGCACGGGCGCGACCGGCCCGAACACCTCCTCCGCCATGATCGGCATGGCGTCGGCGCAGCCCGCGAGGACCGTCGCCGGGTAGAAGGCGCCGGGGCCGGGCGGGATCCGCCCGCCGGCCAGGAGGCGGGCGCCGTCCGCGACCGCCTTCTCGACCTGCTGGTGAACGTGGGTGCGGTGCCGCTCGTCGACGAGCGGTCCCAGCTCGGTGCCCTCCTCCGCGCCGGGCCCCATCCGCAGGCCGCGCGCCCGTTCCGTGAGGGCCTCCAGGAAGGGTTCGGCCACCGCCTCGTGGACGTAGACCCGCTCGACGGACGTGCAGATCTGCCCGGCGTTGGCGAAGCAGCCGAGGGCCGCCTGCCCGGCGGCCCATTCCGGGTCGACGTCGCCGTCCACGATGAGCGGGTCGCAGCCGCCGCTCTCCAGCACGGTCCGGGCGCCCGTGCGCAGGGCCAGCTCGGCGACGCGGCGCCCGGCGGCGGTGGAGCCGACGTGCGCGACGACGTCGGCGTCCGGGTGGCCGGCGAGGGCCTCGCCCGTCGCGGCGCCGCCGGTCACCAGGTTCAGGACGCCGTCCGGGAGGCTCCCGCCGAGCAGCTCGGCGAGCAGCGCGCCGGTGTGCGGCGTCCGTTCGGAGGGCTTGTGCACGACGGTGTTCCCGGTCGCCAGCGCGGCACCGATCAGCCCGCAGGCGATGGCGACCGGGTCGTTCCACGGGGTGATGACCGCGACGACGCCGCGCGGCTCGCGGACCATGAAGTCGGCGGCCCGCCAGCCGCCCTGGAGGCTGCGGCCGCCGTGCAGGGGGCCCAGCTCGGCGTACTGGCGCAGCGTCCCGATCCCGGCCTCGACGCCGCCGAGCGCGTCGCCGGACGGCTTGCCCATCTCGGCGGTCACCAGCGCGGCCAGCTCGTCCGCCCGCTCCTCGACCGCGCGCGCCGCGGCGTGCAGGGCCGCGCCCCGGTCGGCGGCCGGGGTGGCGGCCCAGCCGGGCGCGGCGTCGCCGGCCGCCGCCACCGCCTCGGCGACGTCGGCCGGCCCGGACACGGCCACCACCCCCAGCGGCTCGCCGGTCGCCGGGTCGGTCATCGTGTAGGCGTCCTGCCCGGTGCCCTGGCTCCACCGTCCGCCGGCCAGCATCCACCTGTCGCGCGGCCGCATGGGCTCCCTCCCCGATTCGGTGTCCGCGGTTCGCCTACCCGGTGCGGCGCGCTTCAATGACCGCGCCCGCGCGGCACCCGCGGAGCACACCGCAGTCCGCACCCCGCGTCAGTGTCCACTTACTGAAATCGGCTACCGTGGTGCGGACGCGAATTGAGGGAGGCGCGGTGGACTTCGACCTGCCGGAGAGCGCGGCCGCGGTGCGCGAGGGCGTGCTGGCGATCGCCGGGAAGTACGACCAGGAGTACTGGGGCCGCTGCGACGCGGACAAGCGGTGGCCGGAGGAGGTCTGGCGGGAGCTGGTGGCCGGCGGCTGGCACGCCCTGGCGATCCCGGAGGAGTACGGCGGCGGGGGCCAGGGGCTGCTGGAGCTGGCCGTCGCCCTGGAGGCGCTGGCCGAGGGCGGCGCGGGCGGCGCGGCGTCGTTCATGTACCTGCTGACCCCCGCGTTCGGCGGGCTCACGATCAACCGGCACGGGACCGAGGAGCAGAAGCGCGAGCTGCTGCCGAAGATCGCCGCCGGGGAGGTCGAGACCTGCTTCGCGATCACCGAGCCGGACGCGGGCAGCAACGCGATCAACATCTCCACCCAGGCCCGCCGCGACGGCGACCACTACGTGGTGAGCGGCCAGAAGATCTGGATCTCCGGCGTCGAGCGCGCCGACCACCTCGTCCTGGTCACCCGGACGATCCCGGCCGCCGAGGCGCGGCCCCGCACGTCCGGGTTCACCGTCCTGCTGGTGGACGTCGAGCAGGCCGTCGCCGACGGCACCCTCACCTTCCAGCCGATCCCCAAGCTCGGCACCAACACCGTGGCGTCCAGCATGGTGTTCCTGGACGAGGTGCGCGTCCCGGCCGAGCGGGTCCTCGGCGAGCCCGACCAGGGGTTCCTGGTCCTGTGGGACATCCTCAACCCCGAGCGCATCCTCGCCGCGGCGGGCGGCGTCGGGTCCGGCGGGCTGGTGCTGAAGCTCGCCTGCGAGTACGCCACCGACCGGGCGCCGTTCGGCAAGCCGATCGGGACCAACCAGGCCATCGCCTTCCCGCTCGCCAAGGCCAAGGCGCAGCTGGAGCTGGCGCGGCTGATGACCTACAAGGCCGCCTGGCTGTGGGACCGCGGCCGGCCCTGCGGTTCGGAGGCCAACATCGCCAAGCTGACCGCGGCGGACGCGGCCTGGCAGGCGGCCGACCGCGCCTTCCAGACCTACGGCGGGATGGCGTACTCGATGGAGTACCCGATCGCCCGGATGTTCCGCGACGCCCGCATCGCCAAGAACATCCCGGTCGCGGAGGAGCTCGTCCTCGCCCACATCGCGCAGCATGAGCTGGGCCTGCCCAAGTCGTACTAGCCGGCCGAGTCGTACTAGCCGGCCGAGTCGTACTAGCCGGCCGAGTCGTGCCGGCCGGCCGAGTCGTACCGGCCCGCACGTCGTGCCGGGCGGGCCTACCCGCCGGTCTCGGGGAGCCGGACGGACGTGCCCGGGTCGTGCGCGGCGCGCAGCTCCCGCTTGCGGACCTTGCCCGAGTGGTTGCGCGGGATCTCCGCGACCACCTCGTACCAGCGGGGGCGCTTGAACGCGCCGAGCCGGGCCCGGCAGTGCGCGTCCAGGTCCGCGGGCGTGGTGCCGCCGCGCACCACGACCAGGGCCTTGACCGCCTCGCCCCAGCGCCGGTCCGGGACGCCGATCACCGCGGCGTCCCGGACGCCGGGATGCTCGGCGAGGACGCGCTCGACCTCCGCGCAGTACACGTTCTCGCCGCCGCTCTTGACCATGTCCTTGGCGCGGTCGGTGAAGTGGAGGCGGCCCTCGCCGTCCAGCCGCATGAGGTCGCCCGTGCGCAGCCACCCGTCCGGCGGGAGCGCGGGGTGCCCGGCGTATCCGGCCATCAGGCTCGCGCCGCGCAGCAGGAGCTCGCCGACCGCGCCGGGGCCGTCCGCGCCGTCCAGGGCGAGGTCGAAGGCGGGCAGCGGGCGGCCGACCGTGCCGGGCGCGGCCAGCTCGTCCTCCAGCGTGGACACGGCCACGAAGTTCCCGGCCTCGGTCGAGCCGTACACGCCCCGGTAGCCGATGCCGAGGCCGCGCAGCCGCTCCAGCGTCGCGGGACGCTCGGTCGCGGCCATGCCGAAGACCAGGCGGAGGGTCTCCGGCGCGGCGGCGGGATGGCGCAGCGCCCGCCCGGTCCCAGTGGGGAAGACCGCGACGGTCACGCCGTGCTCGGTGATGAGCGGCCACAGCGTCTCGGGGGACGCGCCGGCCGGCAGTACGACCGTGCCACCGGTGGCCAGCTGGCCGAGCACGGCGCCGTACCCCGCGACATGGAACAGCGGCAGCGCGCCGAGCAGCCGGTCCGCGCCGGTCAGGCCGAGAGCCTGCACCGCGTTCGCCGCTGCGGCGACCCAGCTCCGGCTGGTCAGCAGGCAGCCCTTCGGATGCCCGGTGGTGCCCGAGGTGTAGAGCTGGACGACCGGCGCCTCCGGGCCGGGGCGGGGCAGGTCGTGCGGCGGCGCCTCGTCCAGGGCCCGGTCCAGGTCCGGGCCGATCGTCCAGTGGGCGAGATCGAGGAGGCCGGACGCACCGGCGAGGGCCCCCAGCGCCGGGTGGACGACCGCGTGCCGGGCGCCCGCGTTCTCGACCTGGTAGCGCATCTCGGCGGGGCTCAGCCGCACGTTCAGCGGGACCACCGCGGCACCGATCAGCGACGCCCCGAACGCGGCTTCGACCGCCTCGGGCGCGTTCGGGGCCAGCAGCGCGACGCGGCCGTCCGGGGCGACTCCCCCGGCGGCCAGCAGCCCGGCCCAGCGCCGCGCGCGCCGGTGCAGCCCGCGGTAGGTACGGCGCCGCCCGTCCCAGGCGAACGCCGTGCGGTCCGGCCAGAGCGCGGCGCCGCGGTGGGCGAGGTCCCCGAGCAGCATGCGACGATCATTCCGAATCAGATTCGGGACGGTCAAGGTGTTGCCCGCGTCACACCGGCCGGGCCAGCATGAGGGTCCGCCCACCGTGAGGAGAGCCCATGCCCCGGTCCTACGCCAGCGCCGTGTTCGCCAGTCCCGCCGACGAGGTGTGGTCCTACCTTCGGGACTTCGGCAACCTCGCCGACTGGATGCCCGGCGTGCAGACCGGCGTGATCGAGGACGGCGGGCCCGGCGACCGCGTCGGCTGCGTCCGCCGGCTGATCGGCCCCGGCGAGACGGTGTTCCGCGAGCGGCTCACCGCGCTGGACGACCCCGGCCGCGGCTACCGGTACGAGATCCTGGAGTGCCCGCTGCCGGTGCGCGACTGCCGCGGCGAGCTGCGCGTCGCGCCCGTCACCGCGAACGGCCACGCGTTCGTCGAGTGGTGGGCCGACTTCTCCGCGGACGCCGCCGACGAGGAGGCGATGGCGAAGACCCTCGCGCAGGGCATCTACGCGACCGGGCTCGGCGCCCTCGCCAAGCGCTTCGGCTGACCCGGCACCGGGCCCCAGCTGCACGCTGACCCGGCTTCATGCGGACCCTGCTTCACGCGGACCCGGCTTCACGCGGCCCCGGGCGATCCCTCGCCGCGGACCGCCGCGACGCCCTCCCGCACGTCCGGCCCGGCGGGAGCGAACGCCGCGCGCAGCCGCCGCACGGCGTACGCCATCGCCTCCGCGCCGGCGTCGAAGATCTCCGGCAGCAGGAAGAACGAGTGCACGACGCCGTCGTAGCGGCGCAGCTCGACCGGTACCCCGGCGGCCGCGAGCCGGCGCGCGTACGCCTCGGCCTCGTCGCGCAGGATGTCGCACTCGGCGGTGATGACGGTGGCGGGCGCCGCGCCGGACAGGTCCGGGGCGCGCAGCGGCGCCAGCCGGAAGTCCGACGGGTCGGCGCCGCCCCGGTAGAGGTCCATGAACCGGGCGAGGCTGTCGGCGTCCAGCCCGTACCCCGACCCGTACTCCCGCCAGCTCGGGGTGTCCATCGCCGTGTCGGTCACCGGGTACACCAGCAGCTGGTGGGCGAGCGGCAGCCCGCGGTCGCGGGCGAGCAGCGCGACGGCGGCGGCGAGGTTGCCGCCGGCGCTGTCGCCCGCCACGGCCACCGCGCCGGGCGCGATGCCGTGGCGCCCCAGCCCGCCGCCGCCGGGGCGTCCGGGCTCCCCCGCCGCGGCGGCGACGACCGCCCACGCGTCGTCGACGGCCGCCGGGAACGGGTGCTCGGGCGCCAGCCGGTACCCGACGTTCAGCACGGCGCACCCGGCGGCGTGCGCGAGGTCGCGGCACGCGGCGTCCACGTTGTCGACGCCGCCGAGCACCCAGCCGCCGCCGTGCAGGTACACGACGGCGGGCAGCGGCCCGCGCGCGAGCGGCGCCGGGCGGTACAGCCGCACCGGCACCGGGCCGCCCGGACCCGGCACCGCGATGTCGCGCACGTACGGCAGCTCACGCCGCTCGACCGGGTACGCCGCGCCGATCCGCTCCCGCATCTCCGCGATCGTCGGCTCGGCCCGCGCCCCGGACCCGGACGGCACGGCCGTCCAGGAGGCGAGCAGCTCCAGGAAGCTCGCGGTCTGCGGATGGACGGGCATGCGGCGGCCTCCCCGGGGATTTGTGGCGTTTTCCACGGGATCGCCTTCCCCCGGAAGCGACGGGCCAATCCCGCCTCAGCGGCCCGCGGCCTCCGCGACCAGCGCCTCGAACAGGCGCTTGTCCTCGCCCTCCTCGGGATGCCACTGCACGGCGAGGCCGAAGCGGTGGCCCTGCAGCTCGACGGCCTCGACCACCTGGTCCTCCGCCCACGCCACGGCCGACAGGCCCTTGCCGAGCCGCCCGACCGCCTGGTGGTGGTAGGTCGGGACCTCCGCCGCCTCCCCGAGGATCTTGCCGATCTGGCTGGTCGGGCTGATCCGCACCGGGTGCGAGCCGACCAGCCCGGCCTGCGGCGCGTGCCCGCGGTGGCCGACGGCCTCCGGGAGGTGCTGGATGAGCGTGCCGCCCCGCGCGACGTTCAGCACCTGCATGCCCCGGCAGATCGCCAGGAACGGCAGGTCCGCCGACACGGCCGCGCGGACGAGCGCGAGCTCGAACCGGTCGCGCTGCGGCTGCGGCGGCCCCGTCTCGTGGTGCCGGGCGGCGCCGTAGAGGTCGGGGTCGACGTCGCCGCCGCCGGCCAGCACGAGCCCGTCCAGCCGTCCGATGACGAGGTCGATCCCGCGCAGGGTCGCGCCCGGGGGCAGCAGCACCGGGACGCCGCCGGCCCGCTCGACCGACCGCGCGTAGGGCGCGGGCAGCAGCGCGGCCTCGCGCACCCAGGTCCCCCAGCGGGCCGGCTCCTGGTAGGTGGTGATCCCGATGACCGGCGGCCCGCCGGCACCGGTGGCGGGGCCCTCGGCCCCGCGAACGGCCTCTGACATGCGTGTCTCCCCCTCAGCTGAGCACTGGCCTCCGGACGTCGCGCACGACGGGCGCGGCTCGCGGGCGCGCCGGCTCCGCCGGCCGCACCCCGGGGTGCCGCTCCCTCCCCCTCGCGCCATCCCTCCCCCGGCCTTCTCCCCGGCCAGCTTGCCGCAGGCGGCGGTCCCGCGCAGTCCGAAGCGGCCAGAACGCCGTCCGCGCCGGATCTTCCACCGGGGAGTGCTTTCCTCCTCCGCCTCCGCACCGGCCCGGGCCGCCCGGCGATGCCATCCACCGATACCGATCAGTATCCGTGCTCATTCGGGGACTCCAGCGCTCACTCCGGCCACACGGGCGCTCACGCACCGCAGCAGCGGGCCCGCCGCTGCGGCCGCTCGGTTGAGTGCACACCGCCTCCGGCGAGAGAATCTCACCCAGCCGGGCACCCGGACACGCCGCGACCGCCGGTGCCAGGCCCCGAAGGCAGGGAGTGAACCGGACATGCCACCGGAACCCCGTACCGCCGCCGACTGCTTCGCCCGGCTCGAAGCCGACCCGGCGGGCGCGACCGGCTACTTCTACGGCCGCCTCTTCGCGGCCGAGCCGCACCTGCGCGCCCTGTTCCCGCCCGCGATGGGCCCCCAGCACGACCGCTTCTTCCGCGCGGTCGCCCGGATCGCGCGGGACCGCGACGACCCCGCCGACCTCGCCGCCCGGCTGTGCCGGCTGGGCCGCGGCCACCGCAAGTACGGGGTCCGTCCCGAGCACTACGCCGCCGTCGGCGCGGCGCTCACCGCCACGCTGCGCGTCTTCGCCGCCGACCTGTGGACGCCCGACGCCGAGGCCGCCTGGACCGCCGCCTACCGGCGCGCCGCCGAGGCCATGATCGCCGCCGCCGAGCGGGACGCCGCGCAGGCCCCGCCCTGGTGGGCCGCCGAGGTCACCGCCCACGACCGCCGCGCCCCCGACCTCGCGGTGCTCACCCTGCGCCCCGAGCGGCCGCTGCCGTTCACCGCCGGGCAGCACGTCAGCGTGCAGACCGGCCGCTGGCCCCGGATGTGGCGGCCCTACTCGGTCGCGAACGCGCCCCGCCCGGACGGCACGCTGTCCCTGCACGTGCGCGCCCGGCCCGGCGGCTGGGTCAGCGGCGCGCTCGTCCGGGCCACCGCCCCCGGCGACACCGTGCTGCTCGGCCCGGCCGAGGGCGAGATGGCCCTCGACCCCGACCCCGGCCGCGACCTGCTCCTCATCGGCGGCGGCACCGGGCTCGCCCCCATGAAGGCGCTGGCCGAGCAGGCCGCCGGATCCGGCCGCGACGTCCGCCTCCTGGTGGCGGCGCGCACCGCCGGCGACCTCTACGACCTGCCCGACCTGCGCCGGCTGGAGGCGGCGTCCGCGCGGCTGCGGGTCGTCCCCGTGCTGTCGCGCTCGGCGGGCCCCGGCGCCCTGACCGGCCGCGTGCAGGACGTCCTGCCCGGCCTGCTGGACTGCGTCCGCGACCACACCGCCTACGTCGCCGGGCCGCCCCCGCTCGTCCGCGCCGCCGCCGCGGCGCTGCGGCGGCTCGGCGTGCCGGGCCCCCGCGTCCACCACGACCCGCCCGCGTGCGGCGGCCCGGTCACCAGCCCGCCCGCTCCCGCAGGTACTCCGTCGTCGGCGCGTCCGCCGGATAGAACGACTCGATCGCCAGTTCCGCGACCGTGATGTCGACCGGCGTGCCGAACGTCGCGATCGTGCTGAAGAAGGACAGCTCCCGGCCGTCCACCCGCATCCGCAGCGGGACGAACACGTCGTGCCCGGCGGGCGGCGCCATCGCCTCCCCCACGTCCCCCGGGAAGCTCCGCAGCTCCCGGTAGAGCTGGGTCAGCGCGGCGTCCGCGGTCAGCGCGACGTGCCGCCGCACCCGGTCGATCATGTGGGCGCGCCACTCGGCGAGGTTCAGGATGTTCTTCGCCATCCCGTCCGGGTGCATGCTCAGCCGCAGCACGTTCAGCGGCGGCTCCAGCAGCTCCGGCGGCGCGCCCTCCATGAAGAGCGCGGCCGCGCCGTTGGCGTCGATGAGGTTCCAGAACCGGTCGACCACCACCGCCGGGTACGGCTCGTGCCCGGTCAGCACCTGCTTCAGCGCCGCCCGGACCGCGTCCATCCTCGGCTCCTCGATCGGCGTCTCGTCGAACACCGGCGCGTAGCCGGCCGCCACCAGCAGCAGGTTGCGGTCGCGCAGCGGCACGTCCAGGTGCTCGGCGAGCCGCAGCACCATCTCGCGGCTCGGGGCGGAGCGCCCGGTCTCCACGAAGCTCAGGTGCCGGGTCGACACGTCCGCCTCCGACGCCAGCTCGAGCTGGCTGAGCCGGCGCCGCTGCCGCCAGGCGCGCAGCTGGTCGCCGATGGGTCGCATGTCACTCAACGCCGTCGTCACGCTCCGGACGCTACCGGCCGCGCGGTCACGCCCGCGATTACGTCCCGGGTAATGGACGCCGCGACGCCAAGGGCACCAGGGTTGACCCGGCACGCACACCGAGGAGGCGCCATGACTTCAGACCCCATGACTTCAGACCCCATGACGACAGACCAGCCGACCCCCGACCAGCTCACCGACGCCATGCCCTTCGCCCGCGCGCTGGGCGTCCGGATCGACGCCGCCGCGCCCGAGGAGGTCACCGGCCTGCTGGACTGGGCCCCGGAGCGCTGCACCGCCGGCGGCGTCATGCACGGCGGCGCCCTCATGGCGTTCGCCGACACCCTCGGCGCCGCGTGCGCGTTCCTCAACCTGCCGCCGGACACCTTCACGACGACGCTGGAGTCGAAGACGAACTTCTTCCGCGGGGTCAGGGAGGGCTCCGTCAAGGGCGTCGCGCACCCGCTGCACGCCGGGCGCACGTCGATCGTCGTCCAGACCGACCTCTACGACGGCACCGGCCGCCGCGTCGCCCAGGTGACCCAGACCCAGGCCGTCCTGCGCGCTTGACGGTCGACCGGCCCGACACCTTTACGTTGTAGATTCCTTAGCGAGGTACTCGCCGAAGAAGGCGAAGATCCGCTCCCACCCGTCGGCGGCGTTCTCCCGCCCGCGGCCCATCCCGAACACGATCCTGGCGACCGGGCCGAGCGGGGCCGGCGGCGCGAACCCGGTGAGGAACGAGTGCCCGGTGCCCGGATACTCCTTCACGTCGTGCGGGACCCCGGCGCTCTCCAGCGCCCGCTCCAGCTTCCCCGCCGCTCCGCGCAGCGTCGGGTCGGCCGCGCCGTAGCTGGCGACGACCGGGCACGCGCCGCGCAGCGACTCCGCCGGCCGGCGCGGCAGGATGCCGTAGTTCGCGGCGGCGGCCTTGAAGTCGTACTTCGCCGCCGCCACCAGCGCGAACCCGCCGCCCATGCAGAACCCGCACACGCCGACGCCGCCGGTGCAGTCGTCCCGGCCGGCGAGCCAGGCGCGGGCCGCCTCGATCGCGTCGTAGGCGGGCCCGCGCTGCGCGCGCATGTCGCGCATCGCCTTGGTGACGCACCGCACCCACGGCATCCCGTTGTAGAGGTCCGGCAGGACGGCCAGGTAGCCCTGCGCGGCGAACCGGTCGGCCTGGGCGCGCATGTCCGCGTTGGCGCCCATCGCCTCGAAGACGATGACGACGCCCGGCCAGGGTCCCTCCCCCTCGGGAACGGCGAGGTACCCCGGCAGCTCCCGCGCACCCGCGGGTATCACAATGTCAGACATACCGTCCAATAATTCCCCACTCGCGTCCCACCGCCTACCCCACCGCTGGGCTCAGTTCACAGCGCGGGAGCCGCCGGCCCCGAAACCACGACCTTGCCGTTCCGCCGCACTACGAGCAGTCCCCCCGGCATGGCCACCGAGTGGACGCCGCCCGAATACTCCTCTACCCCGTCGTGATAGCCATGGTCGTTCCAATACCGGCTGGGGTGGCCGCGCCCGTGATTGACCAGCGGCCTGTTGCGCCTGGTGACCAACGAGACGACACAAGTCGGCCGGAGGTTGCGGAACGACTGGCCGTTGGGCATGACTCGGAGCATGCCGACCCGGTCATCGACTCGGACGTTGGCGCTGATCCCGGCTTTGATGGCCAGGACCTGCAGACCACCCGCCAGATCGGTGGACGCGGTGTAGATCACGCGGTGCCCGGAGCGCTGGTGCGTGGTGCCGTCGCCGTCGACCATGGCATCGATGAAGATCGCGATGACCTCGGGGGTCCACCGCTGCACCACCTCGGGCAGCCTCTTGTCGATCGCCCGCCCCAGCCGAGCCAGGAAGTCCCGCAGAGGGACGCACTGGGTCCGGACGGACCCGCAGCCCGAAGCCGGCACGTAAGCCGGAAGCCCCAATTCCCGTATCGCGTCGACCATCGCGTCGAGCCCGGGGCCGCGGTTCTGCGCCAGGACGATCTGGTGACCGTTGATCGACCCCTCTGCCAGGAAGAAGCCGAGAAACCTCGCGAACGCCCTGGCCGGAAAGACCACGCCCGAGTAGCTCCGCGTGCAATGGGCGCCGTTGTCGGAACGCGTCCAGGTCCGGTTCACGGAGGGGATCTCCACATCCGCCTCGGTGCCCGACAGCCATCGCGCCGTCTTGTCGTAGCGGACGCGCTTGTGAAGGAGAGCGCCCGGCCTCTCGATCCCGAAAGGCTGCTCTCCCCGCCTCGCCGCACGTGTGTCGACCCGTTGGACCCACAGGGGATGGTCGGGGCCGACCAGCAGATCAACCTGTTCCGACCTGACCCTGTACATCGGGCCGCTGACCGCGCGGTGGAAGACGGCGGTCGCAGCCCGGTATCCCAGCGCTCGCGATGCGGGGTCCACGGTCGCGAAGGTCTCGGTGCCGTCCACCAGGGGCCAGGGCTTCCAGCCACTCGCGGTCAACACGTCCGTCCGGTCGTCATAACCGTCCACCGCCACCATGCCGTCACCCTCCGAAACGTCTTGATGACAATCAAGCACGGAGGTGTGACAGAACGCGCCCGCCCGCTGCCGGAGCGCGGGCGGGCTCGCATCACCGAAGACTCGGCCGTGGCGCCCTCGCCCTACGGGCAGACTCGGCCGTTGGCCTCGAAGGCGGCGTGGGTCAGCGGCATGAGCTTCGCCCACTCCGCCTCCATCTGTTCGGCCACCATCTCGATCTCCCGCTGCGGGAACGAGGGGAACTTGGCGTCCTCCCGCTTGACGCGCAGGGACAGGAAGTTCATCAGGGCGCGCGCGTTGCAGGTCACGTACATCGAGGAGTAGAGCCCGACCGGGAGGACGCTTCTGGCCACCTCTCGCGCGATGCCCGCCTCGAGCATCTCCGTGTAGGCGCGATAAGCCTGCCGGTAACTCTCCTTCGTCACCTCTGTGACGAGTTTGTGCTGTTCAGGGCTGCCGTCGACGAACACGTACTTGCCCGGCTTCCCCTCCTGGACCAGCCGCCGATCCGGTCCCGGCACGTAGAAGACGGGCTCCAGCCTGCGGTAGCGCCCGCTCTCCTCGTTGAAGGAGAACGTCCGGTGCCGCATCTGCTCCCGGAACACGAAGATCGGCGCCTTGACGTAGAACGTCATCGACGAGTGCTCGAAAGGGGTGCCGTGCCGGTCCCGCATCAGGAAGTTGATCAGCCCCTTCGACCGCTCGGGGTCGGCGTCCACCTCCGCCAGCGAGTTCTCCCCCTTCGTCGACACGCGCGCCGCCCAGAGGACATCGGCGTCCGAGGCCGCAGCCTTGATCAGCTCTACCACCACGTCGCTGCGGAACTCGATCTCCATCGCGTGCTCGTCCGCCATCGCGGCCTCCCCCATTCATCTCGGCTGAACCGCCCCCGCAACCTTAGTCGCGGACGGGGACGGTCTCCGGCGAGCTCCACGGAACGGAAACGGACCCGGCCGGGTGGCCTCGCACCGTTCCGGGCCCTCAGTGGGGATCAGGGCGTGTCGCAGATCACCGGACCGGTACGGTTCGGTGCGGAGGGTTTGATGATGGTTCAGGGGGATCCGGGCGCTCTGCTGGAGCGCGCGCGCAAGTACGAGCGGCAGGGCCGGTCCGCGGAGGCCGCGGCCGCCTTCGCGGAGGCCGCGGGCGCGATGGAGGCGCGGGGCGAGTGGCCGGCCGCGGCGGCGGCGCGGGCCCGGTACGCGCGGGCCCTCGCGGCGGCGGGCGACGTGGCGAAGGCGCAGCGCGTCGTCGACACGCTCGACCGCGGCGCCTCGTCGCTGCCCGCGGAGGTGCGCGCCGGGCTGGACGCCCAGGCCGCGCACGTCCTCGCGGCCGCGGGGCGGACCGGCGAGGCCGCCCGCCGCGCGTGGGCCGCGATGTCGGCGTTCGGGGCGCTGCAGGACGCCAAGCGGTCCGGCGCCGCCGGGGTGCACGCGGCGCGGCTGATCCTCCGGGACGCCCGGCCACGGGACGCGCTGCGGCCGCTGCGGGAGCTGCTCGCGCAGATGCCGCCGGGCGGCGACGGCCACCGGCAGGTCGCCGCGCTGCTCGCCGAGGCCGAGCGGCGGCCCGACCGGGACCACGACGTGCTCATCACCGATCCCGACAGCGCGCCGTGGGGGCGGCTCGCGGCGGCGCTCGCCGTCGGCGCGCACCTGGCCGTCGGGAACGGGACCCCCTGGAACGCCCTGCGCGGCGAGCCCGGCGACAAGGAGCTGCTGGAACGCGACTGGGGCGTCACCGACGCCGAGGGCTGGCGGGAGCAGATGGACGCGCTGCTCGACGCGAGCAACAGCGACCCCGCGATCCAGATGGTGCTGGACCAGCGCGAGCGGGGCACCGGGGAGCGGGAGTGGCGCGCCGCGATCGTCGCCTGGTGCGGCGAGCGGGACATCGGGGAGGAGACCGTCCGCGAGGTCGTCGCGCTGTCGGGGGCGATCCTGCGCTACGAGGCGCGGTTCCGCGCGGACGGCCTGCTCCCGCCCGACGGGCGGGTGGAGAGCGTGTACGCCTACGACTTCGGGCGCGCGGTGAACATGGCCCGCTGGGGCCTGGCCGCCGGGTACTGCGACGCCGACGAGGCGGAGAAGTGCGTCCTCACGGCCGGGCACCGGGCCCACCAGGTCTACACGTCGTGGGGGTCGTTCTCCGCCGGGTACGTCCTCGGCCGGATGCTGCGGTTCGACGAGGGCGAGTTCGGCGAATGGTACGACCGCTCCCTCACCGGCCACCGCATCCTCGCCGAGGACCCCGGCAGCCCGTGGCGGCGCATGGCCTGGGGCTAGCGCCCGGGGCGGGCGCCCCGGGGCCGGTCCCGGAGGTCACAGCAGGGCGTCGATGTCGTCGATGATCGCCTTGCGGTCGGCCGCGCCGAGCGACGACGCGACCACCGCGTTGCGGGCCAGGGCCGCCAGGTCCGCGGGGCCCAGCCCGAACACCTCGGCGGCGACGCGGTACTCGCCGGTCAGGGTCGTGTCGAACATCGGCGGGTCGTCGCTGTTGAGCGTGACGAACAGGCCCTCCTCCAGCATCCGCGGCATGGGGTGGGCGGCCAGGTCCGCGACCTGGCCGGTGCGGAGGTTGGAGGTGGGGCAGACCTCCAGCGGCAGCTGCGTCTCGCGCAGGTGGGCGACGAGGCGCGGGTCCCGCAGGCAGCTGGTGCCGTGGCCGATGCGCTCGGCGCCGAGGCCCTCGATCGCCTCCCAGATCGTCTCCGGGCCGGTCATCTCGCCCGCGTGCGGCAGGCTGCGCAGCCCGGCGGCGCGGGCGGCGGCGAACGCGTCGCGGAACGCGTCGCGGTGCGGGGCGCGCATCTGCTCGATGCCGCCGATCCCGAACCCGACGAGCGCCTCCGGCGGGTGGGACAGCGCGTGCTCCAGGGTGCCGCGGGCGCCCTCGGCACCGAACTCGCCGGGGATGTCGAAGATGTAGGCGACGCGGACGCCGAGCCGCTCCCGGGCCTCGCGGACGGCGAGGTCGAGGGCCTCGGTGACGGCGGGCATCGGCATCCCGGCCCGCTGGTGGGTGTAGGGGGTGACGGTCAGCTCGACGTAGCGGACGTTCTGCGCGGCGAGGTCGCGGGCGACGCCCAGGACCAGGGTGCCGACGTCCTCGGGAGTGCGCACGAGGCCGGACACCGCCTCGTACACCTCGGCGAAGTGCGGGAAGTCGCGGAACTCGTAGAAGGCGCGCAGCGCGCGCTCGTCCGCGGGAACGGGCCCGTCCGGGTGGCGGCGGGCGAGTTCGAGGACGGTGGGGACCGAGGCGGAGCCGACCAGGTGGACGTGCAGCTCGACCTTCGGCAGGGCGTCGATGAACGCCTCGATGGATGTGGTCTCGGTGGAAGTCACGCCGCGAAGCTAACAGCGCCCGCGGCCGCTCCGACAGGCGAAGACGGCGAACCTGCCGGGAAAATGTCAGGAATGCCGCCCCGGGCCGCCGGCGCGGCCCGCGGTGCGGCAGGATGGGCGCGTGCGCGCGGCCCGGTTGATCTCCATCGTGCTCCTGCTGCAGTCGCGGGAGGCGATGACGGCGGGCGAGCTGGCGCGCGAGCTGGAGGTGTCGGAGCGGACCGTCTACCGGGACATGGAGGCGCTGTCGGCGGCCGGGGTCCCGGTCTACGCCGACCAGGGGCGCGGCGGCGGGTACCGGCTCGTCGGCGGGTACCGGACGCGGCTGACCGGCCTGACCCGCGAGGAGGCCGAGGCGCTGTTCCTGTCCGGGCTGCCCGGCCCGGCCGGGGACATGGGCCGCGGCGGCGCGCTCGCGGCCGCCGAGCTGAAGGTCCTCGCCGCGCTCCCCGCCGCGCTGCGGGACGCACCCGCGCGGGCGAGCCGGCGGTTCCTGCTGGACGCGCCCGGCTGGTTCGGCGAGTCCGGCCCGCCGCCGCTGCTGCGCGAGCTGGCCCGCGCGGTGTGGCAGGACGAGACCGTCGAGCTGCGGTACCGGCGCAAGGGGACGGAGGTCGTCCGGACGGCCGACCCGTACGCGCTCGTCCTGAAGAGCGGGACGTGGTACCTGGTCGCGCGGGTCGGCGGGACGTACCGCACGTACCGGGTCGACCGGGTCGCCGCGGTCCGCCCGGACGGCGCGGTCTTCGAGCGGGACGAGGAGTTCGACCTCGCCGCGTACTGGCGGGACGCGGCGGCGGGGTTCGTCCGCTCGCTGCTGCGCGAGGAGGCGACCGTGCGGCTGTCCCCCGCCGGGATGCGGCTGCTGCGCTACGCGGTGGAGCCGTACGCGGCCCGGCGCGCGGCGGAGGCGGCCGGCGAGCCCGACGCGCGGGGCTGGGTGGTGACGACGCTGCCGGTGGAGTCGGCGGAGGTCGCCGCGTCGGAGCTGCTGCGGCTCGGCCCGGAGGCCGAGGTCCTCGCGCCGCCGGAGCTGCGGGAGCGGATGGCGGGCAGCGCGGCGCGGATGGCGGAGCTGTACGGTGCCCGGTCCTGCTCGGCCCGGTCCTGCTCGCCTTAGTCCTGCTTGCGCGCGATCGCCGCGGCCAGCTCCTCCTTGGTCATCTTCGAGCGGCCCTGGACGTCGAGTCCGGCGGCGCGGTCGTAGAGCTCCTTCTTGCTGCTGCCCTCGACGTCCACGCCGCCGAAGCTCTTGCCCTTGCCGTGGCGGGCGTCGGGGTTCTTGGCCCGGGGGTCGGACGGCCCCTTGCGGCCCTTGGGCACCCACCGGTCGCCGCGCTTCTCGAACTTGTGCTTGAGCGCGGAGTAGGCGGTGCGGTGCGCCCGCTGGCCCTCGCCGTAGGTCTTGACGGCGGAGTCGTGGGCCTTGGCGAAGGTCTCCTGGGCCTCCTCGGGAGAGCGCTGGAGCGTGCCGGGGAGCTCCTTCTTCCGGGGCTTGCCGCTCTTGTCGGTCATCGGCATGGCTTCTCCTTTCTCTCCTCCACGCCATAACCGGACAGATCGTCCCCAAACGGCCCCGGGTGGCGACCCGGGGCCGGTGTGCGCGGAGGGCGGCCGGTCAGCGGTAGCCGGTGACGTCCGCGGGGCGTCCCGCGTCCACGACCTCGGTGATGTACCGCCACGCGTCGGGCCGGCTGCCGTCGGCGTCGGTGAAGCCGTAGACCCGGGCGAGCCCGCCGCTGGTCAGCGACCGCCCGTTCCAGCGCGCCCGGTCGGGGTCGGCGGCCAGTGCCGCGACGGCGCGGCCGACGAGGGCGGGCGACTCGGAGATGGCGAAGTGCGGGTCCTTGGCGGCGCCGTCCCGCCAGGTGGCCTCGGTGACGCCGAAGTGCTCGAGCATCGCCTCCGAGCGCAGCCACCCCGGTGTGAGCGCGACGGCGGCCGCGCCGTACGGCGCGATCTCCTCGGACTGGGCGAGCGCCATCCGCAGCACGGCGGTCTTGGCGATGTCGTAGAAGTAGCCGCACTCCTTGCGGTACTTCGCGTTGTACTCGGCGGTGCCGTCGGTCACCTCGACGACCAGCCCGCCCGGCTCGCGGATCAGCAGCGGGAGGGCATGGTGGCTGGTGACGGCGTGGGTGTCGAGGGCCAGCCGGAACATCCGGAGGCCGTCCTCCAGGGACTGCTCCCACAGCGGCCTGCCGAACTGGAAAAGGTGGTCCGAGCCCCAGATGTCGTTGACCAGGACGTCCAGCCGGCCGCGCTCGGCGTCGATGCGGCGCACGAGCGCGGCGACCTGGGCCGGGTCGAGATGGTCGACGCGGACGGCGATGCCCTCGCCGCCCGCGTCCGTCACCCGTTCCGCGGTCTCCTCGATGGTCTCGGGACGGTCCATCTCCGATCGCCCGGAGCGGGTCGTCCGTCCCGTCACGTACACGGTCGCGCCCGCGGCGCCGAGCTCGGTGGCGATGCCCCGGCCCGCGCCGCGCGTCCCGCCCGCGACCAGTGCGGTCTTCCCCTTCAGTGCACGGCTCATGGAGCCGACTCTGGCAGGGAAACCTGACAGTCCGCGTCAGGGTTCGGGCGGGGCGCGCGGATTTCCGGGGGGACGGTTTCGGTCAGGTGAATATGCTGACGCCGCCGGGGCCGACGAGCAGTCCGACGACGATGAGCACGATGCCCCACAGGAGGTCCCGGCGGGCGAGGATCACATAGATGCCGGCGATCACCAGGATGACCGCGATGAGCCACAGGATTGTCATCATGACTCCCGGCGTCCCCCGAGAGAACGCCAAGAAACGACAATCCCGTTTCGGATGACCGAAATTTCCGATTATGGACGGGGAAGGGGGCGATGCCCCTCCCCCGCCTGGGATAACGGCGGTCACCGCGCTCGCCGCGCGGCGTGGCCATGGCCCAGTCTCCCTCTCGGCACCGGGCCCGTGCATCGGTCTCAGGTCCGGTTCCGCACGCCGTGCCCTCGTGCTCGCGGACTAGGCGTGCTCGGGGACCAGGCGTGCTCGCGGACTGGGACCGCTCCGGTCCCGCGGGCGGTTCAGCCGCCCGGACCGCTCAGGCGCAGCACGTTGGCGACGATCCGGTGCCCGGCGCCGCCCGCCGCGGTGAGGATCGACTCGGGGTGGAACTGGACGGCCCAGCGCCGCCGGGCCGGGTCCTCGATCGCCATCACCACGTCCCCGGTCAGCGCCGTGACCTGGAACCCCTTCACGCGGTCCGGCGTCGCGTGCAGCGAGTGGTAGCGGGCCGCGGTGAACTCGTCCGGCAGCCCCTCGAACAGCCCGCCGCCGGTGACCTTCACCTGGCCCGGCTTGCCGTGGGACGGCTCGGGCAGCAGCGCCAGCTCCCCGCCCGCGTGCTCCACCATCGCCTGCAGGCCGAGGCAGACGCCGAAGACCGGCAGGTCGCGCTCGGCCAGGGCGTCCAGCAGCGCGCGGGTGCCGAAGTCGTCCGGGCGTCCCGGGCCGGGTGACAGGACCACCAGGTCGGGGGCGTGCTCGTCCAGCATGCGCAGCGGGAACCCGTGCCGCAGCGTGACCACGGACGCGCCCTGCTGGCGGAAGTAGTCGGCGAGCGTGTTGACGAACGAGTCCTCGTGGTCGACGAGCAGCACCGTGAGCCCGTCGCCCGGCAGGGCCGCGGGCGGCGCCTCCTCCGCGGCCTCCTCCGCGCCCATCTCGGCGTCCTTCTCGGCGTCCTTCTCGACCGCGGCGAGCGCGCCCAGCAGCGCGCCGGCCTTGAGGTGGGTCTCGCGCTCCTCCTCGTCGGGGTCGGAGTCGTAGAGCAGCGTCGCCCCCGCCCGCACCGTCGCGACGCCGTCGCGGATCTGGGCCGTCCGCAGCGTCAGCCCGGTGTTCATCGACCCGTCGAAGCCGACGCAGCCGACCGCGCCGCCGTACCAGCGGCGCGGCGAGTCCTCGTGGTCCTCAATGAACTGCATCGCCCACGCCTTCGGCGCGCCGGTGACGGTGACCGCCCACATGTGGGTCAGGAACGCGTCCAGCGCGTCGAAGCCGGGCCGCAGCCGGCCCTCGATGTGGTCGACGGTGTGGATCAGCCGGGAGTACAGCTCGATCTGCCGGCGGCCGAGGACGCGGACGCTGCCGGGCACGCAGATGCGGGACTTGTCGTTGCGGTCGACGTCGGTGCACATGGTCAGCTCGGACTCGTCCTTCGCCGACGCCAGGATCGTGCGGATCTGCTCGGCGTCCTCCAGCGCGTCGCCGCCGCGCCTGATCGTCCCGGCGATGGGGCAGGTCTCGACGCGGTCGCCCGACACCCGCACGAACATCTCCGGCGACGCGCCGACCAGGTACTCGCCGTCGCCCAGGTTGAACATGAACTCGTACGGGGCCGGGTTGGTCTCGCGCAGCCGCTCGAAGAACGCGGCGGGCGCGTCGCACCGGGCGTGCATCGCGTGGCCGGGCGTCACCTCGAACAGGTCGCCGCGGACGAACTTCTCCTTGGCCTCCCGCACCATCCGCGCGTACGCGCCGGGGACCGGCTGCGGCGGCAGCTCGGCCGCGCGCGGCGGGACGGGCGTCGGCTCGGTGGCCCGCGGCAGGCCCGCCGTGCTCTCCCCGCCGACCTCGAACTCGTAGGACATGCGGTGCGAGGTCTCGCGCTTGCGGTCCACGACGACCATCTCGTCGGCCAGGTGCAGGACGAGGTCGCGCTGGTCGTCCGGCCGCTCCAGCCGGGTGCGCAGCGGCTCGAACTGCAGCGACAGGTCGTAGCCGAACGCGCCGTACAGCCCGAGGTGCGGGTCGTCGCAGCGGAACAGGCCGACGACGGCGCGCAGCGCGGTGAACACCGTCGGCTGCCGGCTGCGCTCCTCCTCGGGGAAGAACTCCTCGCCCGGCGGGACGAAGACCTCGAACAGGTCGGCCCCGTCCGCGCGGACCTCGCCGGTGCCGCGCAGTACGGCGGCCACGGCGGGCAGGACGATCCGGCCGCGCTCGTTGAGGGCGCGCACGGCGACCGCCCGCCCCCGCGCGACGATCTCCAGGCAGGGGTCGGCGTAGGCCATGTGCCAGCGGCTGTAGCGGCCCGGGTACTCCATGCCGGAGCTGAGCACGCCGCCGCGCCGCTCCCCCACGGCGCGGACGAGGGCGTTCAGCACGTCGGACTTGCGCTCGGAGTCGACGGGGACGGCGGTACGGGTCACCCGTACGCCCCCGGCCGTGACGAACTCGCTGGTCAGCGGCTGATGTGAGACGGTCTCCACCGCGGTGGCCCCTCATGTCGGGCCCTCGTCCGGCGGCACCACGCAAAAACGACCGCCGGTGAGGGCGGTCGCCTGGTCTGAGCATGCAGGAACCGGCGCCGCCTCAGCGGCGCCACCACCACCGGGCGGCTGCGGTTCGCATGCGCCCGAGGCTACCACGGAGCGCGGCCGCGGGAGCTCGCCCGCCACGACGGCGCCGGGACCGGGAAGGCCCGCGCCAGAACCGGGAGGGACGGCGGCGCCCCCGGCCCGGCAGGGGTGCCTGACCGCCCCCTGACACCGGGTGGGGCGGGCCCTGACCTGCCGTCCCATCTGCTGGAACGATCCATCCAAGTCGTGCCGTGGCCGAGATCACACCGTGATCGTTGGATGGGTAATCTCGCCCGGCTGCTCCACCGGGAGCGGCCCGCCCGTGATCCGGACGGGCCGCTCCCGCGACGCACCACGAGGAGGAATCCCTTGACTCCCGACACCCCCGAGGAACCGGCCTCGACCGCCCCGCCCCCCGAGGCCCGCTCCGACCGCAGCGCCTGGAACTGGCTGCTGGTCGTCCCGGTCGTGGTCCCGCTGCTGACGTTCCTGTTCAACAGCGACTCCCCCCGGCTGGCCGGCTTCCCCGCCTTCTACTGGATCCAGCTCGCCTTCATCCCGCTCGGCGTGGCCTGCACGGTCGTCGTCTACCGGCTGACCAGGAAGCGGGGCTGACCGATGGCGAGCGACCACATCACCGAGATCGTCGTCTTCAGCCTGCTCTTCCTGCTGGTCAGCGGGATGGGCTTCGTCGCCGCCCGGTGGCGGCGCCCCGACTCCATGCACAGCCTGGACGAGTGGGGCCTCGGCGGCCGCAGCTTCGGCAGCTGGATCACCTGGTTCCTGATCGGCGGCGACCTCTACACCGCCTACACCTTCGTCGCCGTCCCCGCCCTGGTGTTCGGCGCGGGCGCCGCGGGCTTCTTCGCGGTCCCGTACACGATCATCGTGTACCCGCTGGTGTTCCTGTTCCTGATTCGGCTCTGGTCGGTGTCGCACGTGCACGGCTTCGTGACCCCGGCCGACTTCGTCCGGGCGCGGTTCGGCTCGCCGACGCTGGCGCTGCTGGTGGCGATCACCGGGATCGTCGCCACGATGCCCTACATCGCGCTGCAGCTCGTCGGCATCGAGGCCGTGCTGAAGACCATGGGCGTGAACGGCCACTGGCCGCTCATCATCGCGTTCGTGATCCTCGCGGCCTACACCTACCAGTCCGGCCTGCGCGCGCCCGCGCTCATCGCGTTCGTGAAGGACGTGCTGATCTACCTGGTCATCATCGTCGCGGTGCTGTACATCCCGGCGAAGCTCGGCGGCTGGGGCGACATCTTCGACTCGGCCAAGGCGAAGTTCGACGCGACGCCCGCGCCCGGTGACGGCATCACGATCGCCGGCGACGGCCAGCTGAACTACGCGATGCTCGCGCTCGGGTCGGCGATGGCGCTGTTCCTGTACCCGCACAGCGTGACCGGCGTCCTGGCGAGCCGCAACCGCAACGTGATCAAGCGGAACATGGCGGCGCTGCCCGCCTACAGCTTCGTGCTGGGCCTGATCGCGCTGCTCGGCTACATGGCGATCGCGGCCGAGGTGAAGCCGATCAGCACCGACGGCAAGCCGGACGGCAACACCGCCGTCCCGGTGCTGTTCGACCACATGTTCCCGGACTGGTTCGCCGGGGTGGCGTTCGCCGCCATCGGCATCGGCGCGCTGGTCCCGGCGGCGATCATGTCGATCGCCGCGGCGAACCTGTTCACCCGCAACATCTACAAGGAGTACATCCGGCGGGACGCCACCGCCAAGCAGGAGGCCACGGTCAGCAAGCTGGTCTCGCTGATCGTCAAGGCCGGCGCGGTGGCCTGCATCCTCGCGCTCGACCCGCAGTTCTCCATCGACCTGCAGCTCATCGGCGGCGTCATCATCCTGCAGACGCTGCCGTCGGTCGGGCTCGGCCTGATGACCCGCTGGTTCCACCGCGGCGCGCTGATCGCGGGCTGGGCCGGCGGCATGCTCGCCGGGCTGTGGATGCTGTACCAGATCCCGAACCCGGCGAAGGGCAAGGAGCACTTCGGCGGGTCGGCCTACCCGCTCGGCGACCTCGGCTTCGACACCAAGATGACGATCTACGTCGGCGTGCTGGCGCTCGTCGTCAACGTCGCGGTGGCGGCGGTCGGCACGCTGGTGTGCCGGGCCGCCAAGCTGGCGGACGGCGACGACGCCACCCGCGCGCACGACTACTTCGCCGACGAGGGCGACCCGAAGGTCAAGGAGCTCGACCTCAGCGGGACCACCTGACCGCCCGTCCCCGACCCGCGCGGCCCCAGCGGCCCGCGCCGGCCCGGTCGCCCGCTCAGCGGGCGACCGGGCCGCCGGGGCCGGGCCCGGCGGCGTCCCGGGCGCCGGACGCGGCGGCGGGCAGCCCGCCGAGGACCAGGTCGACGAGCCCGTCCACGACGTCCTCGCGGGACACCTCCGCGGCGTGGTCGAGCCACCAGTCGCCCGCGGTCTGCACCATGCCGACGATCGCGTGGCCCCACACGTAGGCGCGGGTGCGGTCCGACATCTCGCCCTCGGCGATCATCACCTCGGCCAACTCCCGGCTCACGTCGCGGATCATCGTGCTCATCGCGCTGTGCGTGGCGGTGTCCTCGGCGCTCGCCCGGTGCATCAGGAACCGGTACAGGTTGAGGTTCTTGGAGATGGTGGCCAGGTAGGTGTCGATGGTGGAGCGGGTCCGGTCGCGGATCGGCTCGTCGCGGGAGAACTCGTCCCGGATGCCCTCGATCAGCTTGCGCGTGTGCCGCTCGGCCAGCGCCTGGTACAGCCCGCTCTTGTCGCCGAAGTGGCGGTAGAGGATCGGCTTGCTGATCCCCGCCTCGGCCGCGATCGCGGCCATCGACGCCTCCGGCCCCTCCCGCTGGATGACCCGGTCGGCGGCCTCCAGCAGGGCGCGGCGGCGGCCGGGGTCGCGCCGCGCTCCCGGCCTGCCCGCCGCACTCGTCATGGAAGGCACGCTATCGGGGGTGTTACCCGGCGACAACACCGGCGTCGCCCGGCGGCGGCCCGGCCCCGGCCGGCGCGGTCCCGGCCGTGCCGGGGCCGCCGCCGGGCGCGGGGTGCGGCCATCAGCGGACCGGGAGGCCGGTGACCGTGCGGCCGATGACCAGGCGCTGGATCTCCGAGGTCCCCTCGAAGATGGTGAAGATCTTGGAGTCGCGGTGCATGCGCTCGACCGGGTACTCGCGGGTGTAGCCGTTGCCGCCGAGGATCTGGATGGCCTCCTCGGTGACGTACACGGCCATCTCGCTGGCCATCAGCTTGGCCATCGAGCCCTCGGCGTTCTCGAAGTCCTTGCCGGTGCGCGCCATCCAGGCGGCGCGCCAGACCATGAGGCGCGCGGCGTCCAGGCGGGTCTTCATGTCGGCGAGCTTGAAGGCGACGGCCTGGAAGTCGCCGATCTTGCGGCCGAACTGCTCGCGCTCGCGCGCGTACTGCAGGGCGTAGTCGTAGGCGGCGCGGCCGACGCCGAGGGCCATCGCGCCGACGGACGGGCGGGTCGTCTCGAACGTCTTCAGCGCCGCCTGGCCCTTGGAGCTCTTGCCCTCGCGGGTGCGGGCGATGCGCTCGTCGAACTTGTCCTTGCCCCCGACGATCAGGTGGGAGGGGATGCGCACGTCGTCCAGGATCACCTCGGCGGTGTGGGAGGCGCGGATGCCGTGCTTCTTGAACTTCTGGCCCTGCTTCAGGCCGGGGGTGTTCGGCGGGACGATGAAGCTGGCCTGGCCGCGGCTGCCGAGCTCGGGGTGGACCGACGCGACGACGACGTGGACGTCGGCGATGCCGCCGTTGGTGGCCCAGGTCTTGGTGCCGTTCAGCACCCACTCGTCCTTGGCCTCGTCGAAGACGGCGCGGGTGCGGATGGAGCCGACGTCGCTGCCGGCGTCCGGCTCGGACGCGCAGAAGGCGCCGAGCTTGACGTCGTCGGCGCTGCCGAACATCTGCGGCACCCACTCGGCGGTCTGCTCGGGGGTGCCGACGGCGGCGACGGACGCGGCGGCGAGGCCGGTGCCCACGATCGACAGCGCGATGCCCGCGTCGCCCCAGAACAGCTCCTCGAACGCCACCGGGATGCCGAGGCCGGTCGGCTCCAGCCACTGGGTGGCGAAGAAGTCGAGGGAGTAGATGCCGACCTTGGACGCCTCCTGGATGAGCGGCCAGGGGGTCTCCTCGCGCTCGTCCCACTCCTGGGCCGCGGGGCGGATGACGTCCTTGGCGAACTCGTGCACCCAGTCCCTGACCTCGCGAACGTCCTCGCTGGGCTCCAGCGAGAACGGCGTCTGCTCCGCGCTCGTCATGATTAATAGACCCTTTCTCCAATATGGCTGTTACCAACGGTAGCACCATCGGGCGTTACCGCGGGTAACACGGTGGCCGGTGTCACAACGCGGCCGGCGCGCGCCCGGAGACGCTCAGCGCGCTCCCGCGAAGGATCAGCGCGTGCCCGGGGAGAAGGAGCGGGCGGCGGCGTAGCCGGGGACCTCGGCCATCGGCGGGCGCTCCCCCACGGCGACGTCGGTGGTGCGGGCGTCGTGGCCGTCCGCGCCGCGATGGAAGCGGGTGAGCGCGGTGGAGGGGGCCTCCAGCGGGATCATCCGGCCGTGCCGCTCCAGCCGCGACCAGGCCGTCTGCATGATCTGCCCGGACATCGCGCCGAGCGCCTCGGTGGACTGGTGGGAGTGGACCCGGCGGCCGAGGTCGACCTGCGCGATCGCGTCCAGCCCAGCGTGCTGGTAGACGTCCAGCAGCAGGCCGAGCTCCACGCCGTAGCCGGTGACGAACGGCAGCCGCTCCAGCAGCGCGCGCCGGCCCGCGTACTCGCCGCCGAGGGGCTGCATGACGCCGGCGAGCAGCGGCCAGTGCATGTTGATCAGCGGGCGGGCGACCAGCTCGGTGACCCGGCCGCCGCCGCCCTCGACGCGCCGCCCGCCGTCCACCAGCGGGCGGTCGTAGCAGCCCTTCACGTAGCCGACGGCCGGATCGGCCAGCAGCGGGCCGAGCAGCCCGGTGACGTAGGACGAGGTGAACTCGCGCAGGTCGGCGTCGATGAACACCAGCAGGTCGCCGGAGGTCGCGTACAGGGACTTCCAGAGCGCCTCGCCCTTGCCGGACATGCGGCCCTGCCCGGGCAGGACGGCGTCCTGCGCGACCACCTCGGCGCCCGCCGCCGCGGCGACGGCGGCGGTCCGGTCGGTGGAGCGGGAGTCGACCACGACGATCTCGTCCACGAGCGGGATCCGCTCGACCAGGTCGGTCCGGATCGCCGCGACGATCGCGCCGACGGTGGCCTCCTCGTCGCGCGCGGGCAGCACCACGCTGATCCGGGTGTCGCCCTTGGCGTCCAGCAGGAGGCGCGGCGGCCAGTCCGCCGCCGTGCTGGTGCGGCGGGCCAACCACGACGCGACCTCGGGCAGCACGCGGTCCCCCTCCCCTCTGGCGCGTCCCGGACGGAACGCCCCTCACTGACTAGGGAACGCCAAATCCTCCCAGATCATTCACCTGTGGGACGGGAGGCAACGAACCGACCCGAAGAGTTGACGCGGGCGCAACACGCCCGTCATTCGGCGGCGTGCTTGTCGAGGAACTCGTAGACGTCGGCGTCGTCCACGCCGGGGAAGGCACCGGGCGGCAGCACGGACAGGACGTGCGAGTGCGCGCGCGCCGACGGCCAGGCCATGCCCTCCCAGCGGTCCGACAGCTCCTGCGGGGGCCGCTGGCAGCAGTCGCCGTCCGGGCAGGCCGACTTGACCCGCCGGGTCGTCTCCCGGCCGCGGAACCAGCGCGAGTCCTCGAACCGGACGCCCAGCGTGATCGCGAAGTCGCGCTCGTGGCTGGGGTCGATGTGCGAGAGGCACCAGTACGTCCCGTTGGGGGTGTCGGTGTACTGGTAGTAGACGGAGAAGCGGTCCGCGGCGCCGAACACGTGCCGGCCGGCCCACTCGCGGCACATCCGCTGGCCCTCGATCGCGCCGTCCTCGTCCTGCGGGAACGCGAGGCCGTCGTTGGCGTACGCCTTGTAGATGGTGCCGTTCTCGTCGTTCTTGGTGAAGTGCAGCTGGAGCCCGAGGTGGTGGGTCGCGACGTTGGTGAAGCGGTGCGCGGCCATCTCGTAGGAGACGGAGAAGACGTCCGCCAGGTCCTCCACCGACAGCTCCCGCGCCGCCTTGGCCTCCTGGAGGAAGGGGACGACGCTGCGCTCGGGCATCAGGATCGCCGCGCCGAAGTAGTTGGCCTCGACGCGCTGGCGGAGGAAGTCGGCGAAGTCGCGCGGCTGGTCGTGGTCGAGCGCGATGTGCCCGAGGGTCTGCAGCAGGATCGTCCGCGGGGTGTGCATGCCGAGCTGCTCGCGCTCCAGGTAGATCCGCCGGTTGCGCAGGTCGGTGACGGACCGGACGGAGCGGGGCAGGTCCTGCACGTACTGGAGGCTGAACCCGAAGTGGCCGACCAGCGTCATCAGCAGGCCCTGCGAGACGGCGCCGCGCCGGTACCCGACCGCGTCGAGGGTCTGCGCGGCGACCCGCTCGATGTCCGGGAAGTGGTTGCCGCGCTCGTGCATCTGGCGGCGCAGCTCGGCGTTGGCCTTGCGCGCCTCCTCCGGGCTCGCGGTGGGCTTGGTGCGGCTGCGCTTCAGCTCCCCGTACAGCGCGAGGATGTGCTCGATCACCTCGTTCGGCATCCGCTTGCCGACCTTGAGGTGCGAGAGCCCGAGGGACCGGTACAGCGGGTCGCGCTGGGCCTCCTCCAGCTGGATCTCCAGCTGGGCGCGGCGGCTCGGCGGCTGCCGGCGCAGCAGCTCCTCCACCGGGCACTCCAGCGCGGCGGCCAGCGACTGCAGCAGCGACAGCTTCGGCTCGCGCCGCCCGTTCTCCAGCAGCGACAGCTGGGACGGGGCGCGGCCGACGCGCTCGCCGAGCTCCGAGAGCGTCAGCCCGCGGGCGCGCCGCAGGTGCCGGAGGCGCTGCCCGAAGGTGACGAGGTCGACGTCGCTCGTCAAGTTGAGGGGTTCTTCTGGTCGCAAGGTCGTCACGGGTTCATCGTAGCGGAAATTTCGCAGTTCTTTCGTTACTCGCGAGTTCATTAGCGGGTTGCGGCCGGGGCATAGTCGTTGGCAAGCACCCAGGGGACGACACGGAAGGGCAACATGATGAGCGACAGTCGCCTCAAGGGCGCAGCCGAGGAGCTGCAGCGACAGTGGGAGTCCGACCCCCGCTGGAAGGGCGTCGAGCGGACCTACACGGCCGAGGACGTCGTGCGGATCCGCGGTTCGGTCCAGGAGGAGCACACCCTCGCGCGCCTCGGCGCCGAGCGGCTCTGGAAGCTCCTGCACGAGGAGGACTACGTCCACGCCCTCGGCGCGCTGACCGGGCTGCAGGCCGTCCAGCAGGTCAAGGCCGGGCTCAAGGCCATCTACCTGTCCGGCTGGCAGGTCGCGGCGGACGCCAACCTGGCGGGCCAGACCTACCCGGACCAGAGCATCTACCCGGCGAACTCGGTCCCGGCCGTGGTCCGCCGCATCAACAACGCGCTCCTGCGCGCCGACCAGGTGCAGTGGGCCGAGGGCGAGGGCGACACCCACTTCCTCGCCCCGATCGTGGCCGACGCCGAGGCCGGCTTCGGCGGCGTGCTGAACGCCTTCGAGCTGATGAAGGGCATGATCGCCGCCGGCGCCGCGGGCGTGCACTGGGAGGACCAGCTGGCCTCCGAGAAGAAGTGCGGCCACCTCGGCGGCAAGGTCCTCATCCCGACCTCGCAGCACATCAAGACGCTCAACACCGCCCGCCTCGCGGCGGACATCTCGGGCGTGCCGTCCCTGATCATCGCGCGGACCGACGCCGAGGCCGCGACCCTGATCACGACGGACGTGGACGAGCGCGACCGCGAGTTCATCACCGGCGAGCGCACCGCCGAGGGCTTCTACCGGGTCCGCAACGGCATCGAGCCCTGCATCGCCCGCGCCAAGGCGTACGCGCCGTACTCCGACCTCATCTGGATGGAGACCGGCACCCCGGACCTGGAGCAGGCCCGCAAGTTCGCCGAGGCGGTCAAGGCCGAGTACCCCGACCAGATGCTCGCCTACAACTGCTCGCCGTCCTTCAACTGGAAGGCGCACCTGGACGACGCGACCATCGCCAAGTTCCAGCGCGAGCTCGGCCACATGGGCTTCAAGTTCCAGTTCATCACGCTGGCCGGCTTCCACGCGCTCAACTACGGCATGTTCGACCTGGCCCACGGCTACGCCCGCGAGGGCATGACCGCCTACGTCGACCTGCAGGAGCGCGAGTTCGCGGCGGCCGAGAAGGGCTTCACCGCGGTCAAGCACCAGCGCGAGGCCGGCACCGGCTACTTCGACATGGTCAGCACCGCGATCGCGCCCGACTCCTCCACCACGGCCCTCAAGGGCTCCACGGAAGAGGGCCAGTTCCACTGATCCGCCCCGGCCGGCCGCGCTCCCGGGCACGGCCGGCCCGTCCTTCCCGCCCCACCCCTAGGCCCCGAAGGCCCCCGCGTCCCTACACCCGCGGGGGCCTTACGGTGTCCTCGGGCCCTCCGGGACCGCTCCCGCCGCCCCGGTGACACGCCGGTGATCCGGCCACATGCGGCAAGTCACCTCGACAACGCCCGGTATTGGGCGCATCGTGAGCGCGCTAGTTGATCACTCCGAGAGAGGATCCCTGATGGCGCGTCACCCCCGGTCCATCCGGTCCCGGGCGATCCCCGGCCGGATGCTGCCGATCGCCGTCGCCGCCGTGAGCACCGTCGCGCTGGCCCCCGCGGCCGCCGCGGACTCCGCCGGGCACGGCCACGGGCGCTTCACCCCCGGCGCCCCCGGAGTCGGCGACCCCTACTTCCCGCTGGAGGGCAACGGCGGCTACGACGTCCGGCACTACTCGCTGGACCTCGCCTACGATCCCGACCACGACCAGCTCGACGGCACCGTGACCATCACCGCGCGGGCCACCCAGAACCTGTCGCGGTTCGACCTGGACCTGTCCGGCATGGACGTGGAGCGGATCTGGGTCGGCGGTCAGCGCGCCCAGCACCGGCGGCAGGGCCAGGAACTGATCATCACGCCGCGGCACGGCGTGCGGAAGGGGTCGGTGTTCCGGACGGTCGTCAAGTACGGCGGCGTCCCGCAGACCATCGTCGGCTCCCCGATCGTGTTCGGCTCCCCGTACGGGTTCCTGCACACCCCCGACGGCGCGTTCGTCGGCGGCGAGCCGAACGGCGCCCACACCTGGTTCCCGGTGAACGACCACCCGAACGACAAGGCGACCTACGACTACACGCTCAGGGTGCCGGAGGGCCTGACGGCCGTCGCGAACGGGCGCCTGACCGGGCACGGCAGAGCCGTGTCCACGTTCAGCCGGCGTCCCGGCAAGACGCGGGCCGAGGTGTTCCGCTGGCGCGAGGACAGCCCGATGGCGAGCTACCTCACCACGATCGACATCGGCAAGTGGGTCGTGAAGCAGGGCCGCACACCCGGCGGCGTGCCCAGCTACACCGCCGTCGACCCCGTCCTGCTCAAGGACCAGCCGGACGCGGTGGACTTCTTCCACGGCACCACCGCCGAGGTCACCGACCTGTGGTCGAAGGCGTTCGGGCGCTACCCCTTCGGCAGCACCGGCGCGATCGCCGACGACGCCCGCTACGAGGGGCAGCCGCTCGGGTTCTCGCTGGAGACGCAGAGCAAGCCCGTCTACTCGGCGGTGCGCAGCACCGGGACGATCGCGCACGAGCTGGCGCACCAGTGGTTCGGCGACGCGGTGTCCCCGGCGCAGTGGAAGGACATCTGGCTCAACGAGAGCTTCGCGACCTGGTCCGCCTGGTACTACACCGAGCTGACGGGCGGGCGGAGCGCCCACGACGCCGCCCGCGCCACCTACGCCGCCCGGCCGTTCCCCGACCGCGAGGGCCGGCCGTTCTGGTCGGTGATCACGGCCGACCCGCAGCGCGACACCATGTTCAACGACCGCGTCTACAACGGCGGCGGCATGATGCTGCAGTTCCTCCGGGAGAAGATGGGCGACGAGGCGTTCCTCACCCTGCTGCGCACCTGGTACGCGACGCACAAGTACGGCAACGCGCGCACCGCGCAGTTCACCTCGCTCGCACAGCGGATCGCCGGGCAGGACCTGAGCACCTTCTTCAACGACTGGCTCTACTCCCCCATCAAGCCCGAGCTGCCGCAGGGCTGACCGGCCCTCGCGCGGAACCGGCCCCCGGCGCCCCGCCGGGGGCCGGTTCTGTGGCGGAATACGCGGTAAGCGGTGCTCCGCCGCCCTAGCATTCCGGCAAGTGGGGGTCCTTCCGTGGGTGTGGTGGTACGGCTTCCGCCGGCACACCTCGTACCCGCTCGGCTCGCTGACCGAGGCGGTGACCAACACCCTGTTCGGCTTCATGCGCGCCTACGTGCTCCTCGCCCTGTGGACCGTGCGGCCGTCGCTCGGCGGGTACGACGCCGCCGACGCCGTCACCTTCTGCTTCCTCACCCAGGCGCTGATCGGGCCGGTGCAGGTGTTCGGCGGGATGGACCTCACCGAGCGCATCCGCAACGGGGACGTGGCGATCGACCTGTACCGCCCGGTCGGGCTGCAGGGCTGGTGGTTCGCCGACGACCTCGGCCGCGCGGCCGGATCCCTGCTGCTGCGCGGCGGCCCGCCGCTGGTCGCCGGGGCCCTGGTCTTCCCGTTCCGGACGCCCGGCCCCGCGCACCTCGCCGCGTTCGCGGTGGCGCTGGTCCTCGCGGTGACGGTGGGCTTCGCGCTGCGCTACATGGTCGCGCTCGGGATGTTCTGGCTGCACGACGACCGCGGCCTGCAGGCGGTCACGCTCGTGATGTCGCTGTTCTTCTCCGGCATGATCCTCCCGCTGGTCGTCTTCCCGGGGCGGCTCGGCGACGTCGCGCGGGCCCTGCCGTGGTCCGCGCAGGTCCAGGTGCCGGCGGACGTGTTCCTCGGCCGGCACACCGGCGCCGGGCTGCTCGGCGCGCTGGCGTTCCAGGCGGCCTGGGCGGCGGCGCTGCTCGCCGCCGGGGCGCTGCTGACGCGGGCGGCCCGCCGGAAGCTGGTGGTGCACGGTGGCTGATCCCGCGGCCGCCGGGACGGTCCGCATGTACGGGCTGCTGGCCTGGACGTGGATCCGCGCGGCGGCGCAGTACCCGGTGTCGATGGTGCTGCTCGCCCTCACCACGGCGGCCGTCACCGGGCTGGACGTGGCCGCGATCGTGCTGCTGTTCGCGCACGCGCCGAGCATCGCCGGCTTCTCCGCGCCCGAGGTGCTGTTCCTCTACGGCACCTCCGCGCTGGCGTTCGGTATCTCCGACATCCTGCTCGGCACGACCGAGCGGCTCGGGCACCACGTCCGGCAGGGCACCCTCGACGCGATGCTGGTGCGGCCGGTGAGCCCGCTCGTCCAGGTCGCGACGGAGGAGTTCTCGCCCCGCCGGTTCGGCAAGCTCGTCCCGGCGGTCACCGTGCTGGTGTACGCGGTCGCCGCGGCGGACATCGGGTGGACGCCCGGCCGGATCGCGATGGTCCCGGTCATGGTGCTGTCCGGGGCGGCGATCTTCGGCGGGCTGTGGGTGCTGACCGGCGCGGTGCAGTTCGTGGTGGTCGACGTCCACGGCGCGGGCAAGTCGGTGACCTACGGCGGCGCGTTCCTCACCCAGTACCCGATGACCGTGTTCGCCCGGGACTTCGTGCGCGGTGTGACGTTCATCGTGCCGCTGGCGTTCGTCAACTGGCAGCCCGCGCTGTACATCCTGGACCGCCCCGACCCGCTGGGGCTGCCCGCTGCGGCGCGGTTCGCCTCGCCGGCGGTCGCCGTGGCGGTGTGCGCGCTCGGCGCGGCGGCGTGGCGGGCGGGGCTGCGGCACTACCGATCGACAGGGAGCTGAGGCCGGTGCCGATGATCGAGGCCGCGGACGTCGTCAAGTCGTTCACCGTCCGGGCGCGCGCGGGCGGCCTGCGCCGGGCCCGCCGGACCGTGCGCGCCGTGGACGGCGTGTCGTTCACCGTCGAGCCGGGCGAGTTCGTCGGGTATCTCGGCCCGAACGGGGCCGGGAAGTCCACCACGATCAAGATGCTGACCGGGATCCTCACCGCCTCGTCCGGCCGGCTGCGGGTGTGCGGGCTGGACCCGTCGCGGCGCCGCACCTCGCTCGCCCGCCGGCTCGGCGTGGTGTTCGGGCAGCGCACCACCCTGTGGTGGGACCTGCCGCTGCGCGACAGCCTGGCCCTCGTCCGGCGGCTGTACCGGGTGGAGGCGGCGGCGCACCGGGCCCGGCTCGCCGAGCTGACGGCGCTGCTGGAGCTGGAGCCGTTCCTGGACACCCCAGTCCGGCAGCTCAGCCTCGGCCAGCGGATGCGCGGCGACCTCGCCGCCGCGCTGCTGCACGACCCGGAGCTGCTCGTCCTGGACGAGCCGACGATCGGCCTGGACGTGGTGAGCAAGGCGACCGTCCGCGACTTCCTGGAGCGCATCAACGCCGAGCGCGGCACCACGATCCTGCTGACCACCCACGACCTCGGCGACATCGAGCGGCTCTGCCGCCGCGTCATGATCATCGACCACGGGCGGCTGGCGTTCGACGGCGGGCTGGACGCGCTGCGCCGCACCGTGGCGGCCGAGCGGCTGCTGGTCGTCGAGCTGGCCCGGCCCGGCCCGCCGATCGGGCTGGACGGGATCCGGGCCGAGCGTGTCGAGGGGCCGCGGCAGTGGCTGCGGCTGCCGCGCTCGGCGAACGCGGCCGCGGTCATCGCCGAGCTGGCCCGGGTCCACGAGGTCCGCGACATCGCGCTGCGCGAGTCCGGGATCGAGGAGGTCCTCGCCGCGCTCTACCGGGGCGACCACGCGTACGGGCGCCCCGGGCGCCCGGTGGCGCCGTAGCGGCGTCCCCGTGGTGTCCCCGTGGCGTCCCCGCGGTGTCCCCGCAGTGTCCCCGCCGCGTCCCGGGCGGGCGGCCGCCTCAGCGGACGCGGCCGCCGCGCTCCATCGACTGGTAGAAGTCGATGTCGGCGGCGTCGTCGTCGCGTTCGGAGCTCCAGCGGCGCGGCGCCCACGACGGCATCAGCAGCGCGAGGCCCATCATCGCGTACAGGCCGGAGCCGAGCAGCATGCGCAGCCCGGCGTCCAGGTCCCCCGCCGGCGGCACCCGGCCGGGCAGGTCGAGGACGGCGCCGGGGTCCACCAGGAAGTAGCCGGACAGGCCGAGCAGCGCGAGCGCCGGCACCAGCGAGACCAGCGGCGACGCCCAGCGCGCGACGATGATCACGCCCATCACCAGCCCGACGGCGGCCAGCAGGGCGAACGCTCCGTAGATGCGGGTGCGGTCGGTGATCTCCTGCCCGGTGCCGTCGAAGGACCGGCCGGCCTGGACGTAGCCCCAGGCCGCGCCGTACAGCAGCGCCGGGGTCAGCAGGACGCCGAGGACGAAGCCGAACGCGTGGCGCACCGCGCATCACATCCATTCACGCGCGCCCGCCCGCCGGGCGCGCAGGTATCCGGTAGCGCCCCCAATCACAACATGCGAGTCGGGCATAGCGCAGTAAATCAACTCAGATGACCTTGTCCGGGACCGCCCCTGGCGAGGCCCGCACCCGGTCGGAGCGGATGACCGTTTCTTGGTGGTTCGTTTTGAACGCCATTGATAGGGCATCGCGGTTCCATCCTGTCCGACGCACGCTGGAGGAGACCATGTCGACCGCGATATGGGTCGTCATCGCCGTAATCGCCGTCGCCGCCGTCGTGGCCGCGGTTCACCTGGCCCGCACCAGGTCCCGGACGCGGCGGCTCAAGGGGCGGTTCGGCCCCGAGTACGACCGGGCCGTGCGGGACGCGGGCGGCCGCTCGGCGGCCGAACGGGAGCTGCTCTCCCGCGAGCGGCGCCACGAGGAGCTGGAGCTGCGGGAGCTGGACCCGGGCAAGCGCGAGCAGTACCACGAGCAGTGGGTCCGCGTTCAGGAGCGGTTCGTCGACACGCCGGCCGCGGCGGTCGAGCAGGCCGACGGGCTCGTCACGATCGTGATGGGCGAGCGCGGCTACCCCACGCAGGGGTTCGAGGACAAGGCCGCCCACCTGTCCGTGGAGCACGGCCGCACGCTGGAGCACTACCGGCGGGCCCACGCGATCAGCGGCAAGGCCGCGTCCAACGAGGCGTCCACCGAGGACCTGCGGCAGGCCATGGTCCACTACCGCGCCCTGTTCGAGGAGCTCCTCGCCGCGCCCGGCCACGGCCGGACCGGCCACGCACCCGCCGACCACGCACGGGACGGGCACGCAGCCGACCACGAGCGGACCGGTCACGAGCGGACCGGCCACGAGCGGGTGGGCCGGCACGCCGCCGGCGGCCCCGCGCCCGAGGCGCAGACCCCCACCACCCGGACCCCGAGGAGCTGACCCCCGATGAAGCACATGCGGCACGATGGACGGGCCCCGGCCCAGGGCGGGTCCGGCGACACCCGCGTCGCCGGTACCGCACCGGAGACCCCCGTGACGGACGCACCGCAACCGGTGCCCGACACCTCCCCCGACCCGATGCCGGCCCTGGCCCCCGAACCCCCGGCGGCCTCCGGCCCGACGGCGCCCCCCGAGCCCACCGAGTCATCCGAGTCAGCCGAGCTCACCGGCCCGACCGACCCCACCGGCACGGCCGCGCCCACCGACCAGGCCGCACCCGCCGACCAGGCCGCACCCACCGCGGCCTCCGGGCCCGCCGCGGGCACGGAGAGGCTGTTCGACCCGGCCGAGGCCGAGCGGTTCCGGGAGCGCTGGCACGAGGTGCAGTCCGCGTTCGTCGACGACCCGGGCGGCGCGGTCCGCCGGGCGGACGAGCTGGCCGCCGAGGCCGCCGAGGCCCTCGGCCGCGCGCTCGCCGCGCGCCGCCGGTCGCTGTCGGACGGCCTGGACGGCGGCGCGGGCGCCGACACCGAGCGCCTCAGGCTGGCGCTGCGCGGCTACCGGGACCTGCTGGACCGCGTCTGCGCCGGGTGACGGCGCGCGGTCCGCGACCCCGCGGTGCCCGCCCCGGACGCGGTCCGGGGCGGGCACGTCTCGTCAGACGGGCGTCGAGGGTGAATACTGAATCTCGTTCGGTAACCCCCTGAGCGGAGGATCAACGGTGTCCGAGACCTTCTCGATGACCATCGACGGCGCGGCGGCCGACGCGCCCGGCACCTTCGGGGTGATCAATCCGGCGACCGGCGAGGTGGCCGAGCAGGCGCCCGACGCCTCCCGGGAGCAGCTCGACGCGGCGATGGCCGCGGCGCAGGCGGCCTACGCGGACTGGCGCCGCGACGAGGCCGCGCGGCGCAAGGCGCTGCAGGCGGCGGCCGACGTCCTGTTCGCCCGGTCCGAGGAGATCGGGCGCATCCTCACCCTGGAGCAGGGCAAGCCGCTCGCCGACGGGACCATGGAGGTCGTCGGCGCCGGGGTGTGGCTGAAGTACTTCGCCGACCTGGAGCTGCCCCGCGAGGTCATCCAGGACGACGACAACGCGCTGGTCGAGGTCGTCCGCCGCCCGATGGGCGTCGTCGCGGCGATCACCCCGTGGAACTTCCCGCTGCTGCTCGCGGTGTGGAAGATCGCCCCGGCGCTGCTCGCGGGCAACACGATGGTCCTCAAGCCGTCCCCGTTCACCCCGCTGTCCAGCCTGAAGCTCGGCGAGGTGCTGCGGGACGTGCTGCCGCCCGGCGTGCTGAACGTCGTCACCGGCGGCGACGACCTCGGCGCCTGGATGACCTCGCACGACGTCCCGCGCAAGATCAGCTTCACCGGCAGCGTGGCGACCGGCAAGCGCGTCGCCGCGGCCGCGGCCCCCGACCTCAAGCGCGTCACGCTGGAGCTCGGCGGCAACGACCCGGCGATCCTGCTGGACGACGCCGACCCGGCCGCGGTCGCCGACCGGCTGTTCGGCGCGGCGTTCCAGAACAACGGCCAGGTCTGCTCGGCGATCAAGCGCGTGTACGTGCCGGAGGCGCTCTACGGCGACGTGGTGGACGCCCTCGCCGAGCGGGCGAGGTCCGCCAAGGTCGGCAACGGCATGGACGAGGGCGTCCAGTACGGGCCGGTCAACAACAAGCCGCAGTACGAGCGGGTGTCGGAGCTGGTCGCCGACGCGCTCGCGGGCGGCGCCCGCGCCGCCGCCGGCGGAAAGCCGATCGACGGCCCCGGCTACTTCTTCGAGCCGACGATCCTCGCCGACGTCTCCGACGGCACCCGGATCGTGGACGAGGAGCAGTTCGGCCCCGCGCTGCCCATCGTGAAGTACACCGACCTGGAGGACGCGCTCGCCCGCGCCAACGGCACCCACTTCGGGCTGTCGGGTTCGGTGTGGGGCACCGACACCGACCGCGCCGCCGAGGTCGCCGGGCGGCTGGAGTGCGGCACCGCGTGGGTCAACACGCACCTGGCGCTCTCCCCCAGCCAGCCGTTCGGCGGGTTCAAGTGGAGCGGCGTCGGCGTCGAGAACGGGCCGTGGGGCCTGTACGGCTTCACCGAGCTGCAGGTGATCCACCGCTCTAAGCTCTGAGCGGGACCGACGGGTACGGGCCCGGCGCCGGACGCCGGGCCCGTACCCGTCTCCGCCGCGTAGTGCATGAGCGGAAAGTCACGACTTCGAGTCCGGAAAGTGACATGGCCACTACTAGCGGTCGGCGTCCGGAATGGCACACTTTTTTGTGCGGGGGCCGTGGAGTAGGCACCGCGACCTGTGAGGGAGCCGCATGCACACCTGGGACGTCATGCGCCAGGACGATCTCGGCAACACCTTCCGGGTGGCCGCCCACGACTCGCGCATCGCGGCGCTCGCGCAGGTCCTGGTGCTGGAGAGCGGCGTCCCGCACAAGCAGTCGTACTGGGTGGAGGGGCCGGCCGAGCCCGCCGTCCGCACCAACCGCGACCTGTACCTGGTCTTCCTGCACCTCGGCCAGGAGGCCCGCGCGGCGTCCTGGTCGCTGTCGGCGTTCCTGCGCTCGCTGTGGAAGGTCGGCGCTCCGCTGAGTGACCGGTCCCGGCTGGAGCCCGACGACGTCGCGGCGATGTTCGCCGCCGCGTCCACCACCCCGCCCGCCGACTTCGACCCCGCCTGGACGGGCAAGGACCTCTCGCTCCCCGGCCCCGAGCCGGACGGGTACGCCGACTGGGAGCGGGTCCTGCTGTCGCAGATCGCCGACCTGGAGGACTTCCTCGCCCACCCGCCGGGGCCGCGGGCCCGGTTCGGCGCCGACGCGCCCCGGCCGCCGGGCTCGGGCGCCCGCGCCACCCCGGCCCGCTGGTACAACTTCGACCCGGCGACGTACCTGGAGTGCGCGGTCGCGGGCAGCCTCGGCGGCTGGGACGCCGCCGACGGCGCCCGGGTGCCGCTGCCGCCCCGTCCCGGGGAGCCCCCGGCCCGCTCCTACGTCCGCCCGATCACGACCATGACCTGGGGCGACCTCGCGCGGATCGCGGTGTGCGGCCAGATGTACGAGTAGGCGGTTCCGTCGGCCCCGCGTGGTAGGACTGGGAGCATGGCGGACAGACCGGTCACGGTCACCGACAGGGGCGGCTGGTTCCTGGCGCAGGGGCGCCCCCACCCGGCGCTGCGCCCGTTCCTGCGCTCCTACGACGGCTACTGGGAGACGCTCACCGTCCCGACCCGGATGCGGACGCTGCCCACCCGCACCACCGTCGTGATCCTCAACCTCGGCCCGCCGCTGCACCTGGCGGTTCCCGACCCCGGCGTCGGCGACCGCGCGTACGGGTCGTTCGTGGCCGGCATGCACGACGGGCACGGCATGTACCTCAGCCCCGGCGGCCAGCGCGGCATCCAGCTCGACGTGACCCCGCTCGGCGCCTACTCGCTGCTCGGCGTCCCGATGGCCCGCCTCACCAACGCCGCCGTGGAGCTGCCCGACCTGCTCGGCGGCGAGGCGCGGGTGCTGGTCGAGCGCCTCGCCGAGGCGCCGTCCTGGGCCGCCCGCTTCGACCTGCTCGACGGCTTCCTGCTGCGCCGCCTCGACGCCGGGCCCGTCCCCGACCCCGAGGTGGCCCGGGCGTGGCGGCTGCTGGACGGCGGCGCCGAAGTCACGGTCGGCGGCCTCGCCGCCGACGTCGGCTGGAGCCGCAAGCACCTCACCCACCGGTTCCGCGAGCAGGTGGGGCTGCCGCCCAAGGTGATGGCGCGGGTGCTGCGGTTCCGGCGCGCCGTCGAGCTGCTGACCGGCGGCGCCGGGCCCGCCGCCGCCGCGGCCGCCGCCGGCTACTACGACCAGGCGCACCTCAACCGCGAGTTCCGCGCCCTGTCGGGCTGCACGCCCACCGAGCTGATCGGCGGCCAGCTGGAGCAGCAGCGCGTCACCACCCTCGCCGAGCCCGCCTGACCCGGCGCGCGGACCGGGCCTGAGGGGACGCGCCGGGAGCGGCCTCAGCCCTGATGAACCCCGCCGCCGAGGTTCATCACGACGACCCCGATCACGATGATCACCGCGCCGGCGACCGTGAGCGGCTTGAGCTGCTCGCCGAACAGCAGCACGCCGCCCGCGAACGCGCCGATCGTCCCGAGCGCGGACCAGATCGCGTACACCGGGCCCACGTTCAGCGACGTCAGCGCCTTGGCCATGAAGGCGAACGAGACCAGGTACCCGCCCACCACGATCAGCGACGGCCACAGCCGCGTGAACCCCTCGGACGCCCGCATCGCCAGCGTGGCCGTCACCTCGAACGCGATCGCGAACGCCAGCAGCACGAACGGCATCAGCCGGCCCCGCCGGGCTCGGCCGTCCCGTACCCGGCGGCCCCGTACCCGGCGGCCCCGTACTCGGCGGCGATGGCCTCGAACACCTTCATGTCGGCGTCGAACGGGCTCCCCGGGCGCGGCCAGTGCAGCGCGATCTCGGTGATGCCCAGCTCCGCGTACCGCCCCGCGAGGTCGGCGAACGCGCCGGGCGACTCCAGCCACGGCTCCCCGGAGAACCCCGTCAGGAGGACGAGGTCGTCGAGCTCGCGCCCCTCCTCGGCGCAGGCGGCCTCCAGCGCGGCGAGCCGGGTCCGGACGACCTCCTGCGGCTTCCTGCCCTCGGCGTGGCCGCTGGTCACCCAGCCCGTGCCGTACCGGGCGGCGAGCCGCATCCCGCGCGGCCCGTCCCCCGCGATGAGGAACGGCACCCGGGGGCGCTGGACGCAGCCGGGCTCCTCCACGACCTCCCGCGCGCTGTAGTACGTCCCCTCGAAGGTCGTCCGCGGCTCGGCCAGCAGCCGGTCGAGCAGCTCCACCCATTCGGCGAACCGGGACGCGCGCTCGCCCGGCGACCACTCCGGCCCGCCGAGGACGCCCGCGTCGCTGGTGCGGCGCGTCCCGCCCGACCCGATCCCGACCGTCAGCCGGCCCCCGCTCACATGGTCGATCGTCTTGATCGCGTGCGCGGTGGGGACGGGATGCCGGAAGTTCGGCGAGGTCACCAGCGTGCCGATCCGCACCCGGGAGGTGACCGCGGCCGCCGCCGCCAGCGTCGTGTACGCGTCGTACCAGGGCGTCGTCCCCCGCCAGGCCAGGTGGTCGTACACCCAGGCGTGCCGGAACCCGAGGTCCTCGGCCCGCCGCCACAGCTCCCCCGCCTCCGGCCACGACCGCATGGGCCACAGCACGGCGCCGATCTTCGGTGCGTTCACCCGTGTCTCCGTTTCTCCTCGCTCCATCATGGTCTTGCATCGGCGAGCCAGCGGTGCAGGGCCCACCACCGGTTCGCGGTCCGCGCCACCGCGGCCCCGCCCGCCGGGTCCGGCAGCGGCCGCCCGGTCAGCTCCTGGAAGCGGCGGATCCGGTACTTCACCGTGTTGCCGTGGACGTGCAGCGCCGCCGCCGTCGGCTCGATCCGGCCGCCGTGGTCGAGGTAGGCCAGCGCCGTCTCGGCCAGCTCCCGGTGGAACGGCTCGCGGGGGTCCAGCCCGGACAGCAGCGCGGCGGCGAGCAGCCCGCCGAGCTCCGGCTCCGCCGCGGTGGCGGTGAGCAGCGCCAGGTCCACCAGCTCCCGCGTCCCGGTGAGCCCCGCGGCGGCGCCCGCCCGCAGCGCGCGGCGCCCGAGCCGGTACATCGGCGCGACCCCGGCGGGCCGGGCGGGCGGCGCGGCCACCAGCAGCGGCCCGGACGGCGCCGGGTCCGGCAGGCGCGGGACCAGCGCGGCGAACCGGCCGTCCACGAGCCCGCACAGGCCGGGCGCCGCCGCGGTCAGCTCCTCCTCCAGCCGCGCCGCCACCTCCGGGTCGCTCACGTCCGACACCACGCAGTGGTAGGCCGCGGCGGGGTCGAGCGGCGCGCGGACCGCCACCGGCTCGCCGTGCAGCAGCCGCCGGAGCATCTGGATCCGGGCCTCCCGCGCGGTACGGGCCGTCTCCAGCTCGGCGACCCGGTGCGCCTGCACCATCCGGTGGACGAGCGCCGCGGTGATCTCGTCGATGCGGGTCACCCCGTCCAGCAGCTCGGCGTCGGGCACGCCGCTCCGGCGGCCCCCGGCGACGACCGCCCGGACGAGGTGCGCGCGGGCCGCCTGGAAGCCGTCCAGGAACGCCTCGACCGGCACCCCCTGCCGGGCCCGGTCCGAGCCGAGCCGCGCCGCCGCCGCGAGCACCTCCTCGCTCGGGCCGCCGTCCCGCAGCGCGGACACGACGCCGCGCACGAGCGCGCGGGTGTGCCGCCGGGTCTCCTCCTCGGGCAGCGCCGCCACCAGCTCGGACCGGCCGCGGGCGGCGCGCACCGTCGCCTCCAGCAGCGCCGGGTCGTCGCCGTGGTCGGTCAGCAACCGGAGGAACCGGTCGCCCGCGCCGCTCTGCATCCCGACATTCTGCGCCACCGTTGTCCCGCCCGGACAACCGGCCCCGCGGTGATTGGGCGCCGCCGGTCTAGCCGCACCGCCACCGCATGGTGTTCGGTGGGGGCAGGCGAACCCGGAGGAGGCCCCCATGTCCGACGAGGACGAGTTCCTGGAGAAGCTGCCGACCGACCTGATCTTCCGGCTGCCGCCCTCGTTCGACGACGTCGCGGACGAGCGCCGGCACCGCAAGGAGCGCCTCGCCGCCGCGCTGCGCATATTCGGCAAGTTCGGGTTCGAGGAGGGCGTGGCCGGCCACATCACCGCCCGCGACCCCGAGCACACCGACCACTTCTGGGTCAACCCGTTCGGCATGTCGTTCAAGCACATCAAGGTCAGCGACCTGATCCTGGTGAACCACCAGGGCAAGGTCGTCGAGGGCCGCTACCCGGTGAACGAGGCCGCGTTCGCGATCCACTCGCAGGTGCACCAGGCCCGCCCGGACGTCGTCGCCGCCGCGCACAGCCACTCCACCTACGGCCGCGCGCTGTCCGCGCTCGGCCAGAAGCTGGAGCCGATCACGCAGGACGTGTGCGCGTTCTACCAGGACCACGGCCTCTTCGACGACTACACCGGCGTTGTCACCGACCTGGAGGAGGGCAAGCGCATCGCCGCCGCCCTCGGCGGGCACAAGGCCGTCATCCTGCGCAACCACGGGCTGCTCACCGTCGGCGACACCGTGGACGCCGCCGCCTGGTGGTTCATCACGATGGAGCGCTCCTGCCAGGTGCAGCTCCTCGCCAAGGCCGCCGGGCAGGTCGTCCCCATCGAGCACGACAACGCCGTCCTCACCCACGAGCAGATCGGCAACGACCTGGTCGGCTGGATCAACTACCAGCCGCTCTACGACCAGATCACCCGCGAGCAGCCCGACCTGTTCGAGTAGCCGTACGGGCGGCCGGTTCGGGCGGCCGGTTCGGGCGGCCCCGCCCGGCCTACCCCGCCGGGCCGCCGCCCGCCCCGTCGCCCGAGCCCTCGCCGGGACCGTCGCCGGCGTGCTCGGCGGCGGACTCGGTGAGCGGGAGGAACACCTGGAAGCGGGTGTCGCCCGGCAGGTACGACGCCACCTTGATGTCGCCGCCGTGCCGGTCGGCGACGATGCGCCAGGAGATGTCGAGGCCGAGACCGGTGCCCTGCCCGACCGGCTTGGTGGTGAAGAACGGCGTGAAGATCCGGTCGACGTCCTCCTCCGGGATGCCCGTCCCGGTGTCGCCGATCTCGACGAGCGCCTGGTCGTTCACCCGCGCGGTCCGGATGGTCAGCGTCCCCGCGCCGCCCATCGCGTAGAGCGAGTTCACGATCAGGTTCGTCCAGACCTGGTTCAGCTCCGCCGCGTACACCGGCACGGGCGGCAGCCCCGGGTCGTAGTCGATCTTCACGGTCACGTCCGGGCCGATCTTGCGCTTGAGCATGGTGAGCGTGCTGTCCAGCAGCTCGCGCAGGTCGGCCCGCCCGTAGGGGGCGCGGTCGAGCTGGGAGTACTGGCGCGCCGAGTCCAGCAGCGCGGTGATGCGGCCCATCGCCTCGGAGATCTCCGCCTGCAGCTGCGTCACCTCCAGCACCTCGGCGAGCCAGCGCATCGCCGCCGGCAGGTGCCCGCCGGCCGCCTGCTCGACCTCCTCGGCCTGCTCGGTCCCGACCCCGGCGGCGACGAGGCCCGGCGCGAGTTCCCACGCGTCCGGGACGCCGCGCTCCTCCAGCCAGTCGCCCAGCTCGTCCTCGGCGTCGCTGACCTCCAGGGGGCTGCGCCGGCCGCCGGGCGGCGCCGCGGGCAGCGACGGGCGCAGCGACACCAGAGCGCTGAGGTGCTTGCAGTCGACGCCCTGCGCGGCGAGGTCGGCGAGGCCGCGCTGCGCGCCGAGCAGCCGCTCGCCGAGTTCCGCGCTGGCCCGCGCCGCGGCCGCGGCCGGGTTGTTCAGCTCGTGGGTCAGCCCCGCCGTGAGCGTGCCGAGCGCGGTGAGCCGCTCGCGCTGGTCGACGATCCGCCGCGCGTTGGTCATCCCGAAGAAGATGCCCTCCAGCAGGTGCGTGGCCATCGGGAACCACTTGCGGACGGCCTTGGCGAACTTCAGCGCCGGCAGCACGAACACCCGCGCGGGCCGCCCCGCCCGCAGCGAGTGCTGGTACTTCTGCTCGATCTTGTGCCCCAGGTACGCCTGGACGGCGCCGCCGTAGGTGCCGGGGCGGTCGGTCCGGCTGACCTCGACGGCGTGCCCCCGCACCGTCTGGGTCATCACCATCTCGCCGTCCAGCAGCACGTACAGGAACTCGGCGGGGTCGCCCTGCGCGCAGATGACGCCCTCGGCCGGGTACTCGGCGACCGTCCCGCACAGCGACAGCCAGTCGAGCTTCTCGTCGTCGAGGGCCTCGAAGAGGAACAGCGTCCGCAGCTCCTCCGGTGATGCCGTCCTCATGCCTGCTCCAAATAGCGGTGAACCAGAGCGACGGCCATAGCGCCGTCGCCCACGGCGGAGGCGACGCGCTTCATCGACTCCGAGCGCACATCGCCCGCGGCGAACACCCCGGGGACGCTCGTCTCCAGGTGGTAGGGCTGCCGGGCCAGCGGCCACCCGGCGGGGCGGCGCCCCCCGGTGACGAGGTCGGGGCCGGTCAGGACGTAGCCGCGCGCGTCGCGCTCGACGAACCCGTCCAGCCAGTCGGTGCCCGGCTCCGCACCGATGAACACGAACAGCCAGTGCGCGTCGATGGTCTTCTTCCCCGCCGCCGAGGCGAACGTGAGCCGCTCCAGGCGGTCGGCGCCCTCCGCCGCGCACACCGTCTTGCCGGTGTGCACCTCGATGTTCGGCGTCGCCGCGATCTGCTCGATCAGGTAGTGCGACATCGACTTCTCCAGGCCGTCCGCCCGGACGATCACGTGCACCTTCCTGGCGTACTTCGCCAGGTACACCGCCGCCTGCCCGGCGGAGTTGGCGCCGCCGACGACGGCGACCTCCTCGTCCGCGCACGACGGCGCCTCGGTGAGCGCGGCGCCGTAGAACACGCCGCGCCCGACGAAGTCGTCCACGCCCTCGGCGTTGAGGCGCCGGTAGGACACGCCGCTGGCGAGGATGACGGCGTGCGCGGCGATCTCCGTCCCGTCCGACAGCCGCGCCACCCGCGCGGTGCCGCGCGACTCCAGCGCGACGACCTCGCCCGCCTGCAGCAGCTCGGCGCCGAACCGGTCGGCCTGCCGGCGGGCGCGGTCGGTGAGCTGCGCCCCGCTCACCCCGTCGGGGAAGCCCAGGTAGTTCTCGATGCGGGAGCTCTGCCCGGCCTGGCCGCCGAGGGCGCGCCGCTCCACCACGACCGTCCGCAGCCCCTCGGACGCCCCGTACACGGCCGCGCCGAGCCCGGACGGCCCGCCGCCCACGACGATCAGGTCGTAGAACCCGGTGGACGGGGTGCTCGGCACCCCGGCCGCGGCGGCCAGCTCGGCGTCGGACGGCGCCGACAGCGCCGTGCCGTCCGCGGTCACCACCAGCGGCAGCTCCGGCGACCCGGCGGCCGCGACCAGCTCGGCGCCCTCCGGGTCGGTGTCCATCACCCAGCTGTAGGGGACCTGGAGGCGGGCGAGGAGCTCGCGGACCTCGTAGCAGCGCGACGACCAGCGGTGCCCGACCACCCGCAGCTCGGCCGGCGGGCGGCGGTCGAGGCGGGCCCACGCGTCCAGCTGCTCGTCGATCACCGGGTAGAACTTCTCCTCCGGCGGGTTCCACGGCTTCAGCATGTAGTGGTCGAGGTCGACGTCGTTGATCGCGCGGATCGCCGCGTCGGTGTCGGCGTAGGCGGTCAGCAGGACGCGGCGCGCGAACGGGAACAGGTCCATTGCGTGCTCGAGGAACTCCACGCCGTCCATGCCGGGCATCCGGTAGTCGGCCAGGAGCACGGCCGTGTCGTCGCCGCGCAGGCGCAGCTCCGACAGCGCGTCCAGGGCCTGCGGCCCCGACTCGGCGCGCACGATCCGGTACGCCTCGGCGTACCTGCGGCGCAGGTCGCGCGCCACCGCCCGGGACACGCCCGGATCGTCGTCGACGGTCAGCAGCACTGGCTTGGGCAACGTCTCCCCCTCGATCCGGCACGATCCCGGACGAAAGCCTACGTCTCAACTACCCCCTGCCCGCGCACGCGGCCCGCGACACGACCCCCGCCGCCCGGCCGCCGGGGCCGCATCGGTCATGATCGGGGCATGGACCTGCGAGTTGCGCTCATCGGATACGGCACCGGCGGCGCGGTGTTCCACGCCCCGCTGATCTCCGCGGTGCAGGGACTGCGGCTCGCCGCCGTCGTGACCGGCTCCCCCGAGCGGCGCCGGGCGGTGCGGGAGCGGTACCCGGAGGCGGAGGTCCTGGACGGCGCGGACCGGCTGTGGAGCACCTCGGGCGAGTACGACCTGGTCGTGGTCGCCGCGCCGAACCGGCAGCACGTGCCGCTGGCCCGGACGGCGCTGACCGCGGGCGTCCCGGTCGTGGTGGACAAGCCGGTCGCGGCCTCGGCGGCCGACGCCCGGTCCCTGGCCGCGCTGAGCGCCGTCCGCGGCGTGCCGGTCTTCCCGTTCCACAACCGCCGGTGGGACGGCGACTACGCCACCGTGGCCCGGCTGGCCGAGTCCGGGGCGCTCGGCCGCGTCCAGCGGTTCGAGTCCCGCTTCGAGCGCTGGCGGCCCGAGGTGCGCGAGAGCTGGAAGGAGAGCACCGACCCCCGCGACGCGGGCGGCATCCTGTTCGACCTCGGCTCCCACCTCATCGACCAGGCGGTCGTGCTGTTCGGGCGCCCCGCCCGCGTCTACGCCGAGATCGACACCCGCCGCCCCGGCGCCACCGCCCCCGACGACGTGTTCGTCGCCCTGGCCCATCCCGGCGGCGTCCGCTCGCACCTGTGGATGAGCGCGACCGCCGCCCAGCTCGGCCCCCGCTTCCGGGTGCTGGGGAGCCGGGCGTCCTACACGGTCTCCGGCATGGACCCGCAGGAGGAGCAGCTGCGCGAGGGCCTCACCCCGAAGGACCCCGGCTACGGCATCGCCGACCCCGACTCCCGCGGCCTGCTCGGCGTGCCCGGCGACGCGTCCCCGGAACCGACCGCGCCCGGCGCCTACCAGGAGTTCTACGCGGGCGTCGTCCGCGCCCTGCGCGACGGTGCGCCGCCCCCCACCACGCTCGCGGACGCGATCACGGGCCTGGAGGTCATCGAGGCCGCCGCCCGCTCCGCCCGCGAGGCGGCCGTCGTCGCCCTCGACCCCCAGTAGCGCGGCGCCCTCGCCGGCGCGGGCGCGGGCGCGGAGCGACGGTCAGAGGACGGAGACGTGCACGTGGTCGAAGTGGTTCTGGGTGATGCTGCCGCGGTCCTCCATCGCGCGCCAGCCGCCGCTGCTGCGCATGTCGTAGATGCGCTGCTTCCAGATGACGTACTTGATGCCGAGGCGTGAGGCGTTGTCGATGACGTACTGCGCGACGCTGTCGCCGTGGGCCTGGGCGGAGGCGCTCGGCATCTTGCCGCCGGTGCTCTCCATGAAGTCGCACGCGGTGCCCGACCCGTGGTCCTGCGGGTCGCCGGGGCGGGAGCAGCCGATGGTGGGGAACGGGCCGAACTTGCCGTCGAGCTCCAGCAGGACCGTGCGCATCCGCGAGGTCATGGAGTTGCCGACGATCGGCGACTTGGTGCCGCTGACCCCGTCGGGGCGCCCGGCGCCGCCGCCGCTCACGGGCGCCTTGGTCACCTCGGGCTTGTACTTGGCGAGGAGCTTCTTCACCCGGGCGCGCTGGCCCTCCAGGTCCTCGATCTCCTTCTTCACCGCCGCGAGCTTCTTCTGGGCGGCCTCCCGCGACTGCGCCGCCTTCGTGCTGAGGGTCTCCAGCTCGGCGATGCGGCGGCCGTTGTTGCGGGTGATGTGCTCGATGACCGCGGCGTCGCGGACGGCGGCGCCGGGCTCGGCCGAGGAGACCATCGGGATCACGTCGAGGCGGCCGGTCATGTAGGTGGTGGAGGCGATCCGCGCGACGGCGACGCGGGCCGCGTCGTACTCGCGGCCGGTCCGTTCGGCGTCCGTGCCCGCGCGCTCGGCGGCCTTCTTCGCCTCCTCCAGGCTGACCAGCTCGCCCCGGTACTCCTTGGACAGCTTCTCCGACCGCTTCTTGAGCTTGGCGTACTCCGCCTTCAGGTCCTTCGGCTCCTGCGGGAGCCCCGCGGCGGACCCCGACGCGGGCGGCAGCGCCGCCGACACCCCCACCGCGAGCGCGACCGCCGCCAGGCGCTTCGCCGCCGTGCGCCCGCGCGCCGCACGGGCCGTCCTGCCATCGGGATCGAGGGCCGCCACAGATCACTCCTAGATAACAAAGCTCAAGATTGGCGGCACGCTATCACAATCGCCCATTTAGCCTCAGAGGCTTCCCCAGAACACGCACTGTCACGCGAAAGTCACCGAGATGGGGCACATGGTACGTGACGCGCGAGGGCCGGACCGCCGTCCGGCGATCCGGCCCCGCGTGACCGCCGTCCGGCGGTCCGGCCCCCGCGCGCCCCGTCAGGCGCCGACGAGTTCCTCCCAGCGCGGGACTCGCGGCGTCCACAGCAGCCGGAGCCCGGCCTCGGCGACCGTCCGGTCCCCCTTGCGGTTGTTGCACCTCCCGCACGCCAGGACGGTGTTCTCCCAGGTGTCGCCGCCGCCGCGGGACTGCGGGCGGACGTGGTCGATCGTGTTCCCGCGCCCGCCGCAGTAGCAGCAGCGGCCCCGGTCGCGCAGGTACACGCCGCGCTTGCTCCACGGGGGGCGCCTGCCGTGCCGCCAGCGCATCGCGACGTACCGGACGAGCCGCAGGACCCGCGGCACGGGGAAGCGGCCGAAGGTCCGGCCCTCCTCCGCCTCCTCGACGACCGCCACCTCGCGCACCAGCATGCGGATGGCGTGCCGCAGGTCCACCCTCTGTAAGGGCTCGTACGACGCGTTCAGGACGAGCACGTTCACCGGGTCACCTCCTTGCCCCTGTGTGCCGCTTCCCCACCGGGATTCGAACCCGGATCCTCCCGCACTGAACCCCTCCATTCCCCGGCCCGTACAACGGAGAGGATTGGAGAATGCCGCAGCACGGCGTTCTTCCGGTGAACTATGGGGAAATGCTTCGGCAATTCCGTGGCCGCCGGGTATTTCCCGGAGCGGCCTCCCCAAGAATGCCGAGGCGCGGGCCGCGGCGGCAAGGTGTTTTCGCGCCGGGACGGCCGGTCAGGGCAGCGCGGCCACGGGGGCCTGGTACTCCAGGGACTCGCGCTCGGTCCGGAATCCGAGCTCCTCGTTGACCGCGATCATGTGCACGTTGTCGCCCGAATTGTCCGTTTCTATCTCGCGCACGTCGGGGCGTTCGGCGGCCAGCCAGGCGAGCATCGCGGCCTTCACCCAGATGCCGATGCGCCGGCCCCGGTGCTCGGGGACGACCGCCGTGTCGTACTGCGCGGCCCGCCCGCCCGAGTCGTGCGGCACGACGACCTCGGTGAACCCCGCGATCGCGCCGCCGTGCAGCGCGGCGACCGTATAGAGGTCGTCGCCGCGCTTGGCGACGGCCTCGGCCATCTCCCGGACGCGGTGCGCGTCCCACCGCGTGCCCTCGTACTCGCCGAGGTCGGCCATGGCGTACTTGGCGCGTGCCAAGGCGGCGGCGTGCTCATCCGGCACCACGCCCCGCCAGCGGGCCAGGCGGTACCCGGCGGGCGCCTCGGCGAGCAGCCGCTCGACGCGCCCGGCGGGGACGTCCGCCAGCCGCAGCACCATGCCGCGCAGGGTGAGCACGCACTCGAAGCCCAGCGACTCCAGGAACGGGACGGCCGGGGTCCCGGCGAGGACCTGCGCGATCACGCTGGCGCGCCCGTCGGCGCGCAGGCCCCCGGCGGCCGCGGCCAGCAGCCGGCCGCCGAGCCCGCGCCGCCGGTGCTCGGGCCGGACCCGGACATCGATCTCGCCGGGGCGGCCGGCGCCCGGCTCGCCCGGGAGCCGCAGCGCCGCCACCGCGAGCAGCCGGCCGCCGTCGGCCACCGCCCAGAGCCGCTGCCGGGAGCCGGGGTCGGCGCCGAGCAGCCGCCGCGCCGTCGCGTCGGGGTCCGGGGCGGGCTCCCCGGCCGGATCGGCGGCGTGGACGGCCGCGACCACCTCGTGCCACGCGCGTATCTGCGCGTCGGTCGGAGCATCGAGCGCGATGACGTCCATCCGACTTTTGTACCGGATACGGGCCCGCCGCGACCGGGACCCCGGACATCCTGTACCCGGAACCGGGTCGGGCGTCCCCGTCACGCGTCCCGGGTGAACGCCTCCAGGATGCGGTCGGCGGCCAGGGCCGGGGTGAGCCTCCCCTCCGCGACCTCCCGCTCCAGGCCGGGCGCGAGCTCGCGGACGCCCGGGTGCGCGTGCAGCTCGCCGAGCAGCCGGTCGTGGACCATCGCCCACGTCCAGCCGACCTGCTGGCGGCGGCGCCGGGCCTCCAGCTCGCCGGACGCGCGCAGCCGCTCCTGGTGCTCGACGATCCGCTGCCACACCTCGTCCAGCCCGGTGCCCTCGCGGGCGCTGCACGTCAGGACGGGGGTGTCGCGGACCCGCTCATCGCTGCGCAGCATCCGCAGCGCCCCGGCCAGCTCCCGGGCCGCGCGCTTGGCCTCGATCTTGTGCTCGCCGTCGGCCTTGTTCACGGCGATCACGTCGGCCAGTTCCAGGACGCCCTTCTTGATGCCCTGGAGCTGGTCGCCGGTCCGGGCCAGGGTGAGGAACAGGAAGGAGTCCACCATCTCGGCGACGGTCGTCTCCGACTGGCCGACGCCGACCGTCTCGACGAGCACGACGCCGTACCCGGCGGCCTCCATGACGACCATCGCCTCGCGGGTGGCCTTGGCGACGCCGCCGAGCGTCCCCGCCGTCGGCGACGGCCGGATGAAGGCGTCCGGGTCGGCGGCGAGGCGCTGCATGCGGGTCTTGTCGCCGAGGATGCTGCCGCCCGTCCTGGTCGAGGACGGGTCGACGGCCAGGACCGCGACCTTGTGCCCCTCCCCCGTCAGCCGGGTGCCGAGCGCGTCGATGAAGGTCGACTTGCCGACCCCGGGCACGCCGGTGATCCCGACGCGGCGGGCGTTCCCGGCGTGCGGGCTCAGCTCGACCAGCAGCCTCTGCGCCAGCTCCCGGTGGTCGGGACGGGTCGACTCCACCAGCGTGACCGCCCGCGCGATCCACGCCCGCGACCCGTCCCGCACCCCGGCGACGTAGTCGTCGAGCCCCGGCCTCACCGCGCGACGTGCCCCAGCTCGGCGGAGAGCTCCTCCAGCAGCCCGACCGCCGCGTCCGCGAGCACGGTGCCCGGCGGGAAGATAGCCGCGGCCCCGGCCGCGCGCAGCTCGTCGAAGTCCTGCGGCGGGATGACGCCGCCCACGACGATCATGATGTCGGGGCGGCCGAGCGCGGCCAGCTCCTCGCGCAGCGCGGGCACCAGCGTGAGGTGGCCGGCGGCGAGCGAGTTGACGCCGACGATGTGCACGTCGGCCTCGACGGCCTGCCGGGCGACCTCGGCCGGGGTCTGGAACAGCGGGCCCACGTCGACGTCGAAGCCGAGGTCGGCGAACCCGGTCGCGATCACCTTCTGGCCGCGGTCGTGGCCGTCCTGCCCCATCTTGGCGACCAGGATGCGCGGGCGGCGCCCCTCGGCCTCCTCGAACGCGGCCGTCGCGGCGCGCGCCCGCTCGATGCCCGTCACCTCGCCGGCCTCCTCGCGGTACACACCGGAGATCGTACGGATCTGCGCCGCGTGCCGCCCGTACGCCCGCTCCAGCGCGTCGGAGATCTCCCCGACGGTGGCCTTGGCGCGGGCCGCGTCGATGGCGAGCGCGAGCAGGTTGTGCTCCAGGCCGGACGGCCGGGTGCCGCTCTCGGCGGCCTCGGCGGCGCGGGTCAGCGCGTCAAGCGCGGACCGGGCCGCGCCCTCGTCGCGCTCCTCCCGCAGCCGGCGGAGCTTGTCGATCTGCTGCGCCCGGACGGACGCGTTGTCGACCTTGAGGACCTCGATCTCCTGCTCGGCGTCCGGGCGGTACTTGTTGACGCCGATGACCGGCTGCCGTCCCGAGTCGATGCGGGCCTGGGTGCGGGCCGCCGCCTCCTCGATGCGGAGCTTGGGCAGCCCCTCGTCGATGGCCTTGGCCATGCCGCCGGCCTGCTCGACCTCGGTGATGTGCGCCCAGGCGCGGCGGGCGAGGTCGTAGGTGAGCCGCTCGACGTAGGCGCTGCCGCCCCACGGATCGATGGTGCGGGTCGTCCCGGACTCCTGCTGCAGGACGAGCTGGGTGTTGCGGGCGATGCGGGCCGAGAAGTCGGTCGGCAGAGCCAGCGCCTCGTCCAGCGCGTTGGTGTGCAGCGACTGGGTGTGGCCCTGCGTGGCGGCCATCGCCTCGATGCAGGTGCGGGCGACGTTGTTGAAGGCGTCCTGCGCGGTCAGCGACCAGCCGGACGTCTGGGAGTGGGTCCGCAGCGACAGCGACTTGGGGTTCCGCGGCCCGAACGTCTTCACCAGCCGCGCCCACAGCAGCCGCGCGGCGCGGAGCTTGGCGACCTCCATGAAGAAGTTCATGCCGATCGCCCAGAAGAACGACAGGCGGGGCGCGAACGCGTCGATGTCCAGCCCGGCCTCGCGCCCGGCGCGGATGTACTCGACCCCGTCGGCGAGGGTGTAGGCCAGCTCCAGGTCGGCGGTGGCCCCGGCCTCCTGGATGTGGTAGCCGGAGATCGAGATGGAGTTGTACTTCGGCATCCGCTGCGAGGTGAACGCGAAGATGTCGGAGATGATCCGCATCGACGGCTGCGGCGGGTAGATGTAGGTGTTGCGGACCATGAACTCCTTGAGGATGTCGTTCTGGATGGTCCCCGCCAGCGCCTCGGGCTTCACCCCCTGCTCCTCGGCGGCGGCGATGTAGAGCGCGAGGACGGGCAGCACGGCCCCGTTCATGGTCATCGACACGCTCATGCGGTCCAGCGGGATGCCGTCGAACAGCTGCCGCATGTCGTAGATGGAGTCGATCGCCACGCCGGCCATGCCGACGTCGCCCGCGACGCGCGGGTGGTCGGAGTCGTAGCCGCGGTGGGTGGCGAGGTCGAACGCGACCGACAGGCCCTTCTGCCCGGCGGCGAGGTTGCGCCGGTAGAACGCGTTGGACTCCTCGGCGGTGGAGAAGCCGGCGTACTGCCGGATCGTCCACGGCTGGGTGGCGTACATCGCCGGGTAGGGGCCGCGCAGGTACGGCGCGATGCCCGGCAGGGTGTCGAGGAAGTCGACCCCGGCCAGGTCGTCGGCGGTGTAGAGCGGCTTGACGCCGATGCCCTCCGGCGTGTCCCAGGTCTGGGCCTCGGGGTCCTTGCCGGTGGCGTCGGCGACGGCGGCGCGCCACCGCTTGGCGGCCTCGTCGGCGGGGGGCGCGGCGCCGAGGTCGATCTCGCTGAAGTCGGGGATCATTCGGTCACTCCCAGATCGCAGAGGGTGGTCTCCAGGACCCCGACGGCGTCGCATCCTGCGTACACGCGGGCGTCGACCCCCTCGTAGGTTCCCTTACCCGCGAGCCAGACCTTCACCGCGCCCGCGTCGCGCAGGATCCGCGCCGCGCCGGCGGCCTGGTCGGCGTAGACCTTGTCGCTGGAACAGAGGCAGGCGACGGCGGCGCCGGACGCCGCGAACTCCTCGGGCGTCCCGGTGACCGTCTCGATCCCGCCCGCCTGGAAGAGGTTGGCGGCGAACGACGCGCGCGCCGTGTGGACGGCGATGGGCCCGAGCGTGGCCAGGAACACCCGGGGCCGGGCGCCGGTGGCCTTCTCGTGGGCGTCGGAGCGGTCGCGGAGGGCCTCGAAGTCCTGCGCGTACGACACCACCGGCAGGCCGCCGCCCGGCTGGGCCGGGGCGGGGTCGCGCTCGGGCAGCACCTCGGCCAGGTTCGGGAACTCGCTGACGCCGGTGAGCGGCGCCTTGCGCCGGGCGATGTCGGCGCGGCGCCGCTCCCATGTCGCGGCGATGCGGCCGGCGACGAGCCCGGACTCCAGGGCGGCGGCCAGGCCGCCGGCCTTCTCGATCTCGGTGAACCAGGTCCAGGCCGCCTGGGCGAGGCCCTCGGTGAGGCTCTCGGCGTACCAGGACCCGCCGGCCGGGTCGACGACGCGGGCGAGGCTCGACTCCTCCAGCAGGAGGGTCTGGGTGTTGCGGGCGATGCGGCGGGCGAAGTCGTCGGGCAGCCCGAGCCGGGCGTCGAACGGCAGGACGGTGACCGCGTCGGCGCCGCCGGCCCCGGCCGCGAACGCCGCGATCGTGGTGCGGAGCATGTTCACCCACGGGTCGCGGCGCGTCATCATCGCCGCCGAGGTGACCGCGTGGACCCGCGCGGCCGTCCCCTCGGCGGCGCCGCTGACCTCGGCGACCCGCGCCCACAGCCGGCGCATCGCGCGCAGCTTGGCGATCGAGGAGAACTGGTCGGCGTTGACGGCCAGGCGGAACTCCAGCTGGCCGAACGCCTCGTCCACGCTCAGCCCGGCGCCGGTCAGGGCGCGCAGGTAGGCGACCCCGGCGGCGACGGCCGCGCCGAGCTCCTCGGCGTCGGCGCCGCCCGCGTCGTGGTACGGGGTGGCGTCCACGGTGATCGCGCGGAGCCGGGGGAACTCCCGGGCGCACCGGACGGCCAGCGCGGCGGCCTCGTCCATCTGCCCGGCGGTGCCGGTGCGGGCCTGAAGCCCGAGCGGGTCTGCGCCGAGGCCGCCGGAGACGTCGGACGCGTTGCCCCGCTCGGCGGCCAGGTCTAGGAAGGCCTCGGCCGCCTCGGCGGTCGCGGCGCCCGCGTCCAGCACCACGGGCGCGAGGTCGAGCAGGACGCCGCGCAGGGCGTCCGGGAGGCCCGCGACCGGCAGTCCGCCGTCGCCGAGCCGCAGCCAGACCGACGTGGCGCCGTTCTCCAGGTCGGCGAGGACGGCCTCGCGGGTGGCGGCGGCATCGGGGTGCGCGTGCCGCTGCCGGACGTCCCAGCCGGCGACGCCCTCGCCGTCCGGCCGCACCTCGCGGACGTAGGGGGCCAGGCCGGGCCGTCCCGGCGGGGCGTCGGCCCGGGTGTAGAGCGCCGCGATCGGCACTCCGTCGTACGACTCGCGGGTCAGCAGACCCTCGATCGCGTCGAGGGGGGTGTCGTCTGTCGCCGCGCCGGACTTGCGCAGCACCCCCTTCACCATCTCCCGCCACCGGTCGCGCTCGGCCGGGGGGAAGGCGGCGGCCAGTTCGAGTTCCTCAGGCGGCACCGTCATGGCGGAAATCGTAGGTGAGCGGCCGAACGCCGCTCTAAAGCGGGTCCCGCTGTCCAGTACACGTGCCGGCCCACGGCCGGCCCACGGGCCGGGTCCCGGGCCGTGCCACGAGCCTCCGGTTAGCGCCCCGGGGGCCGGGAAGAGGGGCGTCATGAACCTGGATTCCCTCCCCGGAGACCTCTACCACATGCAGGAACTCCTCGACGATCGCGAGCAGGAGATCGTCGGGCGGGTCCGCGCCTTCCTGGAGTCGAAGGTCGCGCCGATCGCCGACGACTGCTGGGCGCGGGCGGAGTTCCCGTTCGACCTCATCCCCCGGTACGGCGAGCTCGGCATCGCCGGGCTCGCCCACGACGAGTGCCCCGGGGAGAAGCCGAGCAGCCTGCTCACCGGGTTCCTCGCGATGGACATGGCGCGCGTGGACCCGTCCATGGCGACGTTCTTCGGCGTCCACACCGGGCTCGCGATGGGCAGCATCGGCCGCTGCGGGTCCCCCGAGCAGCGCGCGCGGTGGCTGCCCGCGATGGGGCGGATGGAGAAGATCGGCGCGTTCGCGCTCACCGAGCCGGAGGGCGGGTCGGACGTCGCGCTCGGGCTGCGCACCACGGCGCGCCGCGACGGCGACCACTGGGTGCTGAACGGCGCCAAGCGCTGGATCGGCAACGCCACGTTCGCCGACCACACGGTCGTGTGGGCGCGCGACGAGGCGGACGACCAGGTGAAGGGGTTCGTCGTCGCCAAGGGGACGCCGGGGTTCACCGCCACCCCGATCCAGAACAAGATCGCGCTGCGCACGGTGCAGAACGCCGACATCGTGCTGGCCGACTGCCGCGTCCCCGAGTCCGACCGGCTCGCGGGCGCGAACACCTTCAAGGACACCGCCGCGATCCTGCGCCGGACCCGCAGCGGCGTCGCCTGGCAGGCCGTCGGGGTGATGCTCGCCGCCTACGAGATCGCCCGCGACTACGCGGTGGGGCGCGAGCAGTTCGGCCGGCCGATCGCCCGGTTCCAGCTCGTCCAGGACCTGCTCGTCCGGATGCTGGGCAACGCCACCGCCTGCCTCGGCATGGTGGTGCGGCTGGCGCAGCTCCAGGACGCGGGCCGGTACCGCGACGAGCACTCGGCGCTCGCCAAGGCGTACTGCACCACCCGGATGCGGGAGGTGGTCGGCTGGGCGCGCGAGCTGATGGCGGGCAACGGGATCGTGCTCGACTACGGCATCGGCCGCTTCGTCGCCGACGCCGAGGCGCTGTACTCCTACGAGGGCACCCGGGAGATCAACACGCTGATCGTCGGCCGTGCGGCGACCGGAATGGGGGCGTTCGTCTGATCCGCCGCCCCCGGACCGGCCTGAAAGTGATCTAGCGGGTACCCCGGAAGGCCCTCTGGCTAGGGGCGTTGCTAGAGTTCGGGCAACGTACCGCCCTCCAGAACAACCTTGCAGAGGAACCTACGCATGTCGACTGGCAGCCACGCCGGGCGCCCGAAGTCCTGGGTCGCCGTGGCCATCATCTTCGTCGGTTTCGTCGTCGGCGGCGTCGGCATCACCATGGGCCCCGACTGGGTCGTGTTCGGCGTGGGCGCCGCGATCACCGTCCTGGGCGGCATCGTCGCGCTGGCCGTCGACATCATGACCGACGTCATCGTCGACGACCCCCGGCAGTAGGCGGGACCGCCATGGCGTTCGGGCGTCCTCCCATCGAGGAGCGGATCGCGGCGCGCCAGCGCGAGCGCGGCGAGCTGAAGCACGGGGCGGTCTTCCCGCACGCCCCGGCCAAGATGCTGTTCTTCTTCAGCGTCGGCGTGGTCGTGGTCACGCACGCCATCGCGCTGGCGATGTACTTCGTCGACGCCGGGCCGGGCCGCTAGCCCGGTCCGGCCGGCCGTGCCGGCGGGTCAAAAGCGGGTCAAGAAGATCCGTTCCCGCCCGGATTACGGTCCGTCCGCCAGGTGCGGGCGCGGCGGCGGCCACGTACCGTCGAAGGGAGCGTGGCCGCCCGAGTCGCCCCGAGCCCGAGGTGGTGGAAGGCCCTGCGGTTCGGCATCGAGGAAGAGTACTTCGTCGTCGATCCCGTGTCCCGGGAGGTCGTCCCCCGTGCCGCCGCCGTCGTGCGGCGGGCCGGGGCGGCACTGGGCGAGCGCGCCTCCACCGAGCTGGTGGCCTTCCTGGCCGAGGCCAAGACCTCGCCCTGCGACGACCTGGACAAGCTCCGCGAGCAGATCCGCGCGATGCGGGCCGCGATGGCGGCGGCCGCGGCGGCCGAGGGCGTGCGGCTCGCCGCCACCGGGACGCCCGTGCTGGGCGAGCTGGTCCCCGCGCCGATCGCCGCGGGCGCCCGCTACGCCGAGAGCCTGGCCGTCTACCGGGGGCTGGACGACGAGCAGAGCATCTGCTCCTGCCACGTCCACGTCGAGATGCCCGACCGGGAGCACGCCGTCCAGGTCGGCAACCACCTGCGGCCGTGGCTGCCGACGCTGCTCGCGCTCGCCGCGAACTCCCCGTACTGGGCCGGCCGCGACACCGGCCACGCGTGCTGGCGCGCGATGGCGTGGGCCCGCTGGCCGGTGGCGGGCCCGCCGCCCTACTTCGCGTCCGCCGCCCACTACGACGACCTCGTCGGGACGCTGCTCGGCTGCGGCGCCCTGATGGACACCGGGACGATCTTCTGGGACGTCCGGCCGTCGGCGCGGCTGCCGACCGTGGAGGTCCGGCTCGCCGACGTCGCGCCGACCGCCGCCGACGCGGCGGTGCTCGCCGCGCTGATCCGCGCGCTGGTGCGGGAGTCGTCGCGCGCGGTGGACGCCGGGGAGCGGGCGCCCGACCCGCCGCAGGAGCTGCTGCGCGCGGCGTACTGGCTCGCCGCGCGGGACGGGCTGGACGGCCGGGGCCTGGACGTGCGCACCGGCCGGGCCGCCGGCCACCGGGAGCTGGCCGGCGAGCTGCTGGCGCACGCGCTGCCCGCGCTGAGCGCCGCGGACGACCTCGCCTTCGTCACGGCGGGCGTCCGGCGGCTGCTCACCGGCGGGACGGGCGCCGAGCGGCAGCGGGCCGCCTACCGCAGGCGCGGCCGGCTGTCCGACGTCGTCGACGCCGCGCTGCTGCCGGACCGGTGACCGCCACCTCACCCCGGTGTGGCCGGGTTATACGACTTTGACCCGTTTCCCCCGGTCGGCGCGGGGTACCAACTGGTCTGGACCAGTCGCCGCCGGGATCCGGGCGGGGGCGGGGGGCCGTCTCGCACGGCCGCCCGCGACCGCGTACGCTCGAATCGATGCAGGCGACCGCAGCGACCTCGGACGGAGTGACCGCACGATGAGCCTCAGGCCCGGCGGACCGGGCGTGAAGCCTCAGGGCCCCTTCGTCCATCCCGCGCTCTTCTACCGCGACGACGCGGAGTACCTCGGCGGCACCGTCCCGTTCGTCCAGGCGGGGCGCGCGGCCGGCGAGCCGGTCGCGGTCGCGGTCCCCGGCCGCCGCCTCGAGCTGCTGCGCGACGCCCTCGGCCCGGCCGCCCGCGAGGTCACCTGGCTGGACATGGCCGAGGCGGGGCGCAATCCGGGGCGGATCATCCCCGGCGTGCTGAGCGCCTTCGCCGACCGGCACGGAAGCGGCCGCGTGCGGATCATCGGCGAGCCGGTCTGGCCCGGCCGGACGGCCACCGAGTACCCCGCCTGCGCGCAGCACGAGGCGCTGATCAACCTGGCCTTCGCGGGGCGCGGCGTGTCGATACTGTGCCCCTACGACACCGCCGGGCTGGACGAGGTCGCGCTCGCCGACGCGCGCGCCACCCACCCTGTGCTAATCGACCGCGACGGCGAGCACGTCAGCGGCGACTTCGCGCCCCACCGCGTCATCAGCGCCTACAACCGGCCGCTGCCGGAGCCGGCCGGCGCCGTGGCGATGCGGTTCGACATGGACGCGCTCCCCCGCGTCCGCGAGTTCGCCTGCCACTGGGCCGCCCGCCTCGGCCTCCGCGCCGACGCCGTCGGCGACATGGAGCTCGCCGTCAGCGAGCTGGCCGCGAACTCGTGCCTGCACGGCGGCGGGTCCGGCACGGCCCGGCTCTGGTCCGAGGAGGGGCAGGTCGTCTGCGAGGTCAGCGACGCCGGGACGATCACCGACCCGCTGGCCGGGCGCCGCCCGGCGGACATGAGCCCGCACGGCGGGCGGGGCATCCTGCTCGTCCACCACCTCGCCGACCTCGTCCGCGTGCACACCGGGCCCGCCGGCACCGCGATCCGGGTGTACCTGCGCGCCTAGCGGGACGGCAAGGCCGAGACTTGACCCGGTTCCAGGTGTAGTGGGCCGACGGCGGGAATGATGCCCTCCGCCCGGACTCTCCCGACCGTGATGGGGAACGATGCGTCTCTTTGCTCGTGCTCACCAGATGCCGGTCCGCCTGGCCGTGGGGGCGTTCGTGCTGAACTCGGGGCTGTCGAAGCACAAGGCCCTGGAAGAGTCGGCCGAACAGACCCACGGCATGGCGAAGACCGCCTACCCGTTCCTGGAATCGAAGGACGCGCGGGCCTTCACCCGCGACCTCAGCCGGGCCGAGATGGCCCTCGGCTCCGCGCTGATCGCGCCGTTCGTGCCCTCGCTGCTCGCGGGCGCGGCGCTGACCGCGTTCGCCGCCGGGCTGACCGGCCTGTACCTGCGGCTGCCGGGCATGCGCGAGGAGGGCGGCATCCGCCCGACCCAGCAGGGCGTCCCGCTCGCCAAGGACTTCTGGCTGGTGGGCGTGGGGGCCTCGCTCGTGCTGGAGGAGCTCGCCCGGATCCGGGAGGACCGCCGTCCTTGACGCGGCGGCGCGGCGGCGGTGAGGATCGGCCCGTCCCCCACCGGAGGCCGCGCCCATGACGTCCCCGCCCCAGCCCTCCCCGTCCCAGCCCGCCGGCTCCGGGCCCGCCGAGTCCCGGCCCGCCGAGTCCCGGCCCGCAGGGTCCTGGCCCGCGCCGCCCGTCCGCACGGCCGGCGCGGCCGACGCCGCGGCGATCTCCGCGCTGCTCGGGCGCGCCTTCGACGACGACCCGGTCTGGCGCTGGCTGCTGCCCGACGACGCCTCCCGGGTGCGCCGGCTGACCGGCCTGTTCGACGTCCTGCTGCGGCGGGTCCACCTGCCGCACGCCGCCACCGAGGCCACCGGGCGCGACGGCGCCACCGAGGCCGCCGCGCTGTGGGACCCGCCCGGCCGCTGGCGGGTGCCGCTGCGGCTCCAGGCGGCGCAGGCGGTGCCGCTGCTGCGCATCCTCGGCACCCGGGTGCCGGCCACGCTGCGCGCCCTCGGCGAGATCGAGCGGCACCACCCGCGGGAGCCGCACTGGTACCTGGCGGTGCTCGGCACCGACCCGCCCGCGCAGGGCGGCGGCCTCGGCGGCGCGCTGCTGCGGTCCAGGCTCGACCGGTGCGACGCCGCGGGCCTGCCCGCCTACCTGGAGAGTTCCAAGGAGCGCAACGTCCCCTACTACGAGAGGTTCGGGTTCCGGGTGACCCGGGAGCTGGCCCTGCCCGGCCGGGGCTGCCCGCCGGTCTGGCTCATGTGGCGCGACCCCGCCGGCTGACCGGGCGCTGAACGGGCCCGGAGCCGCGCCCGCACCGTGTGGCGTTGGTCACAGCCGCGGATCTGGAACGGCCGCGCCGCGCGCGCCCGCCGACCTCCGCGACGGCCCTGCTCGTGGGCGCCTGCGGGCGTTCCGCACCCGTCACGCTCAGTCAGACCCGACAACACCTATCGCACGGAAATCTCATTCACCCGTTAGGGACGGTAACGGTTCGGCCCCTATGGTGGCCGTCGATGCCGACGAACACCCCGCCTTCAGCCGGAAAGACGAACGCTGCTCCCAAGGGCCGGGCCTCTCGGATGGAGTGGCTCGACGCCCTGCGCGGGCTGGCCGCCCTGGTGGTGGTGTTCGAGCACTCGCTGGACGTGCTGCTGCCCGAGGTGCGCCGCACGGCCAGCCCCTGGTTCGACTTCGGACGCTACGGCGTCTTCGTGTTCTTCCTCGTCAGCGGCTACGTCGTGCCGTTCTCGCTGCAGCGGCGCGGCAGCGTCCGGGAGTTCTGGGCGGGGCGGTTCTTCCGGCTGTACCCGGCCTGGGCGGTGTCGCTGGTGCTCGCGCTGGTCCTCGCGTCGGCGGGCATCGGCTACGGGCTGCCCGCCGCGCTCGGCGACCGTCCCTGGGCGTCCGGCCTCGCGCACCTGACGATGCTCCAGGACCTGCTGGGCGTGCCCAACGCCGTCAACGTCCTCTGGACGCTGTCCTACGAGATGGTGTTCTACCTGCTCATCACGGCGATGTTCGTCGCCGGCGTGCGCCATTCCAGCGCCCGCGTCGCGCTGGGGTTCGGCGTGGGCGCGGCGATCCTCGGCGTGGCGCTGCCGTCCGGGCTGCTGGCCTCCCGGTGGCCGGGCGGCACGGTCCTCGCCGCAGCGCTGCTGCTGGTCGGCGGTCTCGGCGCCATGCTCACCCGGCGGCGGGCCGTGCGGCGCGCGGGCGTCGTCGTCGTGGCGGGGCTGGCGCTGACCCTGCTCGTGCTCAACAGCCGCATCGGCGCGATCGAGAGCCTGTGCATCATCGCCACGATGTTCGCCGGGACGGCGGTCCGCGGCATCCAGGACGGGCGGCTCCGGCGCGGTCCGGCCGTGGCGATGGTCGCGTTCGTGGCGGCGCTCTCGCTGCTGGCGGGCATGCGCACCCCGACGACCTGGGCGCTGCACGCCAACCCGGACCCGCTCGGCCCGGACTGGTCGGCCGCCGTCGCCGCCGCGTGGGCGACCTTCCTGGTCGGCCTCGCGCTCCGGCACCACCGCATGCCCCGCTTCCTGGTGTGGTCGGGGCTGATCAGCTACTCGCTCTACCTCCTGCATCCGCTGGTCGTCCAGACGGTCTGGTACGCGGCCGGGCAGGACACCTGGGGCCTGCCGGTGCCCGTCCGGGCGGCCTGGGGCGCGGCGCTGGCGGCGGCCGTGCTGGTGTCCGCGGCCCTCGCGCACCGGTACGTGGAGCTTCCGGCCCAGCGCCTCGGAAGGCGCTTCACCGCGCGGCACCGGGCCGGTCCCGCCGCGGGTCGGGCCGCGCCCCCCGCCACAGGCCAGGCCGCGGGCCAGGCCGCGGCGGCCCAGACCGCGCGATCCTGACCCGGCGCGTGGCCGGGGGGTGAGTGATGACAGCGTTGGCCTTCTTGCCTAGGGTGAGGCCCATCCCACCCCCAGCCGCCGAACGGAACCGCGGATGACAGAAGGGCCGATGCCCGCCGAGCTGCCGGAGATGCTGCGGCAGCACCTCCAGGCCGCCGTCGACGAGATGGAACGCGAGATCCGCGACCAGGTCCCCGAGTACGCGGGCGACGACGGCGGCGAGTACGCCAAGCGCGTGGAGCGGACGGTCGGCGACACCGTCGCCTTCTTCATCGACTCCGTCGACCACCCGGACGCCGACGCGCGCACCCTGACCGAGCTGTACATGCGGCTCGGCGAGGAGGAGGCCCGGCAGGGCCGCAGCCTCGCCGCGCTGCAGAACGCGATGCGGGTGAGCAGCCAGGTCGCCTGCCGCCGCTTCATCAAGGACGCCTACCGGCTCGGCTGGTCCCGGGAGACGCTGAGCCGGCTGACCGACTCGCTGTTCATGCTGCTCGCCCGGGTCGCCGACGCCGCCGCGCAGGGCTACGCGCGCCAGCAGGGCCAGCTGGCGACCGAGCGGGAGCGCCGCCGCGACCGGCTGCGGGACCTGCTGGTCGCCGACCCGCCGCCCGCCCCGGAGGCGATCGCCGAGCTCGCGGCGGCGGCCCGCTGGGACGTGCCGAAGAGCATCGCGCTGATCGCGCTGCCCGCCGGGGCGCCGACCGGCGCCCGGATCCTGCCGCCCGGCGTGCTGGCCGGGTGGGACGCGCCGGTCCCGTTCCTCGTGGTGCCCGACCCCGAGGGCCCCGGGCAGGAGCGGCTGTGGCCGGTGCTGCGCCGGCTCGGCACGGCCGCGATCGGCCCGACGGTGCCGGTCGGGCAGGGCGCGGTCTCGCTGCGCTGGGCCCGGCAGGCGCTGACGCTGGCCGAGCGCGGCCTGCTGCCGCGCGACGCGCCGGTCCGGTGCGCGGACCACATCGCGGCGCTGGCCGCGTTCGCCGCCGAGGAGCTGGTCGGCGCGACCGCCGCGACCGTCCTCGGGCCGCTGCTGGAGCTCGCCCCCGCCCGCCGGCAGCCGCTCGCCGAGACGCTGCTGACCTACCTGGAGTGCGGCGACAACGCGGTCATCGCGGCGGAGCGGCTGCACATCCACGAGCAGACCGTCCGGTACCGGCTGCGCCGCATCACCGAGCTGACCGGCGGGCGGTTCACCGAGCCCGGCGGTCGCCTCGACCTCATGCTGATGCTCAGCTGGCTGGTGCGCACCGGCCGCGCCGACCGGACGGCCTGACGGCCGGCCCCCGTCAGGAGCCGTCCAGGTGGTGCCCGAGGAAGGCGAGCTGGGCGCGCAGGCGGGACCGCCAGAAGGCGGCGTCGTGGCAGCCCCCCGCGACCGCGCCCGCCGGGCGCACGCGGTCCCGTAACCTGCGCGCCATGGCGGCGAACGGGTCGCTCGCGCCGCAGTCGACGCGGAGCGGGACGCCCTTCAGCGCGTCCAGGGCGGCGAACACGTCGTTGCGGGCGAAGTCGGCGGCGCCGTCGAACGCGCGCGGGTTGGCGGAGCGGGCGTCCTCGTACGAGGCGAACAGCGCCGGGGACGAGGCGACCGCGGCCGCCGTCCGGGCGGCGCCGAGCCGGCGGGTCAGGACGAGCGCGCCGTAGCCGCCCATCGACCATCCGACGACGCCGACGCGGCCGGTCCGGGCGCCGCGCTCGCGCAGGCGCGGCAGCAGCTCGTCCACGAGCATCCCGATGGGGTCGTCGCCGTTCGCGCGGGCGTGCCAGTAGGTGTCGGGGCCGCCGTCCACGGCGACGAGGGCGAACGGCGGGACGCCGCCGTTCGCGACGGCGTCCGGGAGGTAGCGGTCCAGGGCGAGGTGCGCGACCAGGCCCGCCCCGGTCTCGCCGCTGCCGTGCAGCGCGAGAACGACCGGCAGGCCGCGCAGGGAGCGGCCCGGCGCGGGCGGGACGACGGTGGCGGTGACGGCGGTGCGCCGGTGCGCGGACCGCCACGCCATCCGCTGGACGGCGACGGACGCGGCGGGCGGTGCGGGGACGTCCCCGCACCGGCCGAGCGCGCGGTCGAGGCGGACCTTGCCGGGGAGCACGCCGTTCTCCACGAGGGCGTATCCGGTGCCGCCCGTGGCCGCGGCGGCGCCGGCGCCGGCGAGCCCGCCGAGCAGGAGCGCGCGCCGGGTGATCATTTCGGGTCCTTCATGCCCCCGGGAGTGTAGGGGCCTCCTCGTGCCCGCGGGCGGCGTGCGCGGACCGGGAGAGCAACGCCACACCGGCGGTGAGCAGCAGCACGCTGAAGGAGACGGCGGTGAACGCCGAGGCGGTCCGGGGCGGCAGCGTCTCGAAGGCGAGGGCGGCGACCAGGTAGGACGCGATCGGGTTGGTCATCGTCATCGCGGTCATGGCGGCGGGCAGCGACCCGGCGGCGAACGCGCGCTGCTCCAGCACGAGCCCGAGCAGCGTGCTGCCCGCGAGCGCGTAGCCGGGCCAGTCCACGGCGGTGGCGGCGACGCCGCGGTCGACGAGGTCCGCGGTGGTCAGCTTGATCAGCACCGCGGTGGCGGCGAAGCACAGCCCGGCGCAGACGCCGAGCAGCGCGGCCCGGACCGGGCCCGCGCGCATCCAGGCGGCGCGGGACAGCAGCACGACGGCGGGCGCCGCGATCAGCCCGGCGAGCAGGATCCGCGGCCGGGACGGCTCGCCCTCGGGCGGGATCGCGCCCGGCACCGTGAACAGCACCGCGAGGCCCGCCGACACGGCGAGGCCGCCGAGCAGGTCCAGCCGCGCGGGGCGGCGCCCGGTGCCGACCGTGCCGAGCACGATGGTGAAGACGAGCTGCGTGACCAGCAGCGGCTGCACGATGGCCGTGGAGCCGAAGTGCAGCGCGACCGCCTGCGCGCAGAAGCCCGCCAGGTTCACCCCCCACCCGGTCAGCCACACCGGGTCGCGGACCAGCCGGCGGATCAGGCCGTGCGCGGCGCTCGCGTCCGAGCCGCCGTGCACCGCGCGCCGGGCGGCCCGGTACTGCAGCGCGGCGGCCGCGGCGAACAGGAACGCGGCGACGAGGCTGAAGCCGGCGGACCACGCCATCACGCCGTCCCGCTCTGCGCCCCGCTGCCCGCGCCGCTGCCGGCGCCGCCTCCCGCCGCCCCGCCCGCCGCACCGCCGCCCGCGCCCGCCGCGCCGACCGCGGCGGCCAGCCGCTCGAACGCCCGCAGGAGGCCGCCGGGGAACGCGGCCGCCTCGGGGAGCACCCGCGGCTCGGCGGTGACCGAGACGTGCAGCGACCCGTTCCAGCTCAGCGCGCCCACCGCGAACGGGACGCCGTCGGCGAGCGGCAGGATCGGGTGGACGTCGCCGAGCGGCGCGCCCGCGAGCGACATCGGCAGCGGCGGTCCCGGCATGTTGGACACGATCCCACCGAAGAACCCCGCACGGTAAGTGCCGCGTGCCGCGCGCGCGTGCAGCGGCGGGGGCAGCGCCCCCATCAGGCGCATCGCGGCGGTGCTCGCGGCGGTGCGGCCGGACCTGCGGCGCGGCTCGGCCGCCGCGTGCACCGCCGCCACCCGGTCGAGGACGGGCATCGGCCCCACGGGCACGTCGAGGCGGAGCGCGGCGGTGAGGTTGCCGGGCACGGCGGTGCGGCCGAGGCCGGGGGGCTCGGGGGCGCGCAGCGTCATCGGCACGGCGGCGCGCAGCGGCCGCCCGTCCGCGGGCTCGCCGCGCGCCGCCAGCACGTCCGCGACGACCTCGCCGACCAGGGCGAGGAGCACGTCGGTGATCCGCACCCCGGCGGCGCGGGCGACCGCGCGCACCCGGCCGAGCGGGAGCGTGGCGGTGCCGAAGGCGCGCTCGGGGCCGAGCGTCCCGGTGACGGCCGTGGTCCGGGCGGTCCCGTCCAGTCCGAGCAGGACCAGGCCGGGCAGGACGGCGGCGGCGCGGGCGAGCCCGCCGGGGCCGCGCGCCGGGGCCGCCTCCGGCAGGGCGGGCTCCAGGATGCCGCGCAGGATGTCGACGACGCCGATGCCGTCGGCGATGGCGTGGTGGAAGAGGATCACGATGGCGTCCGGGGCGTCCGGGCCGCGGCGGACGAGGCAGAACCGCCACAGCGGGCGCTCGTGGTCCAGCGGCTCGGCGACGAGGCGGGCGACGAGGCCGTCCAGCGCGCCGCGGCCCCCGCCGGGCGGCAGCCGCACCTCCTGGACGTGCCTGCGCAGGTCGACGGTACCGGCCTCGACCCAGCGCGGCCGCCGCAGCGCGCCGCCGGGCCGGACCCGCTGGGTGAGGCGCGGCAGCCGGGGCAGCCGCTCGGCGAGCAGGGCGCGCACCCGCTCGGCCGGCGGCGCGGGGCCCGCGAACTCGGCGACCCCGCCCACCACCTGCGGGACGTCCCGGCTCTCGACGTGCAGGAAGAAGGCGTCGGCGGCGGCCACCCGCTGCTCCCGCCGCGCCCGCCGGAGACCGTCCCGATGACGGCCCCCCATCAGGCGGCCCCCCGTCAGGCGGCCCCGCACCAGCCGGGCCCGCAGCGCCTCGGCGCCCGCGGCGGCGGGGACGAGCAGCAGCCCGCCCGGGATGTCGACGACGTAGTGCGCGGAGGTCGCGACGATCACCAGGGCGGTGACGGCCAGGTGCAGGCCGCAGAGCCAGGTGACGAACGGGCGGCACCGGGCCCGCAGGGCCGCCGCCCCGATCCACGCGACCCAGCCGATGTGCAGGCTCGGCATGGCCGCGTACGGGTTGGCGCCCGCGGACACGACCCCGGTGCCCCAGGTGGCGGGGGGATGGTGCAGCGCGATGATGTCGGTGTACCCCTCGCCCGGCAGCAGCCGCGGCGGCGTCGCCGGCCAGAGGGCGAAGCAGCAGATCGCGATCAGCGTCACCAGGATCAGCGTGTTGCGCGCCCAGGGGTAGGCGGGGCTGCGGCGCCACCACAGCCAGGCCAGGAATCCGAAGGTGCCGGCCACGTAGGTCGTCGCGTACTCCCACGCGGCGACCGCGCCCAGCCATCCGTGCCGGGCGAGGAACTCGTTCAGCGGGCGCTCGGCGTCCAGGCGCGCCCACCGCTCGAACTCCAGCAGGGCGCGGCCGTGCGCGTCGCTGACCGCGCGGTCCCCGCTGAAGGCGTGGGTGAAGACCAGGTAGACGACCAGGACGGCCAGCGCGGTGGCGATCTCCCGCGCGGCCGACGCGGCCCGTCCCCCGTCCTCGCCCGCCGCCGGCTCGGCCGCGCCGGGCGGCCCGCCCCGGTTCACGCCGTCACTCCCGCCTCGCGCATCGCTCCACCCCCTCAGATCATCCTCCCCACGATGGGGCTAGACGACCATGAACCCCCGCATCTCCTTCCCCGTCCCGGCCCCCGTCCCGCACGCCGGCGCCCCGGCCCCTTGACGGCGGCGCCAAACGGGCATAAATACAAGGGAAACAAAATCAAACGGAAAGGAAGCCACATGGTCCGGGGAACGGCGCACGCATGATCGTGACGGTGACGCTCAACCCGAGCCTCGACCGGACGATCGAGGTGGACGTGCTGGCCCGCGGCGCGGTCATCCGGGCCCGGTCCGCGCGGCTGGACCCGGGCGGCAAGGGGGTCAACGTGTCCCGGGCACTGCTCGCCAACGGGGTCGCCTCCACCGCCGTGGTCGCGGTGGGCGGCGCCGACGGCGACCAGCTGCACCGGCTGCTGGCCGCCGAGGGCATGCGGGTCCGCGCCGTCCGCGTCGCGGGACGCACCCGGTCCAACGTGACGATCGCCGAGCCCGGCGGTGTCGACACCAAGCTCAACGAGCCGGGCGGCCCGCTGTCGCCCGGCGAGCTGGACGAGCTCGCCGCGGCGGTCGCGGCCGAGGCGGGCGCGGCGAGCTGGGTGGTCGGCTGCGGCAGCCTCCCGCCGGGCGTCCCGGACGACACCTACGCCGCGCTGTGCCGCCGGTTCGCCCCGGACGGCGTCCGCGTCGCGGTCGACTCCAGCGGCGCGGCGCTGCGGGCCGCCGTCGCCGCCGGGCCCGACCTGATCAAGCCGAACCGGGAGGAGCTCGCCGAGGCGGCCGGCGGGGCGGTCGACACCGTCGCCGACGCCGTCGAGGCGGCCGGGGAGCTGCGGGCGCGGGGGGCCCGCACCGTCCTGGTCAGCCTGGGCGCGGAGGGCGCCGTGCTCGTCGACGACGACGGCGTCCGCACCGGCGAGGCGCCCGTCGCGCGCCCGCGCGGCACGGTCGGCGCCGGCGACGCCCTGCTCGCCGGGTTCCTCGCGGCCGGGGCCCGCGGGCCCGCCGCGCTCGCCGAGGCGCTCGCCTGGGGCGCGGCGGCGGTGCGGACCCCGGCCGGGCGCGTGCCCGGCCCGGCCGAGATCCGCCGCGACACCGTCCGCATCCATCCGCGGCCGGACCTGGCCCGGCCCCTACTCACCTGACGCCGGCTCACCCGACGGCCCGCAGTACCCACCCCCGATCGACAGGAGGCCCGAGATGGCCACCACGTACACACCGGAGCCCACCGGCACCGGCTTCCGGGCGCACGTCCAGCGCGTCGGCGGCAAGATGGCCGGGATGGTCATGCCGAACATCGGCGCGTTCATCGCCTGGGGCCTGATCACCGCGCTGTTCATCCCCACCGGCTGGCTCCCGAACAAGGAGCTCGGCGAGCTGGTCGACCCGATGATCAAATTCCTGCTGCCGCTGCTGATCGGCTACACCGGCGGCCGGATGGTGCACGGCCAGCGCGGCGCGGTGGTCGGCGCCGTCGCGACCGCCGGCATCGTCGTCGGCGCGGACGTGCCGATGTTCCTCGGCGCGATGATCATCGGCCCGCTCGCCGCGTACCTGCTGAAGCTGTTCGACGGGCTCGTCCAGGACCGCGTCCGCACCGGGTTCGAGATGCTCGTCGACAACTTCTCCGCCGGGATCATCGGCGGCGCCATGGCGGTCGCCGGCAACCGGGTGATCGGCCCGGTGATGAACACCTTCAGCGAGTGGGCCGGGGACGGCGTGAGCTGGCTCGTCGACCACGACGTGCTGCCGCTCACCTCCCTGCTGATCGAGCCCGCGAAGGTGCTGTTCCTCAACAACGCCGTCAACCACGGCGTGCTCGGCCCGCTCGGCGTGCAGCAGGCCGCCGAGAGCGGCAAGTCGGTGCTGTTCATGCTGGAGTCCAACCCCGGGCCGGGCCTCGGCGTGCTGCTCGCCTACTGGTTCTTCGGACCGCGCCGGCTGCGGCCGAGCGTCCCGGCGGCCGCCATCATCCACTTCTTCGGCGGCATCCACGAGATCTACTTCCCCTACATCCTGATGAAGCCGCGGATGATCCTCGCCGCGATGGCGGGCGGCATGACCGGCGTGGCTATCTTCGTGGCGACCGGCACCGGGCTCGTCGCGACGCCCTCCCCCGGCAGCATCTTCGCCTACCTCGCGCAGACCCCGCGCGGCGCCGGCAACTGGATCGGCGTCTACACCGGCCTGCTCGCGTCCGCCGCCGTGTCCTTCGGCGTCGGCGCCGCCCTGCTCGGCTTCGGCCGGCTCGCCGAGCCGAAGGAGGACGGGGCCGAGGACGAACTCAAGGAGGCCGAGAAGAGGACGGCCGAGAACAAGGCCGCCGGCGGGACCGCCAAGGAGGCCGCCGCGTCCTGAACCACCACCCCGTCCGATGGAGGGCACACCCACGATGAACGGCGAGGACAGATGAACGGCAAGGACATCCGCAAGCTCGTCATCGCCTGCGATGCCGGGATGGGCAGCAGCGTCATGCTCGCCGGGCAGCTCCGCAAGGCGCTGAAGAAGACCGACGTGACCGTCGAGCACACGCCCGTCGACGCGATCCCCGGCGACGCCGACGTGGTCGTCACCCACGCCGGGCTCGCCGACCGCGCCCGGCGCGGCGCCGGGGACGCCCCGGTCATCGCCTTCGAGGTCTACCTCGGCGACCCGGCCGTGGACCGGCTGGTCAAGGCGATCAAGGACGGCGGTGAGGTCGGTGCCTGACCGCGCCGCGGCCCTGCTGGCGCCGGAGGCGATCCGGCTGGACGCCCGCGCCGGGGACCGCGACGAGGCCGTCCGGGTCTGCGGGCGGGTCCTGGTGGACACCGGCGCCGTCGAGCCCGGCTACGTCGAGGCGATGCTGGAGCGGGAGCGCTCGGTCTCCACCTACCTCGGCGAGGGCGTGGCCATCCCGCACGGCACGAACGAGGGCCGCGGCCTCATCCGCCGCGACGCCCTCGCCGTCGTCCGGTTCCCGGAGGGGACCGACTGGAACGGCCATCCGGTGACCGTGTGCATCGCGATCGCCGCGCGGGGCGGCGGGCACATGGAGATCCTGGCCGAGCTGGCCGAGATCCTGATGGACCCCGTCCGGGCCCGCGCGCTGCGCGAGGCGGACGAGCCCGAGAAGGTCCTCGCCCTGCTCGCCCCGCGGGAAGAACACCCGCGGGAAGAACACCCGCAGTCAAGGCAGCACCGACCGACAGGACAAGGACACACCGTATGAAGGTCGCCCGTTTCTACGCTCCCGGCGACATCCGGCTGGAGGACGCGCCGGAGCCCTCGCCCGGCCCCGGCGAGCTGAAGATCCGCGTCCGGAACTGCTCCACCTGCGGGACCGACGTCAAGATCTCCCGCTTCGGGCACCACCACATCGTGCCGCCCCGGGTGATGGGCCACGAGATCGCCGGCGAGGTGGCCGAGGCCGGCGCGGGCGTCGCGGGCTGGGCGGCGGGCGACCGCGTCCAGGTCATCGCCGCCGTCCCGGACGGGACGTGCGCGGAGTGCCGGCGCGGCCGCCGGACCGTCTGCACCGCGCAGGAGTCGATGGGGTACCACTACGACGGCGGCTTCGCCGAGTACATGATCGTCCCGGCGAAGGTGCTCGCGGTGGACGGGGTCAACCGGATCCCCGGCGGCGTCTCGTTCGCCGAGGCGTCGGTGGCCGAGCCGCTCGCCTGCGTCCTCAACGGCCAGGAGCTGGCGCGGGTCGGCGAGGGCGACGACGTCGTGGTGTTCGGCTCCGGCCCGGTCGGCTGCCTGCACGTGCGGGTCGCGCGGGCCCGCGGCGCCGCCCGGGTGTTCCTCGTCGAGGTCAACGCCGAGCGGCTGCACCGGGCGGCCGCGCTGGTCAAGCCGGACGCCGCGATCGACGCGGGCGTCGCCGACCCGGTCGCGGAGGTCCTCGCGCGCACCGGCGGGCGCGGCGCCGACGTCGCGATCACCGCCGCCGCGTCCGGCGCCGCGCAGGAGCAGGCGCAGCGGCTGATGGCGCCGGGCGGGCGGGTCAGCCTGTTCGGCGGGCTGCCGAAGGACGACCCGCTGATCTCCGTGGACGCCAACCGCGTCCACTACCGGGAGCTGTCGCTGGTGGGCGCCAACGGGTCGAGCCCCGCGCACAACGCGCGCGCACTGGAACTGATCGGCTCCGGTCAGGTGCAGGTGGACGACCTCATCACCCACCGGCTCCCACTGGACGCGCTGCACGACGCCCTGGACCTGGTCACCCGGGGCGAGGCGATCAAGGTCACGATCGAACCCTGAAGGAGCAACGCCATGCCCGAACGCAGCGTCGTCATCGGCTCGGCGCAGGGCCTGCACGCGCGGCCCGCGCAGATCTTCGTGCGGACCGCCGCGCGGCAGCCCGTCCCGGTGTCCATCCGGGTCGGCGACCGCGCGCCCGTCCCGGCGAGCAGCATCCTCGGCGTGCTGTCGCTCGGCGCCGGGCCGGGGACGGAGGTGACGCTGTCGGCCGACGGCGACGGCGCCGCCGCGGCCCTGGACGAGCTGGCCGGCCTGCTCTCCCGCGACCTGGACGCCGAGGAGGCCGGCCGTGCGTGAGCCGCCGGGGGCGCGGCGGCCCGCCCGCACCCGCCACAATGGGGCGGGACGGGACTGACGCGGGACGGGTGGGACGGTCATGTACGCCGAGGAACGGCAGCAGGCGATCCTTGCGCTGGCGCGCTCGAAGGGCCGGGTGGACGTGGTCGCGCTGTCGGAGGAGTTCTCGGTCACGACCGAGACGATCCGCCGCGACCTGACCGTCCTGGAGCGCGCCGGGACGATCCGCCGGGTGCACGGCGGCGCGATGCCGGTGGAGCGGCTCGGGTTCGAGCCGGAGCTGGCGGCGCGGGACGCGGTGATGACCGAGGAGAAGCAGCGCATCGCGAAGGCGGCGCTGGACGAGCTGCCCGCCGAGGGGTCGATCATCGTGGACGCGGGCACGACCACGGCCCGGTTCGTCCAGCTGCTGCCGGCCGACCGCGAGCTGACCGTGATCGTGAACTCGCCGCCGCACGCCGCGGTGCTGGCCACCCGCGCCAACCTGACCGTGATCATCCTGGGCGGGCGGGTGCGCGGCCGGACGCTCGCCACGGTCGACGACTGGGTGCTGCGCCCGCTCGCCGACCTGTGGGTGGACGTGGCGTTCATGGCGACCAACGGCTGCTCGGTCGAGCGCGGGCTGACCACCTCCGACCAGGCGGAGGCGGCGGTGAAGCGGGCGATGATCGCCTCGTCCCGGCGCCGGGTGCTGCTCGCCGACCGCACCAAGATCGGGCACGACCACCTGGTGCGGTTCGGCGGGCTGTCCGACATCGACGTGCTCATCACCGACACCGGGCTGGACACCGACCTCGCCGCCGACCTCGCCGCCGCGGGGCCGGAGGTCGTCCGGGCCTAGCGGCCCCGGGCCCGCCGCGCGTGGCGGGGGCCCGATGCGGCGGGATGCCGCCGCCCCGGCGCCGCCGGAGCGGTCGCGCGGGGCGGCGGCGTACCCGTCAGCCGGCGGCGGGGACGCCGTTGGCGGGCGCCTGCGGCTGCGGCGTCGTGTAGGGCTGGATCGGCCCGTCGCCGTCGTCGGTGGTCAGCGGCTGGCCCTCGGGCACGACGTTCTCGCCCTGGATCTTGCCGATCACCGCGCCGGTGTACCCGGCGTGCGACTCCTTGCTGTAGGCGAAGGGGACGACGCCGGGCCCGGTGAAGTCGGACTTCTCCAGCGCCTCGACGAGGCTCTTGCGGGTCGGGTTCTTCCCGGCCGCCTGCAGCGCCTGCACGAAGGTGTAGGCGACCGACATCCCGTAGACGATGTTGCCGTTGAACGGCAGCTTCGGGATGTACTGCGCGTGGATCTTCTTGAACAGCTGCGTCCAGCTGTTGGAGTCGTCGCCGGGCGCCGCGAGGTACCCGTCGGTGATCATGCCCTGGATGAGCGGGCTGCCCTTGACCTCGGCGCCGCCCTTCTTGGCGAAGCTCTCCAGCAGCCCGGTGAGGGTGATCGGGTCGGATCCGACGTTGCTGACGACGAACGTGGGCTTGTAGTTCAGCTTCAGCGCCGCGAGCCGGAACAGCGCGGTGTAGGTGGGGATGCTGAACAGCACGACGACGTCGGCCTTGGACTGCGCGATCGCCTGGGCCTGCGCGCCGATGTCGGTGCTGCCCGGCTGGTAGGACTGGCGGGTGACCACGTCGGCCTTCGGGATGTACTTGTCGAGGCCCTTGACGCCGTCCTGGCCGAAGTCGTCGTTCTGGTAGAAGTAGGCGACCTTCTTGCCGGCGAACGTCTTCTTGATGTGGTCGCCGAGGATCTTGCCCTCGCGGATGTAGTCGACCTGCCAGCCGAACGTCTGCGGGTGCTTCTGCGGCTCGTCCCAGCAGCCGCAGCCGGACGCGACGAACAGGTCGGGCACGCGCTGGGCGTTGAGGTAGTCGACGACCTTGGAGTGGGTGGGCGTGCCCAGCCCGTTGAAGATCGCGAAGACCTTGTCCTGGAGGACGAGCTTCTGCGTCACGCTGACGGTCTGGGTCGGGTTGTAGGCGTCGTCCACGTACTTGTAGACGATCTTGCGGCCGTGCACGCCGCCGTTGGCGTTGACGTAGTCGAAGAACGCCTTGGACGCCGCGGAGTTGGCGCTGTATCCGGGCGCGGCGGGGCCGGTCAGCGGCTGGTGGCTGCCGATGGTGACGGTGGTGGCGGTGACGCCGGGCGCGGTCGAGCCGCCGCCGTCCCCGCCGTCACCGCCGCAGCCGCTCGCCGCGATCGCCAGGCTCGCCGCGGTCATCACGGCGAGCGCCCTGGTCCGCAATCGCTTCATCTGCTCCTCCTGGGTGCGTGGTGGTGGGCCCCGATGTGTCGGTCGATGCGGAACCGCGCGGCCCGGGAGCTCGGTCGCGCCATGCGTGCGCGCGGCGCCGGACGGCGCCGCCGATGCCGCGCAGCCCGCCCTGCAGGCCGCGCGGGAAGGCCAGCGTCACCACGATGAGGACGAGGCCGTAGACGGCGAGGGGCAGGTTGGAGGCGATGTTGTGCGAGAGGCCGGACGAGGACGTCAGGTCGGACGCCCACGTCGGCACGTACACCAGGATCAGCGCGCCCCACACGGCGCCGGCCAGGCTGCCGAGGCCGCCGATGATGATCGCGGCGATCAGCTGGAGGGAGAGCGTGAGGGGGAAGGCGCCCGGCGCGGCGAGCGTCGCGACGACCGCGAGCAGCCCGCCGCCGAGGCCGGCGCAGGCCGCCGAGACGACGGTCGCGGCGATCCGCAGCCGGGCGACCCGGACCCCGCTGAGCGCGGCGGCGATCTCGTCGTCGCGGCTGGCCCGCAGCGTCCGGCCGAACCGGCCGCGGGTGAGGTTGGCGAGCAGGAACAGCGTGACGACGGCGCCGAGGCAGGAGATCCACGCCTGCCAGCGCTCCAGCGGGAACGTCTCGCCGAGCGCCTCGGGCGGCACCGGCGGGACGAGCGTCAGCCCGTTCTGCCCGCCGAGCAGGTCGGTGAGCGGCTCGTAGTTGGCGAGGCCCGGCAGCCCCACCGCGAACGCGAGCGTGGCGCCCGCCAGGTACGGGCCGTGGAGCCGGGCGGCGACCGCGCCGACCAGCACGCCCGCGACGGCGGTGACGCCGGCCGCGGCGGCGAGGACGGCGGCGAGCGGCCAGCCCCAGTGCCCGATGACGAGCGCGGCCGTGTAGGCGCCGACCGCCATGAACGCGCCGTGCCCGAGCGAGATCTGCCCGCCGAGCCCGGTCAGCACGGTGAGGCCGGCGACCGCGCAGGTGAGGTAGGCGACCTGCGCGATCTGCAGGTCCCGGTAGGGGCCGACGGCGGTCGTCAGGACGTACAGGGCGGCGAGCGCGGCGAGGGCGCCGGCGGTGTGCCGCGTCAGCGTCGAGCGGCGCAGCAGGTTCAGGACGGTGTCCACCGCGTCACACCCTTCTCGCCGTGCTCGCGGCGAACAGGCCGTTGGGTCTGACCATCAGGACGGTGATGAGGGCGGCGAGCGCCCCGAACGTGACCAGGTCCGAGCTGACGTAGCCGGACACGTAGCTGAGCGCGCAGCCGAGCAGCAGCCCGCCGGTGACGGCGCCGGCCGGGCTGTCCAGCCCGCCGATGACCGCCGCGGTGAACCCGAACACGAGCATCGCGTCGAACTGGGCGGGGCCGACGAACACCGACGGGGCGATCAGCACCCCGGCGAGCGACCCGACGAGCGCGGCGAGCGCCCACCCGAGGGTGAGCATCCGGCCGACGCGGACGCCCTGCAGCCGGGCGATCTCCGGCGCGAACGCCGACGCGCGCAGCCGCAGCCCGAGGTCGGTGCGGACGAACAGCAGCGTCAGCAGCACCATCACCGCGGCGACGGCGCCGATGACGAACAGGTCGAACGGCGACAGCAGCAGCCGCGTCCCGGCCACCGACAGCCCCTTGATCGTGAAAGCGGGCGGGTAGGAGTGCGGGGTGTCGCCCCAGATCATCCCGGCGCCCGCCTGCAGCAGCACGTACAGGCCGAGCGTGACGATGACGGCGTTCAGCGGCGGCTTGTTCTCCACCGGGCGGACCACGACCCGCTCGATCACCGCGCCGAGCACCAGCCCGGACGCCAGCGCGGTGCCGAGCGCGAGCCAGTAGGAGCCGCCGGCGTCGATGACGCTCCAGGCGAGGAACGTCGTGAACATCAGCATCCCGCCCTGCGCGAAGTTCACGATGCGGGTGGCCCGCCAGATCAGCACGAGCGCGAGCGCGACGGCCGCGAACACCATGCCGGAGGTGATGCCGGCGAGCGTGAGATTGATGAAGCGCACCATCAGAACCCCAGGTAGGCGTGGCGGAGGCGGTCGTCGGCGGCGAGGGTCGCGGCGGGCTCGGACGCGACGACCGCGCCGAGGTCCAGGACGATCGCGCGGTCGGCGACCGACAGCGCGCTGCGGGCGTTCTGCTCGACGAGCAGCACCGTGCGCCCGTCCTCGTCGCACAGCCGGCGCAGCACGGCCATCAGCTGGGCGACCACGCGCGGCGCCAGGCCGAGGGACGGCTCGTCGACCAGCAGCAGCCGGGGCGCGCCGGTGAGCGCCCGGGCCAGCGCGAGCATCTGCCGCTCGCCGCCGGACAGGGTGGCGGCGGTCCTCGCGCGCCGCTCGGCGAGCGGCGGGAACAGCTCGTACATCTCGGCGACCCGCCGCGCGAGCGCGGCCCGGTCCCCTCTCCACAGCCCGCCGAGCCGCAGGTTGTCCTCGACGGTCAGCTCGGTGATGACGCCGCCGCTCTGCGGGACGTGCGCGACCCCGAGCCGGACGATGTCCTCGACCGGCAGCCGGGTGAGGTCCGTCCCGTCCAGCTCGACGCGGCCCGCCCGGGGCCGCAGGAGCCCGGAGACCGTGCGCAGCAGCGTGGTCTTCCCGGCGCCGTTCGCGCCGAGCACCGCGGTCACCGAGCCCTCGTCCACCGTCAGGTCCACGCCGCCGAGCGCGCGGACGGCCCCGTAGTGGACGGTCAGCCCCTTCACCTCAAGCACCCGCGACCTCCTCGCCGAGGTAGGCGTCGAGGACGGCGGGGTCGTCGCGGACCTCCGCGGGCGCCCCGTTCGCGATGACCTTGCCGAAGTCCAGCACCACGACCTGGTCGCAGACGTTCATCACCAGGTCCATGTGGTGCTCGACGAGCACGACCGCCGGGCCGCCGCGCAGGCCGCGGATCAGCTCGGCCAGCTCGTCCATCTCCGCCGCCGACAGCCCGGCGGCGGGCTCGTCCAGCAGCAGCAGGTCGGGCTCGGCGACCAGCGCCCGCGCGAGCGCGACGCGCTTCTGCACGCCGTAGGGCAGCTCACCGGACAGCCGGTGCGCCTCCCCCTCTACGCCCAGTTCCGCGAGACGGGCCATCGCCCGCTCGCGCAGCGCGGACTCGTCGCGGTCGCCGCGCGGCAGCGCCAGGAGGCCGGACCAGAACCCGGCCCTGGCGTGCCGGTCCGCGCCGACCATGACGTTCTCCAGGACGGTGAGCCCGGGGAAGAGCCCGAGTCCCTGCAATGTCCGGGCGATCCCGAGCCGCGTCAAGTCGTGCGGCCGGTGCCGGCCGAGGACCCGGCCGCGCCAGCGCACCTCGCCGGACACCGGCCGGACGAACCCGCACACCACGTTGAAGAGGGTCGTCTTGCCGGCGCCGTTCGGGCCGATCACGCCGGTGACCCGGCCCTGCGGCGCGGAGAGGGACACGCCGTCCAGTGCGACCAGCCCGGCGAAGCGGACGGTCACCTCTCGTAGTTCCAAGTTCGCGGAGGAGCCGGACATATCGCCTCACCTCGCCGATGAAACAGCGTGAATCCCCCGAGGCTGAAATGCACATACCGACTGGTCGGATTCCATGAAGATAGAATCAACGGGCACTCCCGGTCAACAGCCGGTGCGCAGGTCCCGAGACCGCTTCGCGCCCGCGCCGCCGGTAGGCTGTCGGCGCTGCGCGGGCGGCCGCCGCCGGGACGGCGCGAGACGACCCGGGGCATCCCGGAACGGAGGTGGAGTGATGACGCAGGCGCCCGCGAACCGGATCCCCGGCAACCTGCCGCTGCCCGACCGGCTCCTGGCCGTGGCGACGCGGATGTTCGCCGAGAAGGGCTTCGAGAACACCTCGGTCCAGGAGATCGTGAACGCCGCGGGCGTCACCAAGGGCGCGATGTACCACTACTTCGGCTCGAAGGACGACCTGCTCTACGAGATCTACCACCGGCTCCTCGGCCTGCAGATGTCCCGCCTGGAGCAGATCGCCGACGGCCCCGGCACCGCCGAGGAGCGCCTGCGCGCCGCCGCCGTCGACGTCCTCAACACCTCGTTCCGCTACCTGGACGACTTCACGGTCTTCTTCCGCTCGACGCACCTGCTCCCCCGCGACCGCCGCGAGGCCGTCCGCGCCGAGCGCCGCCGCTACCACGAGCGCTTCCGCGACCTGGTCGAGGAGGGCCAGCGGGCGGGCGCCTTCCGCAGCGCCACGCCCGCCGACATCGCCGTCCACTTCTTCTTCGGGACCGTCCACCAGATCGGCGTCTGGTACCGCCCCGGCGGCACCCTGCGCACCGAGGCCATCAGCGACCACTACGTGGACCTGTTCCTGAACGGCCTCAAGAACTAGCCGCGCCGGCGCGGCGCCCCCGCGCTCAGGGCTTCTCGATCCGCTCGACCTTCAGCTCGTCGTCCCGGTGCCGGGCCCGCAGGGGCTTCTTGTCGAACTTGCCGACGGTGGTCTTGGGGATCTCCTCGACGAACGTCCAGTACTCGGGGACCTGCCAGCGCGCGACCTTGTCCGCGAGGAACGCGGCGAGCTCCCCGGCGGTCGCCGCGGCGTCCGGGCGCAGCACGACGCAGGCGAGCGGGCGCTCGTCCCACCGCGGGTCGGGGACGCCGATGACGGCGGCCTCGGCGACCGCGGGGTGGGCCATCAGGTGGTTCTCCAGCTCGACCGAGGAGATCCACTCGCCGCCGGACTTGATGACGTCCTTGGCGCGGTCGGTGATCTGGAAGAAGCCGCGCTCGTCGATGGTGCCGATGTCGCCGGTGCGCAGCCAGCCGCCGTCGAACTTCTGCGGGGCCGGGTCGCGGTGGTACGCGCCGGTGATCCAGGGGCCGCGGACCTCGATCTCGCCGACGGCCTCGCCGTCCCACGGCAGCTCGGCGCCGGAGTCGTCGACGATGCGCATCTCGACGCCGGCGGCGACGCGGCCGGACTTCATCCGCCACCGCATGTCCTCGTCGGTGCCGGGCTCCACGCCCGGCGGCGGGAACGCCATGCCGCCGAGCGGGCTGGTCTCGGTCATCCCCCAGCCCTGGATGATGCGCAGGCCGTAGCGCTGCTCGAACCGCTCCAGCAGGACGCGGGGCGCGGCGGCGCCGCCGGACGTCCCCGAGCGCAGCGACGACAGGTCGATCTCGTGCTGCTCCCCGTAGGCGAGGATCCCGTTCCAGATCGTGGGGACGGCGGACGCCAGGGTGCTGCGCTCCGCCTCGACGAACTTCACGAGGTGCTCGGGCTGCATGAACGGGCCCGGCATGTGGAGGGTGGCACCGGACAGGAAGGCGCCGTAGGGCAGGCCCCACGCGTTGACGTGGAACATCGGGACGATGGTCAGGACGCGGTCGGCCTCGGTGATGCCCACCATCGACGCCGACTGCACGGCCATCGCGTGCAGGAACGTGGAGCGGTGCGAGTACACGACGCCCTTGGGGTCGCCCGTGGTGCCGCTGGTGTAGCACATGGACGCGGCGGAGCGTTCGTCCAGGTCCGGCCACGCGTAGCCGGGCTCCTCGGCGTCGAGGAGGTCGCGGTAGCGCAGGACGGGCGCGCCGTTGCCGTTGCCCTCCAGCGCCGACGCGTCGCCGTCGCCGACCACCACGAACGCCTCGACGGCGGGGAGCTCGCCGGCGACCCGCGCGAGCAGCGGCACGAGGCTGTCGTCCACGATGATGATCTGGTCGTCGGCGTGGTTGATGATGTGCGAGAGCTGCTCCGGGAACAGCCGGATGTTCAGCGTGTGCAGCACCGCGCCCATGGCCGGCACCGCGAAGTACGCCTCCAGGTGCTCCTGGTCGTTCCAGCAGAACGTCGCGACCCGGTCGCCGCGCCGGACGCCGAGCCGGGCCAGCGCGGCGGCGAGCCGCTCGGCGTTGCGGGCGACCTCCGCGAACGTCGCGCGCCGGGGCGGGCCGCCGCCGGTCCAGGTCACGCACTCGCTGCGGGCGTAGACGCGCGCTCCGTGCCGCAGGATCGCGGCGACCGACAGCGGGAAGTCCTGCATCGTGCTGGGGATCATGGCATTTCTCCGAGAAGACGCGCGGTGCCGAACGGCCGGCGGCGGGAATGGACAACGCACATACCGACCGGTCGGTTCACCATAATTTCAGCGGTCCGCCGCCGTCAATGTCCCGGCCGCGGGCGGCCGGGGGGCGGGGAGCCGTCGCGCAGCGCGGCGAGGCCCGCGCGCAGCAGCGGCTCGACGGTCGCGCCGACCCTGCCGAACCCCTCCCCCACGGTCTGGCCGCGCAGGTACCGGTAGTGGATGCCCTCGGAGATCACGGCGAGCTTGAAGCAGGCCAGCGCCACGTAGAAGCCGATCGAGGACACGTCGCGGCCGCTGCGCGCGGCGTAGCGGGCCACCACCTCGTCCGGCCCGGGGAAGCCGGGCGCGCTCGACGCGTCCCTGCCGCCGGGCGCCGGGGCGCCGCGCCCGAGGTAGACGAGCAGCAGCGCGAGGTCCGTCAGCGGGTCGCCGAGCGTGGCCATCTCCCAGTCCAGGACGGCCGCGATCCGGTCGCGGGAGTCGACGAGGAGGTTGTCGAGCCGGTAGTCGCCGTGCACGATGGCGGGCGCCGAACCCGGCGGCGTGTTCGCCGCGAGCAGCGCGTGCAGCTCGTCGGCGGCGGGCAGGTCCCGGCTGCGGGACGCGTCGAGCTGCTTCTTCCAGCGCCGCACCTGGCGGGCGAGGAAGCCCTCCGGGCGGCCGAAGCCGGCGAGGCCGACCGCCGCCGGGTCGACGCCGTGCAGGTCCACGAGCGTGTCGAGCATCCGTTCGGCGATGCGCGCGACCCGGTCCGGCCCGAGCGGCGCCAGCTCGGCCGCGCTCCGGTACGGGACGCCCTCCACCTTCTCCATCACGTAGAACGGCGCGCCGAGCACGTCCGGGGCCTCGCACAGCGCGTAGGTCGCCGGGACGGGCACGGCGGTGCCGGCGAGCGCGGTCATGACCCGGTACTCGCGCGCCATGTCGTGGGCGGTGGCGAGGACGTGCCCGAGCGGCGGACGCCGCACGATCCACGCGGAGCGCCCGTCGGTCACCTCGTAGGTGAGGTTGGACCGCCCGCCCTCCACGACCCGCGCGCGCAGCGGTCCGGAGGCGCCGCCCGGCCGGACGCGGTCGAAATACTCCCGGAACCGGTCCAGCGGCAGCCCGGGGACGCCCGCCTCCTCGAACACCGGCATCGTCTCTCCTCGCCGTCCGAAAGGTATGCGCCGCCGATAAGACCATACCGACCGGTCGGTTTTCAACGGCGGAACTCAGTCCGGCCCGCCGGTGCCGGCGCCGCCGTCCTCGGCGGCCGGCGATGCCCGGGCGATACTTAGTTTGACTAACATATGAACCGGTGGTAGACCGGAAGCCGGTGTCCCCGCAAACCCGACCGACCACCAGAGAGCACGAATGAAACCAGCCATGCAGGGCGGGGCGGCCGCGCAGAGCCCGTTCCGCCAGCCGAAGGCCGTCTGGGCCGTCGCGTTCGCCTGCGTCATCTCGTTCATGGGCATCGGGCTCGTCGACCCGATCCTGCCCGCGATCTCCGAGGACCTGGACGCCTCCCCCAGCCAGGTCACGCTCCTGTTCACCAGCTACCTGGTGGTGACGGCCGTCGCGATGCTGGTGACGGGCTTCGTGTCCAGCCGCATCGGCGCCAAGCGCACGCTCGTCGCCGGCCTCGCCCTCATCGTGGTGTTCAGCGCCCTCGCCGGGACGTCCGGCAGCATCTCCGGGATCATCGGGTTCCGGGCCGGCTGGGGGCTCGGCAACGCGCTGTTCATCGCCACCTCCCTCGCCGTCATCGTGGCGTCGGCGAGCGGCGGGCTCGGCGGCGCGATCATCGCCTACGAGTCCGCGCTCGGCCTCGGCATCGCCGTCGGGCCGCTGCTCGGCGGCGTCCTCGGCGACATCAGCTGGCGCGGGCCGTTCTACGGCGTCTCCGCGCTGATGGCCGCCGCGCTCGTCGCCACCGTCGTCCTGGTCGAACCGCAGCCGAGACCCGCGCGCAGGACCTCGATCGCCGACCCGGTGAAGGCGCTCCGGCACCGCGGCCTGCTGATCATGAGCCTGACCGCCCTCTGCTACAACTGGGGCTTCTTCACCGTCCTCGGGTACGCGCCGTTCCCGATGGAGCTGAGCGCGATGCGGCTCGGCCTGGTGTTCACCGCCTGGGGGCTGCTCGTCGCGCTGTTCTCGGTGTTCGGCGCGCCGCTGCTGCAGCGCAGGTTCGGCCTGGCGCGCACGCTCTACGGCAACCTGGCGCTGTTCGCGGTGAACGTCGCGGTGATCGCAATCTTCGTGGACTCGCAGGCGGTGCTGATCGCCGCCGTGATCGTCGCGGGGATCTTCATCGGCGTGAACAACACGGTCACCACACAGGCCGTCATGGTGATCGCGCCGGTGGAGCGGCCCGTCGCGTCGGCCGCCTACGGGTTCGTCCGGTTCATCGGCGGCGGTCTCGCCCCCTACGCGGCGGGGCGGCTCGTCGAGCACACCAACATCCACGTCCCGTTCGCCATCGGCGCCGGCGTGATCGCGCTCGGCATCGGCGTCCTGGCCCTCGGGCACCGCGACCTCGCCGAGGCGGAGCGGAACCAGGCCGAGGTCGACGCGCACGCCGGCCGGGGCGAGCCCGACGCGGAGATCACCGAGGCCGCGGAGACCGGCTCCGGCGCGGGGTCGTAGCGCGGCGGCCCGCTACGCACTTGCGCGCGAAAAAGCACCGATCTTTTCTGCGCGCGGGTGCGTAGCCGCGCGCGCGTACCAAGCGTTAGATCGGGGCCATGAAGATCGCCGCGCGGGCGGCGGCGATCGTGGCGGTGCTCGCCGCGCTCGTCGCCCACCCCCTGCCCGCCGGGGCCTCCGAGGACGCTCCTGGCACAACGAAGCACACCATCGCCATGGGCGGCTGGGACCGCCCCTACCTGCTGCATCTCCCGCCGGGCCGCCCCGCCGGGAAGCCGCTGCCGCTGATCGTGGCCATGCACGGCGGCCTGAACGACCCCGAGTACGTCCGCAGGCAGAGCGGGCTCGACGCGGTCGCCGACGCCCAGGGCTACGCCGTCGCCTACCCCGAGGGCTTCCTCGGCACGTGGAACGCCGGGGCGTGCTGCTCGTTCGCCCGCTGGGCGGGCATCGACGACATGGCCTTCCTCGACGAGCTGATCGACACGCTGGTGGAGCAGGGCGTCGCCGACCGGCGCCGGGTGTTCATGACCGGCTTCTCCAACGGCGGCGGGATGGCCTACCGGTACGCCTGCCAGCGCGCCGAGCGGCTCGCCGGCATCGCCGTCGTGTCGGGCGCCCTCGCGATCGGCTGCACCCCGGCGAAGCCGGTGTCGGTGCTCGCCTTCCACGGGACGCTCGACCCGTCCGTCCCGTACACGGGCGGCGGGAACATGGACGCCGACGTCCACTTCCCGTTCATCGCCGTGCAGATCGTCATGGAGTTCTGGCGCTGGGTGAACGGGCTGCCCGCGCTGTCGTGGCCCGTCCCGGGCGGGCCGGACGGCTGCGTCGGCACCGGGCCCGGCCCGCAGCTGGTCGCGCTGTGCACCGAGCAGGGCGGCGGCCACGAGTGGCCGTCCTACGCCAGCCGGATGATCGGCGAGTTCTTCGCGGCCCGGCCGTCCCTGCCGGCGGGCTGACGGACGGGGGCCGACGGACGGAGGCTGACGGACGGAGGCCGGCGCACGGAGGGGCGGGCGGCGCGGGGCACGCCGTCCGCCCGAGGTCAGCCGGCCAGGCTCCGCGGCCGGATGTCCTTCCAATTGGCCGTGACGTAGCCGATGCACTCCGAGCGCGACTCGGGCCCGAAGACCGTCGTCCAGCCGGCCGGGACGTCGGCGAACGCCGGCCACAGCGAGTGCTGGCCCTCGGCGTTGGCGAGGACCCGGAACGTCCCGTCGGGGTCGTCGAACGGATTGGTCATCGCGCCTTCCTTCTCTCTTGACGGCTCTCTTGGCGGCTCTCTTGGCGGCTCTCTAGACGGCCGGGGTCACGCCCGCCGAGCGCCGGGCGATGGACCGGACGATCTCCCCGGTGCGGACCGCGGTCATGGACAGCAGCGACGAGGCGATCCCGTGCGTGTGCTCGGTCGCGCCCTGCAGGTAGACGCCCCAGGACCGGCCGGGGGCGGTGGCGACGCGGTAGTCGCGCTCGACGACGGGCCGCCCGTCCGGTCCGGCGAGGCAGTCGCCGCCCGCCTCGCCGAGCAGGTCGAACGGGTCCCGCTCGCGGTAGCCGGTGGCGTAGACCAGAGCGTCGGCGTCGAGGTCGGCGGCCTCGCCGGTGGGCAGGAACCCCACCCGGACGCGCACCGCGCCGCCGTCGTCGCGGACGTCCAGCACGCGGGAGGCGTTGAGGACGCGCAGCCGCTCGGTGCCCGCGACCTTCTCGGCGTACAAGCGCCGGTACAGCTCGTCGATGAGGTCGAGGTCGACCACCGAGTAGTTGGTGTTGCGCGAGTACTCGAACAGCATCCGCTTCACGTCGGCGGGCGCGGCGTAGTAGTGGTCGACGGCGGCCGGGTCGAAGATGCGGTTGGCGAAAGCGCTGTCGTCGGCGGGCGAGTACCCGTAGCGGGCGAAGACCGCGCAGACCTCCGTCTCCGGGTAGGTGCGGTGCAGGTACTCGACGGCCTCGGCGGCGCTCTGCCCCGCGCCGACCACGACGACCCGGCGCGGGTTCCAGCCGTCGCGCTCGCCGAGCCGGGTCAGCAGGTCCTCGGTGTGCCAGATCCGCTCGCCCGCCCGGACGCCCTCGGGCAGCACAGGTTCGAGCCCGACCCCGATGACGACGTTGCGGGCGAGGTGGGTCTCCAGCCGGTCGTCGCGGCGCACCACGACCTCCAGCACCTCGTCGTCGCGCGGGCGCAGCGCGACGACCTCCGAGCCGTAGCGGACGCGGTCGGCGAACGCGGCGGCCGCCCATTCGAGGTAGTCGTGGAACTCCACCCGGGTCGGGAACATCGTCTTGTGGTTGACGAAGTCGACCAGCCGGCCGCGGGCGTGCAGGTAGGCGAGGAAGGAGTACCGGCTCGCCGGGTTGCGCAGCGACACCAGGTCCTTGAGGAAGTGGACCTGCATGGTGGCGCCGTCGATCAGCATGCCCCGGTGCCAGCCGAACCCCGGCTGCTTCTCGAAGAACACCGCGTCCACGCCGGTGCCGTCCTCCCCCCGCCGCTCGTCCTCTTCGGCGAGGGCGACGGCGAGGGCGAGGTTGGACGGGCCGAAGCCGATCCCGACCACGTCGTGGACGCGGGGCTGCATGCGCTCCTCCTGCATCAGGCGGACTTCACCTTGCCGGCGGCCTCGGCGATCTTCGGGACGATGGTGTCGACGACGTAGGGGACGGCGAGCGGCGTCGGGGTGCGCAGCGGCCAGAACGCCTTGAGGTCGAGCGGCACGTAGGAGCCGCGCTTGACGACGGCGAGGTCGCCGAACAGCTTGCTGCCCTCGATCTTCTTCTGCGTCGCGGCGTCGTTGTTGAAGTTGCTGAGCAGGACGTCCACGTCGAGCACGGACACCTTCTCCATGCTCAGCTCGGCGGCGAAGCCGTCGCCGGGGAGGTTCGCGATCTGCTCGGGCAGCTTCATGCCGAACTGCTGGAGCAGCTTGACGCTGGTGTCCTCCTTGGACTTCATCACGCCGATGTTGCCGTTGGGGAAGACGCTGGTGAACGCGAAGCCCTTGCCCTCCAGCTCGGGGTGCGCGGTCTTCACCGAGGCGACCTTGGCCTCGACGTCGGCGACGAGCTTCCTGCCGTCGTCCTCGCGCCCGATGGCCTTGGCGGCCTGGAGGGTGATCTGCTGCCAGGTGTCCTCGGCCGGGCCCGTCTGGTAGGCGACGGTCGGGGCGAGCTTGGAGAGCTTCTCGTACTCCTTGTCGATGTAGTAGTCGCCGGCCGCCAGGATGAGGTCGGGCCGCAGCGCGGCGACCTCCTCCAGGTTGTATCCGGCCTCGCCCGCCTTCAGCAGCTTCGGCTTGGCGCCGGTCAGCTTCGGCGCGCTCCAGGGCGCGAGGCCGTCGGACTGGACGCCGGTCAGCTCCGCCATGGCGGTCGGGACGACGCCGAGCGCGAGGAGCACGTCCTGGTCGATCTCGCCGAGCGCGACGATCCGCTTCGGCGCGGACTCGACCTTCGTGGTGCCGAGCTTGTGGGTGACGGTGACCGGGAACGCCCCGGCGGACCCGCCGCCGGTGGAGTCGCCGGCGGGATCGTCGTCGCCGCAGGCCGCGACCGTGCCGAGGCTCAGCACGAGCGCGGCGGTGGCGGCCAGGCGCCGCATCATGGTGCGCATAGAGGACCGGTGTCCTTCCAGGTTCTTCGTGGAGGGTTGCTGATCAGGGATCTTAGGTTAGCCTCACCTAACCACGCAATGGGCGGGCTGGTATGACCCGGCTCACCCCGGCTCACCGGCGGCTCATCCCCGCTCACCGCGGCTCGCCCCGGCCCGCTCCGGCCGGGCCGAGCCGGGCCAGCAGCCCCGCGACGGTCGGCGCCGCCATCAGCGTCGCGATCTTGAGGTCCGCGCATCCGGGCTCCCTCCTGATCCGCCGGACGAGCCGCATGGCGAGCAGCGAGTGCCCGCCGAGGTCGAAGAAGTCGTCGTCCGGGCCGACCTCCGGGACGCCGAGCTCGGCGGCGAAGATCCGGCACAGCACCGCCTCCCGGTCGTCGGCTCCCCGCACCGTGACGGGGGCGGCCGCCTCCGTCACGGTGCGGGCGGTGAGCGCGGCGGGCAGCGCGCCGACCCGCACGGCGGGGTCGGCGGCGACGGCCTCCAGCACGCCGATCAGCCCGTCCGCCAGCGCGGCGGCCGTGCCGCGGTCGAACAGGTCGGCGGAGTAGTCGACGATGAGGCGCAGCCCGCCGCCGTCCTCGCGGAAGATGAAGTCCAGGTCGAACTTGGCCGCGCCCGGCCCGAACAGCGCCTCACGCTGCTCCAGGCCGGGGAACCGCACGTCGCCGACGCCCTGGTTCTCGTAGCCGACCATCACCTGGAACAGCGGGTTGCGGCCGGGCACGCGGCGGGGGCGCAGCGCCTCCACGACCGCCTCGAACGGCAGGTCCTGGTGGGCGAGCCCGGCGAGAACGGCCTCCCGGACGCGGGCGAGCAGCTCGGCGAACGACGGGTCGCCGGACACGTCCGCGCGCAGCACGAGCGTGTTGACGAAGAAGCCGACCAGGTCCCGCGCGGCCTCCTCGGTGCGCCCGGCGACGGGGCTGCCGAGCGGGATGTCGTCGCCGGCGCCGGTGCGGTGCAGCAGCGCGGCGACGGCGGCCTGGCAGACCATGAACATGCTGGCGTTCGCGTCCCGCGCGACCCCGCGCAGCCGCCCGGCCAGGCCGGGCGGCAGCTCGGCGGTCAGGGTGCCGCCGCGCTGCCCGACGGTGCCGGGGCGGGGCCGGTCCACCGGCAGCGGGATCTCCTCGGGCAGATCGGCGAGGGCGCGGGCCCAGTGGTCGAGCTGCCGGGCGTGGACGCTGCCGGGGTCGAGGGGGTCGCCGAGCAGCTCCCGCTGCCACAGCGCGTGGTCGGCGTACTGGACGGGCGGCGGCTCCCACGCCGGGGCCCGGCCGTCCAGCCGGGCGGCGTACGCCTCGGCGACGTCGCGGGCGAACGGCCCGAACGACCACTCATCGAAGGCGATGTGGTGGAAGACGGCGAGCAGCAGGTGCTCGCGCTCCCCCTCCGGGAACACCGCGACCCGCAGCGGGATGTCCCGCGACAGGTCGAACGGCCGGGCGATGACGTCCTCGGGCGCGCAGCCGGCGACCTCCAGTACGGGCCGCGCCTCCTCCGGGGGCAGGATCCGCTGGTAGGGGGTGCCGTCGTGCTCGGCGAAGACGGTCCGCAGGCTCTCGTGCCGGGCGGTGACGTCGCCGATCGCCGCCTCCAGCGCCGCGCGGTCGAGGTCGCCGCGCAGCCGCACCGCGAGCGGCAGGTGGTAGGCGCCGCGCGGGCCGTCGTCCTCGCGGAGCAGCTGGTCGAGCAGCCACAGGCGGCGCTGCGCGGACGACAGCGGGATCCGCTCGGGCCGCTCGCGCGGTGCCAGTTCGGGCCGGGGCTCCGCGCGGGCGGCGCGGTGCAGCCGCTCCGCGAGCCCGGCGACGGTCGGCGCCTCGAACAGGTCGCGGATCGCGAGCTCGGCGCCGAGCACCGCGCGGGCGCGGCCGACGAGCCGGGTGGCGAGCAGCGAGTGGCCGCCGAGGTCGAAGAAGTCGTCGTCGATCCCGGCGCCGGGGGCGTCCAGGACCTCGGCGAACAGCGTGCACAGCAGCCGCTCGACGGGGGTGCGCGGCGGCCTGCCCGCCTTGCGCGGCCCCTCCCGCCCGGGGTCGGGCAGGGAGCGCCGGTCGAGCTTGCCGTTGACGGTGAGCGGCAGCGCGTCCAGCGTCATGACCGCGCTCGGCACCATGTAGCCGGGCAGCCGCGCCTTGAGGCCCTCCCGGACGCGGGCGGCGAGCACGCCGTGGTCGCGCGCCGCCACCGGGTTGTTGGCGTACGCCCCGGGGGGTCGCCCCGGTTCCGCCGGGAGGCCGGCCGCTCCCCCGCCGAACACCGCGTCGTAGCGGCCGGGCTGGTCGGACGGGGTGAGTACCACGTCCGGGAACAGCGCGTGGAGGGTCTCCGGCTCGACCCCTTCGCGGGTTTCCAGTGCCCTCCTGGCCTCGTCCGCCGTTCCTCCGTCGCGCAGCGTCCGCAGCGCGGCGGTCTCGCCCGACAGCCGCGGGTCGGGGATCCCCCGGACCCGCAGCGGGCCCGGGGGATGTGCCCTGAGCACTCGTGCCCTGAGGTCGTCGAGGGTCGTCCAGTCGACGACCGGGGTCGGCGGGGCGGGCGGGGCGTCCTTGCGGAGGACGACGTCGTAGCGGTGGCGCGTCAGCTCATTGTGGTGGGTGCCGCGCTTGATGAGGACGTCGACGCGGGCCGGGCCGTCCAGCGCGGTGAAGAACGCCGGATCGAGGAGGAGTTCCTTCTCCATGCGGACGGCGCGCTCGACGGCGCCGAGGTCGCCGCCGCCGCGGCCGAGCTGGATCGCGGCGTGCAGGCAGTGGGCGGTCCGCAGGTCGCGGACGTCGCCGACGAACAGCGCCCCGCCGGGGGCCAGGAGCCGCATCGCCTTGGCGATGACGTCCTGAAGGTAGCCGGGGCCCGGGAAGTACTGCACCACCGAGTTGATCACGATGGTGTCGAAGTGGCCCTCGGGGAGGCCGGCGGTGTCGTGGGCGGGCCGGCAGCTCAGCTTGACGCCGGAGTCCTCGCCGAGGTCGCGGCGGAGCTTGGCGATGACGGGCTCGGAGAAGTCGGTCCCCCAGTACTCCTCGCTTCCGGGGGCGAGGCGGGTGAGCAGCAGGCCGGCGCCGACGCCGATCTCCAGGACGCGGCGGGGCCGCAGCGCGCGGATCCGCTCGACGGTCGTCTCCCGCCACTCGCGCATGTCGGCGAGCGGGATGGGGGCGCCGTCGTAGGAGCTGTCCCAGCCGGCGAACTCCTCGCCGTGGACGACCGTGCCGACCTCGGTGTACTCGGCGTCGTAGATCTGCCGCCACTCGGCGAGCTGCTCGTCGGCGGCGCCCTCGCGGGCGCCGTCGGGCACGATGTAGCCGATGAGCCGCTTCACCCCGGGCACGCCGGTGTCGGCGGCGACGACCGCCGCCTGCCCGACGCCGGGCTCGGCGGCGAGCGCGGTCTCGATCTCCTCCAGCTCGACCCGGTAGCCGCGGATCTTCACCTGGTCGTCGGTGCGGCCGAGGAAGTCGATGTTGCCGTCGGGGCGGACCCGGACGAGGTCGCCCGTCCGGTACATGCGGGAGCCGGGCGGGCCGGACGGGTCGGCGACGAAGCGCTCGGCGGTCAGGTCGGCGCGGCCGAGGTAGCCGCGCGCGAGGCCGTCGCCCGCGATGTACAGCTCGCCGGGCGCGCCGGGCGGGACGGGCCGCAGCCACGCGTCCAGGACGTGGCCGCGGGTGTTCCAGATCGGCTTCCCGACGGTCGGGGTGGCGCTGTCCTCGGTGCCGCCGCCGAGCGTGTTGATGGTGTACTCGGTGGGCCCGTACAGGTTGTAGCCGAGCACGCCGTCGGCGCGGGCGAGCCGGTCCCACACCGAGGCGGGGACGGCCTCTCCGCCGAGCAGGACGAGCGGCGGCCGGTGCCCGCCGTCCAGGAGCCCCTCGTCGAGGAGCTGCTGGGCGTAGGTCGGGGTCACGTTGATGACGTCGACGCGGTGCCGGCGCAGGTAGGCGGTGAGGGCCTCGGCGTCGCGGCGCAGGTCCTCGTCGCAGACGTGCACCTCGTGGCCCTCGATGAGCCAGAGCAGCTCCTCCCACGACATGTCGAAGGAGAACGAGACGGTGTGCGCGATGCGCAGCCGCCGCCCGGCGGTGGCGACGACGGGGTCGAAGATGTTGGCGCGGTGGTTGAACTGCATGTTGGTGAGGCCGCGGTACGGCGTCACCACGCCCTTGGGGCGTCCGGTCGAGCCGGAGGTGTAGATGACGTAGGCGGGGTGGTCGAGCCGCCCGGGGGTGCCGGGGGCGAAGCCCGGCAGCTCCTCGGGGGACGGGTCGGTGCCGGGCAGGTCGGCGAGGGCGCGGGCGGTCTCGGGGTCGTCCAGCGCGAGCGTCGTGCCGGAGAAGGCGAGACCGGCGGCGATCTCGCGGTGCGACACCAGGCAGGCCGGGGCGGCGTCGCGCAGCATGAAGTCGAGCCGGTCGGCCGGGTAGTCGAGTTCCAGCGGCAGGTAGGCGGCGCCCGTGCGCAGGACGGCGAACAGCGCGACGACCATCTGCGCGGAGCGCGGCAGGGCCAGCGCGACAACCCGCTCCGGCCCCGCGCCGCCGGCGAGCAGGAGGCGGGCGAGCCGGTTGACCTCGGCGTTCAGCTCCCCGTACGTGAGGCGGACGTCCGGGTGGGACACGAGCGCGAGGTCGTCCGGCTGCTCGGCGGCGCGCGCGGCGAGCAGTTCCGCGACCGTCAGCTCGGGGACGGGGTGCCGTGCGGCGTCCCAGTCGCGGCGGAGCCGGTCGTGCTCGTCGGGCAGGAGCAGGTCGAGCCGGTGGCAGGGGGTCTCCGGCGCGTCGGCGAGCCGCTGGAGCACCGCCACGTACCGGTCGGTGACGCGTTCGGCCTCCGCTGCGGTGAACGCGTCGCCCCGGTACATGACGCGGAGCCCGGCGCCGGGCTCGACGACCATCGTGATCGGGTAGTGGGTGGCGTCGCGGACCTCGCGGCCGAGGACGCGCAGGTCGCCGCCGGGGCCGAAGCCCCGGTCGGTGGGCATGCCGGGGAAGTTCTGGAACACGAACAGCGTGTCGAACAGCGTGCCGAGGCCGGTGGCGCGCTGCACGTCGGCGAGCGCGACGTGGGAGTGGTCGAACAGCTCGGACTGCGCGGCCTGGACGCGGTCGAGGACGGCGGCGAGCGGGTCCGCCGGGCCCGCCTGCACCCTGACCGGGATGGTGTTGAACAGCAGCCCGACCATGGATTCGACGCCGTCGACGTCCGGGTGGCGGCCGGAGACGGACGCGCCGAAGACGACGTCGTCGCGTCCGGTGAGGCCCATCAGGACCAGGCCCCACGCCGTCTCGAAGAGGGTGCCGGGGGTGACGCCCCGGTCGCGGGCGACCGCGTCGAGGCGCGCGGCGAGGCCGGGCGGCAGCGGCCGGTGCACCTCCCCCGCGGCCGACAGGTCGGCGGGTTTGCCGACCAGCCCGGGGCGGACGAGCGCGGGCTCGTCGAAGCCGTCGAGCGCGCGGCGCCACGCGTCCACGGCGGCGGCCTTGTCGCGGGTGCCGACCCAGTCGAGGAACGCGCGGAACGGCGCGACCGGGCGGGCCCGCTCGGCGGCGGCGTCGGTGTAGGCGTCGAGCAGCGAGGTGACGAGCAGGCCGCCGGACCAGCCGTCCAGCAGGATCAGCTCGGAGGTCAGGACGAGCCGGTGGTCGTCGCCGGCGAGGCTTGCGAGCGCGAACCGGATCAGCGGCGGGCGGCCCGGGTCGAACGGCTCGGCGCGCTGCGCGTCGACGAACGCCTCCAGGCCGTCGCGCGGGACCTCGGCGTGCGTCCACGGCACCTCGAAGTCGTCGGGGACGAACTGCACGGCGCGGTCGCCGTCGGTCCGGAACCCGGCGCGGAGGTTGGGGAACTTCTCCAGCACGGTCCGCGCCGCGTCGGCCATCCGGGCGGGGTCGACGGGCCCCGACAGCGTCACCACGGCCTGCTGGACGTAGATGTCGCGGCCCTCGCCCGCGAGCATCAGGTGGAAGAGCAGGCCCTCCTGGAGCGGGGACAGCGGCAGCTCCCCGGCCGGTTCGGCGCGGAGGGCGGGCGCGGTGCCCGCGGTGGCCCCGCGCGCCGAACCGGCCGCCCGCGCGAGGGCCTCGACCGTCCGGAGCCGGAACACGTCGCGGACGGTGAACGACAGCCCGGCGCGGCGGGCGCGGGCGACGAGCAGCGCGGCGCTGATGCTGTCGCCGCCGGTGCGGAAGAAGTCGTCGTCGGCGCCGGCGGAGTCGCGGCCGAGGACGCTCGCGGCGAGCCGGGCGAGGACGCGCTCCGGCTCGGTCGCGGGCGCCCGCCCGGCGGCCGGGCGGCCCGGTTCGGGGAGGGCGCGGCGGTCGACCTTGCCGTTCGGGGTGCGGGGCAGCTCGTCCAGGACGACGATCTCGGACGGGACGAGGTGGCCGGGCAGCGTCCCGCGCAGCGACGCGTGCACCTCCTCGGGGTCGGCGTCGCCGGTGATGTACCCGACGAGGCGGGACCCGTGCGCGGCGACGGCGGCGCGCCGGACGCCCGGCCGCGCGGCGAGCGCGGCCTCGACCTCGCCCGGCTCGATCCGGAACCCGCGGATCTTCAGCTGGTCGTCGGCGCGGCCGAGGAAGTCGAGTCCGCCGTCCGGGCGGCGGCGGACGCGGTCGCCGGTCCGGTAGAGGCGGGAGCCGGGCGGGCCGAACGGGTTCGCGACGAACCGCTCGGCGGTGCGGGCGGGGTCGCCGAGGTAGCCGCGCGCCAGCCCGTCGCCGGCCAGGTACAGCTCCCCGGCGGGGACCTCGCGGAGCGCGGCGTCCAGCACGTAGGCGCGGGTGTTGGCGATCGGGGTCAGGCCGCCCTCGCCGGGCACGGCGACGAGGCTGTCGCCGGACGCCTCCGAGCACCCGTACAGGTCGACCAGCCGGCCCGGGACCTTCGCGGCGAGCGCGGCGGGCAGCGCCTCGCCGCTGCTGATCCACGTGGTCACCGACGGGGGGAGGCCCTGCTCGGCGAACGCGGCGAGCAGGCTCGGGACGAGCGTGACGAGCCGGACGCCGTGCCGCTCGATGAACCCGGCGAGCGCGACGGCGTCGGACGCGGTGGCGTCGTCGGCGACGGCGACCGTGTCCCCGGCGGCGAGGCCGCCGAGCAGCTCGGTCGTCCCGTCGATGAACGCGGGCGAGGACTTGGCGGCGCGCACGCCGGGTGCGGCGAGGTCCCGGCCCCAGGCGAGCCGGTTGGCGAGGCCGCGCTGGGTGCCGACGACGGCCTTCGGCGTCCCGGTCGACCCCGACGTGAAGACCACGTACGCGGGGTGGGCGGGGCGCACGTCCGGCCGGGCGCGGCGGGGCGCGTCGCGCGGCGGTTCGTCGCGGCCGAGGACGAGCAGCGGCCGGACCGCGTCCAGCATCGCCTCGATCCGGGCGGGCGGGTAGGACAGGTCGAGCGGCAGGTAGGCGGCGCCCGTCTTGAGCACGGCGAGCAGCGCGACGGCGAAGTCGTCCGAGCGGGGCAGGGCGAGCGCGACGACCCGCTCGGGGCCCGCGCCGGCGGCCGCCAGCCGGTCGGCGAGCGCCTCGGCGCGGCGGTCCAGTTCTTCGTAGGTGAGGGAGGTGCCGCCGAAGACGACGGCGGTGCGATCGGGGGTGCGCGCCACCTGCTCCTCGATGAGCGCGGCGACCGTCGCGGCCGGCCACTCCCGCGCGGTGCCGGGGTGCTCGACGGGCGCGCCGAGGGTGGACAGCCGACGTCCCGGGTCGGCGGTGACCTGGGCGAGCAGGTCCGCGAGGCCGTCCAGGAGGCCCTCGATCGTGGCGGCGTCGAACAGGTCGGCGGCGAACGCCGCGAACCCCTGCACCTCCTCGTCGCCCTCGGCGAAGTACAGGTCGAGGTCGAACTTGACGCCGCCGGTCTCGGGCAGGAACGGCTCGGCGCGGACGCCGGGCAGCGCGAGCCGCACGTCGTCCAGCCGCTGGTGGACGATCATCACCTGGAACAGCGGGCTGCGGGCCAGCGAGCGCTCGGGCGCGAGCCGGTCCACGACCCGCTCGAACGGGACGGCGGCGTGGGAGAACGCGGCGAGGTCGGCGGCGCGGACCCGCTCCAGCAGTTCGGCGAACGCGGGGTCGCCGGACAGGTCGGTGCGCAGCACGAGCGGGTTGACGAACACCCCGACGAGGCCGGCGAGGTCCTCGTCGGCGCGGCCGGCGATGGGCGAGCCGAGCGCGATGTCGTCGCCGGCGCCGGACCGCTGGAGCAGCGCGGCGACGGCGGCGTGCAGGACCATGAACACGCTGGTCCCGGTGTCGCGGGCCAGCCGCCGCAGCCCCGCCGCGGGCAGCCGGAACGGGACGAGCCCGCCCCGGTGGCTCGCCTCCGCCGGGCGCGGCCGGTCGAACGGCAGGACGGTCTCCCCGGGCAGGCCCGCGAGGGTCTCCGCCCAGAAGTCGAGCTGCGGCGCCGGGTCGGGCGCGGCCTCGCGCTCCCAGGCCGCGTAGTCGGCGTACTGGACGGGCAGCGGCTCCCAGGCGGGTTCCCGCCCGTCCCGCCGGGCCTCGTAGGCGTGCGCCAGGTCGGCGAGCAGCGGCGTGAACGACCACTCGTCGGCGGCGGCGTGGTGCAGGAGCAGGATCAGGGACCACTCGTCGTCGCCGGTCCGGATGAGGGTGCCCCGGACGGGCAGGTCGCGGCCGATGTCGAAGGCGTGCGCGGTGGCGTCCCGCTCGATGGCGGCCAGGCGTTCCGGGGCCTCGCCGCGCGCGTCGACCCGGACGAGGCGGACGCCGGTGTCCGGGCCGAGGACGCGCTGGACGGGCAGGCCGTCCGGCCCCTCGACGAGCAGCGTGCGCAGCGCCTCGTGGCGGGCGACGACATCGGCCAGCGCCGCGCCCAGCGCACCGGCGTCCACGTCGCCGCGCAGGCGCAGGCCGAGCGGCAGCGCGTACGACGCGGACGGGCCGCGCAGCTTCTCCTCCAGCCACAGGCCGCGCTGCGCCGCCGACGCGGGCACGACCGCGGGCCGCTCGACGTCGCGGACGCGGACCGCGTCGGTCGCGGCGAGCCGGGGCGCGAGCGCGGCGACGGTCGGGGCCTCGAACACGTCAGCGATGGACAGCTCGGCGCCGAGCACCGCGCGCGCCTTGGCGGCGACGCGGGTGGCGAGCAGCGAGTGCCCGCCGAGCGCGAAGAAGTCGTCGTCGATGCCGACGCCCTCGGCGCCGAGCAGCTCGGCGAAGATCGCGCAGAGGGCGGCCTCGCGGGCGTCGCGCGGGGCGCGCCCGGAGACCTCGGCCTCGGGGGCGGGCAGCGCGGCGCGGTCGAGCTTGCCGTTGACCGTGCGGGGCAGCGCGTCGAGGGCGACGAGGGCGGACGGGACCATGTACTCGGGCAGCACCCGGGCGAGCGCCTCCCGGAGCGCGGCGGCACCCGCCCCGCCCTCTCCCCCGGCCCCGCCCTCTCCCCCGGCCTCGCCCGCGGGGACGTAGTAGCCGGTCAGCCGGGGCTCGCCGGGCCGGTCCTCGCGGACCACGACGGCGGCCTGCGCGACGCCCGGCTGCGCGGCCAGCACCGCCTGCGCCTCCGCCGGCTCGATCCGGAACCCGCGGATCTTCACCTGGTCGTCGGTGCGGCCGAGGTACTCGATCGACCCGTCCCGGGCGCGGCGCGCGAGGTCGCCGGTCCGGTACATGCGGGAGCCGGGCGGGCCGAACGGGTCGGCGGTGAACCGCTCCGCCGTGAGGTCGGGGCGGCCGGTGTAGCCGCGGGCGAGCTGCGCGCCCGCGAGGTACAGCTCGCCGGGCACGCCGGGCGGCACCGGGCGCAGCCGCGCGTCCAGGACGTACGCGCGGGTGTTCCAGAACGGGGTGCCGATGCCGGACGCGGGCAGGTCGGCGGACGTGGCCCAGATCGTCGCCTCGGTCGGCCCGTACAGGTTGGTGGCGAGCGCCGCCGTCCCGGCCAGCGACCCGGCGAGCGCGGCGGGCAGCGCCTCGCCGCCCACCAGCACCCGCAGGCCCTCCAGCGCGGCCGGGTCGAGCGTGCCGAGCAGCGACGGGGTGCCCTGGACGATCGTGGTGCCCTTGAGCAGCCCGGCGAGCGCGGCGGGGTCGCGCACGTCCGCCCGGCCGGCGAGGACGACGGTCGCGCCGCTGATCAGCGGGGCGAACAGCTCCAGCGCGGCGATGTCGAACGCGATCGTCGTCACCGCGACGAGCCGGTCCCCTTCGCCGAGGTCCAGGCGGTCCCGGGTGCACAGGAGGAAGTTGGCGAGCGCGCCGTGCGGGATCTCCACGCCCTTGGGCCGGCCGGTCGAGCCGGAGGTGTAGATGACGTAGGCGAGCTGCTCGGGACGCACCGGCGCCGCCGCGACCGGCGCCGGCCGCGGCTCGACGGGACCGTCCAGGACGAGAACCTCGGCGGTCTTGGGGAGGAGCCCCGCGGTCTCCGGTGTAGCGATCGCGCACAGCGGGCGCGCGTCGTCCAGCATGTAGGCGAGCCGGTCGGCGGGGTGGTCGAGGTCGAGCGGCAGGTAGGCGGCGCCGGCCTTCAGGACGCCGAGCAGCGCCACGACGAGGTCCGGGGTGCGGGGCAGCGCGAGCGCGACGACGCTCTCGGCCCCGGCGCCCCGGCCGCGCAGCTCCGCCGCGAGCGCCGACGACCGCGCGTCCAGCTCGGCGTAGGTGAGGGACTCCGCCCCGGCCTCGACGGCCGCCGCGCCGGGGGTGCGGGCGGCCTGCTCGGCGAACAGCGCCACCACGTCGGTGCGGGGCACGGGGCGGGCGGTGGCGTTGGCCCGCTCGATGAGGGCACGGTCGTCCTCGCCCATGATCTCCAGGGCGCCGACCGGGCGGTCGGGGTCGGCGACGGCGTCCGCGAGGAGCGTCTCCAGGTGCGCGAGCAGCGCGTCGATGCGGTCGTCGTCGAACAGCTCGCGGCGGAACGTGGCCTCGACGACCATGCCCTGCGGCCGGACGAACGCCTCCAGCGACAGATCGAAGTGGGTCGTGCCGTTGTGGATGTGCGTCCAGCTCGACGTGATCCCCGGCAGGTCGAGCTCGCCGATCTCCTGGGCGAGGAACAGCAGCATGGTGTCGAAGAACGCCGACCGGCCCCGTCCCCGCGCGGGGCGCAGATCCTGGACGATCCGGTCGTACGGGAGGGCCTGGTGCGCGAACCCCTCGGTGACCGTCCGGCCGGTGCGGCGCAGCGCCTCCCTGAACGTCGGCGCGCCGGACAGGTCGGTGCGCATCACCAGCGTGTTGCCGAAGTTGCCGACGAGCCGCTCGACCTCGGCGTGCTCCCGGTTCATCACCGCCGACCCGACCGCCACGTCCTCGGCCCCGGTGTAGCGGTGCAGCAGGACGCCGTACGCGGCGAGCATCACCATGTACGGGGTGAGGTTCTCCTCGGCGGCGAGCCGCCGCATCCCCTCCGTGACCGCGTCGCCGAAGCGGCGCGCCCGGCGCCCGCCGCGCTCGGACGCGGCGGCGCCGCGCGGGTGGTCGGCGGGCAGGTCGAGCGGCGGGGGCGGCGGGTCGAGGCGCTCGCGCCAGTAGGCCAGGTCGGCCTCGTCGACGGGCCGCCTCTGCTCCCACTCGGCGTAGTCGGCGTACTGGACGCCGAGGGCCGGGAGCCCGTCCGGCTCGCCGGTCACGGCCGCGCGGTAGAGGGCCGACAGGTCGCGCGACAGCGAACTCCACGTCATCCCGTCCCACGCGATGTGGTGGACGACGAGCACCAGCGCGTGCGCGTCCTCGCCGAGTTCCAGCAGCTCGAGCCGGATCGGCCGCTCGCGGCGCAGGTCGAACGGCAGGGCGGCCAGCTCCGCCGCCCGCGCCTCGGCGTCCTCGCAGGCGACGGGCGGGAGGTCGAGGGAGTCGTCTTCGGTGACGACCTGGACGGCGCTCTCCCCGTCGGCGTCCGCGTACGTCGTGCGCAGGACGGCGTGCCGCCGGATCAGCGCGCGCAGCGCCTCCCGGAGCGCGCCGGTGTCGAGGGGCCCGTCCATGCGGACGAGCAGGCAGACGTTGTAGGCGGGGCTGTCCGGGAACGTCCGGTGGTGCAGCCACATGCTCTGCTGCGCGTAGGAGAGGGGCGCCGGACCGTCCGACCCGCGCGGGGCGATCCCGGACGTCCCCGGCCCCAGCCCGGCCTCGGCCATCATCCGCCGCATCAGTTCGCGCCGCCGCGCCGTCGTCGTCTGCACGCCCGCTCTTTCGTCCGGTTCCATGATCGCGGGTTAGGTTAGCCTTGCCTATGGTGAGCGCACAAGGTTAGCCTTACCTAACTTGATCTTCCGCCCCGCGAGAGGGAGTTGGCTGCCTTGTCCATCGGTCTGCGCGCTGACGCGAACCCCGCCGAGCTCGTGCTGGAATGCACCGCCGAGCCGCTTGCCGTCATGGCCCGGCTGGCCGGATCCGGACTGTTCGGCGACTACGTGGTCTACGAGCGGCCCGGCTCGTGGACGTTCGCGGGCGGCGTGCTCGGCGAGGTCGTCCTCGACGCCGCCACCGTCCACGTGCGGTGGCCGGGGCGCCCGCCGTCCACCGGGCCCTGGTCCGGCCGCCCCGCCGACGCCCTGCGCGACGGCTTCGCCGACGCCCCGCTTCCCGCGTGGAACGCCTACGGCTGGATCGCGTTCGAGTTCGCCGCACCCCGCCCGACCGGCCGGCTCGCGCACCTGATCGTCCCGCGCACCGAGGTCCGGATCGAGGACGGCCGCGCCCACGTCACCGGCGCCGACGCGCCGCGGGCAGCCGAACTGCTCACCGAGCTGCTCACCGGGGTCGCCCCGGTCGCCGGAACCCCCTCCCCCGTCGACGTCCGCACCGGCGGCGACGCCTACCGCGCCAAGGTCGCCGCGGCCGTCGCCGAGATCCGCGCGGGCCGCTACCAGAAGGTCATCGTGTCCCGGCGGCTGGACGTCCCGCACCCCGTCGACGTCGTCGCGACGTACGCGCGCGGCCGCGAGGCGAACACCCCGGCCCGCTCGTTCCTGCTCGACCTCGGCGGCTTCCAGGCCACCGGGTTCAGCCCCGAGGTCCTCGCGACCGTGGACGCCGGCGGCCGCGTCATGACCCAGCCCCTCGCGGGCACCCGCGCGTTCGGCGCCGGCGCCGAGGCCGACGCCCGCACCCGCCGCGAGCTGGAGAACGACCCGAAGGAGATCTTCGAGCACGCCGTCTCGGTCCGGACGTCGCTGGAGGAGCTGCGCCGCGTCTGCGACCCCGCGACCGTCCGGGTGACCGACTTCATGTCCGTGAAGGAGCGCGGCAGCGTGCAGCACCTCGGCTCCCGCGCGGCCGGCGTCCTCGCGCCCGGCCGCACCCCGTGGGACGCCCTGGAGGCCCTTTTCCCCGGCGTCACCGCGTCCGGCATCCCGAAGCCCGAGGCGATCGAGGCGATCACCCGCCTGGAGGACCGCCGGGGCATGTACTCCGGCGCCGTGGTGGCCGTCTCCCACGACGGCTCCCTCGACTCGGCCCTCGTCCTGCGCGCGCTGTACTGCGAGGACGGCCGCGCCTGGCTGCGCGCCGGCGCCGGGATCGTCAGCGCGTCCACCCCCGAGCGCGAGTACGAGGAGACCTGCGAGAAGCTCTCCAGCATCGCCCCCTACGTCGTCCGCCGCTGATCCGCCGCATGGCGGGTAGGGACCCGCCATGCCGGAACTCCCCGACGTCGAGGGCTTCCGCCGGGTGCTCGCCGCGCACACCGGCGAGCCCATCACCGCGGTCGACGTCCTCGACGCGGGCGTCCTGCGCGGCGTCACCGCCCGGGCCCTCGGCGACGCCCTGCGCGGCCGCCGGTTCGCCGAGCCGCGGCGGCACGGCAAGTGGCTGATCGCCCCGGCGGGCGGCCCGGTCCTGCTGCTGCACTTCGGCATGACCGGCTCGCTCACCTGGCACGATCCGGCCGAGCCGCGGCACCGCCACGACCGCGTCGTCTGGCGCCTCCCGGACGGCGAGCTGCGCTACCGGGACATGCGCAAGTTGCAGGGCGTCCATCTGGACGACGCCGAGCAGATGCTCGCCGACCTCGGCCCGGACGCCCTGGAGGTCTCCCGGCGCGACCTCGCCGAACTCCTCTCGCACCGCCGCGGACGCCTGAAGTCGGCCTTGACCGACCAGACGGTCATCGCGGGCCTGGGCAACTTCCTGGCCGACGAGATCTGCTGGCACGCCCGCGTCAACCCGCTGCGCACCGCGTCCGACCTGGACGCGGCCGAACTGACCGCCCTGCACCGCGCCCTCCGCCGCGTCCTCCGCGACTCGGTCGAGGCCAGACGTGTCCCACCGCGCCGCGACTGGCTCACCGGCGTCCGCGACGACCCCGGCGCCGCCTGCCCGCGCTGCGGCACTCCCCTGTGCAGCCGACGGGTCTCGGGCCGCCGGACCGTCTGGTGCCCCGTCTGCCAGCCCTCATGACGCGACCGCGGGCGCTGAGGACGCTCAACGCCCGCGGTCACGTGCCGCCGCCGTGGTTCACGCCTCGGCCAGGTACGCGGCGAGGCCGTCCAGCAGCATGTCGCTGCCCTGCTCGGCCTGGTCGCGCTCCTCCGCGCCGTCGAACGTCTGGGACAGAGTGATCTTGGTCTTGTCGCCCTCGGCGGCCAGTTCGAGCGTCATCAGGACCTGCTCGCCGCCGCCACCGGGGACGTCCATCCCCATGACCAGGCGCTCGTGCGGCACGACCTCGGCGTAGGAGCCCGTCAGCGGGACGCGGGCGCCGCCGGGGATGACCATGACCGAGCTCCAGGCGCCGCCCGGCCGGACGTCCAGCGAGACGTCCTCGGCGCTGGCCCACTTGCCGTAGACGTCGGAGTCGGTCCAGGCGTCCCAGACCTTCTGGACCGGGGCGTCCAGCGTGCGGGTGATGGCGTAGTCGAAACCGGCGGTACCCATGGCGTTCCTCCTTCTCCGCCCCCGGTTCGCCGGGGGCCTGCTGACATCGAAACTATAGTAACGATCGATGACAGTCAAGAATGATGACTAACTCCCCGACCCGACGGGACGCCCCACGAGAACAGCAGCCCGATACGACAGTGCGGGCTTGCGACGGTGCGGGCTTACGACGGTGCGGGATGATGTACGGGTGACCAGCACGCCCCCCACGAGCGACCCCGGTGACGCGGAGGCCGGCGATGCCCAAGCGTGAGCTGTACATCTCGGCGGACGTCGAGGCGGACGGGCCGATCCCGGGCCCGTACTCCATGCTGAGCTTCGGCCTGGCGGCATGCGGAACCTACGACGGACGCGACTTCACGCCGCTCGATCCGGCCGGGTCCACGTTCTACGCGGAACTGAGACCGATCAGCGACGACTACGTCCCCGAGGCGCTCGCGGTCAGCGGCCTGGACCGCGACCGGCTGGCCGCCGAGGGCCGGCAGCCGGCCGAGGCGATGAACGCGGCCACCGCCTTCGTGACCCGCGCGACCGCGGCGGCGGACGCGTCCTCAGCGGTCCTGGTCGCCTACCCGCTCGGCTTCGACTGGATGTTCCTGTACTGGTACTGGATGCGCTTCGCCTCAGCGGGCTCCCCGTTCGGGCACTCACGGCACCTGGACCTGAAGACCCTCTACGCCGCCAAGGCGGACGCCATGGTCGTCCGCTCGACCAAGAGGCAGATGCCGCCCGAGCTGCTCTCCGACCGGCCGCACACCCACAACGCCCTGGACGATGCGATAGAGCAGGCCGAACTCTTCCAGAACCTCGCCCAGTGGCCCGGCCGCGGCCATACGTGATGTCGTCGGGTCGTGCCGACAGCCCAGCGATCAGCCCGCATCACCGAGGTCGACGTCCTCCGCGGATTCGCGCTGATGGGCATCACCTTGGCGAACGCCGTGCCCCTGACGGGAACAGCGAGCCCGGCGGGCGGCCAGGGCCACTGGGCCTATGAGACCCTCCTGCACCAGCGGTTCTTCCCTATCTTCTCGTTCTTGTTCGGCCTCAGCTTCGGACTGTTCCTGGACGCCGTACAGCAACGGACGCGCAGCCCCCGCCTGCTCATGCTGGCGCGCCTGGGCTTCCTGATCCCCTTCGGCGCACTGCACCGCGTATTGCAGCCTCGCGAGGTGCTGCTGACCTATGCCATCGTCGGCATCGCCGTGCTCCTGCCGGCGTCGTTTCTTCCCGGCTGGCGCACCATCCTGGTACTCGGAGGCGCCGCCACCACGGCCGCCGCGCTGACCACCGGCGGCAGCACCCTCATTCCCGGCCTGTTCCTGCTGGGCTTCGCGGCGAAGTACGGCGAGCAAGAACTGCTCACCCTGCCGACAAGCAGCATCGGCGCCGCCTTAGCCTCGATCCACCGATGGTGTATCGAGGTCGATCTCTCGGTCTTTTCGGGAGGACGGTTGAGTTGTCGGCCGCCCGCGGGCAGGGGTGATCGGCTGGTCTGCCCAGCTTTTCCACGTGTTCGGTTCCGGTCGGGCCCGCTCGGGCGGTGGATAACGGCAGGTCAGCGGCTGTCGGGTGGGGCGTGGAGGGTGGTGAACAACTGCCGCCAGGCGTCGGCCCAGGGCCAGTTGCGGG
>NZ_FZOR01000037.1 GCF_900188445.1 Actinomadura meyerae
ACTCCACGGTCCAGGCGATGGAAGTGCTCACTCACCGGCGGCTACCAGGCACCGAGTCTGTCAGCAGTGGCCGACCCGGCAGCTCCCATTAGGCGCGGCAGATCACCTCGCCGTGGGTGACCGCGAACCACCCGTCGTCGGCGGCGGCCCATTCCTTCCAGCCCGCGTAGACGCGTTCCAGGTCGTCGCGGGTCGCGTGGCCGCCCGCCACGGCGTGGTCGGCCACCGACGACCTGACCATGCGGCCGCCCCAGGACTCGCTCCACCACTCGCGCTCCTCGGGGGTGGCGTAGCACCAGCATGAGGCGGACGCGGTGACGTCGGTGAACCCGGCCGCGCGCGCCCAGGAGACCAGGCGGCGGCCGGCGTCGGGCTCGCCGCCGTTGCCGCGGGCCACCTTGTAGTAGACGGGCAGCCAGGCGTCCATGCCGGGCGGGTTCGGGTACCAGGCCATGGCGCCGAAGTCGGCGTCGCGCGCGGCGACGATCCCGCCGGGCCGGGTGACGCGGCGCATCTCCCGGAGGGCCTGGACGGGGTCGGCGACGTGCTGCAGCACCTGGTGGGCGTGGACGATGTCGAAGGCGCCGTCCGGGTAGTCCAGCGCATGGACGTCGGCCACCGCGAACTCGACGTTGGCCAGGGCGGCGGTGCTCTTGCGCGCCTCGTCCAGCACGGACTCGGCGGCGTCGGCGGCGACGACGCGGCCGGGGGCCACGCGCTCGGCCAGGCCCGCGGTGATCGTGCCGGGGCCGCAGCCGACGTCCAGGACGGACAGGCCGGGACGCAGGTGCTCGATCAGGTAGGCGGCGGAGTTCTCGACCGTGCGCCACTGGTGCGAGCTCAGGACGCTCTCGTGGTGGCCGTGGGTGTAGGCCGGCATGGGGATCACCTCTCTAGTCTCGGTGCCCCGACCGTACGCCTACTTCTCATACTCTGAGAACTCAATATCAATATATGAGATGACCGGGCAGAGAGAAAGGGGACCGGGACGATGCCCGATCCCCTTTCCGACGGCCTTCCAGGTGGTGCGGTCAGGCCGCCACGGCGACGCGGCGGGCCGGTGCGGGCTGCGGGCGCAGGGGCAGGGCCTCGACCGCGGCCAGCGGCGGCGCGGGGTCGGCGTAGGCGTTCAGCGTCGCATGGGAGAGCTCGGTGAGCCACGGCTCGACGATGGTCCGCTCGGCGGGCCCGTCCAGCCGCGGGCGGGAGAGATGGAACGTGCCGGTCGCTGCGCTCACTGCCAACACCCCTTCCTTGACCCGGCGGCGCCCGCGCCTGTGCGGGTGCCACCGTCCGTCACATACCCCTGGTACGCGATTACAAGCCACTCGGTTCGACACCTGTTCCCGGATGTCTCCCAAATCACAAGGTCAACGCTACGCGGCACCTCTGACATTCTCGAACCTTTATTCGAGCCGCCGGGGCGGGCGCCGGCGCCGGTGATCACGGAGCGCGACGGCAGGCCGGGGCAGACCGAGGGCGGAACGGGGCAGGGATCAGCCGCAAGGCTGATCCGCCGGGTCCGCCGCAGGCCGTACCCTGCATCACCGTGAGCGACGCAGGGACGGGGCTGGACCGCATCCACTCGGTGGGCGGCTGCTTCATGCGCGCCGCGTACCTGGGGTTCGCGGGGCTGTTCCTGCTGGGCTGCCTGGTCTCGGTGGTGCGGGACGTCCCCACCCTGTGGCTGCTCGCCGTCGCGGCCGTCGCCAGCGTCGCGGCCGTGGCGGGCCGGATCGTCCCGTGGGCGGTCGCGGCGGGCGCGCTGTCGGCGTCCAGCACCCTGTACCTCGGGCTGGCGGTCCGCCCCGACTACACCGCGCCGAGCGTGCTCGCGGAGGTCGGCGGGCTGCTGATCGTCATCGCCCGGACGATGTGGAAGGCGCGCCGCGAGCACCTCGTCCCGCTGGCGGCGCTGCTCGGCACCGCGGTCCTGGCGACGCCGCTGCGCTGGTCGGCGGTGGCCGGGGCACTGGTCAGCGCGCCGCTCGGCATCACCGTGTCGATCGCGCTCGGCATCGGCCTGTACCTGCGCGCCCTGGACGCCCGGCGGGCCCGGTCGCTCGCGGCGGCGCGCCGCGACGAGCGGCTGGAGCTGGCCCGCGACCTGCACGACTTCGTCGCCCACCACGTGACCGGCATCGTCGTCCAGGCGCAGGCGGCGCGGTTCGCGGCGCAGGCGGGCGCGGGGCAGTCGCCGGACGACCTGGACCGCATGTTCGGCGGCATCGAGAAGGCCGGCACCGAGGCGCTGACCTCGATGCGCCGCATGGTCGGCCTGCTGCGGGACGCGCAGCACGTCGACGCGCCGGACGGGGACGCCCGCCCGGACCGGAGTGCCGCCACCCGCCCCGTCGGCGACCTCGGCGGGCTCCGCGACCTCGTCGCCGGGTTCGCCCATCCGCCCGCGACGCTGACGCTCGCGCCCGACCTCGGCACGCTGCCTCCGGAGGTCGCGGCGTCGGCGCACCGGGTGGTGCAGGAGGCGCTGACCAACGTCCGCAAGCACGCCGCCGACGCCGCGAGCGTGCGGGTCACGCTCGGGCGGGCGGGCGGCGACGTCGAGGTGGCGGTACGGGACGACGGGCGGGGCCGCGGCCGGCGGCTGCCGTCCGGCGGGTTCGGGCTCACCGGGCTGGCGGAGCGGGTCGGGGCGGCGGGCGGCCGGCTGCGCGCGGGCCCGTGCCCCGGCGGCGGCTGGGAGGTCGTCGCGGTGCTGCCGGCCGGGGAGCGGCGGCCCGGCGGGAGCTGACAGAATCGGCCGGGAACGCGCTCGGACGAGAGGTGCTCGGGGGAGGCACTCGGGGGGAGGAACGCGGCGCTGGCACCGGAATCGCTGAACGGGCTGCCCGTGGCCGTCCTCGTCGTCTGGGCGCTGTGCGCCGCCGGATGGGGCGCCGTCCTGGCGGGGCTGCGCCGCGGCCTGCACGGTCCGGCCCGGGGCCCGGCGCTGTTCGCGCACACCGCGACCCCGGCGGGCGCCGTCCTGCTCTGCGCGCTGGTCGGCTTCGGCTCGCTGCACGCGACGATCGCACTGGCCGCCGAATGGTGGGGGCTGCTGGCGGTGACGCGGTTCCGGCCGGAGCGGCTGCTGTCCACAGGTGGCCTCGGCCGGCTCGCCGCCTGGGCCGCCGTCACCGCGGCCTTGGCCTACGCCGCCACACGGTTCGTGTTCCCCATGTGACGATCCGGTGAGACCCCGAACCCGCGTTGGGCCGCGCGAGTCAAACGTACGTAGTATCCGAAGCAACGGGCGGCAAAGGCCGGCGACCCGCGAGGGCCGGCGGACGAGGACCGGGTGACGGCGAGCGGGCCATGAGACCAGGGAGGTGGACCATGCCGTGCGCGCTGTGCGGCGACATCATCCCGACAGAGGTCGACCGCTGCCCCGGATGCGGCGCGTGGGCGCGCCGCCGGGACTTCCGCGCGGTCGGCGTGGCCGTGTTCATGCTGCTCGGCTTCAACGCCTTCGTCGCGCTCGGCTCGGGGATCAGCCTGCTGCGGCTCGCGCACCCGCTGCGCGGGGCGACGCACGACAGCTACGACGCGGCGGCCACCGGCCGGGCCCTCGCCCCCTACGCGGACGTGTTCACGATCGCCGCGATCATGGCCGGGGTGACCGGGCTGCTGTACCTGACCTGGCTGTGGCGGGCGTTCCGGCAGTCGCCGGGGCCGCACCGCCACCACCGCTCGTGGGTGCTGCTCGGCTGGTTCCTGCCCGTCGTCAACCTGTGGATGCCGCCCCGGATGGTCTACGAGGTGTGGGTGAACAGCGGCCGGTACCGGACCACCGAGCGCCAGGCGGCCGGGCTCGTCGTGGCGGCCTGGTGGTGCTGCGCGCTGCTCGGCCTGCTCCTCGGCCGCGCGTTCACGCACGGCAGCGTCGACACCCTCGCCGAGGCGCGCTTCGACGTCCACGTCGGCGTCGCCGCGGCCGCGTTCCAGGCGCTGGCCGCCGCCCTGTGCATGGCCACCGTCTTCCAGATCACCCGCCTCCAGATCACCCGCGACGCCTAGACCCCGCGCCTCGGCCCCACCGCCCCGGCCCCACCGCCCCTGCCCCAGCGGCCGGGGCCCGCGCGGTCAGGAGCCCGAGGAGCCGGGGCTGGCGTGCCAGAGCGCGGCGCGGGGCGGGCGCTTGACGGCCGGGCCCGCGTGGCCGATGTCGGAGTACGGCGACATCGCGAACCCCGTCGGCTGGACGATCCGGCGCCCCACCGGGCGGCCCCGCGGCGCGGCGCCCCGCAGCGCGGCGCGGAGGGCGTCCGGCCCGCCGCGGCGCCACTCCTCGTGCAGGGCGGCGAGGTCCCAGCAGGCGTTCGCGGTGATCGAGACGGCGGTGTCCCCGGCATGGCGGACCCGGCCCCGGGCGACGAGCAGCCAGGAGCCGAACACGGTGGCGGCGCACCGGTCCTGCACCGACTCGAAGAACGTGAGGTCGACGGGGCCGGTCGCGTCGTCCAGCGTGGCGAAGATGACCCGCTGCCCGGACCGCACCGCCGGGGTCTGCGTGGCGACCTTCACCCCGGCGACCAGCACCTCGCTGCCGGCGGGGCGCCCCGGCAGGTCGGCGGCGCGGACGACGCCGAGCGCGGCGAGCAGCCCGGCGTAGAAGGTCAGGACGTGCCGGCTGACGTCCATGCCGAGGATCTCCAGCTCCGCCTCCACGACCTCGGCCGGCGTCATCGGCGGCAGCTCCCCCGCCGGGATCCGCTCGGCGAGGTCGAGCTCCGCCCCGTCGTCGCCGGCGAGGGCGAGCTGCCCCGCGACCGGGGCCGTGCGGGCGGTGGCCCGGTCGAGCGCGCCGACCCGGCAGAGCAGGTCGCGGCGCGGGACCCGGTCGTGGACGGCGTCGAACGCCCCGGCGAGCACGAGCCGCTCGGCGGTCGGGCGGGACACCCGGGCGCGGCGCCAGAAGTCGCCCAGCGACGTGTACGGCCGCTCCTCGACGATCCTCTCGACCTCGGTCTCGGAGATGCCCTTGACCTCGCTCAGCGCGACCCGGATCCCGGCCGGGCCGCCCGCCGAGACGGGCTCGGCGTGCCAGGCGGCGGCCGACCGGTTGACGTCCAGCGGCAGGATCGGCACGCCGAAGTGCCGCGCGTCGTCGAGGATGACCCGCTTGGGGTACATGCCGGGGTCGTGGGTGAGGACGCCCGCGTAGAAGGCGGCGGGATGGTGCCGCTTCAGCCACGCCGACTGGTAGGTGGGCAGCGCGAACGCCGCCGCGTGCGCCTTGCAGAAGCCGAACGCGCCGAACGCGGTGAGCGTCCGCCAGACGCGGTCGACGGTCGGCCCGTCGTAGCCGCGCGCCAGCGCCCGCTCCCGGAACCATGCGCCGACCACGGCCTGCCCCCGCTCGTCGCCGAGGCTCCGCCGCGCAGCCTCCGCCCGCGACAGCCCGCACCCGGTCATGGCGTCGATGACGCGGAGCACCTGCTCGTGGAACACGACGACGCCGAGGCTCTCCCGCAGCGCCGGCTCCAGGTCGGGGTGCGGGTAGGCGGGCTCGCGGGTCCCGGCGCGCGCCTCCAGGAACGGCGACACCATGTCGGAGTTCACCGGGCCCGGCCGGAACAGCGAGATGTCGATGATCAGGTCGTCCATGTCGCGGGGCTGGAGCCGGCCGATCAGGTCCCGCTGGCCGGGCGACTCGATCTGGAAGCAGCCGAGCGTCCGGGACGTGCGGATCAGCGCGAACGTCTCCGGGTCGTCGCGCGGGACGTCCTCCAGCACGATCCGCTCCCCCGTCACCCGCGCGGCCTCCGCGACCGCGTGCGCCATCGCCGACTGCATCCGGACGCCGAGGACGTCCAGCTTGAGCAGCCCCATCGCCTCGACGTCGTCCTTGTCGAACTGGCTCATCGGGAACCCGACGGCGGCCTGCTCGACGGGCGTCCGGTCGCGCAGGGACGGGTTCGACAGCAGCACGCCGCACGGGTGCATGGCGATGTGGCGGGGCAGGCCGTCCAGCCGCTCGGCGATCCGGAACAGCACCTCCAGCCGGCCCGCCGCGAGGTTGCTCTGCCGCAGCTCGGGCAGGTCGTCCAGCGCCGTGCGGATCTGGCTCGCCCGGATCCGCGGGAACGCCTTGGCGATCGCGTCGATCTCGGCGGGCGGGAGCCCGAGGGCGTTGCCGACGTCGCGGAGCGCGCTGCGCGCCCGGTAGGTCTCCATCATCGACACGCAGGCCGTGCCGTCGGCGCCGAACCGGTCGAACAGCGCCCGGTACGCCTCCAGCCGCCGCGCCGACTCCACGTCCAGGTCGATGTCGGGCAGCCCCTCGCGGCTGTCGGCGAGGAACCGCTCCATGAGCAGGCCGTGCCGCAGCGGGTCGAGGTCGCCGATGCCGAGCAGGTAGTTGACCAGGCTGCCCGCACCCGAGCCGCGGATCGCGCAGCGGATGCCGCGCTCCCTGATCAGCGCGGCGGCGTCGGCGACGGTGAGGAAGTACGGGGCGAGGCCCTTGCGGGCGATGACGCCGAGCTCGGCCTCCAGCCGCGCGGCGGCCCGCGCCGAGCCGGTGAGGCCACGCCGGTCCATCCCGTCCGCGCACCGGGCGAGGAGCCGCGCGTACGGGTCGTCGCCGGCGGCGGGGAGGTGGACGTCGTCCATGCCGAGGTCGCGGCCGGGGTCGAGGACGCACCGCTCGGACAGCCGCCGCGTCGCCGCGAGCAGCGCGTCCGCCTCCTCGGCGCCGCAGGCCAGCTCCGCCGCCCGGCGCATCTGCGCGGCGGACTTGAGGTAGGCCTGCCCGGTCTGGTCGTCCAGGTGCCGCCGGTCCAGCGGGACGAGCTTGCGGGTCACGTCCAGCACCTGCGCGACCGGGTGGTCGGCGGGCTCCAGGTAGCGGACGGCGTTGCCGAGCACCGCGGGCACCCCGGCCGCGCGGGCGAGCGCCAGCATCCGGGCGGCCCGCGGCCCCTCGCCCCGGCCGTGGTGGTTGACGATCTCCACCGCGGTCTCGGCGGTGGCGCGCCAGGCGTCCAGCCGCGCCGCCGCGGCGTCGGGGCGCCGTCCGGCGACGGCCCGCCCGACGTCGGAGGACGGGCCGAGCAGCACGATCAGGCCCTCGGCGTGCGCGCCGACCATCTCCCGCGTCACCACGGGGTTCCCGCGCTCGCCCGCCGCGTGCGCCGCCGACACCAGCCGGCACAGCGACCGCCACCCGGCCCGGCCCTCGGCGAGCACCACGATGCGCTCCTCACCGGTGGAGGCGACCCGTAGATCGGCCCCGACGACCGGCCCGATGCCCGCGTCCGCGCACGCCTGGACGTGCCGGACGGCGCCGTACAGCCCGTCGCGGTCGGTCAGCGCGAGCGTCTCCATGCCGAGGCTCGCCGCGCGCTCCGCCAGCGCCGCCGGCGGGGCGACCCCGTGGCGGAGCGAATAGCACGAAGCGACATGAATGTGCACGTCAGTCCCATACCCGGGAGAGCAGCCAGCTGTCGGCGGCCGCGTCGTAACGCAGCTCGTAGACGCCGATCTCCCTGTCCGGGGTCGCCTCGACCCGCCAGAACTCCCGCTCCCCGGTGGCCTCGCCGGCGGGCTGCTGCTCCCGCCACCAGTCACGGGTGGTGACCCAGTGCTCCAGCACCCGCCGCACGGCGTAGAGCCGGCCCCGCCAGACGAACCGGGCCGGACGCCCGTCGCTCACCCAGACCTCGACCGGATCGCCGAACACGCGTGTCATCCGCCTCCCCCTCGCGCACACCGCACGGGGGAAGGACATGCGGACGTTCGAACAGACGTTCGCCTCGGAGTCTAGGGAAGGCGCCGCCCCGGGAGCAAGGCGGGGATCAGGTCAGCAGCCGGGTCAGTTCGGCGGCGGCGCCCGCCGCGTCGGCCACGTCGGCGATCCCGCCGCCCGGCCACAGGTACGACCAGCCCTCGCCGGCGGGGGTCGCGACGACCATGACCCGGCGCCGCGTCCGCGGGCCGTAGACGGCCAGCAGCGAATCGTCCGGCCCGGCGAACCGCCACGCCAGCCCCCGGGCCTCCACCTCGCGGGCGAGCGCCGCGAGGTGACGCCGGCGCGTCTCGGCGGTCTCCCGCCCACCCACTACAGACACATCAGCCGCCTCACCAGGGTCCGCGTCCCGCATGACCTTGGGTGATCATGCGGCGACGAATGGTGACCGGCCTTCAGCATGACCGGTCGGGCGCGGCCGCGGAGGGGGAATCCGCAGAGTGGCCGGGGGTCTTTCCCACTCCCCCGGGGATGGTCCACCGGAAGCGAGTGTGCGCCGGTCACGCGGCGGACCTTCCGGCGGGCGGAACCCGTCGCGCATGCGGAGGGTGCGTCCGTGATAGAAGCCTCTGTGAAACGGGCACCCTGTGCCCATGCCAGGTAGATAGGAGCGAGCCGATGAGCGCCGTCCCCGCCGGCGACCCGTCCGGCCCCACACACGGAACCTCGTCGGCGCAGGAGCGCGCGCTCGCCGGCCTCCGCGAGCGCAAGAAGCAGCGGACCCGCCTCGCGCTCATCGACGCCGCCCTGGACCTGTTCCTGGAGAAGGGCTACGAGGCCACGACGATCGACGAGATCGTGGCGGCGGTGGAGGTGTCGCAGCGGACGTTCTTCCGGTACTTCGCCACCAAGGAGGACGTCGTCACCGGCTTCCTGGCCGAGCACGACCAGCTGCTCGGCGAGGCGCTCGCGGCCCGCCCGCCCGGGGAGCCGCCCTTCACCGCGCTGTTCGAGTCGCTGCGCGTCGTCCTGGAGACGATCGCGGAGGGCGACCCGGCGGAGAGCGGCCGGTTCCGCCGCGTCCGGCAGGTGATCGAGTCGACGCCGTCGCTGATGGCCGCGCAGCTGGCGCGCTACTCGGCGTCGGCGGAGGCGCTCGCCGCCGAGATCGCCCGGCGGCAGGGCGTGGACCCGGCGGACGACCTGCGGCCGCGGATCCTCGTCGCGTTCTACCTGGCATCGGTGAAGGTCGCGTTCGAGGAGTGCGCCCGCCGGGAGATCTGGGACCCCGGGACGGTCGCCGCCCGGGTCGAGGAGGCCGTCACCCTCGCGGGCCGCACGATGCGCGACTGGGTCTGACCGTGCGCCGGATCCGTCCGACGGCGCGCGGCCCGGCGGGCGGCGGCGGAATAGGCGCCGGCGGAACCGGGTTCTCCGTGATCGCCGGCCAACGAGCACAGCAGGAGGGCGCATGCGCGCGATCGTCATCACCCGGAACGGCGGACCCGAGGTCCTGGAGGCGGCGGAGCGTCCCGCCCCCGAGCCCGGTCCCGGCGAGATCCTGGTCGACGTGGCCGCGGCCGGCGTGAACTTCATCGACGTGTACTTCCGGACGGGCGCCTACCCGCAGGACCTCCCGTACACGCCGGGCATGGAGGGGGCCGGGACGGTCTCGGCCGTCGGCGACGGCGTGAGCGAGTTCTCGGCGGGCGACCGCGTCGCCTGGGCCGACGTGCAGGGCTCCTACGCGGCGCAGGCCGCCGTCCCTGCGGACCGTGCCGTGCCCGTCCCCGACGGCGTCACGCTGGAGGACGCGGCGGCGTCGATGCTGCAGGGCATGACGGCGCACTACCTGACCCGGTCGACGTATCCGATCCAGCCGGGCGACACCGTCCTCGTCCACGCGGCGGCGGGCGGCATGGGGCTGCTGCTCACCCAGGCGGCCAAGGCGCTCGGCGCGCGCGTCCTCGGCACGGCCTCCACCCCGGAGAAGGAGCGGCTCGCCCGGGAGGCCGGAGCGGACGCCACGATGCCCTACGAGGGTTTCGCCGAACGGGTGCGGGAGCTGACCGGCGGCGAGGGCGTCGCCGCCGTGTACGACGGCGTCGGCGCGCCCACGTTCGACGGGAGCCTGGAGAGCCTGCGGCGGCGCGGCACCCTCGCGCTGTACGGGGCGGCCGGCGGGCCGGTGCCGCCGTTCGACCCGCAGCGCCTCAACCGCGCCGGGTCGCTGTTCCTGACGCGGCCGACCCTCGCCCACCATGTGGAGGAGCGCGGCGAGCTGCTGGAGCGCGCCGCCGACGTCTACGGCTGGATCGCGTCCGGCGCCGTGAACGTGCACGTCGGGCACCGCTACGACCTCGCCGACGCCGGCGCCGCGCACGCCGACCTGCAGGCGCGGCGCACCACCGGCAAGCTCCTGCTGATTCCCTGACCGGTCCGCCGGGCACCGCGGGCTCCCTTAGGCTGGGCGCTGAGACGATCACGGAGGAGCCCGCCCCCCATGACGACGACCGCCGCCGTCCCGCTGGAGCAGGACGAGCCCCGTGTCCTCGGCCCCTACCGCCTGCTCGGGCGGCTCGGCCGGGGCGGCATGGGCACCGTCTACCTCGGCGCCGAGCCCGACGGCCGGCGGGTCGCGGTGAAGGTCGTCAACCGCGACCTCGCGGGCGAGCCGGCGTTCCTCGCCCGGTTCCGCCGCGAGGTGACCGCCGCGCGGCGCGTCCACCGGTTCTGCACCGCGCCCGTCATCGACGCCGAACTCGACCAGGACCCGCCGTACATCGTCACCGAGTACATCGACGGGCCGACCCTGGAGAAGGCCGTCGGGGAGAAGGGGCCGCTGCCCGGCTCCGACCTGGAGGGCATCGCCGTCGGCGTCGCCACGGCCCTCGCCGCCATCCACGGCGCCGGGATCGTGCACCGCGACCTCAAGCCCGCCAACGTGCTGCTGTCGTCCACCGGGCCGCGCGTCATCGACTTCGGCATCGCCCGCGCCCTCGACGCCCCCGACGGGCCCACCCGCACCGGCCAGTTCGTCGGCACGCCGTCCTACATCGCGCCCGAGGTGCTGCGCGGCGAACCGGTCGAGCAGGCGTCGGACGTGTTCGCGTGGGGCTGCGTCGTCGCCTACGCCGGGACGGGCCGCCCCCCGTTCCGCGGCAAGACGGTCGCGGAGACGTTCCACCGCATCGGCCACGGGGAGCCCGACCTCGCCGGCCTCGACCCGCGGCTGCGCGAGGTCGTCGCCGCCGCGCTCAGCAAGGACCCCGCCGCCCGGCCGACCGCGCGGCGGCTCCTCACCCGCCTCGTCGGGCAGGAGCGGGCCGACCCGGCGCGGGCCGCCGAGACGATCTCGATGTCGTGGCGCGGGCCGCATCCGGCCGCCGAGGCCGCACCCGCCGAGCCCGCTCCGGCCGAGGCCGCACCCGCCGAACCGGCTCCCGCCGAACCGGGCCCGGCCGCCGCGCCCGCACCGGCCACCGGACCGCCCGCGGCCGCGGAGCCGCGGCCCGTCCCCGAGCCCGTCCCGGCGCGGGAGGCGGAGCCGGAGGCGGGGACGGCCTCGGGGACGGCGGCGGGCGCGGAGACCGTGACGGTCGATCTGCCGTTCCCCGCGCAGTGGCGGGGCCCGAGGCGCTGGTTCACCCTGCTCAGGGGCCTGCTCGTCCTCCCGCACCTGGTCGTCATGCTGGCCATGTACGCGCTGCTGGTGATCGTGATGCTGCTCAGCTGGCTGGTGATCCCGTTCACCGGCCGCTACCCGCGCCCGCTGTACGGGCTGGTCGTCGGCTGCCAGCGGTGGTCGAACCGCGTCATCGCGTACGCGTTCGGGCTCACCGGCGAGGCGCTGCCGCCGTTCCGCGCCCTTCCGCGCGCCCGCCGAACCCGCTGACGCCGTCCCGCGTCCAACTCCCCGTGCGAGATCCCCGTGCGAGACATCCCCGTGCGACGCGCCCGTTTCCGTGAGGCCCGTTCGCCGAGCACCGCTCGGCGAGCCGGGACACACCGCTAGGGTCTACGGAAGACTCCCCGAACGATTCCTCCAGATTCCCCCGATTTCCCGTCAGGATCACGATGACCACGCACGCAGGAGAGAACGGTGAGGCCCTGCGCCCCGAGGACCCCGCGGAACTCGGCCCCTACCGGCTGATCGGACGCCTCGGCCGCGGCGGCATGGGCACGGTCTACCTCGGCGAGGACGCCGGCGGGCGCCGCGTCGCGGTGAAGGTGATCAACCGGGAGCTGGCCGGCGAGGGCTCGTTCCGGGAGCGGTTCCGGCGCGAGGTGACGGCGGCGCGGCAGGTCCGGCGGTTCTGCACCGCGCCCGTCATCGACGCCGAGCTCGACCGCGACCCGCTGTACGTCGTCACCGAGTACATCGAGGGCCCGAGCCTGGAGCGCGCCGTCGCCGAACGCGGCCCGCTGCCCGGCTCCGACCTGGAGGGCATCGCGGTCGGCGTCGCCACGGCCCTCGCCGCCATCCACGGCGCCGGGATCGTGCACCGCGACCTCAAGCCCGCCAACGTGCTGCTGTCGTCCACCGGGCCGCGCGTCATCGACTTCGGCATCGCCCGCGCGCTCGATGCCTCCGACGGCCCGACCCGCACCGGCCAGTTCGTCGGCACGCCGAACTACCTGCCGCCCGAGCTGCTGCGCGGGGAGCAGGTCAGCCCCGCGTCCGACGTGTTCTCGTGGGGCTGCGTCGTCGCCTACGCCGGGACGGGCTCGGCGCCGTTCGCGGGCAACACCGTCCCGGAGATCTTCTACCGGGTCGTGCACGAGGAGCCGAAGCTGGACGGGCTCGACCCCGGCCTGCGGGACGTCGTCGCCGCCGCGCTCGACAAGGACCCGCGCCGCCGGCCGTCCGTCCAGGAGGTCCTCGCGCGGCTCGTCGGCAACGGCACGACCGACCCGGCGACGCTCGCCGAGACCGTCCAGGCGGGCTGGCACGGCCCCGCCGCGGGAGCGATGGGCGCCGGAGCGATGGGGGCGGGTGCCGCGGGAGCGATGGGGGCGGGAGCCGCCGGGGCGCCCCGGCCGCCGTCCGCCACGTCCACCGCGCCGACGGCGTTCCAGCAGCCGCCGACCGCCATGCACGGCGCCGACACCACCCGCCGCGACGGCCGCTCCGGCCCGCCGCCGGGCGGGGGCCTTCCCCGCAACCCGCTGCTCATCGGCGGCGCGGCCGTCGCCGCCGTGCTGCTGCTCGCCGTGCTCGTGTTCACCGTCTTCCGCTCGGACGGCCCGCCCGACAACCTGGCGACCGCGTTCAGCGACGCGTTCGCCGACTCCGCGTCCGGCTGGGGCGACACCTACGACAAGACCTACGGCTACGCCGACGGCAAGTACCGGATGCAGACCAAGGACTCCACCGGAGTGGTCGCGCGGTGGGTGCCGAAGGACAAGCGGGAGGACTTCCCCGTCCGGATGCTCGCGACCGTCACGGTGTCGGTCGAGCAGAGCCCGCCGGACGGCATGTTCGGCATCCTGTGCCGGGGCGACGAGGACGGCAAGAGGCAGTACATGTTCCTCATCCGCAACGACGGCAAGGGCGCGGTGCTCCGCAAGGTCAACGGTGACCTCGGCACGAAGGACCTCGCCGGCCCCGACTCCGTCCCCGGCTACGACGCCGGGGAGCCGAACAAGGTGCAGGCCGCCTGCGAGAGCGACGGCAAGGAGGGCGCGCCGGTCCGGCTGCGGCTGTGGGTGAACGGCGACGAGGTCATCGACGAGAAGGACACCGACCAGCCGCTCGGCAACGGCTGGGTCGGGCTCCAGGCCGAGCGGGGCGGCAACCCCGCCGAGCAGATCGTCGCCGACTTCGACGACTTCGACATGTCGAAGATCCTCGACTAGGGCCGCTCGGCGGGCGCTCGGGCCCCGCGGGCTCAGCGGGCGGGCAGGTAGCCGTTCGTCCAGCGGGCCAGTTCCTCGAACACCCGGGTCCTCGCGGGCTCGGCCGACAGCACCAGGTCGTGCAGGCCGTCCTCGATCCGGACGAGCGTGACGTGGCGCCCGATCCGGGGCGCGTACCGGGCCATGTGCTCGACGTCCAGCACGGCGTCGGCGCCCGTCACGTCCACCGTCCTGCGGGACGGGCGGACGCTCCGCGTCGACGCCATGACCAGGACCGGCACGTCCACGTCCAGGCCCCGGTGCAGCCGGAGCTGCCCGCGCCGGACGGCCGCCAGCCACGCCGCCCGCACCGGGAACCCGAGCAGCGGCTTCCAGGCGAGGTCGAACTCCCACTCCCCGCCGTGCTCGCGGTGGATGCTGCGCGGGTACAGGTCGGACACGCCCGCCGGCAGCTTCGCCTTCGGGAACCGCGCCCGCAGCGCCCGCGCCAAGCCCGCGCCGGTCTTGCGCAGGACGAGCGGCTCGGCGAGGTCGAAGAACGGGCTGTTGAGGAACAGGCCGTCCACCAGGCCCTTCCCCTTCACCCGGTCGGCCCACAGCGCGGCGATCAGCCCGCCGGTGGAGTGGCCGTTCAGCAGCAGCGCGTCGTGGCCGTCCACGTCCCGGATGATCCGGACGGCCTCCCCGATCTCCGGGAAGTAGTCCGAGAGGCTCTCGATGTAGTTCGGCGTCTGGTGCGGGCGCAGCGACCGTCCGTACTTGCGGAGGTCGAGCGCGTAGAAGTCGAAGCCGAGGTCCAGGTAGAAGTCGGCCAGGTGCTTCTGGAAGAAGTAGTCGACGAACCCGTGCAGGTACAGCACCGCCCGGCGGGACGGGTCGGTGCCGCGCCGCCGCACCAGCGTCGCGACCACCTCGCCCTCGGCGTCGCGGCCCATCGGCAGCTCGATCGCCTCGTAGCCGGGGCCGAGCACGTCGTCCGTCACGTCCACGCTTTCCTCCCGAGACCCTTCCGCAGGGTCTCAGCGTACGGGCGGCCGGGCGGCCGGCGGCCCCCGCGGCCCCGGCCGGGAACGGATGCGCCCTCCGGCGACGTCGGAAAGACTGAGCGCACACGCCTTCGGCTCACAGGATCGGCTTACAGGAGACGCCCATGCAGGCCCCCCTTCGCGACCGCGACCCGCGCCGGCTCGGCCCGTACCGGCTGACCGGACGGCTCGGCCGGGGCGGGATGGGCACCGTCTTCCTCGGCGAGGACGCGGCGGGGCGGCGCGTCGCGGTCAAGGTCATCAACCCGGAGCTGGCCGACGACGAGGCGTTCCACGACCGGTTCCGGCGCGAGGTGACGGCCGCGCGGCAGGTCCGGCGGTTCTGCACCGCCGCGGTGCTGGACGCCCGGCTGGACGGCGACCCGCTGTACGTGGTGACCGAGTACGTCGCCGGGCCGTCGCTCGACGAGGCCGTCCGGTCGGGCGGCCCGCTGCGCGGCGGCGACCTGGAGGCGCTCGCGGTCAACATCGCGACCGCGCTGGGCGCGATCCACGGCGCCGGGATCGTGCACCGCGACCTCAAGCCGTCCAACGTGCTGCTGTCCCCGACCGGGCCGCGCGTGATCGACTTCGGCATCGCGCGGGCGCTGGACGCGGGCGACGGGCCGACCAGAACCGGCCAGTTCGTCGGGACCCCCGCCTACATCGCGCCGGAACTGATGCACGGCCGGGAGGTCACTCCGGCGGCGGACGTGTTCTCCTGGGGCTGCGTCGTCGCCTACGCGGGGACGGGCCGCGTCCCGTTCGCCGGCGAGACGCTCCCAGAGATCATCAACCGGGTGACGTCCGACGACCCGGATCTGGACGGGCTCGACCCGGCGGTGCAGGACCTCGTGGCGCGCGCGCTGGCGAAGGACCCGTCCGAGCGTCCGACGGTCAAGCAGCTCCTCCGTTCACTGACCGGCGAGGAGGCACCGGGGGCCGAGGCGGGGGCGGATGTCGAGAAGACCTTGGCGGAGGAGACGCCAGCGGAGGAAAGGCCGCTCACGGTGCCGCTGCCCCCGGGCCCGCAGCCGTCGCCGCCGACCGCCGTCGCCACCGATCCGCCCACGCTTCCGGCGACGGCCGCCGCCACCGTGCCGCCGTCCGAGCCCCCGCCGCCGGGCCCCGCCGTGCCGCTGACGCCGCGGCGGCCGTCCCGTCACGGCGGGCATGGGCGCGCCATCGGCCTGACCGCGGCCGTCGCGATCGCCGGCCTGCTCGGCGTCTCCGGCTTCCTCGGCCTGCGCGGCCTCGCGGACGATGACGGCAGCGGCGGCGGGACGAGCGGCCGCGGCGGCGATGGCACGGACGCCGCCGCGCTCGCCGCGAACTTCCGCAAGGGGCCGCCCGACGAGAAGGACAAGCTCTTCGAAGACGACTTCAAGGAAGAGGACTCCGGCTGGCACAGGGCCACCACCCCCACCTGGGACGCGAACTACAAGGACCGCAAGTACGAGCTGCACGTCCTCCCGACGACGACGGTGACGGCCGCCGACGCACCGGTGCCGGACGTGCCCAGGTCGCAGCTCATCGAGGTCAAGGTCGAGTCGGTCGCCAACGGGGGCGAGGCGGGGGTGTACTGCCGCGGGCAGAGCAGGGGCTTCGCCTTCCTGATCAAACCGGAGGACGGCCTGGCCCGGATCATCCGGCTCGGGTCCGGGCAGACGGGGTCGCTGGCGATCGGCAAGGCCGAACTCCGCGAAGGCAGGAACCGGGTCCAGGCCGCCTGCGTCGAGGGCGAGGGCGGCGCCGTCCACCTCGGCATGTGGGTGAACGGCCGGCCCGTGGCGTCGTCCATCGCCACCCCGGACGGCGGCGATCCGGACGCCCCGAGCGGCATCGTCCTCCACCGTCCCGAGAACGAGCCGGGATCCCTGGCAGCGGTCTTCGACGACTTCGCCCTCTGCTCGGTCTGAGCCGGGCCAGCAGGTCCGGGGAGTAGGCGCCGAGGGTCAGTCCTTGCGGCCGGTGGCGGCGACGGTGACACCGAGGCCGATCATCATCAGCCCGCCGGTGCCGCCGATCGCGGCGAGGCGGCGCGGGGAGCCGGCGAACCAGTCGCGGGCCGTCCCGGCGGCGATGCCCCACACGCTGTCGCACAGCAGCGCGATCACCGCGAAGACAGCGCCGAAGACCATCATCTGCAGCGCGGCGTGGCCGTGCTCGCGCACGACGAACTGGGGCAGGACGGCCGCGAAGAACACCGTGGTCTTCGGGTTCGTCATGCCGACGATGAACCCCTGCAGCAGGGCCCGGCCGCCCGTGCCGCCCGCCTCGTCCGCGCCGATCGTCTCCTGCAGCGAGCGCCGGTGCCGGATGGCCTGCACCCCCAGGTAGACGATGTAGACCGCGCCCACGATCTTCAGCGCGGTGAACACGACCACGGAACGCTCCACGATCGACCCGACGCCGACCGCGACGGCGGAGGTCAGCACGAGCGCCGCGAGCACCCCGCCGACGACGCCCGCGAGCGCGGTGCGGCGACCGTGCGCCAGCGCCCGCCCGACGACGAACAGCACGGACGGCCCGGGGATCACGATGATCGCCAGCGCCATGGCGGAGAACGCCAGCAGCTGATGCAACGAAACCATGGAGCGCACGTTACGGAGCGCATCCGGCATCTCCCACCGGTTTTTCCGCGGCAAGGACGCGGCGCGGCGTCGCGGGCGGCCGGTGGTGTCCAGGGTCGGCCGGAAGGAAGATCGTGACTTATGTCATGTTCGCGGCATAGGTTCGGATCATGACCGCCCCTGCCGCCGCGGCGCCGCGGCCCGCCGGGATCGCGCCCGCCGCGCCGGCACCGGCCTGGCGGCCGGTGCTGCTGATCGCCGGGGCGCTCGGCGTCCTGCTCCTGCTGCTCAGCGCGCGGTACGGCCACCACCGCGACGAACTGTACTTCCGGGTGGCAGGACGGCATCTGGCCTGGGGATATCCCGACCAGCCCGCGCTGGTGCCGCTGCTCGCCCGCGCGATCACGGCGGTGTTCGGCGACTCGCTCGTGGCGCTGCGCGCCCCGTCCGCCGTCTTCACCGCCGCGGGCGTGGTGGTCGCCGCGCTGACCGCGCGGGAGATGGGCGGCGGCCGGCGCGCGCAGGTGCTGGCGGCCGCGTCCTTCGCGGTGTGCCCGTTCGCGGTCGCGGCCGGGCACCTGTTCTCCACGGCGACGCTCGACCTGCTGCTGTCGACGACGCTCGTGTGGCTGACCGTCCGGTGGGTGCGGACCCGCGACCAGCGGCTGCTGCTCGCCGCCGGCGCCGTGGCGGCGCTGGCGCTGAACGTCAAGTACCTGGTCGTGTTCCTGCTGGCCGCGCTCGTGGCCGGGCTGCTGGTGTCGGGGCCGCGCGAGTTCCTGCGCCGCCCGATGCTCGCCGCCGGGGCCGTCGTCGCCGCGCTCGCGGCCGTCCCCGGGCTGGTCTGGCAGGCGCGGCACGGCTGGCCTCAGCTGGAGATGGCGGACGCCATCGCCGACAAGGCGGACTTCGGCGGACGGCCCGGGTTCATCCCGTTCCAGCTCCTGCTGACCGGCGTGTTCCCGTCCTGGCTGTGGATCTACGGGCTGTGGCGGACGTACCGGTCCGAGGGCCTACGGCCCTACCGGTTCCTCGGGCACGCCTACCTGCTGCTGAACGCGGTGTTCCTGATCACGGCCGGGAAGCCGTACTACCTGAGCGGGCTGTGGGCGGCGCTCTGGGCGGCGGGCGCCGTGGAGATCGAGCGGAACGGCGCGCCGCGCGGCTTCGGATGGCTCGCGTCCGCTCCCCTATACGCGGTCACGGCGCTCACGACCGTGCTGCTGACGCTGCCCGTCTACCCGGTGAAGTGGCTGGCCGACACGCCGCAGCCCGCCGTCAACGCCGATTCGGCCGAGACGGTCGGCTGGCCCCGGTTCGCCGAGCAGGTCGCGGAGGTCTACCGGGCGATTCCCCCGGCCGAGCGGGCCAGGGCGACGATCGTCGTCAGCAACTACGGCGAGGCCGGAGCGCTCGACATGTACGGGCCCGGCCTCGGCCTGCCCCGCGCCTACAGCGGCCACAACGGCTACTGGTACTTCGGACGTCCGCCGGACACGGGCGGCCCGACGATCATCGTAGGACCGGACAGCGCCGCCGAGGGCGCCGAACTGCGGCGCTACTGGACGGACGTCAGGATCCAGGGACGCGTCGACAACGGCGTCGGGCTCGACAACCAGGAACAGGGCAAGCCGATCTGGCTCTGCGGCGGGCAGGTCGCCCCGTGGTCGCAGCTGTGGCCGGAGTTCAAGCGGCTGTCGTGACCGCCGTCAGCCGGACAGCACGTCCCAGGTGCCGCCGCGCCGCACCATCAGGTGGTGGGTGAGCAGGCTCCCGGCGGGCACGTCCCAGTTCGGGTCGGCGCTGTCGCGGTCCTCCGCCCACACCTGCGCGACCGCCCAGCGCAGCTTGTCGACGCCGTCGGGATGGCCGGTGCCGGACGCGACGAACACGTCTCGCGCGGGGGCCGCCACGACGAGGTCGCCCTCCACGTCCTGCGCCAGCTTCTCCAGGAACCCGTCGTCCAGCAGCAGGCCGGACTCCAGGGTGCCGCGCCCGGCCGTCCCGCCGAGCGACACCGTCACGGCGCGCACGTCGGGATACCAGCTGAGGCTCAGCTCCGGCCGCAGGTCGCGCAGGTTGATCACGGCGCGGCGGCGCAGCTCGCCGGGCGCCAGCCCGAGCTCGGCGCAGTGCCGGCGCGCCACGTGCTCGTAGCGGCGGCCGGACGGGGCGCCCTCGTCGGCGATCTCCAGCGCGTACGTGACGTACAGGTCGCCGGCGAACGGATCGCGGACCGGCTCCTCGTCCGCGGGCAGCGGGAACTCCAGCTGGACCTCCGCCGGCACCCGCGCCTTCATGAGCGGGACGATCAGACTGGACCGCGGGTCGGACACGGGACGATCCTCCTGGTACCTGGTGCGGCCTTGAGTGGATCACCTTACCGGCGCCCGGGGCCGCCGGCCGAACCCCCGGGCCGGGCCGGCCCGCCCGCGGGCGGCGCCCCGCCCGGCGGGACGACGGGAAGCCCCGCCGGAGCGCCCTTCTCGATGATCCGCCAGACGGCACCGGTGTCCAGGTGCTCTTCGACGAGGTCGCCGAGCGCGTCGAGGGTCGCCTCCCGCAGCGCCGCGAACGACACGTCCGGCGCCGGGGTGAAATCCCTTCCCGCCCGGCGGGCCACGTCCTGGAGGAGGGCCCTTCTGAAGCCGTCGTTCTCCATGGCGCCGTGCCAGGTCGTTCCCCAGACGGCGCCGTTCCGGCAACCGTCCAGGAATGGCTCCCCGGACGCCGTCACCACACCATGATGAATTTCATAGGCGCGGACATCTTCTCCGTATGCGGACCCGCTGGGCCTTCCCAGGACCTTCTCTTCCCCGAACTCGACCTTCGCCGGCAGCAGGCCGAGCCCCCGGATGATGCCCGCCTTGGACTCGACACCGTCCACGATCTCCTCGGCGAGCATCTGGTAGCCCCCGCAGATTCCGAGGACGGGCAGCCCTTCCCGAGCCCGCCGGGAGACCTCCTCGGCCATTCCCCTTTCCCGAAGCCACAGCAGATCGTTCACCGTCGCCCGCGTACCCGGAAGGACCACGAGATCGGCCTCGGCCAGATCACCGACGCTCGCCGCGTACCGGACGACGACGCCCGGCTCGCAGGCCAGCGCGTCCAGGTCGGTGAAATTCGAGATGCGCGGGAACCTGACCACGGCCACCCGCAGCGTTTCCCTCCCGTACGGACCCCTGGCGTCGGGCCTCGGCGCGTCCAGGGCCAGCGTGTCCTCGGAATCGAGGTACAGCCCCAGCTTCCACGGCAGCACACCCAGCGTCGGCCGCCCGGTGAGAGCCTCCAACTGCTCCAGCCCCGGCTCCAGCAGTTCGTACGCGCCGCGGAACTTGTTGATGACGAACCCGGCGACGAGAGCCTGGTCTTCGGGTTCCATCAGCGCGACCGTCCCGTAGAGGGAGGCGAAAACACCGCCCCGGTCGATGTCGCCGACGACCACCACCGGAAGCCCGGCCGCCCGCGCCAATCCCATGTTGACGATGTCCCCGGCCCGCAGATTGATCTCGGCGGGACTCCCCGCCCCCTCGCACACCACCACGTCGTATTCGGACCGCAGCTCGTCGAGGCTTTCCAGGACGACCTGCTTGAGCCGTTCCTTGTGCGACCCGTACTGCAGCGCGTCGACCTCCGCGACGGGCCGCCCGAGCACGACCACCTGGCTGCGGCGGTCGCTCCCCGGCTTCAGCAGCACCGGATTCATCACCGCCCGCGGCTCCACCCCCGCAGCCTGGGCCTGCATGTACTGCGCCCGCCCGATCTCCGCACCGTCGCTCGTCACCATCGAGTTCAGCGACATGTTCTGGGCCTTGAACGGCGCGACCTTCACCCCCTGCCGCGCCAGCCACCGGCACAGCCCCGCCGTGACCACGCTCTTCCCCGCGTCCGACGTCGTCCCCGCCACCAGCAGCGCGCTCACCGCAGCACCCCGATCACGGCCGCCGCCGACAGCGTCACCGCAGCCGAGAGCCGCACCGCCCGCCGGATGTCCCGCACGTCGGGCGCCCGGCCGTCCCCCATCTCGGGACGCCGCTCGACCCGCCCGCCGTAGGCGTTGACACCGCCGAGCCGCACCCCGAGCGCCCCGGCGAACGCCGCCTCGACCCGTCCGGCGTTGGGGCTCGGATGCCTGGCCCCGTCCCTCCGCAGGACCCGCCAGGCATCGGCGCCCCCGCACAGCACGACCAGCCCCCCGGTCACCCTCGCCGGAACCCAGTTGGCGAGGTCGTCGAGCCGGGCCGCCGCCCACCCGAACCGCTCGTACCTCGGATTCCGGTACCCCACCATCGCATCGAGCGTGTTGATCGCCCGATACATCAGCAGCCCCGGAATGCCCGCGACCGCACCCCACACCAGCGGGGCCACCGACGCGTCCGACGTGTTCTCCGCGACCGACTCCACCACGGCCCTGCTCACCCCGCGCTCGTCCATCCCCTGCGGATCCCGCGCGCACAGATGAGGAAGCCGCTCCCTGGCCGCCGCCAGATCTCCGCGCTCCAGATGGCGGGCCATGATGAGCCCCTCACGCCCCAGCGACGTCCCGCCGAGCACCGCCCAGGTCACACCCGCCGTGGCGGCCCCATGCACCCCGAGCCGCCGGCTGACCCGATCGATCACGACCCCGGCGGCCCCGGCACCGCCCACGAGAACACCCGCATAGACGGCCCCGCGCCACCGGGAATCCCCGTACAGGAACCGCTCCCCGGCCGAAGCGAGCCGCCCGAACCCCGCCACCGGGTGCCACCGCCGCGGATCCCCCAGCAGGACGTCGAGCACCACACCGGCCACGAGCCCCTCAGCAGAGACGCGCATCGATCTCGTCCCAGTGCCGCTCCAGCCAGTCCTGCGCCCGCCTGATCCGCGGCCCGGCACCCCCGCGCCAGATCCGCTCCCACCCTCCACCGCGCTCCGCCCTCGCCCTCATCGCCCGATACGACCGCTCGAACCTCACCCGCGCCACCGGCAGCACGTCCCGCCGCAGCTCCCGCCCCAGCCCGTACGCGTCGCAGAAGATCCGGATCCGCCGGCCCACGTCCGCCCGGTACAGCACCGCGTCCCGATCGGCCGGATCCTCGATCGGCCCCCAATGCCGCAGGGCCGTCACCACATCGAACAGCCGCGTGGTGGGCCGCGCCAGGTCGAAATCGATCAGAGCCGTGGGCACGCCCCCCGAGAAGACCACGTTCTCCGGCGTGACATCGCAATGCCCGATGACCTCGGGCTCCCCGAAATTGGACGTCTCCCCGTCCCACACGGCCCCCTGCGGAACCCCGTACGACGCCACCGCGTCGTGGTACCGCCGCAGCAGCCGAGCGACCCCCCGCAGCGCGTCCTCCGACACCACATGGGCCGCGAGCGGCCGGTGCGGCACCTCGCCGGGCACCCAGCTGAGCACCTCCCGCCCCTGCTCATCGATCCCCAGCACCCGCGGCGCCCCGTCGAACCCCACCGCCTCCAGATGCCGCAACACCCCGTGCACGGCCGCACTGTGCGCCCCCAGCGGCCTCCGCACCGTCTCCCCGACCCGCACCACGCCCTCCGACACGTCCCCACCGGAGAGCGGAACCTCAAAGTCCACTGCCACAGCACCCAAAGATAGAACTCGGAACACCCCCCGCGCCCCGCTCACGCGTGGTAACGGCGTTATAGATGTGGAGCTGGAGGACCGGCACCCTTACACTGTGTCCCGGCGTCCCGCCGGGCGCCGGGCGCCCGTAGCTCAGCTGGACAGAGCATCGGACTTCTAATCCGACGGTCGCGGGTTCGAATCCTGCCGGGCGCGCCCCTACAACCAGGCCATCTAGCCTCTGACCTGCGAGGACACTCCTCCCGTCAGATCGCCCGGATGCAGCCGAATGCCACCGAACGCAGCCGCGCGGCACTGTTCCCGGAATATACGCGGAATGACTTGGCCCACGTTTCCGCAGGTCAGCACGAAAGCGGAGAGAGGCCCCGGAATACTCCGGAGCCTCTCCACGGCAGTTGCCGATCATGCCACGCATCGTCGTCGACCAGCAGCGTGAGCATGCCCTCGCCGTTCGCACCGAAGAAGGCGTGTCTGATGGCTGTCTGACCCGGCCGTTCAGGCACCGCGTCCCATGGCGTTTCCAAGAGGTCGAGGAGGCGCTCAAGTAGTAGGCCGTGCCGGACTTCGTTCGGGAGCCCGTTCAGCTCGTACAGCGCGCGTTCGTGGGAAACCGTCCCAGCGGTACGTCACACCCGGCCTTCCCAGCCCGGAGGGGTGTAGCGGACGAAGCTGTCCTCCCTGCCCTGCAAGGCCTCCTGAACCGCCTCTTCGTATCCGGGACGGCCGTAGGCGATGGCCCGCAAGCGTCACTGACGCAGCAGGGTTTGGACCTGCTTGAAGCGCGCCAGGTCGTGAGCCGCGTCGAGCGCCTCGTCATACTCGGCCCGGAACTGGTCACGATGCGTCGGCGGGAGCGCATCGAAGATCGCGGCCGGATCCTCGCCGGGATCGCGCGCAGTCGCGCGCCGCGGTGAAGGGGTGCGAGGCAGGCCGCGGGTGAGGATCGTCGTGCGGTGGGAGGGGCGGTTCAGGGGCGTAGTGCGGCTATTGCCAGGCGGGCGTATCTTTCCCAGAGTGTCAGGTCGGTGACCTGCAGTTCGAGCAGGGCGTGCGCGACCCCGGCGACCAGCACTGTGATGTCCATGTCCTGAGCGTCCGCGCGGAAAACGCCCTGGGCGATGCCGAGCGTGAGGATGCGCTCGGCGTAGCGGCCCAATCCCGGGTCTTCGACGCCTTCGGCGCTGCTGAGGACGTCGGCCATGAGCCGGTTCCTCGCCAAGCGCGCGAAGATGTCGACGAGTGCGTTCTCCATGGCCCGGTAGGCGTCGGCCTCGGCTTCGGCGGCCGCCGTCTCGAGCCGTGCGGCCAGCCAGTCGGTGTGGACCTGGGCGAGCGCGCGGACCAGGTCGGCCTTCGTCGGGAAGCTCCGGTAGACCGTGGCCTTGCCGACGCCCGCGCGGGCCGCGACCTGCGGGATCGTCGCGTCGAGCCCGTGCTCGGTGAAGACCTCGACCGCCGCCGCGAGGACGCGCTCATGGTTGCGGCGTGCGTCCGCCCGGCGCGTCGACCACTCCCCGGACTCGCCGACGGCGTCGCTGACGCTCTCGGTGACCCCGGACATGGGCTTCATGGTGCCACAGCTCCTCGCCTCGCCGGCTGCGCGACACCGCCCGCTCCAACGCCCCGGGTTGCGCGGTGTGAGGTCGTGCACACTTCGAGCATCAACTGGACCTTAGGGTCCATTTGCTCCTACCGTAGCGCTAACCGGACCTCGGGGTCCAGATCGTTCTTCGGAGGCAGTGGTCATGGCGTGGCAGTTGTTCCGGCTCGGCCGGTGGTCCTTCGCGCACCGGAAGGCGGTGGTCGCCGCCTGGCTGCTGCTGTTGACGGTGCTCGGGGTCGGCGCCGCCACGCTCTCCGGGAAGACCAACGACAACTTCGAGCTCTCCGGAATCGAGTCCACCCAGGCGTTCGACCTCATCAAGGAACGCAGCCCGCAGGCCGCTCCGGACGGCGCCACCGCCCGGATCGTGTTCGAGGCCCCCGACGGCGGCACGCTGACCGACGCGGCCAACAAGTCGGTCGTCACCCGCGCGCTCGCCGAACTGAAGACCACCGACGTCCAGTCGATCTCGGACCCCTTCACCGCCGGCACCATCTCGCAGGACGGCCGCGTCGGGTACGCGACGGTCAGCTACACCAAGACCGCGGTCGAGCTGAAGGACGCCGACAAGAACGCCCTCGAGGACGCCGCGGAGGCGGCGGAGGACGCCGGGCTCAACGTCGCCATCGGCGGGGACGCCCTCGCGGGCGTGACCGAGCCCCCGATCGGGGAGCTCGTCGGCATCGCGGTCGCGATCGTGGTCCTCACCATCACGCTGGGCTCCCTGGTCGCCGCCGGCATGCCGCTCCTGACCGCGCTCGTCGGCGTCGGCGTCGGAATGCTCGCCATCACCACCCTGACCGGGTTCGTCGAACTCAGCTCCGTGACCCCGGCCCTGGGCACCATGCTCGGTCTGGCCGTGGGCATCGACTACGCCCTGTTCATCGTGTCCCGCTACCAGCACGAGGTCCGGTCGGGGCGGCCCCTGGACGAGGCCGCCGGCCGTGCCGTCGGCACCGCCGGCTCCGCGGTCGTGTTCGCCGGCCTCACGGTCGTCATCGCGCTGGGCGGGCTCGCGGTGTGCGGCGTCGGGTTCCTCACGCAGATGGGCCTCGCGGGGGCCTTCATGGTCGCCATCGCGGTCCTCATCGCGCTGACCCTGGTGCCCGCCATCCTCGGCTTCACCGGCAGGCGGGTCACCGGGGGCCGCCTGAGGTTCCTCGCCAGGAACGACGCCGAGGACGACCAGGCCCGGACGAACGGACGGCGCTGGGTCGAGGCCGTCAGCAAGAACCGCTGGCCCGCCCTCATCGCCGGCATCGCCCTCGCGGCCGTCGCCTCCGTCCCGGTCGCGTCCATGGAGCTCGCACTCCCCGACGACTCCGGCAAGCCGTCCAGCACGGACGCCCGGCAGTCCTACGACCTCATCGCCGACAACTTCGGCGCCGGCGCCAACGGTCCGCTGATCGTGGTCGTCGACACCGAGAAGGCCGGCGACCCCGCCGCCGCGGTCGCCGCCGTGACCGAGGACCTGCGGGCCATGGCCGCCGAGGACGGCTCCGACATCGGCGCCGTCGTCCCGGCCGTCGGCAGCGACGCTCCAGAGGCGCGGCAGGCGTTCGAGCGGCAACTCGAGGCCGTCCGGTTCGCCGCCATCACCGTCATCCCGAAGTCAGGTCCGTCCGACCAGTCCACCAAGGAGCTGGTCGCGGACATCCGCGGCGCGGTCGCGGACCTCCCGGCCGAGACCGGCGCCCGGGCCCTGGTCACCGGGCAGACCGCCGTCGGCGTCGACCTGGCGAACAAGCTCCTGGACGTCTTCCCGCTCTACCTCGCCATCGTCGTCGGGCTCGCGATCTTCCTGCTCATCGCGGTCTTCCGCTCGATCTGGGTGCCGATCAAGGCGGCGCTCGGGTTCCTGCTCTCGATCGGCGTCTCCCTCGGCGCGACGGTCGCGGTGTTCCAGTGGGGCTGGCTGCAGGGACTCATCGGGCTCGACGCCACCAGCCCGGTGCTGTTCATCCTTCCCATCCTGCTCACCGGCATCCTGTTCGGCCTCGCGATGGACTACGAGGTGTTCCTGGTGACCCGGATGCGCGAGGCCTACGTGCACGGCACCCCGGCGCGGCGGGCGATCGTCGACGGTTTCGCGCACAGCGCGCGGGTCGTGGTCGCGGCCGCGGTCATCATGATCGGCGTCTTCGGCGGGTTCGCGCTCTCCGGCGACCCGATCCTGAAGTCCATCGGCTTCGCCCTCGCGGTCGGCGTCCTCGCCGACGCCTTCCTGGTTCGGATGCTGATCGTGCCCGCGGTCATGGCGATCGCCGGCGAGCGCATCTGGTGGATGCCCCGATGGATGCGGCCCCTCGTCCCGAACCTCGACATCGAGGGCGAGGGCCTCACCCGCCGCCTCGACCAGACCGGCGACGAGGCGGCCCCTGCGCCCTCGGTTGTGCGCTCATCTGCAGCGAACTGACCGTGTTCTTTCGTTCGGCTGCGGACGCGGCGCGGCATGCGTTCGGCGAGGGCCGCCGCCTCCGTCAGGGCCGTCGTTCAGCGAAGTACGGCTGCCAGTAGGTCGGTGCCCAGGGCCGCCAGGTCGGGCAGGTTGAGGGAGTAGCGGACGTAGCGTCCCTGCCGCTGGGACGTGAGCAGGCCCGCGCGGCGCAGGACGGCGAGGTGGCGGGAGACGCCTCCTGGAGCGCACCGCGGGCCTGGGCGCCCCGCAGGCCCCCGGACGGCAGGCCGCCGATGTCGATGCTCAACGTCATCCCCCCATCATCGCCGGTCGGACGGCTGACGACCTCGCCGATTGACGGTGTCCGTCAACTGATGGGGGCCGGTTCGGCGACCGGACGCACCGTTGACGCCATGGCGTCCACGATCAAGATCCAGCCGCGCGTCCTCGTCCGTGCCTCCGGAGGCCCCCGCTATGCCGTCGCCCTGGCCGTGGACGCGCTCGGCACCGGCCTGCTGCGGCCCTTTCTGCTGATCTACGGCGTGACGGTGCTGGGACTGTCCGCGCCGGTCACCGGCACCGCCATGACGGTCGGCGCCGTCGCGGGCCTGGTGTGCATGCCCGCGGTCGGCCGATGGCTGGACCGGGGCGCGCGCAGCACGGTCGTCGCGGCGTCGATGCTGGTGCGGGTCCTGGGCGTGGCGCTGCTGCTGGCCGCCAACGTGATCTACGTGTTCTGCCTGAACGTCCCCGAGGTCGCGGTCCCTCTCGTCCTGGTGACGCAGATGGACGCCTCCCCGGTGTGGTCGGGGGCCGTCTTCGCGGCCAACACGGCGCTGGTGATCACCCTGCAGGTTCCGGTCACCGTCCTGCTGTCCCGCTTCCCCCGCCGGTCCGTGCTGGTGTTCGCCGGGGTGGTGCTCACCGCGTCCTACCTCGGCTTCTTGGCGGCCACCTCTCTGGGAGACGGCTGGGGTGCCCCGGGCGTGGCCGCGGTGTCCTTGGTCTGCACCCTCGGCGAGATCGTCTATGCGGGCAGCGCGACCGCGCTCGTCACCGCCCTCGCCCCGGCCCATGTCCTGGGACGCGCCCTCGCCCGCTTCCAGCTCTCCACGGGCTTCGGCCTCGCTGTCTCCCCGGCGGCCATCACCGCCCTCGCGTCCCACGGCCCGTCCGCACTCTGGGGCGGTCTCGCCACCGCGACACTTCTCTCCGCTGGAGCCGTCGCCGCCGATCAGGGCCGGGGAACCCGACCCGGCGGTTCCCGCGAACAGGGCCCTCACCCGGATCGGGTGAGGCCCTAGGGCCCTACTGGACCGGCCGGCCCGCGTCTACATTCTCTTTCAGCCAGCACAGCCCGCAATTCGCATTCAAGTATCGGGCGAGATTCGGAACACGGCTCCTGCTGGTCGAGGCGCGCCTTTCTCCGCGCGTCGAACATCATCTCTCCGAAGGTGGTCAGCATGCGCAAGCGTGTCCAGTTCTCAGCGATGGCGCTGGCGATGGCCGGCGTGGCGGGCGGGGTGGTGGTGGCCACCTCGCCCGGTGAGCCGCCCAAGTCGACCGCGCTGTCCTCGGGGTCGTCCGCGAAAGCGGGCACCACCTACCAACGCCCCTACATGCAGGTGCAGAAGTACTGGTCCAAGCCGCTCAAGCGCTGCATGATCATCACATTGTGGGGCACCGTCAGCTACAAGCTCTCGACCCAGAACGCCCGCTGGAAGACCTACCACGACCGGACGATCAAGCAGCCGACGATGCGGTTGACCGTGCGGACCAAGTGCGGTTCCGGCGGCAAGAACGTCAAGGTCAACAAGGCCAAGATAAGGCAGCGCTGGTGGGACTCCTCCTGCCGCGCCGAACCGTCCATCGGGGGCGGCGTTCCGTGGTCGGTGGCCTTCGCCGTCGCCTTCGACTGCGGTGATGTCAAGACGGCGTCACGATCCACGTCGTACGGGAAGCACCACACCTACACCCAGTACAACAGCTCCACGAAGGTCAAGTGGGGCAGTACCAGCGACGCATGGACATGGAACCCCTACGAGAAGGACGGCAAATGGTGGCCGCTGTGCCTGAGCGCCAGCACCACGGCGACGATCTGGCGCGGAGCCAAGTCCGACACCTGGCCGACCGGCAAGTTCAGGGTGTGCGTGCGCCACAAGTAGCGGGGTCGCCGGTTCCGGGGAGCGCGACGGTTCGGAACCGGCGGCAGCGGTAGACCGGCAGCCGGGCAAGCGCACTGCCCGGCTGCCCTCTGCTGCCGTGCCCAATCCGCACCTTTCATCCTTTTAGGCGTCGAAAGTCGGATTACCGGACCGCGCGAGTCGAGATGGTGTCCGCCGAATGGACGGCGGTCTCGATCATTCTCGTGGCCGGATGCGGCAACGTCCGGTCCGCATGTGCGGCGTCCGGTGTCGAGGAAGTTCACGCGGCAACCGACCTCCGCGTGCATTAGGGATCTAGAAACGATCGCCGTCCGCCGGCAAATCCGCAGGGAGAGGACGGTGAGCCAGTGCGATGCGCAGCGGGCCGCCGTTAATGATCGGTAATGCATGGCACATCGCTCGCCATTTTTCCATTGCTCCTCTTGGAATGCTTCGCTCTCGCTGACGTCTGATAGATGGGGCCGCGATGCCCTTCGCTCCTGTGGTGTGCTGCATCGAGTCGGGCTCGGGGCGCGGTCTCCTTTACGCGCCCACGAGATGCACACGGGGTGAAGGAGCATCGTGCAACCCACTCTCAGATCACCGCTACCGGTCCTGTGGACGACGTGGCTCGGCACGCGGACGGCGGACACGCAACTGGTCCAGGCGTACGTGAGGGCAGTAGTGGAGCCGACGTGGAATCGGCTGAAGCAGATCGCGACGATCGAGAAGGCCGATCCGGCGCAGGTCTCCTGGGGCAAGTTCCTCGACCACTGGCGGGGCCGGCAGGGCGTGGTGGCCCCGAACACCGGCACGCTCCTCGACCAGGCGGTCACCGATCTGGCCGCGACCGCCCACCAGCTCCAGGGGGCGATGGCCAGGCCCGAGAAGGCCCAGTCGGAGACGTCGCCGCTCGGCGCGCATGTCAATCCCGGCACCGCCGCCGACCTGCTACTGGCCTCGGCCCGCGGTGTCCGCGGCTGGCGGGCCGAATGGGCGCAGGGCCCCATCGGGGTCGACATCAACGACCCGAGCGTCCCGGAGGAGGTCAGGGCCCTGGTGGCGTTCATCCTGAGCACGGACGACGTGGTCGGCCTCGTGTACGACAGGGACGAGCGCGACCGCGAGCCGTCCCGCGGGCAGAGCACCGACGCCGCATACGCCGCCACGTTCGCCGCGGAGACCCGCGTCATCGGCGCCCGTGACCGTTCGGTCAGCACCAAGCACTACGGGGTCATGCGGAGTTGGCACATGGACGTCAACGACTGGATATGCCCCTCCCGCGGAGCCGAGACCCAGTCCACCCGGGCCCACAACTACCGGACGGCCAACAAGGCCGAGTTCGCCAACGGGTACGGCATCGAGGCGGCCGCCGACGTCCGCAACCGCAAAGAGGTCAAGCGGACGCTGGTGGAGAACAAGAAGCCCGTCGCGCAGGGAATGACCGAGTTCAACGTGCTCTTCGACACCAACGGCCGGCTGGTCTTCGACTACCAGGCCGGTGACTTCTACCTCACCGGGCACTACGCCTCCTACGAGGTGCCGAGCGCCGCGCTCGCGCCCGGCGACCAGCCGGGCGGCCGGAAATGCTGGCCCTACTTCAAGCTGCTCAACGCCGACCAGGTCGCGCTCACGACCGCCGGCCACATGGAGGTCGGACGGCTGCGGTACTGGGAGAACCTCCGCAGGCAGGGACACGGCCACACGCTGGGCTGACCCGGGACACCAACGACGAAAGGCAGTCACATGGCCGAAGAACTACCGCCTCAGGGCACCGTCGAAATCGGCGCCGCAGGACCCGACAGCCACCGCGACTCCTACGACCACAGCACGCTCGACAACCTCATCACGCGGTTGATGAAGGGGCGAAAGTTGCCCGCGTGGTACGAGAAAACGGCGCGGAGGCTCCTCCAGGAGCTGATCAAACCGAAGGTCACCTACAGGTTCGCCGACGACGAGGCGGTCCACTACTGGACGCTCACCCGGGTCGTCACCACACACCTCTGGACGCTGAGCACGGAAATGCTCGCGGAGCCGGACAACCAGGAACTGCGCGAGGAGCCCTGGCAGGAGACCTGGTCGGAGCAGTATCTGGCGATCGAGAGACTGCGCGCGCAATTCCAGGCCGCCGCGGGCGGGAATTTCACCTTCCTGGGGAAGGACTACCAGCTGAAGAGGCAGTTCCCGGACATCGCCAACCACATCTATGTGTACCGCCGCGGCACCTCCGTCGTCTACCACGGCATCAAGATCTCGACCGCACGCGCGATCATGGACGCCATCGAGGGTCCGGCCAGGAAGCTCGCTGAGGCCGACATCGACGACTTCGTGTGCGCGTTCTTCGCCGAGCCGACCAGGTGGCCCGAAGAGCAGATGTTCAACCTCCTCGCGATAGCCGGAACACGCTCGGACACTCAACTCACCGGCGACAACGGCATCCTGCCGCTGGCTTCGGGAAGCACCTGGGAGGCCAGACTGAACGCTCCCGGCCGCGAAGTCCCCCGGCGCATCGTCGAATACACCACGTCGATCGGCCTCCACCACGCCCTCAACCAGGAGCTCGCCGGATCGTCGAGTCCGGAGCAGTTCGCGCTGGAGGTCATCAGGAACATGACGTAATGGCGGCCGCCGGTGGTGCGGCACCGCCGCACCACCGGCGCTCACGAGCCGTGCCCGGCCCCGGCCCCGGCCCCCAAGCCCGTAACCCGCTTGGCGCCGGGGCGGGCATGTGAGAACGTGGTGCACGTGATCAGCACGGCAAGGACGCAACGCTCGACCGCCGTCGGCGGCGGGCGTGTTGTCGTGCTCGCTCCTGGGCGTCGATGAGTCCAGCGCCGCATCGCGGCGCTCCCCCCGTCCTCTCGACTCATCGACTTTCCCCTTTTCGCCGGTTCGCCACCGGCGCTCACTCCCAGGAGCCTTGCCATGTGCGTTGTAGAGATTCGTCCCGGTGAAGGCGGCGCCGACGCGCTCGCCTTCGCCACCGAACTGGCCGACACCATCGCGGCTTGGGCGGTCCGCCGAGGCTGGCCGGTCGACCGTTCCGCGGCCGAGCCGGGCCGCACCATCGTGATGACCTTGGCCGGCGTCGCCGAGGCCGAACTCGCCTGGCTGTCGGGTACCCACCGCCTGCAGCACGAGCCCCGCAACGACCGGCGCGGCCGCAGGCACACCTCCACCGCGACCGTCGCGGTGATGCCTCGGCGGACCCGTCCCACCGGGCCGCTCGTCCGGGACGAGGACCTGCGCGTGCAGACCATGCGCGGACGCGGACGCGGCGGCCAGCGCAAGAACAAGGTCGAGACCGCCGTCCGGCTCCAGCACCTGCCCACCGGCATCGTCATCACCCGGACCACGGGCCGCTCCCAGGCCGTCAACCTCGCCTCGGCCCGCGCCGACCTGGAGGACCGGCTCCGGCTCATGGCCGCGCGGCAGGTGCGGCAGGACACCGATCTCCTGCGGCGAACCCAGGTCCGGTCCGACCGATCGGCCAAGTCCTTCACCCACAACGCCCAACGGGGGCAGGTCGTCGACCACACCACCGGCCGCCGCTGGTCACTGCGCGCCTGGCGCCAAGGCCGCCTCGACCAGTAACAAGACCGGCACGAGCGAGGACGGCCAAAGCCGGCCGCGTGAGGTGACGCGGTAGGTCAGCGTCGCCGGGGCGATGGACCGGGCAACTCAGCGGCGATCTCGGCGAATCCATCGAGCACCTTGGGTGCGAAACCGCCCTTGACCGCCTCGGCCTCGGCGACGGTGAGCCGCTTGCCCCTGCCGATCGAATGGTAATAACGACCGGTGAACCGGATGCTCCGCAAGCCGAGCGCGGCCGCGCCCAACGGTTTGATGTCGCCGGTGCCGTAGACGTCGATCACTTCCTGGAACCGCTCCCGGGCGCCGGTGCTGCGAAACCTCACCCAGGCAACCGAGATGAGGGCGATGTTCCCCTGCCGGTCGGCGATGGCGAACAGCCTCCGGTACAGCGAAGTGCACGGATTGCGAAGAAGGGACCGCTGCACCTGCCCGTACGTGGCGCTCACACATTCTCGGTTCCGCCGGGTGGCCGACCGTTTCAAGCGCCGCGTTCCCAAACGTCGCCAAGCCTCGTCGGCTCTGCCCTTACGCGCGGAACGCTTCGCATCCACCTTGCGAACTTTGATCGACTCCAAGCTCACCGAGGAGCCTCTTCCGGCACCGGTGACACCACCGCCACCGAAGATCATGACCGCTGCCACTCCGGCCGCGACGGCCGTCCCTCCGCCGCCGCCATCGATCGGAATCCGTCGACCATTCTTGGTGATCCAGCGCTCCGCCATATCGGCCCAGGGTAGAAGCAACCTCCGACACTTTCCGGCGCTTCCCCGGAGACGTCCGGCTCCGGACAAGATATATGCCAGATCCAAGTACATTTAGGACAATCCGCGACTAGTGTTCATGTCCGTCTTGTAAATCGATGGCCGGAGGTGCCGTGCTCGACGTCCCCGACGCATTACCAGAGGAGATCGAAGGGCCGGTGGCGGCGGCGATTCCGCTGGTCGTCGCCCGCATTCCGGACGCACCCGCGGCGGAACTCGGCCGGTTGCGGGCCACCGCCGACGGCATGTGGCCGATCCGTAGATCGATCACCGGACACAGGGCCGGGGGATGGTCACGTTCGGCGGCAGGGGATTCGCCAGTGCGCGATGCGCTCGGCGCGCTGCCATCGTTGCTGGTCGAGCGTCTGCTCGGTGCGCTGGAACTGACCGTGCCGGAACTGGACCTGGCCGGCGTACCGGACCTGACCGGTCTCCTCGGCGAGCCCTCCACCGGTTCCTTCGGTGTGGGGATGACGGACGGGGCGAGCGAGGCGGTCCACGAGGCGGCGATGCTGGACCGGATCCGGCCGGGTGCCCTGCCGCTGGTCGCGGCGCTGGCGCGTCGGCTGGCCGCCCGTCCGCGCATGGCCGCGCTCCTTGCGGTGGGGTCCGATGTCACCGACGAGCCGGATGTGGCCGCGGCGCATGGTGCCGCATACCTTGCGCTGGCCGTGTCCACCGCCACCGCCGTCCTGCACCGGGTGGGTGTTAACTCCCAGGCGATCCAGCCGCCGGCCGTGCTCGGCGTCGCGATCGGCACCGCGAGCCTGCTCTTGCAAGAGACCCCGATGCCCCACGCATACGCGGCCGCGATACTCGCCAGGATTCGCGCGGAATACCGGCTGCCCGTCGCGTCCAGCGAGCGGGCCACAGTGACGGGGCACCGGTTCGCGCTCCTGGAGGAGGGCACCGCCCCGGAAGCCGACTTCAGCCGCAACGGGCTCGTCGCGGCCGTCCCGGGCGGGGCGGTGATTCGCACGGGCGTCGAGAACGGAGACGTCCGGGTTCTGTTCCACGTCCTGGACGAGCCGCCGCCGGACGTCGCGACCGGCTGGGAGGAGATCGTCGAGATCAGCTGGCGGGCGACGACCGGCGGCGCCTCGCTGACCGGGCTCCAGGCGCCCGGGCCTCGCCTGCACGGGGCCACTCCCCCCTGGCCGGGCGACTACCGGCTGCGTGTGCACGCCCGCGGCCGGGACGGCGCCGACGAGACCGAGTCCTACGAGCTGATGGTGTGGCAGGCTCCCGCCGCCCCCGACACCGTGCACGCCCTGAGCGATCGGCTCGGCCACCGGCTGCGCGGCGAGCCGGAGCCCGTGCGTCCCGACCCGCCCGAGGCCGCCTACCGGTGGCTGCGCCGCAGTTCCCTGTCCGAGGCGGCGACGGTCACGGTGGTGACCGGGGCGGACGCCGCGGACGTGCTGCGCGCCTTCAACGCGGACCCGGACCGCCCGGAGTCGCTGCGCACCATCTCCATGGAACTGCTGGAGAAGCAGTCGATCGATCCCTGGGTCGCCGTGGTGGACGTGGGCGGTGCCGTGGTCGCCGTCGAGTACAACGGCTGGCAAGGCTCGACCCAGCCGGTGCTGGCCCGAGCGTCCACCGGCGGCCGGGCCGCGAGCATGTACTGGAATGTCGACGCGATGACACGATTGTCGTTCGCCGAGCACGGCGACGTGCTGCTGTCGGAGGAGCCCTTCGGTCCTCTGGACGCGCCGCCATCGGTCGCCGGGACGCTCGCCGGTCTCGACTTCGCCGACCATCACCGCGGCACGAGCCTGATGGGCCTGGTCGCGGTGCAGCGGTTCACCGGCCACGGCATCACCGCCGACGACCTGGCCCGCATCGAAGCCGCCGACATCGCTTTCCGGATCGTGCCCGACCTGCCCACGCTGTACCCGTACCGCCTCTACCCCGGCATGCCGCCCGACCCCACCGCCGAGGCGCTGACAGGGCAACCCGAACCGACCCTGCGCGACCTGGCCTGGTGGGCCGCCGCTCAGGCGGCCCACTACGCGGAACTCGGCGACGACCCCGACATCGCCGCAAGCCTCACCGCTCGGGCCCTGACACCCGACGCGCGCCTGCGCGCCCGCCGCTCCCAGCTCGGCGACGGCGAACACCCATGGGTCTGGCTCGCCTTGCACCGCGCGACCAACCCCGACCCGCTCGCCGCGGCCGTCGAGGCCCTCGAAGCGGCCCGCTACGCCGCCGGCCCGCACGCAGCGAACCTGGTCGCCGACGTCCAGAACAGACTCACCACACCGGAGCCGCCCTGACGACCGCACCGCCCACGACCGCGTGTGGTCCCTTCGGGCCTGCGACCTGCGGCGTCATCGCGTGGCCTCGTCCGGCGCCGGTGCCGACAGCATGCGGATGAGCTGCCGGATGGTGGTTCGCGCCTGGCTCAGGCTCGCCTCGTCGAGGTCGGTGCCGGCGAGGAGCCGGCTGCGGTGACGGCCTCCGGCGTCGTCCAGGCGTGCCAAGGTCTCCCTGCCCGGGTCGCTGAGCCGGACGAGAGGAGCCCGCGCGTCATCGGGGTTGTCGGACGCGACGACCAGCCCCGCGTCCTTGAGTTCGTTGACGACGCGCTGGACGCTCTGCCGGGCCAGGCCCAGCCGCCGTGCGGCGGCCGACACCGTGATCGGCCGTTCGCTCAGCACGCTGAGGACGTGCCAGCGCGCGGTCGACTGGCCCTCCTCTCGGGCGATCTCCTCGGCGGTGTGCCGCGACAGCCCGGCCAACTGGTACACGTCGGCGATGAGCAGGCGGTACGCCTCGACCGTTGCCGACGATCGCGTGGAGTCCATAGAATGACAGCATACTGTCAAAATGGGGAGCGTGAGATGATCCTCCGACTCTGGCGCGGCTGGACGACCGCCGAGCTGGCCGACGACTACGACGAGATCCTCAACACGGACGTGGCACCGGGCATTTTGGCCAGGAACCTCGACGGCCTGCGCTCGTTCGACGTCTGGCGGCGCCGTCCCGCCGAGCAGACCGGCGAGCACGAATTCCTCACCGCCATGGTCTTCGAGGACATGGCCGCGATCGAACGGTTCGCCGGTGGGCCCACCCAGTCCTACGTACCGCCCCAGGCGCGTGCCGTGCTCAGCAGATTCGACCTTCACTCCCAGCACTACGAGCTACGACAGCGACACCGCTGACACATGCCGGTCCCCCTTGGTCGCCGCCACCGGCCCCTTGCTCCATGGCCGGACGGGAACGCCGGGCATGGCTAACCCAGTTGCCGTGTCATCTCATGGTGGAAGGAGACCAGTTCCGCCATTGGCACGGCCTTCCGGGAGACCTTGGAAAGGTCCTGGCCCTCCACGGTCGACGGCGGCGGCCAGGCGTGGATGCCTTCGGAGAGGGGCAGGGCGGCCACTTCGGTCTCCCAGCCGGGCCAGCGCAGGGTTTCGTAGAACTGCGTCAGCGAACCGGCGAGGATGGCGTACAGCCAATCGGCGTAGCCCTGCTCCAAGTCGAGCCAGTCCAGATCGTCCGGGCCGAAGTACTGGATGGTCGGTGGCGCCCCCGGCGCGGCCGGCGCCCAGGCGAACTGGCCGCCCAGCACGTCGTAGCCCACGACGAGCCGACGCGAAGCCGGATCGGCCTCGACCGTCACGTCGGGAAGGCCGTCCGCGCCACTGCCGAGCACCCGAAGCCAACCGTGGTCTATGCAGATCCCGCCGGTATGGGCCACCACGGCCCCGAGCCACGACCTCGTCGTGATGCCGAGCATCTCCAGGCAGTTGTGCGCGCGCTCAGCGTCCGGTGCGAGCATTGTGACCGGATACGGCGCTCTTTGAGCCGCGGCGAGGACCTCGTCCCACGCTGAACTGTTCATGCTCGCAGTCTTTCAGCTCGTCCGGCGGCGCCGGGCCGAGGCGATCCCGGGCGTGAACCTGATGGTCGCGGCGTCCGACTGTGCTGGTGACGGGAGGACGAGATGACCGATGAGTTGCTGGTGGTCCGCTGCCAGCTAGGGGAACGTGAGGCTCTCGCTGAGCTGGTGAGGATCTGGCACGCACCGGTATGGGGATTCGTACGGCGGATGCTGGACGCCGAGCGAGCCGATGACGTGACTCAGGAGATCTGGGTGGCGGCATTGCGCGGGCTGCCCCGGTTGACCGAACCGGGCCGATTCGGTCCCTGGCTTTTCACGATCGCCCGCCGCACCGTGGTGAACCGGCTCAGGCATGAATACGCCCGTGCCCAAGCCGACGAGGCGTTCCAGACGAGCGAGGAGCCGGTCACCGCGGATCCGGCGGACGCGGCCGTGGACCGGGCCGAGCTGATCGCGGGCTTGGCCGGCCTGCCGGTGCGTGAACGGGAGATCCTCATCCTGTTCTACCTGCAGGACCTGTCGATCGAGGACTGCGCCCAGATCTGCGCGATTCCGCCGGGCACCGTCAAATCCCGGCTCAACCGTTCCCGTCGCCTGCTCCGCGAGCACCTGATCGAGAGGGGATACCGGCCATGACCGACGAGACCCGTCCGTCCGCCGAGGACATGATCGACCGGCTGGCACCGATGCTGTCCCGCCGGCAGCGGCTGCGGGGTGTCGCGGCATTGCTCACCGGGCTGTCGGGAGCGGCATTCGTCACCACGCTGTGGACCACCGAGCCCGGGGGCCTGCCCGATCGGACGCAGCTGGCCTTCGCCCTGCTCACCCTGACCTGCCTGGCGTGGAGCGGCTACGGCGCGTGGCTGGTCGCACGCCGCGCTCCCCTGTTCGCCCTCGACCGCGTGATCGCCGGCTGGCTCGCCTTGGCGGCGGCGCTGCTGACCACGGCCGTCACCGTGACCCTCGCCGCGATCAGGGACCGCGGCCTGATCCCCGCGCTCATCGTCGGCGGCGTCCTCATCACCGGAACCGCTCTGTTCAACGTCCGCGCACACCACAAGCGCAGGACTCTCCTGCACCGTAAGGAGGAGCTCACGGCACAAGACCAACGATGACGCCTGAGGGGCCGGGTGGGGGTCGTCGTGGCCGACTTCGGCCCTGGTCAGGGGTTCGGCGGTATGTCGTCGAGGTCGAGTCGGTACCAGTCGCCGCCGGACGTGAGGAAGTGCAGGTCGGGTCCGCGTCCGATGACGTGGACGTCGTCGGGGAGTTTCCGCCCGTCCGGGAGCACGACCCGGTATTCCCTGGTGTCCTGCCATCGGCCGTCGGACAGTTGTCCGGCGACCAGGCGGCCGTGGTCGGCGCTGTACCCGCCGTACAGGGCGACGCGGGAGCCCTCGGCGATGAGCGCCCTGGCGACGGCATCGTTGTTGTGCCAGCCGGTGACGGTCCCATCCTGGACGCGGACGATGGGGAAATCGGTGTAATAGCACGTCCAGACGGCGTCCGCGCCGACATTGAGCGCATAGCAGTCGATGATCATGCCCCAGGGGTCGTTCATGCCGGACGGGAAATGCCAGTCGATTTTCAGGTCCGGCGAGAAACGCACGATCCCGGAGGACCCGATCGGCCCCGGCCCCTCAGCGCCGCCCGAGCCGTAGTTTCCGAAGACACCCTCGTCGAAGTAGCCGACCCAGATGTGACCGGTGGCCGTGGTGAAGACGTGCTCGATGCCGTCGCCGAACGTTTCGGCGGCGAGAGCGGTTCCCTCGGCGGAGTAGACGATCGCATTGCGGTCCGGGCCGGCCTCGCGCCAGCGGGCCCTTGCGCCCACGGCGAGGATCCGACCGTCCGGCAGCGGCTGGACGGTGGGGTGCGCGAGCGGGAAGTCGCGGATCGTGGTCGCACTGGTCGGTGCCGGCGAGTGCACCGTTACCCGGACGGTCGCCGGGCGGGAAGCGCGGGGATCTGGGAATGTGGCCCAGCCCGGCTGGGTCGTCGCCGACGTCACCGCCTGCACATCAGGTGCGGCCGACCAGAGAGCGATGACCTCTCCGCTGGGGCCCACCGAGGCGCGCACCTGCACGTCGCCATCCTGAACCGGGGTGATTCGTGCGTGATGACGAAGGGGCAGAAATGTGGGCCGCCAATTGCGCTCGTTCTTCACCCCGACACCCCACCACCACCGGCCGACTGAAGCCACCGAATATTCCACCTGGGGAAGGCGGCCGGTGGTGGTGCTTTAGCGCCAGCCTAGTTCGGGGGCCACGTGGGTCAGGATGTTCTCTATGACGTGGGCGTTGTAGTCGACGCCGAGCTGGTTGGGGACCGTGAGCAGCAGCGTGTCGGCGGCCTGGATGGCCTCGTCGCCGGCGAGCTGCTTGACCAGCACGTCGGGTTCGGCCGCGTAGGAGCGTCCGAAGACGGCCCGGGTCTTCTCGTCGATCATTCCGATCTGGTCGCCCGAGTCGGCGTTCCGGCCGAAGTAGGCGCGGTCCAGGTCACTGGTCAGCGCGAAGATGCTGCGGCTGACGGACACGCGCGGCTCGCGTTCGTGCCCTGCGTCCTTCCATGCCTGCCGGTAAGCCTCGATCTGCTTGCGCTGCTGGACGTGCAGCGGCTCGCCGGACTCGTCGTTCTTCAGCGTGGAGCTTTGCAGGTTCATGCCCAGCTTGGCCGCCCACACGCCGGTGGCGTTGGAGCCCGAGCCCCACCAGATGCGGTCGCGCAGGCCCTCCGAATGCGGCTCGATGCGCAGCAGTCCGGGCGGGTTCGGGAACATCGGCCGCGGATTCGGCTCGGCGAAGCCCTCGCCCCGCAGCACCGTCAGGAGCACCTCGGTGTGCTTGCGGGCCATGTCGGCATCGGTGTCGCCCTCGGACGGCTCGTACCCGAAGTACCGCCAGCCGTCGATGACCTGCTCCGGCGATCCCCGGCTGATGCCGAGCTGCAGCCGCCCGCCGGAGATCAGGTCGGCGGCGCCGGCGTCCTCGGCGAAGTACATCGGGTTCTCGTAGCGCATGTCGATCACGCCGGTGCCGATCTCGATGCGCGAGGTCTTCGCGCCGATCGCGGACAGCAGCGGGAAGGGCGACGCCAGCTGCCGGGCGAAATGGTGCACGCGGAAGTAGGCGCCGTCGGCGCCGAGCTCCTCCGCGGCCACGGCCAGATCGATCGACTGGAGCAGCGCGTCCGACGCCGACCGGGTCTGGCTTCCCGGGCTGTCGCTCCAGTGGCCGAACGAGAGAAAACCGATCTTCTTCACACCGACACCAACCATCCCAGCGCCCCCGCGATTCCAGCTTGGCCGACCACAGGTTCATGCCACGGTCGTCCACCTTCACGCATCACGACCAGCGGGGATCGAGCGCGCCCACCCGGTCATCGAGACTACGGAGCGGACGCTCATTCTCCCGGTGCGGGCGGGGCGGGTACGGTGGTGCGTCGTGCTGACGACGCGCCTCGATCTCGACCGGATCCACGCGGCGCGCCGCGTGATCGACCCCGTGTTCCTCGACTTCCCCTGTTCCCGTGCGACTCCTTGGGACGTGCACTGGGCTGCACGGTGAGCATCAAGCTGGAGACGGCCAACCCGGTCCGCAGTTTCAAGGGGCGGGGCACCGAGGTGGTCGCCGACCGGGTGAGCGAGCAGGGCCGGACGGCCGTGGTGTGCGCCAGCGCCGGGAATCTCGGCTGGGCACTGAGCTGGTCGGGCCGTCGCCACGGCCTGGACGTGACGGTCGTGGCATCGCGCCACGCGCCGGCCGCCAAGCTCGACCGGATCCGCGCCTCGGGCGCGGTGCTGGACGTGGTCGACGGCGACTTCGACATGGCCCGGGAGCGGGCGGCGGACATCGCGCGACGGCGCGGCATACGGCTTGTCGAAGACAGCCTGGACATCGAAACGTGCGAGGGAGCGGCGACCATCGGTCTCGAACTCGCGCAGCACGCGCCCTCTTTCGACGCCGTGCTGATCGCCCTGGGCGGCGGTGCCATGGCCACCGGCGTGGGCTACGTCCTGAAGACCCTGGCGCCCGGAGCCGAGGTGATCTGCGTGCAGCCCCAGGGCGCGCCCGCGATGACGCGTTCCTGGCGGGAGCGCCGGGTCGTCACCACCGACTCCACCGACACCATCGCCGACGGTGTCGCCGGCCGGTACCCGATCCCGGCCGTGCTGGACGACCTTCTGGTGGTGGCCGATGCCGCCGTCCTGGTCGAGGAGGCGTCCATCGTCGCGGGCATGCGGATGCTCTTGCGGCACGCGGGCCTGGTCGTGGAACCCTCGGCGGCCTTGGGCGTCGCCGCCGTCCTGGAGGACCCGAACCGCTTCGCCGGCCGCCATGTGGTCACCATCCTCTGCGGCAGCAATGTCGACATGGACGCCTATCACCGCTGGGTTCGTCCCGACTCGCATGATTCCGAGCCCTCCGGGACGAACCACTCGGCATGAATAGACGTCCGGCGGAGTTCTCACCGGGCGAGATCGGCGCTGGAGCGACGCGCCGATCTCGCCCGGTGGCTACTCCTCCCTGCTCGGCGGCTGAGGGCGGGCGTCACGCGTTCACTTCGGCCGGGGCCGGGGCCTCCTCCGTCGGGGCCGGGGCCTTTTCCGCGGGCGCCGGGGCGGCGTCCTGCTCCGTCCGGTTGCGGGCGTGGGTCGCGTACAGGGTGAGGCCGACGAAGAGCGGCCCGCCGACCAGGTTGCCGATCACCGTGGGGATCTCGTTCCAGAGCAGGTAGTCGCCGATCGAGAAGTCGCCGCCGAGCATCAGCCCGGACGGGAACAGGAACATGTTGACCACCGAGTGCTCGAAGCCCATGTAGAAGAACACCAGGATGGGCATCCACATCCCGATCACCTTGCCGGACACCGACCTGGACATCATCGCGGCGACGACGCCGGTGGAGACCATCCAGTTGCACAGGACGCCGCGGATGAACAGCGTCAGCATCCCGGCGGCGCCGTGGTCGGCGTAGCCGACCGTCCGCGACGTGCCGATCGAGCCGATCTGCCGCCCGACCTCGTTCGGGTCCACGGTGAAGGCGTAGTTGAGGATGACCGCGATCATCAGCGCGACGGTGAGGGCGCCGGCGAAGTTGCCGACGAAGACCAGGCCCCAGTTCCGCAGGACCGACCGGACGGTGACCCCGGGCCGCTTGTCGAGCAGCGCCAGCGGGACGAGGGTGAACACCCCGGTCAGCAGGTCGAAGCCCATCAGGTAGAGCAGGCAGAACCCGACCGGGAAGAGCAGGGCGCCGACGAGGGGCTGGCCCGTCTGGACGCTGACCGTGACGGCGAACGCCGCGGCCAGCGCGAGGATGGCTCCGGCCATGTAGGCACGGATCACGGTGTCGCGGGTCGACATGAAGACCTTCGCCTCACCGGCGTCGATCATCTTGCGGGCGAGCTCCGTCGGATTCACATAGGACATGCGATAACTCCTCCAGCGGCGTGCACGAAATGTGGGCTGGCTGCCCGCACAAGCCTGAGCAGGAGGAATTTCGCGCCCATGACCGGACGGGAACCTTCTCGTGACGGGCCGCTCACCCGCGCGCGCCCGGCGACGTCCCCGCGACGTCACACGGCCGTAACACGCCGGTCTCATCGGCCGGTCCCGGGTTTCCAGGCCGTGAACAGTTGATGTCGGCCTTCCGGAGCGACCTGACCTGCGGGTAAGCCTTGTGGCGCTGATCCACTGCGAAGCCGACCCACCGCGAAGGAGCCCGACATGGAGCCCGTCATGAGCAAGTCCGAGGCCGCCGGCCTGATCATCGCCGCCCGGACGAGGCGCGGCCTGACCTGGGCCGGGATCGCCGAGGAGCTCGGCACCCCGCTGGTGTGGACGACCGCGGCCCTGCTCGGGCAGCACCCGCTGACCCGGGAGCAGGCGGACCGCGTCTGCGCGCTCCTCGGGCTGGACGAGCCGGTCGCCGAGAGCCTGACGCTCCAGCCGTCCCGCGGCACCGACCCGGCGGTCATGGCCGATCCCACGATCTACCGGTTCACCGAGGCGCTCTCGGTGTACGGGCCGGCCCTCAAGGAGCTCATCCATGAGGAGTTCGGGGACGGGATCATGAGCGCCATCAACTTCCGCGTCGACATCGCCCGGCGCCCGTCCCCGGACGGGGACCGCGTCGTCGTCACCTTCGACGGCAAGTTCCTCGACTACAAGTGGTGACCGCCGCCCGGCTCACACCGAGAGGAGGCGTTTGACCTCGTCGTCGTGCAGGTCCTCGGCGGTCCCGGAGCGCCGGACGGCGCCGCCGTCGAGGATCACGAAGGCGTCCGCCAGCCGGACGGCCAGGTCGAAGTACTGCTCCACCAGCAGGACGGCGAGGCCGTGCTCCCGGTGCAGCCTCTCGATCGTCTCCTCGATCTCCAGGACGATCGACGGCTGGATGCCCTCGGTCGGCTCGTCCAGGATCAGGATGCGCGGCCGCGTCACCAGCGCCCGCGCGATGGCCAGTTGCTGCTGCTGCCCGCCCGACAGGAACCCGGCCCGGCGCTTCAGCAGCCCGGTCAGCCGCGGGAAGACGTCGAGCGCCTCGTCGATGGCGCCCCGGTGGCTCCGCCCCGTGGCCTCCACCGCGACCTGGAGGTTCTCCCAGACCGTGAGCTGCGGGAACGTCCCGTGCCCTTGCGGGACGTACCCCATGCCCATCCCGACCCGCCGGAAGGTGGGCGTCCGCGTCACGTCGGTGCCGTCGAACGCGACCGTGCCCGCCGTCGGCGGCAGCAGGCCCATGATCGAGTTGAGCAGGGTGGTCTTGCCCACCCCGTTGCGTCCCATGACGGTGACCAGCTCTCCCGGGCGGACCGTCAGGTCCACCCCGAACAGCACCCGCGACCGCCCGTACGCGGCCTGCAGGCCGCTCACCTGGAGCACTGCGTCGGTCACGCCGCCTCCTCGCTCGTGAAGGGCCTCATGTCCGCTCCTTGCCGGGGCCGGTCCCCGCGCTCGCCGATGCGGGGTCCTCGTCCCGTGCCCGTCCGAGGTAGACCTCCTGGACGCGGGGGTCGGCCTGCACCTCGCTGACATCTCCTTCCATGAGCACGGTGCCCTCGTGCAGAACGGTCACCTGCGACGCGTACCGGCGGAGGAACTCCATGTCGTGCTCGACGACGATGACCGTGTGGTCTTCGGCGATCTCCGTGAGGAGCTCGCCCGTCCTCTCGCGCTCGTCGCGGCTCATCCCCGCCACGGGCTCGTCCAGCAGCAGCAGCCGGGGGCGCTGCGCGATCAGCATGCCGATCTCCAGCCACTGGCGCTGCCCGTGCGACAGCACCCCGGCGGGACGGTCCGCCAGGCCGGCCAGGCCGACCCGCTCCAGCGCGGACGCCACGATGTCGGACGTGCCGCGCCGCTGCCGCAGCAGCCCCGCCAGCGGGCGGCGGAAGCACGCGGCCAGGTCGATGTTCTCCAGGACGGTGAGTTCCTCGAAGACCACGGAGGTCTGGAACGTCCGCCCGATCCCCAGCCGGACGATCCGGTGCTCCCGCCGCCCGACGAGGGGGGTGCCGCCGAACGTCACCGTCCCGCCCGCCGGACGGGTGAGCCCGGTGATCACATCGATCAGCGTGGTCTTGCCGGCGCCGTTGGGTCCGATCAGGAACCGCAGCTCGCCCTGCCGGACGGTGAGGTCGACCTTGTCCAGGGCCCGGAAGCCGCTGAAGACGACCTCCAGCCCGCGGATCTCCAGAAGTGCCGGTCCGGCGGCCCGCGGCGGCGCCGCCGCGGTCTCCGGCCCGGGTGCGCCGGACGCTCCGGCGCGGTCGAGTGATGTCACGGTGCTGCCACCTCCGGCTGCTCGGCCGCCGAGGCCGGCGGAGCCGCCCCGGCCGCCCCGGCCGTCGCGGTCTCGGGACGCCGGGCGGAGCCGCCGCGCGTCCGGTACCGCCTGACCGCCTGGACGGCGCGCTGCGCGCCTCCCGCGACGCCGCCCGGCATCAGCATGATGACGAGGATGAACATCAGACCCTGCAGGTAGACCCAGCCGCTCGGGTACTGCTCGCTGAAGGTGGTGTGCGCCCAGTTGAGCAGGACGCCGCCGAGGACGGCCCCGGCCAGCGAGAACCGCCCGCCGATCGCCACCGCGACCACGAGCTCGATCGACGGGACGACCCCGAGCAGCGACGGCGAGATGATGCCGACCACCGGCACGTACAGCGCGCCGGCGATCCCCGCCATGGCCGCGGAGACGGCGAACGCGACGGTCTTGACGGTGGCGGGGTTGTAGCCGAGGAAGCGGACGCGGTCCTCGCCGTCGCGGACCGCGACGAGCAGCCGGCCGAAGCGGCTCTTCACCAGCTGGCGGGCCAGCAGGTAGAGCGCCCCCAGGACGACGGCCACCACGAAGTAGAAGAGGCGCTTGGAGCCGTCCTCCTCGGGGTCGCGGCCGAAGACGTCGTAGAAGTGGGTGAGGCCGTTCGTGCCGCCCGTGAGCCCCTGCTGCCCGACGAGCCAGATCACGAACGCGGCGGCGAGTGCCTGGCTGAGGATCGCGAAGTAGGCGCCGCGCACCCGCTGGCGGAACACCAGCAGGCCGAGGACCGTCGCGGCGGCCGCCGGGACCAGCACGGCCGCCGCGATCGCGACCACCGGGCTGGAGAACGGCTTCCACAGGGCGGGCAATCGCTCGACCCCGCTCCACACCATGAAGTCGGGCAGGTTGCCCGGCCCCGCGTCGTGGAGCTTGAGGTACATCGCCATCGAGTAGCCGCCCAGCCCGAAGAAGACGCCCTGGCCGAGGGTGAGCATGCCGCCCTGGCCCCAGGCGATCCCGATGCCGAGCGCGGCGATGGCGAAGCACAGGTACTTGGCGAGCAGCCCCAGCCGGAACGGGTCCAGGGCGAGCGGCGCGACCACCAGGACCAGCAGCGCCACCGCGGTGAAAAGCGCGGGCCCGCGCAGCCGGGCGGTCATGTCAGCGCCCGGCTGCGGAGGACGAACAGGCCCTGCGGCCGCGCCTGGAGGAACAGCACGATGGCCGCGAAGACGATCACCTTGGCCAGGCTCGCGTCCGTCCAGAACTCCGCGTAGGAGTTGAGCAGCCCGAGGGCCAGCGCCGCCAGCACCGCGCCGCTCAGCCGGCCGAGCCCGCCCGCGACCACGACGAGGAACGCGTCCACGATGTAGTAGGTGCCGAGGTTGGGCCCGATCGGGCCGATCAGCGTCAGCGCCACGCCCGCGATCCCGGCGAGGCCGGACCCGATGAAGAACGTCAGCTGGTCGACCCGGCCGGTGTTGACGCCGCTGCACGCGGCGAGCTGGCGGTTCTGCATCACCGACCGCATCCGCCGGCCCTGCCGCGTCCGGTTCTGGTACGCCCAGATCGCGAGGACCGACACGGCCGCGAGGGCGACGATGAACAGCCGCGTCCAGGGCACCTGCGAACCGAACATCCGCAGGCCGCCGTCCAGCCAGCCCGGGGCGCGGACCTGGACGTTCGGCGCGCCGAAGATGTCCCGCGCGAGCTGCTGGAGGAGCAGGCTGACGCCCCAGGTGAGCAGCAGCGTGTCGAGCGGCCGCCCGTAGAAGCGGCGGACGGCGACCCGCTCAAGGACGACGCCCATCGTGCCCGCGACGGCGAAGGCGACCGGCAGCGCCACCAGGACGGCCTGCCTTCCCGTCCAGTCCTGCAGGACGTAGGCGGTGTAGGCGCCCGCCATCATGAACTCGCCGTGGGCCATGTTGATCACGCCCATCTGGCCGAACGTGAACGTCAGGCCGAGCGCCACCAGCAGCAGCACCGCGGCGATGCTGAGTCCGATCGGCAGCTGGCTGAGCAGAGCTTCCATGCGACTCCTCGGTGCCCTCTGTCATGGGGGTAGGTGGGCCTTCAGGGGTCATGACAGGCCGGCGGCCCAGGGGTAGCTCTTGAGGTAGGGGTCCGGCGCGATCGGCTTGCCGGAGTTCCACACCTCCTTGATCGAGCCGTCGGGCTGGACGACGCCGATCCGGGCGGTCTTGTACATGTGGTGGTTGGCGCCGTCGATCGTCACCCGTCCTTCGGGCAGGTCGAGGGAGATGCCGCCCGCGGCCTTCTTCACGGCCTCCACCTCGGTCGTCCCGGCCTTCTCGACCGCCGCCGCCCACAGCTTCACCGCGTTGTAGCCGGCCTCCATCGGGTCGGAGGTCACCTTGTCGGAGCCGTACTTGGCCTGGAAGGCCTTTACGAACTCCTCGTTGGTCTTTCCGGGGGTCGTCATGTAGTAGTTCCAGGCGACGAGCTGGCCCGCGATGTTGTCGACCCCGATGCCCTTCACCTCCTCTTCGGCGATGCTCACCGACATCACCGGAAGGGACGAGGCGGTGGCGCCCGCGCTCTTCAGCTGCTTGAAGAACGCGACGTTGCTGTCACCGTTCAGGGTGTTGAACACCGCGTCGGGCTTCGCCTGCATGACCTTGTTGACCAGCGTGCTGTACTCGGTCGCGCCGAGGGGCGTGTACTCCTCCCCGAGAATGGTCATGCCGTTGGCTTTGGCGTACGCCTTGATCTCCTTGTTCGCGGTGCGCGGGAAGACGTAGTCGCTGCCGACGAGGAAGAGCTTCTTCTTGCCCTTCTCCTTCAGATAGTCGAGCCCCGGCACGATCTGCTGGTTGGTGGTCGCCCCGGTGTAATAGATATAGGGCGAGCTTTCCAGCCCCTCGTATTGCACCGGGTACCACAGCAGCGCCTTGTTGCGCTCGAAGACGGGCAGCATCGCCTTGCGGCTGGCCGAGGTCCAGCCGCCGAAGACGGTGGCGACCTTGTCCTTGCGGATGAGCTTCTGCGCCTTCTCGGCGAAGGTGGGCCAGTCGGACGCACCGTCCTCGACCACGGGCTCCAGCTTCTTGCCGAGGACTCCCCCGGCGGCGTTGATCTGCTCGATCGCCAGCAGTTCGGAGTTCTTGACCGTCACCTCGCTGATGGCCATGGTCCCGCTCAGCGAATGGAGCACACCGACTTTGATGGTGTTTCCACTCGACGCCGTGCCGCCTGCCGCGTCCGTTCCCTCACCGCACGCGGCGAGGGAAAGCAGCGACGCGGCCGCCAGCGAAACCAGTACCGATCGAGATCTCCTGAGCACGTACCACTCCTTGCGGACAGGCCCCGAAACCAGTGCGCGGCATCCGCCATTACCGGCGGCCGCCTCACACCTTGAGTCGGGTCAATGCAAACCCCGCGCTGTGTCCTTCGGAATTCTGCTCTGTTTCCGATGCGTCAACAGGACCTCACCGCCGCCGCCGGCCCCTTGTGCGGTCACCGGACGGGAGGGCGGGTGCGAGCGGGGTCAGCCGCGGGCGTGCTGCTCGCCCTGGACGAGGAGGCGGCGGAGTGTCGCCGAGTCGGGCGCCAGCGCCGTGACGAGGACGCCCGGCCCGGCGAGCGGCATGACCGCCATCCCCTCGGCGGCGTGGGCGTCCTTCACCAGGCCGGGACCGACCAGCAGGACGTTCCCGGCGCAGCGCGCCCCGCCGAGGACGGCGCCGCCGGCCCGCATCTCCGGATCGGGCAGCCGCAGTTCGTGCCGCAGCAGAGGGACGCCGTCGAGAACGACGTCGATCCGGCCGCTGTAGTGGCCCGCGGGCTCGCCGTGCCGTCCCAGGACGAGTTCCTCGCGCCAGCGCAGCGTGGCGCCCTCCGCGAGGACGATGTCGGCGACCGAGCGGTGGCGGCATCCCGCCGTGGCGACCGCGGGTTCCAGGGCGAAGTCGAGGTGCGCTCCGGACGCGACCCTGGCGGTCACGCCGGCCTCCGACTCGCCGTCGCCCGGGAGCAGCAGCGAACTCGCGACGGAGCGCACGGCCAGGGACGCCCCGGCTCCGACCTCCAGGTCGAGATGCAGCCGGTCGCCCCCGAGGGGGCCCGCCGCCGCCCCGACCAGGTAGACGGCGTCCGGCGTCTCGCGCAGCGCGTACGGCCCGTCCGAGCGCAGCGTCGCCAGCCGGGTCCGCCCGGCGGCGTCACCTTCGGCACGGACGGCCGCATGGGCCGTGTAATGCCGGGTCACGGGGCTCCGGATGCGACCGCCCGCGATCCGGCGGCGGACGCCCCTCCGGTCTCCCGGTGCTCGGCGACGACGCCCCGGACCCACTCGGCGACCTCGGGCGCGCCGGGCTGCTCGCGCAGCGAGCCGAAGACGACGGGCCTGCCGCCGCGCACGTGCGCCGCGTCGCGGTCCATGACCTCCAGGTCGGCGCCGACGAGCGGGGCCAGGTCGGTCTTGTTGACGACCAGCAGGTCCGCGCCGCTCACCCCGGGCCCGCCCTTGCGCGGGACCTTGTCGCCGCCGGAGACGTCCAGGACGAAGATCTGCCGGTCGGCGAGACCCCGGCTGAACGTGGCGGTGAGGTTGTCGCCGCCGCTCTCCACGATGACCAGGTCGAGCGGCCCGTGCCGGTGCTCCAGCGCCTCGACGGCGTCGAGGTTGGCGGAGATGTCGTCGCGGATGGCGGTGTGCGGGCAGCACCCGGTGCGGACGGCGGCGATCCGGTCGTCCGGCAGCACCGCGTTGCGGCGCAGGAAGTCGGCGTCCTCGGTGGTGTAGATGTCGTTGGTCACCACGGCGAGCGCGAACTCGTCGCGGAGCGTCCGGCACAGCGCCGCCACCAGGGCGGTCTTGCCGCTGCCGACCGGGCCGCCGACGCCCAGCCGCAGCGCCCGCCCGCCGGGCCGCGGGGCGGGGTGCGGGTCATGATCGTGGTTCGCGCCCATCGGGCTTCCTCTCCCTGAACCGGCCGCCGGCCGTCATGATTCGAACAGGCGCAGATCCGCCTGGAGGTGCAGTTCGGCGAAGATGTCGAGGGCGGGCGCCGACACGGCGGGGAGCGCCCGCGGGTCGCCGTCCGCGTACCCGGCCGCCTCGGCGGCGAGCGCGTCCACCCGCGGGGCGAGATCGGCGAGGGCCTGGTGGACGGCCAGCGGGTCGAGCCCGAGCAGCCGCACGGCCGCGGACGCGGGGCCCGTGACCGCCCCGTACGCGGCGATCGAGGCGGCGTCCGCGGGCGAGCCGCCCGCGGCGGCGACGGCCGCGCCGAGGACGAGCGGGTGGTGCGGCGCCGGGAACGCCGCGAGCGCGTCGAGCGCCCGGTGCGGTGCCATGGCGCGGACGGCGCGGAGCAGTGACCTTCCCTGGGCCCGGGAGGCCCGCCGCCCGGCGGGCGACGGCATCCTGGCGTCCGCCTCGGCATCGAGCACGGCCCAGGAGTCCGGCTTCTCCTGCGCCTCGTCCGCCCCGTCCCAGTCCACCCCTTCGCCGGCGGCGTGCGCGCAGGCGGCCGCCGACAGCGCGGCGGTGACCAGCCCTGCGGTGTCGAGGCGTCCCCGCAGGAACGCCGCGAGCGTGCCGAGGTCGGAGACCGCGCCCGCGCCCGCCGCCGGTTCCAGGCCGCCCGAGTGGGCGTGCCCGCCCGCCGGGAGCCGGGAGTCGGCGAGGAGCAGCAGCAGTGCCGGAGGGGCCATCAGAACAGGAAGTAGCGCTGCGCCATCGGCAGCTCGGTCACGGGAGCGGGCTCGACCTCGTCCCCGTCGATCGAGACCGTGAAGGTGTCCGGATCGACCGCGATCTCCGGCAGGGCGTCGTTGAGGAGCATGTCGGCCTTGCCGAGCCCGCGGGTGTCCTTGACCGGCACGAGGGCGCGCCCGACCGCCAGCCGGTCGGCCAGGCCCGCCTCGATCGCGGCGGGCGCCACGAAGTGGACCGACGTGCTCGCGGCGGTCAGCGGCGCGGCGCCGAACATCGGGCGCGGCAGGACGGGCTGCGGCGTGGGGATCGAGGCGTTGGCGTCGCCCATCGCCGCCCACGCGATCACCCCGCCCTTCACGACCACCTGCGGGCGGACGCCGAAGAACGCCGGGTGCCACAGCACCAGGTCGGCGAGCTTGCCCGGCTCCACCGACCCGACCTCGCCGTCCAGGCCGTGCGCGACGGCCGGGTTGATCGTGTACTTGGCGACGTAGCGGCGGGCCCGCAGGTTGTCGGCGGGGTCCGCGCCCGTCCCGCCGGACGCGCCGCGGCGCAGCTTCATCACGTGCGCGGTCTGCCAGGTGCGGATCACTGTCTCGCCGATCCGCCCCATCGCCTGCGAGTCCGAGCCGATCATGGAGATGGCGCCCAGGTCGTGCAGGACGTCCTCGGCGGCCATGGTCGTCGGCCGGATGCGCGACTCGGCGAAGGCGAGGTCCTCGGGCACCGACGGGTCGAGGTGGTGGCACACCATCAGCATGTCGAGGTGCTCGTCGAGCGTGTTGACGGTGTGCGGCCGGGTCGGGTTGGTGGACGAGGGCAGCACGTTGGGGTGCCCGGCGATGGTGATGATGTCGGGCGCGTGCCCGCCGCCCGCGCCCTCGGTGTGGTACGCGTGGATCGACCGTCCGCCGATGGCGCCGAGCGTCGACTCGACGTACCCCGCCTCGTTGAGGGTGTCGGTGTGCAGGGCGACCTGCACGCCGGACGCGTCGGCGACGCGCAGGCAGGCGTCGATGGCCGCGGGGGTCGAGCCCCAGTCCTCGTGCAGCTTGAAGCCCGACGCCCCGGCGCGCAGCTGCTCCCACAGCGCGTCCTCGCCGACCGTGTTGCCCTTGCCGAGCAGCGCGATGTTCACGGGCCAGGAGTCGAGGGACTCCAGCATCCGGGCCATGTACCAGGCGCCGGTCACGGTGGTGGCCTTGGTCCCCTCGGCCGGTCCGGTGCCGCCGCCGACGAGGGTGGTGACGCCGGCGCCGAGCGCCTCCTCCAGGAGCTGCGGGCAGATGAAGTGGACGTGGGAGTCCACGGCCCCCGCCGTCAGGATGCGGCCGTTGCCCGCGAGCACCTCGGTGGACGGCCCGATGACCAGGTCCGGGTGGACGCCGTCCATCGTGTCGGGGTTGCCCGCCTTGCCGAGGGCGACGATCCGGCCGTCGCGTATGCCGACGTCGGCCTTGACGACGCCCCAGTGGTCCAGGACGACCGCCCCGGTGATGACCATGTCGAGGGCGCCGTCCGCGCGGGTGGTGCGCGCCTGCCCCATCGACTCGCGGATCACCTTGCCGCCGCCGAAGACGACCTCGTCGCCGGCGCCCGCGCCGCGGCTGCGGTCCTCGGTGACCTCGATGAACAGGTCGGTGTCGGCCAGCCTGATCCGGTCGCCCGCGGTGGGGCCGTAGAGCTGCGCGTACCGGGCCCGGGACAGCTCAGCCATCCAGCGCTCCCGCCTGCTCGGGGCGCAGGCCCGGGACCACCCGGTGCCCGGCCAGCGGAACCAGCGGCACCTCGCGCGTCAGCCCCGGCTCGAACCGCACGGAGGTGCCGGCGGGCACGTCCAGCCGGAACCCCCACGCGGCCGCGCGGTCGAACTCCAGCGCCGGGTTGGCGGCCGCGAAGTGGTAGTGGGACCCGACCTGGACGGGACGGTCACCGGTGTTGACGACGGTGACCACGACACGGGCGCGGCCGGGGTTGAGCGCGACCGGCGGGGCCTCCGCGGGGACGACCTCGCCGGGGACGAGCGGGCGCGCGGTCAAGGGATCGGCCGGTGGACGGTGACGAGCTTGGTGCCGTCGGGGAAGGTCGCCTCGACCTGCACCGAGTCGAGCATCTCCGGAATGCCTTCCATGACGTCCTCCCGGGTGAGCACCGTGCGGCCCGACTCCATCAGCTCGGCGACCGACCGCCCGTCCCGCGCGCCTTCCAGCACGTGGACCGCGATGACCGCGGTCGCCTCCGGATGGTTGAGCCGCAGGCCCCGGGCGCGGCGCTCCTGCGCGACCGAAGCGGCGACATGCAGGAGCAGCCGCTCCTGCTCATGCGGGCTGATCAACACGCTCAGGACATTACTGGGCGAGGAAACTGCGCACGACGGAGCGATTGCATAGTTAACGGCGAATTTACCGGCGGTCCGGAGCCGGAGGCCCGGCGCCGCGCGCCCGCCATCCGGGCCTGGCCAAGTATCCCTACTTGACATGTAGGGAAACTGGGCTAAGTTGCATGCAACATGCAGCAGCCCCCACTGCGCCCCCCACTGCGCCCCCCACTGCGAGGTCCCGTGCAGCCCGACTTCTCCCGACTCCCCGAGATGCCGCCCGTCGACGCGGGGGCCGCGCTGGCCGACCAGGCGTACCTGCGGTTGCGCGAGGCGATCCTGCAGCGGCGGGTGCCGCCCGGCACGCGGCTGTCGGTTCCGGCGGTCGCGCGGCGGCTCGGGGTCAGCCGCAGCCCGGCCCGCGAGGCGATCGCCCGCATCGCGGGCGAGGGCCTCGCCACCTTCGTCCCGCGCAAGGGCGCCGTGGTCGCCCGGATCACCCCGGCGGACCTGCTGGAGATCTACGAGCTGCGCGAGGTGCTGGAGGGCCTGGCCGCCCGGCTCGCCGCCGCGCGGATCGGCGCGGCGGCGCTGGACGAACTGGACGCGCTGGTCGCCGGTCACCGCGCGGCCATCGAGGACGGGGACGTGGACCGGCACATGGAGCTCGACCAGGCGTTCCACCGGGCCGTCCGGCGGGCGGCGGGGAACGGGCGGCTACTGGAACCGCTGGACCGGCTTCAGGCGCAGGTCCGGATCGCCATGGACACCACCCGCCGCTCACCGGGGGGCATGCCGCAGGCTCTCGGCGAGCACGAGCGAATCCTCGCGGCGCTCCGGGCGCGCGACACCGGCCGCGCGGAGGCGGAGGCCCGCGCGCACATCGTCCGGCTCCGGCAGAGCATCGCGGACTCCGTCCCCGCCGGGGACGCCCCCAGCGGCGGGCGATCGACCGACGACTTCACCGTCACCCGGGGAGGGGCACGATGACATCCACCACGACGGCGCGCGCGCCCGCGCCCGAACAGCGGCCACGCGGCGGACCCGGACGGCGACGCCTCCGAGCGTCGCTGGAGCGCGCGGGCTACGGCGCGGCCGGTTTCGCACTGCTGATCGCGGCCTGGTACGCCCTGCACGGGTCGGGCGTGGTCGCCGACGGGCTTCTGCCGCGTCCGGACGAGGTGGTCCGCGCGGCATGGCGCGGCATCACCGACCAAGGGCTGCTGCTGGACGTCCGGGTCAGCGTCACCCGGGTGTTCCTCGGCGTGGCGATCGGCACGGCCGCGGCGGTGCCGGCGGGCTTCCTGCTGGCCTGGTACCGGCCGCTGCGCGCGATCCTGGAACCGCTCATCGGGTTCTTCCGCGCGCTGCCGCCGATCGCGCTGATCCCGCTGGTCGTCGTGTACTTCGGGATCGGCGAGCCGGCCCGCATCTCGGTGCTGGTGTACGCCTCGTTCTTCACCGCGGTCATCGTCGTGCAGGAGGGCATCGCCGCGATCGACCCGCTCTACGTCAAGGCCGCGCGCTCGCTCGGCGCCAACCGGGTCGAGGTGTTCACCCGCTGCGTGCTGCCGCTGGCCGTCCCGCAGTTCCTGGTCGCGGTCCGGGTGGCGCTCGGAGTGTCGTGGGCGACGCTCGTGGCCGCCGAGCTGGTCGCGGCGCAGCGCGGGCTCGGCGCGGTGATCCAGAACGCGGGCAGCTTCTTCAAGATCGACGACGTGTACGTCGGCATCACCCTGATCGGGATCGTCGCGCTGGTGATGGACCGTGCGCTGCGGGCCCTGATGCGCCGGGCGACCCGGTGGCAGGAAAGGACGGGCGCATGAGCGGCGGACCTGTCCGGCCCGGTCCGGAGGAACGTTCCAAGGAGGAGCACGTGGACCGCGAGGCGCTGGCCTTCCGGGAGGTGCGCAAGTCCTTCAGCGGCCGCGGCGACGCGCTCCGGGTCCTGGACGGCGTCGACTTCGCCGTCCGGGAGAGCGAGTTCGTCTCGGTGATCGGGCCGTCCGGCTGCGGGAAGTCGACGCTGCTCAACATGGCCGCCGGGTTCGAGTCGCCGGACGGCGGCAGCGTCCGGTCCGGCGGCGCCGAGGTGACCGGGCCGAGCGCGGCCCGCGGCGTGGTGTTCCAGCAGTACGCGATCTTCCCGTGGCTCACCGTCGCCGACAACATCGCGTTCGGCCTGCGGCTGGACGCCTGCCGCATCCCGCGCTCCGAGCACGCCGGCATCGTCGCCCGCTACATCGAGCTGATGGGCCTGACCGGCTTCGAGCGGGCCTACCCCAAGGAGCTGTCGGGCGGGATGCGGCAGCGCGTGGCGATCGCCCGCGCCTACGCCCCCGACCCCGACGTGCTGCTGATGGACGAGCCGTTCGCCGCCCTCGACGCGCAGACCCGCGAGTTCATGCAGGAACTGCTGCACGGCACGCAGCTCGCGGAGCGCAAGACGGTGCTGCTGATCACGCACTCCGTCGAGGAGGCGATCTTCCTGTCCCACCGGGTCGTGGTCATGTCGGCCCGGCCGTCCCGGGTCTGCGAGGTGGTGGAGGTCGGCATCGACATGCCGCGGACCGCCGAGACCAGGCTCACCCCCGAGTTCATCGAGCTGCGCCGCCACCTGGAAGGCGTGCTGCGGTCGCAGTCCCCGACCGTCCCGAAAGGAACCCCCTCATGATCATCAATGCCCGGAGACGGCGGCGCGCGCCGCTCGTCGCGCCGGTGCTCGCGCCCCTGCTCGCCGTCCTGCTCGCGGTCGCGGGCTGCGCCCTGGAGAGCGACGGAGAGGGCGGCGGCGAGGACGCGGACGGCCTGAAGGTCGTCAAGGTCGGCTACCTGCACACCGTCGCGGTCGACACGCACCTGTGGCTGGGGCAGGTCAACGGAACGTTCCAGAAGCACGGCCTGAAGCTGGAGCCGGTCAAGTTCGACACCGGCATCGCCGAGAGCCAGGCCCTGTCGGGAGGGTCCATCGACGTCGCCGTCATGGGCGCGGTCGCGGCCAACTTCCCGGCGCGGGGGCAGGGCAAGGTGTTCCTGCTGAACGACATCGAGTACGACACCGCGCAGCTGTGGGTCCGCGAGGACTCCGGGATCGGCTCGCTCGCCGACCTGGCGGGCAAGAAGGTCGCCACGACGCAGGGCACGACCGCGCACGTCTTCCTGCACAACGCGCTGAAGACCGAGAAGATCGACCCGGGGAAGGTGTCGATCGTCAACTCCCCCATGCCCGCCGCCGTCAACGCGTTCATCAGCGGCGCCGTGCCCGCCGTCGCGCTGTGGGTGCCGTTCGACCTGCAGGTGAAGAAGAACCTCCCCGGCGCCAGGCTGCTCACCTCGGCCGGCAAGTACTACCCGCAGGCCGCCATCCCCGGCGGCTGGGTCGCCCGCAACTCCTTTTACGACAAGGACAAGGACACCCTCAAGAAGATCGCCGCCGCCTGGCTGGAGGTCAACGACACGCTGGTCGGCGACCCGGACGGCAGCCTGCGCAAGGTGCACGAGCAGGCGTACCGCAACGACGCGCCGTTCGAGCAGATCAAGCACGACTTCGGATTCGAGAAGACGTTCACCGGCGAGCAGTGGGCGGCCCACTACCGCGACGGCACCGCCGCGGGCTGGCTCGGCCGGACCACCCGCACGTTCGTCGAGCTGGGCGGGCTGCCGGAGTACAAGGAGCCGTCCTCCTACTTCGACCCGCAGATCTTCCTGAGCGCGTACGAGGAGGCGCGGTGACCGGGCCGACGCCGACCACGACCGCCGGAGTGATCGGGCTGGGCGCGATGGGCGGCCGGGTGGCGGCCCGGCTCGCCTCGGCCGGTCCCGTCCACGGCCACGACCTCTCGGAGGCCCGGCTCGCCGAGGCCGCCGAGTCCGGGGTGGTGCCTGCGGGGAGCGCGGGCGAGGTCGCCGAGCGGGCCGGCGTGCTGGTCCTCTCGCTGCCCGGCCCCGCCGACGTGACCGGTCTCGCGGCGGACGTCCTGGCGCACCGCCTCCGGCCGGGCAGCGTGGTGGTGGACATCTCCACCATCGACCCGGACAGCGCGCGGGCGGCGGCGCGGTCCGTCGCGTCGGCGGGCGCGGTGTACCTGGACGCGCCCGTCCTCGGCCGTCCCGACAAGTGCGGGAACTGGACGCTCACGGCCGGCGGCGACCCGGACGCGGTCGAACGCGTCCGGCCGCTGCTGGAGAAGACGATCGCGCGCGCCGTCGTCCGCATCGGGGACGTCGGCGCGGGCAGCGTGGTCAAGCTGCTGAACAACCTGATGTTCGGCGCGATCAACGCGGTCACCGCCGAGGCCCTGGCGATCGCGCGGCTGGCCGGGGTCGACCCGGAGGTGTTCGCGCGCACCGTCGCCGACTCCGGGGCCGCGACGGTGAGCAACCTGTTCCGCGAGCTCGCACCGAAGATCGTCGCGGGCGACCACGCGCCGGCGTTCGCGCTCGGGCTGCTGGAGAAGGACAACCGGCTGGCGCTCGAACTGGCGCGGGCGAGCGGGTGCCCCGCCTTCATCGCGACGGCCGTCGACCAGGTCAACCGGCTCGCCCTGCTCAAGGGCCTCGGCGGCGAGGACACCGGTGCCGTCCACCTCCTCTACACCGCGCTGGCCGCCGCCGAGTCCCCGTCGGCGCCCGCATGACCGCCCCGCCCATCGACGAACCGCCGGCAGGCAAGCTGCCGATCGACGAGATCCGGGTCAGGGTCTTCGAGGTCCCGCTGCGCGAGCCGGTGCGGATGTCGTTCGCGGCGCTGGCCCGCCGGCGCGCCTGCGTGATCGAGATCCGCTCCGGCGACCTGGTCGGCGTCGGGGAGAGCTGGGTGAACCATCCCGCCTGGGCCTGGCGGGAGCGCGTCGCCACCTTCGCCGAGGGCGTCGTCCCGCTGCTGCTCGGCGCGGACGCCGCGGGCATCGGCGAGCTGCGGCGCGTCCTGTCCCGGCGGCTCCTTCCGCTGGGACGGCAGTGGGGCGCCCCCGGCCCGGTCTGGCAGGCGATCAGCGGGGTCGACATGGCGCTGTGGGACCTGGCGGGCAAGGCCGCGGGCCGCCCGCTCGCCGACCTGCTCGCCGGGCCGTCCGGTGCGCCGTCCCGCACGGTGCCCGCCTATGCCAGCGGGATCGGCCCCGACCGCGTCGAGGAGCTCGCCGAGCGGGCCGCGGCCCGGGGCTTCCGGGCGCTGAAGGTCAAGATCGGCTTCGGCGCGGAACGGGACGCGGCGATCGTCCGCGCCGCCCGCGCCGCGGCCGGCGACGGCGTCGCGCTCTTCGCGGACGCCAACCAGGCGTGGCCGGTGGAGGAGGCCGTCCGGAGGTGCGCGGCGCTCCGCGACCAGGGCGTCCAGTGGTGCGAGGAGCCGGTGGACGGCAACGCCCTCGCCGACCTCGAACGGGTGCACGCCGAGACCGGGCTGCCGCTCGCGACCGGGGAGAACGTGTACACGCTCGACGCGTTCACCCGCTACGCGTCCTCCCCCGCCGTCGCGCTCATCCAGCCCGACGCCGCCAAGAACGGCGGCGTCACCACCGCGCTGGAGGTCGGGCGCGCGGCGGCCGCCGGCGGCACCGGGTTCAGCCCGCACTGCTACTCGGGCGCGCTCGGCCTCACGGCGTCCGCCCATGTCGCCGCGGCGGTCGGCGCCACATGGGTCGAGCTGGACGTGCGGGACGACCCGCTGCGCACCCGGCTCGCCGCACCGCCGCCGGAGGTATCGGACGGGCTGCTGCGCGTCCCCTCCGGACCCGGGCTCGGCCTCGCGATCGACGAGGAGCAGGTGGCGGACCACACCGTCCACTCCGCCCGCTGGACCGCGACCTGACCGACGCCCGACCCGACCGGACGCCCCCGACATCTCGAACACACGCAAGGAGACGGATATCCATGAGCTCATCCCTGGTACCCGGCGCCCGCTTCGGCGGCGGCTCCGTCGGCGGGGGCGTCCGCCTGGAGGTGGTCGACCCCCGCGACGGCGAGCCGTTCGGCGCGATCACGGCGGCCGACGCGTCCGACGCACGCGCGGCCGTGGACGCCGCGGCGGCGGCCCAACCGGGCTGGGCGGCGACACCCCCTGCCGAGCGGGCGCGCGCGCTGAGGACCGCCGCGGACGCGCTCCGCGCCCCCGATACCGCCGCCGAACTGGCGCTGCTGGTCACCCGGGAGAGCGGGAAGCGGCTGGCCGAGGCCCAGGCCGAGGTGGGGTTCTCCGCCGCGTTCCTGGACTGGTTCGCCGACGCCGCCGTGGCCCCGCAGGGGGAGCTGCGGCAGACCGCCGCGCGGCGGTTCGCCATCGAGCCCCGGCCGCTGGGCGTGGTGGCGGCGGTGACCCCGTGGAACTTCCCGCTGTCGATCCCCGCCCGCAAGGTCGGCGCCGCGCTCGCGGCCGGATGCGCGACCGTCCTCAAGCCGTCGGAGCTGACGCCGCTGTCCGGCCTGCGGTTCGCCGAGATCCTCGAAACCTTGCTGCCCGCCGGGGCGCTGACCACCGTCGCGGGGGACGGGACGGAGGTGACCAACGCGCTGCTGGACGACCCGCGGGTGGCCGCCGTCAGCTTCACCGGCTCCACCCGGGTCGGCAAGCTGGTCGCGGGGCGCGCCGCCGCGACGCTCACCAAGCCGCTGCTGGAACTCGGCGGCAGGGCGCCGTTCATCGTGCGCGCCGACGCCGACCTGGACGCCGCCGTGGAGGCCCTCCTGGTGGCGAAGTACCGCAACAACGGCGCGTCCTGCATCGCCGCCAACAACGTCTTCGTCCACGAGAGCCGCTACGAGGCGTTCCTCGCCGCGTTCACCGAGCGGTCCCTCGCGCTGCGCCTCGGCGACCCCCGCGAGGACGGGACCGACCTCGGCCCGGTGATCGACGCCTCGCACGTGGAGCGCCTGAACGGGCTGGTGGCGAAGGCGCGCGCCGCCGGAGCCGACGTCCGGCAGGGCGGCGACGTCCCCAAGGCCGGCCACTTCGTCGCCCCCGCCGTCGTCGCCGATCCGGGCGACCTGCCCGTCTGGACGGACGAGATCTTCGGCCCGGTCGTCGGCGTCCGCCCCTACTCCGACGAGGACGCGCTGGTCGCGGAGGTCAACGGCTGGGGCTTCGGGCTCGGCGGGTACGTCTGCGGCACCGACGTGGCCGCCGCGGCCGCGCTCGCCGCGCGGCTCCAGATCGGCATCATCGGGATCAACAACGGCGCCCCCAACTCGCCCGAGGTGCCCTTCGGCGGGTTCGGCCAGAGCGGCTACGGCCGGGAGGGCGGCATCGCGGGCCTCCTGGAGTTCACCGCGCCGCAGACCCTCTCCATCGCCCGCACCTGACGGCCGCCCTCACGCGTCCGCCGTCTCCGCCAGGGCGTCGTCGGGGTCGTAGCCGTAGATCCAGCCGTTGGCCACCAGGGGGTCGGCGCCGGCGAAGGATTCGTCCCGGGCCCGCTGCCGCGGCCCGTCCGGCAGGTGGTTCACGTGCGAGCGGGCGTGGCTGACCTCCTGGAGGCGGCTGGTCCGGGGGATCCGCAGCCGCTCGTACCGCCGCAGGGCCCGGGGCGGGTCGCCGGGGTCGGCGGCCAGGCAGCGGGCGAGGACGGCGGCGTCCTCGACGGCCTGGGCGGCGCCCTGCGCGAAGAAGGGGAACATCGGGTGGGCCGCGTCGCCCAGGAGGGTCACGGCGCCCTCGCTCCAGCGCGGCAGCGGCGCCCGGTCGAGGAGGGCCCAGCGCCCGGGGGTCCCGCCCGCTCGGATGAGCGCGGTGAGCCTCGGGTCCCAGCCGTCGAACTCGTCGAGGAACTCCGCCACGGTCGCCGTCGCCGTCCAGGACTCGACCGCGTCGTCCCCGGCGGGCGCGAACGCGACGAGGTTCACGTACCGCCCGGCGGAGACGGGGTAGTGCACCAGGTGGTGGCCGGGCCCGATCCACAGGGTCTGGGCGTTGCGCCGCGCGAAGGCCGGGGCGCGCTCCGCCGGGACGAGCGCGCGGAAGGCGCAGATGCCCGAGTAGGCCGCGGCCCGGGGCTCGGCGACCGTGCTCCGCACGATCGAGTGGATGCCGTCCGCCCCGATCACGACGTCGGGCTCGACGCTCTCGCCGTCGGCGAAGCGCAGCACCGGCCGCCCGCCGGCCCCGGCGTCCAGCTCGACGCACCGCTTGCCGAGGCGCACGGCTCCGCCGGGAACGGCCGACAGCAGGACGCCCAGCAGGTCGGCGCGGTGCGCGGTGTAGGTGTGCTCCCCGTACAGCCGCTCGCAGGCCGAGGCCAGGTCCTCGGCGGACAGCACGGTGCCGTCCCGCCACCGCCGGAACTCCCAGCCGACGTCGAGCCGGACGGCGCGGGCGGCGAAGCCGTCCAGCACGCCGAGCCGGCGCAGCAGCCGGGCCGCGTTCGGCGCCACGACCAGGCCCGCTCCGACCTCCCTGAGCCGCGACGCCTGCTCGTAGACGGTGGCGGAGATCCCTTCGCGGCTCAGGAAGGCCGCGGCCGCCAGCCCGCCGATTCCGCCTCCCACGATCGCGACCCGAAGGCCGCCGGCTCCGTCACCGATCATCCGCTCACGCTCCCGCCCTGGACGGCCGGCCCTCCCGCCGCACGCCGCACCGGCGGAAGAGACACCTTGTGGGGTGATGCAGCACCATATCGGGGTGAAGCGTTTGCTCGACGAAGCGGCACTGGCGAACTCGTCGGTCGTGGCGAACTGCGCGATGAACCGCGAACGGTCCCTCGGCGGCTCCAACGGCTACGGCCGGGAACTCGGCATCGACGTGCTGGCCGAGCTGGACGGCCGGACCGGTGCGACCGGGCCCGTGCGGTGGCTGGACGTGTGCTGCGGGAGCGGGCGGGCGCCCGCCGAGGCGGCCCGGCTCCTGGCGGGCCGCGGCCTGGCCGACCGGGTCGAGATCGTCGGGCTGGACCTGGTCGACTTCTTCGTGCCGGGCCCCTTCCCTCCGTTCCTGCGCTTCGTCACCGGCTCGGTGGTCGAATGGGCGCCGGGCGTCCGCTTCGACCTGATCACTTGCGTGCACGGGCTGCACTACGTGGGCGACAAGCTCGGCGCCCTGAGCCGCATCGCGTCATGGCTCACCGGCGACGGCCTCTTCGTCGCCAACTTCGACGCCCGCTCGGTGCGTCCCGCGGACGGCGCGTCCACCGGCCTCCGGCTCACCGCACAGTTGCGCGCCCAGGGGTTCGCCTACGACTCCGCTCGCCGCCGCGTCTCCCGCCGGGGATGCGGGGACGTGCGGTTTCCGTACCGCTACCTCGGAGCCGACGACCACGCCGGGCCCAACTACACCGGCCAGCCCGCCGTCGACTCGTTCTACGAACCGCTCACGTGAGGAACGCCGCGGCTCGCTCGCTGCTCTGAGCAGATCTGCCCACGGCAGATGCGGCTGTCACCGGTGCCGGAGGCGGCGCAGAGTGAGGGCATGAGCGAGGAACAGAAGATCCCGTTGTTCAACGAGCGGGTGCGGAGCGAGCTCTACCGGCAGCGCGTCCTCGTGCTCGACGGTCCGCTCGACGACGACAACGGCACCCTGCTGGCCACCCAGATGATCGTCCTGGCGCGCGAGGACCCGTCCGCCGACATCGCGCTGTGGATCCACTCCCCCGGCGGGTCGGTGCCGTCGATGCTGGCGATCCGCGACGTCATGCGGCTCGTCCCGTGCGACGTGTCCACGACGGTGCTCGGCATCGCCTACAGCGCCGGGCAGTTCCTGCTGTCGTCCGGTACCCGGGGCAAGCGCCGCGCCATGCCGCACGCCCGCGTGCTGATGCACCAGGGCTCCGCCGGGATCGCCGGCGCCGCCGTCGACATCGAACTTCAGGCGGGCGACCTGCGGCACACCCGCGACACGGTGCTCGGGCTCATCGCCGAGGACACCGGGCAGCCCCTCGACCGGGTCTTCGAGGACTCGCTGCACGACCGCTGGTACACCGCGCGGGAGGCGCTCGAGTACGGGTTCGTCGACTCGATCGTCAGCACGTTCGACGAGATCGCGCCGCCGAGCCCGCGTCCCGTCGGGCTGCGCGTCCCCACCGAAGGAGCCCCCCGATGAGCAGCTACACCATCCCGAACGTCATCGCGCAGCACCCGCGCGGTGAACGGATCATGGACGTCTACTCGCACCTGCTGACCGAGCGGATCATCTACCTCGGCACCGCCATCGACGCGGGGGTGGCGAACGTCCTCGTCGCGCAGCTCCTGCACCTGGAGGCCGAGAGCCCGGACAGCGACATCCAGCTGTACATCAACTGCGAGGGCGGGGACCCGAGCGCGATGCTGGCGGTGTACGACACGCTGCGCTACATCCGCCCGCAGGTCGCGACGACGTGCGTGGGGCAGGCCGTGGCGGTCGGCGCCGTGCTCCTGGCCGCGGGCGCCCCCGGCAAGCGGGCCGCGCTGCCGCACACGCGCGTCGTGCTGCACCAGCCGATCGGGCAGAGCCGCGGGGCGATCCCCGACCTGATCCTCCAGGCGGACGAGGTCGTCCGGGTGCGGGCGGACATCGAGCAGATCCTGTCCCGGCACACCGGCCAGGACACCGCGACGCTGCGCGCCGACACCGACCGCGACCGCGTCTTCACCGCGCAGAGCGCGCTGGACTACGGCCTCATCGACCTGGTGATCGAGGAACGGCAGCCGCTCCCCCTGGCGTGACGCCCCGCACGGGCGCGGCGCCTTACGCGGGCGCCGCGCCTTCCGCGAGTGCGGCGCCTTACGCGGCCAGCGCGTAGGCCGCCTGGCAGGTCGGGCCGGCCGGGGCCCGCCCGGCCGGCGCGGCCAGCAGGCTGGTCGCGACCGCGAGCGTCAGGTCGCCGAGCGTCAGGTCGAGGGCGCCGGCGACCGCGGCGATCATCTCGCTCGACGGCTCCTTGACCCCGCGCTCGATCTCGGAGAGGTACTGCGGCGAGACCCCGGCGCGCCGGGCGGTCTCGGCCAGCGTCTCGCCGCGGTCCAGGCGCAGCTGCCGCAGGTGGCCGCCGAGCACGTCGCGCCACAGCGGCTCCGCCGGCGGGCGGCTCCCGGCCGGCCCGTCGGGCGTCGCCTGCGGCGTCCCGTGCGGATCGCGCGGACCGTGCGGCGTCCCGTGGGGATCGCGCGGCTTCTCGTCGGCGGGCATGAGCGGTCGGACGGTCTCGGCCATGCGCACATCGTAAGTCGGCGGCGGCGCCGGCCCCAGCGGTTCCGCCGACCGCAGAACGGCGGAACCCGTCCGGTCTCAGCCGAGGGTGTCCAGGAAGTCCTTGACGGCGGCGGCGAACCCCTCCGGGTCGGTGGTGTGGACGAAGTGGTCGCCATCGAGTTCGGCGAGGCGGGTGCCGGCGCGCCGGGCGACGATCTCCCGTCCTTCCTCGGCCGTGATGACCTGGCTGTCGCGGGCCATGACGAACAGGGCGGGGCAGTCGGTGGCGGTCCAGTCGGCCCAGTGGTCGCCGCGCGTCGCCTGCTCCGAGACGACGGTGTCCTGCGGATGGAACGGCAGGCGCCATCCACCGCCGTCCGCGGGGCGGAGCTTGTCACCGAGCATGGGCGCCAGCGGGCCGATGGCGTCCAGGAGTGATTGCCGGTCGGGGGCGGTGTAGGGCATCGGCAGCACGAACGACAGTGTGCTCGGGCCGTCGTCGAGGTCGCAGACCGGGCCCTCGACGTTGACGATCGCGGTCACGCGCTCCGGGTGGCGTGCGGCCGTCTGGTAGGCGGTGATGCCGCCACCGGAGTGGCCCAGCGTCACGGCCCGCTCGATTCCCAGGTGGTCCAGCAGGGCGATCGCGTCGTCCACGTAGTCGTCGCGGGTGTAGGACGCGGCCCGGTCGGAGTCGCCGTGCCCGCGCTGGTCGGGTGCGATGACCCGCCATTCCGGCGCCAGTGCCCCGGCGAGCGGCTCCCACGTCCGCCCTTCGTAGAGATGGCCGTGCAGGGCCAGCAGCGGACGGCCGGGCCCGCCGAAGTCCAGATAGGACAGCCGCCGGCCGTCGATGTGCAGTTCGCCGCGCTTTCCGGTGCCGTTCATGCCGGTGCCGTTCATGAGGGTCCTCCATCAGGTGCTCGCCTCGATGAGGAGCACTCTGTCGGCGCGCGCTGACCATCGGCGCACCGGCCGCTGACCGGCGCTTCACGCGGCTCCGCTCCCGTAGCGGCGGAGGTCCGCTCAGCGTCCGGCCGTCGTGCAGGCGGTGAGGGTGTCGATCAGGGTGGCGCGGAGGAGGGTCACCTTGTAGGCGTTCTGCGGCAGCGGGGTGCACCGGGCCGTCGCCAGGTCGGCGGCGGCGGTCAGCGTCTCCTCGGTGGCGGGCTTGCCGAGGAGGGCTTCGGCGACTTCGGGGAGGAGGAGCGGCGTGCGGGCCACTCCGCCGACGGCCACGGACGCGGTGGCGATGGTGTCCCCGTCGAAGGTGAGGCGGGCGGCGGTTTCGACCAGGGGCCATTCCGCCATCTGGCGGGAGGTGGCGCGGCGGTACGCGGCCCGCTCGTCCGGCATCGGCGGCGGCATGAGGACGGCCTGGAGGATCTCGCCGGGCTCCAGGCGGTGGTCGCGCGTCGGGTCCGCGCCGTCCCCGTACAGGTCCGCGACGGCCAGCGTCGAGCGGCCGTGGACTTCGGCGGTGGCGCCGTAGGTGAGCAGCGCGACGGCGAGCGAGGACGGGTGCGGGGCGACGCAGGGGCCCTGGTCGACGACGGCCGAGTAGAGGTGGGCGCCCTCGCGGGCGTGGCAGGTGTCACCGCCGGTCTGGTGGCACGCGAAGGCCGGATTGCGCAGGTACCAGCAGCGGTTGCGCTGGAGCAGGTTGCCGCCGACGGTCGCGACGTTGCGGATCTGCGGGGTGGCGACGGCCGCGGCCGTGGCGGCGAGCGCCGGGTAGGCCGCGGTCAGGCGGGTGTCGGTGAGCAGTCCGGAGATGGTGGTGAGGGCGCCGATGCGGGCGGAGCCGTCCGGACGCCATTCGACGCCGCCCAGGCCGGGGACGCCGAGCAGGTCGACCGCGGGGCGCGTCGCCCGGGTCATGACGTCGGTGCCGCCGGCGCGCGGCTCGCCGCCGGTGTCGCGGACGGCCGCGGCAGCGGCCTCGACGGTGGTCACGTGGTCGGTGGCGGTCACGCGCCGATCCCCTCAAGGAGCAGGTCGGGCCGGATGGGCAGGTCGTGCGGGCGCCACCCGGTGGCGTGCCGGACGGCGTTGCCGACCGAGGCGGCGACGGCCACGGTGCAGATCTCGCCGAGGCCGATGCCGCGGCCGGGGACGTGGTCCCAGCCCTCGGTGTGGAAGTGCACGTCGATCTCCGGCGTGTCGGCGATGCCGGGGATGTGGTAGTCCTCCAGGTTCGCGGTGAGGACGGTACCGGTGCCCGGGTCGTGGAGGCGCTGCTCGAACAGGGCGTAGCCGATGCCCTGGATGACCCCGCCCTCGCACTGGCTGCGCGCCAGCCGGGGGACGTAGACGCGGCCGGAGGTCACCCCGCACCAGACGCGGGCCGGCCGGACCCGTCCGAGCAGGGTGTCCACCTCGACCTCGGTCACCACGACGGCTCCGGAGAAGCCCCGTCCGATCGCGAAGTGGTCCAGCGGGAAGGGCGTCACGTAGCCGCGGCGGTCCCGGGGGCGTCTGCCGACGACCCGGAGCCCCTCGGCCTCCTCCAGGGCGCGGGCGCCGAGGGCCTTGCGGAGCCGGCGCGCCGCGTCCTCGGCCGCCGGGCCGACGGAGGCGGTGACGCAGCTGCTGGCGGACGTCGGCCCGTAGGCGTGGTCGCTGTCGCCGAGCTCGACGCGCACCTGGGCGGGCCGCAGGCCGAGCGCGGACCGGACGACCTCGGCGATCACCGAGCGGGTGCCGGTGCCGATGTCCTGGGCGGCGACGCGGGCGACCACGGCGCCCTGCTCGACCGACAGCTCCACCTTGGTGCCGGGGTCGAGGGTGTAGAGGTAGTTGGCCGCCGCGACGCCGACGCCGCGCCGGAGGCGGCCGTCGCCCGGGTCGGTGCGGTCGCGCCACATGGGCAGCTCCGCGGCCAGGTCGTACAGCGCGTGGCGCTTGGCGTTGCCGTCCCAGCGGCGGCGCAGGGCGATGGGGTCCTCGCCGCGGCGCAGGGCCATCTCGTCCACGCTCTGCTCCAGCGCCCACAGCATCGGCGGCAGGCCGGGGCCGCGGAACGGGACGCCGGGGGCGCGGTTGGTGACGTGGTCGTAGTCGCGGATCCGGCGGGGCGCGTTGCCGTAAAGGAACCGCGAATGCCAGGCGGCGTTCGACCCGATGGACACGCCGGAGTCGCCGTGGGCGTCCATCGTGAAGGCGGCCAGGCCGCCCTCGTCGTCCGCGAGCAGGGCCAGCTCGATGCGCACGCCGGGACGGGCGCCGCCGTCGACGAGTTCCTCCGGCCTGCTGAGGACGACCCGGACCGGCGCGCCGTGCAGGCGGGACAGCTCCACGGCGGCGACCACGTCCGGGGTGACGTTGACCTTGGAGCCGAAGCCGCCGCCGACGTGCTCGGCCACGATGTGGACCTGCTCGCGGCGGAGCTTCCAGCGCTTGGCCGCCTGCTCGGCGACACGGCTGACCGCCTGCGTGGACACGTGGAGGTGCAGGTCACCGCCTTCCCAGCGCGCCACGCAGCCGTGCGGCTCCATGCAGGTGTGGGACTGCATCGAGGTGGTGAAGGTGGCCTCCACCAGGTTCTCGCCGCCGTCCTCGCGGGCCTTCTCGACGCGCTTCGCCGCCGTGCCGCCGCGCCAGCTCATGCCGGCGGGTCCGCGCACGTTGCCGTTCCACTTGGCAGGCGTGACCGGGCCCTCGTTGGCTCGCGGGGCCGCCTTGCGCGCCTCCGCGGTCGGGTAGACGACGGCCTCGTCCTCCGGGGAGAGCGCGGCGGGCAGCACCTCGTAGTCGACCTCGACCCGCGCCGCCGCCTCCAGCGCCTCGGCCTTGGTGCGCGCGGCGACCGCGGCCACCGGCTGGCCCGGGTAGCGGACCACGCGGTCGGCGGGCAGCAGCTCGGCCAGCGGGCCGTCGTACCGGATCTCCCCCACCTTCGCGTGCGGGTGCGGCGACCGGACGATCACGCCTTCGAGCTGCCCGTCCAGGACGATGTCGGCCGTGTACCGCGCCGCGCCCGTGATCTTGCTGAGGGCCTCCACGCGGGGCGGCGGTACCGCGCCGCCGTCCCCCTCGCCTGAGTGCCCCTCGCCTTCGTCGGACGCGTCGTGCTCGCCCGCGCACGCCGCCGCGACCGCCTCGTAGATGCCGACGTACGCCCCGCAGCGGCACAGGTGGCCGGCCAGGGCCTCGGCGATCTGCTCGCGGGACGGCTCGGCCGTGCCGTGCTCGGCGCGCCACCGGTCCATGAAGGCCGCCGCCTCCACCACGAAGCCCGGCGTGCAGTACCCGCACTGGAGCGCGTCGTGCGCGGCGAACGCCCGCTGCACCGGATGGTCGCCGCCGAGTCCCTCGACGGTCGTGACCTCGCGGTCCGCCACGGCCTCGGCGGGCATCAGGCAGCTCGCCGCCGTGCGCCCGTCCACCAGGACGGTGCAGGCGCCGCACACGCCCGTGCCGCAGGCGACCTTCGTCCCGGTCAGCCCCAGCCGCTCCCGCAGCAGGTCCGCCACGGTCTCCGCGGGCTCCGCACCGACGCCGACGGGCTTGCCGTTGAGGCTGAGATCCATCCGCGCTCCATGACAGGGGGCCCGATCAAGCGTCATCGTGGCACAGGCAACTCGGTAAATCACTACTTTCTCGACATGTCACCTTCTACAGTTGTCGTGGCGATCTTCGAGGACGACAGACGGGAACCGCGGTGACACCACAGCCGGACGTGCCACAGGGGATCGATCCGTCCGTCCCGAACGTGGCCCGGATGTACGACTACGTGCTCGGCGGCAAGGACAACTACGCCGCCGACCGCGAGCTGGCCGGCCACCTCATCGCCTCCATCCCGGACGGGGTCGAGGCCCTGCGCGCCAACCGGCGCTTCCTCGGCCGCGCCATCGCCTACGTCGCCGGGCAGGGCATCGACCAGTTCATCGACCTCGGCGCGGGCCTGCCCAACCAGGGCAACGTCCACGATGTCGCCCAGCGCGTCCACCCGCACGCCCACGTCGTCTACGTGGACATCGACCCGGTCGTCATCGCGCACGCGCGCGCCCTTCTCGCCTCCGAGGACCGCACCGCCGCGCTCCAGGCCGACATGCGCGAGCCGGAGACCGTCTTCGAATCGGAGGCCGTCGCCCGCCTCATCGACTTCGACCGCCCGGTCGGCGTCATCTTCAACGCGATGCTGCACTTCGTCACCGACGACGAGGACCCCGCCGGGATCGTGAAGGCCTTCACCGACCGCATGGCCCCCGGCAGCCACCTCGTCATCTCCCACAGCACCCTCGACGACCGGCCGGCCGACCTCGTCCAGATCATCAGGGACGCCTACAAGAAGGCGTCGGCCCCCATGGTCTTCCGCGAACACGACCAGATCGTGCGCCTGTTCAACGGCCTCTCCCTCGTCGAGCCGGGCCTGGTCAAGGTCAACCGCTGGCACTCCGACGCCGAGGAGGCCGCCAAGTCCGGCGGCGCCTGGGTCTACGGCGGTGTCGCCGTCAAGTAGCCCAGCCGTCGAGCAACCACGCCCGGCCCGCGCGGCGGCGCGGGTCAGCGGGCGACGGTCCGGCGGTAGCGCTCGTCGGCGCCGAGCAGCGCGCGGTGCGTGCCCTCCGCGGTGATGGCGCCGCCGTCCAGGACGAGGACGCGGTCGGCGGCGTCCAGCAGGGCCGGGCTGCTGGTGATCACGACGGTGGTCCGCCCCCGGCGCAGGCCGGCCACGCCCCGCGCGATGAGCTGCTCGGTGACCGCGTCGACCGCGGTCGTCGGGTCGTGCAGGACGAGGACCGGCGCGTCGGCGGCGAGGGCGCGGGCCAGCGACAGGCGCTGCCGCTGCCCGCCGGACAGGTTCGCGCCGCGGTCGCGGACGGCGTGGTCGAGCCCGTCGCGGTGCAGGGCGACGACGTCGGTCAGCATGGACGCCTCCACCGCCGCCGCGATGTCGCGGGCGGTGCCCGCCGGGTCGATGTTCGTGCGGAGCGTGCCCGCGAAGATCTCGCCGTGGGACGGGTTCACCAGCAGGTGCGCGCGGAGCCCGCCGGTCGACAGGTCCGCGGTGTCGCGGCCGCCGACCCGCACCGCGCCCTCGTACGCGCCGGGCGGGACGTCCCCGGACAGCAGCGCCATGAGGTCGGCGGCGGCGCGCTGCTCGTAGGCGGCGATCGCCGTGAACTCGCCGGCGGGCACGTCGAACTTCAGCTCGCGCAGCGACCCGTACCGGACGCGGTCGACCTCCAGTCCGCCGTCCGGGGCCGGGCGCGCCGTGCCCGGCACCGCGACCGGCGGCGCGGCCAGGACCAGCGCCATCCGCTCGGCGGACGCCCGCGCGACCATGACGTACTTCGGCATCTCCGAGAACAGCTTGAGCGGCTCCATGATGAACTGCGCCAGCCCGACGGCCATGACGAGTTCCCCTGTGGTGATGCGGCCCTCGAACGCGAGCCGGCCCGCCAGCAGGGTCACGGCGGTGGCGAGGAGCGCGTTGAGCGCCAGCGCCGCGCCCGCGTACGCACCGGTGGCCTTGGCGACCGTGACCGCCTGGTCCCGGGCCTGCCCGCTGACCCGGCGGTAGGACGCGAACGCGGCGTGGTTGCCGCCGAACCCGTGCAGCGGGCGCAGGCCGGCGATCAGGTCGGCGACCTTCGCGCCCGCCCGCGCCACCCGGGCCTGCTGCTCGCGCGTGCGGGCGCCGATCCGCCTGGACAGCACGCTCAGCACCGACAGCACCGCGACCGTCCCGACGATCACGAGCAGGCCGAGCCCGGGACTGGCCAGGCCCAGCGCGACCGCCGCGACGAGCACCGCGACCAGCGAGCTGACCAGCAGCGGCACCACCTCGATGATGGCGGCGGTCTGGTCGGCGTCCTCGGTGGCGATGGTCAGCACCTCGCCCGACTTCAGGCCGGTGTCGCGCGGCACCGGTTCCAGCCCGCGCGCCGCGACCCGCACCCGCCAGCGGTGCGCCTCGGTCGTGCCGGCCTTCTGCAGGATGCGCATCCCGAAACGCCACGAGAACGACACGGTCGAGATGATCATGGCGAGCGCGGCGATGGACAGGCCCAGCGCGCCGAGGCTCCGGTCCCGCATCGTGTGCTCGACGATCAGGCCGAGCGCGATGGGGAAGGCGGTCTCGGCCGCCTGGTACAGGCCCAGGAGGACGGTGCCGGAGGCCATGGCGCCGGCGTTGCGGCGCAGCGTCGCCCGCAGGACGGCCGAGCCCGTGCGAGGTGCCTCCTCGTCGAGGGCCGCCGTCTCGCGGGTGGTCGTTCTTCCAGCGTTGGTCGTCTCTTCCGGGCTGGTCGTCATCTCCGGCTCAGCCCCCCGCCCGCCAGGCGCGCCACAGCCGTGCGTACCGGCCGTCCAGCGCCACCAGTTCGTCGTGGGTGCCCTGCTCCACGACACGTCCGGCGTCGAGCACGGCGATCCGGTCGGCCGCCATGGCCTGGGTCAGCCGGTGCGCGACGAGGAGCGCGGTGCGTCCCCGGCAGGCGGCGAGGACGGCCCGCTCCAGCGCGGCGGCGCCCTGGCTGCCCGCCTCCGCGGTCGACTCGTCCAGCACCACGACCGGCGACCGGTTGAGCACGAGCCGGGCCAGCGCGAGCTGGGTGGCCCGGGTGGTGTCGAGGCGCTCGCCGCCCTCGCCGACGAGGGTGTGCAGCCCGTCCGGAAGCGCGGCGACCCAGCCGTCCGCGCCGACCGTGCGCAGGGCGTCCATCAGCTCGGCGTCGGACGCGTCCGGCGCGGCCAGGCGCAGGTCGTCGGCGAGCGTGCCGGAGAACACGTGCGTCTCCTGCGTCAGGATGCTCACCAGGGCGCGCGCGCCCGCCTCGTCCATGTCGGCGAGGTCGAACGGCCCGATGCGCACCGACCCGGCCTGCGGGGTGCCGATGCCCGCGATGAGCGCGGCGAGCGTCGACTTGCCCGCGCCCGTCGCGCCGACGAGCGCGAGCGAGCCGCCCGCCGGGATCACCAGGTCGACGTCCCGCAGGACCGGCTCCTCGGAACCGGGATAGGCGAACGTCAGCCCCTCGACCGCGACCGGGAGCGCGGCGGCGTCCAGTTCGGGGAGCGTGCCGCCCACCAGGCGCTCCTCGGACGGCTCCCCCAGCACCCCGACCAGCCGGGTCAGGCTCGCGCCGGACTTCTGGGCCTCGTCGAAGGTGAACAGGATGGAGCCCAGCGGGTTGAACAGGCGGTGGAACAGCAGCGGAGCCGCCGCGACCTCGCCCAGGCCGGCGGCGTCCGCCTCCAGCAGCGCGTACCCCACCGTGATGATCAGGACGAGGCCGATGAACTCGGCGCGGTTCTCCCGGCCGACGAACCGGCCGAACAGGCGGAACACCTCGATGCCGAGGTCGCGCACCCGCCACGACTCGCGGGTCACCCGGGCGCGGAACGCGTCCTCCAGCCGGTACGCGCGGACGGTGCCGATGCCCTCCAGCCCGCTGATCAGCTCCTGCGCCCGGTCGGCCTGCGCCGCGCGCTGCGCCCGGTAGAGCGGGGCCGACCTCGGCAGGTACCAGCGCAGGGCCAGCGCGTAGGCGGGCAGCGCGCCGGCGCCCGCCAGGCCGAGCCGCCAGTCGAGGCCGAACATGCCGGCGGTGGCGACCGCGACGAGCACGCCCGCGGTGAGGACGGTGGGGACGGCCGTCCGGATGCCCTGGGACAGGACGGCGACGTCGTCGCCGACGCGGGAGAGCACGTCCCCCCGGCCGACCTGCTCGATCCGCGCGCTCGGCATGCCGAGCACCGCCCGGACGGCGCCCTCCCGCAGCCGCGCGAGCAACTCCGCGCCGAGCCGCCCGATCAGGTACTCCGACGCGGCGGTGGCCGCCGCGCCGAGCGGCACGGCGGCCAGCAGCAGGGCACCGATCACGATCAGGACCGAGGGCGAACCGCCCCCGGCCACGCCGTCGACCACCCGGCCGAGGAGGAGCACCGGCAGCACCTGGAACGCGGCGCCCGCCACCGTGGTGAGCACCGCGGCGCCGGTGAGCCGCGGCGTCCGGCGGCAGTGCGCCGCGACCCAGCGGGCCGCCTCGCGCCCGGTCGCCGTGCGCAGGGTGGACGGGTCGGCCGAGGCGGACGGGGCGGGCCGGGTACCGGTCGTCACTCCGGCCCTCCGACCGACGTGACGGCTGGCAACACTTTCCTCCGAGGTCGGCGACTGATTGAGGATGACTAAGGGGAGCCTAACTTAAGCGCTCACCTCCACGGTCTCGGGAAGTCGTCGCCGTCCAGCCGGGCTCCCTCGGCGAGGCCCAGGGGGTCGGTCACGGGGTGCGGGGCGCCGGTGTAGGCGGTCTTCTCGTCCATGTAGATGACGACGTGCGCGAGCCTCGCCAGGTCGGTCGTGTTGGGCAGGGCCATGTGGCCGGTGTAGCCGCTGTGGAAGGTGCAGTCCCCGGCCCGGAGGGGGACGGTCACGCGCGGGACCCACCGCAGGTCCGGGTCCGCGGCGAACAGGTCGCCCTCCTCGTGGAGGTCCTGCGCGCGCAGGCCGCTGCGGGTCTGGGTGCCGGGCAGGAACGTCATGCAGCCCCGCTCGGGCGGGACGTCCACCAGCGCGATCCAGGCCGAGAGCGGGAGCCGGTCGCCGGAGTGCGGCCAGTACGGCCGGTCCTGGTGGAACTCGGTGGCGGTGTTGCTGTGCGGCTCCTTCACGAGCATCTGGTCGTGCCACAGCCGCAGCGGGAACCCGGCGAGCTGCTCGGCGATCCGGCCCAGCCGCCGGTCGAAGGTGAGGTCGCGCATGGTCTCGTCGCGCCGCCAGACGTTGACCAGCTGGCTGAAGGCACCGCCCTTCTCCAGGCTCTCCCCGCGATGGGTCTCGAGGAACGCCTCCGCGCCCGCTCTGAAACGCTCGACCCGCGCGCGGTCCAGCACGCCGCGGACTCGGACGAATCCGTTCTCGCGGTAGCTGCTGACGAGGTCGTCGGGGAGGTGTCCGTCCGGGCGGATGTCCGTCTCTTCGCTCATGTGGCCAGCCTGGCAACGGCCTGCGGCACCGGCTAGGCCGATGTCGTCCTCCACTCGTACGATTCCGACATGACCACGGTGCTTCCCACATGACCACGGTGCTGCACGAGCGGGCGCTGTTCGCGGACGGGCCGGTCTGGGGTGGCGTGCAGCGGCTGTCCGCGGACATCGAGGCCCACGCGCACGACTTCGTGGAGATCGCCGTCATCGGAACCGGCCGGGGGACGCACGTGACCGCCCGGGGCACCGAGCGGCTGCGGCACGGCCAGGCCGTCGTGCTCCGGCCGGGCGCCTGGCACGCCTTCGAAGGTTGCGCGGACCTCGTCGTCGCCAACTGCTGCGTGTCGGCCAAGGCGCTGCGCGCGGAGCTGGAGGGCGTGATGCGGGTCCCGTCGCTGCGGCGGCTGCTGTGGACCGAACCCGTCGCCTCCGGCTCCCGGGGCGTGGCGGTCACCGCGCTCGGGCCGGACGCGGCGAGCGAGGCCATCGAGCAGATCCGGCTGCTCGAAGCCGACCTGGCGGGGGCGCGGCAGCACGCCGGAAGAGCGCTGGGCAGGCTCGTCACCGTTCTCGGCATCCTCGCCGACGCGGGCGCCCCCGGTGCCCCTGGAGCCGGAACGCCCGGCACGCACCCGGCGGTCGCCACCGCCATCGCCCTGATGGAGGCGTCGCCCGCCGACGCGTGGCGGCTGGACGGCCTCGCCCGCGCCGTCAACCTCGACCCCGACTACCTGGGGCGGCTGTTCGTCCGGCACGTGGGGGCGTCCCCGCTCGCCCACCTCGCCCGGATCAGGGCGGAACGGGCCGCCGACCTGCTCGCCCACTCCGACCTCCCGGCCGCGCGCGTCGGCGCCGCCGTGGGCTGGGACGACCCGACCTACTTCGCGCGGCGCTTCCGCGAGCTCGTCGGCCTGACCCCGACCGCGTACCGGCGGACGGCCCGCACCCGCGCGGAGCCGTAGCCGCCGCCGGCCGGCCGGCGGGGCGTCAGCCGTCCCGCGGGGCGTCAGCCGCCCGGCGGGGCGAGGAGGGCGCGCAGGACGTCCAGGGCGCGCTGCCGGTGCGCGTCGAGCTCGCGGACGAGCCGGTCGGCGTCCCCGGCGCGGACCGCGTCGATGATCCGGTCATGCGCGTCCACCGAGGCCGCGCGCTCGGCGGGATCGTTGTAGTACATCGCCCGGTACACCTCGGTGGAGTCCCAGAGCAGCCGGATCAGCCGCAGCACGTGCGGCTGGCCGGGCGTCTCCAGGACGGCGAAGTGGAAGGCGCGGTTGGCGGCCAGCTCGGCGGCGACGTCCCCGGCCTCGGCGGCCTCGGCGCAGGCGCGGGCGGCCTCGCCGATGCGCCGCAGCGCCGCGCCGTCCAGCAGCGGGAGGGCGTGCCGGGCGGCCCGCTCCTCCAGGATCCGGCGCAGCTCGTAGATCTCGCTGAGGTCCTCGTAGCGGAGTTCGGTGACGACGTAGCCGCGCCGGGGCCGATAGGTGAGCTGCCCCTCCTCCGCCAGGACGCGCAATGCCTCCCGCACCGGAGCGACGCTCAGCCCGACCTGCGCGGCGATCTCCTCCTGGTTGATCCGCTGGCCGGGCCGGACGGCCCCCGACGCGATGCGGCGGCGCAGCGCGTCGACGGCGTGCTGCTGGGCCGTGGGCACCGTGGCGCGGGGCTCTTTCACCGGGCCGAGCATAGCCGCGGGCGCGCCGGTCAGCGGAACGCCTGGACGCCCGTCAGCGCACCGCCGATGACGAGGGCGTGGACGTCCGCGGTCCCCTCGTAGGTGACGACCGACTCCAGGTTGTTCATGTGCCGGATGACCGGATACTCCAGGGAGATCCCGTTGGCGCCGAGCACCTGCCGGGCGGTGCGGGCGACCTCCAGCGCGGCGTTGACGTTGCCGAGCTTGCCCATGCTGACCTGCTCGGGACGCAGCCGGCCGGCGTCCTTGAGGCGGCCGAGGTGCAGGGCGAGCAGCGTCGCGCGGTTGACCTCCAGCGCCATGTGGGCGAGCTTCTGCTGCTGGATCTGGGTGCCGGCGATCGGCTTGCCGAACGCGGTGCGCTCCCCCGCGTACGCCAGCGCCGCCTCGAAGCAGGCGCGCGCGGCCCCGGCCGCACCCCACACGATCCCGTAGCGGGCCTCGTTCAGGCACGACAGCGGGCCCCGCAGCGACGACACCTCGGGCAGGACGGCGTCCGCAGGGAGCCGGACGCCGTCCAGCACCAGTTCGGACGTGACGGAGGCCCGCAGCGACAGCTTCTTGTGGATCTCCGGCGCGCTGAACCCCGGGGTGCCCGCCGGGACGAGGAAGCCGCGGACGCCCTCGTCCGTGCGGGCCCACACCACGGCCACGTCGGCGATCGAGCCGTTGGTGATCCACATCTTGCGGCCGTCCAGGATCCAGTCGCCGCCGTCGCGGCGCGCGCGGGTGCGCATCGCCCCGGGGTCGGAGCCCGCGTCCGGCTCGGTCAGCCCGAAGCAGCCGACGGTCTCCCCGGTCGCCATGCCGGGCAGCCACCGCCGCTTCTGCTCCTCCGAGCCCCACCGCCAGATCGCGAACATCGCCAGCGACCCCTGGACGGACACCATGCTGCGCACGCCGCTGTCGCCCGCCTCCAGCTCCATACAGGCCAGGCCGTACGCGGTGGCGCTGGTGCCCGCGCAGCCGTACCCCTCCAGGTGCATGCCGAGGACGCCGAGCCTCCCCAGCTCGCGCGGCAGCTCGCGCGGGATCGCCGCCTCCTCGAACCAGTCGCCGGCGTGCGGGACGACCCGCTCCCGGACGAAGCCGCGGACGGTGTCGCGGATGTCGCGCTCCTCGTCCGACAGCAGGCCGTCGATGTCCAGGAAGTCCAGCGGGCGGAGCTCCGCCGCAGGGTCGGGCGCGCTGGTCATGGCCGTCACATCCCCTCGCGAGCAAATCTTCGAAAATCGAAGAACCGATGGTCGCACACCCGCGGGCACCGCGCCAGAAGCGCCCGCCGCCCGGGACCCGGGCGGCGGGCGCGGGAGGCTCCGAGTGCTAGGGGCCTACTTGCGGCGCGCCACGTCGTAGGCGGCGCAGCCGACCAGTTCGAGGGACACCTGGAGCCGCTCCAGGCTGATGTTCTGGGCGATCGTGTCCTCGGGGGTGTGGTAGATCGGCTCCAGCCGGCTCGGCGCCTCACCGCCGCGCCAGCTGAAGTTGCCCGCCGGGATCCCGCGCTCGTGGAACGCCTCGTGGTCGCTGGAGCCGCGAGCCGTCGGCCCTTCCGTCCGGCCCGTGTACCCGAGGCGGTGGGCGGCGGCGTTCACCGCTGCGGTGGTGGTGTTGTCGGCGCCGTCCACCGACAGCAGCCAGTACGTGCCCGCGGGCGGATGGCTGGTGGCGACCATGTCGTTCTGGAAGCAGCCGGTGATCTGCGCGACCTGCGCCTCGTCGAGCTGCTTCACGTAGTGGCGGGCGCCGACCAGCCCGGACTCCTCCGCGGCCCACAGGCAGACGCGCACCGCCTGCTGGGTGGGCAGCCGCTTCAGGACGCGCGCCAGCTCCAGGCACAGCACGGTCCCGCTGCCGTCGTCGTTGGCGCCGGGCGAGCCGGGGACGCTGTCGTAGTGCGCGCTGACGATGACCGCCTTGCCCTTGGGGTTGGGCAGCGTGGCCTTGCGCTCGGCCAGGACGTTGTACGAGGTCAGCCCGGCATGGTGGGTGACCTTGAACGACAGTCGCCGGGCACCGGCCCGGATCCGCTCGCCGTGGTACTCGGCCAGGCCCAGCACCGGGATCGCGACGGGCTCCGCCAGCACCGGGACGAACGTGCCGGGCTTGCGCTCCGGGTAGGTGGTCGAGCGCGCGTTGACGATCAGGATCGCCGCGGCGCCCGCGTCCGCCGCCGCCTTGGCCTGGTCGGTCTCCCGTCCGGTGACGCGGTCGAACAGCACGAGCCTGCCGCGCACGTCGCCGGTGACCTCGGTGGCCGGACCGGCGTCCACCACCGTCCCGGCGGCCGAGGCCACGGCGCCCTGCGGGGACGCGCTGCACTGCCAGCGCCGCTCACCCTTGGCGCGGATCTCCGCCAGGTACTTGTCGGCGACGGGGAAGGGCTGCAACTCGACCGTGTAGCCCAGGTCGCGCAACTGCCCGGCGATGTAGGCGGCCGCGCGGTGCTCGGCGCCGGTGCCGGCGACGCGCCAGCCGATCTCGTCGCTGAGCACCTTCAGGTGCCGCAGCGCCCGGCGGGCGTCGACGCGGGCGACCACGGCGCGGTCGCCGGCGGTGAGGGAGGGCGGGCGGGCGGCGCCGGGCCGCTGCCGGGTCGCGGCGGCGGCGGTGCCGGGGAGCAGGCCGACCGTCGCGAACCCGGTGAAGGCCGCGGCTCCGGCCAGCAGATCACGGCGTTTGACCTCGGACATGGCGTCTCCTCAGGGAGATCGGGGCCGCCTCCGCCCGGCCCGGATCGCGACCCGGACAGACGCGGCAGAACAAGGACCTTTCACCCCCGTTCGGGCGAACGTACGAAAACCCTCGTTGATCAACAAGAATGGCCCGATGATCCGCAATCGGATCGTGATCGGGCGCACCCCGGTGATCATCGTCCCGGAGCGGCGGCACCCACCTGTTCATTCCCCGGAAGGCATGCAGTGATCACGCCGGTCACCACGGTTTTCGCGACGAGCCGAGCCGGGAGGAACACGGTCCTTTCGTCGCCACGTCCCATTCCGGACGCCGGATCAACCCGCCATTCCGCGACCGCGGACGGCGGGCGGCGCCGTCAGTGCGCCGCCTCGTACCGGGCGATGACGGTGGCGGGGATGCGGCCGCGCTCGTTGATCTCGATGCCCTGCTCCTTCGCCCACTGGCGGATCTCGGCGCCGCGCTCCCGGGGCCGGGCGTCGCGGGCCGGACCCGTGCCCCTGGTGCCCTTGAGCCGGCGGCCGCTCTCCATGTAGCTGTGCAGCGTGCTGCGGAGCTTGCGGGCGTTGTCCTCGCTGAGGTCGATCTCGTACGTCCTGCCGTCGATGGCGAAGGACACCGTCTCGGCGGCCTCCCCGCCGTCGAGGTCGTCCGTCATCGTGATCCGAACCTTCTGCGCCACGTGCGTTCCCCGTTTCGTCGTCGTACCCGGTGTTCCGACCGTAGCCGATCCTGGCGGCCCCGCGATCCGCCGGGGAAGGGCGCGCGCCTCCCGGCCGCGCCGCTCCCCGGAACGCGGTCACAGATAGCCGAACAGGCGGCCCGCCACGCGGCGCATCTGGATCTCCTCGGAGCCCTCGGTGATGCGGTAGCGGCGGTGGTGGCGGTAGATGTGCTCGAACGGTTCGTGGCGTGTGTAGCCGATGCCGCCGTGCACCTGCATCGCGCGGTCCGCGGCCTCGCACACCAGCCGGTTGCCCCGGTAGTTGCACATCGACACCAGATGGCCGATGGTCACCGCGGGCTCGCCGGCGGCGTGCACCTCGTCCAGCCGCTGGGCGGTCTTGTGGATCAGCGTCCGCACCATCTCGGCCTCGGTGTGCAGTTCCACGAGCGGCCACTGGATGGCCTGGCGGGACGCGAGGGGCCGCCCGAAGGTGGTGCGCTCGCGCGCGTAGGCGACGGACCGGTCGATGCAGTACTGGGCCGCGCCCACGCCGCTCGCGGCCTGGCGGATGCGGTTCTCGTGGACGAACGTCTGCGCGACCGCGAGCCCCTCGCCCTCCTCGCCGAGGATCGCCGACGCGGGGACGCGCACGTCGTCCAGCGTCACCTCGGCGTGGTCGGTGGGCATGTTGAGCGTCCACCAGTAGTAGGGGACGTCGAAGCCGGGGGCGTCGAGCGGCACGATGAAGGCGGTGATGCCCTTGGCCTGCCCGGGTTCGCCGGAGGTGCGGGCGAAGACGACGTCGTGGGTCGTCGACGCGCCGAGCGTGTTGAACCGCTTGCTCCCGTTGATGATCCAGTCGCCGCCGTCGCGGACGGCGCGCGTCGACATCCAGGTGGCGTCGCTGCCGTGCTCGGGTTCGGTGAGCGCGAACGCCAGGCCGCTCTCGCCCCGGATCGACGGCTCCACGAACCGCCCCCGCTGCTCGGGCGTGCCGAACCGGTGCAGCAGCTCGACGAAGACGAGGTTGCCGACGACGGAGTGCTCGGTCTGCAGGTCGTTGTGCAGGCCCAGCCCGCGGTGCGCGAGGTGCTCGCGGATGACCGCCATCTCCAGGTTGGTGCCGCCCTGCCCGCCCAGCTCGGCCGGGAGGCCGTACCGGTAGAACCCCGCCGCGTCCGCGCGCCGCTTCGCCTCGGCGAGGAGCTCCTCCCATTCGGGGCGGGCGGTGCCGCCGCGCTCGAAGTCGGTCCGCGCCCACTCCCTGCGGTGGTCGAAGAAGCGGCGGTTGTCGTCCGCCTCCTCCAGGGGGAGGATCTCGCGCTCGATGAAGGCGTCCAGGGCGTCCAGCAGGTCGCGGGTCGGCTGAGGGATCTCGAAGTCCATGCGGCTCTCCTGTCTCACGCGCGTCCCAGGAGGATGCCACGGGCGATCGCGGCCGCTTCAGGCGGCTGTCCCCCGTGCGAGCTACCGGGGACTGTCAACCCAGCGGTGATGATCCGTACACGGTCGAATCCATAGCGTTCTGGCGAACCCGCCACCGAACCCTTTCCCGGCTTTCGGGATTTTCCATGGAGGACGCCATGTCCCGCACTTTCGCGGTCCGCACTTTCACGTCCCGCGCTTTCACGAAGACCGCCGTGGTCGCGGCCTGCTGCGCCCTGGCGGGCGCCGGCCTCACCGCCTGCGACGACCCGGACTCGGACGCCTTCCCGTTCGACTCCGAGGCACCGCGCAAGACCGCCGACACCTTCACCGGCACCAAGAAGATGCAGATCGGCGGCCGGTCGGTGAACGTGTCGTGCGCGGGCGCCGCCGCGGAGGACGCACCAGTGATCGTCCTGCTGGCGGGGCTCGGCGACGGGCTCGGCAAGATGGCCGCGCTCCAGAAGACCCTGGCCGAGAAGCACCGGGTCTGCTCCTACGACCGGCTCGGCGAGGGCGCGAGCGACCGGCCCTCGGGCAAGCAGAGCTTCGCCGACGCCGGGAAGGTGCTGACCGGCGTCCTCGACAAGGTCGCCGGGGACGGCCCGGTGGTCCTGGCCGGGCACTCGCTGGGCGGGATGATCGCCGCCAGGTACGCGCCCGACCACAAGGACCGGGTCAAGGGGCTCGTGCTGATGGACGCCACGTCGCCGACGTCGGTCGCCGACATCAAGAGCGCGATCCCCGAGTCCGCGACCGGCCCCGCGGCGCAGCTGCGCGCGCAGACCCTCGCGGTGTCCGGGGGGCAGAACCCCGAGCAGCTCGCCATCACCGACGGGGAGGTCCGCTCCGCCGGGAGCATCCCCGCCGAGGTGATCCGGCACGGCAAGCAGTACCTCGCGGCCGTCCCCCAGTACGGGCCCGCCCTGGAGCGCGGCTGGACGGCCGGCCAGCGCAAGTGGCTGAAGGTCTCCGAGCGGGCCAAGGCGACCACCGCCACCGGCAGCGAGCACTACATCTATGTCGACCGCCCCGGCCTCGCCGTCGAGGCGATCCAGCGCGTCACCGCGCAGGCCGCGACGGCGGCGTGACCCGAGGCCGGAGCCGTCCGCCGGACGCCTAGACGCCGGACGGGTGCGGTCGCAGCTGCTTGCGCGAGGTGACGTCGAGCTTGGCGAAGATCTTCCGCAGGTGCCATTCGACCGTGCGCGGGCTGATGAACATCCGCGCCCCGATCTCGGGGTTGGTCAGCCCCTCCCGGACCAGCCGGACGATCTGCGCCTCCTGCGCGGTGAGCTCGCGGCCGGTGTCGGCGGCGCGGCCGCGGACGTGCTCCCCGGTCGCCGACAGCTCCCGGGCGGCCCGCTCGGCGAAGGCGCCCATGCCCATCGCGGTGAACGCCTCGTGCGCGGTCCGCAGCTGCTCGCGGGCCGGCCGCCGCTGCCGCCGGCGGCGCAGCCACTCGCCGTAGAGCAGGTGGGCGCGGGCCAGCTCGCCGCGCAGCCGGGTCCGGCCGAGCCGGTCGATCGCCTCCCGGTAGTGCTCCTCGGCGGCGGGGCCGGTGGCGGCGAGCGCCTGCGAGCGCGCGTGGAGCCCGAGCGCCCAGTCGGTGCCGGCGGTCCGCGCGAGGATCCCGAGGCGGCGCAGCGGGGCGGCGGCCCGCTCCGGCTCGCCGCCCCGCGCGGCGGCCTCGACGTACTCGGGCAGCACCCACGTCTCGGTGGCCACGTCCGCCGGGCGGTCCCCGGCGCATCCGGCCACGGCGGCCAGCGCGTCCTGGTACCGGCCGAGCCCGTTGCAGAGCACGGCGGTCGCCCAGGCGCCGAGGACGGGCCCGTGCCCGTCGCCGCGGCTCGCGGCCTCGGCGGCGACGGCCTTGGCCGGCGCCGCCGTCCCGGCCTCGCGGCCCTGCCAGGCGGCCAGCATCAGCGCGCCGTAGGGCGACCGCGCGTTCCCGGTCGCCTCCGACACCGTCTCGGCCTCGGCGACCAGCGCCGCCGCGTCCGCCAGGTCGCCGCCGAGGACCTTCGCGGCGATCCGCGAGGTCAGCGCCAGCGGCAGCTCGCCGGCCCGGCCCGTCCCCCGGACGAGCCGGACGTACCGGTCGGTGAGCGCGTCCCACGTCCCGTAGTCCCACAGCGTCGCGGCGGCCACGCCCGCGAGCCAGCCCCACTGGAGGCCGTCCTCGTCCGGGAGGTCGGGCGCGTGGAAGGCGTCGACGGCGGTCCGCAGCGCGGCCGCTCCAGCGGGCAGGCCGTCGGTCAGGCAGCGGGCCATGCCGTCCAGGAGCAGGTCCCCAGGACGCGGCGGGCCGGGTGGACGCGGCGCCGTCCGCGCCGCCGCGGCGGCCGCCGCCGGATCGGCCCCCGCCGGCCCGCCGCCGATGATCGCCGCGCCGATCGCCTCCAGGTGGGCGTCGCGGGCGAGCGGCGCGTCCTGCGGGCGCAGCCGCCGGGCGGCGGCGAGCAGCAGCGGGGCCGAGCCGCCCGGATCGGCGGCGACGGCGATCCGGGCGCGCAGCAGCTCGGCGCGGCCGCGCCGGCGCGGGTCGAGCGCGCCCGCCTCGGCGACGGACAGCATCCGCGACGCGGCGCGCGCCGCCCCGGCCTGGTGCGCGGCGTGCGCCGCGGCGAGTGCGCGGTCCCAGCGCCGGGACGGGTCCGGGGTCAGCTCGACGGCGCGGGTCAGGAACGCCGCTGCCGCCGCCGCGCCACCGCGCGCGCGGGCCCGGCCGACCGCGTCCTCCAACCCGGCCGCGAGGTCTTCGTCGGGGGTCGCGGCGGCCTGCGCGGCGTGCCAGGCGCACCGGTCCGGGTCGGCATCGGCATCGGTGACCTCGGCCAGCACGCCGTGCGCGCGGATGCGCTCCTGCGGCGACGCCGTCCAGTAGGCGGCCGAGCGCGCCAGCGGGTGCCGGAACCGGACCCGGTCCCCGATGTGGCACAGCCCGGCCGCGACCGCCGGGGTCACCGCCTCGATGGCGATGCCGAGCCGGTCCGCGGCGCGCCACAGCGGCACCGGGTCGCCGCCCGGCTCCGCCGCCGCCACCAGCAGCAGCATCCGCGTCCCGGTCGCGAGCCGCGCCACCCGGCGGCGGTAGATGTCGTGGATCGCGCCGTCGGAGGCGCCCGGCCCGGGCGGGCCGAACCCGCCCGCGAACTCGGCCGCCGACGCCTCGCCGGCCATCTCCAGCAGCGCCCGCGGGTTGCCGCCCGTCTCGTCGGCGATCCGCTCCAGCACCTGCCCGTCCCAGGGGCCGGGCACGGCCGCCGACAGCAGCGCCCGCGCGTCCTGGACGGCGAGCCCGGCGACCTCCAGCTCCGGCAGCCCCGTCAGCGCGGGCGCCGGGCACGGGACGCGGGTCGCGAGGACGATCGCGACCGCGTCGTCCCGCAGCCGGCGGGCCGCGAACGCCAGGACTTCGAGCGACGCCGGGTCGAGCCATTGGGCGTCGTCCACCAGGCACAGCAGCGGCCTGTCCCGCGACGTCTCCGCCAGCAGCCCGAGGACGGCCAGCCCGACGAGGAAGTGGTCGGGCTCGGGGCCGGCGCTCATGCCGAACGCGGTCCGGAGCGCGTCGCGCTGCGGCGCGGGCAGGCCCGCGAGCCGGCCGGCCATCGGCGCGCACAGCCGGTGCAGCCCGGCGAACGCCAGCTTCATCTCCGCCTGGACGCCGGCGACGCGCGACACCTCGAACCCGCGTGCCCCCGCCGCCAGGTGGTTCAGCAGGGCCGTCTTGCCCACGCCCGGCTCGCCGGCCAGCACCAGGGTCCGGCTCTCGCCGCCGCGGGCGGCGGCGAGCACCTCGGCGAGCCTCGCGCGCTCCTCCCGGCGCCCCTGGAGCACCTGGCGGGAACCGCCGTCACCCCAGGTGACCCGCACGTCCGAGGCGGCGGCGGGGACGTCCGTCCGCACGCGAACGAGCCCCCGCCACCCCGTCCGCGGCTCCGGTGGGGAGCCGGCACCGTGCCGTTCGTCCACCGTCATCCGGCTCATGCTGTCCACAACGCTGCACCTCCGCCATCCCCGCTCCGGCCGCCCCGTCTGGACGGGGCATCACGACACTTCGACCGGATAGGCCGGGCGGCCGTGACACATCCGCGGCGATCACGGGCCGCCGGGCCCGCCCCGGGCCCGGCGCCGTCCAGGGTCTCTCCCAGTCGTGCACCCGGGTGCCGCGCGCGCCCGTCCCCGCGACCGTGGATGGCGCCCGGACGTGGACGGCCCTGGAGGGACGATGGCGAAGCAGACGACGAAACAGGCGTCGACGAAACACTGGTCGCAGTCGGCGTCGTGCCGGTCGCTCGACCCCGATCTGTTCTTCCCGGTGTCCCGCGAGGCTGTGTACACGGCGCAGATCGCGCCGATCCGCCGGCTCTGCGCCGCCTGCCCCGTCGCGGGCCCCTGCCTGGAATGGGCCCTGGCCTCCGGAGAGCCGCACGGCATCTGGGCCGGGACCACGCCCAGCGAGCGCCGCCGCATCCGCGCCAACCGGCGGGACCGGCCGGGACGCACGGACTCCCCGGAGCCGGCGGCCGGGCCGGCCCGGTCAGGAGTCGAGGGCGCGGCCGAGCCGGTGCAGCCGTAGCGCGAGCTGCACGTCGAGCAGGTGGTCCGGGCTGTTCCAGTCGACGCCCAGCAGGCGTTTGACCCGGTCGAGGCGCTGGGTGACGGTGTTCGGGTGGATGTGCAGCCGCTTGGCGCTGGCGACGAGGCTCTGCCCGGTGGCGAAGTAGGTGCCGAGGGTCTCCATCAGCATCGTCGAGCGCTGCTCGTCGTGCTGGATGACCGGGCCGAGCGTCCGCTCCACGAACCCGGTCGCGGACGCGCCGTCGCCGAGCAGCAGGCCGGCGTAGCCGAGGTCGCCCGCCGTGGCGGCGGTGCCCGCGCGGTCGAGCCGGAGCAGGGCCTGCGCGCAGGCCAGCGCCTCGGCATAGGCGGAGGGCAGGTCGGCCGGGTCGTCCACCGGGCCCGCGGCGCCCACGGTGACCGGTGACCCCAGCCGCGCCGCCAGCGAGCGCGCGATCCGGCGGCCGGTCAGCGACGGGTCGTCGGACGGGACGACCAGCACGGCCCGCCCGTCCCGCACGGTGCTGAGGCCGTCGCGGGCGGCGGCGAGGTCGGACGCCGCGGAGGCGAGGCCGCGCCGGTTCTCCGCCCGGACGTGCGCGACGACCACCGCGTGCCGCCTGCGCGGCTGGTAGCCGATCCGCAGCGCACGCTCGGCCAGCGACGAGTACGTGCGGGGGTTCGGCGTGAGCAGGTCGTCGAGCAGCTCGCCGCGCACCCTGGCCTCCGCGGCGGCGAGGTTGCGCCCGAACAGCAGGAGCAGGGACGCCACCACGGCCGCGCGGCCGAGCAGCCGCTCGTCCAGGTCGCCGATGCCGGCGGACGCGTCCGGCGGGGCCCAGACCAGCGCGCCGAGCCGCTCGGTGCCCGCCTCCAGGCCGGTCGCCCAGTACGTCCCGTCGTGGACGCCGCCCGCGGGCCCGCCGAGGCCGCCGCCCGCCGCGGCCGACATCTCCTTCAGTGCCTCGTCGGACGCGCCCGGCGTCCAGGCGACGGGCTGCTCGAACTCGTCGAACACGGCGAGCACGCCGCCGAGCTGGTCGCCCGCCGCGGTCACGACCTCCTGCACGCCGCCGCCGCGCAGCACGATGTCCATGGTGCGGTCGTGCGCCGCGAACGCCCGCTCCTCGGCGACCGTCCGCCGCCGCAGCGCCGCGTTCGCCTGCCGCAGCGCCGCGACCTCCCGGTCCTTGGCCTGCCGCGACCGCGCCTGCTCGATCGCGGTCGCGGCGAGGGCGGCGTACGAGCCGAGCAGCGCGATCGCGTCGTGCGAGAACGGCCCCGGGCTGCGGTTGGACGCGAAGAGCACGCCGAGGACGGCGCCGGCCCGCAGCGGCACGCCGACGATCGACACCTGCCGCTCCGCGCGGACCGAGGCGTCCACGGCGGGGTCGTGCGCCAGCCGCTCGTCGCTGAAGTAGTCCGAGGTCGAGAACGGCGTGCCGGTGGCGGCGACCCGGCCGCCGACGCCGACCCCGAACGGGATCCGGACGTCCTTCCACGCCGAGGACGTCGCGCCGACCATCACCCGCATCCGGGTCGAGCGGTCCGCGTCGTCGTTCAGGCTCAGGTAGGCCATGTCGCAGCCGAGCAGCCGCTGCGCCCGGCTCACGATCAGGGTCAGGAGCGCGTCGGGGTCGCCGCGGTCCTCGGCCAGCTCCATCGCGCACTCGACCAGCGCGCGCTGCTGCTCCTGGCGGGCGCGCTGCTTCTCCAGCGTGTCGCGCAGCCGGAGGGCGAGGGTGTGCTCGGCCTGCAGGTGGTCGATCTCCTCGGGGGAGGCGGCGTCCGCCACCGCGCGGCGCAGGACGTCGTCGTACCGGGGCAGCGGTGCGCCGTCCACGAGAAGCCGGAGAAAGCTGCGCCCTGCCACGACCCCTCGCTTCCGCACGCTGCTGCTCAGGGAAATGAGTAAGCGCATAGTCACCGAGTAGGATGCCGCTGTCAAGCGCCCGGCCGCGCCGGGGGAGGCGCCGGGCGACGCGAAGGGGACACGATGGCCAGACGGCAGGCCCGGTTCACCGCCGCGGACCTCGCGGACGATCCGCGGCTGCGCGACCACTCGGCCGAGCTGTGGCGGGCCGACCTCGGCGCGGTGCCGCGCGGGCTGCTGACCGCGGCGGTGCGGTGCTTCGCCGCGAACGGCTACCACGCGACGACCACCCGCGACATCGCCGAGGGCGTCGGGCTGAGCCCGGCCGCGCTGTACGTCCACTTCCCGTCGAAGGAACTGGTCCTCTACGAGATCATCCGGGCGGGCCACGAGCGGGTCCTCGCCCATGTCGAGGACCCGTCCGTCAGCGGGGCCGGCGGCGCGGCGGACCGGCTCCGCGCCGTCGTCTCCGCCTACACCGCCTGGCACGCCCGCCACCACGTGGCGGCCCGCGTCTGCCAGTTCGAGCTGACCGGCCTGACCGCCGAGCACTACGACGAGGTGCTGGAGCTGCGCCACCGGACGAACGCGTTCTTCCGCGACGCGGTCGCGCGCGGCGTCGCCGACGGGTCGTTCGCGGAGGTCGACGTCAAGCGGGTGACGCGGGCGATGCTGTCGCTCAGCATCGACCTCGTCCGCTGGTACCGGCTCGACGGCCCCGACACCCCGGAGCGCCTCGGCGAGTTCTACGCCGGGCTGGCCTTGCGGATGGTCGCCCGCTGACGGGCCGCCCGCCGGCGGGCCGCGCGCACGTGCCGGGCCGTCCCCCAGATGCCCCGGCGGAACAGCAGCACGATCACGATGAAGATCAGGCCGGTGATGATGCCGGTCTCCTGGAATCCGGCGGTGGCGAGGTAGTCCTGGAGTTGGACGACGAGTGCGGCGCCGATGGCGC
>NZ_FZOR01000081.1 GCF_900188445.1 Actinomadura meyerae
CCCGCAACTGGCCCTGGGCCGACGCCTGGCGGCAGTTGTTCACCACCCTCCACGCCCCACCCGACAGCCGCTGACCTGCCGTTATCCACCGCCCGCCAGGGCCCGACCGGAACCGAACACGTGGAAAAGCTGGGCAGACCAGCCGATCACCCCTGCCCGCGGGCGGCCGACAACTCAACCGTCCTCCCGAAAAGACCGAGAGATCGACCTCGATACACCATCGGTGGATCGAGGCTGAGGCGACCGTGCGCGGCCGGCTCCCCAAGACATTCCCGCTCCCGGCCAGTGACGGCAGCGGGCAGGTACTGGTGCATGAGATCTGGATGCGGGAGTCCGAGGGGTATGTCCCGTCCGAAGAACTCCATATCCACAGCGACCTCTCCGAAGTGAGCTGGCTGGGCTTGAAGCGCGAACCGAGCGGCGCAATCCGAATCGACCGCCACCCGGTCTGGGCCTCCTACCCAGTGACCAGGCGAACGGTCCGCCTGGGAACCCTGGCACCTGGCCAAAGCATGCGGTACCGGGCCAACTTTCGGCTCTCCGGCTACTCAATGACCTGGACGTACTACGACTGGACCGTCAGCATCGCCCACGAAGCCCCCGAGAGCACCATGTTCCTCGGACGCCAACACAGTTTCGAGCGCGACGACAGAGTCTCCCTCTACGGCAAGCCCTCCCGCCGGCAACCTTCTGGTTCGTAGCAGGATCAGTACTGCCCAGGGCCGTCCCCGCCTGTCCCGGTCAAGCAACGGGGGCGATGGGCGACTCCCCGGTACCGCGGGGAGCCGCCATCTTTCGACACCCGGCGTGACGGGCCGCGGTGTCCCGGACACCCACCCGACCTCCACCGGCTCGCGCGGCCTCGACACAGTTGTTGCCCGTTCCGCTGTACGAGGACTTGCGCCACCCGACGTAGCGTTCACGACTGGTCAAGATGATCTTCCTAGTGCAAGGGGAGGGACTCTGCGACGTCCGTCAGCATCTCGCGTGTGCTGATCCGATCCAGCCGGGACGTCGCGCTGCCCCGTGCACGATGGTTGCCTCCCGGTCGCGGCGTCGCTCGCTGTTCCGCGTATGCTCCGGATCTTGGTGCGTGGCGTCTACCGGCCGCCTTGGGCGTCTGAGTTGAGGTAATCCTCGGATGGATCATCGTTCCCGTTCCTGGGTTCGACGGCGGCTGCGGTCGCTGGCTTGGCTGGAACTGTTCAACCTCCCGTTGCAGGCCGTGATCTGGTTCGGCGTTGTCGGTTTCCCGCTGACGGCGGCGAACATGGTGGGCTTCGCGATGTTCGCGGGGCTGCTTGTGGTGGGGGGCGGGTACTGGTTGGCCAAGCTCCGGCAGATCTCCGCTCCTGGCGTGCCTCTGCCCGGTGCCGGGGCCTTCGCGGTAGCCCGCATCGCCAGTGCCCTGCTTCTTGCTGCTGGGCTGTTGTTCCTCGTTGGGAGGGTGGTCACCGCTCCGGGGGCGGGGAGCTGGCCGGGGTTGGGCTTCGGGCTGTTCGCGGTGCTGGAGTACGTGAACTACTTCCACGTCCAGCTCATGTACGACACTTCCGATGATCTCCACTACCTGCGCTCACACGGCCTGCGACGCGCGCACCTGGCCCGCGACCTCAGCATCGACCGCAGAGCACGTCAATCTGGCGCGGCCGTCCGATAACCGGCGCCCACGCCGCCCGGCTCCGGACGGGTTGGCGCGGAGCCGGGCTGTTCGCGCGAAGGTGCCCTCCGGAGCACAAGAGGGGCTGGGAAAGCACGAGCCCTCCCGGAAGCGCACGCTCCACCGGCGAGCACGTGGCCGTCTCCGGATATGTTCGGCGCTAAGCCGTTGAGCTCACCGCCAGGGTTCTATGATCACCTGGTGCACCGGATTGCCGCAATCATCTCCTTCCTCCTGTTCCCCCTCTCGGCATGCGGCGAGAGCGAGAGCACCACCCCTCAGGAACAGCAGGCGCATGTGGACTCAACCCAACTCCTGAACGCCATGGTGGCCTCCTACCCTGGGCTCGACATCACATATTCCGATGCGCAGGACGATTACCAGCGTTTAGAAGACCGACTGCTGGGAGGCCGACAACCGTGGCCAACCATCGGCACTGATTGCCTTAAACGCCTTTCACCGGGAGGCCATGTCCGCATCCTTGGCGAGACCGGGTCCCAAGCTCCCGCCGCTTTGCGCGCCTGGGGCACCGAACTGAACGACACCGCTTTCGAGCAGGTTCTCGTTGCTCTTCCCGATAACGGGGCAGAAGCTGTCGTCCGTTCCCCCTTGCCGAAGAAGTGCTTGAGCTTCAAAGCTGGAGAACCCGACTCTCAGCTTCGCTGGACTGTCAGAGACCGTACACTTTCCCTCGGCGATGTAGGGCGCATGGTCGACGTCGAGGCAGTGTCGGGGCGCACCAAGAGCCGAAGCTCAACGGTCCTGTTCGCATACAAGGGGGTACTCGCGATCATTAAGAACGTCAAAGAATCGTCCAGTGACTTCCCGGAACGCGCCCTAAAACGCATGGAGGAGCAACTATGACCGGCAGACTGGGGCCGGCGCGCACGGCGGCGTGAGGCGGGACCGGACGGAACTCCTTGGTCCGGGACCGGCGTAGTGATTCGCGGGTGGGCTGCCTCACCCTGCCAGCTCGGGATCGCCCGTTCTGCGGTCGTTCGATGGCACACTCTCGTCATGAGCAAGGCGTCTCATGGCCCTGGCCGAAGAGGCCGTTTCCTCTAGAAGAAGGCCGTGCTGGCTGTGGACCGTAGCCAGGAGACCCCCGAGAGAGCCAATCAGGCAGCCCGGCGCATCCGCTCCTCGGCCCGGCGGCGCGGCTCGCCGGGTCCGCACGCATCTTCCAGGAGCATCCGGTGTACCGCGTCAGCGAACGATGGGCTCACTGTTCGGGTCCGCCGAGCGCCGTCTTCAGGCACGTATGGCGCGGCGAGCCATCCTGGAGCGACAGAACGGACCGTCCTACAGCGTGGTACTCGACGAAGCGGCTCTCAGGCGCCCCGTCGGCGGCCCGCAGGTCATGGGCCGGCAACTCGAGGCGCTGATCGACACGGCGCAGAAGCCCCATGTCAGCATCCGTGTGGTACCAGCCTCGGCCGGAGAGCACGCTTGCATGGACGGTGCCTTCGTGATCCTCAGCTTCGCCGCCGAACTCGATCCCGACGTTGTCTACCTGGAGGGCATGGGCGGTGAGATCTACGTCGAGGACGTCGGGCAGGTTCGCCGCTGTAATGTGAGATTTGACCGCCTTTGCGATCAGGCGCTCTCCGAAGACGACTCGATGGCGCTGATCGCCGAGATCGCCAGGGAGTATCAGCATTCCGATGAACCTGCTCACTGAACTCTCGCAAGCGCACTGGCGCAAGGCCAGTCAGAGCAGCAGCACAGGGAGCGACTGCGTCGAGGTCGCCGCTGTCGGCGACGTCATCGCCGTCCGCGACTCCAAGCGCCCTGACGGCTCGACGTTTTTCGTCGACCGTAGGACGTGGCGAGAGTTGACCGAGCGGGTGAGCAAGGGCGATTTTGATCTCTGACGCTGCCGCGTCCGCGGACCTGGTGGCCGAGGGTGGACGGGGACGGTTGAAGACTGGGTGACATGGGCACTGAGCCCACCGAGCTACCTCGCGCCGAACGGACAGCGCCGGACAGCACCCAAGACTTTCGCGCGCAAAGGCGACGCCGAGAAGTGGCTGACGCTCGAGTTGTGTCTTCATCGGCGTGGGGGGACTGGCCTCGAAGCCTTGCCGGGACAGATCGGCCGCTTCGAAATGGCGGTCTTGCCAGCGGGCCGTTTCGGCTTGGGCGTACCACGCCTACGACTCGTTGGCTCCGGCCTCTCGGGCGAGCACGAGTGCGATGGTGGCGTACTGCTCGGCTTGGGCGTCCATGTCGACGTCCCCGAAGACCACGGCTGCGTGTGCAAGGAGATCGGCGTTGATGCGCAGTAGCTCGCGGATGTGGCGGGGGCCGAGGGCGGTGGTTCTCCAACAAGCCCTGTGTGCGTCGGTGAAGGCGCAACACCCGCGGGAGGGGATCTCTTGCTGTCCGTCTGTCGCGGGTCAGGGTGCTGTGGCGAGCAAGACGAGCACCACCGCCAAGGGCGCGGCGCACAAGATACCGATGACTGCGAACGTGATCCATCGCTGATGCCGTTCCGACGACGACAACAGCCCCGGATACGTCTGGTCGAATTCTCTGGCGCTCCCGAAGTGGTGGGGCCCACTGCACGGTACGGCGAGCATCTTGACCAGCCGGTCCACGTCCTGGCGCTTGTAGTAGGTGACCCTCACTCTGAGGAGCAGCGTGTCATGCGCATCGAGCAGGAACAGGCTCTGGTCGGGCAATCCCCTGCGCGTGTCGATTGGTTCAATGGTTGCGCGCACAGCATTTGTGATGCGCGAACGCGGCTGGCGCCGACGGATGAACGTCCGCCGCACGACGACCTCGTCGGAGGTCAGGGTGATGCGGGCGGTGAGGAAGGTCCATGCTCCCAGGATGATCAACAAGGCAACGATGGGCCCCATGACCAGGGCGGGCAGCGTGGGGGCGTCGCTGATCAGGATCGCGGCGACCTCGACCACGGCGCCCAGAACCGTGGCGGTCGCCACTATCAGCGCTGACCGGGAACCCGGGCGCAATTCCAGGGTCTTTCGAACGTCAGGCATGCCACTTCACCTTCCGCCGGCCAGGCCGACAGAATGTCATATCGATGGCTCCCTGAACATGCGGAGCGGCTTTGGCAGTGCCCTGATGAGTGATAACGGGGCGCTCGCGCCATTCGGACAGTTCGCGGGCGCCAGCCGACACTGGAGGCGGCCCAGGCTGTTCCCCCTGCCCGCGTCAGGTCGTGTGTGAGGACCCTCCCCACCAGTCGTCTCCGAGTGGCATAGGCCGGTCGGCCCGGGCGAGACCTGCCCGGAGAGGCCGCACGCCCGGTCCGGACCAACCGGCCGCGGCCGCGGAGCGGGCGCCCTTGAAGACGCAACCGATCAGGGTGACGAAGAGGACCACGTTGGAGCGCCTGGGACGCTGGTGCCAGTGGGCGATGGCCCGCTGATGGCCCGTCGTTGATCGCGCCCTAGAAACGATCATGGCCCAGGTCCGGGGAACATGTCCCTGGCCTGGGCCTTTGCGCTGCGAGCGGGTGACGGGAATCGAACCCGCGCTGTCAGCTTGGGAATCAAACCGATCTAGGCCGTCACGGCGGCTGACCTGGCCTTCCCACGTACCGCAAGTGACCGTGACTGCCCCTTGATCACCCTGCCTAATTGCACGCTAATTGCACGCCACCGTGCCTCTGAGCTGCGCGTCCCCGGCCCACTCCGTGACGGCGACAGCACCCGACTCATCCGAGGGCAAGCGGACCCGGAGTGCAGGGCCGGCCACGGCCCGAGCACCGGAAGCCGCGCGGCAGCGATCGCCCCCAACCACGCAACCCACCTCAGCCAAGCTGTGGCGATCGTAGGGCTGAGCTGCAGATTCACGACCACTTGCCACCATACTGGTCTGTCACTTCCACAGGACTATGAATCTCAGTATGTCCACAGTGCACGCTAGCCCGCTCCTGAGGACATATGGATCTTGAATCTTCCGGCCCCTTTAATCAACTTGCACCTTCCGCTCCAACTACATACTGTATAACTCCTGTGCATACAGACACTTTGAGTGAGGTGCGACGGTGATTGGCGCCCTGAGGCGGTCAGACGACAAGTCTGAGATCATAACTTTGGCGAACGTCGATGGCACCAAAGAGGAGCAATGGGTCGACGCCCTTGACTATCTTTCAGCAGTCGAGACGAACAGCTTTGCCTATGTCGAGCGAGCTTACGAAAACTGGGAGCGAGCCATAAAGGTCGCGAGAACGACTCAGAACAACCCATTCTCGGCTGAACTTAATGGCACGCTAATCAACGTCGTCGGCGCGACCATGGACTGGCTTTGCGCGGCACGCACCTTTGTTGATCATAACACTTATAGAGCTAGCCGTTCAGACGACTCCGAAACTTTGGACTTCTTCAAAGCCGCTTGCAGTCGACAGTACGATGACCGCTTTGGCTATCGCTTTTGCGTTCGTTTGAGAAATTATGCACAGCATCTAGGAATACCGCTTCACGGTCTCCATATCGGGGGAGACTTTCTCGTTCTGGACAGAGACATTCTCCTCGAACGATTCAACGGCTGGAGTTCTGTGGCCGCAGAGATTAGGGCCTGCCCTTCAGCTATCCCACTGGTACCACTTGTCGAGGATGCCATGATGGGGCTACGCGTCATCGGCGATTCTGTACTTGAGCACACGGCGTCGAGAATAGAAGTTGCCCTTAGGGACGCTCGTGAGTTCCGCAGCATCTTCATGTCTCTGCATCCTGACGCTGTTGCCGTGCAGTACAGCGCCCCAGATAAGGGCTGGGAAGTCGGCGCAGGATTCGATATGAAGCCGCTCCCGTTCGGAGCTATTAATGCAGCGGAGAAGGTCATTGCAGCAAAGATGCGCCGCTCTGCATCCTTGGCGTCGACGAACGGGAGTGCCTAAGACCGAAGGAGTCGTTGTCATCTACGGAGCCCGATAGAAGGCATGCGGAACCCGGGGAGCAGGGCCGGCCACGTCCTGCACGCTTGGAAGCTGCGGCAGCGATCATCCCAGGCTACGCACCAACCTCACCGGACGGTGACGGTCATGGCTCCAGCCATCAGCGAAGCGGACTGGCGAGCCCTGAACCTGCCCCCTGGCGGTTAGTCCGCGCTACCCTTAAGTCATGCCCCCAAAGAACAAACCTGCACGCAGGCATCATGTTGTTTCGAAGTTCTACCTCAAAGGCTTCGCCGACGTCAACGACAGAATCTTTCGCCTCCCACTCGGCGGCTCGGAATCCCATCCGCAGTCAATCAAGGACGCAACTGTACAAAAGCATTTCTACAGCGTAGAGATCGAGGGACACGAGCCCGACTCCTTCGAAAAGCTTCTCTCAACCGTGGAAGCGAAAACTGCGCCTGCCCTAAAGCGCGTCCTCAATGAGAAGGTATGGCCACTCACCGATGACGATAAGTACCTCTTGGCGAGCTGGATAGCTTTGCAATTTCTCAGAGATGGAGCTAGACGAACTTCCGGAGAGGAGATATATCGCAATGCCGTTAAATTAGCCTGACCGTCAGGGTGTTATCCACATATCCACAGGCGTCGCAGGTCCATGTGGAGTTCGTGAAAGCGATTGAAGCCT
>NZ_FZOR01000103.1 GCF_900188445.1 Actinomadura meyerae
CACTCGCCCACGCCCACACCAACGGACTCACCATCCCCTGGCACATCCCCGGACACCACACCAACCTCCCCACCTACCCCTTCCAACACCAGCGGCACTGGATCAACACCCCCACCACCAACGACCCCGCCGGCCTCGGGCTGGACGCCAACCCGCATCCCTTCCTGACGGCGGCGGTCGATCAGGCCGACGGGTCCGGGGTCGTCCTGACGGGCAGGGTGTCGGTCCGGACGCATCCGTGGCTCGCGGACCACACCGTCGGCGGGGTCGTCACGCTGCCCGGCGCGGCGTTCGTCGATCTCGCGGTCAGCGCTGCCGACCGGCTGGGGTGCGGGCAGGTCGAGGAGCTGACCCTGGAGAGCCCGCTGGCGCTGCCCGAGACCGGCGGGGTGCGGATCCAGGTCGTCGTCGGCGAGCCGGACGACGACGGGCGGCGGACGCTCGGCGTCCATTCCCGTCCCGACGAGGACGGCGACTGGACGCGGCACGCGAGCGGGACACTGGCTCCGGCGGCCGTCGCCGGTGCCGAGCTGGCGGCCTGGCCACCGCCCGGCGCGGAGCCCGTCGATCTCGCCGGCCTGTACCCGCGGCTCGCGGAGCGAGGTCTCGGGTACGGCGCGGCGTTCCAGGGGGCACGGGCGGCCTGGCGGCAGGGCGCCGATCTCTATGTGGAGGCCGAGGTCACCGCGGATCCCGCCGGGTTCGGTCTGCATCCCGCGCTGCTGGACGCGGCCCTGCACGTGCTCGCCGCCGACTCCGACGTCGCGCGGCTGCCGTTCAGCTGGTCGGGCGTGTCCCTGCACGCCACGGGGGCGACGGCGCTGCGCGCGCGGCTGACCTCGACGGCCGGCGACACGGTCTCGATCGTCCTGGCCGACCCGTCCGGCGCTCCGGTGGCGACGGTCGAGGCGCTCACCGCCCGTCCGATCGCCGGCCCGGCCGGTGCGGCGGCCGCGTCCGGCGACGGGCTGCTCCGCGTCGACTGGCCGCGCCTTCCGCTCCCCGAGAACGCGGGCACGGGCGGCGACGTCACCGCGCTCCCCGCGTCCACGGACGTCCGGTCGGCGACCGGGCACGCGCTGCGCCTGGTCCAGGCCAGGATCGCCGATCCCGGCGCGGGGCCGCTGGTGGTCGCCACGCGCGGGGCGGTGGCGGTGCACGGCGGGGAACGGCCCACCGACCTGGGGCACGCCGCCGTGTGGGGGCTGGTGGGCGCGGCGCAGTCGGAGCATCCGGGCAGGTTCACGCTCCTCGATCTCGACGGCTCCGAGGAGTCGGAGCGGGCGGTCCCCTTCGCCCTGGCGACCGGCGAGCCCCGGCTGGCGCTCCGGCGCGGCGAGGCGTACGTTCCCCGGCTCGCCCGGCGGCCCGCCGAGGGGGCGCTGCCCGTCCCGGACGGGGTCGCCGCCTGGCGGCTGAACCTGACCGGCGAGGGAGTCCTGGAGGGGATGTCGCTCGATCCCAATCCGGCGGCCGAGGAGCCGCTGGCGGCCGGGGAGGTGCGGGTGGCGCTGCGCGCGTCCGGGCTGAACTTCCGGGACGTGCTGCTGGCGCTCGGCATGGTGCCCGACGACGCCCGCCCGCTCGGCGGCGAGGCGGCGGGCGTGGTGGTGGAGGTCGGGCCGGGCGTCACCGACCTGGCCCCCGGCGACCGGGTGATGGGCCTGATGGCGGCCGGGATCGGGCCGCTGACCAGGACCGACCGGCGGCTCGTCACGACGGTGCCGCGCGGCTGGTCCTTCGCGGAGGCGGCGTCGGCTCCGGTGGTGTTCCTGACGGCCTACTACGGGCTGGTGGACCTGGCCCGGGCCGAGCCCGGCGAGACGCTGCTGGTCCACGCGGCGACCGGGGGCGTCGGGATGGCCGCCGTGCAGCTGGCCCGGCATCGGGGCCTGACCGTGTTCGGCACGGCGAGTCCCGCGAAGTGGCCGGCGCTGCGTGCGCAGGGCGTGCCGGACGAGCGCATCGCGTCGTCCCGGACGCTCGACTTCGAGGAGCGCTTCGGCGCCGTGCTCGGCGAGGACGGCGGCGTGGACATCGTGCTGAACTCGCTCGCGGGCGACTTCGTGGACGCGACGCTCCGGCTCCAGCGGCACGGCGGGCGGTTCCTGGAGATGGGCAAGACCGACGTCCGCGATCCCGAGGCGGTCGCCGCCGCGCATCCGGGCGTCGCCTACCGGGCGTACGACCTTCTGGACGCGGGTCCGGAGCGGATCCAGGAGATGCTCGTGGAGCTGCGCGAGCTGTTCGACCGGGGCGCGCTCCGGCCGCTGCCGGTGACGGCGTGGGACGTGCGCCGGGCACCGGAGGCGGTGCGGTTCCTCAGCCAGGCGCGGCATGTCGGGAAGGTCGCCTTGACGGTGCCGCCCGCCGCCGATCCGGACGGCCTCGTCCTGATCACCGGCGGCACCGGCACGCTCGGCCGCCTCGTCGCCCGCCACCTGGTCGAACGGCACGGCGTCCGACGGC
>NZ_FZOR01000060.1 GCF_900188445.1 Actinomadura meyerae
GCGGCCGAGAACGGCGACGCGATCTTCGGCAACATCGACACCTGGGTGCTGTGGAACCTGACCGGCGGCGTGGACGGCGGCGTGCACGTCACCGACCCGACCAACGCCAGCCGCACCATGCTGATGGACCTGGAGACCCTCGACTGGGACGACGAGCTGCTGTCGTTCTTCGGCATCCCCCGCTCGATGCTGCCGGAGATCAAGCCGTCGTCCGCGCCGGAAGCCTACGGGACGAGCCGTCCGGACGGGCCGCTCGGCGGCGAGGTGCCCCTGACCGGCATCCTCGGCGACCAGCAGGCGGCGACGGTCGGGCAGGTGTGCTTCGCGGTCGGCGAGGCCAAGAACACCTACGGCACCGGCAACTTCCTGCTGCTCAACACCGGCGAGGAACTCGTCCGGTCCAAGGCGGGGATGCTCACGACCGTCTGCTACAAGTTCGGCGACCAGCCGACCGTGTACGCGCTGGAGGGCTCGATCGCGGTGACCGGGTCGGCCGTGCAGTGGCTGCGCGACCAGCTCGGCATCATCTCCGGCGCCGCGCAGAGCGAGTCCCTGGCCCGGCAGGTCGAGGACAACGGCGGCGTCTACTTCGTGCCCGCCTTCTCCGGCCTGTTCGCGCCCTACTGGCGCTCCGACGCCCGCGGCGCCATCGTCGGCCTGTCCCGCTTCAACACCAACGCGCACCTGGCTCGGGCCACCCTGGAGTCGATCTGCTACCAGTCCCGCGACGTGGTCGAGGCCATGCGCCAGGATTCGGGCGTCTCCCTGGACGTCCTGAAGGTCGACGGCGGCGTCACCGCCAACGAGCTGTGCATGCAGCTCCAGGCCGACATCCTCGGCGTCCCGGTCTCGCGCCCCGTCGTCGCCGAGACCACCGCCCTCGGCGCCGCCTACGCCGCCGGCCTCGCCGTCGGCTTCTGGAACAACACCGACGAACTCCGCCAGAACTGGAACGAGGACAAACGCTGGCACCCCACCTGGGACGAGAACCAGCGCGAGGCCGGATACGCCGGCTGGAAGAAGGCCGTCGAGCGCACCTACGGCTGGGTGGACGTGGACTGAACGGCGCATGGCCCCTCTGGACGGGCCGCAGATGACATAGGTTACAATGAGTGACAATATCGTCACTAACCGGAGTGTACTCCGGGCGCCGAGAGGATCGCGCATGCTCAGACGCCTCGCCGTCACCGTCCTTGCCGCAGGTGCCCTTCCGGCGGGCGCCCTCGTGGCGGACGCCGGCGCCGCACAGGCCGCCGCCGTCCAGCGGCACGGCCGGGCGGAGGTCGACTTCACCGGCACCGTCGCGCTCGGCAACTGCTCGGGGTCGCTGGTGCGGGGGCCGCGCTCCCGCGACACCGACCACGCGCTCGTCCTGACCAACGGGCACTGCCTGGAGTCGGGGATGCCGCGGGCCGGCGAGGTGATCGCCGGCCGGCCCTCGTCCCGGACGTTCCAGCTCCTCGACCGGACGGGCGGCGCCGACCTCGGCACCCTCACCGCGACCCGGCTCGAGTACGCCACGATGACCGACACCGACGTGGCCGTCTACCGGCTGGACACCACCTACGGCGCGATCCGGTCCAGGTACGGCGTGTCCGCGCCGCGCCTGGCCACGTCCGGGCCGCGCGACGGCACGGAGATCCGGGTCGTGTCCGGCTACTGGCGGAAGATCTACGCCTGCGCGGTCGACGCCACCGTGCACCGGCTGCGCGAGGCGGGCTGGACGTGGCGCGACTCCATCCGGTACACGTCCGGGTGCCGGCCGATCCACGGCACCTCGGGCTCGCCGATCATCAGCGTCCGGACCGGGCAGGTGGTCGGCGTCAACAACACCGCCAACGACGACGGCGAGCGCTGCACCCTCGACAACCCCTGCGAGGTCGCCCGCGACGGGCGTATCACCGTGCGCCACGGCACCGGCTACGGGCAGCAGACCTCCGGGCTCGCACGCTGCCTCGGCGCCGGCAACCGCGTCGTCCTCGGCGGGACGTGCACTCTGCCCAGGCCGTGACGGCCGGGGTGCTCACCCCTCGGCCAGCAGTCCCATCCGCAGCCGGTCGAGGGTGGCGCGCAGCAGCCGCGACACGTGCATCTGCGACAGCCCGATCTGCTCGGCGATCTGCGTCTGCGTCTTGTTGCCGAAGAACCGCAGCAGCAGGATGGTGCGCTCCCGCTCGGGGAGGTCGTCGATGAGCGGGCCGAGGGCGTGGCCGTCGATGAACGCCTCCAGCGCCGGGTCGTCGGACCCGAGGTACTCGCCGACCGTGCCGTTCTCGCCGCTCGGCGACCCGTCCGCCGGAGCCTCCAGCGACAGCGGGCGGTAGGCGTCGCAGGCGATGATGACCTCGATCGTCTCCTCCTGGTCGATGCCCATCAGCTCGGCGATCTCGGCGGTCGTCGGGGACCGGCCGTGCTCGCGGGTGAACTCCTGCACGGTGCGCTGCAGGATCGGCCGCAGCTCCTGGATGCGGCGCGACACCCGGATCCCCCAGGTCTTGTCGCGGAAGTGCCGCTTCACCTCCCCGGTCACCACCGGGTAGGCGTAGGTGACGAAGCGGTCGCCGATGCCCGGGTCGAACCGGTTGATGGCCTTCACCAGGCCCAGGTAGGCGACCTGCTGGAGGTCGTCGAGCGGCTCGCCCCGGTTCGCGTACCGGCGCGCCACGCCGCGGACGAGCGGAGCGTGCATGTCGACGATGCGCGCGCGGAGCCGTTCCCTCCGGGGATCGTCCTCCGCCAGCCGGTTCATCTCCGCGAGCAGGATCTCGGTCTGGCCGTCGTTGAACCGGGTGGATTGCGCCGACGTCATGCGTGCTCTCCTTTACGGGCGAGGCCGGCGAGGGCAGGAGGCTGTCGCTCGCTGCCGACCCCCTACCCGCCGCGGAAGCGATCACACGGATCCGCCCGCACCGGGCGGATAGACGCACCTCATGCGGGTAACCGGGCGGTGAGCGGGAGGCGGCGAGGCAGGAGGTGGAGCCGTGAGCACGATCACCGAATCGGTCATCGTCACCGTCCCGATCCGCACCGCGTGCGACCAGTGGACGCGGTTCGGGGCGTTCCCGTTCATGGACGGCTCCATGGACGGCGCGGAGGAGGTCCGCCGGCTCGATGCCACGACGCTGCGCTGGACGGCGCGCGGCGGCCCGGCCCTCGCGGGCGTGGTGACGTTCCACCGCCTGGACGAGACCACCACCCGCGTCACCGCGCGCCTGGAGATCGGCCCCGAGGGCCTCGCGGGCGCGGGCGTGGACCGCACCGGTGCGCTGACGCACCGCGTCCGGGGGGACCTGCGCCGCTTCAAGACCTTCATCGAGTCGCGCGGCGCACACATGAAGCCGCGCGGCGCGCGCGGCCCGGCGGTCGGCACGGCGGGCACCGACCGCTCGGACCCCTGACCGCCATTACGATGGGGAGTCCCCCGGGCGGCGCCCGGGAGACGGCGGTGGGGCCCGCCGTGCCCGGTGTCCGGGCGAACCGCGGAGCACGACCGCCAACGGTCCCTACCGGTGAACGCTGTCGCTACTGGTAGGAGCACGTCATGCCCACCCCTCCCGTGGACCCCGATGTCGACCTGCACGATCCGGCCCAGCGAGCCGAACTGTTCCGGGCGCCCTGGGGGACGCTCGGCGCGGTGTCGGCGGGCGGCGTGCTCGGTGCGCTGGCCCGGTACGGGCTCAGCACTGCGTTCCCGAACGGGCCGGGGGAGTTCCCGTGGGCGGTCTTCTGGGTCAACGTCTCCGGCTGCCTGCTGATCGGCGTGCTGATGGTGCTGATCACCGAGGTCCGTCAGGCGCACCCGCTGGTCCGGCCGTTCCTCGGGGTGGGCGTGCTCGGCGGCTTCACCACGTTCTCCACCTACGCCGTCGACGTCCAGCGGGCGGTGGAGCACGGCGCGCCCCGCGTCGGGCTGGCCTACCTCGCGCTGACGCTCGCCGCCGCGCTCGCCGCCGTCCTCGCCGGGGTGCGGCTGACCAGGGCGTTCGCCCGACGCCGGGCACCGGAGGACGCCGCGTGACGATCCTGCTGGTCGCGCTGGGCGCCGCCGTCGGCGCCCCGCTGCGCTACCTGACCGACCGGGCGGTGCAGGCCCGGCACGACTCGGTGTTCCCCTGGGGGACGTTCACCGTGAACGCGGCCGGCTCGTTCATCCTGGGCCTGCTCGCGGCCCTTCCGGTGGACGGCGGCGCGATGGCCTTCGCCGGGACGGGCTTCTGCGGCGCCCTGAGCACCTACTCGACGTTCGGCTACGAGACGCTGCGGCTGGCCGAGACCGGTGCCCGCTTCTACGCGCTCCTCAACGCCGCCGCCGGCGTCGCCGCGGGCCTCGGTGCCGCCTATTTCGGCATGGTCGTCGCGCAGGCGCTGCCCGGCGGGTGACGCGGCCGGCCGAAACGGGGGGGAGAAAGCTGGTGCGGCCCATGCTCGCAGCTCGGGGCACTTGGCTCCGAACCGACGAGTGGGCCGCGAGGAGACTCTGCCCCGGAGAGCATGACCGTAAACCGGAAGGTGTTTGAAGTGTCGCGCCGAGGGCAGCACGCCCTGCCGCGCGGGGCATGGCCGGGACCGCGCCCGGCATGGTCGGGACCGCCCCGGGTAGCAGGTGGCCATGGCGAGCGGAGGACGGATGCGGGTCCTCGTGACGGGGTGGCCGAGCTTCCTGCACGGCGAGGCCACGGCGGGCGACGTGCTGGCGATGGAGGCGGTGCGGCAGGGTCTGGCCGCGGCGGGCGCGGAGTGCGACCTGGCGTGGAGCCCGGTGTTCCGGCCGGGCGGCCTCGGCCTCGACCGCGCCGACCCCGCCGCCTACACGCATCTGGTGTTCGCCTGCGGGCCGCTGCGCGGGCGGCAGATCGAGGAGCTGCACCGCCGGTACGCGCACTGCGTCCGCGTCGCCGTGGGCGTCTCGGTCGTCGATCCCGACGACCCCGCGGTCACCGGGTTCGACGCCGTCCTGCCGCGCGACACGCCCTCGGCCGCCCCGCGGCACGACCTCGCGGCGCTGCCGGAGAGCCCGTCGGTGCCGGTCGTCGGGGTCGTCCTCGCGCCGGGCCAGCGCGAGTACGGGCACCGGCGGCTGCACGAGCGCGTCGGCCGCGAGCTGGAGGGCTGGCTCGCCACCCGCGAGTGCGCGCGGCTGCCGCTGGACACGCGCCTCGACCCGCGCGACTGGCGCATGTTCGCCACGGCCGCCGAGTTCGAGTCGGTGCTGCGCAGGCTCGACCTGGTGGTGACGACCCGGCTGCACGGCCTGGTCCTGGCGCTGAAGAACGGGGTCCCCGCGCTGGCGGTGGACCCGGTCGGCGGCGGCGCGAAGGTGACCGCGCAGGCGCGGGCGTGGTCGTGGCCCGCCGTGGTCACCGTCCCCGAGCCGGCGGCCCGGCCGGGCCGGGAGGGGGAGCCGCTGCTGGACGCGGCGGTGCTGGACCGGTGGTGGGCCTGGGCGCTGTCGGCGGAGGGCGCCGGGCGGGCCGCGGCGGCCCCGCCGGACGGGAGCGTGATCGGCGAGCTGCTGGACGTCCTCGGCGCACGTTAAGGACTGGATATATCGGGCATTTTCTGCATTTCATACGCAGGAAGGAGCGTCCGCCATGCGGCATGAGGAGTTCATCGGACAGGTCCAGCACCGCGCCCACCTCTCCGGTCACGGCGAGGCCGAGCGGGCGACACGGGCCGTCCTGGAGACGCTCGGCGAACGGATACCCGAGGGGCTCGCCGACAACCTCGCGGCGCAGCTGCCGCACGAGATCGGCGAGCACCTGCGCCGGACCGAGGTCTACGGCGGTGCGGGCAGCGGCGAGCGGTTCGGCCGGCACGACTTCATCGAGCGGATCGCGGTCCGCTCGGGTGCCGACGAGCCGCGCTCGGCCTACCTGGCCCGCGTCGTGCTGGAGGTGACCGACGAGGCGACCGAGGGGGGCGTGACGGACAAGGTGCGGCACAGCCTCCCCTCGGACCTCCGGGACCTGGTGTCGGCCGGCCACAACGGCTGAGGGCGAGCGGCGGCTGAGGACTCGGCGGCCGAGGGCTCACGGGCTGAAGGCGCGCGGAACGGCCGCGGGGACGTTCGTCCCTCGCGGCCGTTCCGCGTGCGGGATCGGGCGGGGCGGGATCAGGCGGGGCGGGCGATGAGCAGCTCCCGCCCGAACCATTCGATGGTGCCGCGCAGGCCCTCCTCGACCGTGATCTTCGGACGCCAGCCGAGCAGCTCCTCGGCGAGGGCGGTGTCGGGGCGCCGGACGCGCGGGTCGTCCTGCGGCCGGTCGACGAACCGGATCCGGGACGCCGAGCCGGTCAGCTCGACGACCTGCCGCGCGAGGTCGGCCATCGACACCTCGTAGGGGCTGCCGATGTTCACCGGCCCCGGGTGGTCGGACATCGCGAGGGCGAGGATGCCGCGGACGGTGTCGTCCACGTGGCAGATCGAGCGGGTCTGCGAGCCGTCGCCGGTGACGGTGAGGTCCTCGCCGGTCAGCGCCTGCCGCAGGAACGTCGGGATGGCGCGGCCGTCGTCGGGCCGCATCCGCGGCCCGTAGGTGTTGAAGATCCGCACGATCGCGGCGTCGAGGCCGCGGGCGTGCCGGAACGCGGAGGTCAGCGCCTCGCCGAACCGCTTGGCCTCGTCGTACACGCTGCGCGGGCCGACCGGGTTCACGTTGCCCCAGTACGACTCGGGCTGCGGGTGCACCAGCGGGTCCCCGTACACCTCCGAGGTGGAGGCGAGGACGAACCGGGCGCCCTTGGCCTCGGCGAGGTCGAGCGCGTTGCGGGTGCCCTGGCTGCCGACCTCCAGGGTCTGGATCGGGTACCGCAGGTAGTCGGCCGGGGAGGCGGCCGAGGCGAGGTGGAACACGTACCCGACCTCGCCGGGGACGCGCACGGGGTCGGTGAGGTCGCGCTTGACGAACCGGAAGTCCCGCCGGCCGGCCAGGTGCGCGATGTTGCGGGACGTCCCGGTGAGCAGGTTGTCCATGCACACCACCGAGATCCCCGCGGCGAGCAGCGCCTCGCACAGGTGCGAGCCGAGGAAGCCGGACCCTCCGGTGACGACGGCGCGCGGGTGTCTCATCATTGCCTCCTCATCAGTTCGGGTGCTCCGCGGTCCGCGTGCGCGAGCACCGCCTCGGCGGCGGCGGCGGCCTGGTCCGCGGAGATCTCCAGCAGCCCCGGGAAGGGCTCGCGCCCGTGCGGGTCGCCGCGGCGGCCCGCCCACAGGACGCGGTGCTCGGCGCGGCCGGGCGGCCCCCACCGGGCGGGCGGCGTCGGGCCGAACAGCAGCACCGACGGCGTGCGGAAGGCGGTCGCGAGGTGCGCGACGCCGGTGTCGCCGCACACCACCAGCCGGGCGCCCGCGACGAGCGCGGCCAGCTCCGGCAGGGACGTGCGGCCGGACAGGTCGGCGGCCGGGCCCAGCCCGGCGAGGGCGGCCACGCGGCCCGCGAGCGCCGTCTCGCCGCGCCCGCCGGTCACGACGACGCGCTCGCCGCGCTCCCGCAGCGCCGCCGCGACCGCCGCGAACCGCTCGGCGGGCCAGCGGCGCGCCGGGAACGCGGCCCCGGGGTGGACGACGGCGGCGCCCGGCGCGGGCGAGGCCGCGGCCGGCACCGGCAGGTCCAGCTCGCCCGGGTCGGCGGGGAACCCGTACCAGGCGGCGAGGCGGCACCAGCGCGCCACCTCGTGCTCGTCGGGGTCCCACGCCGGCCCACCGGTGTGGGCCGCGGCGGGGCAGGCGAACGCCAGCATCCGGCCGGGCGCGAGCGCGGCGAGAAGCCGGTGGCTCCGCGGCCCCGAGCCGTGCAGGTTGACGGCGGCGTCCACCGGTCCGGCGGCGCGGAGCGGGGCGTCCAGGCCGTCCGCCGGGAGGACGTCGTCGACCGCGCCGGTCGCGCGGGCCAGCGGGCCGAGCACCGCCGGCGCGGCGAGCGCGATCCGGGTACCGGGCAGCCCGCGCCGCAGCGCCCGCAACGCGGGCACGGCGGTGAGCAGGTCGCCGAGCCCGAGGGCGCGCAGCACCAGCGCGCGGCGGGGCGTCACGGCCACGACGGCTCGTGCGAGGGGCAGACGACCAGCTCGCGCACCTCGCACCCGGCCGGCTGCGCGAGCGCGAACGCGATCGCCTCCGCCACGTTCTCCGGCGGGTTCAGCACGGCGTCCGCGCCCGGCCTGTACTGGTCGGGGCGGCCGTCGAAGAACGCGGTGTCCATCCCGCCCGGCACGATCATCGTGACGCCGACCCGCCCGGCCGTCTCGGCGGCGAGCGCCCGGGTGAACCCGACGACCCCGAACTTGGACGCGCAGTACGCGGTGGCGTCGCCGAGCGCCCGGAACCCGAGCGTGGACGCGACCGTGACGATCCGCCCGTGCGGCTCGTTCTCCAGGTAGGGGAGCGCGGCGCGGGCGACGGCGGCGGTGCCGAGCAGGTTCACCTGCACGACCCGCTCCCAGTCCTCGGCGGGGACGTCGCACAGCGCCCCGCACGCGTCGATCCCGGCGGCGGTCACGACGGCGTTCAGCCCGCCGGCGGCGCGGGCCAGCCCGTGCACGGCGCGCTCGGCGCAGCGCCGGTCGGCGAGGTCGGCCTGCATGTGCTCGAAGTCGTCCTTCGGGGGGTGCCGGTCGAGGATCAGCGGCCGGCCGCCGCCGTCGGCGACCCTGCGCGCGACGGCCGCACCGAGCCCGGAGGCGCCGCCGGTGATGAGGACGTTCATGACGCGGTTCCCTTCTTCGTGGACAGCAGGCGCGTGGTGGAGCGCCCTTCCAGCAGGGGCAGCAGGACGACCTCGCCGCCGTGCGCCCGGACCGTCGCGGCCTCGGGCAGCGTGGTCCCGGCGTAGTCGGCGCCCTTCACCCACACGTCGGGCCGGAGCCGCTCCAGCAGCGGCGCCGGGGTGTCGTCGTCGAACACCAGCGCGGCGTCGACGTCGCTCAGCGCCTCCAGCACCCGGACCCGGTCGGCGGCCGGCGTCACCGGCCGCGTCGGCCCCTTGCGGCGCCGGACGGACGCGTCGGAGTTGACGCAGACGATGAGGCAGCCGCCGAGCCGCCGCGCCTGCTGCAGCAGGCTGACGTGCCCGGCGTGCAGCAGGTCGAAGCAGCCGCCGGTCGCCACCACCGTCCCGCCCGCGCGCCGCGTCCGCTCGACGACGTCCCAGGCGTCCTCGCCGCGCTCGGGCACCAGCCGGGCGGTGCCGGTCTCGGCGAGCTGCGCCGACAGGGCCGCGGCGGCCCCGGCCCGGACGAACTCCGACGCCCGGTCGACGCCCTCGGTGACGGCGGCGGTGAGCGCCGCGCCGTCGGCGAGCGCGCCGACCGCACCGGCGGCGAAGCTGTCGCCGGCGCCGCACGAGTCGCCCCGCACGGGCCGGGCGGGTGCGAGGAACGGCGCCTCGGACCCGTCGCACAGCAGCGCGCCCTCCGCGCCGAGCGTGACGGCGACGCCCTCGATGCCGTAGGCACGGCCGAGGTGGCGGCCGCGCCGGCCGGCCGCCGACAGCCCGGACCCGCCGATGTCGGCGCCGTCCGCCGCGGCCAGCCGCGCGGCCTCCCGCTCGTTCGGGGTGAGCAGCCGGACGCCGGGCACCGGCGGCTCCCCGCGCGGGTGCGGGTCCCACACGACCGGGACGCGCGCCGGCAGCGCGCCGAGCAGCGAGCGGACCGCGCTGTGCCCGGTGACGCCGCGGCCGTAGTCGGAGACCAGCACGGCCCCGGCCCCCGCGATCGCGTCGGTGACGCGCGGGCCGACGGGCCCGTCGAGGGCCCGCCCTTCCCCGGCGTCCAGGCGCGCCACCGACTGCCCTCCGGACCGGATGCGCAACTTGCAGGGCGTCTCGCCGTGCAGGTGGAACGCGGCGACCTCCAGGTGCCGCTCCAGCATCGCGCGCAGCCGCCGCCCCGGCTCGTCGTCGGCGAGCGCGGTGACGAGCACCACCTCCCGCCCGGCCGCGGCCGCGAGCAGCGCGGCGAGGCCGGCGCCGCCGGGCCGCGGCAGCTCCTCGGCCCCCTCCACGACGGGGACGGGCGCGTCCGGGCACAGCCGGCTGCTGGTGCCGACGATGTCGATGTCGAGCAGGACGTCGCCGACCACCACCAGTGGTGCCGTCATGGCGTCTCCCTCCGCTCAGGCACGGGTCGCCCCGAGCGCCTCGTCCACCACCCCGCACAGCAGGTGGATCGCCGCGAGATGGATCTCCTGGACGGTCGAGGCGGTCCCGGCGGCCACGGTGACCGCCTCGTCGCACGCCGCGGCGAGCGGGTTCGGGCCGGGCCCGGTGACCGCCCAGGCCGCCATCCCGAGCCGCCGGGCGCCGCGCGCCGCCGCGATCACGTTGGGGCTGCGGCCGCTGGTCGACAGGCACACCAGCACGTCCCCGGGCCGGCCGTGCGCCCGCACCTGCCGCTCGAAGACGTTCGCCGCCCCGTAGTCGTTGCCGATCGCGGTGACCGAGGAGGTGTCGCCGTGCAGCGGGATCGCCGACAGCGGGCACCGCTCGCTCTCGAAGCGGCCGACGAGCTCGGCGGTCAGGTGCTGCGCCTCGGCGGCGCTGCCGCCGTTGCCGCAGGCCAGCAGCCGCCCCCCGCCGCGCAGCACCCCGGCCAGGCGGCGCCCCCACCCCTCCAGGACGGGCACCTGGTCGCGGAACAGCAGCGCCGCCTCGGCGAGCGCCTCCAGCCGCCGGTCGTGCACGGTGGAGGTGCGGGTCCCGGTCCCCGCCTGCGCGGTCACGCCGCCACCTCCGTCAGCGCGGCCGCGTGCCGGTACACCTCGGCGGTGTCGGCGGCGATCCGCGCCCACGAGTAGCGGCCGCGGGCCCGGTCCGCCGCGGCGGACCCCATCGCGGCGCGCTTCACCGGGTCGTCCAGCAGCGCCCTCATCGCGGCGGCCGCCGCCTCCGGGTCGCGCGGCGGGACGAGCGTGCCGGTGGCGCCGTCCGCGACGGTGTCGAGGTGCCCGCCGACGGCGCTCGCCACCACGGGCACCCCGCAGGCCATGGCCTCCAGCGGCACCATGCCGAACGGCTCGTACCAGGGGAGCGCGGCGACCAGGGCCGCCGACCGCAGCAGCGGCGGCACCTCCGCGCGGCCGAGCCGGCCGAGGAACTCCACCCGGTCGGCGACGCCGGCGTCCCGCGCGACGCGCCGCAGGCGGCGCACCTCGGGGTCGCCGTCCAGGCCGCCGCGCGGCGGCCCGCCCGCGATCGCCAGCACGGTGCCGGGCACATCCGCGAGCGCGCGGATGGCCGTGTCGACGCCCTTGCGCTCCACGAGCCGGGACAGCACCGCGACGCGGCGCGGACCGCCGTCCCCGGCGGCGAGGCCGTCCGGGGTGAACAGGCCGAGGTCCACGCCGCACGGCACCACCCGGACGCGTTCCCGGGGCACGCCCATCGCGCCCAGCTCGGCGACCTCGTCGGAGCAGGTGGCGATGACGGCCTCGGCGGCGCGCCCGATCGCGCGTTCCAGCCGGACGCGGGAGGCGGGGCTGGTGTCCTTGCCGCCCTGGTGGCGGCGCTTGACGGTGCCGAGCGCGTGGTAGGTCTGCACGACCGGCACGCGCCGCGCCCCGGGCGCCTGCGCGGCCTGGACCGCGGCGAGGCCGCTCATCCAGAAGTGGGCGTGCGCGACGTCGGGCGGGTCGGCGGCCCAGCGCCGCTCCAGGTACGTCCCGAAGTCGTGCATCCAGGGCAGCAGCCCGTCCTTGGGGATGCGCTCGGGCGGCCCCGCCGGGACGTGCTCGACGGCGACGCCGGGCGCGAGCCGCACCCGGTCCGGCAGGGCGGGGGCGTCGCGCCGCGTGTAGACGGTGACGTAGTGTCCCTGGCGGCCGAGCTCGGTGGCCAGTTCCGCGACGAACACGTTCTGCCCGCCGCCGTCCGCCCCGCCGAGTCCGCCGTCGGCGGCGAGCGGGCTGGCGTGCTCGGAGATCATGGCTATCCTCATCGCGTTACCTCCTGGAGAGTTCGCCGCCAGTCGCGCAGGAAGCGCGCCAGGCCGTACCGCTCGACGGCGTGGGCCCGCGCCTCCTTGCCCATCTGGCGGGCACGCGGCGGGTCCGCGGCCAGGGTCCGCGCGGCGTCCGCCAGGGCGGCGACCCGCGTGGACAGCACCCCGGCCTCCGGCGGCACCGCCTCGACCGCCTCGGTGGTGGCGAGCGCCACCACCGGCAGGCCGAGCATCATGGCCTCGATCAGCGCGAGGCCGAGCGAGGTCCACCGGTAGGGGTGGACGTAGACGCGGCGGCGGGCGAGCTGCTCGTGCATCCTCGCCTGCGGCAGGTCCTCGAAGGTCCACAGCGACTCCGGGGGGATGCCGAGGCGCCCCGGGACGCCGGCGACGTTCATCCCGAACAGGTCGACGGGGACGGCCGCGGCGAGCTCGGGCAGCAGGTCGGTGCCCGCGACGCGGCCGCGGCGCAGCGGGTCGTTGATGACCACGCCGGCGCGCGGCATGTCGGCGGTGTACCGGTAGCCGGGGTCGACGACGCCGTGCTCGATGACCAGGACCGGTGCCCGGCCGCAGTTCCAGAACAGCCGGTTGAAGTGGGTGACGTGCACGACCGGGATGTCGGCGCGGTCGTGCAGGAAGTGGCGGCTGTCGGGCACGACCTCCTCGGGGAGGCCCGCGTCGGCGGGGGTCCGGCGCGGTGTGTCGTGCTCGACGTAGACGGCGGGGACGTCGCGTCCGGGGCGCCGGCCGAGCCACTCCTCCGCCAGCCGCAGCTCGTGGGGGCGCTGCAGCACGACGGCGTCGACGTGCTCCTGGCGGAGGCGTTCGGGCGGCACCTCCACCGCCCGGTCGGGCCAGGTGAAGGTGCCGGGCCGGCCCCGCCCGTCCGGCCCGCGGCCGGGGACGACGGGGACGAGCGTGGTCTGCGGTCCGTGCACGAACGATGTCGCCCACGAGCCGTGCACGTGCCACATCAGGACTCTCATCGCGCGGGCGCCTCCTCCACGGTCGCCACGACCTCCACGGCGGCGGCGACCTCGTCGGCGGTGACGGTCGACAGGCAGGGGTGCCCGTCGACCGGGCATTCGCGGGCGCGGCTGTCCCTGCACGGGGCCCCCTGGTCGCCGAGCAGCGCCAGCGGGACCCCGAACGGCGCCCAGCGGGCGGCGGGCACGGTCGGCGCGAACAGCGACACGACCGGCGTCCCGACGGCCGCCGCGAGGTGCGCGGGGCCGGTGTTGCCGGCGACGACGGCGGCGGCGCCCGCGAGCACCGACGCCAGCTCCGGCAGCGATGTCCGGCCGCCGAGGTCGAGGCCGTCCTCGCCCGCCACGAGCGCGGTCAGCTCCTTCTCGTCGCCGTGGCCGGTGACGACCACCCGGCGGCCCGAGGCGCGCAGCAGCCGGACCGCCTCGGCGCAGCGCCCCGGCGGCCAGGCGCGCGCCGGCACGGACGTGCCGGGGTGCACCACCACGTAGCCGGGCCCGCCGGTGAGGTGGTCGGTGGCGGGCAGCGGCTCGCGGACCCGCAGCCGGGTGTCGGCCGGGGCCGGGAACCCGGCGTCCTCGGCGAGCGCCAGCATCCGCAGCGGCTCGGGGACGTCGGTGTCGGGCCGGTGCCGCAGGTCCAGCAGCGATCCCGGGTAGTCCTCGCTGATGCCGCCGATCCAGGGCGTCCCGGCGAGCCGCAGCAGCAGCGCCAGCGGCAGCGGCGACTGGTGGAACGAGGTGAGGACGAGCGCCCGGTCGAAGCCGCGCAGCTCCCGGACGAGCCGGTCGACCGCGGACCGCTTCACCGGCACCCGGTCGGGGTCGATCCAGGGGGCGCGCCACTCGATGACGCGGTCGACGCCGGGCAGCATGTCGGCGGCGGCGCGGCCCCGCGGGCCGCACAGCAGCACGACCTCGTCGGCGCGGGCGGCGACGGCCCGCACGGCGGGCCCGGCGAGCAGCACGTCGCCGAGGTTGTCCTGGCGTGCCACGAGGACCCTCATCGGCGCCGCCTTCCGCCGAGGACGAGTCCGCCGCCGAGGACGGGTCCGCCGCCGGGGGCCGGTCCGCCGCCGAGGACCAGTTCGACGGCGGCGGCCAGCGTCGGCGCCGTCTCCGGGGCCCGCGCGATCTCCGCGGGCCGGGTCCGCGCGGTCGGGACGAGGATGCCGCGCGCCCCCGCGGCCGCGGCGGCCTCGACGTCGCCGCCGGTGTCGCCGATCACGGCGCAGTCGGAGGGCAGCACGCCGAGCCGCTCGGCGGCGCGCTCGATCATGCCGGGCTCGGGCTTGCGGCACTTGCAGCCGTCGCCGTCGTCGTGCGGGCAGAACTCCCACACGTCGATGGGACCGAGCAGCTCCTCGGCGCGGGCGTTGACGCGCCGCACGTCCCCGGTCCCGATGAGCCCCTTGGCGACGCCGGACTGGTTGGACACCACGCCGATCCGGACGCCGTGGTCGCGGAGCCGGTCGAGGGCGCGCCGCGCGCCCGGCACCGGCTCGACCCGCGCGGGGTCCCCGTTGTAGGGGACGTCCCGGATCAGGGTGTCGTCGCGGTCGAACAGCACGGCCCGGGGGCCGCCCCAGCGACGCGCCCGCCGGTGGACCACCAGCCCCCGGACGCGATGCAGGACGGCGGCCGGCGGGATGGCGGCGCTCGTGACGAGCATCGTCGCCACCTCCCCGGGAGTCTTCGGGCCCGGCCTGATCCGCTCGTAGGCGAACCGCGCGGTCAGCGCGGTCCAGGCGCCCGCCGCGGCGGCGGCGACGGCCGCGCCGCGCCGGTCGCGCGCGGCGGGCGCCGCCGCGAGCGCGAGGAGCCCGGCGGCGGTGGTGAGCGCGTGCCGCCCGAGCAGGCCGCGGCCCTCGCCGGCGCGGGCGCGCCAGCCGGGCCCGTGTACCCGCCCCATCAGGACGTCGTCGGCGTTCCCGGCCTGCGCCCGCACCGACGCCCAGAACCCGGCCGGCCGGACCGGGTGGGTGACGCGCCGGTCGCCGAGGACGAGCCCGTGCCCGGCGTCCAGGGCGCGCAGCGCGAGGTCCGCGTCCTCGCGGTAGGCGCGGCGGAAGCGCTCGTCGAAGCCGCCCAGTTCGGCGAGGACGCCGCGCCGGTAGGCCATGTCGGCGGTGATCCATTCGGCGCTCGCGAGCCCGGCCGTGCCGCGCTCCCCGTCGGTGGGGAGCCGGCCGTCCGGCAGCGGGACGCTGACCCGGCCCTGCGACCCGCCGGCCGAGGGCGGCAGGTCCGCGAGGTCGGCGGCCAGCCGGGCGGGCCAGTCCGGCGCCGGCACGACGTCGTCGTCCAGGAACGCCACCCACTCGGTCGCGGCGGCGCGCCAGCCGGCGTTGCGGGCGGCGGCGGGCCCGCGGCCCCCCGAGCGCAGCACCCGCACCGGCGGGCCGGGCGCCGCGGGCAGCGGCAGCGGCGCGCCGGGCGCGGGCCGGTCGTCCACGACGATGATCTCGTGCGGGCCCCGTTCCGGTCCCGCCTCGAGCGCGGCGAGCAGCGCGCCCAGCGTGCCGCGCAGGCTCTCCCGGCCGATGGTGGGGACGACGACGGTGTAGTCCATCAGGCGCGAACCTCCCGGCGGCGCACCGTGAACGGCCCGATCGCGAGCAGGTCGACCGGCGCGGAGCCGAAGCACTCCAGCGCGTCGCGCGGGTCGTCGACCATCGGGCGTCCGGCGGTGTTCAGGCTGGTGTTGACGAGCACGGGCAGCCCGGTCCGGCGGCGGAACTCCGCGAGCAGGCGCGCCACGAGCGGCTCGGCGCCGGACTCGACCGTCTGGACGCGGGCGGTGCCGTCCACGTGCACGACCGCGGGGATCCGCTCCCGCCACTCCGGCCGGACGCGGTGGACGAACAGCATGTACGGGCTCGGGAGCGGGCCCTCGAAGATCTCCGGGGCGTCCTCCAGCGCGACCATCGGCGCGATCGGCCGGAACTGCTCGCGTCCCTTGACGTCGTTGAGCCGCTCCACGTTCCCGGCGTGGCCGGGGTGGGCGAGCAGCGACCGGTGCCCGAGGGCGCGCGGCCCGAACTCCGAGCGGCCCTGGAACCACGCCACGATCTCGTCGCGGGCGAGGGCCTCGGCGACCTCGGCGGCCACGTCCGCCGGCCGCTCGTAGGGAATCTTCGCGGTGTCGAGCCGCGCGGCGATCTCCCGGTCGCTCCACTCCCGGCCGAGGTCCGCGCCGGGCATGCCGGTGAGCGGGTCGCCGCCGCCCCGTGCCACGTGCAGCGCGGCGCCGAGCGCGGTGCCGGCGTCGCCCGCCGCGGGCTGCACCCACAGGGCGTCGTAGGGGCCCTCGCCGGCCAGCCGGGAGTTGGCGACGCAGTTCAGGGCCACGCCGCCGGCGAGCATCAGCCGCCGCGAGCCGGTCCGGCCGTGCAGCCACGCCGCGAGGTCGAGCAGCACCTCCTCCAGGCGCGCCTGGACGCTCGCGGCGAGGTCGGCGTGGTCGCGGGTCCACTCGCCGCCGGGCCTGCGCGCCTTGGCGAGCGCGCCCCAGTCGACCGGGGCGGCCTCGAAGCCCCCGTCGCCGGTCGCGCGGACGTGCTCGCGCAGCTCGTCCAGGAAGCGCGGCTCGCCGTAGGACGCGAGCGCCATGACCTTGTACTCGTCGCTGGAGCGCAGGAAGCCGAGGTGCTCGGTGAGGTCCTCGTACATCAGGCCGAGCGAGTGCGGGAGCCGCTGCGCGTGCAGCGGCTCCAGGACGCCGTCCCGGTACGTGCCGGCCAGGTGCGAGTGCGACTCGCCGCGGCCGTCCAGGACCAGCACGTCGCCGTCGCCCGGCGCCGGCGCGGCGAGCGCGGCGGACGCGGCGTGCGCGACGTGGTGCGGGACGTACCGGACGATCCCCGGGTCGAGCCCCGGCAGCGCCGTCGCGAGGAAGTTGGGGGCGCGCCGCGCGTACAGCGTGCGCAGCCGCTCCCACTGCTCGTCGTGCCCGGTGAGGCCGGGTTCGACCAGGGCCGGGTCGTAGGAGTAGGCGACGGCGTCGAGGTCGCCGGGCTCCAGCCCGGCCTCCTCCAGGCACCAGCGGGCGGCCTGCTCCGGCAGCTCCCAGCCGGAGAACGGCACGGGACGCTTCCCGTGCTTGCGGCGGCTGAAGCGCTCCTCCTCCGCCGCCGCGACGATCCCGCCGTCCACCACCAGCGCGGCGGCCGGGTCGTGGAAGATCGCGTTGATTCCGAGCACGCGCATGTGAGCCCCGTTTCGGCGCGGCGTTCCCTGCCGCAGCGGTAATTCGGTGCAACATTCCTTCGGTGCAGCGTTCGTTGCGCGCCGCGTTCGTCCGGCGCGGCTTGCGTTCGCTCGGCCTGCGTCCGGCGCAGGCTCCGGTGAGGTGCCGATGTCGTCGTCGTGGACATCGGCTCTGGCGGTATCGGCCCCGGGCGCCCTCGCCCGGAAGCGAATTCCCTATAGGTGATTCGACCTACTGGTGAATCGACATAGCCGATAACAGTGGACCTAAACGCTCAAGTCAGAAAAGTCGCTGCTGGCCGAAGTGCCTGCTAGGTCGCCATGTGTGGCACATAGAGGGTGAGAGACCGGGTACTGGGCGGTTCATGCGATTCACCGTCGTCGTCATCACCCGGGACCGGCGGCAGTCGCTGCTCGCCGTGCTCGCGCGCATGCGGGAGATCACCGAGGACGCGTCGGTGATCGTGGTGGACAACGCCTCCCGGGACGGAACGGCCGAGGCGGTCGCGGCGCGGTTCCCGGAGGTGACGCTCCTGCGCGCACCGGGCAATCTCGGCGCCGTCGGCCGCAACCTCGCGGCCGACCACGTCCGGACGCCCTACATCGCGTTCGCCGACGACGACACCTGGTGGGACCCGGGCGCGCCGTCCCGCGCCGCCGGCCTGCTCGACGCGCACCCGGAGCTCGCGGTCGTCACCGGGCGGATCCTGGTGGAGCCGGGCGGGCGCGAGGACCCGATCGTGCCCGAGCTGCGGCACTCGCCCGTCCCCGGGCCGGCCTGGCTGCCCGGGCCCGCGCTCGGCTCGTTCCTGGCCGGCGCGTCGATGCTGCGGACGGAGGCGTTCCGGCAGGCCGGCGGGTTCTCCCCGCGGCTGTGGCTCGGCGGCGAGGAGGAGCTGCTCAGCGCCGACCTCATGGCGCTCGGCTGGCACCTGTGCTACGCCGAGGACGTCGTCGTCCACCACGAGCCGTCGCGGCTCCGCGAGCCGCACCTGCGCCGCCGGCACGGCATCCGCAACACGCTGTGGTTCACCTGGCTGCGCCGGCCGCTCCCGGCCGCCGCCCGCCGCACCGCCCGGCTGCTGCGCACGCTGCCGCGCGACCGCGTCACCGCCCGCGCGCTCGCCGAGGCGGCCGCCGGGCTCGGCTGGGTGGCCCGCGAGCGCCGCACGCTGCCGCCGGACGTCGAGGACCGGCTGCGCACCCTGGAGAGGTCCCAGCGCGAGTCCACGGCACGCCGCTACGTGAGCTGAAGGAGCACCCATGGCCGATGTCACGATCGTCGTGGCCACCCGCGACCGCGCCCCCGAGCTGCGCCAGAGCCTCCGCCGCCACGCGGCGCCGGTCATCGTGGTCGACAACGCCTCCGCCGACGGCACCGCCGAGGCCGCCCGGGAGGCCGGCGCGACCGTCCTGCGGCTGCCCGGCAACCGGGGCGCCGCCGCCCGCAACGCCGGAGCCGAGCGCGCCGGCACCCGCTACGTCGCCTTCGCCGACGACGACTCCTGGTGGGCGCCGGGCGCGCTGGAGCGGGCCGTGGAGATCCTCGACGCGCACCCGCGGACGGCGCTGCTGGCCGCCCGCGTCCTCGTCGGGCCGGACGAGCGGCTCGAACCGGTCTCCGCGCAGATGGCCGAGGCGCCGCTCGGCCGGCCGGAGGGGCTCCCCGGGCCGGCCGTGCTGGGCTTCCTCGCCTGCTCGGCGATCGTGCGCCGGGACGCGTTCCTCGACGCCGGCGGCTTCTCCGACGTCCTGCACTTCGCGGGGGAGGAGGAACTGCTCGCACTCGACCTCGCCGCCGCCGGGTGGGGGCTCGCCTACGTGCCGGAGCTCGTCGTGCACCACCACCCGTCCCGGACGGGCCGGAACCCGGCCGCGCGGCGGCGCCGGGAGGTCCGCAACCGGCTGCTCACCGCGTGGCTGCGCCGCCCGCTCCCGGCGGTCGCCCGCACGGCCGCGTCCGCGCTGGCCAGCCGGGACGGGCGGGCCGGTCTGGCCGCCGCCGCCCGCGCGCTGCCCTCGGTCGCCCGCGCGCGGCGCCCGCTGCCGCCCGCGGTCGAGGCGGCGCGGGCGCGGCTCGCCGGCTACTGAGCGCCGGGCCCGCCGGTCAGGCCCGCGCGGAGGTCCTGGCGCGGGCCAGCCACAGCGCGCAGACGGCGCCCGCCAGGGTCGCGGCGGCGAGCGCCCACCCCGTTCCGTACTCGGCGTGCCGGGTGGAGCCGCTCGACTCCGCCAGGCCGAGGAACAGCGTCCCGGCGGTGGCGATGCCGATCACCTGGGCGAGCTGCATCAGGGTGAGCAGCAGCCCGCTGGCGTCGGCGGCGTCCTCGGCCGGGACGTGCTGGAGCGCGGTCGTCATGATGATCGGCATCACGCCGAGCCCGAACCCGATGACGACGGTGAGCGCCTCGTAGCCGACGCCGCCGCCCGCCAGCGGCCCGACGCACAGGTAGCCCGCCGCCGCGATCGCGAACCCGGTCGGGACCGCGCGGCGGTGCCAGGCCGCCGGCAGCCGCTGCCAGTTCAGCCCGACCAGCGCGAACGCCGTCACGCACGGGACGAACGCGAGGCCCGACTCCAGCGGCGACATCCGCAGGTCGCCCTGCAGGTGCAGGGTGGTGGTGAACAGGAACGCCGCCCAGCTGCCCGGCCCGAACATGATCGTGACGCAGGCCGGGGCGAGCAGCGGCGCGCGCAGCACCCGCACCGGGATCAGCGGCCGGCCCCCGGCCGCGCCCGTCCGGCGCTCGACCGCGGCGAAGGCGGCGAGCAGCACCGGGCTCGCGGCGAGCGAGACCCAGCCCCACGCCGGCCAGCCCAGCTCGTGGCCCATGATCAGCGGGACGACGAACAGCAGCACCGCGGCGGCGATCGTCACCAGCCCCGGCAGGTCCAGCTGCCCCCGCGCGCCCCCGGCGAAGGGGCGCTCCTCGTCGCGGGGCAGCACGCGCGCCCCGGCGAGCAGCAGTCCCAGACCGATCGGGACGTTGACCAGGAAGACGCCCCGCCAGCCGCTGCCGAGCAGGTCGGCGCTGACCAGCAGGCCCCCGGCCACCTGCCCGACCACGATGCCGCCGGCGATCACGGCCGAGTAGTAGCCGAGCGCGCGCGCCCGCGCGGCGCCGGTGAAGTTGCGCTGGATCATCGACATCACCTGGGGCGTCAGCAGCGCGGCCGTGGCGCCCTGCAGGAACCGGAACGCCACGAGCCACCCGGTGGACGGCGCGAGCCCGCAGGCCAGCGACGCGGCCGTGAACCCGGCGAGGCCGAGCTGGAACATGCGGCGGTGGCCGGCGAGCGCGCCGACCCGCGCGCCGGTGATGAGGAGGACGGCGTAGGCGATGATGAACCCGGCGACGACGAGCTGCAGCCCCGCCCCGGAGGCGTGCAGGTCCGTGCGCATCGTCGGGAGCGCGACGTTGACGATGCTCGCGTCGAGGATGCTCATGAACTGGCCGAGCAGGATGACGGCGAGGAGCGCGCCGCCGGATCCGGTCCGCGAACCCCGTTCGGGAACAATCCTCCGCAGATCGGTTGTCTGTGTCATGAGTGCAAGCGTGCGGCCTTGCCGGTACCGGTAAAGAGAGCCTGTCGATACTGGTACTGACAGCACCTGGAACGCGCCGCCCGCCGGGGGCAGGCTGGGGAGCGTGACGATGACGAGCACCGAGACGAGGGCGGGCGGGCCGGCGGCCCCCGCCCGCGGCCGGGCGCGGCCGCGCCGCCGCACCGAGCTGGCGGCGTTCCTGCGCAGCCGCCGGGCGCGCATCACCCCGGAGGACGTGGGCATGCCGCCCGGGCCCCGGCGCCGCACCCCCGGCCTGCGCCGCGAGGAGGTCGCGCAGCTCGCCGGGGTCGGCGTGACCTGGTACACCTGGCTGGAGCAGGGCCGCCCGATCAACGCGAGCGCGCAGGTGCTGGACGCGGTGGCCCGCACGCTGCGCCTCGACGGCGCCGAGCGCGAGCACCTGTACCGGCTCGCCGACGTCCCCGGGGCCGCGCCGGAGGAGGACGACGGCAACCTCCCCGAGGACGTCCAGGCGATCCTGGACGCCCTGTCGCCCATGCCCGCGTCCGTCGCCAACGGCCGCTGCGACATCCTCGCCTGGAACGACGCCTACGCGGCGATCTTCCCGGCCGTGGTGACCGCGCGGCCCTGCGAGCGGAACACGATGTGGCTGTCGTTCACGCTGCCGCAGTGCTGCAACCCCGTCGCGAACGTGGCGGAGACGGCGCCCGGGCTCGTCGCGACCTTCCGGCACCGCTACAGCCGCCACCTCGACGAGCCCGGCTGGAAGGAGATCGTCCGGCGGCTGCAGGCGGCCAGCCCGGAGTTCGCGCGGCTGTGGGCCTCCCATGACGTCGCCCAGGCGCACTCGGCCCTGAAGGTCTTCCGGCACCGCGCCGTCGAGGGGGAGATCCGGACCCGCACCACCGGAATGGAGCTCAGCGCCGCGCCCGGTGCGCGGCTGGTCGCCTACACGCCGATCGACGAGGAGAGCCGCGAGCGGATCGCCTGGCTGCTGGCCCACCCGGAGGCCGCCGAGCACCGGCACTGACCCGGTCACCGGCACCGGCCCGGGCGCCCGGTCAGGACCGGGCGCGGCGGGCGATCACCACGAGGTCGATCGCGGCGATGACGGCGACGGCCGCGCAGATGCCCGCCGCGGCCCAGTCCCCGTCGCCGTCCCCCTGCGCGCCGAGCGCGAACAGGATCGCGGCGGCGACCGCGACGACCAGCGCGATCCCGGACAGGATCGCCCGCAGCCGCAGCGGGCTGCGGGCGTTCAGCGGCTCGCTGCCGCGCGGCTGCTCGTGCGGGTAGGGCCCGTGGGAGCCGGGCCCGCGCCAGTCGGGGCCGTACGGCTCGTAATCGTCGCGGCCGGGCTCGTCGTGCCCGTGCTCGTCGTGTCCGGGCTCGTCGCGGGCAGGCTCGTCGCGGGGGTTCCGCCGCTCGGGGGTGCCCACGGCGTCACCGGGCGAACGTGCCGACGAGCGTCCCCGTCGCCACGACCTTGTCCTGCAGGGCGTCCTGCAGGTCCTCGGCGGTGAAGCCGTCCCGGAGCCCGGACGGCTCCGACAGCCCGTAGAGGCGGAAGAAGTACCGGTGGGGGTCGTCGCCGACCGGCGGATGCGGCCCGCCGTACCCGGCGGTGCCGTAGTCGTTGCGGCCGGCGACCGCCCCGGTGGGCTGCTCCCCGGCGTCCAGGGAGGTCGTCGCCGGGTCGATCCCGGCGAGCAGCCAGTGGGTGAACGTGCCGACGGGCGCGTCCGGGTCCTCGCAGACGAGGGCGAGCTCCACGACCTCCTCGGGCGGCTCGGACCACTCCAGCGGGGGCGAGACGTCCCCGCGGTCGTGCGAGTACTCCGACGGTATGAGCGTGTGGTCGTTGAACGCGCTGCTGCGCAGCGTCATCTCCTTCATGCGCTGGTCGTGCCCGGTCCGGGCGGGTCGATGCGCCTCGGACCGGGCATATCGACCCGCCCGGCCGCGCTCAGTGGGCGCTGGACGCCGCCCAGATGTTGATCCCCGCCTCGACCGCGTCCCGGTCGATCGCGGCGAGCTCGTCTTCGGTGAAGTCGAGCCGCTCCAGGGCGGCGAGGTTCTCCTCCAGCTGCCGGACGCTGCTCGCCCCGATCAGCGCGGAGGTGACCCGCCCGTCCCGCAGCGACCAGGCCAGCGCGAGCTGGGCGAGGGACTGCCCGCGCCCCCGCGCGATCTCGTTCAGCGTCCGGACGTGCCGCAGGTTCTCCTCGGTGAGTAGGCCGGCGTCGAACGAGGTGCCCTTGCTGGCCCGCGACCCCTCCGGGATCCCGTCGAGGTACTTGTCGGTGAGCATGCCCTGCGCGAGCGGTGAGAACGCGATGCAGCCGACGCCCTCGCGCTCGAGCGTGTCGAGGAGCCCGCCCTCGATCCAGCGGTTCAGCATCGAGTAGGACGGCTGGTGGATCAGCAGCGGCGTGCCCATCTCCCGCAGGATCGCGGCGGCCTCCGCCGTGCGCTCGGGGGAGTAGGACGAGATGCCCGCGTACAGCGCCTTCCCGGACCGGACGGCCCGGTCCAGCGCGCCCATCGTCTCCTCCAGCGGCGTCTCCGGGTCGAACCGGTGGCTGTAGAAGATGTCCACGTAGTCGACGCCCATACGGCGCAGCGACTGGTCGAGGCTGGCGAGCAGGTACTTGCGCGACCCCCGGTCGCCGTAGGGGCCGGGCCACATGTCGTAGCCGGCCTTGGTCGAGATGATCATTTCGTCCCGGTAGGGCGCGAGGTCCTCGCGCAGGATCCGGCCGAAGTTGATCTCCGCGGACCCGTACGGGGGCCCGTAGTTGTTCGCCAGGTCGAAGTGCGTCACGCCGAGGTCGAAGGCGCGCCGCAGGATCGCCCGCTGGACGTCCAGCGGGCGGTCGTCGCCGAAGTTGTGCCACAGCCCCAGGGAGATGGCGGGGAGCCGCAGGCCGCTGCGCCCGCACCGCCGGTAGGGGATCCGCTCGTATCGTCCGCTGTCCGCCGTATAGGTCATGGTCACGAGTATTTCAGGGCCCGCTTGACGACCTTGCCGGCCGGGTTGCGGGGGAGGGCGTCGAGGAACACCACGTCGCGCGGCACCTTGTGCCGGGCCAGGTTCCCGGCGACGTGCGCCCTGACGTCGTCCTCGGTGAGGCCGTCCGCCACCACGTAGGCGCGCAGCCGCTGCCCGAACTCCGCGTCGGGCACGCCGACGACCGCGGCCTCCGCGACGCCGGGGTGGGCGGCGAGCAGGTCCTCGACCTCGCCCGGGTGGACGTTCTCGCCGCCCGACACGATCATGTCGTCGGCGCGCCCGTCGACGTGCAGGCGCCCGGCGGCGTCGAGGTGGCCGAGGTCGCCGACGGCCATCAGCCCGCCGACCTCCTCCCTGCCGCCCCCGCCGGTGTAGCCGCCGAACCGGGCGGGGGTGTCGACGAAGATCCTGCCGACCGCACCGGGCGGGACGGGCCGGTCGTCGTCGCCGAGGACCGCGACCCGCGTGCCGGCGGGCGGGCGCCCGACGCAGCCGGGCGCGGCGGCCAGGTCGTCCGGGGTGGCGATCGTGATGCAGGACGCCTCGGTGGAGCCGTAGAAGTTGTAGAGCGACGGCCCGAACGCGGCGAGCACGCGGCCGCCGAGGCCGGCGTCCAGCCGCGCCCCGCCCGACATGACCACCTTGAGCCGGGACAGATCGCGGGACTCCCGGCCGGGCACCGCCAGCATGCGGCTGAGCATCACCGGGACCGCGACGAGCGAGGTGCAGCGGTGCCGTTCCAGGTCGTCCAGCACCTGCGCCGCGTCGAAGCGGCGGCGCAGCACCAGCGTGGACCCGAGCCCCAGCGCCAGCAGGGCCGAGGTGAGGCCGAGCCCGTGGAACAGGGGCGGGCCGACGAACATCGCCTCGCCTGCGCGGAACGGCACCTTCGACAGGATCCCGCCCGGCAGCGCCAGCGACCGCGGCTGGGCGCGCGGCGCGCCCTTGGGACGGCCCGATGTGCCGCTGGTGAGGATGACCAGGGAGCCGTGCCGGGAGGGGGCGGGCGGCGGCGCGCCGTCCGCGCCGGCGACGAGGTCCTCCATTTCGGACTCGGTGAGGCGCGGCATGTCCAGGCCGTCCACCAGCGGGGCGAACTCGTCGTCGTGCAGCAGCACCGTGACGCCCTCGCGCGCCACCGCGTCGCGGAGCTGCGGGGCGGCGAAGTCGGTGTTGAGGAACAGCACGGACGCGCCCGTCTTCGCCGCGCCGGACATCGCCTGCAGCAGGCCGCGGTGGTTGCGGCACAGGACGCCGACCGTGCTCCCCGGGCCGGCGCCGCGGGCGAGCAGCGCGGCCGCGAGCGCGTTGCAGCGGCGCTCCAGCTCGCCGAACGTGAGGCTCCCGCGGTCGTCGACCAGCCCGGTCCGGCCGGGGGAGCGGTGCGCGGGCACCGCGGTGGCGGCGCCGAGCGGCCCGTAGGCGCGCATGGCCCGCGCCGTCGCGGCCAGGGCGCGCGGCGGCATCGGGCCGATCATCCCGGCGCGGGCGGCGGCCCGCAGCGCGGTCAGCTCGGCGGTGATCCGGGTGTGCGCTCGCATGCGGGAAGCGTAGTGACATGTGGAACAGATCCACAAGAAATGTCTCTCTGATTCACCCCACACGGCTCACAGGTACACAAAAGGAACAGGTGTCGGCTGTCACCTCTGCGACGCGTGAACGGGGCTCCCCCGTGGCAAGAAGAGTCAGAGATAAGGACGAGGAGGTCCCCGTGGTCGTGCTGCGCAGTTACGTGTCGGGTTCATGGCGTGCTCCCGAGGACGAGGGAGAGCCGCTGCACGACGCCGTCACGGGGGAGGAGGTGGCCCGCATCTCCTCGGCGGGGGTCGACATGCGCGGCGCGCTGGAGTACGGGCGGGAGGTCGGCGGCCCGGTGCTGCGGGGGCTGACGTTCCACCAGCGCGCGGCCCTGCTGAAGGCGCTGGCGTCCCATCTGCGCGAGCACCGCGAGGAGCTGTACGCCCTGTCGGCCCGGACGGGCGCCACCTTGGCCGACGCCAAGTTCGACGTGGACGGCGGCATAGGCGTCCTGTTCGGCTATGCGAGCAAGGGCAGGCGGGAACTGCCGAACGACACGGTGCTGATCGAGGGCGACGTCGAGCCGCTCGGCAGGGGCGGCACGTTCGTCGGGCAGCACCTCTGCACGCCGTCGCGCGGCGTCGCCGTGCAGATCAACGCGTTCAACTTCCCGGTGTGGGGGCCGCTGGAGAAGCTCGCGCCGGCGTTCCTCGCCGGGGTGCCGAGCCTGGTCAAGCCCGCGAGCCGGACCGCCTACCTCACCGCCCGGCTGGTCGAGCTGGTGGTGGAGTCCGGCATCCTGCCCGAGGGCGCGGTGCAGCTGGTCTGCGGCGCGCCGCGGGACCTCCTCGACCACCTCACCGAGCAGGACATCGTCGCGTTCACCGGGTCGGCGGCCACGGCGCGGCGGCTGCGCGCCCATCCCGCCGTCGCCGGCCGGTCGGTGCGGTTCAACGCCGAGGCCGACTCGCTGAACTGCTCGATCCTCGGGCCGGACGCCGCGCCCGGCACCCGGGAGTTCGACCTGTTCGCCGACCAGCTCGTCACCGAGATGACGGTGAAGGCGGGCCAGAAGTGCACGGCCATCCGGCGCGCGCTCGTCCCCGCCGCGCTCATCGACGACGTCGCCGAGGCCGTCCGCGACCGGCTCGCGCGGGTCACGGTCGGGAACCCGGCCGACCCGGACGTGCGGATGGGCGCCCTCGCCGGCCTCGACCAGCGCGAGGAGGTGCGGCGGTCGCTGAAGGCCCTCATGGACGCCGGCCGCCCCGTCTTCGGCGACCCGGAGCACGTCGAGGTCGTCGGCGCCGACGCCGAGCGCGGCGCGTTCCTGTCCCCGGTGCTGCTGCGCGCCGACGACGCCGGCCGCGCCGAGCCGCACGAGGTGGAGGCGTTCGGGCCGGTCAGCACCCTGCTGCCGTACGAGGGCGCCGCGGCGGCGGTCGAGCTGGCGGCGCGCGGCCGCGGCAGCCTCGCCGGGTCGGTGGTCACCGGCGACGCGGAGTTCGCCCGGGAGGTCGTCCTCGGCCTCGCGCCCTGGCACGGGCGCCTGCTCGTGCTGAACGCCGAGGACGCGGGGGAGTCCACCGGGCACGGGTCGCCGCTGCCGCCGCTCGTCCACGGCGGGCCCGGCCGCGCCGGGGGCGGCGAGGAGCTGGGCGGCGTCCGCGCGGTCGTGCACCACATGCGGCGGACCGCGCTGCAGTCCGGGCCGGCGATGCTCACCTCCATCACCGGGCGCTGGGTGCCCGGCACCGACCGGACCGTCACCGCCGAGCACCCGTTCCGCCGGTACCTGGAGGACCTGCGCGTCGGCGACACCGCCGTCGGCGGCCCCCGCACCGTCACCCTCGGCGACGTCGAGCACTTCGCCGAGTTCACCGGGGACACCTTCTACGCCCACACCGACGAGGAGGCCGCCAGGGCGAACCCGTTCTTCGGCGGCCGGGTCGCGCACGGCTACCTCGTCGTGTCGTTCGCGGCCGGGCTGTTCGTCGAGCCGTCGCCGGGCCCCGTCCTCGCGAACTACGGGCTGGAGCGGCTGCGCTTCCTCACGCCCGTCAAGCCCGGCGACGAGCTGACCGTCACCCTCACCGCCAAGCAGATCAGCCCGCGCGAGGGCGCCGAGTACGGCGAGGTCCGCTGGGACACCGACGTCACCAACCAGGAGGGCGCGTCGGTCGCCAAGTACGACGTGCTGACGCTGGTGGCCAAGAGGCCCAAGCACGACTGACGACGCCGGAGCGGAGCGGAGGGCGAAGGCGGCGTCCGGTCCCGCTCCCGGGGGTCTGGGGGTCGCCCGCCCAGGGAAAGAACAAGGTCGCGAGGAGTCGGCGGGGGCGACGCTCACCGGAGCTGAACGGGGTACGCCCATGATCAGTCCCCTGCACATCCAGACGGTGCGCGAGGTCGTCCGCACCGGGTCGTTCGCGGACGCCGCCCGCAACCTCGGCTACACCGCGTCCGCCGTGTCCCAGCAGGTCGCCGCGCTGGAGCGGGCCTGCGGCCTGCTGCTGTTCGAGCGCCGGGCGCGCAGCGTCCGGCCGACCAGCGCGGCGTTCCTGCTCGTCAGCAAGGGCAACGACGTGCTGTCGGCCCTCGCGACGCTGGAGCGCGAGCTGCGCACCGTCGCCAGCGGCGAGCGCGGCGCGCTGCAGCTCGGCAGCTTCCCGACCGCGAGCGCCCGCATCCTGCCGCGGGTGCTGGCGGAGCTGTCCCGGGTCCGGCCCGGCATCGAGATCACCCTGTCGGAGGGCGAGCCGGACGAGCTGCTGCCCGAGCTGCTCGACGGCGACCTCGACCTCCAGCTCGTCTACCGGTACGACCTGTTCCCGCGCACCTGGCCCGACCAGGTCGTGGAGACGCCGGTGATGGACGAGAACCTCGTGCTGTGCATGCCCGCCGACCACCCGCTGGCGGGCGGGCGGACCGTCCGGCTGCGGGACCTGCGGTCGGAGACGTGGATCGCGAGCCGCCCGGACAGCTCCGGAGCGCGGGCACTGCTGCGGCTGTGCGGCACCGCCGGGTTCACGCCCCACATCGCGTTCCGCAGCAACGACTACGCGGTGGTGTGCGGGCTCGTCGGCTGCGGCCTCGGCATCGCGCTCGTCCCGGCGCTCGGCTGCGTCCCGGCGCCGGGCCTGCGGATGCTGCGGCTCAGCCGCCGCGCCCCGCGCCGGCACGTGACGGTGCTGCGCCGCTCCACCAACACCAACCCGCTGGTCAAGGACGCCATGCGCGGCCTCACCGAGGTCGCCCGCTGCGTCGAGGCGGAGATCAGCGGCGCCACCGGCCCTTGAGCTCCATCGCCGCCCGGACCCGCCGCTGCGCGAGCGCGACCGCCGCCTCGTGCGCGGTCGTGCCCCGATCGCGCGCGGCGGCGAGCACCCGCGCGGTGTTCTCCCGCATCTTCGCCGACACCGCGGCGAACACCGCGTCCGGGTCGGGGCGGAACGCCGAGTACCGGGCGTCCATCGCGAACCCGGCCGCGACGACGCCGCCCGCGTTGGCCACGAAGTCGGGCACGACGGTGACGCCGCGCGCCGCGAGGACCCGCTGCGCGTCCGGGCGGGTGGGCAGGTTCGCGCCCTCCACGACGATCTTCGCCTGGACGGCGGCGGCGGTGCGCGCGTCGATGACGTCCTGCAGCGCGGCCGGGACGAGGACGTCCGCGGGCAGGCGCAGTTCGGCGCCGGTCTCCAGGAGCCGCCCGCCGCCGTACTCCCGCACCGCCGCGTCGCCGGCCTCGGCCCGCAGGGCCAGGAGCCTGCCGACGTCGAGGCCGTCGGGGTCGTGCAGGGCGCCGTGCGCCGTCGAGACCGCGACGACGGCCGCGCCCAGCTCGTCCAGCCGCCTGGCCGCCGCGTGCCCGACCGCGCCGAACCCCTGCACCACGGCCCGCGCGCCGCGCAGCGAGGTCCCGGCGTGCGCGGCGGCGGCGTCGGCGGCCTCCGCGACCCCGAACCCGGTGACGCCGAGCTCGTCGTAGGGCATCCCGCCCAGGGCGTGCGGGGTGCCGACGGCCGCGCCGCGGTCGCCCAGCTCGTCCTGGACGATCGCCGCGTCGCGCTCGGTCAGCCCCATGTCGAGGCCCGCCACGTACCGGCTCGGGATCTCCCGCGCCAGCGCGCGGACGAACGACCGCAGCACCGCCTCCCGGTCCGGCGCCGCCGGATCCGCCGCGATCCCGGCCTTCGCGCCGCCGAAGAACAGGTCGGCGCCCGCCCACTTGTAGGTCATGACCCGCGCCAGCCGCGCCACCTCGGCGACCGTCACCGCCGGGCTCATCCGCATGCCGCCCTTGCCCATCCCGCGGGCGGTGTTGTCGATGACGAGGACGCCCCGCATCCCGGTGCGGGTGTCGGACACGCACACGACGCGTTCGGGGCCCCATTCGTCCATCAGCGCGAGCACGTCAGACACGGTTGGCCTCCGGGCGGAGGGCGTTCCCGGCGAACCGGGCGGCGTGCAGGGGGCCGACGTCGGTGAACGGCGTCCGGCCGAGGTACAGGTCCCGGACGACCTCGCCGACCGCCGGGCCCTGCAGGAACCCGTGGCCGGAGAAGCCCGTCGCGTACAGGAACCGGGACACGCGCTCGTCCTCGCCGATGAGCGCGTTGTGGTCGGGGGTGACCTCGTAGAGGCCCGCCCATCCGCCGGTCAGCCCGGCGTCGAGGAGCCGCGGCGCACGGGCGCCGATCGCCGCGGTGAGGCGGGGCAGCCACGCGTCGGAGCGGCCGAGCCGGAACCCGGGCGCCTCCTCCGGGTCCGACATGCCGAGCATCAGCCCCGCGCCCTCGGCGTGGAAGTAGAACGAGGTGGCGAAGTCGATCGTCATCGGCACCGGGCGCGGCAGGCCGGGCATCGGCTCGGTGAACACGATCTGCCGCCGCAGCGGCTCCACCGGCAGCGCGACGCCCGCCATCGCGCCGACCGCCGCCGACCAGGGCCCGGCCGCGCAGACGACCGCGGACGTCGCGATGCGGCCCCGCGACGTCTCCACCGCCGTGATCGCGCCGCCGTCCGCCTCGATGCCGAGGACCTCGCAGTGCGTGCGGATCGCCGCGCCGTGCCGCCGCGCGCCGGTCGCGTAGCCGAGCACGACCGACTCGGGGGTGCAGTGCCCGTCGTCGGGGGAGAACGCCGCGGCCAGCAGCCCGTCCGTACCGATCAGCGGGGACAGCCGGCGCGCCTCCGCGACCGTGATCATGCGGCTGGGCACGCCCAGCCGGTTCTGGAGGGCGACGCTCCGCTCGAACGAGGCGACGTCCTCCGGCCGCGACAGCAGGAACAGGTACCCGACCCGGTGCAGCTCGATCTCCTGGCCGGGGCGCTCGCCGAACCGGGCGAACGCCTCCAGGCTGCGGGCGCCGAGCCGGATGTTCACCTCGTCGGAGAACTGCGCCCGCACCCCGCCCGCCGCCTTGCACGTCGAGCCGGAGCCCAGCTCGTCCCGCTCCACCAGGACCACGCCCCGCACCCCCGCCTCGGCGAGGTGGAACGCGATGCTCGTCCCCATCACGCCGCCGCCGATGACGACGACCTCCGCCTCGGTCTCCACGCGCCGCCCCTAGAGCCGGAACCCGAGGTCGGGCTCGATCTGCGGGACGTCCATCTGCGCCTTCTGCAGCCGTCCGGAGTAGTCCCAGTTCATCGACTGCCAGCGGGTGAACTGGTCCAGCACCCAGGCGCCCGACTGGCGGCTGCCGTTGCCCGAGCGCCCGTTGCCGCCGAACGGCAGGTGCGCCTCCGCACCGGACGTGGAGTTGTTGACGCTCACCATCCCCGCCGAGATCCGCCGCCGGAACGCGAACGCCTTCGCCGGATCGGTCGTGTAGATGGACGCCGACAGGCCGTAGCCGGGCGCGTTCGCCAGCTCGATCGCCTCGTCCAGCGTGCGGTAGGATGCCACCCCGATGATCGGGCCGAAGGTCTCGTTCATGAACAGCTCGTCGCCCGGCCCGACCCCGTCCACGACCACCGGGTGGTAGTACAGGCCCGCGGCGGCGTCGCCGGTGAAGCCCGCGCGCGGGTTCGCCGCCGTGATCCGGCCGGTGCCGGTCGAGCCGTGCAGGGTGTGGCCGGGACCGATCCAGCCGAGGGTCTTCTCGAACCCGTCCGCGAACCGCTCGCTGATCAGCGGCCCGTACAGCACGTCGCCCGCCGGGTCGCCGACGGTCGCGGCCCGCACCGCCGCGTCCAGCAGCCGGACGAACTCGCCGTGCGCCGACTCGTGGACGATCGCCGTGCCGAGCGACGTGCAGCGCTGCCCCGCCGTCCCGAACCCGGAGAACAGCGCGCCCTCGACGGCGAGCGGGAGGTCCGCGTCCTCGGTGACGACCATCGGGTTCTTGCCGCCGAGCTCCAGGCACGGCGTCTGGAGGTGGCGCCCGCACAGCTCCCCGATCCGCGACCCGACCTCGGTGGAGCCGGTGAAGCCGACCTTGCCGACGAGCCCCTCGCCGAGCGCCCGCTCCAGCCCGGCGAACGTCTCCGGCCCGCCGGCGTACACGACGTTGAGGACGCCGTCCGGAAGCCCGGCGTGCGCCAGCAGCGCGGAGAACGCCTCGGCGCACGCCGCCGCGTACTCCGCGGGTTTCCACACGACCGTGTTCCCGCACAGCAGCGCCGGGACGATGTACCAGGACGGCACCGCGACCGGGAAGTTCCCGGCGGTCACGACGGCGACGACGCCGACCGGGTCGCGGAAGGTGAACAGCTGCTTGTCCGGCATCTCCGACGGGACGGTCTGACCGTACAGCCGCCGCCCCTCGCCGAGGAAGAACGCGCAGGTGTCGGCGATCTCCTGGACCTCGCCGAGGGCCTCGGCGTACGGCTTGCCGACCTCGCGGACGACGACGCGGGCCAGCGCCGCCTTGTTCGCCTCGACCAGCCGGCCGAGCGCGGCGACCGCCTGCCCGCGCACGGGCGGCGGCACGTCCCGCCACGCGTCCTGAGCGGCGCGGGCGGCCCGGCAGGCGCACATGAAGTCGTCCGCGCCCGCCAGGGACACCTCGGCGACCGTCTCGGACGTGCGGGACGGGTCGGTGGAGCGGTACACGCGCGGGCCCGCCGGGATCCGGGCGCCGCCGATGAGGGAGGAGAGCACGGTTCCAGCCTGAACGGGCCGCCGAGCCGAGCCAAGATCGGACAGAGCGCGGCTTCCTTAACGCGAGCCCAAGCCCGGCTGAGCCTCCCGCCGCCCCGGGGCGTTAAGCGTTCCTTGGCCAAGTCACAACCGGTCGGCGGTCTCGCGGGGCTGGGATAGCGGGCCGCCCCAGTCGATGCTCGACGCATGCCCGAACCCGCCGACGCGCACTTCCTGGAGGCGGCCGCGTCCCTGGCGCCGTCCCCGCCGTCCGGGGCGCTGACCGCGCCGGGCCCGCTGACCCCCGAGCGGTGCCTGGAGCTGTTCGACGCCCAGCTCGGCAGCCGCCACCTCGACCTGGCGGCCCGGCTGCTCCGGGCGCGCGGCCGCGGCTTCTACACGATCGGCTCGTCCGGCCACGAGGGCAACGCCGCGGTCGCCGCCGCGCTCCGCCCCGACGACCCCGCGCTGCTGCACTACCGCTCGGGCGCGTTCTTCCTGGAGCGCGCACGCCAGGTCCCCGGCCAGACGCCGCTCCGGGACGTGCTCCTGGGCCTGGTCGCCGCCGCCGAGGAGCCCATCGCGGGCGGGCGCCACAAGGTGTTCGGCAGCGGCCCGCTGAACGTCATCCCGCAGACGTCCACGATCGCCTCGCACCTCCCGCGCGCGCTCGGCCTGGCGTTCGCGATCGAACGCGCGGCCCGCCTCGGCCTGGCGACGCCGTGGCCGCGCGACGCCGTCGTCGTGTGCAGCTTCGGCGACGCCTCCGCCAACCACTCCACCGCGGCGGGCGCCGTCAACGCGGCCGTGAACTGCGCGTTCCAGGGGCTGCCCCTGCCGCTGCTGCTGGTGTGCGAGGACAACGGCCTCGGCATCAGCGTCCGGACGGCGCCCGGCTGGATCCACGCCGCCTACGGCTCGCGCCCCGGCCTCGCCTACTTCCACGCGGACGGCTGCGACCTCGCCGACGCCTTCGCCGTCTCCGCGGAGGCCGCCGCCTGGGTGCGCGAGCACCGCCGTCCGGCGTTCCTGCACCTGCGCACCGTGCGGCTGATGGGCCACGCCGGATCCGACGCCGAGTCGGCCTACCGGACGCCCGCCGAACTGGCCGCCGACCTCGACCGCGACCCCCTCCTCGGGACCGCGCGGCTGCTCGTGGACCTGGGAGCGGCGACGCCCGCCGGGATCACCGACCGCTACGAGGCCAAGCGCGCCGAGGTGGCGGCCCTGGCCGACGAGGTCGCCGACGCGCCGCGCCTCTCGTCCGCCGCCGAGGTCATGGCACCGCTCCGGTACACCCCCTCCCGGTGCGAGCGGGCCCCCGCGGGCGAACCGGTCACGGTGGCGCAGGCGATCAACCGGACGCTCGCCGCGCTGCTGGACGAGCGTCCGGGGATGGTCGTCTTCGGCGAGGACGTGGCGCGCAAGGGCGGCGTCTACGGCGTCACCCGCGGGCTCCTGAAGCGGGCAGGGGCGGCGCGGGTGTTCGACACGATCCTGGACGAGCAGTCGGTCCTCGGCCTCGCGCTCGGCTTCGGGCTCGCCGGGATGCTGCCGGTGCCCGAGATCCAGTACCTCGCCTACCTGCACAACGCCGCCGACCAGATCCGCGGCGAGGCGGCGACGCTGCCGTTCTTCTCGTCCGGGCGGTACCGCAACCCGATGGTCGTGCGGATCGCCGGCTACGCCTACCAGAAGGGGTTCGGCGGCCACTTCCACAACGACAACGCGGTCGCCGCGCTCCGCGACGTCCCCGGGCTCGTGATCGCCTCGCCCGCCCGGCCCGACGACGCCGCCGGGATGCTGCGCGCCTGCGCCGACGCCGCCGAGCGGGACGGCCGGGTGTGCGCGGTGCTGGAGCCGATCGCCCTCTACCACGTCCGCGACCTGCACGAGGACGGCGACGGCGGCTGGCTTGCCCCCGCCGGCGGGACGGTTCCGGTCGGGCGGGCCCGCACCTACGGCGACGGCCGCGACCTCACCATCGCCACGTTCGGCAACGGCGTGCGGATGAGCCTGCGGGCCGCGCGGCGCCTCGCGGCACGGGGCGTCCGCTGCCGTGTCCTCGACCTGAGGTGGCTGGCCCCGCTGCCGGTCGCGGACCTGCTCCGCGAGGCGCGCGCCACCGGCGCCGTCCTGGTGGCGGACGAGACGCGCCGCACCGGCGGCGTGTCCGAGGGCGTCCTCGCGGCGCTCGCCGACGCCGGGTTCGCGGGGCGGGCGGCCCGGGTCGCGAGCGAGGACAGCTTCATCCCGCTCGGCGACGCCGCCGGCCGCGTCCTGCTGTCGGAGCGGGCGATCGAGGACGCGGCCGAGGCGCTCGTCAGGTCGGCTCGATGACCGGGTCGCCGCCGAGGTAGGCGGCCTTCACCCGGTCGTCGCGCGCGAGCGCCGCCGCCGGGCCGTCCAGGACGACCCGGCCCGTCTCCAGGACGTACGCGCGGTCGGCGAGCCGCAGCGTCTGGTGCGCGTTCTGCTCCACGATGAGGACCGTGGCGCCCTGGTCGCGGATGTCCCGGACGACGCGCAGCACCTGCTGCGCCGTCTGCGGCGCCAGGCCCATCGTCGGCTCGTCCAGGGCCAGCAGCCGGGGCCGCAGCATCAGCGCCCGGCCGATCGCGAGCATCTGCTGCTCGCCGCCCGACAGCAGCCCGGCGAGCTGCCCGCGCCGCTCGCCGAGCCGGGGGAACATCGCGTACACCTCCCCCCGGCGGGCCGCGACCGCCGCCCGGTCGCGGCGCCGCAGGTAGCCGCCGAGCAGCAGGTTCTCCGCGACGCTCAGCGCCGGGAACACCCGCCTGCCCTCCGGGACGTGCCCGAGCCCCGCCGCGACGATCCGGTGCGCGGCGAGCCGGGTGATGTCGCGCCCGCCGAACTCGACGCGCCCCGACCGGGCCCGGTGCAGGCCGGTGACCGTGCGCAGCGCGGTGGTCTTCCCGGCGCCGTTGCTGCCGAGCAGCGCGACGATCTCGCCCTCGCCGACCTCGAACGAGACGCCCGCCAGCGCCTCCACCGCCCCGTACCGGGCGTGCAGGCCGCTCACCCGCAGCAGCGTCATCGCAGCACCTCCGTGACGAGGCCCGTCTCCGGGTCGTCCGGGACGCCGAGGTAGGCGGCGACGACCCGCGGGTCCGCGCGGATCTCGGCGGGCGGCCCCGCGGCGATGGCCCGGCCGTTCTCCAGCACGGTCACCCGGTCGGAGATCGACATGACCAGCGCGACGTCGTGCTCGATCAGCACGACCGCGGTACCGAGCGCGCCGATGCGGGCGATCAGCTCCATCAGCGCCCGCTTCTCGGTGGGGTTCGCGCCCGCCGCCGGCTCGTCCAGCAGCAGCACGCGGGGCTCGGCGGCGAGCGCCCGCGCGATCTCCAGCCGCCGCCGGCCGCCGTAGGGGAGCCCGCCCGCCGGGCGGTCGGCCTCCTCCAGCAGGCCGGTGAACTCCAGGCAGCGCCGCACCGCCTCCAGGTCGGCGCGGGACGGCGGCCGCAGCAGGCCCCGGTCGCGGGCGAACCGGCCGATCAGGACGTTCTCGGCGACCGTCATCTCCTCGAACAGCCGGATGCTCTGGAACGTCCGGGCGAGCCCGGCGGCGGCGACCCGGTGCGGGGGCAGCCCGCGCACGCTCCGCCCGGCCAGCACCACCGACCCGGCGGACGGCCGGATCATCCCGGTGACGCAGTTGAACGCCGTCGTCTTCCCCGCGCCGTTCGGGCCGATCACGCTCACCACCTGCCCGGCGCCCGCGCGGAGCGCGAGCCCCTCCAGGGCCGTGACGCCGCCGAACGCCCGGGACAGGCCGTCCACCTCCAGCAGCGTCCCGGACGCGGCGGGCGGCGGCTGCGGCGCCGGGCCCGCCTCCGCCGGGAGCCGCAGCCGGCGCGGCCGGTACGGCCACACCCCCTGCGGCCGCAGGATCACGATCGCGATGAGCAGCAGCGCGAAGAACAGCCCCCGGTACTCCTGGACGGTCCGCAGCGCCTCCGGCAGCGCGACGATCACGACCGCGCCGACCATGACGCCGGGCCGGCTGCCCATCCCGCCGATGATCACCACGAGCAGGATCATCAGCGAGGTCAGGAACGTGAAGCTGGACGGGTCGACGGTGCCGAGCTGCGCGGCGTTCAGCGGGCCCGCCACGGCCCCGGTCATCGCGCCGAGCACGTAGGCGAGCAGCTTCACCCGCCGGGCCGGGACGCCGACCGCCTCGGCGGCGGTGTCGTCGGCCCGGATCGCCCGCCACGCGTACGCCAGCCGCGTCCGCGCCAGCAGCGCCGTCGCGGCCAGCACCGCGGTGAAGAACGCGAGGGCCAGGTAGAAGAAGTCCCGCGGCACGACGATCTCCCGGCCGCCGAGCGCCACCGGCGGGATGCCGGTCAGCCCGTTCGGGCCGCCGGTGACCTCCAGGTTCACCACCGTGATCCGGATGATCTCGCCGAAGCCGAGCGTGACGATCGCGAGGTAGTCGCTGCGCAGCCGCAGCGTCGGATAGCCGATCACCACCCCGGCGGCCGCGGCGGCGGCGATGGCGGCGGGCAGCGTCGGCCAGAAGTCCCACTCCAGCTTCAGCATCAGCAGCCCGGCCGTGTAGGCGCCGATCGCGAAGAACGCCGCGAACCCCAGGTCGAGCAGCCCGGCGTACCCGACGACGATGTTGATGCCGAGCCCGAGGATCGCGTAGATCAGGATCGTGCCGACGACGGTCAGCGCGTAGTCGTCGAGGACCAGGCCGGCGGCGAGCGCCGCCGCGATCAGCAGCGGCCAGCCGCCGTACCGGGCCCACCCCTCGTACCGGGCAGACACTCCGAACCGGGCCCGCACGCCCGCGCGGCGCCTCACGCGCGCTCCACGACGCGCTCGCCGAACAGGCCGGTCGGTCTCAGCGCCAGCACCGCGATGAGCAGGCCGAAGATGATGACGTCCGTCCAGCGGGACGAGACGTACCCGGCGGAGAACGACTGGACGAGCCCGATCGCGACGCCCGCGACCATCGTCCCCGGCAGGTTGCCGATGCCGCCGAGCACGGCGGCGGTGAACGCGCGCAGCCCGATGAGGAACCCCATCCCGAAGCTGATCTGCACGTAGTAGAGCCCGTACATGACGCCCGCCGCCCCCGCGAGCAGCGACCCCACGAAGAACGTGGCGAGGATGAGCCGCTCGACGTTGATGCCCTGGAGCCGGGCCGCGTCGCGGTCCATCGCGAGGGCGCGCATCGCCGTCCCGGTCACGGTCCGGGTGACGAACAGCCACAGCGCCGCCATCAGCGCCAGCGACAGCAGGACGAGCGCGAGCTGGCCGTAGGTGACGCGGACGGCGCCGCTGAATATCTGCCCGCCGTCCAGCGCGTTCGGGTAGGACTTGAACCGGGCGTGGGTCAGCACCTTGACGCCCTCCTCCAGTGCCAGCGACACCCCGATCGCGGCGATCAGCAGCGCCAGCCGCGGCGAGGACAGCAGCGGGACGTAGGCGGCCCTGGCGATCCCGGTGCCGACGACGCCGGTGGTCAGCGCGCCGACCGCGACGGCGGCGAGCACGGCGGGCAGCGCCATCCCGCCGGTCGCCCCGAGGGTGGTCAGCGTCCCGAACCCGGCGAACGCCCCGATCATGAACACGTCGCCGTGCGCGAAGTTGATCAGCCGGACCACCCCGTAGATCATCGAGTAGCCGAGCGCGATCAGCGCGAGGAACGCCCCGATCGTCAGCCCGTTCACCAGGTACTGGACGAACTCGCTCATGGCCGGGGCCTCGTCACGAGGTCTTGGCGTCCACCCAGGTGGCGCCGCTCTTGTCGAGCTTCTTGTAGGCGGTGAACGCGCCGCCCTCGACGCGGACGGTGATGTAGAGCGGGTCGGTCCGGTCGCCCTTGGCGTCGAAGGTGATGGGCCCGGTGATGCCGGGGAAGTCCTTGATCTTGTGGAGCGCGGCGGTGATGTCGGCGCCCTTGGTGGACCCCGCGTCGTCGACCGCCTTCGCGACGACCTTGACCGCGTCGTACTCGTACACCGAGAACGGCCCGGGGTCGGCGCCGTTCGCGCTCTTGTAGGCGGACACGAACTTCCCGGCGGCGGGCAGGTCCTTGGCCAGCGGCGCGGTCGTGGCGACGTAGCCCGCGGCGGCCCGGCCCGCCGTCTTCAGGACGGTCGAGTCGGTCGTCGCGTCGCCGCCCATCAGGGTGAACTTCAGCCCGAGCTGATCGCGCTGCTTCATCAGCAGCCCCGCCTCGGCGAAGTAGCCGGTGAAGTACAGCACGTCCGGCCGCGTCGAGGCGACCTTGGTGAGCACGGGGCTGTAGTCGGACTGGCCCGGCTGGAGCGCGTCCTGGTAGACGACCTGCCCGCCGAGCTGCTTCACCGAGTACGCCGCCGCGTCCGCCAGGCCCTTGGCGTAGGTGGTGTTGTCGTGCAGCAGCGCGATCCGGCGCGCGCGCAGCTCGCCCGTCATGAACTTGGCGGCGACCGTGCCCTGGTTGTCGTCGCGCCCGCAGGTGCGGAACACCTTGCCCTTGCCGGAGTCGGTGAGGGACGGGTTCGTGGAGGCGTCCATCACGAACGGGACGTTCCGCCGGCCGTAGATCGGGATCGCCGGCACCGCCGCGCCCGAGCAGTACCCTCCGGCGACCGCGACGACCCCGCTGTTCAGCAGCTTCTGCGCGGCCTGCGCGCCCTGCTGGGCGCTGCACTGGTCGTCGGCCTCGACGATCTCGACCGTCCGGCCGTCCACCCCGCCGGCCTCGTTGATCTCGGCCGCCGCCACCTTGGCGGCGGCCAGGATGTCCTGCCCGGCGGAGGCGGAGTCGCCGCTCAGCGGCGCCGGGACGCCGATCTTGATGGGGCCGGAACCGCCCTCGCCGCCCGACCCGCACGCCGCGGCGAGCGGGGCCAGCAGCAGGCCGGCGCCGGCCGCGGCGAGCAGGCGGAACCGGCGGCGGCGGTCCGGCGGTGTCAGTGGGGTCATCGGCGCCTCTCCGTCGCTCGCGGTGCGGGATGCTGAAAGCGTGGAACGCCGCGGGACGGCCGTCGAGGCGGCCGAGCATGCGATCTCATGTAGTGATCGATAAGAACCGCTTGCCCTTCCGCCCTCGACAGCGCGGCGGCGGGGTCGCGAAGATCACCCCATGGCCGAAGTCCTGCTGCTGTCCGCCGCCGACGTGCGCGCCGTGTTCGACCTCCCGGCGGCGATCGCCTCGCAGCGGGCCGCGTTCGGCGCGCTCGGCCGCGGCGAGGCCCGGCTCGCGCCCCGGCTGCTGCTGGACGGCCCGGACGGCGACGTCGCGTTCTGCTACGTCTCCCGGCTGCCCGGCACCGGCGCCGTCGCCAAGTTCGGCAGCGTCCACCCCGGCAACGCGGCGCGCGGGCTGCCGACCGTCGCCGCGCTCGTGGCCGTGCAGGACCCGGTGGACGGCCGGCCCGTCGCGATCATCGAGGGGGAGGCGGTCACCACGCTGCGGACGGCCGCGGCGAGCGCGGTGGCCGCCGACCACCTCGCGGTGCCGGACGCGTCCCGGCTCGCGGTGGCCGGCTGCGGCGTCCAGGGCCGCGCGCACGTCCGCGCGATGGCGGCGGTCCGCCCGATCGCCCGGACGGCCCTGGCCTGCCGCCACCCGGACACGTGCACCGTCGCCGCCGAGCTGGCGGAGGAGCTGGGAACGCCGGTCGAACGCGCGGCGTCCGTCCGGGAGGCGGTGGAGGACGCGCAGATCGTCGTCACCGCCACGACCAGTGCCGAGCCCGTCGTCCTCGGCGCGTGGCTCGACCCGGGATGCACGGTCCTGAGCGTCGGGTCCTTCGCGCCGGACCGGGCGGAGGTCGACGACGACGTCCTCACCCGGTCGGCGGCCGTCGTCGTGGACGACGTGGCGACCGCGCTCGACCACGCCGGGCCCGTCGTGGCGGCCATCCGCGCCGGGCACCTGAGCCCGGAGGAGGTGCGGCCGCTCGGGCCCGTCGTCGCGGGCCTGGCCCCCGGCCGCGAGGACCCCGCCGACATCCTCTTCTACAACAGCGTCGGCATCGGCGTGCAGGACACGGCCGCCGCGTCGGTGATCGTCGAACGCGCCCGCGCGGCCGGCGCGGGCCGCCACGTCGAGCTGTGACGCGGGGTCAGCCGACCCAGACGGTCTTCGCGTTGCAGAACGCGCGCATGCCGTCCGCCGACAGCTCGCGCCCGTAGCCGGACCGCTTCACCCCGCCGAACGGCAGCTCCGGGTACGAGGTCGTCTTGCCGTTGATGAACACCTGCCCGGCGTCCAGCTCGCGGACGAACCGCTCCCGCTCGTCGTCCTCGCGGGTCCAGGCGTTGGAGCCGAGCCCGAAGCCCGTCGCGTTCGCGACCTCCACCGCCTCCGACACCCCGCGCACCCGGAACAGCGACGCGACCGGCCCGAAGACCTCCTCGTGGTACATCCGCATCTCCGGCGTCACCCCGCCGATCACGGTCGGCGGGTAGAACCAGCCCGGCCCCTCCGGGCGCCGCCCGCCGCACAGCACCGACGCGCCCTTGCCGACCGCGTCCGCGACGAGCTCCTCGACCTCGGCGCGGCCCTGCTCGCTGACGAGCGGGCCGACGTCGGTGGCGTCGTCCATCGGGTCGCCGACCCGCTGCGCGCGCATGTGCTCCACGAACAGCCGCTCGAACTCGTCGGCGCAGCCGATGTCGACGATGAACCGCTTCGCGGAGATGCAGCTCTGCCCGTTGTTGAGGCACCGCGACTCCGCCGCCGTGCGCGCCGCCGCCTCCAGGTCGGCGGACGGCATCACCACGAACGGGTCGCTGCCGCCGAGCTCCAGCACGGTCGGCTTGATCTCGTCCCCGGCGATGGCGGCGACCGAGCGTCCGGCGGGCTCGCTGCCGGTCAGCGTCGCGGCCTTCACCCGCGGGTCGCGCAGCACCCGCTCGACCTTCGCCGAGCCGATCAGCAGCGTCTGGAACCCGCCCTCGGGGAACCCGGCGCGGCGGAACAGGTCCTCCAGGAACAGCGCCGTCTGCGGGACGTTCGAGGAGTGCTTCAGCAGCCCGACGTTCCCCGCCATCAGGCCCGGCGCCGCGAACCTGATCACCTGCCAGAGCGGGAAGTTCCACGGCATGACCGCCAGCACCGGGCCGAGCGGCCGGTAGCGGACGTAGGCGTCGGACGCGCCGACGTCGCCCGGCGCGGCGGGGCGCCGGTCGGCGAGGAACTCCGCCGCGTGCTCGGCGTAGTACCGGCACGCCTTCGCGCACTTCTGCGCCTCCGCCCCGGCGGACTTCAGCGTCTTGCCCATCTCCGTCGTCAGCATGGCGCCGATCTGCTCGGACTCCCGGTCGAGGATGTCCGCCGCCGCGTTCATCCACTCCGCGCGCCGCTCCAGCGGAGTGTTGCGGTAGGAGGCGAACGTCTCCGCCGCCAGCGCGACGCGGCGGTCGACCTCCGCGTCGGAGTACGCGTCGAAGGTCTTTTCGACCTCGCCCGTCGCGGGGTTGGTCGTCGCGATCGTCGTCATGTCGGGATGCTCCCTGATCGTCCGGTCCGTTGACCGGCACGTGCCCGGGTGGCCTCCCAGGAAACGCCCGTCAGGCGGGGATCACGCACACCGGCGACGGGACGGCGAGGGGCGCCCCCGCCGGCACCGGGACGCCGTCGCCGCCGATCCGGAAGGTCGCGATCGCGCCGCCGCGCTCGTTCGCCACGTGCATCCACTCGCCGTCCACGTACAGGTCGCGGGGCCAGTGCCCGCCCGAGGGGACGTCCGCGACGGGCGCGAGCGCCGCGCCGCCGTCCAGCACCCGGTGCGCCGTCACCACGTCCGTGCCGCGCATGGAGGTGTAGGCGAACCGGCCGCCGTCCCCGAGCCTGATCGCCGCGCCCTGGGCCGCGGAGCCCGCGGGACCGGCCGTCGCGGGCGACTCGCCCGCGACCTCCAGCCGCGCGTACCCGTCCAGCGGACGCAGCGTGACCACGACCGCCGCCAGCTCGGTCAGCACGTGCACGTGCCCGCCCGGGTGGACGACCATGTGCCGCGGCCCGTACCCGGCCGGCAGCGGCGTCTCCCCGGCGAGCCGCAGCGCACCGCCCTCGATCCGGAACGAGCGGACGAGGTCGGCGCCGAGGTCGGTCGTCAGCACGGTCCCATCCGGAGCGTGCACGACCATGTGGGCGTGCGGGCCTTCCTGCCGGTCGGTCCGAGGCCCGCTGCCGTGCCCCGCCACCACCGAGGCGTCCCCGGCGAACCCGCCGTCGCCCGCCAGCGGGTAGGCCCGGACCGTCCCGGAGCCGTAGTCGGCGGCGACCAGGTGGCCGCCGTCCGGCGTCACGGACAGGTGGCACGGCAGCGCCCCGGCCGCCCGCCGCCCGATCTCCCGCAGCCGTCCACCTTCAACCGCATAGGCGGTTACACCCCCCGCATCCTCCTCGCGCACCGCGTACAGCACGCCCTTCCCGGGATGCACCGCGAGGTAGGACGGGTTCACCGCTTCGGCCGCGAGCTCGGGCGGCCCCAACACCCCGCCGGCGTCCCGCACCACCCGGTAGATGCCGGCCCCGTCGCCCGCCGCACCGGTGTACGTCCCCACCCAGAACGCCCGCTCGCTCACCCGAACTCACCCCGTCCATGATCCACTCGTCCAGCCGGAGCCTAGCCCCAATGCCGGGAAGTTAAGGGTCTTCGGCTGTTGTCGAGTTGGTCGGGGTGAGGATGTCGATGGCGATGGTGGCCTGGTAGGTGGTTCG
>NZ_FZOR01000017.1 GCF_900188445.1 Actinomadura meyerae
GTGGGTGTAAGGCCCCCGGTAGACGACCGGGTTGATAGGCCGGAGATGGAAGCGCGGTAACGTGTGGAGTCGACCGGTACTAATAGGCCGAGTGGCTTGAACACACTGAACGTTCAAAGTGAGTCGCTGTTGTGGGTTTGTTCGCGTCCCTGTGTGGTTCTCAGGAAACAATCCGGGAACCGCAGTCATAAAAATACATACCGAGTTGAGTCGCTCGGACGTTGATTTGCCCGCCCGTGAGGGTGGTGCGTTGAGGCGTTCGGTGGTTTTGGCGAAGGGGAAACACCCGGTCCCATTCCGCACCCGGAAGTTAAGCCCTTCAGCGCCGATGGTACTGCATGGGAGACTGTGTGGGAGAGTAGGACGCCGCCGGACTTATATTGCAGGAAGGCCCCGCCGTCACGGCGGGGCCTTTCTCATTTCGGAGCGACGACCTGCCCGCCGGTGAGGGTGGTGAGCGCCGGGTGCACGCGTCCGGGCGCGACGGTGGTGATGGTGTAGCGCGCGACCCCGGCCCGGACGAACGGATCCTCCTCGGCGATCTTCTCCGCCTCCTGCCGGTCGACGCCGGCGGCGATGATGAGACCGCCCTCCGACGTGGGGACGCTCTGGCCGGACAGGAGGAACGTGCCCGCGCCATGGTGCTGTTCGAGGAACGCGACGTGCGCGGCGATATGCGGTCCGGCGGCCTCTTCCGAGCCCGTGTATTCCAGGCGCAGCAGATGCAGCATTGCGTACCTTCCGATGTTCTTTCGACGTCCCGGCAAGTCTGCCGGGCGGCGCGGCGGAATCAGCGGCCGAGGGCCTGGTCCAGGGTGGCCGCCCACTGGTGCAGCAGGCGGTTGCGGCGGGCCGAGTCGTCCGTGAGCAGGTCGGCCAGGCCCAAGCCGCGGACCAGGTCGAGGGTCGCCTGGACGGTCTCGCGGACGCCGGGGACGCTCTCGTCCACGCCGAGGGCCTCGACGGTGAGGCGGTGCGCTTCCCGCCCCACGCGGGTTTCGAGGGGGAGGACCTGTGCTCGGAGCTGCTCATCGGAACTGGCCGCGACCCAGAGTTGAAGTGCGGCGCGGAAGAGCGGGCTCGTGTACATCTCGCCGAGCACGGCGACGATGTCGCTGGTGGACGGGCGGTGGCCGGCGAGCCCGTCCAGCCGTTCGCGCATCTGCGCCATCCGCACCTCGGATCCGTACTCGACCGCCGCCGTCACCAGTTCCTCCCGCGTGCGGAAGTGATGCTGGGCGGCGCCCCGGGACACTCCCGCGCGCTCGGCGACCACGGCCACGGTCGTCCCCGCCCAGCCGACGGAGGCCAGGCAGTCGACGGCGGCCTCCAGGAGGCGCTGCCTGGTCGCGCGGCTGCGGTCCTGCTGGGGTTCGCGGGGGAGTGCCTGAGCGGTCATGGGTTCCTTGGTCCGGTGGCCTTCCAGTCAACCAACGATCCCGGCAAGAAACAATCATGCGCGATTGATTTATCTCTCATCCGTGGCGCCACACGACCGCGCGGGTTCGCGCGTCCACCCACGCTTCGGCGACCGTGCGGAGACGGACGTAGCGGATGCGCCCCAGCGGTTCGAGCGCGACCTGCTGAACCGTCCCCCAGGCGCCGGGTTCCTGCGCCACAAGGGTCTGGTGCACATGCCGCATCGCCGTGTCGCGGTCGCCGGTCACTCCGGACCATCCGCGGTCGCCGGCGCGGACGTCCCACGTGAACATGGTGCGCGCTCTCGAACGGTGGTCCGTGACCCAGCTCGGCCCGCCGACGTTCGATGAGTCGTCCCCGCGCTCCAGTACCGTCATCGCTTCACCTGCCTCACGGCCGCCGCGATGAGGCGCGCTGCGGCGTCCAGGTCGTTGGCCGGCCGGATCTGCACGCCGGTGCGCACGTTGTAGAACCACCACCGCCCGTTGCGGTAGCGGCAGCCGACCGAGATCGCCCGCCCGGGGACGCCGTGCGGGATCACATGGAGGACGGGATAGCCGTCGACCGTGGTGAAGGCCGTCATCAGCCCCGCGGCCGGAGGGAACCTCTCGGCGAGGCGGACCAGGAAGGTGATCCGCTCGCGCTGCGGGATCGCCGTTCCCGGCCGTCGGGCGATCTCCGGCTCGGAAGGAGGCGGCGGCAGGACGCGGCCTCCGGGGCGGCGCTCGTGTGCTCCCATCCCGTCACGCCTCCTGGGCGCGGTGGCGGACGAATTGCTCGGCACGTTTCATGATCGGCTCGTTTCGTCGTGGCGGAATTGCCGTACGGGCCACAATCTTCGGCCGATCCGATTACTGTCGGCTATGGAATGGTCTCCACAAGTGACTGGACTGCCGCACAACCCCCCGTGCGGTTGAGGAGGATTCTCATGTCGACCCCGCCCCCCTCAGAATCGGTTCGAGCATTCTTCGCTTTCCACCTCAAGCGCATGCGAGAAGAAAAAGGCTGGTCGCAACCGGCTCTCGGGGCAAAAGTGCACATCTCCGGCAGTCTGGTCAGCGGCATCGAACTCTGCACTCGCCGTCCGACCTTCAAGGTCTGCCAGAAACTGGACGAGGTCTTCGGCCTGCCCCAGTTCTTCGAAGCCCTCTACCCGCGCGTCATCGAGGAGACCGGCCTCCCGGCCGGATTCCCCGAGTTCATCGAGGCCGAGGCAGAGGCGTGCATGAGCAAGATCTACGAGGACTTCGTGATCACCGGCCTCTTCCAGACCGAGGACTATGCGCGGGCCGTCCTGCGCGAAGGCCTGCAGCCGGAGATGCTCGAACGCCGCATCGCCGCGCGCATGAAACGGCAAGAGATCCTGGTGCGCGCGGAGCCGCCCGTCATCACCGCCCTCCTCGACGTATCGGTACTCCGCCGGTCGTTCGGCGGCCCCGCGGTCATGCGCGCTCAACTCGAGCACCTGCTGAAGTTGTCCGAGTTGCCTCACATCCACATCCATGTGGTCCCCGAGGACGCTGAACTCTGTCCCGAGGGGGCATTCACGATCCTGTCCGCGCAGGGAGAGCCCGACGCGGGCTATGCCGAGATGGCGTGCGGGCGTGGCCGCCTCATCGACGATGACGGATATGTCGCCGAACTTCGCGTATTGTTCGAACTGATCAGGTCCAAAGCGCTGAACGCCGAGGACTCGCGGGCCGCGATCCGCAAGGCGATGGAGGAACTGTGAAGACGACCGACTTCTCGTCAGCCATCTGGCGCAAGAGCAGTCACAGCGGCGGAAACAGCGGGATGTGCGTCGAGGTCGCGAAGGGGGGCGCCGTCATCGGTGTCCGTGACAGCAAGGACCCCGGGGCGGGGCACCTCGCCATGGACCGGGCCGCTTTCGCCGGGCTGGTCGCCCGGGCCAAGGCGGGTGCCCTCGATCTCTGACCGTCAGCCGGTCGGCTGAACGGTCAGCCGGTGGGCTCGGCGCCGTGTTGCCGCCGCCGAGAGGTCCTGGCCGTCGGCCCACATCTGGAGACGGTCCTCGTAGGCCCGCTGGATCAGCGGGTCAGGTAGGGCAGCGCCGCCCGGACGCCCGTTGTCGACGATCACGTCGAGCCGGTCGAAGTGCTCCCCGGCCCGCTTCACGCCCTCGAAGACGGCGGCCCTGTCGGTCACGTCCATCTCGAGCGGGAGCACCGCGTCGCCGTGGGCGGCGACCAGGTCCTCCAGGGTCGCGGTGTTCTTCTTCCTTCCTCGTCTTCGTGACAGGCAGGGCCGTGCCCTGCGTCACATGCCGTAGCGGCGGAAACAATCATGCGTGATTGATTTTTTGGGGGCGGGGTGGCAGGGTTCTCGCATGAGCCAACCCCTGCGGGTCGGGAACGCCTCGGGCTTCTACGGCGACCGCTTCGCCGCGGTGCGGGAGATGCTGGAGGGCGGGCCGCTGGACGTCCTCACCGGCGACTACCTCGCCGAGCTGACCATGCTGATCCTGGGCCGCGGCAGGATGAAGGACCCGGACGCCGGGTACGCCGCCACGTTCCTGCGCCAGATGGAGGAGTCGCTCGGGCTGGCGGTGGAGCGGGGCACCGCGATCGTCGCGAACGCCGGCGGGCTCAATCCGCGCGGGCTCGCGGGCCGGCTGCGGGAGCTGGCCGCGCGGCTCGGGATCGAGGTGCGCGTCGCCCATGTCGAGGGCGACGACCTGCTGGCGCGGGCCGGGGAACTCGGCTTCGCGGACTCCCGCCACGGCGCGCCGCTCACCGCCAACGCCTACCTGGGCGCCTGGGGGATCGCCGAGTGCCTGAAGCGCGGCGCCGATGTGGTGGTGACGGGCCGCGTCACCGACGCCTCGCTGGTGGTGGGCCCCGCCGCCGCGCACTTCGGGTGGGCGCGGGACGACTGGGACGCCCTGGCCGGCGCGACCGTCGCCGGGCACGTCCTGGAGTGCGGCGCTCAGGCCACGGGCGGGAACTACGCCTTCTTCGAAGAGATCTACAACGTAAAGGCGCCGGGCTTCCCGATCGCGGAGATCCACGCCGACGGCTCCAGCGTCATCACCAAGCACGACGGGACCGGCGGCGCCGTGACCACCGAGACCGTCACGGCACAGCTCCTCTACGAGATCGGCGGGCCGTCCTACGCCGGGCCCGACGTGACGACCCGCTTCGACACCGTCGAGCTGGCCCAGGACGGGCCCGACCGCGTGCGGATCAGCGGTGTCAAGGGCACCCCGCCGCCGCCCGCCACCAAGGTGTGCCTGAACCACCTCGGCGGCCACCGCAACGAGATGACGTTCGTGCTCACCGGCCTCGGCATCGAGGCCAAGGCGGAATCGGTCAAGGCGCGGATGGCGGACGCGTTCGGCGGTGCCCCGCCGTCCCGGGTGGAGTGGACGCTCCTCGGCGCCGTCCGGCCCGACCCCGCGACGCAGGGGGAGGCGACCGCGCTGCTGCGCTGCGCCGTCCTCGACCCCGACCCGGACAAGGTCGGCCGTGCGTTCAGCAACGCGGCGGTGGAGCTGGCCCTCGCCGGCTACCCGGGCTTCACGATGACCTCCCCACCGGGCAAGGGGAGCCCGTACGGGGTGTACTCGCCCGCGTACGTCCCCAACGAGGCGGTCGACCACGTCGCCGTCACCGCGGACGGCGTCCGCGTGCCGATCGCCCCGGCACCGGCCACGGCACCGCTGCCGGTCACTGAGGCCGCGTCGCCCGAGCCCCCGGCGGTGCGGGGACCGGTCGCCCGGGTACCCCTCGGAAGGGTCGCCGGAGCTCGCAGCGGGGACAAGGGCGGGGATGCCAACATCGGCGTCTGGGCCCGGACCGGCGCCCAATGGGGCTGGCTCGAACCCTTCCTCACCGTGGAGAGGTTCAAGGAGCTCCTGCCCGAGACGCAAGAGCACACCGTCCACCGGCACGTCCTGCCCAACCTCCGCGCGGTCAACTTCGTGGTCGAGGGGCTGCTGCAGGAGGGCGTATCGGCCTCGACCCGGTTCGACCCGCAGGGCAAGGCCCTCGGGGAGTGGCTGCGGTCCCGCCTCGTCGACATCCCGGAGGCCCTCCTTTGACCCTGAAGAGCACGCTGGACGCGCGGAGCCCCGAGTACCGGGAGCGCCGCGCCGCCATGCTGGACAAGATCGCGGCGCTGGACGCCGAGCACGCCAAGGCCCTCGAAGGCGGCGGCGAGAAGTACGTCGCGCGGCACCGCAAGCGCGGGAAGCTGCTCGCACGGGAACGCATCGAGCTGCTCCTCGACCCCGACTCGCCGTTCCTGGAGCTGAGCCCGCTCGCCGCGTGGGGGAGCGACTTCCCCGTCGGCGCGAGCGTCGTCACCGGCATCGGGGTCGTCGAGGGCGTCGAGTGCGTGATCGTGGCGAACGACCCGACCGTGCGGGGCGGGTCCAGCAACCCCTGGACGGTGAAGAAGAGCTTCCGGGCGTCCGACATCGCGCTGGAGAACCGGCTCCCGCTCATCAACCTCGTCGAGTCGGGCGGCGCGGACCTGCCGACGCAGAAGGAGATCTTCATCCCCGGCGGGCGGATGTTCCGGGACCTGACCCGGCTGTCGGCCGCCGGAATCCCGACGATCGCGCTGGTCTTCGGGAACTCCACCGCGGGCGGCGCGTACATCCCCGGCATGTGCGACTACGTCGTCATGGTGAAGGAGCGCGCGAAGGTGTTCCTCGGCGGGCCGCCGCTGGTGAAGATGGCGACCGGCGAGGAGGCCGATGACGAGGAGCTCGGCGGCGCGGAGATGCACGCCCGCACGTCCGGCCTCGCCGACTACATGGCCGCCGACGAGGCCGACGCGCTGCGCCTCGGCCGGCAGATCGTCGGGAACCTCAACCACCGCAGGCTCGGCCCGGCGCCCGGCCCGGTGGAGGAGCCGCTGTACGACCCGGAGGAACTCGCCGGGATCGTCCCCGAAGACCTGAAGGTCCCGTTCGACCCGCGCGAGGTCATCGCCCGGATCGCGGACGGCTCGCGGTTCGAGGAGTTCAAGCCGCTCTACGGGACGAGCCTCGTCACCGGCTGGACGCGCGTGCACGGCTACCAGGTCGGGGTGCTGGCCAACGCGCAGGGCGTCCTGTTCGGCGCGGAGGCGCAGAAGGCGGCCCAGTTCATCCAGCTCGCCAACCAGAGCGACACGCCGCTGCTGTTCCTGCACAACACCACCGGCTACATGGTCGGCAAGGAGTACGAGCAGGCCGGCATCATCAAGCACGGCGCCCTGATGATCAACGCGGTGGCGAACAGCACCGTGCCGCACATCTCGATCGTGATGGGCGCCTCGTACGGGGCGGGCAACTACGGCATGTGCGGCCGGGCGTACGACCCCCGGTTCCTGTTCACCTGGCCGAGCGCGAAGTCAGCGGTGATGGGGCCGCAGCAACTCGCCGGGGTCCTGTCGATCGTGGCGCGGCAGGCCGCCGAGGCGCGCGGGCAGGTCTACGACGAGGACCAGGACCGCGCCATGCGGGAGATGGTCGAGGCGCAGATCGAGGCGGAGTCGCTGCCGTTCTTCCTGTCGGGGCGGCTCTACGACGACGGCGTGATCGACCCCCGCGACACCCGCACCGTCCTCGGCCTGTGCCTGTCCGCCGTCCACAACGCGCCCGTGCGCGGAGCCGACGGCTTCGGCGTCTTCCGGATGTGAGCGAATCGATGATCAACACAGTGCTGGTCGCCAACCGCGGCGAGATCGCCCGCCGTGTCCTGCGCGCCTGCCGGGGCCTCGGCATCGGGACGGTCGCGGTGTTCTCCGACCCCGACGCGGACGCGCCGCACGTCCGCGAGGCCGACACCGCGGGGCGGCTGCCCGGCGCGACCCCGGCCGAGACGTACCTGTCGGCGGAGCGGCTCCTCGCGGTCGCGGCGGGCGCGGGAGCCGACGCCGTCCATCCGGGCTACGGGTTCCTGTCGGAGAACGCCGCGTTCGCGCGGGCCGTGCTGGACGCGGGCCTGACCTGGATCGGCCCGCCGCCGGACGCGATCGCCGCGATGGGCTCGAAGATCGAGGCGAAGAAGCTGATGGCCGCCGCGGGCGTCCCGGTGCTGCCGGAGCTGGACCCGGCCGGGGCCTCCGCCGCCGACCTCCCGCTGCTGGTGAAGGCGTCCGCGGGCGGCGGCGGCCGCGGCATGCGGATCGTGCGGGAGCCGGGCGAGCTGGAGGACGCCGTGGCGGCGGCGCGCCGCGAGGCGGAGTCGGCGTTCGGCGACCCGGCCGTGTTCTGCGAGCCGCTGCTGGAGGGCGCGCGGCACATCGAGGTGCAGATCCTCGCCGACGCCCACGGCACCGTCTGGACGCTCGGCGAGCGCGAATGCTCGATCCAGCGCCGCCACCAGAAGATCGTCGAGGAGGCGCCGTCGCCGGCCGTCGGCCCGGACCTGCGCGCCGCGCTGTGCGCGGCGGCGGCCGACGCGGCCCGCGCCATCGGCTACACCGGCGCCGGGACGGTCGAGTTCATGCTCGCCCGCGACGGCCGCTTCTACTTCCTGGAGGTCAACACCCGCCTCCAGGTCGAACACCCGGTCACCGAGTGCGTGTACGGGGTGGACCTCGTCCGGCTCCAGATCGAGGTCGCCGAGGGCGCCCGCCTGCCCGAGGCGCCGCCGGAGCCGCGCGGCCACGCCATCGAGGTCCGCCTGTACGCGGAGGACCCCGCGCGCGACTGGCGCCCCGCGAGTGGCACCCTGCGCACCTTCGAGGTGCCGGACGCCGACACCGAGTTCGCCGTCCCGGCGGCCTGCGGGCTGCGGCTCGACAGCGGTGTGGAGAGCGGCGCGGAGGTCGGCGTCCATTACGACCCGATGCTCGCCAAGCTGATCGCGTGGGCCCCGACCAGGTCCGCCGCCGCCCGGCGGCTCGCCGCGGGCCTGCGCGGCGCCCGCGTCCACGGCCTCACCACCAACCGGGACCTGCTCGTCCGGATCCTGGAGGAGCCGGGCTTCCTGGCCGGCGACACCGACACCGGCTATCTCGACCGCACCGGTCTCGCCGCCCTGGCGGCGCCGCTGGCCGACGAGGCGGCGGTGCGGGCGTCCGCGCTGGCCGCCGCCCTCGCGCTCGCCGCCGCGAACCGGGCGGCGGCGCCGGTGCTCGGCGGGCTCCCGTCCGGGTGGCGCAACGTGCGGTCGCAGCCGCAGCGCCGCGTCTTCGAGGGCCCGTACGGGACGGTCGAGGCCGACTACCTGCTGCACCGGGACGGCCTCACCTCCGAGCTGTGCCCCGGCGCCGCCCTGGTCGCCGCCGCGCCGGACCGGGTCGTGCTCGACCTCGACGGCCTCCGCGAGACCTTCGCCGTCGCCGCGGCCGGGGACGCGGTGCACGTCGACTCCCGCCTCGGCCCGGTGGCGCTCACCGCCGTCCCCCGGTTCGCCGACCCGAGCGCCCGGGTCGCCCCCGGCTCCCTGCTCGCCCCCATGCCGGGGACCGTCGTCCGCGTGGAGACCGAGGCGGGCGCCGAGGTCGCCGAGGGGCAGGTCCTCGTCGTCCTGGAGGCCATGAAGATGGAGCACCGCATCACCGCCCCGTCCGCCGGGACGGTCGCGGAACTGAACGTCGCCGCCGGACGGCAGGTCGAGTCCGGCGCCGTCCTCGCCGTCATCGAGACCGCCGCCACCGAGACCGCCGCCACCGAGACCAGCGCCACCGAGACCGCCGCCGGAGGGAACCCCGCATGAGCTTCGTCGAGACCGAGGAGCGGCGGGCGCTGCGCGCGGCCGTCGCCGAGCTGGGCGCGAAGTACGGCGCGTCCTACTACGTGGAGAAGGCCAGGTCCGGGCAGAAGACCGACGAGCTGTGGGACGAGGCCGGGCGGCTCGGCTACCTCGGCGTGAACGTGCCCGAGGAGTACGGCGGCGGAGGCGGCGGCATCGGCGACCTCGCCGCCGTCTGCGAGGAGCTGGCCGCCGCCGGGTGCCCGCTGCTGCTGATGGTCGTGTCCCCGGCGATCTGCGCCACGATCATCGCGCGGTCCGGGACCGCGGAGCAGCGCGCGCACTGGCTGCCGCGCTTCGCCGACGGGTCGGTGAAGATGGCGTTCGCGATCACCGAGCCCGACGCCGGCTCCAACTCCCACCGCATCACCACCACGGCCCGCCGGGACGGCGACGGCTGGGTGCTGAGGGGGCAGAAGACGTTCATCTCCGGCGTGGACGAGGCCGACGCCGTCCTGTTCGTCGCCCGCACCGAGGACCAGAAGGGCAATCTGCGGCCCTCGCTGTTCATCGTCCCGACCGGCACCGCGGGCTTCACGTACACGCCCATCGACATGGAGATCGTGTCGCCGGAGAAGCAGTTCGTCTGCCACCTCGACGACGTCCGGCTGCCCTACGACGCGCTCGTCGGCGACGAGGACGGCGGGCTGCTCCAGCTGTTCGCCGGCCTCAACCCCGAGCGGATCATGGCGGCCGCGATGGGCGCCGGCATCGGCCGGCTCGCGCTCGGCAAGGCCACCGCCTACGCCGTGCAGCGGCAGGTCTTCAAGACCCCCATCGGCGCCCACCAGGGCCTCGCGCACCCGCTCGCCGCGGCGAAGATCGAGCTGGAGTTGGCCCGGCTGATGGGGCAGAAGGCCGCCTGGCTGTACGACGCGGGCGACGACGAGGGCGCGGGCGAGGCCGCGAACATGGCCAAGTACGCCACCGCCGAGGCCGCGATCCACTGCGTCGATCAGGCGATCCAGACGCACGGCGGCAACGGCCTCACCACCGAGTACGGCGTCGGGATGCTCGCGGGCGTCGTCCGCCTCATGCGCATCGCCCCCGTCAGCCGGGAGATGATCCTCAACTTCGTCGCCCAGCACACCCTGGGCCTGCCCAAGTCCTACTGAGGCGCACCCCCTGGACCTGCTCAAACCCGGCCGGGCCTCGAAGTTCACCGGCCCGGCCGGGCTGAGCAGAAATGGTGTTTGGGAGACGATCGGGAGATGATCTTCCTACTGTCGGGTGAGCAGGTCGTTCAGCAGCGGCACCGGGGACATCGGGCATAGCGCCGCGCGCTGCTTTAGCGCCGTCTCCCAGCGCGTCTGCAGCGCCGTGACGAGCCGTTCGCGCATCGTCTCCGACACGTGGGAGTAGGTGCCGCCGATGCCGGGCATCGCGTGCCCCATGCGGTCGTGCTTGAGGACGGTGGGGATCCGGTCCTCGTCCATCCAGACTTTCTGGCTGTGCCGCATCCCGTGGGGGGTGATGCTTCGTTTGATCGGCAGCCACACTGCCAGTTCGCGGTCGCGTACATGCCCGGCCTCGACCGCCGCGTTCATCCGCTGCTGGTGGGCTGTGATCTGACGGCCACTCGTGGCACGGCATGGCTTACACGGCCCCGCCCCGCAGGTCGGTACCGGGCACCGCATCGCCAGTGCGTCGGTGAACGGTTCGTCCCATGCGGGCAGCCCGAATCCACGAGGAGGCTGCCACTCGCCCGGTCCCGCATACGGCCACGCCGGGTGCAGCGGTCTGCCCGGCCAGCCTGCCGCCATGTCCACCAGCACTGGGCCGGGGGGCTGTCTGCGGGTGCTGCCGAGCGGGTAGACGCCGTTCACCGCTGGTTGCCAGATGCGGGTGCTGTACCTGTTATGCCGGGGATGCCCGCCCCTGCTCGTGCTGAACAGGAACCGTCCGGTGCAGCTCTCAGTGGAGCAGCGGCAGGGCTCCTGCGGGACACGTTCGATGTGGGCGGCCAGCAGATCCTGCAAGAACGGCGGCAGGTCCAGTGCCCCGAACCACGCCGGGTCGTCGTTGCGGAACGACAGGTACTTGGGCGCGGCAACGGTCATCCGCCCACGCAGTTCCGACAGCTGGCGGTTGATGCACAGCTTGCCGGGCCGGACGTCGTTGACGGTCAGGCCGATCAGCTCGCCCCACCGTAGCCCGCACCACGCGCCTGTCACCCACATCACCAGGTCGTCGTCGCGGCCGGACAGCAGCGCGGCCCGCTCGGCGATCAGCAGCGCCTCCAGCGGGGTCGCCCACTCCCGCGGTCTGGCGACGATGCTCTTGGCGTGGCGGCGCGTGGTCATCCGGCCTCGGCCGCGACGGCGGGCGGCGGCATTGACATCGACAAGACCTGCCTCTTTGGCGTCCCCCAGAATCGTTGATAGCACCGAGCGGGCGTTTTGGACCGTTGAGCGCGCATACCGGCCGCGCAGCTCGTTCTCCCACGCCGCGATCTCCTGGGGGTCGTTCAGCGTGTTGACCGGCCGTTCCCCGAAGGCGAGGAGAATCATGTTGTTCAGGAAGCCTTCGTACCGGGCGATGCTGCGCGGCTCCAGGTCTTGGGCCGGCCACCAGTTGTCGCGGATCCAGTCGCCCAGCAGCACCTCGCCGGCGTTGGGGTCGCGGCCCCCGTTGGCGCTGATGCGCAGGCCGTCCAGTAGGCGCAGCCATTCGTCGTAGGTGATGCCGTCCACGGGCGGGGGCGTCCGCCCGGCGGTCAGCTTCCGCCATTCCGCGATCTGCTCGCGGATCTTGGCTTCCTTGCTGTCGGCGGCCTGCTCGGCGTCGAGGCGCCGGGTGAAGGGGACGCCGTCGGGGGCTTCGGAGACGGTGCCCCATAGAGGGCGGACTCCTGGGGGGTTCTTGTACCTGCCGCGCCAGTAGCGGCCGCGTTTTTCTGCGTAGGCCATCGGGGGTGCCGGGCCCGGACACCGATCGGTGTCCTGGCCCGGTTCTCCTTTCGCTGTCAGGCCCCTTGTTTCCTGGGGCCCTTCCCCTTTTTTGTTCAGCGCAGGCAGATCCTCAGCCGAAGCAGCGGGTCGAGCCGCACTTTCAGGAGGCATTTCTTGCCGGGGGGCGTGGGCTTGGAAGTGGGGGGCTCCTGTGTTTTAGGTGGTTCGGGTTTGTCGGGCTTAGGTGGTTCGGGCCGTCCCGGCTGTGCGCCCGAACCAGGTCCCGCACCAGGTCCCGCGCCAGGGTCGGTGCCAGGTCCCGCCCCGGTGCCGGGTGGTGCCTGGCTCGGCGGGTTGGGCTTCCCCACCGGTGCCGGGCCGGGCGTGCCGGGGCTGCCCGAGGCGGGCGGCGTGGGCGCCGCCGACCCCTCCGGCTCGGTCGGCGCGAACGGCGTCGCCCCGCCTTGCTGGCTCGGCTGGCTGGGCTGGCTGGGCTGGTTGTTCGGGGCGCCGGGGGAGGCGGCCAGGGTGGGGGTGCTGCGCGGTGACTGCTCCTGCGGTGCCGTGGTTGGCACGTTCCCGCCTGCGGCTCGTGGCTCCGCCGGCGGAGTCAACGCCCGGCACATCACCTACGACACCGGCGGCGCCGTCGCCGCGGTGGAGGACACCGGCCTGGACGGGTTCACCCCCTACACCCCGGCAGGTGAGGTCAGCATCTGCTCGCCCGAGCCGGCGCCGTACACCACGCAGGTGTGCCGCTGCGACGACACCGACGGCGACGGGATCGGCGACGCCGACTACGTCGAGGTCGTGGAGATCGACGCCGACGGGGCCATGACCACGGTCGGCACCTACAACGCCGACATGTCCGCCCCGTACGAGCCGGTGAACCCGGTGGAATGCCCGGTGCAGGGCGCCCCACCCGTGCACGGGGTCCGCGCCGGCCGGGTCGAGCTCGCCGATGGCAGCAGTTGGAACGCGGCCGGGGTGCCGCTGCTGCAGTCGGTCACCGCGGCCGCGCACGGAGGCACCGGAACGATCACCACCGCCGACGGCACCACCACCCTGTTCCAGGGCGAATCGGTCACCTGGTCGGTGGTCCGCGACGACGACGCGATGCTGACCGGCCCGCTGACGATCGCGGCCCAGACGGGAACCGTGACCATCTCGTACACGCAAGGAGTACTGCTGTGAGTGGATGCTGCGGGGGGTCGGGCCCGGTCATCGTGAACGGCCCCCAGGAGCCGCGCGTCGACGTGCAGACGGTGCTGCTGTGCGACGTCCTCCCGGACGGCACCGTCGCCGGCACCGCCCTGGTGGAGCCGATATACGACACCAACACCGGGGCCCGTGTCCGCACCCGCACCGTCGATCCGGTGACCGGCGTCGCCTACACCCCGGCCGGTGCCCTGCAGCCGTGCCAGACCGGCGGCTGCACCCCCGCCACGACCACGCAGGTGTTGTGCGACACCGCGGCGGACGGCACCACCACGCCGTTCGTCAGGGACTACCGCCGCGACCGCAACGGCGCGCTCATCGGGTTTACTGACCACACCCTCGGCGGTGCCCCATGCGCCCCCGCCGGCGAGGTCGGCGTGTGCGTCCCGGAGGAGGCGCCGTGCGGGGACACCGAGATCACCCAGCTGTGCGACCTGGTGTACTCGCCGCAGGCGCCGATCCCGCTGCCGCCGGACTCGTTCACGCTCACCGGCGCCGTCCGGGAGATGGGCGGCATGCTGGTGTTCTCCGGCGGTAACCAGCCCGTTGACGGGGCCGCCGAGCGGCCGGTGACCGGGCTCCTTCCGGGTACGAGCTGCGGTACGAGTCCGGGTGTTCTCCAGAGTCCGCATGTCTCATGAGACGCATGCGCCCCTGCGCTGCTGCAGTTTGGCGCCAGAGTGACGGGCTCTTGCATGCGCGTCAGTCCTCGCTGGCTCTGTCGTGGGTGCTGCTGGACTCCGAGCCGGCGAGGAACAGGGAGCTGGCCATCGAGAAGAGCGCGATGGTGATGCCGAAGACCGCGACGCTGATGGGTGCGGCGGCCATGACGGTGGCGCCCAGATTCATGCTGGTCAGGTAGCCGGCGAAGATCACAGCTGTCGCGCTGAACGTTGCTGCCGCGAACGCCGCAATGGTAGCGATTGCAAAGAACATGATCTTGATGAGCACATCTACCCCTGTGGCCGACTGACTGCTTCTGCACTAAATGACTAGAGGTAACACCGCATTCTCGGGTCTGCTGGGGTGCGAGTTTCTTGTGTGTCTGGAGTTTCGCATGTCCCACGAACATGCGAAACGGCCCCCTGTCCGGGACCTGGTTGATACCAGGCGGGCAGGGGGCCGTCCACCGCTGGCCGCGGCGTCCGCTACATCGCGGAGGCCGCAGCAGGTCCTAGCCTCCCCGAGTGCCAGGAACTGCGTTCCAGTGAGCGCCACCGCCCAAAGGAACTAATGTGGCCAGGATGCCCGACCACCGTCGTCACCGGGACATGCAGCAGGAGCGCTAGCTTTAGGACCACGCTCCGACTCCATCCCGAGGACGGTAGGTCGCTCTCCAAAATCATTCTCACCTCAATTCTCTTCCTTTCGTCGACGTTCAGGTGGGTGTGACGCGTTGGCTCGTCGGTCAGCTGCAGGCTCTTGAAGGTTGGGCTAGCCCTCGGTCGCGACAGCGTGTCGTGTTGTGCTGGTCATGGGTTGTCCGAGTAGTCAGGACCCCCGGCCGGGGCCGGCCGCTGGGTGCGGCCGGCCCGGGAGGTGTTCTGCTCGATCTCGCTGTTGGGGGAGTCGGTGAGCCCAAGGACCGTTAGGGTCCTGGCGAGCGCGCCTTCTTCGTCCAGCAGCGTGATCTCGTTCGTGAAGGACTCGGCATCCCTTAGAAGACGCTTTTCGACGTCCACGTCAGTCCTCCTGGTCCTCGAACTGTGCTCGGAGCGTTGCAAGTGCCCTGTCGTGCAACCGGTAGGACGCATCCCGGGAAAGGCCGAGCTGGCGGCCGGCCTCCAGGGTCGTCATCCGGAAGTAGTAGCGGAGGATGAGCATGGCGCGTTCATCTTCCGCGAGATCGACGAGCAGTTTCCGGAGCGCGGTGTCGGAGTTTGTGAACGCCGTGTCGTGCTCCGGTCCGAGCTGAGTTTCCGATTGCGAGATCCGGGAATAGCTCTTCATCTGGCTGAGGAAGACATTCCGGACGATGGTGAAGACATATCCCCGGGAGGTGATGATCAGGTCGCGCTGCCGCTTCTTTGGCCACGCGCGCATGATCTTCAGGCACGCCTCCTGGGTGATCTCTTCTGCCAGCCGGGGGTCTTTGGAAAAGAAGAACGCCAGGCGCAGCAGTGCGCTGTGGTTCTCCTCGATCCAGGACTTCAGGTCAGGCGTGCCGTCGGCCCGGTGCATACTCATTCCAGGCTCCCGGCGGGGTCGGGGTCGCCCTGGGGCAACGCGGTGGAGAAGCCATCATGGCTGGGCCGGTCGGTCTGCCCGTAGAAGGCTTCGGGGTCGTGTCCTGGCCTCTCCTCATGCGAGGTGCCCGACCAGGACGGCGGTTCGCCAGAGCGCTGCTCGTCTGAGAACACCTGGCGCTCCCTTCGGATGTCATTGCCCTCGCCCTTCGCGAGGGCGACGGCCAACGACGGGCCGACTGGCCCTCGTCATCAAGTACGACTTCCGGTGGAGCACGATTCTCGCGGTGCAACCACAAGATTCTTTAGGATGGGCCGGTGATCACGTCGCCGCGGCGTTCCTCGCGGCGGGTGGTCAGGTCAGCCAAGCCGCCGCGGCTGTTCAGATGCTCGCGCAGCGCTTGGTTGTCGTGGTGGAGGGCGGCGATCACGGTGGCGGCGGGCACCTCCCTGACGTGGGCGGTCGACCGCGGCGGCCCGGCCGCCGAAACGCTCCAGGACGAGTTCGTCGTGACCGGGGCCGACGGGCCGACTTCCTGGTCACCTCCACCCGCGCCGCCTGAGCACGCGCTGATGAGCACCACAGGCGCCTACCGGGCGGCCGGGCCCCGGCAGGTCACGCGACCGGCGTCACCAACGGCGCCGGAAACGCGGTTTTCGCGTGGCCGGCGGGGGCGTTCACTGGCCAGCCTGTGGTGACGGTCGCGGTGCAGGCCGGGGCCGGGTTCCGGGCGGCGACGGTCACCGCGAACTCCGCGACCGGCACGACGGTGAACGTGCAGGCAGCCGCCGGGGTGACGCTGCTGGGGATCGGTGTGCTCGCGGCCGCGGCCCCGGCGCCGAACATGACGGTCGACATCACCGCCACCGCCGCCGCTGGTTAGCTGCGGGCCCTGCGCCCTTTTCGGGGTGGGTGTCGGCGACAATCAGGGCATGACCACCACCGCCCCCGCCGACCCTGTCGCCTTGGCCGCGCCGGATGCTGCGACCGGGACCGAGCTGGCCGCGATGCGGCAGGCGATCGCGATCTCGGCGTTCGGGCTGGGCCGCACCAGCCCCGCCCCGCCCGCCGGCTGCGTCATCCTCGACCAGGGCGGCCGGATCGTCGGGCAGGGCTACCGGCTGCGGGCCGGTGACCCGGGCGCGGAGGCCAACGCCCTGGCCGCCGCCGCCGCGAAAGCCGCGCACGGCACCGCCGTGATCACGCTCGAACCGGACCAGGACGGGGCGCAGGAACTGCTGGACGCGGGAATCAGCCGGGTCGTGACCTCCCTGCCCCGGCCCCGCGGCAGTGCCGTGCAGGCCCTGGCGGACGCGGGTGCGCAGGTCGTGGCCAGGGTGCTGGAGGCCGAGGCGCTGACCGTGCTCGGCGGCTGGTTCATGGGCCTGCACACCTCCCGCCCGACCGTGACGTGGGCGTATCTGGCGTCCAGGCACCAGCCCCGGCCGCTGCCGCGTGACCTGACCGAGGCGGAGATGCTGCGGGCGCGCGCGGACGTGGTGCTGCGGCCGTCCGGGCAGCCCGCCGAGGCCGTTCCCGGCGCGCACGGCCCCGGCGTGCTCCGGCTCCCGGCCGTGCTCCCAGCCGGTGACCCCGCCGGCGCGTTGGCGCAGCTGCACGCCGGCGGGGTCCGGAACCTGTTCCTCGGCGGCCACCCGACCCTGGCCGTCCCGTTCGTGGAGGCGGGCCTGGTGGACCGGGTGGTGGCGTATCTGGCGCCGCTGGCGGCGTCGGAGAAGGGGGAGGCGCTGGCGTGGCCGGTCCCCGCAGGGTTCCGGGTGACGGGTGTGCGGCGTGAGCGGCAGATGGTCCGCGTGCAGGCCGCCCGCGCCCCGCAGGCGACACGCAGCTAGCCAGCCCCGGCGGAAATCGAACAGATACGCTAAGAGGCGTAGGTCGTACAAGTCGTTGCTGGTGATGGGCCGGACGGACCTCTCCCCATGAGGACCAGCAATGACGACGTGCTGGAACAGCGTCCGCGGCAGGCGCATGCGCGTGACCCGGCTGGACGCCTGCGGCATCCCGATCCCAGGTGACTGCTCCCAGGTCGTGACCGACGGGTTCATCAGCGTGGAGTTCTCGCCCGAGATCGCCGAGGGCGAGGAGATCGAGGTCCGCAAGGCCGACGGCACCCTCTGCATCAGCGACCAGGGGTGCCCGGAGCTGAAGTGGATCAACATCGAGGCCCAGTTCTGCGCAGTGGACCCCGACCTCTTCAGCCTGATGACGGGGTACGAGACGGTGCTGGACTACGCCGGCGAGGCGGTCGGTAACCGCATCTCCTCCGAAGTGCAGTGCGACGAGGGGTTCGCGCTGGAGCTGTGGTCGGACGTGCCCGGCCAGGCGTGCGGCGAGACCGGCGCCAAGCCCTGGGGGTACTTCCTGCTCCCGTGGCTCGTGTCGGGGATCATCGGTGACTTCACCATCGAGAACGACGGGACGACGTTCACGTTCACCGCCCGCACCAAGGTCGGTTCCGGGTGGGGCGTCGGCCCCTACGACGTCGACCCGGTCGACGCCGCGAACACCCCCGGCCCGCTCCTGACCCCAATCGGCCCGACCGACCACCTCGATCTCCACTTGACGACCGTGGCTCCGCCGGAGGCGGTGTGCGGCTGCCAGCCGCTCACCGTCGACGAGTCCTGAGCAGCACCGTCAGTTCTCCGTGCCCGCCTCACCGGGGCGGGCACGGACAGCCGGGCCCCTGGGGGAAGGAGTTGAGCGGTGGATTGGGTGATCCCCGTCAAGCAGGCGGAGCCCACCGACGAGCTGCGGTACGCGCTGCGGTCGATCGCCGTGAACGCGCCGCACGACCGGATCTGGCTCGTCGGCTACCGGCCTGCCTGGGTCCGCGGTGTCGAGCACATCCCCACCCGGCAGAAAGGCACCAAGTACGCCAACACCACCCTCGCCGTCCGCGCCGCCTGCGAGCACCCCGACGTGTCCGACCCGTTCGTCCTCGCCAACGACGACTTCTTCATCCTGCGGCCCCTCCGGCGGGTGCCGGTCCTGCACCGCGGCCCCGTCCGTGACGTCGAGGCGTACTACGCCACCCGCGCCAACGGGAAGTACGTGCGCGGCATGCGCGAAACCCGCGAGCTGATGGAAGCGCTCGGCATCGAGGACCCGCTGTCGTACGAGCTGCACGTCCCCCTCCCGATCCGCAAGAGTGGGATGCTGCGGGCCCTGGACGTCGGCGCGCACCTGCCCGTGCTGCACAAACGGTCCCTGTACGGCAACCTGGAGCAGATCGGCGGCGACCAGATCCGGGACGTGAAAGTTATTCACGGCGGCGGCGGGTTCCCCACCCGGGGGACGTTCCTGTCGACGATGCAGGTGTCCTGGCACGGCCGCGCCGGCGCGCTCGTCCGCGCGTCGTTCCCGCGCCCCGGCCCGTACGAGACGGCCCCGCCCAGTGTCCGCGGCATTCCTGCCCGGCCTCAGCCTCAGTTCCGGCGCCGGCCCGCCGGCAGGTAGAGGAGGGGGCGGGAGGGGATGGCGATTCGGACCGAGCCTTGCGACTGGCCGATCGATGCCGGGTGCTGCCCGGAGTGGGACGACACCCCGGAAGAGGACAGGGAGTTCGCGCAGCGGGTCGCGTCCGAGCTGGTGTGGCGGCTGTCGGGACGGCGGTTCGGGCTGTGCGAGGTGACGTTGCGGCCGTGCCGCCGGTCCTGCGCCGAACCCACCGCCGGCGGGCTGGTGGGAGGGGCGCCGTTCACGCCCTACATCCGGGACGGGCAGTGGTACAACGCCCGCTGCGGCTGCTCCACCGACTGCTCCTGCAGCGAGCTGTGCGAGCTCGCGCTGCCGGGCCCGGTGCACGACATCGTGGAGATCCGCGTGGACGGCGACATCGTCCCTGCGGGCGCGTACCGGGTCGACAACCACCGGATGCTGGTGCGGACCGACGGGGACTGCTGGCCGCTGTGCCAGGACCTGGAGGCGGCGCCGGATGAGCCGGGCGCGTTCGCCGTCACCTACCGGTGGGGGATCCCGGTGCCGCCGGGCGGGCAGTACGCCGCCGGCGTGTACGCGTGCGAGCTGATCAAGGCGTGCGCGGGGTCGGGGGCGTGCCGGCTACCGAAACGGGTGCAGCAGATCACCCGCGAGGGCGTCACGATGGCGTTCATCGACCCGATGCGGTTCCTGGCCGACGGTCTCACCGGCGTCCCCGAGGTCGATGTGTGGGTGATGTCGGTGAACCCGCACGGGCTTCGCGGACGGTCCCGTATCCACTCGGTGGATCACCGGCCCGCTCGGAGGTCCACGTGGCCATGATTGGGACACTAGGTCTTTGTTTCGAGTCCACCGTGCTTGTTAAAGCGTAGATCTGGGCATTTTGGCCCGTCGTGGCAAAGACTCCAGCGCTTGGTCTTCGGGGAGTATTTTAGTTGAGGAATGGGAAGCTCCTCCCCAACTACTCTAAACGGCTTCTTTTTATCGCCTATAATCGTTCTGGAAACTTTGCCGCCCTGAGTCCAGGTAAGAGTTGCCCTCCATGTGCAGTCGCAGTAATAGGTCTGAGCTGCAATATAGAGGTGCTGCAGTTCTTCGGCGTGAATTTCCAGAGGGAACTCCATTGGCTTCATTGGCCGACGCGTTTGGTAGAGATCTTTAGGAGTGTCCTTTGCGAGGAGGAGTGGAGGGGCGTAGTCGAGGTCTGCCGTGAGGTAATAGGATGGCCGTATGGAGGGAAGTCCGTGGTAATCAGGGCAGTCAATGAAAAATGACGCTCCGCCCTGAAGGTTGCGACTTCGGCTAACTATCTCCACGTCCAGGTCGATAAGAGATATTGGTTTGGTTGATGTGGAAAGAACAACTTGAACGCTGGATCGACCAACGGTGAGTTGATGTCGTGTGACCCATTTGGCGAACTCTATGGTCTTTGTCTTATCGTCGGGATGAAAGTTTGAGGGAACTTGTTGGTCGACATAGTTCCAGCCGCACATGGAGATCGACAGAGCCTCAAACCGCTTGTTCAAATCTATCACTGAAACTTCTATTCCCTTCAGTGGGAGAAAGAAGTCCTTGACGACTCGGGGCAATGGTGTAAACCATGCGACCAGCAGGGCAACGACAGTGCTCACAAAGATCGGTGAGCTGAACAGGCGAGTCCGGGGAGGTGGTTCAGTTGCCTGAGTTCGTCTACGGCGTTCAGCTATTGACCTCACGATGTGCCTTCTGTCCACGATCACTAGTATGCCTCGCAGAGCCATCAGGGTCAGCTGCTTTGCAAACTAATGAGCTCCTAGCTCGCGCTGTTCGCCCAGAAGGTTGCCGCCGCTGCGGGAACCTTCACACCGTTTCTAGATGTGGAGGTCCAAGATCGCTGTTTCAGATTCGGTGATGCCGCTTGCAGAGCGGCTGCTGGACTGCCTGTGTGCGCTGCTGGAGGGCACCGTCGGCGGGCCGGTGTGCCACTGCTGCGTCTACCCCGGCAAGGTCGTCCCGGTCGACTACTGCTGCGAATGCCCCGGCGCGGGGGAGGGGCAGGCGTGGGTGCGTATCGACCGGATCTACCCCACCTCCGGTCGGTTCCCGGCCCCGGCGACGCAGGTGGAGCCGTGCGGGGCGGGCGGCGGCTGGGCGGCCGAGCTGGTGATGGGCGTCTACCGCTGTGTCGCGACCCTCGACGACCAGGGCAACCCGCCGCCGTGCCAACGGATCTGGGCCGACGCCGAGAAACTCGCCTCGGACGCGGCGGCGATGCGGGCTGCGGCAGTGTGCTGCTTCCCCGAGGAGGGGACGCAGTCGGTGCCGGGGGAGTACGAGCCACTGGAGTCCGAAGGCGGCTGCGGGGGCGGCACGATGCGGCTGCTCGTCCGGTTCGACGAGTGCTGCCCCGACCTGGAGGCCGAGCCGGGCTTCCAGCCCGCCTAGCCCCGGGCCACAACCCCGCCTCATATCTGCTTGCCGGTACGGGCTGCGCCGCCGCTGCCGGATCCGGTCACATGCTCGGCGGGTTTCGGTAAACCAGCCCCCGCACCGCGCCACGGGCGGCAGGGTGTCACCCGACACCACCCTAAGTCACCTTCCCCTTTTGAGGAGCCCTACGATGCTGCGCTCGTTCGCTGTTCCCCTCACCGCTGTGGCCGTGGCTGTGGCTGTGGCCGGGTGCGGGGGCGACAAGGCCCCCGCCGAGGCCGGCACCGCCCCGACCCCGGCAGTGACTCCGTCGTCACCGGCGCCGTCGGCTGAGCCGGTCACCGAGCAGGCCGCGAAGGCCGCCGCGAGCGAGATGTTCGAGGCGTTCTCCTCCGGGGACTACGGCGCGGCGTGGGACCTGTGGTCAGGTGAGGCGCAGAAGACGATGAGCCGCGCCGGCTACCTGCGGTTGAACGAACTGTGCAGGCCCGCGGCTGAGGGTGTGCCGATCACGCTGAAGAAGGTCCGGCTTGAGGGCACGGTCGCGGTCGTGCGGGCCGAACGGGTCGGGATGGGGTTCACCTACCGGTTCACGCACGAGGCCGGCCGGTGGGTGTACGTGCCCGACAAGGAGGTGCTGGCCGAGTACCGGTCGGGGACGGTGGAGCAGATCGCCGCGAAACGGCGCAAGGACAGCCGCTGCGCGTGACCGCCGCGCGGCTACCGTCGGGGTCATGAGCAGTGATGAGACGGCCCCGCCGGTCGTGGTGGTGGCGACATGGAACACCCGCCTGTGGGGGCGGCGCCGCGGCCACGTCCAGGAGGTCGAGCTGACCGGGACGGTGCGGGGCGCGGCCTCGCACGGCTACCTGACGTTGACCACCCCCGAGGGGGATCCGGTGCCGGTGGAACGCGCCCACCCGAAAACCACACGGCCGGGCGGGGGCGGGGTGGTGCCGCCGTCGGCGCGGCCGGTCGTCTCCCCGCGCCCGCCGCGCCGCCGTATCGTGCCCGCGCCGGGCTCGGGCGGGGTGTGACATGGCGGCGCGGGTGCGGATCAACCAGGCCGCGCTCAACCACATGCTGCGGGGGCGGGGCGGCCCGGTAGACGAACACGTCCGGACGTTGACGCGCCGGACCGAGACGCTCGGGAAGCGGAACATCCGGGTCGACACCGGCCGGACCCGCGCCAGCATCCACTCCAACGTCCGGACCCGGGGCACGCTGGTGATCGGCTGGGTCGGCACCCGGTCGAAGGTCGGGCTGTGGCTGCATGAGGGGACCGGCGTGTACGGGCCGCGCGGCCGCCCGATCCGGCCGAAGAACGGCCGGTTCCTGGTGTTCACGCCCAAGGGCGCGTCCGGTGTGGTGTTCGCGCGGGAGGTCAAGGGTGTGAAGGGGGACGAGTGGCTGGTGCGGGCGCTGCGGGAAGCTGTGCCGTACCCGGTGGTGGAGTACTAGCCTGACGGGGTGGGCCGCTGGCGATGGGCCGGGCCGAAGCCTCCACTAGAAGGGGCGGCCCGCCGATGCCCGCTTCCAAACCCACCACCAACACCCCCTCCTCCTCCTCCTCTTCTCGTGGAGGGGCGCGGGCCGGCACCTCGCGGTCGCGGTCGCCGAAGACCGCCGCGCCGGCGGAGGGCCCGCATACCGACGACCTCGATCCCGGCCAGGGCGACGGGCACGACCTGGACCACGACGCCGACCTCGACCTCGACCTCGACGACGAGCTCGATGACGACGAGGTTGAGGAGGTCGACGTCGAGCCCGAGCTGGTCTTCACCACCACCAAGAAGGACCGGCCCACCGCCGACGAGCAGGAGAAGATCCCGCTCGAGGTCGACGGGGAGATCTACTACTCGGTGAAGCCGACCGATGAGGCGCTGGTGTTCCTCACCACCGCGTCCTCGCGGGGCCTGTCGGACGGTGACCGGTTCAACGCCATCCTGCAGTTCTGCGACAACGCCCTGACCTCCGACTCCAGCAACCGCATCACCCAGCGTTTCCTCGACCGTGAGGACGATTTCGAGTTCGAGGACCTGCTGGAGGTCACGAAGGCGATCGCGAAGGCGTGGGGCCGACGCAAGGGCACCGGGAAACCGCCCGTCCGCCGCCGGCGCCGCACCCCGGCACGGCGCCGCTAACCCCCGCCGAGGGGGTGCAGAAGGGTGGAGCGTCCGTCCCGCGCCGCCCATGCCGGGCCGCCCCGCTCCTACCAGCTCGACGGCGACGTGTATGAGCTGACCGGGTCGTGGTGGCCGCTGCTGGAGCGGCTCGCCTACGAGCACTGGCAGGTGAACCTGCTGCTGGACATCACCCACGACGCCGGGGAGCTGTTCGGGCGGCTGATGGACCCCCACGATGATCTGGGCCTGCCCGACCTGCGGCACGTCGCCGAGACGCTCGTGCAGGCCGCGACCGGCCGCCCGTGGTGGGTCGCGCAGCGGCTCCTGGTGACCGCTGACGCGCACTGGGAGCTGCTGGACGGGACCTGCCTGACCGCCGGCGTGGACCTGGCCGTCCTGATCGACACCGCGCCCGCCCGCGCCTGCAACGTCATCTACGCGTGGCTGGTCGAGGGCGCTGACGACAAGGCCCGTGACCGGCTCGACCACAAGCTGACGCTGCCGCCGCCGGAACTGGTGCGTGCCCCGTCCCCGCAGGCGCAGGAGTGGATGGCCGAGCGGGAGGGCGCCTCGTTCATGGCGGCGATGGGCGCTGCCCGGTCGGAAGGGCTGCTCAAACCGCCGCAGCCGCAAGGCTCCCGGCTAGCCTGAGAACAGTTTCAGCCGCTGGCGTTGGGCCGGGCCCCTTGAGCACTTGGGGTGCCGGATGCGGACGCTGGGCGAGGCCGCGGTCGAGATCATCGCCGAGACCGGCGATTTCGACGACGACCTTCGGCGTCGCCTCCAGCAGGCCGTCGACGAGTCCGCCGACGAGATGCGCGAGGACCTGCGGCGCGTGTCGCGGCAGGCCGAGGAGACCGGCCGGTCCCTGCGCCGCGAGATCGGCGAAGGCGCCGGGTCCGCTGCCCGCCGCGTCGACCAGCTTGAGCAGGTAGCGCGCCGCGCCGAGCAGGCCATGCAGGACATGGACCCCCGGCAGCTGCGCAGGGTCGCCGAGGAGGCCGACCGGGCCCGCGGCCAAATGCAGGAGCTGATCCGGCAGGCGCACCAGGGCGAGGGCGCGTTCTCCCGGATGGACCCCGGGCAGATCCGGCGGATCTCCGAGCACGCCGAGCGCGCGTTCCGGGACATGGAACGCCTCGGCAACCAGACTCGCCGCGCCGCCGACGAGGTCGAACGGTTCGGCAACCACGAAGAGATTCAGCGGCTGGCGTTCGAGCTGGAACGTTCCCGCCGGCAGGCCGAACGGCTCAACCAGACCAGGTTCCGGCGGCTGGGCGGTGAGGCGCGGCAGGCCGGCCGGGCGGTGTGGCAGGCGTTCCGCGGCAACAGCGAGCAGGCCGAGCGGGCGCTGCGCCGGATCGACAACGTGCAGTTCCGGCTGCTGGTGCGGCGGGCCCGCGACACCGCCGACCGGGTCGGGCGGGTGTTCCGCCGCATCGGGGACGGTGACCGCGTCGGCGAGTCGATGACGCGGCTGCTGCGGACGTTCACGATGCTGGCCGGTGCGGCGGCCGCGGTCGGCGCGCTCGGCGCGGCCCTGTCGGGCCTGGTCGCCGTCGCCGGCGGTGTCGCAGCGGTCGTCGCACCGTCGTTCGAGATCATCGCTGCCGCGCCGGCGGCGGTGCTGATGGCGGCGGCGGCGTTCGCGACGCTGAAGGTTGCGCTGGCCGGGGTCGGTGACGCGTTCACCGCCGCGCTGACCGGCGACGCCGCCGAGTTCGAGGAGGCGCTGGAGGGGCTGGCGCCGTCGGCGGCGAAGGCGGCGCGGGAGGTCCGGGCGCTCAAGCCCCGCCTGGACGATCTCCGCACCAGCGTGCAGGGCGCGTTCTTCGACCAGCTCGACGGTGAGATCACCGCCGTTGCGCGGAACCTGGCCGGGCCGCTGAAACGCGGCATGACCGCCACCGCCGCAGAGTTCGGGCGGCTGACCCGGTCGGTGACGACGTTCGGCCGGTCGGCGGAGGCCGCTGACCTGGTCCGGGACGTGTTCGGTGCGCTGCGCGGCACGCTCGCGTCGGTCCGGTCGGACACCATCACCAACCTGCTCGGGTCGTTCTCCCAGTTCGTGCGGGCGACACTGCCCGGCTTCGACGGCCTGGGCGGCGCGATCGACGGCGCGTTGGGCAGGCTCGCGAACTTCCTGGGGGAGGCCGCCGCCGGCGGTAACGCGCTGCGGTGGGTGCGGGAGGGCACTGCCGCAGTCCGCGCCCTGGGGGCGCTGCTCGCCGACCTGGGCCGTGTCGTCGCCGGGGTGTTCCGCGCCATACAGCAGGCGTCCGGTGGGGCGCTCGGCGCTGTCGGCCGCCTCGCCGACTCCATGGCCGCGTTCGTCAACTCCGCGCGCGGGCAGGAGCAGCTGGTCGCGGTGTTCCGCGGCATGAACGCGATCGCCGCGCAGACCAGCCCCGTCCTCCAGGCCCTCATCGGCGGCCTCGCCACCCTCGCACCGATCATCGCCGGGCTCGCCGAACAGATCGGCCCGACCCTCACCGCCGCCATCCAGGGCCTGGTCCCCGCCCTTGAAGGGGTCGGCCGCGGCCTGCTCCCCGTCGTTCAGGGGATCCGGCAGGCCGTCGAAGAGGTCGCCTCCTCCGGCGCGCTCGGGCAGCTCGGGGACGCGCTCGGCGAGGTCCTGGCCGCGGTCGCGCCGCTGATCCCCGCCCTGTCCGGTGCGCTGGTGTCGGCGCTACGGTCCCTGGCGGTCGTCGCGGCCGCGCTCGCGCCGGTCCTGCGGGTCGTCGCGTCGGCGTTGGCGGCGCTGCTGGCCTCGCCGCTGGGTGCGGCGCTGGGCCCCTTGATCGCGCAGCTGATCCTGGTGCGGATCGCGACCGGCGCGTGGGGCACCGCCCTGCGGTCCCTGCTGCCGGTGCTGAAACTGGCCGGCAAGGGCGCGATGTCGCTCGGCAAGAGCCTGGTCGCGGCGGTCGCACGGCACCCGATCGGCGCGGTCATCGTCGGGATAGCACTCGCGCTGGGGTTCGTGCTGTCGCGGCTGGAACCGGTCCGTGCCGCGTTCGCGCGGCTCCGCGACATCGTGGTCGAGGGGTTCGGCCGGCTCCAACAGTTCGGCGCGAGCCTGCTGAACACGTTCCGGAGCGAGGGGCCGGTCGCGGCGCTGCGGCAGCTCGGGTCGGCGATCGTGTCCGGGCTCGGCACCGCCGTGTCGGCCGGGCTGCGGCTCGTGCCTCGGCTGATCACCGGGATCTTGTCGGGCATCGCCACGGCGATCGCCGCGGTGCCGGGCCCTCTGTCCCAGCTCGGTGCGGCGGTGCAGGCCGGGCTGCAGCGGGCCGCCGTCGGGATACCGGCGTTCGCCCGCTCCCTGGCGGCCGGGCTGCGGGAGGCGTTCGGGGCGCTGCGTGAGCAGGCCCCCCAGATAGCTGCGGCGCTGCGCACCGCCGTATCCGGCGCGGCACAAGCCCTGTCGACTGAGGGCCCGCGGATCGCATCAACGCTGCAGGCGATGCTCGGCAGCGCGTTCAACGCGCTCACCAGCCACGGGCCGCAGCTCGCCCAGCAGCTGATGAGCGTGTTCGAGCAGGTCAACTCGGTTCTGCTGCGGATGGCGGCCGACGGGATCCGCCGGGCCGGGGACGCGGTCGCCCAGCACCTGCCGGGCCTGGCCACACGCCTGTCGGACGCGTTGACCCGCATGATCACCAGGGCGGGTGAGGTGATCCCGCAGGTGCTGGCGCAGCTGTCGCAGCGGATCTCCCAAGGGCTCGGGCAGGCCGTCGGCGACGCCGCTGGCGGAGCCGCAGCCGGCGGCAGCGGCGGCGGGCTGCAGAACAGCCTGATCAGCCTGATCTTGGATGTCGGCCTGGCGGTCGTGGAGCAGATCCCCAAGCTGACCCCGATCATCGTCCGCGCGATCGCGCAGATCAGCCTCGCGGTGGCGCAGGCGACGGCGCAGGCCGCGCCCGGCATCATCGCCGCTGTCGGGCAGCTGCTGCTCACCGTCGCGCAGACGCTGCTGACCCGGCTCGGGGAGTTCCTCGCGTCGCTGCCGGGGCGGCTGCTCGGATGGCTGGCCGGGCTGGCCCCGGCGATGGTCAACGCCGGGCTGCAGGCGATGACGGGGCTGCTGAGCGGCCTGGTCACCGGGCTCGGCACCGTGATCGGCTACGTGCTGAGCATGCCGATCCGGATCGCCGCCGGGTTGGCGGCGCTGGGCATCTACCTGTTCCAGCGCGGGTCGCAGGCGATGGGGCAGCTGCGGTCCGCGCTGGCGTCGGGGGGCGAGCGGGCGGTCGCGTTCGTGCGGGGGCTGCCGGGCCGGATCGCGGGCGCGCTGGCGTCGCTGCCGGGGCTGCTGGCGTCGCGCGGGTCGTCGTCGATGAGCCGCCTCACCTCCGCCCTCTCCAGTGGGGCGGGCCGTGCGGTCGGGGTTGTGCGGGGCCTCCCGGGCCGCATCGTCGGCGCGTTGAGCGGCCTGGCGGGGCAGCTCGCCGGGGTGGGGCGGGCGGCGATGAGCGGGTTCATTTCCGGTGCCCGCTCCATGGCCGGGCAGATGGTGTCGGCGGTGACCGGCCCGATCCGCGACGCGATCAACCAGGCCCGCTCCATTCTGAAGATCGGGTCGCCGTCGAAGGTGTTCCGCGACATCGGGCGGTTCACTGCGCAGGGGTTCGTGCAGGGCATGACCGGTGAGGCGTCCAAGATCCAATCCACGGCCGACAAGCTCGTCTCGTTGATCACCAAGGCGTTCGCCGGGAAGCGCGGGAAACGCACCAAGACCGATGACCGGCTGATCGCGCTGGTCCGCAACACCAACACCAAGCTGCAGGCGCTCGCCAAGCAGCGCAGCACGATCGCCGAGCAGATCAAGGCCGCCAACGACAAGGCCGCCGAGGTCGCCCAGAGCGTGCGGCAGTTCGCCTCCCTCACCGGCGCCGCCGGCGATCTGACCGCCGACGGCCCCGACACGCCCGTCACCTCCCGTGGCCTGGCCGACCAGCTCAAGGACCGGTTGAAGCAGCTGCAGCAGTTCCAACGCGACCTCAACGACCTTGCCCGCCGCGGCCTGTCGAAGGACCTGGTGGAGCAGCTGATCGCGGCGGGGCCCGAGCAGGGCGCCGAGCTGGCCCGCGCGATCGCCGCAGGCAGCAACTCCACCATCAAGGAGCTCAACGACACCCAGGCGGCGATCGCCGCGACCTCCAAGAGCATGGGCAACCAGGCCGCCGACCTGCTGTTCGACGCAGGCAAACGCGCCGGGGACGGGTTCCTCACCGGCTTGAGATCGCAGGAGAAAGAGATCACCAAGCTGATGACCCGGCTCGCCGAGCAGGTCGCCCGCACCGTGAAGAAGACCCTGAAGATCAAGTCGCCGTCGCGGGTGATGTCCGGGCTCGGTGAGGACACCCTCGCCGGCTACCTGCTGGGGCTGGAGCAGATGGCGCCCGCGATCCAGGCGGCGATGGCGTCCGCGGTGCGGGCCCCCGCAGCGCAGCGGCTCGCGCCCGTCCTGGCCCCGGCCGGGCGGCGGGTCGCGCCGCTGGAACCCGCCCGCCCCGCCGCCGGCGCGTCCGGGCCGGGCGGGGGCCGGTGGGGTGACGGGTGGCGGACCCGCCCCCATGTGGTCCGGAACACCACGGTGAACGCGCCGGTGAACCTCACCATCCCCACCCCCGACCCCGAGGCCGCGGCCCGAGCTGTGTCCGAGCGGATCGCCGCGCGGGTCACCCGATGAACCCCGACGATTAGGGAGGCGATGTGGCAGCCCTCGACTATCTCTGTCTCGGCGGGACCGAGATAGCTAACAGCGCCCGGACCACCGCCTACGCCCGCAACGGTCTCAAGCCGCACACCATGTCGGTCGGGGACTGCGGCTGCCCGGACCTGGCGCAGGTGTTGGGCGACCCCGAGTATCGGCGCCCGGAGTTGGACACCGAGTCGCCGCCGGCGTGGGTCGACCCGGCCGTCCCCGAGTCGTGGGAGTTCGCGGGGTTGCTGATCACCAGCATTGAGGGGTTGGACGCTGCGCCCGCCTCGCGGGAGGTGTCCGACCGGATCGGGGACGGCGCGGTGATCGGGCGGCGCCGGTACGGGCCTCGGACGATCACCGTGACCGGTGTGCTGCTGGGGTCGTCGTGCTGCGGCATCGACTACGGGATGCGGTGGCTCGCGGCGGCGTTGCGGGGGTCGATGAACTGCGGGCCCGGCGGCGGCTGCCGGGGAGACGACCTGGTGTATCTGACGTGCTGCCCGACCATCTGCGAGGACGCGCCCGGCTTCACCTCCTACGCCGACTGCGCGGAACCGTACTGGCGGACGCTGCGGGAGGTGGCGCTGGTGTCGGGGCCGACGAAGACCGGCAGCGTCGGCGGCGCCTGCTCCTGCTGCCAGACCTGCCCCGCCGCCGAGGTCGAGTTCACGTTGGTTGCGGGCCGCCCTCACGCGCTGCGGGAACCGGTCACCGTCACCGAGCCGGGCGAAACCTGGACGTTGGACGACGCGGAGATCGGGTGCGTGGAATGGGTCACCGACCCCTCCTGCACCGACACCAGCGGGGGCGGGTGCGGGCCGTCCGCGCCGTCCTGTCTGGACACCACCCTGGCCGAGATGGGGTGCGCGCCGACGCTGCCGCCGCCGCTGCCGGTGGTGCACAACCCGTGCGCCTGCGAGCCGCTGACCCGCCGCCGCCACTGCGTGGAGATCCCCAGCGCCGTTCTGACGCCGATCTGGTCGGATGTCGTCGCCGACCTGGAGATCTACGCGGGCGGGCAGACGCTGCGGAGCGTGCGGGTGCGGTTCTACCCCAACCCGCTCGGGCTGCCGAGCGTCGACGACCTGGACGAATGCGGGTACTGCGCCGAGCTGAACATCACCGCCATCCCCGCCTACTCCACCCTCCGCGTCGACGGCACCCGCCGGCAGGTCACCGTGACCTGCCCCGGCTCCGACGAGGTGCCCGCCGCCGCCGCGGTGTCGGGCGACAACGGCGGCCCCTACACCTGGCCCGTCCTGGACTGCGGTGTCCCGTACATCGCGTGTGTCGAAGCTGACGCCGCGACCATCGCGGCGGACGCGGAGATCACCGTCCGCGTCATCTCCCGGGAGGTGTGACCGGCATGAGTGTGCTGGGCTGCGCGGAGGACTACCAGGTCGGTTTCACCGACCGGTACGGCGGGGCGTCGACCGGGCCCGCGCTGGACGCCTCGTCGGTGAAGTGGGGCCGTGTCCTGGACGACACCTCCGAGGCGACCGTCACGTTCCCCGGCGACGATCCCGACTGTTGCAGCGCGCTGGCCGACATCCGGTCCTGGTGCCACGACATGTGCATCTACCGGGACGGGGCCATGGTGTGGCAGGGCCCGGTCGTGCGGCCGACCGCGTCGAGGGCAGTCACCGAGTTCACGGCGCGGGACGTCACCGCGTGGCTGTCGCACCGGGTGATCCACAACCTGATCGACTACACCCCGACCGGTGCCGGCGCTGCGGACTTGACGGCGATCGCCGAGCACATCGTGCGGGACGCGTTCGAGCCCGACGACCCGAACGTGCTGCCGTATCTGACGGTCCGGCCCTCCGGCGTCACCGGGGAACGCCGGTACGAGCCCGACACCACCTACGCGTTCACCGAGCTGCAGGAGCTGGCGCGCGGCGGGATCGACTTCACCGCGGTCGGGCACCGCATCATCCTGTCCGGGCAGGAGCCGTTGGGCCGTCTGGCGACGCTGACCGACGAGCATTTCGCCGGCGACCTGAAGGTGATCGAGGACGGCCTGTCGGCCACGACCCGCGCGATCGTCACGGGGGAGGGCGTCACCGCGACCTCGGGCGGTGTCGGCGTGTGCGGGCTGCTGGAAACCCTGGTGAAGGAGCAGCAGATCAAGGACGCGGGGTCCGCGCAGTACGAGGCCGACGCGCTGGTGCGCGCCGGGGACCCGGCCCCGCTCATCCTGGAGGTGCCGGCCGGGGCGCAGCTCACCCCCGACGCGCCCGTCACCATCGAATCGTTGGTGCCGGGCGTGGTGATCCCTGTCGCCGCCACCGACCTGTGCCGGCCCGTCACCGCGGTGCTGCAGCTGACCCGGGTCGAGGTTTCCTACGGCAACGGGAACGAGGCCGTCCAGATCACGCTCGCGCCGTTGGGTGCCGGCCCCGACTACTAGAAATAGGGGGTTCTGACGAGACTCTCTGATCAGTGCCAAGGTGAAGTCCGCGCCCCGCTGGTTCCAAGCCAAGGAAGATCATCTTCCACTCTCCGTCGTGGGAGCGGTGGAGAGCGTGGCATAGGGTCCAACTTGCACGGTGGGTGGGTTTGCCCTCTCCGGTGAGCGCCAGCTCGCGGGAGGACCCGCGGCCCGGACGGTTCGCCGCCCATTCATGGATGTCGCTCTCGTCGAAGGAGGGCTCACGTCCTACCCGGCGGCTGGCGGCTGGAGATTGCCCCAGGCGGACAGGTCGATCAGATAGGCGGGACCTCCTGCCTCGCGGCTGCGGCGTGTGCGTTCTGCATGGCCCCGGTGGTGCTGGACACGGTGACACCTGCTGCGTTGTGGGCCACCAGCCCGGACCGTCTGGCCGCACTGGGCACTGATCTTCGTCGCGGGCCCAGGCACGCCGAGCGGCGCCACGGTGGATTTCCTGGCGCGGCTAGAGGCCCTGCCGCCGCTGCTGTCCGCAGGTACTGCCAGCAGCGAACCCAACGGCGACTAGGGAGACGCTTCGCCGGGTTCGAGCGACGGTAGTGCACTGGAGATTTCTGCGCGCGAAGTCAGGTTGAGCTTGCGGTACACGCGGGTGAGGTGCTGCTCAACGGTGCTCATGGTGATGGAAAGCCGCACCGCTATCTGCCGGTTGGTCAGCCCTTCAGCGGCCAACTTTGCCACTCTCCATTCAGCATTGCTGAGCTGGTGGGGTGGGGGCAAAGGTTGTGAGGATTCGTACTGGGCTCGTGGCTCAGACGTTGGCTGGCCTGCGGCCATCGCCCGGAGGCCGGGCAGGTCGACAACGGTGATCGTGCGCCAGCCGGTGCGGATAAGACCAGCCCGGCGCAGCGAGTTGAGTGATCGAGCGACTGTCTCGCGGGAGGCGTCCATCCAGCTGCCAAGCTCTCCCTGAGACAGCGGCGGCCCGATCGCGATCGACCCGTCCGGCGCGGGTGGGACGTGCTGTGCCGAGCGCTCGGCAAGGTGGGCCAGCAGCCCCGCGAGCCGCTGGGGTGCGCGGCGGATGACGTGCTCCTGCAGCCGCCGGTCGGCGTCCTCGATGCGCTGCACGAACGTGCCGCTGACGAGCTTCCAGACTTGCGGGTGCTCGTCCAGGAAACCGGTGAACCGGCCAGCCGGGACTACCAGCGCGCGAACCGGAGACAGCGCCGTCACCGTCGCCGAGCGGGTGCGGCCGCCGAGCACCGCGCTCTCGGCGAGCAGGTCACCCGGCCCGCGCACGGCCAGCACTACCTCGTGGCCGTCCTCGGTGGACGAGGTGACCTTGGCCCATCCCCGCTCAATGATGATCACATGGTCGGACTGGTCGCCCTGGTAGACCAGCGGCGCCCTTTCCGCGAACTGACGGGGCCGCGCCGCGGCGCGCAGTGCATGCCGCTCCGCTTCGTCGAGCGCGTGCCAGAAGCCTTGTTCCATCAGCCGCCGTAGATCCAGGGCAGCGTGTACAGGATGGGCGGTACCGCCACGATGACGGAACCAATCGCGCCGAGGATCGCTACGGTGCGTCGGGACGGGCTGTCGGCGGTCCGGTGGACAACGAATCCGATGAGCACGAACAGGCCGAGGACGACGATCACTACGCTGGTGATCAAGGCCAAGGTGATCAAAACCTGGCCGAGAACAGCGTCAGGCTGTTGTTGGGACATCGAGGGGGCTCCTCGCAGGTCTCTGGCTGGGACTTGGTCGGTGCGGGGCGTGATGATGCTGGCCCGCTGAGCCGAGTCCACAGGACCCCTGAGGAGGCGAAGGGTGCAAGCCTGCGCCTCTCCCGCGTCCCGGCGGCGAGTTCTTCAGCACGGTAACCCGAGTAGGGGGATAGCGCCATAGACCTAGAGATGCCAAGTAGGCGGGCATCCGGGCTTGCACCTCCGGACGCCGCCTACCAGCAGCATGGCCAACGTCCCAGCCAGAGACATGGATGCCTACGCAGATTGAACCCTGACTAAGGCCCCTAGGCATGCGTCGGGTGCCACAAATAGGGGGGCCCAAAAGTAGCTCCGGACGCTGCGCGGTACGCCTATGGCCACCGGACCAAGCCCGCGCCGATGCTTTGGTCTCGCCTGGGCGCGGGGCGAGCTGGGACGCGTCGATCGCGTTGACGGCGTACTGGTCATAGTCGAGTTGCCCGGGTGGACGCGCCACGCAGTGACGCGCCGATGTCGACCAGTAGATCGCCGTTCTGCTGGCGGATCACGGTGGTCATGGTCACATCCCGAGGCCGTATTACATCGATGGTAACCCCGCGACGAGTTGAGTGGCGCTGCGATCCTCGCTGAGGGTCCGCCACGCGGCAACCGGCGCATCCGCGCCATCGCCGCGCAAACGCTCCTGCTGGCCTTCCATCTGGCCCACGCCAACGAGCGCTAAATCAACGCCTGGCTCGCCACGCTGCCCGGCCCCGGAAAACCCCACCGTCGCGCTCGGCCCAAGACACGCAAGCCACGCGGCACCTGGACACCCACCGGGCACATCGCCCCGCCCGCAGCCTGAGCCCACGGCACCCAGGACGCCTGCACACCACCACAAACCGGACTCAAGAGCCGGGACGCTCTGCTGCGCGTCTGCCCCTTCGGTCCCTGCAGTCACAGGAGACTGGCCTCCGTAACGACAAAACCCCGGAGCTTGCCTGCTCCGGGGGCGTTTCGTCACTGTGGGGCTACGACTATCGTCTGTACCCCGAAAAGAGGGGAGGGTAGGGAAGAGATGGCTGTGGGCAGGCTCAGGCCCCGCACCACCGAGGAGCTGCTGGCCGGTGTGCTCGACCGGCTCCGGCGGCTGGAGACCCGCACGAGCGTCACCGTCGGCGGCCCCGCCGGGGCGTACGTGCTGGAGGTCAACGAGGCCGGGGAGCTGACCGCCCGGCACGCGGCCACCGGTCACGTCACCGTCGTCGCCGTCCCCGCCCCAGAGGGCGGCTGACCACAAGACCACCGCCGCACCGCGGGCGCGGGGCCGTGCCGGTGGACGCCGGACGGCCGCTAATGCCGGAAACACGCCATGGCCAGTTACGCTGAGCGGGAGCGCCGCTGGTGATGGGCCGGGCCACCCACCCGCCCGGAGGCTGTCACCGCGCCCCCGGGAACGATGAGGGGGAGGCGTTCCCATGTCCCGCTGTGGGTGTAGTTCGCAGTGCTCCTGCGCGGTCGTAGCTGGGCCGGGAGTCACCGTCACGGGGACAGGCGCCCCCGGCAACCCCTACGTTGTGTCGGCCGAGGCCGGCGGCAACCTGCAAGTCACCGACACCCCCAGCGTTGACCTGACCCTGCTGGGGTCGGGTACGGCAGCTGACCCGCACATCCTGTCGGCCACCGCGCGGATCTCCACCAGCGCCCAGAAGAACCTGCTCACCCAGGAGCCCGACGGCCTGGCCGTCACCTGCGAAAGCGTGCAGGACTGTGTCGGTGAGGCGCTGGCCGATGGGCTGGAGTACGACGACGCCGGCAACACGATCAGGGTGCGGGTGTCCGGCCAGGCCGGGAACTCGGTGTCGATCGGGCCGGACGGGGGAGTGTACGCCCCGGTCGGTGGCGGTAACCCGGTCACAACCGGCGACACCGCCTGCATCAGCCTGGACGGTGACGGCGCGGGGACGCCGCTGACGGCTTCACCGGTCATGGACGCCGGCGCGGGGAACCTGCTGCAGTGCGTGGCGGGCGGCCTGCGCGCGCAGATCACCACCGGCTGTGGGCTGGCCGGTGACGGGTCGGCCGCCGCGCCGCTGGTCGCCGCCACGCGGCCGTGGCCGTACCCGAGTGATTTGACCGGCACCGCCGGCGGTGTCTACTGCGACAGCAACGGGGAGCTGCGGTCGGACCCGCCGGCCCGGATGCGGTTCTTCGAGAACACCGCCAACATCACCGGGCTGAACGTGCTCATCCCGGACGCTATTACCGACGCGGGGGAAGCGACGGTCACCGTCACCAACCCCGACCCGGCCCGGCCCGCTCAGGTCCTGGCGTGGTGTGAGGCCGACATTGACATCAACTTGCCCGGGGGCGCTGCGGCCAGTATGCGGCTTGGCAACGATGAGTACGTCCGGTGGCAGAACGAAGGCACCACCCTGCGGTTCGGATACCACGTGCAGGTGATGCGCACCGAGACGCCGGCGCCGGTCCCTGCGGGCGGGACCGCGACCATCCGCGTGCCGATGGCGGTGGCGCGCGGGTCGGGCGGGGCGTACTACTCGCGGGTTCAGTGGCGGATCGTTGCCGCGCTGATCTCGCTGCAGCCCTGACGCGCGCCCATCACCCACCCCGACATCAAGAGGAGGACTGTCGTGGCCAGAGCCCGAAGCGGCGCCGCAGCGCGCGACCACACCCCGGAGAGCACGACCGTCTACTACCGGCTGCCCGGCGGCGGGCTCGCCGTCTACACGGCCGACCCGCCGTCGGGGCTGGTGCCTCCGCCGGGGGCCGTGGAGATCACGGCCGAGGAGTACGAGGCCGAGCAGCAGCGGATCGAGGACGCTGAACGGCAGGCCCGTGAACAGGCCGAGGCCGAGGCGGCCGCGCGCGCGGCCGCGGTCTACCGGGAGCTGCTGGACGCGGGAATGTCGGAAGAGGTCGCCCGGTCAATCTCCGGCTACACCGGCCCCGCCGACCCCGCCGACCCCGCCGACCCCGCCGACCCCGCCGAGCCTGCGGAGTAGACCGGTGGCGACCGTATGCGTCGGGCCGGAGTTCAGCCCCGACGAGCAGGGGCGGCTCCGGCTCCGGGCCTGCGGCAACCCGCCTGAGCAGGCGTGGCCGTACCCGTGCCCGCCCGTACAGGGCAACCCGCTGCGGATCGACCCCGACTGCGGCGTGTGGGTGCCGCCGCGCGCGCAGGCCGCCCGCGTTTCGGTGTTCGGGCAGACCGCCGTGGTGAACCTCGCGGTCCCGGCCGCGTTCCAGGTGATCGAAACCGCCAGCATCACCCTCACCAACCCGTCCGACTGCTACGAGGCCATGGTGATCCCGTTTCTGGCGACTGACGTGGATCTGGAGCTGCCTGCCGGTTCACGCGCCACGGCGGCGGTCCGCACCGCCAGCAACGAGATTCTGCAGCTGACCAACCCGGCCCCGTCCGGCGGGACCACGATGGGCGCCACCCACGTCGACCTGGTGCAGCCGATTTTCGATGCTGCCCCGATCCCGGCCGGCGGCACGAAGACCTACACGTGGAACATCGAGGTCGGGGACGGGGCAGGCAACGCGCGGTGGCGGGCGGCGCGGTGGCAGGTCCACGCGCTGATGCTGGCGGGCCTCACATGACCGCCCAGGTGACGCGGTGGTACGCCCACCCGGACGGTCGTGTCATCAGCCGCACCACCCCGGCCGGTGCCGGTGTTGAGGCTGCGCCGCCGGCCGGGTGCGTCCCGATCAGCGAGCAGGAGGCGCAGCGCCGCACCGCCGAGATCCAGGCCGCCAACGACCAGGCCGCCGCCGAGCGGGAACTGGCCGCCGCGCGGCAGGCGGAGGTCGAGTACCAGCAGCTCGTGCACATCGGCCTCCCCGCGCATGTGGCGCGTCGGCTCACCGGCCACGAGCCCGGCCGGGTCCAGGACCTCACGGCCAAGCTGACCGGGCGGGGACACGGCGATGAGTGACCCGCCGCAGACGTCCGGGCAGGCGCGGCTTGAGCTGGCGATCACCCGGCTCAGCGGCAGCATGGACGCCGCCATGGCCCGGATCGAGGGCCGGCTGGATCTGCTGGTGCAGCGCGCCGAGCATTCCGACCGCCGCGCCGACGACCAGGACGCCAAGATCGAGCGGCTCGACGAGCGCGCCGACCAGCTGGAGGCCACCCGCATCACCCGGCAGGAGCTCGACGCCCGCGACGAGCGGATCCACGCGGCGGCGGTGCGGCGGCAGGAGGAGGCGTCGCAGGCGGCGGCGAGGCGGCTGACGGTGATCGGGATCGTCGTCGCGGTGGTCAGCATCGGTGTGTCGGCCACGCTCAGCGTCATCGCGATCATCGTCAACTAGGAGGCTGACCGTGCCGTTTCTGAAGCAGCTCGCCGCCGTGGCGCGCCGCACCGGCTACCCCGTCACCGAAGTGGCCGGGTGGGCGACTCGCGGGCACGGCCCCCAACCGTCCGTGCAGGGCATCGTGTGCCACCACACCGCCGGCGCGTCCGGCGGCGGCGACTACCCGTCCCTTCGCGTCGTCCGGGACGGCAGGCCCGGCCTGGACGGGCCGCTGTCCCATTTCGGGCTCGGCCGGTCCGGGCGCATCTACGTCATCGCCGCCGGGCGGTGCTGGCACAACGCCCCGTCCACCAGCAGCAACCACACCAACAGCGCGTCGCTCGGCATCGAGGCCGAGAACGACGGCCGGCAGGCGTGGCCGGCCGTCCAGCTCGACGCCTACAAGCGGCTGTGCGCCGAACTGTGCGCCGAGTTCGGGCTCCCCGCCAGCAGGGTGAAGGGCCACAAGGAGGTCAACACCCAAAAGCCCGACCCGCACAGCGTGTCCATGAACGCGTTCCGGGCGGACGTCGCCCGGCTCATCACCGGAGGAGACGAGATGCCGAGCGTGAAAGACCTGTGGGAGTGGGACGGCATCCCCGCGCCGAAGAACGCCAGCACCTACAAGACGAACCCGACGTGGAAGCCGGCCAACCACCTCACCGACATCAACGAGCGGGTGCGGGAGCTGCAGACCGCGGTCGCCGGGGTGGCGTCCAAGGTCGGCGCCGAGCTGGATGAAGCCGCGATCGTCGCCGGTGTGCTGGCCGGGCTGTCGCCGGACGCGATCGCGGACCGGCTCGCCGCGGCGATCCCCGACGACATGGGCGAGCAGGTCGCGGAGGCCCTGGCCGCGAAGCTCTCGGCCAGGAAGACGGGCGCGTAGACCGAGTGCGGATCTACTACGACACCGAGTTCATCGAGGACGGCCAGGTGATCGACCTGGTCAGCATCGGCATGGTCGCCGAGGACGGCCGGGAGTTCTACGCCGTCAGCAGCGAGTTCGACCAGCGCAAGCTGCTGAAGGATCCGTGGCTGCGTGAGAACGTCTGGCCGTCGCTGCCCACGACCGAGCCGAAGCAGTACCGCGATGGGCTGCCGCCCCACGGGCAGCTCGACCTCGACCATCCCGCCGTCCGGTCCCGCGCGCAGATCGCCCAGGCCGTCGCCGAGATCATCCGGGCGACACCGGGCGTGGAGCTGTGGGCCTGGTACGGCGCGCACGACCATGTCGCCTTGTGCCAGCTGTGGGGGCGCATGGTCGACCTGCCTGCCGGCGTGCCCATGTTCACCAACGACCTCAGGCAGGAGGTCGCCCGGCTCGGGAACCCGCCGTTGCCCGAGCAGGCCGAGGGCCGGCACCACGCGTTGGCGGACGCCCGGCACCTGAAGACCATGGCGGAGTCCCTCGAACCCGCGGGGCCAGTGGCCGCCGTGTCTGCGGCGCGGCCGAGCATCGGGCGGATGGTGCACTACGTCTCGTACGGGACTCCGGGCGGGGAGTACACCAGCCAGTGCCGTGCCGCGGTCATCACCGCCGTGCACCCGTCGCAGGGGGCCGGGACCCTCGCCGACCTGAACGGTCCCGAAGAGGTCGACCTGGCTGTGCTGAACCCGACGGGCCTGTTCTTCAACCTGAAGTGCCGCCACTCCGAAGGGCAGCGGCCCGGCGGGTCGTGGCACTGGCCAGAGAGAGTGGAGTGATCTTGTACGCGAGTATCGTCCGCACCCTCGTCCCGTACATCGTTGGTGTGCTCGTCGCGCAGGCCGCCCGCGTTGGCATGGATTTGGACCCTGTCGCGGCCACGTCCGTTGTGACCGTGGTGGTCGCCGGCGCCTACTACTCGGTGGCGAGGTTCCTGGAGAAGCGTTGGCCGGTCGCTGGGCGGGTGCTGCTGTCGCTTGGCCTCACCACCGCGACGAACCCGCAGTACAAGCGGGGGGATGCTGTTCGGTCGGTGAAGCTGCCTCGGCTGTAGGGTGGCGGCCTTGCCAGGGCGCGCGTAAGCGCGGGTCGTCCGGAGGTGCACCGAAGGGCGGCGAACCGGAAGGGGACCCTGGCTCGTAAGGTCTACTGTTCGGGCCGCTCGTCCGCCGGTGCGGCGGCCCTCGCACCTAGCCGGCACGAACGGCCCCGCCCCTTTCCGGGTGGGGCCGTTCGTCGTAGCGAAGGCTCCGTCTAGAGGGTATCGAACACACGTTCTATTCTGTTGTTGTGGGGCAACACCAGCATCAGGATCGGACCATCACCGCCCGGCTGCAGGGCGCCGCATGCCGCCTCGCCGGATGGGTCCCGCCGACCGGCGAAGCCCGCGCCGCCGCGGTCGAGGAGCTCCGGGCGATCGCGACCATGAAGCCACAGCCCCAGCGAGGGTCACCGCACGTCCCGCTCGGCCAGCTGCGCGGGGATCTGCTCGCCGAGGCCGCCGGGCTGCTGCTCGGCACAGCGCCGCTGGATCATCCGCAGCGGAATCGCGGCGCAGCGGAGCTGCTGATGGAGGCCGGCGCGGACCGGGGACTGCTGGACCACTGGATCGGCGTGGGCCGGGCCCGAGCAGCGAAGACGAGGAACGCGTTGAAGGACCCGGCGCCGGGGCACCGCAGGCCGTAACGTGGATGCTCTGCGGCAGCGTGGGCCCCGTCAGGGCGTGGTGTGCAGCCCCGGCCGCTGTTAGCAGTCCGGGCGGAGCTGCGGCCAGCGCGTCCGACCACCGCACCCGCCCGTCCCGTCCCTGCGGTCAGGAGCAGTCCAGGCCCGGAACCGGCGCCGCGCGATACCGTCGCCGTGTGCCGACCGAACACACCAAGTCCGAACACACCAAGTGGACCATTCACGGCGAGCGCCTGGTCGACGAGAACCGCCACATCCGCCTATCGGTGGCGAGTGTCGAACTGCCCAACGGGACGCACTTCGACCAGTACGTCATTCGGCTGCCCCGCTGCGTCATGACCGCCGTCCTGGACGAGACGGGCGAGAACATTCTGTTGATCTGGCGGCACCGGTTCATCCTCGACCGCTGGGACTGGGAGGTCCCCGGCGGTTACGCCGACCCCGGTGAGGACCCAGCCGTCACCGCTGTCCGGGAAGCCGAGGAGGAGACCGGCTGGCGGCCCCGCAGCGTGGAGTACCTGTTCACGTTCCAGCCGATGGTCGGGTCCGCCGACGCGCCCCAGGACATCTACCTGGCCCGTGGCGCCGACCTGGTCGGGGAGCCGCACGCTGACGAGGCCGAGGCCGTCCGGTGGGTGCCGCTGGACGAGGCGCAGCGGCTCATCGAGAACGGCGAGATCATCGGAGGGGCGACGATCATGGCCGTGCTGCACGCACGCGCAGCGCGGGCAGCTGCTCCTGGGCGTAGCACATGATCTCGGCCACCTCCGGGTCGGCCGCGTAGGGTGCGAGAGCGCCGAGCACGTCGCGGATGTAGCGGTAGACCCGCGCCGAGGTGAGCCCTGCGGCCATGTCCACCGCCGTGCGCCCCTCCTTGACCGCCTCCGCCAGGTTCCCCTGCTCGGCCAGCCCCACCGCCAGGATCGCGACGTTGAACGTCTTCCCGCGCCGGTAGGCCGGGTCCATGTCCAGCGACTTGCGCGCGTACTGCTCCACCTCGGCGGGCCGGCCAAGGTCGCGGAAGCAGTGCGCGATCTTGGCCGCGAAGTACGCCTCGTCGAAGTAGTCCAGCCACGGCGGCAGTTCCGTCGTGGTCGCTCGGTCGTAGCTGGCCTCGGCGCGTGTCAGCGCCGCCGCGCACGCCCGCGCCCCTCCGTCCTGCGCGGCGTGCCCATGCGCCTCCATCACCTCGCATTCGGTCATCAGGACCGGTAGGCCGGCGCGGCGGGCAGCGGTCTGCGCGGTGCGGGCCATGTCCACGGCCTGGTCGGCCTGGGCGACGTAGTGCGCCAGCTGGCTCATTGCGGCGAGGATCTCGGCGCCGAGGCCGTAGTCGTCGGCATGGCGGGCCATGGCCAGGGCCTGGACAAGGTACCGCTGCGCGATCCCTTGCCGGTCCAGGTCGTGGTAGAGCCACGCCGCCAGCTTGGTGAGGTCGGCGGCCGCGGCGAACAGCTGCCGGCGGACCGGTTCGGCGGCGCGCGCGTCCCGCAGCAGCGGCCCGACATGGGTGTGCAGGTACTCCACTACCGGCGAGCGGACGTGGCCGCCGCCGAGCCGGTTGTCCAGGATGCGGAACGCGGCGGTGACCTGCCGGATCTCCTCGACGTCGGCGGCGCCGATGCGGCGCCCGGCCGCCGGGGGCGGTGCCGGGTCCCACGGGCCGACGAACCACCGCAGCGCGGCGACGGAGAACGCGCCCTGGTCGAACTCGGCCCCCACCAGGGGCCGCTGCTGGTCGATGTCGGCCCGCCATAGGAGGGTGGCGGCCTGGGCGCTGGCCGTCTGGCTGGTCGGCAGCTCGAGGCCGATGTTCTGTGGGAGGCCGGGGGACTTCAAGCCGAGGTCCGCCACGGTGATCCGGCGGCCCAGCTCGATCGTGAAGACCTCGGCGAGGATCTGCGGTACGGGCGGCCGGGGCTGATCGCCGTGGACGAGCCACCGGGTCACGCTGCTGTGGTTGTAGCGCAGGTTCTGCACACCCCTCAGCTGTGCCAGCCGGACCACGCGGTCGGCCAGGCCCTTGCGGGAGAAGCCCGCCTCGTCGATCAGCGCGGCGAGCTTGTGGTTGGGGTGCGATTTTCCGGCCATTGCGTCCTGTCTGGGTCGCTGTCCCGCGGTGGCTTGCAGTGTGGCATGCCTCACGGCGGGTGTTCGAGTGTGCGCGCGCGGCGCACGCCCCCTGTTCACGCCCCCCGCCCCCCGGCGCACGCACCCGCCCCCTGCGCACGTCTTACCGGGGTGGGGGAGGCTGCGGTTCGCTCGGGTCCATGAGCAGGACGCAGCAGCAGCGGAGGGTCGCCGACCAGTTCCACCGCGCGGCCGCGGTCGCCCAGGAGGTCGCGGACGCCGCCGAGAGGGATGCCGAGGCTGCCCTGGCCCGGCCCTGCGGGGAGTCGTTCCAGGTTGAACAGCCGCCGGCGGAAAGGCTTCGGCAGCTCCGCGCCGCCTGGCCGGGCTGGTCTGTCCAATACCGGGAGGGCCACACCGTCGCCTGGGTGGCCGAGCGGCGGTACCGCGCGGGATGGAGGGGCGGGCACTCCGTCTGCGAGGCCGAGACCGCCGACGTCCTGGACTATCTGCTCGCGCAGGCGGTCCAGACAGACGCGGTGGTCGCTGCGGTGAGTGAACGGGCGCGGCGAATGAGCACGGGAGACGCTCATGCCCCCGAGGAGCTCCGCGCCGTGCTGCGGAGGGAGGCGGCGCAGGCATGACCGGCGACACCGTCCAACTGGACCCCCAGCAGGTCCGCGACGCCGAGGTGGCCCGGATCAAGGACCAGTTCGGCGTGCACGCCTGGTACGGCCACCACACCCGCCTGTGGTGGGCGATGGTCCCGCATGTCTCCCACCTGGTGGGAGGCGTCCCGTCGCTGCCCGCCCTCGAAGGCCAGATCATCCGGCGGCTCGGCCTCCTGCCGTAACCCCCAGCCGCGAGCGTGGCGGGCTCAACCGCCGCGACGTACGCCCCCGGCGCGGGAGGCGGGGGCTGTACCGCGCGGCGGGCGGGAATCCGACATCCCCTTTCCCGCCCGCCGCGCACACCATCTCCGCGGTCTCTAGCAGCTCTCGCGTCGTCTAGGGGCCGCGGCTCCAACCGCCCCTGGGCGGGCCCGTCTCTCCCTGCCAAGGACTCGGGGCCCGCCCTTCACACGAGCGAGCCATGTGCTGCGAAGGCGATCTTGATCAATGTGTATGTCCGGCCGAGTGCGGTTGCAACTGCACCAGCGGCTGCAACTGCGGGCGCGGTCCCGATGTCGACCAGACGCTGCGGGAGGCCGTCGAGGGCTCCCACAGCGACGGGCTGGGGCAGCTGGTCGACGCGGTCACCGGTGACGTTCAGCAGGCGCTCCGGAAGTTCGTCGAGGCCTCCGGCAGCGATGATGAGCTGCGGCAGCTCGTTGACGCGGTCACCGGCGACGTCCAGGAGACGCTGCGGGAGGCCGTCGAGGGCTCCGGCAGCGACGGGCTGGGGCAGCTGGTCGACGCGGTCACCGGTGATGTCCAGCAGGCGCTCCGGAAGTTCGTCGAGGCCTCCGGCAGCGATGATGAGCTGCGGCAGCTCGTTGACGCCGTCGCCGACGACGTTGAGCAGACGCTCCGCGAGTACGTCGCCGACGGCGACGGCGACGACCGGAGCCCTTGAGTAGATCAGGGCGCCGGTCAGAGGGGTTATCCACAGGACCGCGCTCTGAAGCGCCGCCGCTCGCGCCGCCCATAGGGTCCGGGCCATGAACGCATTCGCGCCCGTTGCCTTGCTGCTGGCCGTGCTGTCGGTGTTCCTCACCCTGTTACCAGCCGGGCGTCTACCGCACTGTCTCCAACGGCACGGCACGGCACGGCGTCTGGGGTCTGCGGGGCCACCGCGCCGGCGGCGGGGCGGGGGCGACCGTCCGCCGGCGCGGTGGACCGGTCAGTGTGAGGCGGCGGCCATGTCGTTGAGAGCCACGAGGAGCTGGCCGATCTGGGCTGCGGGAAAACTGACCTGGACCAGTGGTTCAGGCTCGGCCCGGCCGTCTGCGGTGGGGAACAGGTAGCCCACGGCCATCCACGCGTCGGGGTGGGTCCAGCGCCGTACCCGCTCGCCGAACACCGTATGGGTGCCCAGGGCGCCGATCAGCCGGCGGGCGTCGCCGGCCGGGAGGCTGAGCCAGGCGTGCCCCCGGTAGAACTCGGCCCACCGCCGCCGGTGCTGGAGCGCCACCGGTGACCTGTGGCCGTTGTGCTCGATCGACTCGCCGAGGTTCTGGCAGCAGCCCACGGTGGTGTACCCGTCCGCCCACAAGGCGCGGACGAGCGGAACCATCTCCACGTCGACGTCGGCGTGCCCGGCACCGCCGGGCAGGGGGAGTCGTTCGCTCGGGTGGATCTGCACTTCCTTCACGTCAGGCATTCCAGGGCCTCTCCCAGATCCCGCAGCACGCCTTGCTGATGAGAGGCGTCGTTGTCGGTGGTCGTGGCGTACCGGAGAGTCGCCTGCAGGAACCATTCGGTGACCCACACCCGGAACCACCCGCACGCCCACCGGGCGGCCGGGAGCCCGCCGCCGCGGTCGGCGCGGGCCTCGGCGGGGCCGCCCGCGGCCACGTACGCGTCGAGCAGGTCGTTGACCTTGCCCGGGTCGAGCGGGTCGGCGGTGCCCTGCCAGGACACCAGGTCCAGCAGGCCCGGCCCAGTGAACGCGCGCGCCAGGTCCAGCAGGTACGGGCCCTCGTCGGTCACGTACAGGGAGGTGGGGTGAAATTCGCTGTGGCACAACCCGAACGGCGGCAGTTCCGCGCCGGCGGCGCGGGCCTCGGCGACGGCCCCGAGACGCTGGAGTGCTTCGCGGATGCCGTTGTCGTCCGCTTCCCGCCAGCGGCCGGCGGCCTGCAACTCCTGCAGCGTCCCCAGCGCGTTGCCGGGGAGCGCCGCGAGGGCGGCCTGGTCCAGCACCGGCAGACCCTCCAGGGGCGGGCAGCGGTGGATGGCGACAGCCGCTTGGGCGGCGTCGCGCAGCTCGGCCTCGCGCACCTGCGCGCCAAGGTCCTCCAACAGGAACGCGGCGGTGCCGTCCTCCTGAGTCGTGGCGGCCAGCACGCGGGGGACCGGGACATCGTGCGCGGCGGCGTGCCGCAGGATCCGGGCCTCGTCGCCGAACTGCGCCACGGCGTACTTCAGGATGACCGTCCCGCCGCCGTGCAGGTGGAGCCGTTCGACACCGGACATGGACCAGACCCGTACGGGGGTGCGGTCGGTGACCTGGGCGCCGATCTGCTCGGCTAGACGGCTGATGGTGGCGGGCCCGGCGGCCACCCCCGCAGGGGCGGCCGTCGGGCTGTCGGATTCACTTGCCACAGGCGCGGACCCTCTCGACCCACTCGTCGCGGAACGTGCCCAGGTCGGCGCGGAACCTGTCGATGTTCGCGCCGTAGGGGGCCACGCATCCGCCGGCCATGTGCTGCTCGACACCGGACTGGCAGCCGTGCACCAGCCGCCCGCCGAGCGCGGCGTGCGCCTTGATCTGCTCGATCCGGCGGGGCTCATTGAACCACCCACCGTGGTAGAGCTCATCGAGCTTCTCGGCCTCGGGCGTGGTGAGGCCCCACACGACCTTGGCGGCCTCCCCGAACATCCAGGCGGGGCCGACGTTGCTGATCATGCCGGACAGCTCGACCCGGTTGAGGGCCATCATCGTGCCCATCTCGACCAGGACCCGCAGGTCCTGTTCGGTGACGCCCATGCCGGCCAGGGACGGGTCGGTCAGGTGCTCCGTGCGGAACAGGTAGGAGTAGACCGCGTGCGCGGTGGTCAGGACCTCGGCGGGGTCGCTGGTGGTCCGGCCGTGCGCCTGGATGTACTCCAGGGCCATCTGCTCGACCGCGGTCCGGGTGGTCTCCTGGGCGTTCAGCAGGTCGGCCTGCACGCCCGCCCAGTCACAGACCATCCACGTGGGGTTGAGGTACCGGTAGAAGTACTCCCCGGTGTTGATGGTGAGCATCCGGCCGTCGACGGTGACGCCGTCGATGCGGTTCCACCCCTCGTGGAACGGCGCGGGCAGTTCCGCGCGGATGATCGGGTCGGCTGCGGACAGGGTGATCGACATCGGCTCCTCCTAGAGCCTTCGGTGCCCGGCAGGGCGCCGGACTGTTGGTCCCGCCGCGGACGCGAACGGGATGAGTCCCAGCGGCGGCTCGGGGCCGCGCTCCTGGGGGCTGCAGGGGCCAGTGCGCTACGGGTGTTCGGGGCGGCTCTCGGCCGGGCCGCCGAGCAGCACCGCCTCCAGGTGTTCGGCGACGGCCGCGACAACGCGGTCCAGCTCGGCGCGGGAGCCGAGCATCCCGGTGGCGCCGGCGGACCAGCGGTACTGCTCCGCGTCGTCGTCCCAGGCGATGTCCGCGGGCCCGGCGGCCCGGTAGGTGACCCGGATGTACTCCTCGGGGTCCCGGACGTGGACGGCCAGGATCTGCGGGAGGCTGCGCCGCAACGCGCAGTACAGGGCGTCCATCGGCCCGAAGGGACGGGTCTGCAGGGCGGGGGCGGTGTCGGTCAACGCGTGTTCCCTCGTCGTGGGTGGCGGCTGCGTTCAGATGTCGACGGTGACGCTGATCCGCTTGTGGTCGGAGTCGGGCCGCTCGGGGTCGCGCCAGTCGTGGACTCGGTACGAGCCGGGGACGTACGCGTCGCGGAGCGGGTCGTTGAGGAGGATGCCGTCGATGACCAGGCACTGGCGGCCGTTGGGCCGCTCGCCCTGAGTCGGGGTGAAGTTTTGGGCGAGCTCGGCGCAGTGGTGGAACCCGACGCCGCCTTCCCGCTGCTGCGTGTCGGGGTTCCACCACCCGACCAGAAAGTCCAGCGCGCGGGTGTCGTAGATGTGCGGGCCGGCCTGGCGGGCCCCGCCTTGGAACTGGACGCGGTAGTTGATCGCGCGTGGGTTGTGCAGGCCGGGCTTGTTCATGTCGGTCGGCTCGAACATCGGCCCGCTGGGGACGGTGTTCCAGTCGCCGAGCAGCGCGCACGGCATCCCCTCGGCGAGCCGGTCGAACCTGCGGTTGTCGGCCAACCGTGTGTCGCCGGAGTAGATGTCGCCGTGCGTGACGGCGATCCGGATCGGGTCGCTGCGGCCGGGGAGGGTGAACAGCAGCAGGTTCCGGTTACGGGCGGCGAAGTCCGGCAGCCTGTGCGAGTAGAACCGGCGGGTCACGACCTTGACCGGGTTGACGAAGATGACGGGGGCGAACATCCCCCATTCCCGCGGCAGCGAGCACGGCTTGGGGACGTAGGGCGGGCCCCCGGCCTCCCGCAGCGCGGCGGCGGCCTCGTACGCGCCCTCCATGCCGTTCAGCTCGAACCGGTCGCCCTCACCGATCACGGCGATGTCGGGCCAGTCGCCGTCGTGGAACATCCCCACGATCTTCCGGTAGTCGTAGGGGCCGCCGTCGCCGGAGTAACTGGAGTAGCCGGCCGGCGTCCGGCCGCCGTGTTCGACGTTGACGTAGCTGAGCCGTAGTTCGGTCACCGTGCGGGTCCTTTCATATCGATGGTGTTGAGGGCTAGGGAAGAGTCCGGTGGGCGATGCGGTCGGCCAGGGCCGCGCGCAGCGCCACCGGCGGATGCGTCGGCGCCAGCACCGCCATCACGCCGCCGGTCAGCCGGGACAGACCGGTGCGGGTGGGGCGGGCGGCGCGCAGCATCGTCCAGAAGGCGCGGGCGGCGTCGCGGCCGGCGGTGCGGGCGGCGTAATCGGCCGCGAGTTCGTTGACCCAGTGCATGGTCATGGTCGCCGCCCACACGACCGGGGCGACGACGACCAGGTCGTGCAAGGGAAGGATCAGGCCCATCACCAGCCAGCCCGCCAGGGTGACGATCTGCAGCAGCTGGTAGACCAGCAGCCAGGGCCGGCGAACGTGGTTGACCTCGTGCGCCAGGACGTAGGCCAGCGCGGCGGGCTCGCCCAGGAGACGGTCGCCGACCAGGATGACCGGGTGCCGCCGGTTGGGCATCACCGCGGCGTTGACGCGCATGCGGGCGCAGTCGCAGCCGGTCGTGTCCAGGGTGCAGGCATGCTTGGGCAGACCGTCGGCTGAGTACAGGTGGACGCGGTCCGCGGCCGGGAGCAGTCGGGCGACCTGCTTTTGGGCGCGGGCCAGGACGGCGCGGGCGTCCGGGTGCAGGCCGGCGGTGAGTTCCTCCTCGTAGGTGTCGGCGGTCTTCCAGTCCACGTTCCGCAGCGGGTCAGTGCGGAAGGCCACGCCGACGGCCCATCCCACAAAGCCGGCGATCAAGGCGGCCAGCGTGCCGGTCACCGCCGAGGCCCAGGCCGGCGGCAGGCCGGCTCGGGCCGCGGCGCCCAGGCCGATGCCGACGGACAGGAGCAGGGCGGGGACGATCAGGATCATGCGCTTGGTGGCCTTGTGGCCATCCTTGGCGACGTACTTGGAGTGCATCGCCGCAGCGAAGTCGCCCAGCAGCGGGGTCTCGGCTGGTGCGGTGGGGGAGGACGTATCGGTCACTTGTCGGGTTTCCTAGTCGGTTTGGTGGTCTTCTATTTCTGTAGATCACGGGTGCGGGTAGTGGGCGGCGAGGCGTTCGGCTAGCTCTCGCTCGATGAGCTGGGCGAGGTCGTGCATGGTGCGGTCGCATGCGTCACGGCGCGGCCTTTCGGGCGACTCCGCAGTACTGGAGCACCGCCGGCGCGTCCACCCATGGGTCGGGGCGCCATCGCGAGCACGGCACGACACCGGGCTCCAGCACCTCCAGGCCGACGAAGAACGAGGCGATCTCGTCGAGGGAGCGCGCCACGATGGGGCCGCACCCGAGGTCCATCGCCAGCCTCATCGCCTGGTGCACGCGATCGCCGTGGAGCTCGGCGGTGGGGTGAGTGATGACCAGGTGGCTGCCTGGTGCGAGCAGTGCGAGGAGCTGCTGAACGGCCGCCCACGCCTCGTCGAGGTCGTCGAGGTGGTTCAGGACGCCCAGCATCATCACCGCGATCGGCTGGCCGAGGTCGAGGGTGCGGGAGGCCTCCGTCAGGATGCGAGCAGCGTCGCGGGCGTCGGCGTCGACGTGGTCGCACGAGCCCTCCGGCGAGCTGGTGAGGAGCGCGCGGGCGTGCGCGAGCACGAGCGGGTCGTTGTCGACGTAGACGACGCGGGCCTGCGGGATGATCCGCTGCGCGACCTCGTGGGTGTTGTCCTCGCCCGGCATCCCGCACCCGATGTCGAGGAACTGGCGGATGCCCGCCTCCGCCGCCAGGTAGTGCACGGCGCGGCACAGGAAGGCCCGGTTGTGGAGAGCCGCGTCCACCGCCTCCGGCAGGACCGCGCTGACGGCGTCGCCGACCTCCTGGTCGATCCCGTAGTTGTCCTTGCCGCTCAGCCAGTAGTCGAAGATCCGAGCGAAGTGCGGCGAGACCTGGTCGATCTTCGTCACCGCGCCGCCCTCTCGGGCAGGACCGCGGCCATCCCCACGACCCGGACGGTCTCGGAGGGCGGGCCCGTGTACGCTCCGGCGGGGTCCCAGGACTGGACGTCGACGAGGCCCGGCGGGGTGACGATGTCCCAGCCGGCGGCGAGCGCCCGGATCTCCTCCTCCGTGCGGAAGACGATCTGGCTCGACGCTCCCCGGTACGCCTGGGTCATCGCGTTGACACGGCCGCCGTCGGTCTTGGTCGAGGTCGCATGCGACAGCACCACGACACTGCCGGGGGCGAGACGGCCCCGGAGGTCGGCCATGACCGCGCCGGCGTCGGGCACGAAGTGCAGCACAGCGGCCAGGACCACCACGATCGGCGCCGCCGGGTCGATGAGGTCCGCGGCCAGGGGGTGGCCGAAGATCCCGTCGAGGTCGGTGACGTCACCCGCGAGCACTCCGCCGTATCCGGGGCGGAGCACCCGAGCGTGTGCCAGGACGACGTCATCGTGGTCGTACGCCAGGACCCTCGTGCCGGCCGCCGCGGCCTTGACGCACGTCTCCACCGAGGGGATCGGGACCTCGTCGAGGATCCCGACCCCGATGTCGACAACCTGCCGGATGCCGTACCGGACGACGGCCCAGGACGCGGCGCGGCCGGCGAAGCGCATGTTCTCCCGTGCCACGATCGGCGCGTCCGGCGCTGACCGGATGACCTTCAGAGCAGCCTCTTCATCGACCGCCGACCATGCCTTGCCGCCGAGCAGGTAGTTGTAGATGCGGGCGGTCGACGGACGGCTGTAGTCCAAGCCAGGGTTCGGGTCCGTGCCGGTCACCGGGACGCCTCCAGGGCCGTCAGCTTCTCGTCGAGGGCCTCGGGGCTGTCGGCGTTGAGCATGTTGTGCTCGCCGGCCAGCTCGCGCGAGACGGGGAACTGCTGCGCCCACCAGCCGCCCTGCGCGGAATGGATGATGTTCCAGCCGGGGTGGCGTTCCTTCAGGTCGTCCTTGGTCAGCGGGGGCGTGGGCGGTTGCGTGGTTGCGGGCATGCTGAGTCCTTGACGCGAGGCTGTGGGTGTCTGGTGCGGACGTGCGCGCAGCCGAGGCGTTAACGCGCTGCGCGCACGTCCGCTGGTGGGGATGCGGGCCATCCGGCCAGGAGTAGACCCGCATCCCCTGGCGTCGACCGTTCCGGAGTGAGGCCGGACGGTCGGCGGGTCCGTCGTGCGTGCACCATGACCGTCTCCACGGGTTGGCGATTCGGTCACGGTTAGTGAACTGCTGACGGCGGCACGGGACTAGGCGGATACTGGCGGACAGGAGGCGGACTATGTGAGTGTCCGCCTGTCGGGCCGACGCGAATGGTGCACGCATGGTCGAGGACGAACGCCCGTCATGGGCGGTGCGGCTGGAGGCGGAGAGGGAGGCTCGCGGGTGGTCGAAACCGGCAATGGCGCGGGCACTGTTTAAGGCGCTTGACCTGCGGGCAAACGCTCAACAGGTGGAGTCTCTGGCACGGCAGATCCGCGGATATGAACGCGGAGAACACCGCCCTCGCGACTGGGCTGTCCCATACGCGAAGGTGTTCGATCTGTCGGTCGAGGACCTTTTTGGCACCTCGGACGTCGACGCGGACAATGATGACGTGGACCGCCGCACACTCCTGGGTCTCATGGCTACCGGTGTCGCCGGCAGCACGCTGAGCCGCGACAGCGACCCCTTACGCCATGCGTTCGAGGAAGCCGTTGCACTAGACACGAGCGATCGCGACGCCGACGCCTGGGAGCGAGTGGCCTTCGACTACGCCCGTGAGGTCGGCTGGGCACCGGCGGCCGTTCTGCAGGAGGAGCTGGCGGTAGATTTCGCCGAACTCACGCGCCTGGTTTCCACCGGACACGGCAGGGCCCGGACACGGCTCGTCCATGTCGCTGCCCAACTGGCCGCGCTCATCGCGATTAACCTGACCAACCTCGGCGAGGGGCGCGCCGCGCGTCGTTGGTGGCGGACAGCAGCCCGCGCCGCCGACCACACCGGCGACCACACGGCCGCAGCCCTAGTCCGCGGGCGCGCAGCCGTGTTCTCCCTCTACGCCCCCACCCCTCGCCTGTCGGTCGTTGAGGCGGCCGAGGAAGCCGTCGAGGCGGGTCAGGGCATTCCCTGCTCCGGCGTGATGTCGGGACACGCCGCCAAGGCCCAGGCCCTCGCCGAACTCGGCCGGCACGACGAAGCCGCGGACGCCCTCGACACCTTGCGCGACGTGTTCGAGAGCCTGCCGGAGACCGTGCGAACGGAGCGAGGCAGCCAGTGGGGCTGGTCGTACGGTCGCCTGCTCTACGTCACCAGCTTTGTCCACACTTGCGCCGGAAACGTCGGTCCCGCGATGACCACTCAGGAGGAGGCGCTCGACCTCATCCCGGACCGGAACTGGCAGATTCGCGGTCAGATCGAGATGCACCGGGCAGGTGTGCTGCTCCGCGACGGAGACGTGGACGAGGGCTCCCGCCACATGGTGCGGATACTGGAGGGCCTGCCTGCGGAGCTGCGCGGCGACGGGCTCCTGCGGGGGAGTGCGCTGACCTCGTTGCGGCTCGCGGCAGAAGCCGACCGGCCCTCGATCCGGCAAGCACGTGAACTACTCGCCTCGACAGGAGACCGATGACCTCGGAACTCACGTTCACCCGGCATGACCCCGCTGACGCGGAGAAGATCCTCGACACCGTGATCGTTCCGGTCTACGTCGCGTCGCATCAGGACGTGATCGACCAGCCGTTCTATACCGCTGAGCGGTTCGCCGAGCGGTTCCCCGGCTACGCCAAGGCCCCCGGCTTCGAGATCGTCATCGTCTACGCCGGGGGTGAGCCGGTCGGGCAAGCGTTCGGGTACGCGCTCCCCACGGATGCCCGCTGGTGGAACGGACTCACGACACCGGTCCCGGACGGGTTCACCACCGAGACCGGGTCACGGACGTTCGCGTTCAACGAGCTGATGGTCGCGCCGCAGTGGCAGGGTAGGGGCGTGGCCCACGCTCTCCACGACGAGCTCCTGGGCGGGCGCCACGAGGAGCGGGCGACACTGCTGGTGCGCGAGGACAACGTCTCGGCGCAGCGGGCGTATGCACGCTGGGGCTGGCAGAAGATCGGCAAGCTCCAGCCGTTCCCGGACTCGCCTCATTTCGACGCGATGATCCTGCCGCTGCCTCTGCCGAATCCTCCCGAAGGCGGGACGGCCCCCTCGGCTCGCTCGTAGTATTGCAACGCGTGCACCAACGCGAGGCGCCCCCGCAGCTCCTTCGGGAACTGCGGGGCGTTCGCGTTTCGGGGCCTGCTCGTTCAGCCTCGATCCACAGGTGAATGACCGTCCAGGTTGCGGAAACGACAAAAGGGATGCCCCGTGGCCTGCGATGATGGGCTTGTCTAGGGTCCAGCAGCGCAGAAACAACGAGGCATCCCGTAAGTGCAATCCTCTCATGTCTCGTCGGCGGTGGCTGCCGCGTTCGACGAGCCGAACCTGATCGCCGATGCCGGGCTGGTGCCGGTGGTGCGGCTGGCCGAGCGGGTGGGGCTGCCCGGGCTGGCGGCCGAGGCGCTGCGCATCGAGGATGCGCGCAACAGCGCCGGCGCCGCCCCGGCCGCGAAGGTGATGTCGCTGGTGGCGGCGATGTGCGCCGGGGCCGACAGCATCGATGACACCGACCGGTTGCGGCACGGGGCGATGCCGACCGCGTTCGGCGGTGTCCGGGCGCCCTCGACGCTGGGCACGTTCCTGCGGTCGTTCACCCACGGCCACGTCCTGCAACTGCACGCGGTGCACCGCCGGCTGCTGGGCGAGTTGGCCCGGCGGGCGCCGCTGCTGCCCGGCGCCGACCAGGTCGCCTTCATCGACATCGACTCCACCCACAAGCGGGTGTTCGGCCGCGCCAAGCAGGGCGCGCAGATCGGGCGGTTCAAAGGGGTCCGGACCCTGCACCCGCTGCTGGCCACGATCTGCACCCCGATCGCCCGCCCGGTCATCGCCGGGGTGCGGCTGCGCCGGGGCAAGGCCGCCGACGCACGCGGCGCACAGCGGTTCGTCGCCGAAGCCTTGGCCACCGCACCGCAGGCCGGGGCCACCGGCCTGCGCGTGCTGCGCGCCGATTCGCAGTTCTACAACGCCGATGTGGTGGCCGCCTGCCGCCGCGCCGACACCCGTTTCTCGATCACGACCGGAATGAACCCGTCCATCAAGCGGGCCATCGCCGCCATCGACGAGAATGCATGGCGCCAGATCCACTACCCAACCGGTGTGCTCGATCCCGACACCGGCGAGCTGATCTATGACGCCCAGGTCGCCGAGATACCGGCCTACACCGCCTTCACCGGCCGGCCCAAAGCCGAGCAGGTCACCGCCCGGCTGATCGTGCGACGCGTCCGCGACCTGGCCAAACCCGCCACCGTCGGTGAGCAGGGCGAACTTTTCCCCGCCTGGCGCTACCACCCGTTCTTCACCGACAGCCCGTTCGAGACCCTGCAGGCCGAGCGCCACCACCGCCACCACGCCGTGATCGAGCAGGTCATCGCCGACGGCAAGGCCGGCCCCCTGGCCCACCTGCCCTCGGGCCATTTCAACGCCAACGCCGCCTGGCTGATCTTGTGGGCGATGTCGTTCAACCTGCTACGCGCCGCCGGCGCGCTGGCCTCGGCCTTCCACAGCAAAGCCACCACCGCCACGATCCGCGCTCACCTGGTGCACGTCCCGGCCCGGCTGGCTCGCTCAGCCCGCCGCCTGTTGCTGCATCTGCCCCGTCATTGGCCCTGGGCTGATGCGTGGATGCACCTGTTCACCACCGTCCACGCCCCACCCGACAGCGTTTGACCTGCCGTTATCCACCGCCCGAGCGGGCCCGACCGGAGCCGAACACGTGGAAAAGCTGGGCAGACCAGCCGATCAGCCCTGCCCGCAAGGCGCCGCCAACTCGACAAAGCTCACCGAAATCGACGAGAGATCAACCTCGAACCACCATCGGTGGATCGAGGTTCAGCCTCAGGCCGCAGGAGCGCGGCGCGGCTTGACCGCTCGGGGCCACTCCGAGCAGATCCCCGACAGCACTCGGAAAATCTCACCCCGTGGTAACCGCTATCCGCTAGTACCGTCCGGATATCAGGTCCCCGCATGACGCGAGAGGGTGCAGCCGAATGGGCAAGCACGGCGACAAGAGTGACGGCGATTCGCATCAGCCCGGCAAGCCGATCCCGCCGCCGGAGAAGGACGAGAAGGGCAAGGGCAAAGGCAAATGACCGCGCCCATCCGGAGCGCAGCAAACCAGGCAGCCCCCGCGATCGAGGCGCTCGCCGATCAGCTCGAGGCCCGCGGTGACCTGACCGATCCCCGAATCCGCCGCGCCCTGCGGAAGGCACCCCGGCACCTGTTCGCCCCGGCGCGTGGATGGTGCGCACCCGATGGGCCTGGGCAGCGCCGGGTGATCGACAGGCGCCGCGATCCGAGCGGCTGGTGGGAGGCGGTGTACTCCGACGCCTCTATCGTCACGCAGGTCGCCGACGGCACCGGCGACCCGGCAGGGGGGACGGGGGAGGCGACGTCGTCGCTGTCGTCGCCTGGCGCTGTCGTGGCGTTCCTGGAGCTGCTGGACGTCAGCCCCGGCGACCGGATTCTGGAGATCGGCACCGGCACCGGTTGGACGGCTGCGCTGCTGTCGGAACTCGGCGCACACGTCACCACGGTCGAGGTCGACGAGGCGATCGCCCGTGAGGCCGATGCGCGGCTGCGGGACCATGGCTTCGATGTCGCCGTGCGCGCTGGGGACGGCGCCGCCGGCGCGCCCGCGGCCGCGCCGTTCGATGGCGTGCACGTCACCTGTGGAGTCACGCAGATCCCGTACGCGTGGGTGAAGCAGACCCGCCCCGGCGGCCGGATCGTCATGCCGTGGATGCCGGAGTTCGGGGACGGCCACAAGGTCGCCCTGACGGTTACCGCTGACGGCTGCGCGGTTGGCAGGCTGGCCGGTAGGGCGGACTACATGATGCTCCGCGCCCAGCGCACCGGGGTCGGTGCCGGCTTCGGTGCGGGCGCCGCGCGGGAGTCGACGACGAGTCTGGACCCGTGGCGGGTGGCGTTCGACGGGTACGGCGCGGACGCTGCGATCGCGGGGACGCTGCCGGACGTGATGGCCATTCCCCGCCACGGCGCCGGCGCCGGCTTCGAGCTGGAGCTGGCGGACGTGGCCGGCACCTCGTGGGCGCGGTGCGTCAAGGGTGGTGCGGGTGAGCACCGGGTGCTGCAGGGCGGCCCCCGCAGCCTGTGGGAGGAGGTCGCCGCAGCCTATGACCGCTGGGTGGAATGGGGGCGTCCCGGCCGGGAGCGGTTCGGGATGACCGTGTCACCGTCCGGTCAGGCGGTATGGCTCGACGACCCCGACCATCGCGTTTGAGATGAATGCTCGGGCGCGCCGCTGCTGGCGCGCGGGCCGGGGGCCGGCGCAGCGCGCCTACGCGCGGTCAGGGGTGAGCGGTAGCAGCCGGTGGGGGCGTGTCGTGGGTTGGCGGCAGCGTGCACCACTCGCTGGAGACGCCCCGCAGGTCGTTTGCCTGTGGGGTGTTGCTGTGTTCCGCCCGTGAGGGGTGCAGAGCTGTTCCGGGGCTTGGAGGACGGTGACGCTTGCGGGGCGGATGCAGGTCAGCGGGATCTCGCCGTAGGCGTCTACGGGCTGTAGCCGCTGGCTGGAGTGGCCGCATCGGCATTCAGGGCCGACGCTGTGGACACGGTGGGCCTGGACGAGGGTTGTGGTACTCCATGGTGGCGCCGGGCCTGATCTTGCGGTTGCTGACCTTGTGGCCGGGGTGCAGGACAAGGTGGGCCTCCCGCAAGCTGTCGCAGGTTCTGCAGTCGCGGTGGTGAGCAAAGTGGGGTCGTACACCGTGCCGGGAGCCGCTTCGAAGTGGGGGCGGTGACCGGGTGGTAGCCGAGTCCGGCAAACCGTTGTTCTTGCAGGCAAAACCCTCCGCGTGACTGTGCGTGATATTACATGTCGAATTTGTCATAACTCTGTGACCTGCGGAAACGCCTTGCTTGGAGAAATCGTTGTGCATCCGCACGTGCACCTGGCCAGAAGGATCTCCGCAGCACCTCAGTCCGCGCTAATCTCCGCATCGACCCGCATCGCGGCATCCCGCCTGGCAGCTAGCTCCAGGCGGTCCACGCCTGGTGCGGGCCGACCTGGCCCGCCCGCAAGCGGCCGGGGAGAGGGCGAACCTCTGTGGAGGACGAGCCCGACAAAGAGGATGCCGTCGTGGACTACGCCGGTCGGTACTGGAAGATCTGCGTCACTCTGGAGCTCTCGCGCTTCGTGGCCTGGATCATCCTGCTGATCTGGCGCTAGCCCCGCCGGTAGACGACCCGCGTAGCGGGTCGTGGGGCCTGGTGCCGAGCGAACCATCAAATTCAGCAGGCACCAGGCCCCACCTCGTTGAACGCGGCAGAGATCCGACGTCCTGTGGCGCCAGCCCCGCTCGGCGCAGCCGGGGCCACTTCCCAGGCGGTTGGGATTCTCATAGCTACGCCCAGTGTCCAGCATCGTAAGGGCCGAGCGTGCGCCATGGTGCTTCACCTCGCACATAACGCCAAGATCTCGTCTGTGTCAGGCGACACAGAATTCCGGCCGATGCGTCCGTAAGAGACCGGCAGCCCTCGCAGCCCTTCTCGCCCATCACCAGCCCACTGCCGCTGCCCCCGGGCCTCGCTCACCCCGCCGACCACGGGTTTTGCGGCCCTGGCGTCGAGCCCGCGTCGGCTCGGAACGCCTGAAGGACTGGCCGGGCCTGGCCATTGCCGGACCCGGCGGCGTTGATGGCTGTACGACAGTGCTGGGCTGTCATCTCTGGGCATGAACTCTATGAACAGATCCCCTCAACGGGCCCGTCGGTCAGCGCGGCGGCACAGTGAGGGGGTAAAACCGGGGGTGGCATACGGCCTGTCGGACAAGCGTTATAGAACGGTGAGGGCCGGACATGCCTGGACAGCGGCGCAAACGGGTACATACTCCCCGTGACGGGGAAAGGGGTGAACGTGGCATGGCGACGATCAGGGACGTTGCCGCGTACATCCTGGCCAAGGCCGGGCCGATGACGACCATGAAGCTGCAGAAGCTCTGCTACTACTCCTACGGCTACCACCTCGCCTGGGAAGAGCGTCCGCTGTTCCCTGAGCGTTTCCAGGCATGGGCCAACGGCCCTGTCGCACCCGACCTCTACGCCTGCCACCGCGGCCGGTTCCAGCTCGACCGCGGCGATATCCCCGGCCACTCCGAAGCGCTGGATGTCGGGGAGCGGGAGTCGATCGACCTGGTCCTGGAGGCTCTTGGTGGCTACAGCGCCCACCAGCTGTCCACCATGACTCACCGCGAGACGCCCTGGGTCAACGCCCGCGCCCGCGCGGGCGCGAGGGACATGGAACGCAGCAGCGAAGAACTCCGCGACGACGAGATCATGGAGTGCTTCGACGCCTTGGCCTCCGCCGGTGGCGAAGCCTAAGAAGCAGGTCTCCCGCCCCAAGATCAAAAGCAAGCAGACGCCGCAGCGCCCCGTGCTGCCGGGCGTGGAGACCTCTGACGAACGCATCTGCTGGCGGTTCAAGCACGTCGACCACGGCGGCCCCTGGGGCTTCGACAAGGTCGACGGCGCAACCTTGTGCTGGCTCATGGAACGGCTTGCAGCCTTTGAGGGCATGACCGTCAACGAGCTTTTCCACACTGGCGGCTATCCGGGCAAGGACTACAACGTCCCTGACATCCCGAGCAAGGAGGCACTCGACCGCCTGGAAGAGTGCGGCCTGGGCGACATGACCAAGATCTGGTGCCTGCGTCTGCAGGGCGAACCCCGCCTCTACGGCTTCCTTCACGGTCACGTCTTCCACGTCATCTGGTGGGACCCCGAACACCAGGTCTGGCCAAGCAAGCTCAAGCACACCTGAAGAGGCGGGGCCGCGAACCTGGCGGCCCCGCCTCCAGTTTCTTCACCAGGCAGTCGCGTCCAGCTAGGACACCAAGGTCAACGAGCCGGCACTGGCCGTATACGGCTGCCCATGCAGCACCAGACAGTGGCCGTGGCAGCGTCGAGCCCATCCACGCTGGGGGGACAACCCGGCCACAGGGCAGGTGCGTCGTCGCCGCGAACGGTAACGCGGCAGCGGCCACACCCGTAACGCCCGCCCGGCGCGAACGCGGCGGCCAGCGGCATCGAAGAACCTCTTCGCACCCGGCCGAGGAGCAGTCGAGCAACTGACCGGACACAGCACAGACCGGCGTCGCGGCGGGGGACGCGTCGGACGCTGACGGGCACGAACCCGACCACCAGCACGGACCACGGAACGTTGACGTCCTGGCTTGCTTCAAAGGTACCCATGTACCTATGGTTTGCGTGACAGCGAAAGGTACCCGTGTACCTCTAGGCTTAGTGAGGTGAGAGTCCCAATGTTGAAAGGTGCCCATGTACCTGGGAGACTGCGGCGCGTGGCTCGTCAGCTCCGTTCGGGGCGCAAGTACCGCTCCGTCGCCATCGATGACCTGCCTTGGGACATCGGGGAGTACCCCACCAGGCAGATGGAGACGAGCCGCAACAGCATCATCGAACAGTTGTTCGCATGGTGGCTGAGGCTGCCCGGCGCCAAGCTTCCTGAGCGCCCCGACCCCGAGCTGATGAAGAAGCTCATCGACGCCTGGCAGCGGCGCCAGGAAACGATCCGCGCCACCGCCTACACGATGCCCTGCGCCGAGTGCGGGGTCCAGCAGGGGCCCTGCATCACCGCCGAACGCAAGCTGATCACCGAGACGATCCACAAGCCGCGGCTGGAGGCTGCGACCAAGCGGGTCGACGAGACCCTTGGCGACACGCTGCTCGACGCGCTGCCCGAGACCGGCACCGCCGGCTCGTAGCCCGGCCGGGTCTCTGCCGCTGAACGCGGCGTCCTCTCACCTCTAAGGCTGCCGCCCCCTGCTGCCTCGGGGCCGGCCGCCTCCATCACCCATGCCTTGATACGGAGCTTCCGCATGCCCGCACGCCCGCGTGAGCGCCTCACCGCGGCCGAGCCCGCCCTGTTCTGGGAGTGGGTAAGGGTCGTCCGCCGGGTGCGCCTGGGCTTTTACGACAGTCCCAAGAAGGATCCGAAGAAATGGGTGTCGTCCAAGGTGGTGCAGCACCTGGCGCTCACGGTCGTCACCTACGGCGACTACCCCGACGGCACCAGCATCCGCCCCTCGGTCGGCAGGCTGGCCAGGGTCTGCGACATCGACGAGCGGACGGTGCGTGCCTGCTTGAAGCGGCTGGCCGAGCTGGGCTTGCTCGACCTGGTCGTCCCCCACCGTCACCCCGGCCGTGGGGGAGGGGAGGGGCGGCCCGCCGAGTACCGGCTGGCGCTGCCGGAAGGGCTGCTGGAGCGGGTGGCGCACCTGGACCCCGACGAACGGGAGCTGGTGGTGCCGGAGGGGGCGGACATGCCGCCCGAGCGCAGGCCGCGCCCGAAAAAGGCGGGTGCGGCACCCGGGAAACCACGGGGAACGGCGGGTGCCGCCCGCACCGAATCAGGCGCCGAGCCTGTGGATAACCGCGAAACGCCGGGTGCCGCCCGCACCGGATCGGCACGGCCGGACCCGCCCGCCGAAGAAACGCCGGGTGCTGCCCCACAAACCGCGGGTGCTGCCCGCACAAACGCCGGGTGCCGCACCCGCCCACCGACACATGTACCTCACCAATCACCAAGCCATTTCCCAACTCACTCTGGTCACGGGGCTGATGTGGAAGGCAACCCCGCCGCGTGCACCGAGCCTTCGGCGAGAAGAAGTCATCTGCGGGCGGTTCCGCCGCCGGGCCACTGCTGGGGCTGCGGCGCCGTCCTGGACCCCGACGGCTCCTGTTTCGTCTGCCCGCCCGATACCGCCGCCGGGCCACCCCAGTACCCGCCTCACGCCCACACCGGGCCGTGACGAATACCCGACCCCTAACGGACGCAGCGCGCCCGATGTGGAACGCTGCGTTGCTCGAAAAGGAGAGATCATGCCCCCCAACCCGGCGCCGTCGGCCCGGCAGATCCTCACCCGCGCCGCCGACATCCTCAACGCCCAGGGCCTGGCCCAGCACCAGGACTACGAGCCCGTCCCGCCCCTGCCGCCGCAGGACAGCCCGGTCTCCCCGCCCGCCGCGCTCGCCCTGGCCGCCGGTGTCGACATGCACTCACCGAACGCCTACAACCCGACCGGGGCGCACGCCCAAGCGGTGCTGATCCTCGGCCGGCACATCCTGGGCACCGGGCCGCACACCGCCACACCGAACCTGGCGCTGGACGAGCTGACCGACTGGAACGACGAACCCGGCCAGACGGTCGAGCACCTGGCCAAGCGGGTCCGCGACGCGGCCGAGAACGGCGAACTCGACCCGGTCGACCTGCACGCCTCCGTCACCGGCTACGCCCGCGCGGTCCGGTGCGCATTCGCCGACGCAAGGATCGACCTGGACCCGACCTGGGAGCAGGGCTGCACGCCGCCGATTGCCCGGCTGTTCATCGACGACCGCCGCAGCCCGGAAGGGTTCCGCGCGGTGGTCGAGTGGGACGAGCGGGGCTGGGCGGCCGGCTGGCACGAGAACACCCTGGGCGGGAGCGTCACGCACGACCGGGTGTGGCTCGGCGTCGGCGTCGCCCCGGCCCCCGGCGTGGTCGCGGACGCGGCGGCGCGGTGGCTGACCGCACCGGGCGGGTTCACCGAGATGCAGTCCGCCACCGGCTGCGAGCAGCGGCAGCTGGCCGGACTGTTGGACCGCGCCGCCGCCTCCACCGGCCAGGACCGCACCCCCTGAACGAGATCCCGCTGACCCCGGTGGCCGCGGCCGAGCCGCTGCCCACCAACAACACCCGGAAGGGCCCCCAGTGAACGTGAACGAGCGGTTCGTCCGCGACGACAGCACGTGGATGCGCCGAGCTGGAGGAGCCCCGGTGATCGAGGAGGCCCTGGCCGACTACCTGAGCGCGACGATCCTGGCGCTGAAACCGCACCTCGCGCCCGTTGCTTCGTGGGACGACCCAGACATGCCCGCAGCGGCGATCGTCCTGGACGACACGCGCCGCCAGATCACCTGGACGCCGGGAACGGGCTGGCGCCACACGCGCCTGCACCCCTCGACCGGAACCCAGTACGGCCCGGCGTACTACCTGGACGCCGGGCCGGTCCCGGCCCCGCGAGTGGTCGCCGACCGGCTGCACCGCTGGCGGCCCGGCGGGCTCGCCTGGACCATCACGCAGCCGTACTACCGGCCCGGTGACGTGCTGGAGGAGCTGCGCAGAGCCGTTCCCGACCCCGCCGACGACGAGGGCGCCTGCTGCAAGACGTGCGGGACGCGGCTGCCGCGGCCCGCGATCGAGGAAGACCGTGGCTGACGCCCCGGCCACGCCCGGTGAACCGCCGGTGGGCGGTTCACCGGGCACGGCACCGGTTGCGTCGCCGAGCTGCTCGGCGACGGAACCCGCGCCGACAGCGACGACAGGAAATGAATGGAGCTGGTGACTTGACCATCCTCGTCTACGTTGTCCCGGCGGCCGTGCTGATCGGCACGGTCCTGGCCCTCTGCTGGTCGGAGAGCCGGGCCCTGGTCGATCACCTCGATGAACCCCCGATGGCCCAGAACGACGACACCGGCGACGACATCGGCGACTACGGTGATGACCACGGCGGTGAGGGGGCGGCCATGTACACCCGTCCGGAGGTCGACCCGTGGTGAACCAGGACCGGCCCGTGGTCCCGGCGTCGTGTGCGCACCGCCCCACCGTCGGCGGGCTGGTGATCCCGGTGGTGAACGTGCGGCTCGTCGGCGGAGGTGTCGACTTCCGTGCCCGCCACCAGACGGTGCTGGAGCGGTCGTGGCTCAAAACCCGCTGCCAGGTCTGCGACCGGCCCGCCGGTCGTCCCGTGGTGCTGTTCGGCGGCCCCGACGAACTCGCCGCAGGGCAGTTCGACGAGTCGCCGGTGTGCACGGCGTGCGCCGCCTACACCTCCCGCGCGTGCCCGATGATCGCCGGGCGGCAGGACCGTTCACCCGCCCGGCCGCGCCTGTCGGAGGGGCAGCGGGGCCGCACCTGCCCGGACCCGGCCTGCGGCTGCGACGGCTGGGTGCCGCTCGACACCAGCCGAACCGAGGAGCGGGAGGCCCGCGCCTGGTATGCGGTGTTCATCGACCCCGCCGGCTACGCCGTCACCGTGCAGGAGACCGACACCGTCCACGACGGCCGCCGGCACCGCCGCATCGCCGTCCACGGCGGCCGGCTGACCGCGCCGCCGTTGAAGGTCGTCCAAGTGTCCGAGCCCGGCATCGGCCGGGTGTGGCGGCGGCTGCCGCCCGCCGACGCCGCCGCGCTGCTGCCCACCGACTACCGTCTCCCGCCCGAGGCGAGGCTTGCCTGACCTCGGCTGGTATGCCCGTCCGCGCCCCAAACCGTCCCCGTTGTCGATGGTGCTCAGTGGTAGGCGGCGACGGCGGCGAGGTACAGGCCGAGGAAGGTGGCTGCCGTGCCGGCGCCGGTCAGGATTGCGTTGGCGGTGCCAGCGCCGGTGCTGCGGGTGAGCAGGCCGGTGGTGACCGCGATGTTGAGTGCGGTGGACAGGGCGAGCAGCAGGGACAGGATCTGGACCGTGCTCATCGGGGTGCTCCCTCAAGTTGTCGAGGCTGTTGAACACCCATTTGCGGGTCCGGATCAGGTCGATCCCATGGAATGCGGATCCGGATGAGTGTGCGGTGGTTACGCTGCAGGAAACGTAGGGGTCCGGGTTGATCCGGGTCGGATCCCGGTTGGTGCGGGAGGGCGAGGGTGGGCAGTCCGTTTCGTCCACAGATCGGCCCGAATACGTCTTCTAAGGTGCTGGACGAGCTCGCCCGGTTGTGGGATCAAGCGATTCACCATGGTGAGCCGGTGTCGCAGGACCGGTTGGCCACGCAGGCTGATGTGCCGCTGACCACGCTGAACTCGTGGTCGACCGGCAAGTCCTTGCCGCGCGACCTGGACCAGCTGACGCAGGTCGGTTCCGTGCTGGCCCAATGGGCCAGGGAGAAGCCGTACCCCCAGGCCGTGTGGTCACGGTTACTCACCGCCGACAGAGCCGGCAAGGCGCGCGGTGAAGCAGCTGCTCCGCCGGGTGCTGGGGGAGGCAGGGCCGGTGTCGGCCGGCCGCTGGATGAAGTGACCGACCCGTTCGTGCTGGAGGTGCACCGGCCGATCGCCTCGGAGCGGGTGGGCGTGCCGGCGCCGCTGTTGCCGCCGTATGTGCGGCGGGCGCATGACGATCGGCTCGCCCAGGTGGTCGAGCGGGCAGCCGCCGGGCACAGCGCGATGGCGGTGCTGGTGGCCGCGTCGTCGGCGGGCAAGACTCGGGCCTGCTGGGAGGCCCTGCACCGGTTGCGGGACCGGCAGGAGGGGTGGCGGTTGTGGCACCCGTTCGACCCGAGCCGGGCCGAAGCGGCGGTGCAGGAGCTGGACCGCGTGGGGCCGCGGACGGTGGTGTGGCTGAACGAGACCCAGGAATACCTGGGCGGCGGTGAGGCCGGCGAACGGGTCGCGGCCAAGCTGCGCACCCTGCTGACCGACCCGGGCCAGGCGCCTGTGCTGGTGCTGGGCACCTTGTGGCCCGAGCATCACACCGACCTGACCCGCTGCCTCGAGTCGCAGGTGCGGCAGTTGCTGGACGGCACGGTCATCGAGGTGCCCGAATCGTTCACCGGCGCCGACCTGGACGCCCTCCGGCAGGCCGCCCGAGCCGATGCGCGGCTGGAGCAGGCGGCCGACCGTGCCGAGGACGGGCAGATCACCCAGTACCTGGCCGGCGGGCCGACGCTGCTGGACCGGCTGGCCACCGCGCCGCCGGAGGCCAAGGCTCTGATGTGGGCGGCGATGGACGCCCGCCGGCTGGGGCACCGCAACGCCCTGCCGTTGCCGCTGCTGGAACAGGCCGCCACGGCGTATCTGACCGACACCCAGTACGAGCAGCTGGACGAGGACTGGCTGGAACAGGCCCTGGCCTACACCTCCCGGCCGTGCAAAGGCGCCCGCGGGCCCGTCACCCGCATCATCCCGCGCCGCAACGACAGGGAACGGCCCCGCTCCACCGCCGCCGCACCTGGTGGCGGCCCGGTGTACCGGCTGGCCGACTACCTCGATCAGCATGGCCGCGCCACCCGTAACCACCAAATTCCACCCGTCGGATTCTGGGTCGCTGCGGCCGCCCACGCCCACCCCGCCGACCTGGGCCAGCTGGGCGACGCCGCCTGGGACCGGGGCTTGTACCGCGACGCCGCCCAACTCCACAAGAACGCCACGACCCACGGCGACCCATTGGCGGCACGCACGCTCGTCGGCCACCTGCACGTCCTGCACCCCGGCGACTTCCGCCCGGCGGCGCACGCCGCCGCGCACGCCGCCGCGCACGCCTCCCTCAACCAGGCGTACGCCGTCGCCCGCCTGCTGGACCGGTTGCGGAAGGTCGGGGCCGATGAGCAGGTGGTCGCGCTGGCCGACCGGGCCGTTGCGCACGTCTCCCTCGACAACTCATACGCCGTTGCCACTCTGCTGCGCGGGTTGCGGGAGGTCGGGGCCGATGAGCAGGTCGCCGCGCTGGTGGCTCGCGACCCCGCCGCCCATGCTCCCTTCGACAACTCATACGCCGTTGCCACTCTGCTGGGCGAGTTGCGGGAGGTCGGGGCCGATGAGCAGGTCGCCGCGCTGGTGGCTCGCGACCCCGCCGCCCACGCTTCCCTTGATGAGGCGTATGCCGTCGCCACCCTGCTGCGCTGGTTGCGGGTTGTAGGGGCTGGTGAGCAGGTGGTCGCGCTGGCCGACCGGGCCGCCGCGCACGTTGCCGTCGACAACCCGGAAGCCGTCGCCAAGCTGCTGCTCGAGTTGCGAAATGTCGGGGCCGATGAACAGGTCGCCGCGTTGGTGACTCGCAACCCTGCTGCGCACGTCTCCCTCTACAACCCGGGCGTCGTCGCCCGGCTGCTGTATGGGTTGCGGGGGGTCGGGGCCGATGAGCAGGTGGTCGCGCTGGCCGACCGGGCCGCCGCGCACGCCTCCCTCGACGACCCGGAAGCCGTCGCCAAGCTGCTGCGCGGGTTGCGGGAGGTCGGGGCCGATGAGCAGGTCGCTGCGCTGGTGGCTCGCGACCCCGCCGCACAGGCCTCCCTCCACAACCTGGGCGCCGTCGCGAACCTGCTGCGCGGGTTGTGGGATGTCGGGGCTGGTGAGCAGGTGGTCGCGCTGGCCGACCGGGCCGCCGCGCACGTTGCCGTCGACAACCCGGGCGCCGTCGCGAACCTGCTGCGCGGGTTGTGGGATGTCGGGGCTGGTGAGCAGGTGGTCGCGCTGGCCGACCGGGCCGCCGCGCACGCCTCCCTCGACAACCCATACGACGTTGCCATGCTGCTGCACGGCTTGCGGAAGGTCAGGGCCGGTAAGCAGATCGCTGCGCTGGTGGCTCGCGACCCGGCCGCAAACGTCTCCCTTGACGATCCGGACGCCGTTGCATTGCTGCTGTACGGGTTGCGGAAGGTCAGGGCCGGTAAGCAGATCGCTGCGCTGGTGGCTCGCGACCCGGCCGCAAACGTCTCCCTTGACGATCCGGACGCCGTTGCAAGCCTGCTGCACGGGTTGCGGGGAGCCGGGGCTGGTGAGCAGGTGGTCGCGCTGGCCGACCGGGCCGCCGCGCACATCCCTCTCGACCAGCCGGAAGCCATTGCCCGGCTGCGCGTGCAGTTGAGGGAGATCGGGGCCGATGAGCAGGTCGCCACGTTGGCCGACCGGATGCCGCCCATGGGCATGTTCGGGCGGGAACCGGATGGGCGCCCCGCCGAACCTTGGGGGTGGGAGGACCTGGAGTGATCCACCAGCCGCGTTCCCGTCTTGCAGCAAGGGGCGTTCCGTACCCGCTCGCTAACGGGACGGCAGAGCGGGCGGCGGAGCCGCTCAGCTCATGCGTGCCCGGTCCAGGGCGAACTTTCGAAGGAAGACGCCTGGGAGCGAACTGGCCATGCGCGTTGGTGCGCCCCTCCAGCAGGCGCGCACCGAGCCGCAGTCCGCAGTGATCGCCAGATCGACCCGGCCCTGACGCTCGACACCTTCCAGGCGGACACGCCAGCCCCTGAGCACTGCCAGGGGCCAGACATGCGAGAGGGCCTGCCGCACCCCCCGATACAGCAGGCCCTCTCGTTGCCGTGACGCGTATCCCCCCAGGAACGTGTCGGATCCGACGCTACACCAGCCGAATCCCTGCCACGGCCAGGGTTCAAACACCACAGACCGGCTCTGTGCGCCGGGGAGAGGACGGCCGCGCGGGGTTGCGTCCGTCCCTCTTGCGCGCCCACCCCGCCCCCTCGGTGGGAGACGAACGGGAGATGATCATGCGGGCGGTGGCGTGCTCGGTACGGGTCCTAGCGTGGTCGCAACGTAAACAGGTCAGGCGAGCCTTGAGAACCGCAGGTCAGAGACGGGTGGGAAGGTGCTGCTCCGTCAGTGGATGGCTCGTACCTGGCGGTAGATGATCCTCAACTTCGTCGCCCAGCACACCCTCGGCCTGCCGAAGTCCTACTGATGCCCGCGTCCTCGTGAGGCCCGCGTCCGGCTGAGGCCGTTCGGTGGCGGCGGGGGTCCGTGCGCCCTACACTCCTGACGGACCGAGTTCGATCAAGGAACAGCGCGCACCCGAGGGACTCCCGTGTACGGTCCTCCCCCCGCCCACCCGCCCGCCGCCCTGCCCGGCCCGCCCGGCCCTCCGGAGGAGCCGGCGTCGGCCGCCGCGCCCCGCGGGCGGCGCCTCGCGGCATGGGCGATCGACACCGCTCTCCTGGTGGGCGCCGCCGTCCTGCTCGGCATGATGACGTGGGGACGGCTGAACGGGCTCCTCGGGGAGGGGTTATGGGGTGACGTGCTGTCGGCGACCGGCGGTCTCCTGCTGTCGGGCGGCGACGTCCAGAAGGCCGCGGAGGACTTCGGTGTGAGCCTGTGGCGGGACGTCGTCGGAGCCGTCGAGCAGGCGCTCCTCCTGCTCGTCCTGATCGAGTTCCTCCACCAGTTCGCCGGTCAGGCCCTGGCGGGCCGGACCATCGGCAAGGGCATTCTGGACCTGCGCGTGGACGGCGCCAAGACCGCCAAGTCCCGCGCGCTGGGCCGCTCCCTGGTGACCACCGCCGGCGGCACCGGCCTGTACTGCACCGCGTGGATCCTGCTGCTGCACGGCCTGTTCTTCTTCGCGCTCGTCACCTGGCTGGCCGCCGTGGCGGTGTTCCTGGCCAACAGCGCGCCCGCCCTCGTCGGCGCCCGCCGCCGCACCCTCGCCGACCTGCTGGCGGGCACCGCCCTGGTCCGCGCGGACGCGTACCGGCGTGCCGCCGAGGCCGCGCGGGCGGGCGCCGTCGCCGCCTGGGACGGCACCCAGGCCGCCGGGCAGGCCGCGGGGCAGGCGGTCCGCGACAACGCCGCCCGCCTCGCGCAGGCCGAGCAGGTGCGCCGCGCCGTGGAGTCCGAGCGCGCCCGCCAGCTCCAAGACCTCGGCCGCCAGTCCGCGGACCGCGTGCGCGGCGCGGTGACCGGGGAGCGGGCCAGGCAGGCACAGGACGCCGGCCGGCGCATCGGCGGGCGCCTCAAGAGCGCCTACCGGGACCGCCGGGCCGGGCGCGACACCCCCGAGACGCTCCCGCCGGCGCCGCAGCACCCCGCCCTGCCCGCCCCGCAGCCGCACTACGACCCGTACCCGCAGGCCCAGTACGACCCGCAGGCGTCCGGGTGGCAGCAGGGCTCGTGGGGGCCTCCGGCCGATCCCGGCGCACCGCCGCCCGCCGCCCGGCCGCACTGACGCGGGGCGTTCAGGCGAGCAGCCCGTCCAGTTGCGCCTCCAGGGGCATCGGTGCGGTGAGGCGGTTGTCGACGGCGGTGTGCGGCACCGGCGGCGGCTCCTCCGGGCGCATCCGGGCGGTGAACGCCTCGAACGCGGCCAGCTTGGCGGTGTCGCGGGACGAGCCCCGCGCCTCCAGCCGGTGGCGGAGCGTCCGCTCGTCCGACCGGATCCACACCAGCCGGACGGGCGGCCCGCCCAGCTCCGCGACCCACCCCGCCCACCGGGACGGGTCCCGGATCTGCCCGGTGAACGGCCCGCTCAGCAGTACCGGGCAGCCGTGCGAGCGGATCTCCCGGGCCGTGGCGGTCATCCCCGCGTACTCGTGCCGCTTGACGTGCTCGTCGTACCAGGGGCCCTCCCGCTCGCCGGGGTCGCGGGACGCCTCCGCCAGGACCGCCGCCACGAACGGCCCGTACATGGTGTCCTTGTCCAGCAGCGCGGGCACCGGCCGCAGCCGCCGCAGCAGCAGCTCCGCCACGGTCGTCTTGCCGGCGCCCGGCGCCCCCGCCACCACCCAGACCGGGGCGGGCGCCGCCCCGCCGGCCGCGGGCGTCATGCCGTCAGCCGCATGCGGCGCGTCGCCAGCCGCTCGATCCGCGCCTCGTCGATCTCGTGGCCGAGGCCCGGCTGGGTGAGCGGGACGCCGACGACCCCGCCGGACGAGCGGACGGGCGGCGTCACGAACACCGGCCCGCCCGCCGGGTCGGACACGTCGCTCGGCAGCGTGCACCCCGGCAGCGCCGCCAGCGCCACCGCGGCGGCCTGCCCGATCCCGAACGCGCCGGTCCCGCTGCACCACACGTCCCAGCCCGCCGCGTACGCCAGGTCGTGGGCGCTGCGCGCCGCGGTCAGCCCGCCGAGCCGGTCCAGCCGCAGGTGCAGGGCCCGGCCCGCGTCCGCCGTCAGCGCGGCGTCCAGGGTGTCGAGGTCGCCGACCGCCGGCGCGACCGCGGTGCCCAGCCGCAGCTGGAGCCGGGCGTGCGCGGCCAGGTCGCCGACCGGGAACGGGCGCTCCAGCGCCGCCAGGCCGTAGGCGTCCAGCGCCTCCAGCACCGCCAGGTGCTCGGGCGACTCGGTGTAGGCGTGCCCGGCGTCGGCGACGAGGGCCAGCGCCGGGTACGCCTGCCGGATCACCCGGACGGGCTCGATGTCCCAGCCGGGGCGGATGTCGAGCGTGACGCGGGTGTGGCCCGCGCCGACCGCCCGGTTGACGCGGGCCGAGACCGTGTCGAGCGCCGGCTCGGGCGAGATCCGCGCGCCCGTCACGATGGAGGTGCGGGTGCCGCCGAGCGCGTGCGCGAGCGGCAGGCCCCGCGCCCGGCACCACAGGTCCCAGCAGGCGGTGTCCACGGCCGCGGCGGCCTCGCTGGCGCCGAGGTCGGCGGCGGCGGACACGTCCTCGGGCCGGTCCCAGTCGAGGCCGATGAGGGCCGGGGCCATGCGGGTCTCGATGTCCGCCCACGCGGCGTCCGCGCCCGCGGCGCCGCCCGGGACGGCCATCTCGCCCCAGCCGACCGCGTCGCCGCCGGCGAGGCGGACCAGCACGCTCTCCGGCCTTCGCCCGCGCGGCATCGCCACCTGGAAGGCGTCGCAGCCCTGGATCAGAGGCACCCCTCACCCGCCCTTTCGCCGAGGTCGTCTCCCTCTATGATCCACCCGCGCGGGCGCGGGCGGTCACGGGCAGCTGTCCTCCAGCGACACCGGCTTGGTGTCGGGCTTCGGGGACTCCGACCCGTCGGGCGACTCCGGGGACGGGCTCTCCGGCCCGCTCGGGGACGCGCTCGGCGACCCGCTCGCGCCGTCGCCCGTGGGCGCGCTCACCGCGCGCGGGTCGCTGTTGACGGCCTCGGACGCCAGCTTGCGGATCAGCTTGAAGTCGGGGTTCCCGGTGTAGATCAGCGGCGGCACGAACTGCAGGCTGCGGATCCCGGCGCCGTCCTTGACCTTGTCGGACAGCTTCACCAGCGCGGGCAGCAGCTCCTGCGGGATGTCGGTCGCGAGGGTGCGCTTGGCGGCCGCGGCGAGCTTGTCGAAGCTGGTCAGGACGGTCTGCGGGTCGGCCTGCTCGGCGATCGCGCGCATCAGGCACTTCTGCCGGCCCATCCGGACGTAGTCGCTGCTGTTGGTGCGGGAGCGCCCGTACCAGAGGGCCTCCTTGCCGCCCAGCCTGCGGTAGCCGGGCTCCAGGACGGCGCCCTGCTGCCCGTACGGGATCGCCTCGGTGATCTTGAGGCGGACGCCGCCCATGGCGTCGATGATGTCGGCGAAGCCGAACATGTCGACCAGGATGTAGTAGTCGACGCGCAGCCCGAGGATGCCCGCGATCGTGGCCTTCAGCAGCTCGGGGCCGCGCTGGTCCTTCGGGACGCCGGGCACCACGTCCGGGTGCTGCTCGGCGTACTCGTACACCTCGTTCAGCAGCCCCGGGTTCAGCGGGCCGTCGCCGGTGAAGCCGTAGGGGAAGCGGTCCCGGGCCGGGCCGGGCGGCATCTGGAAGCGCTCCAGGTTGCGGGGCAGGCTCAGCAGCACCGTGTCGCCGGTCTCGGTGTCGACGCTCGCGAGCGTCATGCTGTCGGTGCGCACCCCGGTGCGGTTGGCGGCGGCGTCGCCGCCGAGCAGCAGGATGTTGACGCGGGCCTGCCCGTTGAACGGGTCCTCGGTATCGACCTGCCTGCCGTTCTCGCTGCCGGTGCGGAAGATGCTGGTCAGCGCGTCCCGGTAGACGTAGGTGCTGTGCGCCGACCAGGCCACCGGGACGCCGACGGCGAAGCACATCACCGCCGTCGCCGCGGCGCCGAGCGTCCGCGCGCTGATCGGCATGCCCCGCGGCCGCAGGATCTGGTAGGAGCGGATCACCACGAGGACCCACACCACGCCGAACGCGACGAGCGCGAACGCCAGCCGCTGCACCACGTCCGGCTGGACGGCCAGGTGCAGCAGGTCGGGCCGGTAGACGGTGGCGGCCACCGCCACGGCGGCGGCGATCACCACGTACAGGGCGAGCAGCAGGGAGCCGGCGATCCGGCGGCCGGTGACGATGTGGGCGACGCCCCAGACCAGGGCGGACGCGAGTGTCAGCGCGAGCGCGCGGGGGAGACCCCGCGCTCCGCGTGAGGGACCGTCCCCGCCCCCGTCCCGAGCGTGCCGACTCGCCGACCGACCCATGTACGCTCCGATTCCCACCTACGGTGATTTAAGCCCCGGCTCACATGATGGACGCGCGGAACCGGGCAAAGGTTGCGTGGGAGTCGACCGAATGCGAGCTGGTGTTGCCTCTGGTGCTGCTGATGATCAGGATAGGGAATCCGGGCCCGTTTTGGGGAGCCCGGGGAGATCATCGGGCCTCCGCGGCGGCTTTACCAGCTCGTGGACAGCGGCATCCCCTCGGCGAAGCCGGAGGTGTTCTGGATCCCGACGACGGCCCGCTCGTGGAACTCCTCCAGCGTGCGCGCGCCCGCGTAGGTGCATGAGCTGCGCAGCCCCGCCACGATCTGGTCGATGAGGTCCTCCACGCCGGGGCGGCGCGGGTCCAGGAACATCCGGGAGGTGGAGATCCCCTCCTCGAACAGGGCCTTGCGGGCGCGGTCGAAGGGGGAGTCCTCGGCGGTGCGCAGCCGCACCGCCCGCGCGGACGCCATCCCGAAGCTCTCCTTGTAGAGCCGGCCGTCGGCGGTGCGCTGGAGGTCGCCGGGGGACTCGTAGGTCCCGGCGAACCAGGACCCGACCATCACGTTCGCGGCGCCGGCGGCGAGGGCCAGGGCCACGTCGCGCGGATGCCGGACGCCGCCGTCCGCCCACACGTGCCGGCCGAGGCGGCGGGCCTCGGCGGCGCACTCCAGCACCGCGGAGAACTGCGGGCGGCCGACCCCCGTCATCATCCGGGTCGTGCACATCGCGCCGGGGCCCACGCCGACCTTGACGATGTCGGCGCCCGCCTCGATCAGGTCGCGGGTGCCCTCGGCGGTCACCACGTTGCCCGCCACCACCGGGACGCCCGGGTCGAGGCCGCGGACGGCGGCCAGCGCGCTCAGCATCTTCTCCTGGTGCCCGTGCGCGGTGTCGACGACGATCAGGTCGGCGCCCGCCTCCAGCAGCGCCTTCGCCTTGCCCGCGACGTCGCCGTTCACCCCGACCGCGGCGGCGATGCGGAGCCGGCCCGAGGCGTCCACGGCGGGCCGGTACAGGGTCGCGCGCAGCGCGCCGGTGCGGGTGAGGACGCCGGTGAGCCGGCCGGCGGAGTCGACGACCGGGGCGAGCCGGTGCCCGCGCTCGTGCAGCCGGTCGAACGCCTCGCGCGGGTCCGCGCCGGCCGGCAGCGTCACCAGGTCGCGGGACATGATGTCGCGCAGCTGCGCGAACCGGTCGACGCCCTGGCAGTCGGCCTCGGTGACCACGCCGACGGGCCGGTCGTCCTCGACCACGATCACGGCGTTGTGCGCCCGCTTGTGCAGCAGCGCGAGCGCGTCCCCGGCGGTGCTGCCCGGGTCGAGCCGGATCGGGGTGTCCACGACCAGGTCGCGCCCCTTGACCCAGCCGATCACCTCGGCGACCACGTCGGCCGGGATGTCCTGCGGGAGCACCGCGATCCCGCCGCGCCGGGCGACGGTCTCGGCCATGCGGCGGCCGGACACCGCCGTCATGTTCGCCACCACGAGCGGGATCGTCGTGCCGCTGCCGTCGGAGGTCGACAGGTCGACCTCCAGGCGGGACCCGACCGCGGAGCGGCGCGGGACCATGAAGACGTCGTTGTAGGTCAGGTCGTGAGCGGATCGCTCACCGTTCAGCAGGTGCACGGCTGTCTTACACACCAATCGCGGATCCGGGTGGCTGGGCCACCGTACATTCTCCGCCATACCCGGCGATGGTGCCGCCACGCCGGGCCCGCGGCCCCGCACGGGCCTCTACCCAGGGGTGATGACTGTGTGTCCCCGGAGTGCGACCGGCCGCGCCGCGGCGGCCTTCCCGCGCTCTTCCAGGCAGGACGAAAGTGAAACGCCTGACCCGGTGGAAAACGGTGCAACGTGGGGCTTGGCTCTCTGTAAAGTTACCTCTTGACGTAACTGCGCCCACGATGCACTTTTTTTACATGTGTCTCACGCGGACGGCGGCGGACCCGCCGTAATACGGCGTGACGGCAGAACCCCCGGGAGAAGCGCATGCAGGTCACGCACTCGGGCCCGGCCGGCCGTGCCCGCCCGTGGCCCGAGCCGTCCCGTCCGGCCCGTGCGCGGCGCCCGCGCGCCCTCCCGCTCCCGCCGCGCGGCGCCCGCCCCGCCGGGGATCCCGCCGCGCCGGCCGCCGTCCGGACCGCCGTGCCGGCCGCCGTCCGGACCGCCGCGCGGGGGGCCGGGGCCGGGAGTGACCGGCACCACCCCGCGCGCCCGCCCCCGAGCCGGGCCCGCCGTGCGCCGCGCGGCAGCGTTGCGCTGCCGTACCGGTTTTCACGGCGCCGGAAACGTCGCCCCGCCGAACGGGTCGCCGACGCTTCGACGGCCGCCGGGCATGGCGAACACGGGCAAGATCAATATTTGACGTCCTACCGTCCTGAAATGGAATGATCTTGCAGTTGCCGACAAACCGATTCATTACACGTCGAGGAGGAGAGCCGTGCTGGATGCGGTCGACGCCGTGCTCGTCCGCGAGCTCCAGCGGGATGGCAGGGCGACGTTCCAGGCGCTCGCCGATCGCGTCGGGCTTTCCCGCACGGCCGTGCGGGCACGGGTACAGCACCTTCTCGAAACGCAGGTCGTCCGCGTCGTGGGCATCGTGCACGCGGCCGTGGTCGGCGCGGAGGCGATCGGGCACGTCTCGGTCACCGTGGACGGCTCCGCCAGGGAGGTGGCCGAGGCCGTCGCCGAGCGGCCCGCCGTCTGCTTCGCCGCGCTGACCGCCGGCCCCTACGACGTGGTCGCCCAGGTGCGGACGCGCGACGACGCCGCGCTCGCCACCGAGGTGGACCAGATCCGGTCCGTCCCCGGGGTGCGCGCGGCGGAGGTGTTCCGGTCCGTGTCCACCGTGCGCGACAAGCACTCGGTGGTGCGCGAGCTCGGCGAGGTCACCCTGGACGACATCGACTGGCGGCTCCTGCACGAGCTGCAGCGGGACGGGCGGGCCCCCTACACCCGGCTCGCGCACGTCATCGGGCTGTCCCAGGCCGCCACCCGGGCCCGGGTGGTCCGGCTCATGCGCACCGGCGTCATCCAGGTCACCGGGCTGGCCGACCCGCTCGCCCTCGGCGCCGCCGAGCTCGGCGGGTTCGGGCTGGTGGTCAGCGGCGGGCTGCGGAAGGTCGCGGACGCGGTCGCCGCCCAGGACGGCGTCCGCTACCTGGCGACCGGGTTCGGCCGGTACGACATCGTCGGCCAGGCCGAGGCGGCGTCCCGCCGCGAGCTGGTGGCCGTGCTCGACGCCGTCCGCTCGGTGCCCGGCGCGACGGTGCGGGAGTCCTGGCACCACCTGGACGTGGTGAAGGAGTCCTACGCCGTCGAGCTGCCCGAGCAGCCCCTCAACGGGTCGTCCTGACCGGATCCCGGCGTCCCGGCCGCGGTGCCCGCCGCGGCCGGGACGGACCCGCGCACCGGCCCCTCAGCCGCGCTCGAGCGCGACCTCCTCCAGGTCGAGCTCGTGCATGACGCGGGTCAGCACCGCGTCGTCGATGCGCCGCTCGTCCCGCATCCGGACGAACACCTCCCGCTCGGCCGCCAGCATCTCCCGCCGCAGCCGCCGGAACGTCGCCGTCGGCAGCTCCTCGCCCGCCGGGCCCGTCCCGCCGCCGAGCCGCTCCCAGGCCCCCATCTGCCGGTGCTCGGCGATCTGCCGGAGCCGCTCCACCACCGCCGCGTCCAGATCCTCCGCCGCGTTCAGCTCCTCCAGCCGCTCCAGCGACGCCCGCGCCGCCGCGTGCTGCGCCCCCGCCTCCGCGACGGTGTCCGTGTAGCGCTCGCGGTCGCCGCCGATGCCGAGCAGCCGGATCAGCGCGGGGAACGTCAGCCCCTGCACCAGCAGCGTCCCGAGGACGGTCGTGAACGTCAGGAACAGGATCAGGTCGCGGCCGGGGAACGGTTCGCCGCCCGCGGTGAACGGGATCGCGAACGCCGCCGCGAGCGACACCACCCCGCGCATCCCCGCCCACGACACCACCGTCAGGCCGCGCCAGCCCAGGTCCTCGCTCTCGCGCTCCCGCCGCGACAGCAGCCGGGGGATCCGGGACGCCGGGAACACCCACGCGAAGCGCGCCGCCACGGTGACCGCGAACACCGCGACAGCCCACCAGGTCAGCTGCTGCCAGCTCCGCTCCGACAGCTCGTTCAGGATGGGCGGCAACTGCAGCCCGATGAGCAGGAAGACCACCGACTCCAGCAGGAAGACCATGATCTTCCAGAACGAGTGCCCGATCAGCCGGGTCACCGCCGCCGACTCGGTGGCCCGGTGGCCGAGGTACAGGCCGCTGACCACCACCGCGATCACCCCCGAGGCGTGCGCGGTCTCGGCCAGCAGGTAGGCGGCGAACGGCGCCACGAGCACGATGCCGTTCTCCACCAGCGGGTCGTCCAGCCGGGTCCGCAGCCAGTGCAGCGGCGGGCCGAGCAGCAGCCCGACCGCCGCGCCCACGGCCGCGGCGAACAGGAACCGGCCGATGCCCTCCATCAGCGTGAACCCGGCGCCCGTCGCGGCGATCAGCGCCACCCGGAACGCCGTCAGCGCCGTCGCGTCGTTGAACAGGCTCTCCCCGACCAGCACCGTCGTCGTCCGGCGGGGCAGGCCGAGGCGCTGCGCGACGCTCACCGCCGCGACCGCGTCCGGCGGCGCCACGATCGCGCCGAGCACGAACGCCGCCGTCAGCGGCAGCCCCGGGATGAGCAGGTGCGCCGCGTAGCCCACGGCGAACACGGTGAACAGCACCAGGCCCACCGACAGCAGCCCGATCGACCAGACGTTGTCGCGCAGGTTGCTGAAGGAGCTCTGCCAGGCCGCCGAGAACAGCAGCGGCGGCAGGAACACGTACAGCACGAACTCCGGGTCGAGCTCGAACTCGGGGACCCCGGGAACGAACGAGACGCCCAGTCCCGCGATCACCAGGATCAGCGGGGCGGGCAGCCCGGTGCGCCGCGCCCCGGCGGCCACCATCAGGGCGCCGACCGGAACGGCCAGCAGCCAGAGTGCGTGCGTCGTCTCCACCCGCCAGATCATGGCATGTCCGGCGGTCCCGCACCGCCGGGGCTCCGGCGGGTCCCGCCGGGCACCGGTCAGCGGTGGGCGTCGCGGCCCGCGTCCTTGGCGAAGGCCAGGAAGTCGCGGGCGGCCGGCGGCAGCCGCCGGTGCGCGTGGACGAGCCCGATCATGCGGGTGATCGGCGGCATGAACGAGCGGACCGCCACCCCCTCGGTGTCCTCGAGCTGGTTGCGGTACCAGAGCAGCGAGCCCATCCCGGCGCGGACCCAGCCGAGCCACGCGCCCCGCTCGTCGGACTCGACCGCGGCGACCGGGGTCGCGCCGACCCGGCGCAGCACCGCGTCGATCTCCGCGCGGCGGGGGCCGCCGGGGGCGGGCAGGACGAGCCGCATGCCGTCCAGCGCGGCCGGCGGCACCGGCTCGCGGACCCGCAGCGCGAGCGGCGAGACCAGCACCACCTCGCGCTGCTCGAACGGGTGCGCGGACAGGTCGCCGGGGACGGGCAGGTCGGTGAGCCCGAGGTCGGCGCGTCCCGCGCGCAGCGCCCCGGCGACCGCGTCGCGGTCGGCGCAGCGCACCACCCGGACCCGGACGGCGGCCTGGCGGCGGGCGAAGGCGGGCACCAGCCGGCCGGTCAGCTCCGGTTCCAGCGACGCGGTGACCGCGATGCGCAGCTCCGCGCCGCGCCCGTTGCCCCGGGCGACCGACAGCCCCTCGATCGCCTCGACGGCGCCGAGCGCGATGCGGGCCTGGTGGACGACCTGCTCGCCCTCGGGGGTGAGGACCACGCCGCGGCCGGAGCGGGCGAACAGCTCCACGCCGAGCTCGCGTTCCAGTTCGCGGACCGCCCGCGACAGCGCGGGCTGGGCCACGTAGAGAGCCTGGGCCGCCGACGTCATCGTGCCGTGGTCGGCGGTCGCCACGACATAGCGCAGCTGCCGCAGATTCATGTGCCGACCGTATGCCAACGAACAGCTCCGGTCCCGGACATGCCGGAATCGGCCGGGGAATCGCCCCGGCCGCCGCCCTGTGCGCCGTTCAGCCGCTCCGCGGGCCCGGCGGGGCGCCGCCGGCGCCCCCGGTGGACGGGACGGTGTCCGGCTCCGGCTGCAACGGCGGCGCGCCGACCGCGCAGTGGCTCCGGCACGCCGGCTCCACCGCCGCCCCGGACGGGGTGCGCAGCACGTCGCCGCGGATGGTGAGGAATGTCAGCACCGCTCCGGCGGCCAGCAGCGCGGCGCTCGCCGCCATCGCGATCCCGTACCCGTGGGAGAAGTCGCCCGGGTCGTCGAAGGCGTCGCCGGTCAGCCCGGCCAGCGGCGGGATCGCCGCGACCGTCAGCAGCCCGGCGGCGCGCGCCACCGCGTTGTTCACGCCGCTCGCCACGCCCGCGTGCCGGACGTCGGCGGTCGCGAGGACGGTGGCGGTGAGCGGCGCCACCACCGCCGACAGCCCCAGCCCGAACACCAGCACGGCGGGCAGCACGTTCCGGACGTAGGAGGCGTCCTCGCCGAGCCGCCCGACCAGCAGCGTCCCGAGCGCGGCGACCACCAGCCCCGCGGTCATCGGCAGCCGCGGGCCGACCTTCTGGGCGAGCGCGCCCGCCCGCGCCGACAGCAGCAGCATCAGCAGCGTCACCGGCAGCAGCGCCGTGCCCGCCGCGATCGGCGAGAACCCCGACACGACCTGGAGGTTCACGACGACCAGGAAGAACAGCACGCCCATCCCGCCGTACATCAGGAACGTGACGACGTTGACGGCGGAGAACTCCCGCGAGGAGAACACGCCGAGCGGCAGCATCGGCTGCGGCGCCGCCCGTCCCCGGCGCGCGCCCGGCAGGCGCCGCCCCCGGCCGCGCATCCGCTCGACCAGCACGAACGCGGCGGCCGCCGCCAGGCCGAGGACCGCCGCGGTGCCGATCACCGGCGGCGGGGCGTTCCCGCCCGGCGCCTCGGTGAGCGCGTAGGTCGTCCCGGCCAGCGCGAGCGCCGCCAGCACGGCGCCGAGCACGTCGAAGCGCCCGTGCGCCTCCGGGTCGACGCTCTCGGGGACGTGCCGCAGCGCCACCAGCACCACCACGGCGGCCAGCGGCACGTTCAGCAGGAACACCCACCGCCACCCGGCCGCCTCGACCAGCCAGCCGCCCGCGAACGGCCCGATCGCGCTCGCGACGCCGCCGAGCCCCGACCAGGCGCCGACCGCGCGGGGCCGGTCGTCGGCCGCGAACGACGCCTGGATGAGCGCCAGCGAGCCCGGAGTGAGCAGCGCCCCGCCGACGCCCTGCAGCGCCCGCGACAGGATCAGCGCCTCGATGTTCGGCGCCAGCCCGCACAGCACGGAGGCGACCGCGAACCACACCACGCCGATGAGGAACACCCGGCGCCGCCCGAACCGGTCGCCCAGCGACCCGCCGAGCAGGATGAAGCCCGCGAGGGTCAGCGTGTAGGCGTTCACCGTCCACTGCAGCCCGGCGACGTCGGCGTGCAGGCCGCGCGCCAGCGCGGGCAGCGCCACGTTCACGACCGTGGAGTCCAGCAGCGCGATGCCCGACCCCAGCACGGTCGCCAGCAGGATCCACCGGCCCGGCCCGCTGCGCAGCGGGACGTCCGGCATCAGACGATCAGTTCATCGGCGAAGCACCAGCGCCAGTCCTCGCCCGGCTCGAACGACCGGGCGATCGGATGCCCCTCCTTGTGGAAGTGCCCGGTCGCGTGCCGCATCGGGGAGGAGTCGCAGCAGCCCACGTGCCCGCAGGCGAGGCACAACCGGAGATGCACCCAGCGCGTGCCCTCCTCCAGGCACTCCTGGCACCCCTGCGGGGTGTTCGGCGCCGGATCCTCCGCCGGAAGGGTCTGCACATGCTCACAAGTGGCCATACCTGCATCGTGCCACGCGTGCGTCAGATGCTCACCGGCGGCCGGGTGCTCACCGGCGGGCGGGTGCTCACCAGGGGGCGGGTGCTCACCAGTGGTCGGGGCTGAACGGCTCGTCCTCCGGCCGCGCCGACCGCGACAGCAGCCGCAGGTCCGACTCGACCATCATCGTCACCAGGCCCTCGAACGTGACCTCCGGCTCCCAGCCGAGCTGCTCGCGGGCCTTCTTCGGGTCCGCGCACAGCAGGTCCACCTCGGCGGGACGGGTGTACTTGGCGTCCAGGACGACGTGGTCCTCCCAGTTCAGGCCCGCCGTGGCGAACGCGAACTCCACCAGCTCCCGCACCGACTGGGTCTGGCCCGTTCCGATGACGAAGTCCTCCGGGGCGTCCTGCGCGAGCATCAGCCGCATCGCGCGGGCGTAGTCGCCCGCGTAGCCCCAGTCGCGCCGCGCGTCCAGGTTGCCGAGGCGCAGCTCCTCGGCCAGCCCCAGCTTGATGCGCGCCGCGCCCAGCGAGACCTTCCGCGTGACGAACTCGGCGCCGCGGCGCGGCGACTCGTGGTTGAACAGGATGCCGCTGACCGCGAACATCCCGTAGGACTCGCGGTAGTTCTGGGTGATGTAGTGCCCGTAGCTCTTCGCGACGCCGTAGGGGCTGCGCGGGTGGAACGGGGTCCGCTCGTTCTGCGGCGTCTCCCGCACCATCCCGAACATCTCCGAGGACGAGGCCTGGTAGAAGCGGATCTGCTCGCCGCCCGGCGTGCGGGACGGGCTGATGCCCGACACCACCCGGATGGCCTCCAGCATGCGCAGCACGCCCATCCCGGTGACCTCGGCGGTGAGCTCGGCCTGCTGCCACGACATCGGCACGTAGGAGATCGCGCCCAGGTTGTACACCTCGTCGGGCTGCACCCGCTCCACCGCCGAGATCAGGCTGCCCTGATCCAGCAGGTCGCCGGTGGTGATCTGCACGTCGCCGATGTGCTTGCGCAGCCGCGACACATGGGGGTTCGCCTGCCCCCGCACCAGGCCCCAGACCTCGTATCCCAGCTCAAGCAGATGCTCGGCCAGATACGAGCCGTCCTGTCCGGTGATGCCGGTGATGAGTGCTCGCCTGGACAGCGGATCCTCCATGGCTGAAATAGGTCCGACGTGGGCCCACCACGGGCGGAACCCGTAACGAGCGTGATTTATGAGATTACCGACCACGGCGGGGCGATGACGAGGGAGGGCACCGTTTGAACCGAATTCACTTCTGGTTCGCCCGCCGGGCCGCCCGTATGCCACGGTGAGATCCATCATGAGCTCTCCGGACGCGCCGCCGCTGCGGCTGAACGGGCGCGAGGTCGGACCCCGCGCGATCATGGCGGTGGTGAACCGCACGCCCGACTCGTTCTTCGACCGGGGCGCCACCTACGGCTTCGGCGCGGCGCTGGAGGCCGTCGACCGGGCCGTCGCCGAGGGCGCCGACATCGTCGACATCGGCGGCGTGAAGGCCGGGCCCGGCGAGGACGTCGGCGTCGCCGAGGAGCTGCGCCGCGTGGTCGACCTCGTCGCCGCCGTCCGCGACCGGCACCCCCGCGTCGTGATCAGCGTCGACACCTGGCGCGCCGAGGTCGGCGAGGCGGTCGCCCGCGCCGGCGCCGACCTGCTCAACGACACCTGGGGCGGGCCCGACCCGCGGCTGGCCGAGGTCGCCGCCGCGCACGGCATCGGCCTGGTCTGCGCGCACGCCGGCGGCCTGGAGCCCCGCACCCGCCCGCACCGGGTCGGCTACGACGACGTCGTGGCCGACGTCGTCGCGCACGTGACCGCCGAGGCCGAGCGCGCCGCCGCGCTCGGCGTGCGGCGCGACGCGATCCTCATCGACCCCGCCCACGACTTCGGCAAGAACACCCGCCAGTCACTGGAGATCACCCGGCGGCTCGGCGAGCTCACCGCCACCGGATGGCCGGTGCTGGTCGCGGTGTCCAACAAGGACTTCATCGGCGAGACGCTCGGCCGCCCCGTCGACCGGCGCGGCGTCGGGACCATGGCCGTGCTCGGCGTGTCCGCGCTGCTCGGCGCCCGCGTCTTCCGCGTCCACGACGTCCCCGCCGCCCGCCGCGCCCTGACCGCCGTCGCCGCCCTACAGGACCCGCCGGCCTAGCCGATCTGGTCGCTCCGGGCGCCGCTCAGTGCGCCGCTGTGTTTCCCCGTGGGGGGACGACCCCCCACACCCCCCGGAGCGCACCGATCAGCGCCCTCCGCTGCACTCCGGGAGCCGCTCAGTGCGCCGCTCCGGGCGCCGCTCAGTGCGCCGCTTCGCGCTGGCGGGCCCGGTAGGCCGCCACGTGCATGCGGTTGCCGCACGTGCGGCTGTCGCAGTAGCGGCGGCAGCGGTTGCGGGACAGGTCGACCAGCACGCGCGAGCAGTCCGGCGCCTCGCAGGTGCGCAGCCGGTCCAGCTCGCCCGCCGCCACGACGTACGCCAGCGCCATGCCGCAGTCGGCGGCCAGGTGCTCGCCGAGCGGCGCGCCGGGGGCGAAGAAGTGCACGTGCCAGTCGTAGCCGTCGTGATCGGTCAGGTGCGGGGTGGTGCGGACCTCGCCGACGATCTCGTTGATCAGCCGGACCGCCGCCGGGACGCCGTCGGCGCGGAACACCTCGTGGAACCGCGCGCGCAGGTCCAGGACGCGGACCAGGTCGGCCTCGGTCAGCTCGTCGACGTCGCTGAAGGAGTTGCGGTCGACGAACGCGCGCAGGCCGGCCAGCCCGCCGAGCTCCTCGGCGCCGGACGTGGCCGCACCGGTGTTGATCAGGTCGACGACGACGGCGAGTGCGTGCTCGGTGTCATGAGTGAAGATCACGATGACTCCAGTCTCGGGGGACCGGGGCGGTCGTGCTCCCGGCGCCCTCGCCGGGGCCGGAACGCGGCCCGTGGCCCCCACCTTATGACGACGAAGGCGGCCGCAGGGGGCCGCCCCGGCCCACCGGGCGGGCGCGCCCGGTGGCCCGATCCGGCCGGAACGTTCCACCCGGCGGCGCCGCCGCAGGCGTAGCCGGCCGCGATCCGGTGAAAGATCAGGACCGTGGCTGAGGACCGGCTCTTCATCGTCTTCCTGGCCGTCGCGGTCGTGGTGCTCCTCGCCCGCGCGCTGTCGGAGCGCCTGCGGCTGCCCGACGCGATCCTGCTGGTGCTGCTCGGCCTGGCCGCCGGGTTCGTGCCCGCGCTGCCCGGCGTGGTCGTCCCGCCCGAACTCGTCCTGCTCGGGTTCCTGCCGCCGCTGCTGTACCACACGGCCTTCTTCACCGCGCCGCGCGAGGCCCGCGCCGACGCCGTGCCGATCTTCACGCTGGCGTTCGGGCTCACCACCGTCACGACGGTCGCGGTGGCCGCGACCGTCCAGGCGCTCGTGCCGGGCGCCGGCTGGGCCGTCGCGCTGGCGTTCGGCGCGGCCGTCTCGCCGACCGACCCGGTGGCCGCGACCGCGGTGCTGCAGCGGCTCGGCGCCCCGCCCCGGATGGTCACGATCCTGGAGGGCGAGAGCCTGATCAACGACGGCGCCGCGCTCACGATCTTCATGCTCGCGGTGGAGGCCCTGGACGGCGGCTTCACCGCCGGGCACGGCCTGGCGCGGGTGATCCAGATCGTCCTCGGCGGCGTGGCCTACGGGTTCGGCGTGGGCTTCGCCGTCCGCTGGGTGCGCCGCTGGATCAGCGACCCGGTCAGCCAGATCATCGTGTCGCTCGTCACCCCCTACATCGCGTTCATCCCCGCCGACCACGCCGGCGTCTCCGGGGTGCTCGCCACCGTCACCGCGGGGTTCTACATCGGCACCCGCGGGGACGGCGTCCTGCAGCCGGGGTCGCGGATGGTCGGCACGACGTTCTGGCGCATCCTGACGTTCCTGCTGGAGTCGGCGCTGTTCGTGCTGCTCGGCCTGGAGATCCGCGAGATCGTCCGCGGGCCCGGCGGCTGGACCTGGGGCATGGTGGCGGCGGCGACGCTCGCCGTCTCCGCCGTCGTCATCGGGGTGCGGGTGCTGTGGCAGCTCGGCAACGGCCCGCTCGCCCGGCTGCTGCCCGGCGGGCCGCGCAGCCAGGCGGGCCTCGGCGTGCGCGAGCGGCTCGTCATCGGCCTCGCCGGCATGCGCGGCGCCATCTCGCTGGCGATCGCGCTGTCGCTGCCCGCCGCGATGGGGGACGAGCGCGGGCCGCTGGTGCTCGTCGCCGCCCTGGTGGTCCTCGTCACGCTGGTCGGGCAGGCGCCGCTGCTGCCGGTCCTGCTGCGCCGCCTCGGCCTGGTGCAGCCGGACCGCCGGCGGGAAGAGGCGATGCTCGCCCGCAAGGCCGGGCTGGAGGCGGCGCTGGCCCGGCTCGCGGAGCTGGCCGAGGACGACGCGGTGGACGAGCAGACCGCGGAGGCGTTCCGGCAGATGCTCGAACTGCGGCTGGAGCGCGTCCACTACCTCCTGGACCGCCGGGACGGGGAGGCGGGCGCCGGGGGAGGGGAGGGAGGCGAGGGCCCGCCCGCCGGGCGGCGGGTGCGCGGCGAGCTGGTCCGGGCGCAGCGCCGCAAGCTGCGCGCCCTGTACCGCGACGGCCGGATCGGCGCGGGGACGCTCCGCGAGATCGGCCGGGAGCTCGACTTCGAGGACCCGACGTCCCGGCCGCGCCCCTGACCGCCCACCCTCGACCGGCTATCCGTGATCGGCCGCCCGTGCCCCCCGCACCGCCGGCGGGGGCCGGAGGTCAGCGCTCGTAGTGCGGGTCGGCGACGACCGGGTAGTAGGCGTCGGTGTGCTGGACGCGCATCGTCACGGCCGTGCCCTCGAGCGTGTAGTCGGCCTTGACCTGGCGGAACATCGAGTCGCTGGCCCAGGGGTTGTAGAGGCGGCCCACGGTGGCGCCGTAGCGCAGGTGGACGACGTCGTAGCCGCCGGACGGCATCGACTCCAGGGCCAGCCCGTCGGCCAGGGAGACGGTGAACCGGAACTCCGAGGGCGCGTCGGGGCCGTGGATCACGGTGAGCAGCCGCACACCGCCGGCGGTGGTCTGCGCGACGATGTCGGTGTCGACGTCCACGCCGATGAACACCCGCAGGCTGGGCCGCAGCACCTGCGCGACCGTGTCGGCGGCCGTCGCGTCGATGCCGAGGTGGATGCGCTGGCCGTCCCTGGTCGGCACCCAGACCCCGTCACGGGCCCGCTGGCCCCACGCGACGTCGGGGTTCTCCATCTCCTGCGGCTCGTTCTTGCCCCGCGCGACCAGAATCCTGGAGGCGGCGCTCATCGCCGCGGCAGCCCCGTCCCGTGCATGCCTCATGACGGGCCCCCTCGCCTTCTTTCATCACGTACGTGACTTCGCGCTCGTCCTGGGTTTACCACGGGCGAGGCCGGCCGGGCGTCTGATCGCCCCGCCGCTGGTCGATTAGTGACGTTCGCCCCGTGCGTCGTTGGACCTTACACCACCCTTATCCGTGCCGGTCGGGCCGGGCGGGGAAGCTTTGCGCGGCCGTTCCCGGACGCGCATATCGCGCGGTGACGGTCCGTTTCCGGCCCCTCACGCGGCGGACCGCGGACCGCCCTTGAGGCGGCCCGCGGTCCCCTTCCCCGCAGTGTCGGTCGAGCTGTGTCAGGCGGGCTGTGTCATGAGCCGTGTCAGGTCAGAGCGGGCTCCCCGGCGGTGACGCTCACGGCCAGATCCGCGAGCACCTCGCCGAGCCGGTCCAGGGCGCTCGCGATCCACGGCAGGGACGCGGGCGCCGGGGAGGCCAGCGCGGCGCGGCGCCGCTCGTCGTCGTCCCCGTAGAGCAGGCTCGGCGCCACCCGCGTGCGCAGCGCCGCGGGCGCGTCGCCGAACGAGCTGCCGGGCAGCACGCCGACCCCGTAGCGGTCCAGCAGCAGGTGCGTGAGGTCGGCGGCCGTGCGGATGCCGTGGTTCTCCCGCAGGACGTCCCGGAGCGGCCCGAAGTCGGGGTAGACGTAGAAGGCGGCCTCCGGGCGCCGCACGAGCGCCCCCGCGGCGGTGAACCGGTCGGCGACCGCGCCCGCGACCGCGGCGTGCAGCCGCCGGCTGCGGTCGACGTGCTCCACCAGCTCGGGCGGCTCGGCGAAGGCGTAGGCGGCGGCGTGCTGCATGGGGGCGGGGGCGCTCGACCAGAGCTCGCTCGCGACGCCCAGCAGGCTGTCGCGCAGCGCGTGGCCGAACGGCCCGTCCGGCAGCCGCGCGACGCCGAGGCGCCAGCCGCCCGCCGCGAGGCTCTTGCTGAGCGCGGTCGTCACCACGGTCCGCTCGGGCGCGTACAGCGCGGGGCTCGGCACCGTCCGCGCGGGGTCGTGCACCAGGTCGCGGTAGATCTCGTCGGAGACGATCACCAGGTCGTGCTCGCGCGCCACCGCGCACAGCCGCCGGACCGTCTCCTCCGACGCCAGCGTCCCGGTCGGGTTGTCGGGCAGCGTCACCACGACGGCGCGGACGGCGCGGCCCCGCGCGCGGGCCCGCACCACGGCGTCGGCCAGCAGCGCCGGGCTCGGCACGCCGCCCTCGCCGGGCGGGGTCGCCACGCGGATCGGCTCGGCGCCGGCCAGCGACGCCTGCGCGGCGTAGCTCACCCAGCTCGGCGCGGCCACCACGACGTCGCCGCCCAGCGAGGTCAGCAGGGCGAACAGCAGCGGCTTGCTGCCGGGCCCGGCGACGACCGCGGACGGGTCGGTGGGCAGCCCCCGCCGGGCCCAGTAGCCGGCCGCGGCGGCGCGCAGCGCCGCCGACCCGGCGACCGGGCCGTAGGCGCCCCGGTCCGCGGCGGACTCCAGCTCGCGGACCAGGGCGGGATGTATCGGTATCCCGGCCTCCCCGAAGCCGAGGGGGAGCACCGGCTCGCCCTTCCTGCGCTTGCGGGCGATCGCCTCGTTCACCGCGAGCGTCGCCGAGAGCGGGACCGGGCGGGGTGCGAACGACAGCGGCCGGACGGGTGCGGACTGGTTCTGGGCAGGCATCAAGCGCTCCAAAGGGCATGCGTGAATGACGGTGGGCAACCGTTGGATCCCCGTGTGTACGGCCCGGCCGGGCTCGACTCACTCTTGCCCGCCGCAAGCATCATTACAAGCGAGTCTCGCCGATGGTTACCGTAAGCTGAGCTGATGCTCGAACTGCGCCGCCTGCGGCTGCTCGCCGAGTTCGCCCGCCGCGGCAGCATCGCCGCGACCGCGGCGGCCCTCGGCTACACCCCGTCCGCGGTCTCCCAGCAGCTGGCCGCGCTGGAGCGGGAGGCCCGCGTCCCGCTGCTGGACCGGACGGCCCGCAGCGCCGAGCTGACCGACGCCGGGCGCCGGCTGGCCGAGCGCGCCGAGGAGATCCTCGGCATGGTCGAGGCGGCCGAGGCGGAGCTGTCGGCGCAGGCCGACGCCCCCTCCGGGCGGATCGTGGTCACCGCGTTCCCGACCGCCGCCGTCGCCTTCGCGCCCGCGCTGGCGCGCAGCCTCGGCGAGCACCCCGGGCTCACGTTCGTGCTGCGGCAGACCGTGCCCGGCGCGGGCATCCGCCAGGTGCAGAGCGGCGAGGTCGACATCGCCCTCATCGACGACTGGACGGGCAAGGTCCCCGACCAGGCGCCCGCCGCGCTGGAGTTCTTCCATCTGCGGCGGGACCCGCTCGTCCTGGTCGTGCCGGAGGCGCACCCGATGTCGGATCCGGAGCGCCCGGTCGACCTGGAGCGGCTCCGCGAGGAGCCCTGGATGGCCGCGCCGCCGGGCGAGCCGTCCCGGCAGGCCGTCGAGCGGCTGCTGGACACCGTCGGCGGCGCCCGCCCGGTGCCGTGGGAGTTCGAGGGCCTGCACACGATCCTCAGCCTGGTGGCGCGGGGCATCGGCATCACGGCGGTGCCCGCGCTGGCGCTCGCCGCCGGGGACCAGGGCGTGGCGGTCCGGCGGATCCCCGAGTGCACGCTCGCCCGCGAGGTCTACGCCGTCACCCGGACGGCGAGTGTGCGCCGGCCCTCGGTCGCGGTGACCCTGCGGGCGATTTACGCCGCCGCCAGGGACGTCCAGCCCACTCCGCCCGAGTAGCGAGGTGAGGGACGCCGAAACCCGGAAACAAGACGGGGGCGGCGGTTCGACCCTGACCGCATCCGGCCGCGGCCCGCACCTCGGGGCCACGGCAGCCGAACTAAGGAGGGAACCAGCCGCGCGGACCGGATCGTTCGAAAACGGACAGGGACGTGCGGATCATCACGTACGGTAGGGCGAATCGTGAGCACATCCGAGTCCATGCACGCCGACCGGGGAGCACAGTACTCGATGAAACGAACGGCGATCGCGCCGGGCGAGCCCGGCCACCACGTGTTCGAGCTGCCGCGGGTGACCGCGCTGCTCATGCACGCGCTTCCGCGCTTCGTTGAGGGCGTCATCGCGCCGGTGGCGGTGTTCTACGCCGCGCTCATGCTGCTCGGCCTGAACGGCGCCCTGGTCGCCGCCGTGGCCTGGGTCTACGGCGGGATCATCTACCGCTACGTGCGGGGCCACCCGGTGTCGGGGATGCTGCTGCTGGCCGCGGTCGGCGTGACCGTCCGCGCGGGCCTGGCCGCCGCGACCCACAGCGCGGTGATCTACTTCTTGCAGCCGACCCTCGGGACGCTGTGCGTGAGCATGGCGTTCCTGGCCTCGGTGCCCCTCGGCAAGCCGCTCGCGATGAAGCTCGCCAAGGACATGGCGCCGATCCCCGACGCCTTCTACAAGCACGACAGGGTGCACCGGTTCTTCCTGCGGATCTCGCTGCTGTGGTCGGCGGTCCTGCTGGCGAACGTCGGCGTCAGCCTGTGGATGCTCTTCAACCAGTCGATCAGCATGTACCTGTGGATCCGCACCGGCATCGTCGCCGGGCTGGGCGCCATCGGCATCGCCGTCTCGGTGTGGGGCTTCCGGCGCCTCGTGCGGCGCATCAACCGCGAGCCCGCCCCGTCCGGAACGGCCGCCTGAACGGCGGAACCCCCGCCGCGCGCGCCGAACCCCGCCGCACGCCCCGAACCTTCGCAAGGTTCGGGGCGTCTCCTTATGCAGGTGGATTCACCGCGCACGTGGTGAATAGAGAGCATTTGGGGGATCTGTGGCGATCAAGGGTCGGGCGCGCCTGGGGCTGGCCGGGGGCGCGGGCGCGGTGGCGGTGCTCGTGAGCGGCTGCGCGATCGGCGGCGAGGGGGCGCTCGCCTCGGGCGGGTCCGACGCGGCCGTGACCATCACCCCCGCCAACGGCACCGCCCAGGTCAAGCCGGACGGCACCATCGAGGTGAAGGCCGACGGCACCCGGCTGAGCGACGTCACCGTCCAGGGCGAGGGCGCCGCGATCACCGGGGCGTTCGGCAAGGGCCGCAAGACCTGGCACTCCACCCGCACCCTGACGCCCGGCACGTCCTACACCGTGACCGCGAAGGCCGGCGAGGGCGGCAAGGCCCGCACGGTGACCAGTTCGTTCACCACGCTGAAGCCGGCGAAGACGCTGTCCATCGCGGACGTCACGCCGAACCTCAAGGGGGAGAAGGTCGGCGTCGGCATGCCGATCATCGTCCGGTTCGACCGCGCGGTCACCGACAAGGCCGCCGTCGAGCGGACGCTGCGGGTGACCCCCGAGAAGCCCGTCGAGGGCGCGTGGCGGTGGCTGGCGCCCGACCAGGCCGTCTACCGGACGAAGACCTACTGGCAGCCGCACCAGACCGTCCGCTTCCACGCCGCGCTGGCCGGGGTGAACGCGGGAGGCGGCGTGTACGGCGCCGAGGACTCCCAGGCCACCATCACCATCGGGCCCAAGCAGGTCACCACCGGCGATATCGGCGAGCACCGCATGACCGTGACGCGGGACGGCGAGAAGCTGCGCACGATCCCGTTCAGCGCCGGCAACGGGCAGACCCGGGAGTTCACCACCACCAGCGGCGTCCACCTGCTGATGGAGAAGGGCAACCCCGTCACCATGATCTCGCCCGGCCGCAAGGAGGGCGACCCCGGCTACTACAAGACGGTCGTCAACTACGCGGTCCGCTTCTCCAACAGCGGCGAGTACGTCCACTCCGCGCCCTGGTCGGTCGGGTCGCAGGGGTCGGCGAACGTCAGCCACGGCTGCCTGAACGTCAGCCCCGCCAACGCCAAGTGGTTCTACGACATCATGCAGCGCGGCGACGTCATCAAGCTGACCGGCAGCGACCGCCCGGTCGAGTACGACAACGGCTGGAGCTTCTGGCAGATGTCCTTCGACGAGTGGCGCGAGGGCAGCGCCCTCGGCTGAGGGCCGGCTGGACGCCACCTGCACGCCGCCCGGCGCCGGAGGCCCCCGCGTGCAACGCTTTGATCTCGGACACCCGCCAAAACCCCAAGTCGTGGCATGATCCTCGTCTTTTGTCGCTAATGTCGCTGGTGGTAGACGGCGGGGCCACTGGAGGTCGCAGTGCAGCGGAGGATTTCCGCAGGTGTTCGGGCGGGCGCGGGAATCGCGGGGGTCGTGCTCGTGTTCACGACCGCGTGCAGCGGGGGTGAGAAGGACTCCGGCGTGACCGTCGGGGAGAAGGGGGACGCGAGCGTCCCCCAGGTGACGATCGATCCGGGCAACGGCAACACCAAGGCCAAGCCGGAGGCGGGCGTCCTCGTCACGGCGGTCGGCGGCACGCTGGAGCAGGTCACCGTCACCCTCAAGGGCAAGCCGGTGGCCGGCGAGATGGCCGCCGACAAGACCAAGTGGAAGTCGCGGACGCTGCGTCCCGGCGCCAAGTACCAGGTCACCGCGGTCGCCAAGAGCCCGGAGGGCAAGTCGGCCACGGTCAACGCCACGTTCGCCACGGTCAAGGCGGCGAACGAGCTGGAGATCGTCGACGTCACGCCGGGCAAGAACGAGAAGGTCGGGGTCGGCATGCCGATCCAGGTCGTCTTCAACCGGGCGGTCACCGACAAGAAGGCCGTGGAGAAGGCCCTGGAGGTCAAGTCCGCCAAGCCCGCCACCGGCGCGTGGTTCTGGGTGAACGACACCACGGTCATCTTCCGGACGAAGAACGGCACCTACTGGCAGCCCAACCAGAAGGTGGCCTTCAAGGCCCGGCTGGCCGGCGTGAAGTCCGGCAAGCGGACCTACGGCGTCTCCGACTTCACGCGCACCTTCCGCATCGGCGACTCGCACATCACGCACATCAGCACCAAGAAGAAGAAGGCCGTCGTCAAGAAGAACGGCAAGACGGTCCGGACCTGGCCCATCAGCGCCGGCCGCGGCGGCCGCGTGGTCAACGGCGTCGACACCTTCCTCACCACCAGCGGCGTCCATCTGACGATGGGCAAGGAGAATCCGGCGATCATGACGTCGGAGTGGATGGGCGTCGACCCGAAGGACAAGAAGAACGGCGGCTACAAGGAGGTCATCCCGTTCGCGGTGCGGATCTCCAACAGCGGCGAGTACGTCCACTCGATGGCCTCCACGGTGTGGGCGCAGGGCCGGCAGAACGTCAGCCACGGCTGCGTCAACTCCCCGCCCAAGGACGCCCGCTGGTTCTACAACTTCTCCTACCGCGGCGACCCGGTGATCATCACCGGCAGCAAGCGGAGCCTGGACTGGAACAACGGCTGGAGCTACTACGAGATGTCGTGGAACCGGTGGGTCAAGGGCAGCGCCCTCGACCGCACCGTCACCACCGGCTGACCTTCCCGGGCGAGCCCGGGAAGGGCGTTGACCGCCGGTTGGCGTTGATCCGTCCCCGAACGGGCAGAGGGCCGGAAACGGACCTCAGCGAACGGGGACGAGGTGAACGAGCCGGCGCGACCACTGCGACTCCGCCGCCGCGTCCGGCGCAGGGCGCACCGGGCCCTGCGCCGCGCGGCGCTCCTCACGCTGCGCCCGCTGCGGTGGCGGCGCCCGCCGCGGCGGGGTGACCGGCTCCGCGTCCGGGTCCTGCTGCAGAACGCGCACGGCACCGGCGGCACGATCCGCACGGTGCTCAACCTGTGCGGGCACCTGGCCCGCGACCACGATGTCGAGATCGTCAGCGCGCTGAAGGGCGGCGAGAAGGCGTTCTACCCGCTGCCCGACGGCGTGGCGGTCACCTACGCCGACGACCGGTTCGCGCCGAGGAGCCGGCCCGCGCGGCTCCTCGGCCGCCTGCCGAGCCTGCTCATCCCGGCCGACGAGGCGTCCTTCCGCCACATGACCCTGTGGACGGACGCGCGGCTCGTCCGCGCCCTGTACGGCACCCCGGCCGACGTCCTCATCGGGACCCGGCCCTCCCTCATCCTGCTGGCCGCCGAGCTGGCCCCGCGCGGCGTCGCCGTGATCGGCCAGGACCACATGAACCTCGGCTCCTACCAGCCCGCGCTCCGCCGCCAGGTCCTGCGCGGGTACCGGCGGCTGACCGTCCTCGCGACCCTCACCGAGGCCGCCCGCGCCGACTATGCGCGCGCGCTCGCCGGGTCCGGCGTCCGCATCGCGCGGATCCCGAACGCCGCGCCGCCGCTGCCGCACCCGCCGTCCCGGCGCGAGCACAAGGTCGTGCTCTCCGCCGGGCGGCTCGTCCGCACCAAGGGCTTCGACCTGCTGATGCGCGCCTTCGTGCCGCTCGCCGCCGAGCATCCCGACTGGACGCTGCGCATCTTCGGGTCCGGCGCCCGGCGCGACAAGCTGCACGCGCTGATCGGGGAACTCGGCCTCACCGGCCGGGTGGAGCTGCTCCCGCGCACCCCCGACCTGCCCGCCGAGATGCGGCGCGCGTCGGTGTACGCCCTGTCGTCGCGCCGCGAGGGCATGCCGATGGTCGTCATCGAGGCCATGGGGATGGGCCTGCCGGTCGTGGCGTTCGACTGCCCGCACGGGCCCGCCGAGCTGATCGCCGACGGCGCGGACGGGCTGCTCGTCGCCAACGGCGACGTCGACGCCCTCACCGCGGCGCTGCGCAAGCTGATCAGCGATCCGGCGCTGCGCGACCGCCTCGGCGAGCGGGCGCTGCGGTCGGTGCGCCGCCATGACCTGGAGCACATCGGCGCACGCTGGTCCCGCCTCATCGCCGAGGCCGCGGACGGGCGCCCCGGGCCGTAACCGCGGCCCTGGATCCGGCGTTCCGGACCCGGCGGGAATACTGGCGGTGTGAGTGAGGAGGAGGCCCGCTCCCGGGAGGAACGCGCACGGCTCGTCCTGCCGGAGCTGAAACTGGACGACCTGCTCGCCGAGCTGCAGGCCCGGCTGGAGGCCGCGCGGGCCACCCGCGACCGGGTGCACGCGCTGCTGGAGGCGGTCGTCTCGATCGGCAGCGAGCTCGACCTGCAGACCGTGCTGCACCGGATCACCGAGGCCGCCACCGCCCTGGTGGACGCGCGCTACGGCGCCCTCGGCGTCATCGGCGACGACGGCGAGCGGCTCGCCCGGTTCGTCACGACCGGGGTGACCGAGGCGGAGACCGAGGCGATCGGGCACTGGCCGCACGGCCGCGGCATCCTCGGGCTGCTCATCCGCGAACCGCACCCGATCCGACTGCCCGATCTGAGCGAGCATCCGGACTCCTACGGGTTCCCGCCGGGGCATCCGCCGATGAGGACGTTCCTGGGGGTGCCGATCCGCGTCCGGGACGAGGTGTTCGGCAACCTCTACCTCACCGAGAAGGCGGGCGGCGGCGAGTTCGACGCCGAGGACGAGGTCGTGGTGACCGCGCTGGCCACGGCGGCGGGCGTGGCGATCGAGAACGCCCGGCTGTACGAGGAGACGCGGCGCCGCGAGCGGTGGCTGGAGGCGTCGGCGGAGATCTCCACGGCGCTGCTGTCGGGCACCGGCACCGGCGAGGTCATCGACCTCGTCGCGCGGCGCGCCCGGGAGATCGCCGGGGCGCGGCTGAGCGGCGTGGCGCTGGTGGACGAGGCGCGCGGCGAGGCCGTGGTGGAGGCGGTCGACGGCGACGGCGCCCGCCACCTGCTGGGGACGCGGCTCCCGCTGGAGAGCTCGGTGTCGGGCAAGGTGTTCGCCGAGGGGGCGGCGCTGCGGCTGGCCGACGGCTCCGCGGCGGGCGGGGAGGCCGTCGCGGGGGAGGCGCCGGTCGGGCCGATGGTGGTGGTGCCGCTCGGCACCGGCGCCGCCGCGCGCGGGACGATCATGGTGATCGACCCGCCGGGCGGCGCGCCGTTCACCGACGCGACCCGGCGGCTGCTGGAGGCGTTCGCCGGGCAGGCCGCGGTGGCGCTGGAACTGGCCGACCGGCGCCGCGACACCGAGCGGCTGACCCTGCTGGAGGACCGCGACCGCATCGCCAAGGACCTGCACGACACCGTCATCCAGCGGCTGTTCGCGACCGCGATGACGCTGATGTCCGCCGTGAAGATCACCGAGCGGCCGGAGGTGGCGACGCGGGTGCGGCGGGCGGTGGACGACCTCGACGACACCATCCGGCAGATCCGCTCCACCATCTTCGCGCTGCAGGCGCCGCCCGACGAGGAGTCGCTGCGCAGCCGGATGCACACGGTGGTCGACGCCGCCGCCGAGCGGCTGGGGTTCGCGCCGTCGGTGCGGCTCGCCGGCCTGCTGGAGACCGCCGTCGGCGACGCGGTCGGCGAGGACCTCCTCGCGGTCGTCCGGGAGGCGCTGTCGAACGTGGCCCGGCACGCCCGCGCCACCGAGGCGGCCGTGGTCGTCGACGTGGGCGACGACCTCACCCTGCGGGTCGAGGACGACGGCGTCGGCATCCCGGAGGGCGGCCGCCGCAGCGGCCTGCGCAACATGCGCGAGCGCGCCGAGGGTCGCGGCGGGTCCTTCACCACCCGGGACCGGCCGGGCGGCGGCACCGTCCTCGTCTGGCGCGTCCCGCTCGGGGACGACCGGTAGCCGCCGCGTCCGGGCGGGCGCACCGCGTCCGGGCGGCTGCGGTCAGGCGCTTTCGAGCAGGCCGCGGACGTAGGCGGCCTGGCCGGCGTGCTGCAGGTCGTCGGAGATCACGCTGACGAGCCGCACGGCGAGGGTGACCGGCGGGTCCCAGGAGCGGTCCACGACCCGCTCCAGGTCGCCGTCGGTCAGCCCGGACACGTACTCGGCGGTCCGGTCGTGGACCGCGTCGTGGTAGTCGGTGAGCAGGTCCGCCGACCCGACCCGGACCGCGGCGACCTCCTCGGAGGTGTGCCCGTACCCGGTGTCGAGGACGTCGAACGGCAGCCCGAACCGCTCGGCCCAGCCGCCGCCGGTCCACACCTGGCCGGTGCCGGCGGCGCCGGCGACGTGGTCGTCCTGGATGCGGGTGAGGTGCCAGACGAGCCAGGCGATCGAGTTGGCCTCTTCGGCCGGCCGGTAGGCGAGCTGCGCGGGGGTGAGCCCGCCCGCCGCCCCGTGGACGACCTCCCTGATCCTGCCGAACGCGTCGGTGAGCAGTCGCACACTGGTCATTGGGCAGACGCTACCCGGATTGTGCCGGTTCGTGCGTCCCGTGCGCCGCGTCCCCGTGGGTGGGCACGTGGGTGGGCACGTGGGTGGGCACGTGGGAGGGCACGCGGGACGGCAGCCGGACGGTGACGGTGAGGCCGCCGCCGTGGCGCGGCTCGGCGGTGACGGTGCCGCCGTGGGCGGTGGCGGTCGCCCGGACGATCGACAGGCCGAGGCCGGAGCCGCGGTCGGAGCGCACCCGGTCGTTGCCGAGCCGCCGGAACGGCTCGAAGATCGTCTCGATCTCGTAGCCGGGCACCACGGGCCCGGTGTTGGTGACGGTCAGCTCCGCCCAGCCGTCCCGGCCGCGGGTGGCGACCGACAGCTCGCCGCCGTCGCGGTTGTGCCGGACCGCGTTCTCGACCAGGTTCTGCACCAGCCGCTCGACGAGCACGGGATCGCCGGACGTGGGCGCGGGGCCGAGCCTGCGGTCGGTGGTGAGGTCGCGCGCCCGCGCCTCCGGGGCCGCCTGTCGCAGCACGTGCCCGGCCACCTCGGCGAGGTCGAGCGGCGCGGCGTCGACCGCGATGTTCTCCGACCCGGCGAGCGTGAGGAGGCCGTCGATGAGGCGCTCGTGCCGGCCGTTCACCACCAGCAGGGACTCGCCGAGCCGCTTGACGTCGTCGGTGGCGTCGGGGCGGCGGACCGCCACGTCGATGAGGGTCCGGTTGATGGCGAGCGGCGTCCGCAGCTCGTGGGACGCGTTCGCGACGAAGCGCCGCTGCCCGTCGAACGCCCGCGCCAGCCGCCCGAGCATGGTGTCGAAGGTGTCGGCCAGCTCCTTGACGTCGTCGCGCGGCCCCTCGTAGGAGATGCGCTCGGTGAGGTCGTGGCTGCGCGCCACCCGGCGCGCCGTCTCGGTGATCGTGTGGACGGGGCGCAGCGCCCGGTCGGCGAGCAGCCAGCCGAACCCGAGCCCGGCCGCGGCGACCACCCCGAGCGCGACCCCGCCCTGGGTGAGCAGCGCGTTCAGCGTCTCGCGCCGGTAGTTCTCCCGCTCCTTGGTCAGCACCCCCTCCACCCGCCGGACGGTGACCTCCCCGGGCCGCTCGCCGGGCGGGGGAGTGAACGAGTGCTCTTCGGACCCGCCCGCGACGACCTGGTTGACGTCCAGCGGTTCGGCCTGCTGCGGCAGGCTGCTCTTCAGGAGCAGGTAGGTCAGCCCCAGCAGGACGATCCCGGCGCACAGGAACAGCCCGGTGTAGAGCAGGGTGAGCCGCATCCGGATCGTCGGCCGCAGCCGCTCGCCGACGCGGGTCATGGGATCCGGTACCCCGCTCCCGGGACGGTCTCGATGACCGGTGGATCGCCGAGCCTGCGGCGCAGCTTCATCAGCGTCACCCGGACGGTGTTGGTGAACGGGTCGGCGTGCTCGTCCCAGACCTTCTCCAGCAGCCGCTCGGCGGACACGACCGCGCCCTGCGCGCGCAGCAGCTCGGCGAGCACCCCGAACTCCTTGCGCGCCAGGTGGACGTAACGGCCGTCGCGGTACACCTCGCGGCGGGCCGGGTCGAGCCGGATCCCGGCGCGCTCCAGCGCGGGCGGCGCGGCCGGGCGGGCCCGCCGGCCGAGCGCCTGGATCCGCGCCACCAGCTCCTCGAACGCGAACGGCTTGGTCAGGTAGTCGTCCGCGCCGAGGCGCAGCCCGTCGACCCGCGCCGGGACGGCCACGGCCGCCGTCAGCATCAGCACCCGGACGAGCGCGCCCGACTCCACCACCGCGCGGCACACGTCGTCGCCGTGCACGACGGGCAGGTCCCGGTCCAGGACGAGCACGTCGTAGTCGTGCACGCCGAGGCGTTCGAGCGCGGCGTCCCCGTCGTAGACCACGTCCACGGCGAGCGCCTCCGCCCGCAGCCCCTCGGCGATCGAATCGGCGAGCATCCGCTCGTCCTCGGCGATCAGTACCCGCACGTCCGCCATCCCCTCGTCCGCCCCGGCCGCTCCTGCCCGACCAGCTTGGGGGAGCGGGCGTAACGCCGGCATAACGCGATCCGGTTACGCCGGGGTTACCCGCCGGGGGCTGGACTTGCCCGCACCGCCGGCGGTCCGTCCGGCGGGGACGACAAGGAGCCCGAACGATGCGACGAACGACGCTCGCGGTGCTGGCGCTCGTGCCGGTCCTGGCCCTCGGGGCGCAGGGCTGCGGCGGGGGGAAGGACGCCGCGGGGAGCGGCGGCGGCAACGCCGGCGACGACAAGAAGATGCGCGAGTTCGCGCAGTGCATGCGCGAGAACGGCGTGGACATGCCCGACCCGAAGGACGGCAAGGTCGAGATCCGGGCGTCCGCGGAGCCCGGCGGCGGCGCCGAGCAGACCGACGAGAAGATCCAGGCCGCGCAGAAGAAGTGCGCGCGCCTCATGCCCAACGGCGGGAAGCCGAAGAAGCCCGATCCGGGGCACGTCGCCAAGATGCGCGCCTTCTCCAAATGCATGCGCGACCAGGGCATCAGCGGCTTCCCCGACCCCGAGCCCGACGGCCGGATGCTGGTCGAGGGCAAGGAGGGCACCGACATGGACCCGGCGAGCTCGAAGTTCAAGGCGGCCCAGAAGGCGTGCGCGAAGTACCAGCCCGAGGGTCCCGGCAAGTCCGTCGGCGGGCCGGCCGGCGAACCGGGCGGCGAGTAGTGGCCAGGACGCGCACCATCGCACTGGGCGCGGCGGGCGTGGTCGTCGTCGGCGGCGCCGGCCTCGCGACCGCCGGGCTGGGCGGCGGCGAGGGCCCGGCCGCCGTCCGCGGCGCCCTGCCGCCCGCGACGGCGCCGGTCGAGCGGACGACCCTCGTCGAGACCGAGGAGGTCGACGGCACGCTCGGCTACGGGGACGCCCGCACGGTGTCCGCCTCCGGCGGCGGCGTCGTCACCTGGCTGCCCGGCAGCGGGTCGGTGATCTCCCGCGGGCGGCCGGTGTACCGGGTCGACGACAGGCCGGTGCCGCTGCTGTACGGCAGGCTGCCGATCTACCGGACGCTGTCCACCGGGACGAAGGGCGCCGACGTCCTGCAGTTCGAACGGAACCTGCGGGCCCTCGGCTACACCGGGTTCACCGTCGACAAGACCTACGGCGCCGCGACGGCCGCGGCCGTGAAGCGCTGGCAGGAAGCCCTCGGCGTCGCGGAGACCGGCACGGTCCGGCCGGGGTCGGCGGTCGTCGCCCCCGGCCGGATCCGGGTGTCGGCGCGCAAGGCGGGCGTCGGCGACCGGCTCGGGGGCCCGGTCCTCGCCTACACCGGCACCACCCGCGTCGTCACCGTCGACCTCGACGTCAAGTACCGGCGGCTCGCCCGCGAGGGGGCCGCGGTGGAGGTCGAGCTGCCGTCCGGGGACACCGTCAAGGGCCGGATCGCCGCGGTCGGGAAGGTCGCCCGGGAGGGCGAGAGGGACAAGCCGGCCACCATCGAGGTGGAGGTCTCCCTCGGCTCCCAGAAGTCGCTCGGTTCCTACGACCAGGCGCCCGTGGAGGTCCGCCTCACCGCGAACCGGCACCGCGGCGTGCTCGCCGTCCCGGTCGGCGCGCTGCTCGCCCGCGGCGATGGCGGGTACGCCGTCCAGGTCGTCGACGGCGGGCGGGTCCGCACGGTGCCCGTCGAGACGGGAGTGTTCACTGGCGGGCGCGTCGAGATCTCCGGGTCCGGCGTGGCCGAGGGCATGAAGGTCGGGGTGCCGTCATGACGCCGGTCGTGGAGCTGCGCGAGGTCACCAAGACCTACCCCGGCGGGGTGACCGCCCTGGACGGGGTGTCGCTGGCCGTCGCGGAGGGGGAGCTGGTCGCGATCGTCGGGCCGTCGGGGTCCGGGAAGTCGACGATGCTGCACCTGCTCGGCACGCTCGACCGACCGAGCGCCGGCACCGTCCTCGTCGAGGGCACCGACGTCTCGCGGCTGCCGGACCGGCGGCTGTCGGCGCTGCGCGCCCGGCGCGTCGGGTTCGTCTTCCAGCAGTTCCACCTCGCGGCGGGGGTGAGCGCCCTCGACAACGTCGCCGACGGGCTGCTGTACGCGGGCGTGCCGCTCGCGCAGCGGCGCCGCCGGGCCCGGCGCGCGCTGGAGCGCGTCGGCCTCGGGCACCGGCTCGGACACCGGCCGCACCAGCTGTCGGGCGGGGAGCGGCAGCGGGTCGCGATCGCCCGCGCGGTCGTCGGCGAGCCGGCGCTGCTGCTGGCGGACGAGCCGACCGGCGCGCTGGACTCCGCGTCCGGCGCGGGCGTGCTGGACCTGCTGCGCGAGCTGTCCGCGGGCGGGACGACCGTCGTACTGATCACGCACGACCGGGACATCGCCGCGCTGCTGCCCCGCCAGGTGCGGATGCGCGACGGCCGGATCGTCCGCGACGGGGTACGGGCGGAGGCGGCGACATGACCCGGGGCGACGGCGACGCGCCCGCCCGGCTCGGCCCGCGGGACGCGCTGCGCGTCGGCGCCGCCGGCCTGCGGTCCCGGCCGCTGCGGGTGTTCCTGTCCGCGCTGGGCATCGCGATCGGCATCGCCGCGATGATCGGGGTGGTCGGCATCTCGACCTCCAGCCGCGCCCAGCTCCAGGCCACCCTCGACCGGCTCGGCACCAACCTGCTCACGGCCGAGCCCGGCCGGGACTTCTTCGGCGGGGCGGCGCAGCTGCCCGAGCAGTCCGTCGGGATGGTGGGGCGCATGCCGGACGTCGAGTCGGCGTCCGCGACGGCGACGCTGCAGGACGCCAACGTCTACCGCAACGACCGCATCCCGGAGGGGGAGAGCGGCGGGATCAGCGTCCGCGCGGCCCGGCTCGACCTGCCGGGGACCGTGGGCCTGGCGATGGACTCGGGCACCTGGCTCAACGCCGGCACGGCCCGGTACCCGGCCGTGGTGCTCGGCGCGGAGGCGGCCGACCGGCTCGGCATCGCGGGACCGGGCGCGCAGGTGTGGCTCGGCTCGCAGTGGTTCACCGTCGTCGGCGTCCTGCGGCCGAACCAGCTCGCCCCCGAGCTGGACTCCGCCGCGCTCGTCGGCTGGGAGGCCGCCAGCGCCCGGCTCGGCTTCGACGGCCACCCCACGACCCTTTACACCCGGGCCCGGGAGGACGCGGTGGAGAAGGTGCGCGGGCTGCTCGCCGCCACCGCGAACCCGGAGGCGCCCACCGAGGTCGAGGTCAGCCGCCCGTCCGACGCGCTGGCCGCGCGGGCCGCCACCGACGAGGCGTTCACCGGGCTGCTGCTCGGGCTCGGCGGCGTGGCGCTGCTGGTCGGCGGCGTCGGGGTCGCCAACACGATGGTGATCTCGGTGCTGGAGCGCCGCGCGGAGATCGGGCTGCGCCGCGCCCTCGGCGCGACCCGCGGGCAGATCCGGCTGCAGTTCCTCACCGAGTCGCAGCTCCTCGCCGCGCTCGGCGGGGTCGGCGGCGTGGCCATCGGCACCGCCGTCACCGCGGTGTTCGCGGTGTCGCAGGGGTGGCCGACCGTCGTCCCGGCGTGGGCGATGGCGGGCGGCGTCCTCGCCACGCTGCTCATCGGCGCGGTCGCGGGCCTGTACCCGGCCGTCCGGGCGGCCCGCCTCGCACCCACCGAGGCGCTGGCGGCCCCCTGACCGGGGCGGGAGCGGAACGGCGGAAGCCCGCCCCCGGGGCGGCGGGGCGGGCTTCCGGGCGGGCGCGTCAGGAGCGCACGCCGTAGAGGTGCTCCAGGGCGAGCTGGTCCAGCAGCTCGAACGCGGTGCGGCGGGCGCCGAGGGCCTCGGCGTCGGCGGTGGCGGCGCGGACGGAGCGCCAGTCCTCGCCCTCGGCGAGGGTGGGCTGCGCGAGCTCCTCCACCTTGGCCTGGCGCAGCGCGTCCTGGACATCGGGGTCGGCGCGGAACGCGCGGACCTTCTCCCGCAGGATCAGCCAGTTGCGCATGCACGCCGCCGCCGACTCCCACACGCCCTCGTCGTCCTCGGTGCGCGGCGGCTTGAAGTCGAAGTGGATCGGGCCGCTGTAGTCGCTGTTCTCGATGAGGTCGACGACCCAGAACGCGCCGCGCGCGTTGCCGGCGCCGAAGCGCAGGTCCTGGTCGTAGCGGGGGCCGTGCTGCCCGTTCAGGTCGATGTGGAACAGCTTGCCCTGCCACAGCGCCTGGGCGAGGCCGTGCGCGTAGTTGAGCCCGGCCATCTCCTCGTGCCCGACCTCGGGGTTCAGGCCGACGTTGTCGGGGCGCTCCAGCGTCTGGATGAACGCCAGCGCGTGCCCGATGGTGGGCAGCAGGATGTCGCCGCGCGGCTCGTTCGGCTTCGGCTCGATCGCGAACCGCAGGTCGTAGCCCTGGTCGGCGACGTAGGCGCCGAGGACGTCGAACGCCTCCTTGTAGCGGTCCAGCGCGGCCCGGACGTCCTTGGCGGCGCCGGACTCGGCGCCCTCGCGCCCGCCCCAGCACACGTAGGTCTTCGCGCCGAGCTCGGCGGCGAGGTCGAGGTTGTCCATGACCTTGCGGAGCGCGAACCGGCGGACGTCGCGGTCGTTGGCGGTGAACGCGCCGTCCTTGAAGACCGGGTGCCCGAACAGGTTGGTGGTGGCGGTGGTGACCACGAGGCCGGTCTCGTCGAGGGCCTTGCGGAACGCGGCGATCCGCTCCTGCCGCTCGCCGGGCGAGGCGTCGAAGTCGAACACGTCGTTGTCGTGGAAGTTGACGCCGTAGGCGCCGATCTCGGCGAGCTTGCGGACGGCGCGCTCGGCCGGCATCGCGGGGCGGGTGCCGGGCCCGAACACGTCGGCGCCCTGCCAGCCGACCGTCCAGATGCCGAACGAGAACCGGTCCTCGGGCGTGGGCGTGTAGTCGCTCATGGGGTTCCTCCTCAGATTTCCGGGGCGGAGTCGCGCAGCGCCGCGTAGCGCTCCCGGACCTCCGCCTCGGTGCGGTCGCTGGTGTGCTCGGTGGCTGGCGCCGCCGGCCAGTCGGGCGGCTCCGCCGTCCCGGCGAGCGCCCACGCCGCCTGGCGGGCGGCGCCGAGCGCGACGTACTCGGCCGGCTCGGGCACCGTCACCGGCGTCCCGAGGATCGCCGGGGCCAGCTCGCGGACGGCGGCGGACCGGGCGCCGCCGCCGATCAGCAGCGTGCGGCGGGGCCGGACGCCCTGCGCGGCCAGGTGGTCGACGGCGTCGGCGAGCGAGCACAGCAGCGCCTCGACCGCGGCCCGCGCCAGGTTCTCCCGCGTCGCGTTGGACGTGGTCAGCCCCGCGAGGACGCCGGTCGCGTCCGGGCGGTCGGGGGTGCGCTCGCCGTCCAGGTACGGCAGCAGGGTCAGGCCGCCGGCGCCGGGCTCGGCGGCGAGCGCGAGCGCGGACAGCTCGTCGAGCGCGGCGCCGGTCAGCGCGGCGGCGGCGGTCAGGATCCGGGCGGCGTTCAGCGTGCAGACCAGCGGCAGGAACCGGCCGGTCGCGTCGGCGAACCCGGCGACCAGGCCGGAGGGGTCGGCGGCGGGCGCGTCCGCGACCGCGAACGCCGTCCCGGACGTGCCGATCGAGACCACCACGTCACCGGGCCGCAGCCCGAGGCCGAGCGCGGCGGCCATGTTGTCGCCGGTCCCGGCGCCGAGCGCGGCGCCCCAGGCGGTCTCGCCGACCGCCTCGCCGGGGGCGGCGACGCGCGGCGTCCGCGCGTCGCGGCCGAGCGCGGCGCGCAGCAGGTCGGGCAGGTACGCGCCGGTCGCGGGGGACCAGTAGCCGGTGCCGGACGCGTCGCCCCGGTCGGTGACCGGCTCGGCGGCGCCGAGCCGCATGGTCAGCCAGTCGTGCGGGAGCATGACCTGCTCGGTGCGGCGCGCGTTCTCCGGCTCGTGCTCGGCCATCCAGCGCAGCTTGGTGACGGTGAAGGAGGCGAGCGGCACGCTGCCGGTCCGCTTCGCCCACGTCTCGGGGCCGCCGAGCCCGGCGACGAGCGCGCGGGCCTGCGGTGCCGAGCGCGTGTCGTTCCACAGCAGCGCGGGCCGCACCACCTCGCCGGCGCCGTTGAGCGCGACCATGCCGTGCTGCTGGGCGCCGACGGCGACCGCGTCCGCCCGCTCCAGCAGCTCCCGGACCTGGGAGAGCGCGCTCCACCAGTGGTCCGGGTGGCATTCGGTGCCGTCGGGATGCGGCGCGGACGCCTGCGCGACCACGGTCCCGTCCCCGGCGCGGCACAGGACGGCCTTGGTCGACTGGGTGGAGGAGTCGACGCCCGCGACCAGTGTCTCGGCCATCCCGCCCCCTTTCGTAAAGAGCTTGGACTAATTAACGTAGCAGAGGGCCGAGGCCGTGCCCATAGCCGCGCTGCATTTAGGGTTCATTCATGACAAAGTCCGCGAACGCCCCCGTCCGGCACGCGACGATGCGCGAGCGGAACCTCGCCGTCGTCTTGGACCGGGTGGCCCGGCACCAGCCCGTGACGAGGGCGCGGCTCGCCGAGCTGACCGGCTTCACCAAGACGACCGTCTCCAACCTCGTCGCCCTGCTGGAGGGAGCCGGGCTGGTGCGCGACGGCGCGCCCGTCCACGAGGGGGAGCGCGGGCGGCCCGGCGTGGGCGTCTCCCTGCACGGCGACGGCGCCGCCGGGCTCGGCCTCGAGGTCAACGTCGACTACCTCGCCGCCTGCGTCCTCGACCTCGCCAAGCAGGTCCGGTACCGGCACGTGGTCAGCGCCGACAACCGCGGCCGCGAGCCCGGCGACGTCCTCGCGGCGCTGTCCGCGCTCGCCGCCGAGGCGGTCGCGGCCGCCGCCGGGCAGGGCCTCGCGGTCGCCGGCGCCGCGGTCGCGCTGCCCGGCCTGCTCGACCGCGAGAACGGCGTGGTCCGGCACGCCCCGAACCTCGGCTGGACCGACGTCCCGGTCACCGGCGCCCCCGGTGTCGCCGCGCCGCTGCCCGCCGAGTACGACAACGAGGCCAACCTCGCCGCCCTCGGCGAGCTGTGGTTCGGCGGCGGCGCCCGGTTCGGCGACTACGTGCACGTCTCCGGCGAGATCGGGATCGGCGCCGGCATCGTCGTGGACGGGCGCGTGTTCCGCGGCGCGCACGGCTTCGCCGGGGAGCTCGGCCACCTCATCGCCGAACCGGACGGCCCGCCCTGCTCCTGCGGCGGGCGCGGCTGCCTGGAGCAGGTCGCCGGGCAGGAGGCGATACTGCGCGCGGCCGGCCTGCCGGCGACGCGCCCCGCCGGCGGCCCCGGGGGCTCGGTCGGCCGGCTCGTCGAACGGCTGGAGGCGGGCGACCCCGCCGCCCTGGGCGCGGTGGCGCGGGCCGGGCGGGCGCTCGGCGGCGCGCTCGCCTCCGTCGTCAACCTGATCGACCCGGACACCATCGTCCTCGGCGGCGTGTTCTCCCCGCTGGCCGACTGGGTGCGGCCCCCGCTGCGGGACGTCCTCGCGGGCGGCTCGGGATCGCTGCGGCGGGGCGTCCCGCCGGTCGAGGTGTCCGGCCTCGCCGAGGGCGCCGCCGTCCTCGGCGCGGCCGGCCTCGTGGTGGAACGCGTGATCGCCGACCCGGCGCTGCTGCTCTAGAACGCCCCCGCCGCCCTAGAGCGATCCCTGGAGCGGGGTGTACTCGAACCAGGCGAAATCGGCGTGGTTCGCGCTCGCCCGCCCGTGGGAGGTGGCGTAGAGGCCGACCAGGGCGCCGGTGAAACCGCCCGCGACCTGGCTCGTCAGGATGTCGCCGTCCACGGGGTCGCCGAGCGGCGTCCAGACGCCCGGCTCCGCACTGAAGGACGCCCGGTACCAGCGCCCGTGGGCCTCGAAGCCGAGCCCGACCCGTCCGGGGGCGGGCGGCGCCTTGGCCAGCACCGTCTCGACGCCCTGCTCCCGCTTCACCAGCAGCACGCCCTCGGCCGCCGACACCAGCAGGACGTGGAAGTCGTTGTTCTGGACGAGCGCGAGCCCCGCCCACTCCTCGTCCGCCGGGGTGAAGTCCAGCGCGGTGAAGGCGGCGAAGTCGTGGTGCTGCTGGCGGCGGCCGACGAACGACGGGTTGGCGACGTCCGCCAGGCTCTCCGGCCGGACGCGCATCCGCAGGTGCCCCGGCCGCTCGGCCAGGCTCCACCACCGCTCCCGCGGCGGCCGCAGCATGGTCCACTCCGGGCCGAGCTCCGGGCCGTCGAACGCCCCGGCCCGCGGCACCGCCGGCCACGGGTGCGGCGGCAGCGACGGCACCGGATGGCTCGGCTCGACCCGCCCGCCGGTGACCGGCCAGCCGTCCTCCCAGGCGAGCGGCGCCAGGAAGGTCTCGCGCCCGAGGACGCACCGGTCGCCGCCGTGCGGGCGCATCGCCAGCAGGACCATCCACCATTCGCCCTCGGGCGTCTCCACCAGGTCGGCGTGCCCGGTGCCGACGATGGGGTGCGCGGTGCCGAAGTTCCGGTGCGTCAGCACCGGATTGCGCGGGCTGCCCTCGTACGGGCCGGTCACGGCGTCGGCGCGCGCGATCATGACGGCGTGGTCGAGCGCCGTGCCGCCCTCCGCGGTGAGCAGGTAGTACCGCCCGCCGATCTTGTAGAGGTGGGAGCCCTCCGACCAGATCGACCCCTTCACCGCGCCGTCCCAGATCACGTGCTCGGGCCCGGTCAGCGCCAGGGACGCCGGGTCGAACTCGCGCAGCCAGATCTCGGTGTGCCCCTCGTACCGGCCGGTGAGCCGGGTGCCGGTGCACCAGGCGCGGCCGTCGTCGTCGAAGAACAGGGACGGGTCGATGCCCGCGCCGTCCAGCCGGTGCGCATCCGACCACGGGCCCGCCGGGTCGGACGCCGTCATCACGAAGTGCCCGGACCACTCGGTCCCGTCCACGAGGGTGCACACCAGGTAGAAGGTGCCGTCGTGGTGCCGCAGGGTCGGCGCGTACAGCCCGCCGGACGCGGGCACCCCGTCCAGCGGCAGCTGGTCGGGCCGGTCCAGCGCGTGGCCGGCGGGCCGCCAGTGCACCAGGTCGCGGCTGTGGAACACCGGCAGCCCGGGGAACCACTCGAACGTGGACGTCACGAGGTAGAAGTCGTCGCCCACCCGGCAGATCGACGGGTCGGGGTGGCAGCCCGGCAGCACCGGGTTTTCGAACCGGGTCATAGCGGGGTCACCTCCACGGGGACGGTCAGGACCCGGTCGGGGCCCGGCTCCCGGACGGGTCCCTCCAGGGTGAACGAGCCGCGCAGCGGCAGGTCCGCGCTGGACCGGCCGACCTCGACCCCGATGGTGCCGGGCTCCACGACGCGCCGCAGGGCGGCGCCCGTGAAGGAGGTCCGGTCGGCGTGCACCTCGAACGAGACGCGGGCCGCCTCGCCCGGCTCCAGCCGGACCCGGGCCCACCCGGCGAGCCAGCGCACCGGCCGCACCACCGACGCGATCGGGTCGGACAGGTACAGCTGGGCGACCTCCGTGCCCGCGCGGTCCCCGGTGTTGCGGACGACGGCGCTGACCGTGACCGCCCCGTCCGTGGCCGCGCGCTCGCCGACCTCCAGGTCCGAGTACTCGAACGTCGTCCAGGTCAGGCCGTGGCCGAACGGGTACAGCGGGACCGGGTCGACCGTGCTCCAGTCGTGGGAGCCGTCCATCGGCGCCCGCAGGTAGGTGGTGGGCGGGCCGGACGCGCGGCGCGGCACGCTGATCGGCATCCGCCCGGACGGGTCGACCCGCCCGGCGAGCACGCCGGCGACCGCCGGGCCGCCCTCCTCGCCGGGGAAGAACGCCTGCACGACGGCGGCGGCCCGGTCGGCGAGGCCCTCGATCGCGTACGGCCGGCCCGACAGCATCACGATGACCGTCGGCGTGCCGGTGTCCAGGACCGCCTCGGCCAGCTCGGCCTGCCGTCCCGGCAGCGCGAGCGTCTCGACGTCGCAGCCCTCCCCGGACGTGCCGCGGCCGAACAGCCCCGCCCGGTCGCCGAGCACGATCACGCACACCCCGGCGTCCCGGGCCGCGGCGGCCGCGGCCTCGATGTCGGCGTCGTCGGCGACGAAGACGTCCTTCGAGCCCGCGACGCGGACGCCGGGCAGCTCGGCGCGCAGCGCGTCCGCCACCGACGGGATCTCCACGCCGAGCGGCAGCTCGGGGTGCTGGCGGCCGACGTGGCTCGGGAACGTGTAGCAGCCCATCATCGCGAACGGGTCCTCCGCGAGCGGCCCCGTCACGACGACCCCGTCACCGGTGCTCAGCGGCAGCACGCCGTCGTTGGACAGCAGCACGACCGACTCCTCGGCCAGCCGCCGGGCCAGGGCCCGGTGCTCCGGCGGGTCGAAGTCGAGGTCCCCGTCCGCGTCCCCGCCGTCGCCGCCGTCCTCGTCGCCGGGCACGCCGTCCAGCAGGCCCAGCTCGGCCTTCATCGCCAGCACCCGGGCCGCCGCCCGGTCCAGCAGCTCCTCCGGGACGGTGCCCGCCCGGACCAGCTCGATCAGCGGCTCGCCGTAGCAGCGGACGGTCGGCAGCTCCACGTCGATCCCGGCGCGCAGCGCGAGCGCGCCGGACTCGCCCCGCGACCCGGACACCCGGTGCCGGGTCTCCAGGAACGAGATGCCGAAGTAGTCGGCGACGACGGTGCCGGTGAACCCCAGCTCGTCGCGCAGCAGCCCGGTCAGCAGCCGCTCGTCCGCGGCGGCGGGCATCCCGTCCACGTCGGTGTAGGAGTGCATGACCGAGCGGGCGCCGCCGTCGCGCAGCGCCATGACGAACGGTTCGAGGATGACGTCGGCCAGCTCGCGCGGGCCGACCGGCACGGGCGCCATGTTCCGGCCGGAGCGGGAGGCGGAGTAGCCGGCGAAGTGCTTCAGCGTCGTGACGATCCCGGCCCGCTCCATGGCCTGCACGTAGGCGGTGCCGAGGACGCCGACGAGGTAGGGGTCCTCGCCGATGCACTCCTCCGTGCGGCCCCAGCGCGCGTCGCGGACGACGTCCAGCACCGGCGCGAGGCCCTGGTGGACGCCGCCCGCCCGCATGCTCTCCGCGATCGCGGCGGCCATCTCGCCGACCAGCTCGGCGTCGAAGGAGGCGCCCCATGCGGGCGGGCTCGGGAACACGGTCGCGCCCCAGGTCATGAACCCGTTCAGGCACTCCTCGTGCGCGATCGCCGGGATGCCGAACCGGTTGCCGGCGGCGATCCGGCGCTGCAGCTCGCGGAGCCGGGCGGCGCCCTCGGCGGCCGGGACGGGAGCGGTCCCGAACACGCGGGTGAGCTGGCCGAGGCCCCGGTCGACGACCTCGTCCAGGGACGGGGCCGTCTCGTGCGAGTCGTCCTCCATCGGGGCCACCGGCTCGCCCGGTTCCGCGGGCATCGCCCAGAACCCGGCGAGCTGCCCCGCCTTCTCCTCCGGCGTCATCCGGGCCAGCAGGTCGGCGACCCGCTCGGCGACCGGCGACTCGCGGTCCTGCCAGGGCTCGCGGGTCGCGTTCGCGGCCGGGACGGCTTCGGTCATCGTTCCTCCGTGGGGGCCGGCGGGGTGGGGGGCGGCGGCGCGGTGGAGGCGCGGACACGCAGGTCGGTGGCCAGCTCCACGCGCGGGGTCAGCGGCGGTCGCCCGTCCAGCAGCTGCAGCAGGGTGCGGGCCGCGACGCGGCCCATCTCCTCCAGCGGCTGCCGGACGGTCGTCAGCGGCGGCGAGAGCCACTCGCAGGTGGGCAGGTCGTCGAAGCCGACGACGCTGAGGTCCTCGGGGATGCGCAGCCCGGCCAGCCGGGCCGCCTGGTAGGCGCCCATCGCCTGCTCGTCGCTGCCCGCGAACAGCGCGGTCGGCGGCTCGGGCAGCTCCAGCAGCTCGCGGGTGCGGGCGAACCCGCCCTGGTGGTGGAAGTCGCCGTAGCGGACGAGGTCCTTGTCGACCTCGATCCCGGCGCGCTCCAGCGCCGTCCGGTAGCCGTCCACCCGGGCCTGCGTGCACAGCATGTCGGCGGGGCCGCCGATCATCGCGATGCGGCGGTGGCCGAGCTCGATCAGGTGCTCGGTGGCGGCGAGGCCGCCGGCCCAGTTGGTGGCGCCGACGCTGGCGATGTCGGTGTCCGGCAGGTTCACCGGGTCGACCAGGACGAGGCCGACTCCGGCCCGCTCCAGCTGCTCGCGCTGGCGGCGCGTCATCCGGGAGGTCACCAGGATGACCCCGTCGCTGTGGTGCAGCGCGGGCAGGTTCTGCCAGCTCGGCGGCCGGGCGTCGTCGTCGCGGACGAGCGAGACGACGACGCCGGTGCCGTGCTCGGCGCACTCGGCCTCGACGCCGCGCAGGATCTCCACCGCCCACGGGCTGTCGAGACCGGCGAGGACCAGGTCGATCAGCCCGGACCTGCGGGCCCGGCGGGAGCCGCCCGGACCCGGGTAGTTGTGGGTGCGCAGCAGCGCCTCCACCCGCTCGCGGGTCGCGGCGGCCACGTCGGTGCGGCCGTTCAGGACCTTGGAGACCGTGGCGGGGGAGACCCCCGCCTCCGACGCGATCAGCGCCAGGGTGGGCCGGGCCGGGGGGTCCGGCATCTCATCGGTGGTGCGCACGGGCAGCTTCACTCCTCCCCGAGGAAACGATTGCGAACAGTATCGCAATGTTTCGCTCGCTCCTAGCCCCCGAGTCCGAGTTCTCAAGGTTTCATTTAGGTCAACGGGCGGCGAAGCCTTGACCCTGGGGTGGCCCTTTCTTAGAGTTCCACGGCAACGGCAAGCTCGAAGAGTTTCGAAAAGCTTTCGACGCGGACGGTTCCCCCCGCCCGCCGGTCCCGGCCAAGCCCACCCCCGATCCAGGAGGCCACCATGGGCATTCCGCACCTGTCGCGCCGTTCGTTCCTGACCGCGGTCTCCGCGGGCACCGTGGCGATCACCGCCGCGCCCCTCCTCGCCGCCTGCGGCGACGGCGACTCGGGGGGCGGCAAGGTCACCGTCGAGTGGATGGACATCGCCACCACCGAGCCGTCCAAGACGCTCTACCCGCAGATCGCCAAGGCGTACGAGGCGGCGCACCCCAACGTCCAGATCAAGCTCACCAACCTCGAGAACGAGGCGTTCAAGTCGAAGATGACGGCGCTCACCGCCTCCGGCAAGCTGCCGGACATCTTCGTCACCTGGGGCGGCGGGGTCCTCAAGCAGCAGATCGACGCAGGGCTGGTCAAGGACGTCACCTCCGACGGCGCCTCCATCCTGGGCACCATGACGCCGGTGTCGCAGAAGCCCTACCAGTTCGACGGCAAGACCTACGCCATCCCGTACGACATGGGCGGCGTGGGCTTCTGGTACAACAAGGCGCTCTTCTCGAAGGCCGGGGTCAAGGAGCCCCCGAAGACCTGGACCGAGTACCTGGACGCCGTCCGCAAGCTCAAGGGCGCGGGTATCACCCCGATCGCCATCGCGGGCAAGGACAAGTGGCCCGAGATGTACTACTGGGCCTACCTCGCGATGCGCATCGGCGGCCTCCCCGCGCTGCAGCAGGCCGAGAAGGCCAACGACTTCAGCGGCGCCCCCTTCGTCCAGGCCGGCGAGAAGGTCAAGGAGCTCGCCGACCTCGACCCGTTCCAGAAGGGCTTCCAGAACGCCGGCTACGACACGCCCGGCGGGCAGGCCGCCACCATGGGCGCCGGCAAGGCCGCCATGGAGCTGATGGGGCAGTGGGCGCCCGCCGTGCAGAAGGACGCCTCCGGCAAGGACCTCGGCGACGACCTCGGCTGGTTCCCCTTCCCGAGCGTCGAGGGCGGCCAGGGCCAGGCGACCGAGGTGTTCGGCGGCGGCAACGGGCACGCGCTCAGCAAGGACGCCCCCAAGGAGGCCATCGACTTCCTGGCCTTCCTGATGAACATGGAGAACGAGAAGAAGCTCGTCTCCTCGGGCGCCTTCATGCCGGTCGTGAAGGGCGCCGAGAGTGAGCTGGACAAGAACCGCAAGCTGGTCGCCGACGCGCTGAACGCCTCCACCGGGTTCCAGCTCTACCTCGACCAGGCGTTCCCGCCGGCGGTCGGGCAGGAGGTCAACGACAGCGTGGCGGCGCTGATCGGGGGCAAGAAGACGCCCCAGCAGGTCACCGAGTCCGTGACCAAGGTGGCCAAGAGCCAATGACCCTGTCCGCCACGACCGACGATCGGCCGCGGCACGCCGCAGGGGCCCCGCGCAGGCGGGGCCCCAAGGCGTCGGCAGGGGAGAGGCTGCGCGGCTGGGCGTCCAGCACCTGGTTCCTCCTGCCCGCCCTGCTGCTGTTCTTCTTCTTCGTCCTGATCCCGATCTTCGTCGCGTTCTACACGAGCTTCTTCCGCTGGGGCGGCTTCGGCTGGCCCGATGACTTCACCGGCCTGGAGAACTACCGCAAGCTGGCCGACGACCCCGTCTTCCGCGGCGACCTGTGGCGCGGCCTGCTGATCATCGTGTTCTCGATCGTCGTCCAGCTGCCGATCGCGCTCGGCACGGCCGTCCTGCTGAACCAGAAGATGCGCGGCCGGGCGATCTACCGGGCGATCTTCTTCGCGCCGTACATCCTGTCCGAGGTGATCGCGGGCGTCCTGTTCGGCATCATCTTCCTGCCGGACAGCGGGCTCGCCGACACGCTCGTCGAGGACCTGCCGCTGCTCGGCGGCCTCGCCGGGAAGTGGTTCTCCGACCCCGACACCGCGCTGCCGACCCTGTTCGCCGTCATGACGTGGAAGTACTTCGGCTTCCATATGATGATCTACCTCGCCGGCCTGCAGGGCATCCCGTCGGAGGTGCTGGAGGCCGCCTCGATCGACGGGGCGGGCCCGTGGCGGCGGTTCCGCAGCGTCACGCTGCCGCTGCTCGGCCCGACGCTGCGCATCAGCGTGTTCCTGTCCGTCATCGGCTCCCTCCAGTTGTTCGACCTCGTGTGGGTCACCACGACGGGCGGGCCGACGCACTCCACGGAGACGATGGCCGTCACCATGTTCCAGTTCGGTTTCAAGCGCTACCAGATGGGCTACGCGGGCGCGATCAGCGTCGCCATGTTCCTCATCTGCATGGTCTTCAGCCTGCTGTACCAGCGGTACGCGCTGCGCCGCGACCTGCAGGGCGCGGTCACCAACGCGGGGGGCCGCCGATGAGAGCGAGCATGAGAGCGGGCATGGTCCGGAGCCTGTCCCGGCACACGCTGGTGTGGGTGCTCGGCTCCTTCGTCGTCGTCCCCCTGCTGTACGCGGTGGTCTCCGGTTTCAAGACGACCGGCGACCTCACCGCCGACCCGCTGGGGCTGCCGCACCCGTGGAAGCTGTCGAACTACACCGGCATCCTGTCGTCCGGCGACTTCTGGCGGCAGATCGCCAACAGCGTGCTGATCGCCGTCGCCACCACGGTCATCACCGTCGCGGTGTCGGCGCTGGCGGCGTTCGCGTTCGCCCGCTACGCCTTCCGGGGCCGGGAGCTCTTCTTCACGCTGTTCGCCGCGGGGCTGATGTTCCCGCCCGCGGTGGCGGTGCTGCCGCTGTTCGTCCTGCTGCGCTCGTTCGGGCTGCTGGACAACCCGCTCGGCATCATCCTGCCGCAGGCCGCGTTCGCGCTGCCCATCACGATCATTATCCTCCGGTCGTTCTTCCGGACGATCCCGGGAGAGCTGGAGGAGGCCGCCATCATGGACGGCTGCTCCCGGCTCGGGTTCTTCTGGCGCATCCTGCTGCCGATGGCGCGGCCCGCCCTCGGCACCGTGTCCGTCCTCGCGATCGTGACGAGCTGGAACAACTTCTTCCTGCCGCTGCTGGTGCTCGCCGACCCGAAATGGCAGACCATCCCCGTCGGCATCCAGCAGTTCCAGGGGCAGTACTCGACGAACTACGCGCTCGTCATCGCCTACATCGTGCTGGCGATGGTCCCCGCGATCGCCTTCTACGCCCTCGCGGAACGGCAGCTGATCGGAGGGCTCACCGCCGGCGCCACCAAGGGCTGAGCCCCCGCCGCGACACGGCCCGGACGGCGCCGTCCGGGCCGTATGGTCCTGCCGTCGCGCCCCTTCGATGAAAGGGTGAAAGGACCGTTCCGGAGCCCGCCCGCCCGGGTCTAGCGTCCGCCTGGACAGGACTCTCCTCGGCCCGTGGACGGGAGGACGATGGGAAGGCGACGACGAAGAGCGCTCTTGGCGGGGGCGGTGCTCGGCCCCGCGCTGCTGGCGGGCGCCCTGGTCACGGCGGTGCCGGCGTCCGCGCACGGCGCGATGATGGTGCCGGGCAGCCGCACGTACCTGTGCTGGAAGGACGGGCTGTCCTCGACAGGGCAGATCGTCCCGCACAACCCGGCGTGCGCGGCGGCCATCGCGCAGAGCGGCACCACCTCGCTCTACAACTGGTTCGCGGTGCTCCGCTCGGACGGCGCCGGCCGCACCCGCGGCTTCATCCCCGACGGGGAGCTGTGCAGCGGCGGCGCGGTCGTGTACGACTTCAGCGGCTACGACCTGGCCCGCGACGACTGGCCGGTCACGCACCTGACGTCCGGCGCGGACATCGAGTTCCGGTACAACAAGTGGGCGGCCCACCCGGGCACGTTCCGCACCTACATCACCAAGGACACGTGGAGCCCGACCCGCCCGCTCAGCTGGGACGACCTGGAGGACGAGCCGTTCTACAGCGCCACCGACCCGCCGAGCGTCGGCTCGCCCGGCAGCGAGGACGCCTACTACCACTGGAACGCCCGGCTCCCGTCCGGCAAGAGCGGCCGCCACATCATCTACACCGTGTGGCAGCGCTCGGACAGCAACGAGACGTTCTACGGCTGCTCCGATGTCGTGTTCGACGGCGGCAACGGCGAGGTGACGGGCGTCGGCGAGGGCGACGGCGACGGCGACCCGACCGACCCGCCCACCGACCCCACCGACCCGCCCGGCAACCCCGGCATGGTGTGCAGCGCCGAGTACACCTCCACCAACAGCTGGGGAGGCGGCTACCAGGGCGAGATCAAGGTCACCAACACCGGCACGCTCCCGCTCAACGGCTGGATGGCCCACTTCACCTTCGCCAACGGTGAGACGGTCGGCAGCCTGTGGAACGGCACCTACACGCAGTCCGGTCCGGACGTCACGGTGAAGAACGAGAGCTGGAACGGCTCGCTGGCCGTCGGCGCCTCGACGACCTTCGGGTTCACCGCGAACGCCCCCGGCTCGTCGACGGACCTCGAACCGCACTGCATGACCTCCTGACAGCTCCCGCACTATCCGCTCCCGGCAGAACACGGCCCGCGGCGTCCGGCAGGGGACGCCGCGGGCCGCTCCCGTTCCGGCGCCGCACCGCGCGGCGGGCCGGCGTCCCGGGACGGCGAGAAGCCCCGGACCAGCGAGAAGCCCCGAGACTGGGAGAAGCCCCGAGACTGGGAGAGGGCCCGGGACAAGGAGAAGCCCCGTGACCGGGAGCCGGTCACGGGGCCTTTCTCTCCTTGGGGGCCGGTTACTGGACGGGCGGGTTGGCGTTCTGGAGCAGTTCCTGGAACTGGGCGGAGAACCAGTGCCCGGACAGGGGCGCGTCCGGCAGGGCGCCGCTCATGTTGTTGTTGTTACGCGGGTTGCCCTCGTAGGTCGGGTCGCACATCCGGTCGAAGCCCTTGCCCTCGTCGTTCGGGATCTCCTCGCTGGCCCCGTCCGACTCGCCCGGAGGCTTCATCCACACGTAGGCGTCGATACCGGACGCGGGGGCCGCCTTCGGCCGCTCGCCGAGGCCCGCTCCCGCCTGGTTGCACCAGTTGCCGAGATGGATGCGCCGGTCGGTCCGGCCGCCGTCCACGTAGGCGTTCACGTCCGTCATCGGGCCGGGCCCGGTCGGGCGAGCGGAACCGCCCCAGCCGTTGCGGCTGGTGTCGATGAGCATGCCGATGCCGGAGTCGAACCCCTGGCTGATGAGCTCCTGGCGGAACGCCTGCGCGTAGGACAGCTCGTCCACGTAGCGGTTCCAGTCCACCCAGTCGGACTCGCGCACGGACGTGCCGCCCACGCTGTCGTTGATGGTGAAGTAGGGCTCGGTCAGCGCACCGTAGTTCGCGGTGTTGGTGATGAACCCGGCGACGTTGCCCTTCGAGCCGGACATCTCCGCCACCTCCGCGAGGAGCTGCGCGGTCGGGGAGAAGTTGTCGTCCCACCCGATCCAGCCGTGGTGGCCGATGTCGATGTAGTTGTAGACGTTGGACAGGGCGCCGAGCTTCTGCAGCGCGTAGGCGATGCCCTTCTGGTAGTTGCCGTTCTCCTTCATGACGTTGCAGTTCTCGGTGGCGGTCGGCCGGTCGCCCGCGTTGGTGATCAGGTTGGGCAGGGAGTCGATCTCCACCACCGCGGCGATCCGCAGGCCGGCGTACTTCTCGTCGCCGAGGATCTCCGCGATCGGGTCGATGAACTGCTCCTTGTACTTGTCGAGCTCGGTCGGGCCGAGCTCGCCGTTGGAGGCGAGCGCCGAGCAGTCCCGGCCGGGCAGGTCGTAGACGACGAGGTTGACCAGCCCGGCGCCCTGGTCGAGGGCGGCGTCGAGGTGGTCGCGCAGCCCCATCCCGCCGTTGACGCCCTCGATCGCGGCGATCCGGTCCAGCCACACGCCGGTCGGCTGGTCCGCGATCGCGCCGCCGCCGGGCTCGGCGGCGGCGTGCGCCGACCATTCGGGGTTCACGTACTGCTTCACGCCCGCGTACGGGTTGTCGACGCGGTCGCCGGGGTCGCCGTCGCCCGGGTCGCCGTCACCGGGATCCCCGTCGCCCGGGTCGCCCGTCGACCCGTCGCACACGGTCCCGTTGAGCTTGAACTGGGTGGGAGCGGAGTTCGTGCCGGAGTAGGTGCCCTGGAACCCGGGGTTGGCCGACGCGTTCGTGCCCAGCGCCGGAGCCCAGCTCGGGTTCCGCACGGTGACGTGCTGCCCCGACTGGCTGAACGTGCCGTTCCAGCCCGACGTCACCTGCTGGTCGCCGGCGAAGTCCCACTCCAGCGTCCAGCCGCCGCTGATGGCGTCGCCGAGGTTGGTGACGGTCACGGAGGCGGTGAAGCCGGAGCCCCAGTCGTTCGTGGTGTAGTCGACTTTGCAGCCGGCGGCCGCGCTGGCCTGGGCCTGGGCCAGCGCGACCGTGCCTGAGGCGAGCAGGACGACCGCCGCGGCGGTCGCGGCGCCGCGGCGCCGGGCGCCGGGCCTCCTGCGCGCAGGGGGGTGTTTCATCCGGATTCCTCCATCTGGTTGGGGTGGACTTCTTCCGGGTGGTCAGGGGCGGGCCGCTGGTGCGCGGCGGCGGCGCCACAACTCGGGCGCGTATTCGGCGCCAGGCATCGGCTTCCGGCATTCGGTGGCGGCCGTGTCACAATGGTTGTCATTGCCGGTCCGCAGCCCATGGCTCCAATGGAGCTCCGGAATGGGCGTGATGCCGTTCTCCCCGAGAAGGCCGGCGCAGTTCCGCACCGCGTTCCGGTACGCGCCGCCGCGGCGCGCGGCCGGACGGCGTCGCCGGGGGCGCCGATGAACGTGTTGCCGGAGACCTCCAGCTCCGGTGCAGGCCCGCAGACAGCGGCCCGGGCCGGCGGCGCGCCGAGCGCGGTCCCGGCGGCGGCGAGCGGGCCGGCCGCGCACGGCGCCCCGGTCAGGGCGGCCGCGGCGGCGCGCGGGGAAGGCGACGATCTCATGGGATCTCGGCTTTCACGTCGGAACTTTTCGCTTGGGAGCGCTCCCACTCCTGGACTGCGGTGAACGTAGAACGGGCCGGACGCGGCATGGAACCCCTGTTCCATTCCTTTCACGAATTTTCACGGCGCCTCGCGCGCGCGAAGAGGGACCGGGGAGCCATTCGGCGGATCCAATTGGCCTGTGACCCTTGACACAAACGGCGTCCGACCGGATTCTTGGGAGCGCTCCCACTACTCCCGACCCGGTCCCACCCCCCTCGACGGCCCGGGAACCCCCGAAGGGAGTGCCAAGCGTGACCCTCACCCACCCCGAAGACCCCGCCCTTCCCGACCGCCCCCCGACCCTCGCCCACGTCGCCGAGCTCGCCGGCGTCTCGCCCGCGACCGCCTCCCGCGTGCTCAACGGCTCGGCCCGGGTCAGCCGCACGGCCCGCCAGCAGGTGGAGGCGGCCGTCGAGCGGCTCGGCTACGTCCGCCGCCGCGGCGGCTCCCCCGACCGGGAGTCCTCCGGCACGATCGCGGCCGTCGTGTGCGAGGACGCCTGCCGCGTCCTCGGCGACCCCTACTTCGCGCGCCTGCTGTGGGGCGTGCGGCGCGAGCTGGACGGCCGCGCGCCGCTCGTCGTCCTCATGGCCGGCCGGCCCGACGAGTGGCGCGCCACCACCGGCTACCTGCGCGGCGGCCGGGCCGAGGGCGTGCTGCTCGTCGGCGCCCGCCGCGACCAGGTCGCCCCGCTGGTGCAGGCCGCGGCGGGCGCGCCCGTGGTGCTGGCCGGGCGCCCTCTCGACGAGGTGGCGCTGCCCTACGTCGACGTCGACAACCGCGGCGGCGCGCACGCCGCCGTCCGGCACCTGCTCACCAGCGGCCGCCGCCGGATCGGCACGATCGCCGGGCCCGCCGACACCGGCGCGGCCGTGGACCGGCTGGCCGGCTACCGGCTCGCCGCGCGGGAGGCCGGGATGGGCGTCAACGGGCTGGTCTGCCAGGGCGACTTCGGCCGGCTGTCCGGCGAACGCGCGATGCGCCGGCTGCTGGAGCGGCGGCCGGACGTCGACGCCGTGCTCGCCGCGTCCGACCAGATGGCGGTCGGGGCGCTCAGCGCGCTGCGCCGGGCGGGCCGCCGCGTGCCCGACGACGTCGCCGTCGTCGGCTTCGACGACGCGCCCGTCGCCCGGCAGGTGCGGCCCCGGCTCACCACCGTCCGCCAGCCCGCCGAGGACCTCGGCGCCCGGCTCGCCCGCGAGCTGCGCGCCTGCACCGGCGGCCGGCCGAACACCGAGCGGCGCGTCGTGCTGCGCACCAAGTTGATCATCCGGGAGTCCGGCTGACGGCCCCGGCCTGACGCGCGCCCGCCCGCGGGCGCGCTCCTCCAAGGGACGCCGCCGCCGGACTCCGCCGGCGGTGGAGCCCGGCATGCCCGCACGCCGGGCGACTCAGGAAGGGAACCAAGGTGAGAAGACGGCAACGATGGCGCGCGCTCACGGCCGTGGGCGCGACGCTGACCCTGCTCTGCGGCGGTCTCGGCGCGCTCGCACCGGCGAACGCCGCGGCGGCCGCGTGCAAGGTCGTCTACACGAAGAACGACTGGGGCGGCGGCTTCACGACCACCATCGACATCACCAACCAGGGCGACGCGCTGAACGGCTGGACGCTGAAGTACTCCTACACGGGGAACCAGCGGCTGACCAGCGGATGGTCGGGCAAGTGGTCGCAGTCCGGCCAGGACGTCACCGTCCAGAACGAGAGCTGGAACGGGTCGCTGGCGTCCGGCGCGACGGTGAGCGTCGGCGGGCAGTTCACCTACAGCGGGACGAACACCGACCCGACGTCGTTCACCCTGAACGGCACGCCCTGCAACGGCAGCACGTCCGCCCCGAAGGTGTCGCTGACCAGCCCGGCGGCCGGAGCCACCTACTCGGTGGGCGCGTCGGTGCCGCTCGCGGCGACCGCCACCGCCGGGACCGGCGCGACCGTCTCCAAGGTCGAGTTCTTCGACCAGGACGGCCCGCTCGGCGCCGCCGACACCACCGCCCCCTACACGCTGGATTGGACGCCCTCGGCCGCGGGCGACTACTCGCTCTACGCCAAGGTGACCGACAGCGCCGGCGGCACGGCCGAGTCCGCGCCGGTCGGCATCACGGTCGCGGCCGAGGCGAGTGTCGTGGCCGGCCCGTCGAAGCTGACCGTCGCGCAGGGCTCCACGGCCACGTTCGCGGTGAAGCTGTCCGAGGCGCCGTCGTCGGACGTCACCGTGACGACCGCGCGCACCGCGGGCAACAGCGGCCTGTCGGTGACCGGAGGCGGGACGCTCACGTTCACGCCGCAGAACTGGTCGACCGCGCAGAATGTGACGATCACCGCGGACGACTCCGGCACGGGCGAGGCGACCTTCACCTCGTCGGCCTCCGGCTTCGCCCCGGCCACGGTCACCGCGACCGAGGTGGCCACCGGCGGTGACGGCTACACCCAGCGGTTCCTCGACCAGTACAACAAGATCAAGGACCCGGCGAACGGCTACTTCAGCCCCGAGGGCATCCCGTACCACTCGGTGGAGACCTTCATGGTCGAGGCGCCCGACCACGGGCACGAGACCACGTCCGAGGCGTACAGCTACCTCATCTGGCTGGAGGCCATGTACGGCAAGGTCACGCAGGACTGGGACCCCTTCAACGACGCGTGGGCGCTCATGGAGAAGTACATGATCCCGACCCACGCCGACCAGCCGACGAACTCCTTCTACGACCCCTCCAAGCCCGCCACGTACGCCGCCGAGCACCCCGAGGTCAGCGACTACCCGTCGCTGATCGACGGCAGCGTCCCGGTCGGGCAGGACCCGATCGCGAGCGAGCTGAAGTCCGCCTACGGCACCGACGACGTCTACGGCATGCACTGGCTGCAGGACGTCGACAACGTCTACGGCTACGGCAACACGCCGGGCGGCGGCTGCGAGGAGGGCCCGAGCGCAGGCGGCCCGTCCTACATCAACACCTACCAGCGCGGCTCCCAGGAGTCGGTGTTCGAGACCGTCCCGCAGCCGACGTGCGACAAGTTCGCGTTCGGCGGCACCAACGGCTACCTCGACCTGTTCATCAAGGACTCGTCCTACGCCAAGCAGTGGAAGTTCACCAACGCCCCCGACGCCGACGCGCGCGCCATCCAGGCCGCGTACTGGGCGAACACGTGGGCCGCGGACCAGGGCAAGGCCGGTGAGGTCTCGGCCACCGTGGCGAAGGCCGGGAAGATGGGCGACTACCTGCGCTACGCGTTCTTCGACAAGTACTTCAAGAAGATCGGCGACTGCCGCCCCGCCTCGTCCTGCCCCGCCGGGACGGGCAAGGACAGCGAGCACTACCTGCTGTCCTGGTACTACGCCTGGGGCGGCGCCACGGACACCAACGCCGGCTGGGCGTGGCGCATCGGCGACGGCGCCTCGCACTTCGGCTACCAGAACCCCCTGGCCGCCTACGCGCTGGTGAACGACGCCGCGCTCGCCCCCAAGGGCGCCACGGCCAAGGCCGACTGGGAGAAGAGCCTCACCCGGCAGCTGCAGCTCTACAAGTGGCTGCAGTCCGCCGAGGGCGGCATCGCGGGCGGCGTCACCAACAGCTGGGACGGCAGCTACAGCACCCCGCCGACCGGCCTGACCGAGTTCTTCGGCATGCCCTACGACTGGCAGCCCGTCTATCACGACCCGCCGAGCAACCAGTGGTTCGGCTTCCAGGCGTGGTCCATGGAGCGCGTCGCCGAGTACTACCAGGTCACCGGTGACGCGAACGCCGAGGCGATCCTCGACAAGTGGGTCTCCTGGGCGCTGTCGAACACGACCGTCGACCCGTCCACGGGCTCCATCCAGATCCCGTCGACGCTCACGTGGACCGGGCAGCCGGACGCGAACTGGTCGTCGTCCAGCGGCATGCCGCCGGCCAACTCCGACCTGCACGTCACGGTGGAGGACTACACCAGCGACGTCGGCGTGGCCGCCGCGTACGCCAAGACCCTGACGTACTACGCCGCCAAGTCCGGCGACGCCGACGCCAAGCAGACCGCCAAGGACCTCCTCGACGCCCTGTGGAAGCACGCCGACGCCAAGGGCGTGTCGGTGGAGGAGAGCAAGGGCGACTACCGGCGCGTCATCGACCCGGTCTACGTCCCGTCCGGCTGGACGGGCACCATGCCGAACGGCGACCCGATCAACTCCAACTCGACCTTCATGTCCATCCGGTCCTTCTACAAGAGCGACCCCGACTACCAGCGCGTCATGGCCTACGCCAACGGCGAGACCTCCACCGCCCCGACCTTCACGTACCACCGCTTCTGGGCGCAGGCGGACATAGCCCTCGCCATGGCCGACTACGGCCGCCTCTTCAACGAGTAGACCCACCCCCACGGGCCCGTGGCGGCACCCGGCCGCCACGGGCCCTCGCGTTTTCGGGGCGGGGGCGTTCGGCTCGTCCCCCATCCCCGCGCCGCGGCCGTCTCACGGTGGGTCCCGGTGCGGGCACTCCGCGTCCGTGAGACGATCATTTGCCCGGGGAAGAGCGGAGCTTTGCGATGGCCGATGAGAGGTGGACTCCCGCCGACGTGGATCTGGTCACGCCGAACACGGCGCGGATCTACGACTACCTGCTCGGCGGCAAGGACAACTACGCGGCGGACCGGGAGGTCGCCGAGCGGCTGCTCGCCGTCATCCCGGAGGCGCGGGCGGCCGCGCGGGAGAACCACGCCTTCATCGGCCGCGCGGTGCGGTTCCTCGCCCGCGCCGGCGTCCGGCAGTTCATCGACGTCGGCAGCAAGCTGCCCGTGCGCGGGAACGTCCACGAGGTCGCGGCGGAGATCGCGCCCGACGCGGCCGTCGTGTTCGCCGACGGCGACCCGGTGGTGCTGGCGCACGCCCGCGCGCTGCTCGCCCGGACGAGCCGGGCCGCGTTCGTCCCGTGCGACCCGCTGCGCCCGGACGCCGTCGCGGACGACCCGGAGGTCCGCGCGCTCATCGACTTCGACCGGCCCGTGGGGGTCGTGCTCGACCGCGTCCTGCACTTCATCCCGGACGCGGCCGAGGCCGCCGCCGCGCTGCGCCGCCTGCACGGCGCCCTCGCTCCGGGCAGCCACCTGGTGTTCACGCACATCACGCAGGAGCCCGAGCCGGAGTCCGGCGGCGACGTCGGCCGGGTGTTCCAGCCGTCCAGCGGCCACTTCTGGGGGCGCGGCCGGGACGAGATCCTCGAGATCGTCTCGTGCTTCGAGCTCGTGGAGCCCGGCCTGGTCTTCACCCCGCTGTGGCGCCCCGGCGGGCCGGTCACGGCGCACCCCGAGCGGGCCTTCACCCTGGCGGGCGTGGCCCTCCGCCGCTGACCGAGAGGGCGCGCAGCCGGCGCCGCCAGGCGGGCAGGCCCTCGCGCGCTCCGCGCACGGTGCGGCGGTGGACGCGCGCCGGGGCGGACCCGGCGACGTGCACCCAGCCCTGGTGGCTGCGGCCGGTGACCTCCAGCCGGACGAGCGGGACGTAGGAGTCGGCGCGGATCCCCTCGTACCCGTGCCGCACGATCGAGTGGTAGATGTCCTCGGACACGATCAGCGCCAGCGGCGCGCGGGTGCGCCGCAGGGCGCTCCTCGCCTCCGCCGAGTCGAGCAGCCGGAAGGCGACGTCGAGGGCCTCGCCGAAATTGCCGTGCCCGTCGTTGTGCACCTCTCCGGCGTGCACCACCACCCGCAGCCGAATTCGCCGGTCGCCGCCGGGCGTGATCGTCTGCGCCGAATTGTATTCGGCGAGCAGTGCGGACAGCAGCGGCACGACCGGGTGCAGCAGCAGCGTTTTCGGAACCTCGTCGAAAGGGCGCACCAGAACGAGGACGCCGTCGCCCCGGTCGACGTACTCCTCCCGGTGCCGCCGCCCGATTCCGGCGCGGTTGAACGCCTCCTCCAGCAGCCGGTACAGGGTGCGCCGCAGTTCGGCCTTCACCGGGTCGGTACGCGTCGTCGACGCCTCGATGTCCACCGCCAGGATCGCCCGGTACCGGGGCCGGACCCGCACCCGGTCGGCGGCGGGGACGGGAGGCCCCGCCGCGCCGGCGGGCACCGGCAGCACCGCCCCCGGCATCGCCTCGCGCACGGCCGTCGTCTGTTCCATTCCCCCCGCGCCCCTTTCTCCCCGCATCCCCCATTGCTCCCGGGAAACGATCCTGGCATTCCCCGCCCCGGCCCGGCAACCCAGTAGAACGCGGGTCCGCGGCGGTGTTTTCCCGGTAAATGTGAATTCCTTTCAGCAGGGCCCGGACCGGGCCGTGACCAGGGTCCGGGCGAGGGGCCGTCCCGCGTCAAGGGAGGCGCGTCCCGAATGGTCCCGGTGCGGCGGGACCCGGGTCCGGCAAGATCGGGACGGAAACGCCGGAACGGCGCGCGCATCGATCGCATAACGCGCCGGTACGGGGCGCCCCGGCTCGGGGAGACTCTCCGAAGCGGCCGCGCCGCCCGCCGCGGGCTCCGGGAAAGCACGGTGCGGCACCCCGTGGCAATCCGGTGGCACGACCTCCCGCCGAGGTCCGAGCATGGAGGGATGGTCGTGGTCATTTCCGCACCGCGGCGGCGCAGATCGCCCCCGTGGTTCGGCGCGGAGACGAGGCGCGCCCTCGTCGCCGGGCCGGCGGTGGCGGGGCTCGCGCTGCCGGCCGGGTGGCCGTACTGGCGGGACCACCCGGCCGCCGCCGCGATCACGCTGGTCGGCTGCGCCGCGATCGCCATGGCGGGAGTGCTGCTCGCCACCGGGACGCGGACCCGCCGCACCGGGCTGCTGTTCGCGGCCGCGTCCGTCTGCTGGGCGGTCAACTGGGCGGCGAGCTGGGACGCCTCCGTCGGCCCGCTCCTGTCGCCGTACGCGCAGGCGACCTTCTACCTCGCGCTCGCCGTGGGCGTCCTGATGTACCCCGCCGGACGGCTGGAGTACCTGCCCGACCGGATCTGGGCGGTCGCGGCGTGCGTCGTCCTGTGGGGCTGCCCGACCGCGCTGTGGACGACGTCGAGGCCGGAGTGGGCGGCGTTCCGCGGCGAGTCGGTGTGGTGGCCCGCGCCCTGGCCGGACCTGGAGGTGTTCCGGGTCGTCCTGCGGGTCGCCGGGACTCTGTACGTCCTGCTGGCACTGTCGCTCGCCTTCGTGCTGGTCCTGCGGATGGGCCGGATGGGCCGGATGCGGCGGGTGCTCGCGCTGCCCGTCACCGTCGCCATCGGCTTCGTGGCCATCCTGGCCGCGTTCACGCAGCGGCCGATCATGGAGGACACGCTCCCGCTGGACGACCTGCTGCGGGTGTACGCGGTGCAGGGCGCGGTCGTCGTGCTGGTGCCGCTCACCCTGCTGGGGTCCGCGCTGCGGATCCGCCTCGCCGAGCTGACCGTCGCCGGCCGGATGCTCCGGCTGACCGCGCCGGTGTCGGTGGAGCGGGTCAGGGACGCCCTGCGCGACGTCCTGCACGACCCGACGCTGGAGCTGTGGTTCTGGGCGCCGGCGGAGCGGACCTACGTCGACACCGCCGGGCGCCCCGTCGACCTCGGCCCGGAGGACCGCCCGGAGGACCGCCCGGAGAAGGGCACGGAGAAGGGCACGGAGAAGGGCACGGAGAAGGCCCCGGAGATGGGCCCGGGGGAGGACGGCGGGGACGAGGGGCGGTGGCGGCGCCGGGTCGAGGACGCCTCCGGCGAGCCGCTCGCCGTCGTGGAGCTGGGCGCGGCGCTGCGCGACCACGGCACCCTGGTCGAGGCCGCGCTCGCCGCGGGCGGCCGGGCGCTGGAGACGGCGCGGCTGCAGGCGAGCGTGCACGCGGCCCTGGAGCAGGTCCGCGCCGCCTACCGCCGGCTCGTCCGGGCCGAGACCGCCGAGCGGGAGCGCCTCGCGCGCGACCTGCACGACGGCGCGCAGCAGCGGCTCCTCGCGCTCGGCGCGATGCTCGGCACGCTGGAGGCCGCCACGGGCGACACGGTGGTGAAGGAGCACGCGCGGACGTGCCGCGAGCAGCTCGTGGCGGCGCTCGCCGAGCTGCGCGAGCTGGCCCGCGAGGTGCGGCCCGCGCTGCTGGTCCAGGAGGGCATCGGGCCCGCGCTGGAGGTCGTCGCCGAGCGGGTCGGCGTGCGCGTCGAGCTGGACGTCACGTCCCGCCGGTTCTCCCGCGAGGTGGAGTCCACGCTTTACTCGGTGCTGTGCGAGACGCTGTCGTACGCTGTGGACCGCGCGCACGCGACGCGGGTGCACGTCCGGGTGGGCCATGCGGACGGCCGGGTGGCCGCGGAGCTGACCTGCGACGGCGGCGGGCCCGGCGATCCCGCGGCCGACCTCGCCGGGCTGTCCGGCCGGATCGGGGCGCTGCGCGGTGAGGTGGAAGTCGGCGGCGGCCCCGGCGAGGGCACGAGGGTGAGGATGGACGTGCCATGCGAGTAGCCGTGGCGGAGGACAGCGGGATCTTCCGGCAGGCACTGGTCACCCTGCTCACCACGGTCGGCATCGAGGTGGTGGCGTCCGCCGGCTCCGGCGAGGAGCTGCTCGCCCGCGTCGCCGGGGACCCGCCCGACGTGGTGATCGTCGACCTGCACATGCCGCCGACGTTCACCAGCGAGGGCGTCGTCGCGGCCCGCCGGCTGCTGGAGCGCCATCCCGGCATCGGCGTGCTGGTGCTGTCGGCGTACAACGAGACCCCGCAGGCGATGGAGCTGTTCCGCGACCAGCCGCGCGGCGTCGGCTACCTGCTGAAGGACCACGTCACCGACGTCGACAGCCTGCGCTCCGCGCTGGAGCGGGTAATGCGCGGCGAGGTCGTCATCGACCCGGACGTGGTGAGCCGGCTCGTCGAGGCCCGGCACCGCGAGGCGGAGCTGTCCCGGCTGTCGGGCCGGGAGCGGGAGGTCCTGGCGCTGATGGCCGAGGGGCACTCCAACGCGGGCATCGGCAGGCGGCTGCACCTGTCCGCGCGGACCGTGGAGGACCACGTCCGGGCGATCTTCACCAAGCTGAAGATCGCCTCGTCGGGCGGGGCGCCGGGGCCGCAGGACGCCAACAAGCGGGTGCTGGCCGTCCTCACCTGGCTGCGCGCCGCGGAGACCCGCTGACCGCAGGGGACCCGCCGAGCGGAGGGGACACGCCGACCGGTGGAGAACCGCTGACCGGTGGAGAACCGCTGACCGGAAACGGCCGCGCGCGGCGGCCGGGCGGGCGCATCAATCGGGTAACGGAGCCTCCCGCGCGCCGTGCGCGGTGCGGAAAACTGGCCGCGGGATCCGGTCGCGCGGGGTGACCCGGTGGTGGCCCCCGCACGCCACCGGGCGCGCCGCGGGCCCCGCCGGACGCCGCGTCCGGTCGTTCCCATGCTCCCGGTACCGCCTGCCCCGCACATCCGGGAAAACCCCACTCCCGGACGGTGGTTCCCCGGGACGACACGGAAGGAAGGCGGTGAGTGCCGTCCCCCGCTGGCCGCTGTGGCTGGGCGCGCGGGTCCGCCGCGCCCTCGGCGCGGGCACGGTGATCGCGGCGGCCGCGCTGGCGTGCGGCTGGCCGTACTGGCGCGGGCATCCCGTCGAGGCCGCGGTCACGCTGGCGTGCTGCGGCGGGTTCGCCGCCGCGGGCGGCCTGCTCGCCGCCGGCCGGCTCGGGCGCCGCACCGGCGCGGCGTTCGTGTTCGCCGCCGCCGCGTGGGCCGTGACCTGGTCGGCGGCGTGGAACGGCGGCGCGGCGCCGGTCGTGTCGGTGTTCGCGCAGTCGGTGTTCTTCGTCGCGATCGGCGTCGGCGTCGTCATCTATCCGGGGCGCCGCCCGGCGGACACCGCCGCCCGGCTGTGGACGGCCGCGGCGGTGCTGGTCATGGTCGGCGGGCAGGCGCTGCTGTGCGCGGTGTCGCGGCCCGAGTGGAACGGCTTCGCCGCCTCCGCGGTGTGGCCCTCGGTGCGTCCCGAGGAGGAGCTGTTCCGCTGCGCCCAGCGCGCGGTGACGGTCGCGATGGTCGTGCTCGCCGGGGCGCTGGTGGTCATCCTCCTCGCGCGGGTGCCGCGGACCGGGCGGCTGGACCGGGCGTTCACCGTCCCGGTCGCGGCCGCCGTGACGGTCGGCGTCAGCGCCGCGCTGGCGGCACAGGGCGCGCTGCTCGGCACCGCGGTGACGCTGGACGACGTCCTCGGCGTCTACTTCCTGCAGGGGTTCTGCGCCACGACGCTGCCGATCGTCTTCCTGTTCGCCGCGCTGCGCGCCCGACTGGCGGAGCTGACCGTGGTCGAGCGGATGCACCGGCTCACCGCGCCGGTCTCGGTGGAGAAGGTCCGCGACGCGCTGCGCGGCGTGCTGGGCGACGCCGACCTCGACCTGTGGCTGTGGGCCGACGGCGGCTACGTCCGCGTGGACGGGCGGCGTCCGGGCGCGCCGCACGCGCCGGGCCCGGACCGCTGGCGGCACGAGGTCCGCACCTCGGACGGGGAGCCCCTCGCCACCGTCGACCTCGCCGCCGCGCTCCGCGACCACGGGCCGCTGGTGGAGGCGGCGCTGACGGCGGGCGGCCGGGCGCTGGAGACCGTCCGGCTGCAGGCGGCCGCGCGGGCGGCGCTGGAGCAGGCCCGCGACGCGCGGGAGCGGCTCGTCCGGGTGCAGGCCGCCGAGCGCGAGCGGCTCGCGGCGGAACTGCAGCGCAGCGCCCGCGCCCGGCTCCGCGCGCTGGAGGAGACCCTCGCCGGGCTGGAGGGCGCCGCCGCGGACCCGGCGGCCCGCGAGCAGGCGCGCGTCTGCCGCCGCGAACTGGCCGAGGCCGTCGCCGAGCTGGACGGACTGGCCCGCGGCGTGCACCCGGCGATCCTCGCCGACGCGGGGTTGGCGGCGGCGATGGAGCTGGTCGCGGCCCGCGCCGCCGTGCCCGTCCGGCTCTACATGCCCGCAGGCCGGTTCCCGCGGGAGATCGAGACGACCCTTTACTTCGCGCTCTGCGAGGCCCTCGCGAACGCGGTGAAGCACGCCCGCGCGGACGCGGTCGAGGTGACCGTCCGCGCCGCCGGGGGCGAGGTCGTGGCCGAGGTCCGCGACGACGGCGCGGGCGGTGCGGCACCGGCCCCGGGAGGCGGCCTGGCCGGGCTGACGGACCGCGTCCGCGCCCTGCGCGGCGAGGTGGCCCTCGACAGCCCGCCGGGCGGCGGCACCACCCTGACCATCACACTCCCGCTGCCGGGTTAGCCGCCCTCGTGCTCCCCTGCGGTCTGCCCGCGCTCCGGGGAGGTCTGGACGATGGGCAGCAGGTAGTGGCGGGCGAAGGCGCGGGCGCCCTCGTCGTCGAGCGGGATGTGGCCCTCGGGGGTGAGGACGAGGGAGTGGGTGAGGCGGACGAGGATCTCGGCGACGAGCTCGGGGTCGACGCCGGCGGGGGCGGCGCCGAGGCGCTGCGCGGTGCGCAGCCGGCCGGCGAGGTAGCCGCGGGCGGCGGCGAGCAGCGGGCCCGCCTTGACCGTGGAGTGCGGCAGGATCAGCTCCGGCTCCACGACCATGAGGCGGGTGATCAGCCGCTGCTCGCGGCTGATCCGCAGCGTGACGGCGAACCCCTCGACGAGGCGCTCCTCCAGGGTGGGCAGCGCGGCGACCGCCGCGTCCAGCTCGGCGAAGAAGCGCCGCGCCTCCCGCAGCAGCACGCCGGTGAGGAGGTCGCCCTTGGTGGGGAAGCGGCGGTAGATGGTGGCGCGGCCGAGCCCGGACTCGCGGGCCACGTCGTCCATCGTGGTGCGGCGCGGGCCGTAGGTCTCGAAGCAGCGCAGGGCGGCGTCGAGGATCCGGTCGGTCTGGGGCTCGCTCGGCGGGTCCTCGGTGAGCAGGCTGCGCAGGAGTTCGTCGTCGGTGGTCATCGTGCGGCCGACTCTAGCCGCCGCCCGCGCGGCGGGCGCGGCGCATGGCGCGGGCGGCGACGGGGGAGTGGCGCAGCGGCGGCGGCGTCACCGCGCCGGCGAGCCGGACGCCGCGCGCGAAGGCGTCGAACCCGCGCTGGTCGGCGGTGGAGGCTCCGGTGGAAGCGTCGGCGGGGGTGTCGGCGGGGGTGTCGAGGTGTGGCATGGGCCCTCGCCCTCGTGAGACGACAATACGAAATCCGTCTCATCGTATGCCGGAGGCGGCCGGGCCCGCTAGCCCGCGCCCAGTGCCTCGAGGGCCTGCTCCGCGGTCGGGTACGCGACGAGGTGCCGGTCCAGGCCGCTGCGCTCGATGATCGTCCGGAACCGGCGGTCCAGGTCGGCGAGCACGAACTCGCCGCCGGCCCGGTGCGCGGCCTTCCAGATGATGATGAGCGCGTTGAGGCCGGAGGAGTCGCAGAACCCGACCCCGCCGGCGTCCAGGACGATCCGCGGCGGGGGCGGCAGCTCCCGCATCTCGGCGAGGACGTGCTCGCGCAGCCGCTCGGCCGTGAGGATGGTGAGCTCGCCGTCCGCCTGCACCAGCAGGCACGGGCCGCGCACCTCGCTGCGCACGTGCAGTGCGTCGGCGTCGTCGTCCGAGGTGTCACCGGCCCCGAGAGACATGCTGATCACCTTCCGTCGGTCCCCGGGGACGCGTCGTACCCGCGAGGGCGCGGATCATGCGGCGAGGTCACCCGGTCGCCCCGCCGGGACGGTCCACGGGGACGTACTCGATCGCGGCGTCGGCGAGGCGCCGCGCGGTGCCCTCGTAGCGGTCCCGCAGGTCCAGCAGGACCTGCTGGCCGCGGACGGCGGGCCACCCGGCGGGCAGGTGCTCGACCGGCAGCCGCGGGTCGGCGCGGACGAGCTGCAGCCACTCGGTGGTCATCCACAGGTAGCGGGCGAGGTCGTCGGGCGCGTGGGGGAGCGGGTCGGGGCGGTCCCAGCGGTCCAGGAACGCGCGGTAGCCCTGGGCGAGGCCGTCGAGGTCGAACGCCTCGCGGAGCATGTGCGGGACGTCCGTCGGCTCCTCGGCCGGGCCCGCGAACACCTTCAGGTGCCCGTTCAGGTTGAGCCCGGCGACGATCGGCCGGACGTCCACCCGGGACGGCGCGATCCAGGTGCCGTTGCCGAGCGACCCGAACCCGGCCCAGGTCAGCCGGGCGCGCAGGTCGTGCCGGACGCGCTGCCACGACTCGGGCATGGAGAACGCGAGGACGGTCCAGCTGCCGTCCCAGTCGGTGTTGAGCACGCCGCGCCGCCAGACGCGGTCCTCGCCGTCGTGCAGGATGCGCTCCGAGCGCGGGGTGAGCCCGAAGTGCATCCGGCGGCCCTCGCGGTGCCGCGCCAGCAGCCCCCGGCCGACCATCCGGGTCAGCGTCGAGCGGACGGCGTGCTCGCCCACCCCGAGCCGGGCGAAGGTGTCGATGAAGCTGCCGGAGAACACCGCGATGTCGCGTCCCAGCACGTAGTTGCCGAGGTAGGTCAGCATCAGCGACTGCGGCCGGAGCCTCGGCGACGGCTCGTCGGACGGCCCCGGCCCGGCCGCGCTCTGTGCGCTCAAGCGTTCGGCTCCCGTCATCCCGTCAGCGTAACGACGGCTCCCGGGGTGGCCCGGTGACCGCCGTCACGCTGATGTTGGGCAAATCATTGACTGCCGTGAAGAATACGCCTAACTTCGGGGCACGCCCACCCCGGGAGGTCCCCAGTGCGCAAACTCGTCCCGCTTCTGGCCGCCACCGTCCTCGCCGCCGCCGCGTGCGGCTCGGGCGGCGGGTCCGGCTCAGGCTCCACCCTGAAGATCGGCTTCATCGAGTCGCTGACCGGCAACTACGCGCCGCTCGGCGGCGAGGCGAAGAAGACCGTCGAGCTCGCCGTCGAGCAGCTCAACGGAGCCGGCGGCATCGACGGCCGGAAGATCGAGCTGATCACCCTCGACGACAAGACGGCCCCCGACCAGGGGGTCCTGCACTTCAACAAGCTCAAGTCCGAGAAGGTCACCGCGATCATCGGCTCCACGTTCTCCAACGTGGGCCTCGCGGTGGAGCCGCTCGCCGAGCGCGAGCGGATCCCCTACATCTCGCTGGCCCCCGCCGACGAGCAGGTGGACCCGATCCGCAAGTACACCTTCGTCGTCCCGGCGATCTCGTCCACCTACGCCCAGGCGATGCTCGGGTACTTCAAGGCGCACCAGATCACCAAGGTCGCGGTCGCCTACGACACCAAGAGCGCCTACGCCAAGGCCGGGTTCGCCGGCATGAAGAAGTACGCGGGCGAGTACGGCGTCCAGATCGTCAAGGAGGAGACCTACGAGACGACGGCGTCCGACTTCAGCCCGCTGTTCACCCACGTCCGCGACTCCGGCGCGCAGGCCCTGGTGGCGTGGGCGTCCGGCGCGCCCGGCGTCACGCTGGCCAAGCAGTACCCCTCGTCCGGGCTGAAGCTGCCGCTCTACATGACCGGTTCGCAGGCCAGCAAGCTGTGGCTCGACCCGGTCGGGAAGGCCGCCGAGGGCGTGTACGTCCAGTCCGCGATCGGCGTCGTCGGCGAGCACCTGCCGGACGGGAAGCTGAAGCAGTCCGTCCAGGAGATGTCCGTGCCGTTCAAGCAGAAGTACGGCTACGAGCCGCCGCAGTTCGCGATGGACGGCTACGCCGGGGTCAAGCTGCTCGCCGCCGCGATCGACAAGGCCGGCACCGACCGGGAGAAGATCCGGGACGCGCTCGAGGCCCTCACGCTCGTCACCCCCTGCGGGCAGTACACCTACTCGAAGACCGACCACTCCGGCCTCAAGCCCACCGACATCTCGATGAACCAGGTGAAGGACGGCAAGCTCGTCCCCACCGAGTGGTCGGTGAAGCAGCTCGCCGAGACCGCGAAGGCGGCCGGATGACGACCCTGCTGGACATCGGCGGCGTCGGGCGGGCGTTCGGCGGCGTGTACGCCGTCAGCGACGTCGCGATGACGGTCGCCGAGGGCGAGACCCGCGCCGTGATCGGCCCGAACGGCGCGGGCAAGTCCACCCTGTTCAACCTGATCAGCGGCCACCTCGCCGCCGACCACGGCACCCTGTCCTACGCGGGCCGCCGGATCGACCGGCTGCCGCCGCACGCCCGCGCCCGGCTCGGCATCGCGATCGTGTTCCAGGGCGCCCGGCTCTTCCACGGGATGACCGCGCTGGAGAACGTCATGGTCGGCGCGCACGCCCGCACCCGGCACGGCTTCGCCTCCGCGGTGCTCCGGCTGCCCGCGCACCGCCGCGAGGAGGCCGCGATCAAGGCGGACGCCCTGGCCGCGCTCGACCGGGTCGGGCTGCGCGACTGGGCGCACCGCCCGGCCGACGTCCTGCCGCTCGGCCAGCAGCGGTCGCTGCAGGTGGCGCGGGCCCTGTGCGCCCGCCCCCGGCTGCTGCTGCTGGACGAGCCCGCGTCCGGGCTGCGCGCCGCCGAGCGGGAGGCCCTCGCGCAGCTGATCGAGGGCCTGCGCGGGGAGGGGCTGACGATGATGCTCGTCGAGCACGACGTCGCGTTCGTCTCCCGCCTCGCCGACCGGGTCGCCGTCCTGGACCTCGGCCGCCTCATCGCCGAGGGCACCCCGGCCGAGATCCGCGACGACCCCGCCGTCATCGCGGCCTACCTCGGGGAGGAGGCGGCGTGAGCGGAGGCAGCGGGCACGGCGCCGTCATCGAGGTGGCGGACCTCGTCGTCCGGTACGGGACGGCCACCGCGCTCGACCGGGTCGGCCTGACCGTGCGGGCCGGGGAGCTGGTCGCGCTGATCGGCCCGAACGGGGCGGGCAAGACCTCGCTCGTCAACGCGGTCCTCGGCGTCCTGCGCCCTGCGGCGGGACGGGTGGAGCTGGGCGGCCGGGTCGCGCTCGTCCCCGAGGGGCGGCAGATGTTCGACGACCTGACCGTCGAGGACAACCTGGTCCTCGGCGCGTGGCGGCGCCGCCGCGCGAAGGGTGCGCGCGACGCCGCGCGCGTGTACGAGGTGCTGCCGCAGCTCGCCGACCTGCGGAAGCGGCGGGCCGGGTCGCTGTCGGGCGGGCAGCAGCAGATGGTCGCGTTCGGGCGGGCGCTGATGGCCGAGCCCGACGCGATCGTGGTGGACGAGCTGTCGCTCGGCCTCGCCCCGCTCGTCACGGCCGACCTCGCCGAGCACCTGCGCGCGCTGAACGCCGAGCGCGGCCTCGCGGTCCTGCTGATCGAGCAGAACGCGCGGCTCGCGCTGGAGCTGTGCGGGCGCGGCTACGTCCTGGAGGCGGGCCGCGTCCGCGCCGAGGGCACCGCCGCCGAGCTCGCGGCGGGCCCCGACGTCGCCGACGCCTACCTGGGCGGGCGCGCCGCCACCGGAGGGAAGACGGACGCCACCGAGGCGGAGACGGCCGGCGCCGAGGGCGAGACGGCGGCCACCGAGGGGAAGACGGCCGGCACCGAAGGGAAGGCAGCCGGCACCGAGGGGGAGACATGAGCGCCTTCCTGCAGTACCTGATCTCCGGGGTGGCCACCGGCTGCGGCTTCGCGCTGCTGGCGAGCGGCCTCGTCGCGATCCACCGGGTGACCCGGGTGGTGAACTTCGCGCAGGGCATGTTCGCCGTCGTCGGCGGGATGGCGGCCGGGTCGCTGCTGGCCTCCGGGCTGCCGCACGGCGCGGCCGAGGCCGCCGCCGTCGCCGTCGCGGGCGCGGCCGGGCTCGCGGTCGGGGCCGCCGCCACCGGCAAGCGCGGCACGTCCCCGCAGTCGGCGCTGATCGTCACGCTCGGGGTCGGCTTCCTGGCCTACGCGGTGGAGATCATGATCTGGGGCGACAACCCGCGCTCGCACGCCGGGCTGGGCGGCGCCGCCACCGTGTTCGGCGCGCACGTCCAGAAGCAGTCGTTCCTCGTCATCGGGGTCGCGGCCGCCGTGTTCGCGCTCCTCGCGCTGTTCTTCGGCCGCACCTACACGGGCAAGGCGCTGAGCGCGTGCGCGTCCAACCCGTACGCGGCGCGCACCCTCGGCATCGACCCGCTGCGGATGGGCCTCATCGCCTTCGCGCTCGGCGGGATGCTCGGCGGCCTCGCCGGCGTGCTGCTCACCCCGCTCCAGCCGATCTCCTACAACAGCGACGTCCTGCTGATCACCAACGGGTTCGCGGCGGCGGTCCTCGGCGGGCTGAACCGCCCGGTCGTCGCGCTCGCCGGCGCGCTGACGCTCGGCGTCGCCGAGGCGATGGTCGCGGGCTACGGCGAGGCGTCCTACCAGACCGTCGTCGCGCTGGCGCTGATGCTGGCCATCATGATGGTGCGGGCCTCGCGGAGGACCGCGCTGCAGGAGGAGGCCGCCCGATGAGCGTGTCCGTCCGCAAGAACCGGCCGGCGGCCCCCGCCGCCGCGCCCGCGCCGAGGCGGCGTCCCGGGCCGGGCGCGCTCGCCGCGGCGGCCGTCGCCGCCGCCGCGCTGGCCGCCCCGCTGGTGCTGCCCGAGACGCAGGTGTCGGTGTACGTGCTGCTCCTGCTGGCCGCGACCGTGGTCGTCGGGCTGTCGATGCTGATGGGGTACGCCGGGCAGGTCTCGCTCGGCCAGGCGTCCTTCACCATGATCGGCGGGTACACGGCGGCGCTGACCGCGACGCACGGCCTGCCGACCTGGCTCGGGCTGCTGCTCGCCCCGGCCGCCGCCGCGGCCTGCGCCGCGATCGTCGGCGTCCCGCTGCTGCGGCTGCGCGGCCACCAGCTCGCGTTCGCGACGCTCGCCGTCCAGCTGATCCTGCTCAGCCTCGTCGGGCGGCAGGAGTGGACGGGCGGCGATATCGGCCTGCAGGGCGTCCCGCGGCTCCGGATCGCCGGGTACGAGTTCGCGAGCGAGGTCTCCTACGCCTACCTGGCCCTCGCCGCGCTCGGGCTGGTCGTGCTGGTCACCCGGAACATCGTGGCGTCCCGGCCGGGGCGCGGGCTGCGGGCGCTCGCCACCAGCGAGGTCGCGGCGGCGTCCTCCGGGGTGCCGGTCGCCGTCTACAAGCAGGCGGTGTTCAGCCTGTCGGCCGCGTTCGCGGGGCTCGCGGGCGGCGTCTACGCCTTCTACATCGGCTACGTCGCGCCCGGCTCGTTCCCCGTCCTGCTGTCGTTCGAGTACGTCGTGATGGTCGTCGTCGGCGGCGCCGGGACGATCTGGGGCGCGCTCGCCGGTGCCACCGCCATCACCCTGCTGCTCCAGCTGCTCAACGACATCGGCACCCGCGAGGGGATGCCCGCGTCGGCGCCGGCCGTCCTGTCCTACGCGGTGTACGGGCTGCTGCTCATCGCCGTGGTGCTGTTCCTGCCGAAGGGGCTCGTGCCGTCCGCCACCGCGTGGTGGGATCGCCGCACGGCCTCGAAACCCGCGGAGGGGTGACGCGCATGCGCAACGAAGGACTCGGGTCGTGGCCCGCGCGCCGCGCCCGCAAGACCCCGCGAGCGGCCGCCCTCGTCCACGAGGGCGACTCGCTCACCTACGCCGGCCTGCTCGACCGCGTCGCGCGCCTCGCCCGCGGGCTGCGCGGGCTCGGCGTCCGGCCCGGCGACCGGGTCGCCTACCTCGGCCCGAACCACCCGTCGTTCCTGGAGGCGCTGTTCGCGACCGGGATGCTCGGCGGCATCTTCGTGCCGCTCAACACCCGGCTCGCCGGCCCCGAGATCGCCTACCAGCTGGACGACTCGGGCGCGTCCGTCCTCATCCACGCGCCCTCGCACGCCGAGCTCGTCGGCGGCATCTCCGGCGGCCCGGTGCGGGAGCGCGTCCCGCTCGGCGGCGGGTACGAGGACCTCCTCGCGGGGGAGGACGGCGACCCGCTGGACCTGCCCGTCGCGCTCGACGACCCGTGCATGATCATGTACACGTCCGGGACGACCGGGCGGGCCAAGGGCGCGACGCTCACCCACGGCAACATCACCTGGAACGCGATCAACGTCCTGATCGACCACGACCTCGTCGCGGGCGAGGTGGCGCTCGTGTCGGCGCCGCTGTTCCACACCGCCGGGCTCAACATGCTCACGCTGCCGGTGCTGCTCAAGGGCGGGACGTGCGTGCTCGTCGCCGCGTTCGACCCGGCCGAGACGCTCCGCCTGGTCGAGGAGCACCGGGTCACGTTCATGTTCGGGGTGCCGACGATGTTCGAGCGGGTCGCCCGCGAGCCCGGCTGGGAGGCCGCCGACCTGTCGTCGCTGCGCATCCTGACCTGCGGCGGCGCGCCCGTCCCGCCGCCCCTCATCGAGACCTACCAGAAGCGGGGCCTGACGTTCCTGCAGGGCTACGGCATGACCGAGGCCGCGCCCGGCGTGCTGTTCCTGGACGCCGAGCACGCCGTGTCGAAGGCCGGGTCCGCCGGGGTGCCGCACTTCTTCAGCGACGTGCGCGTCGTCGGTCCGGACATGGCGGACGCGGCGCCCGGCGAGACCGGCGAGGTCGTCGTCCAAGGCCCGCACGTCATGAGCGGCTACTGGGGGCGGCCCGCCGACACCGCCGCCGTGCTCCGCGACGGCTGGTTCCGCAGCGGCGACGCCGCCCGCCTCGACGAGGACGGCTACGCCTACATCGTCGACCGCATCAAGGACATGATCATCTCCGGCGGGGAGAACGTGTACCCGGCGGAGGTCGAGCACGCGATCCTCGCCGCCAACCCCGCGGTGGCCGAGTGCGCGGTCATCGGCGTCCCGGACGCGACCTGGGGCGAGGCATGCCGCGCCGTCCTCGTCCCGCGCCCCGGCGCGGACGTGGACCCGGCGGAGGTGATCGCGTCGCTGTCCGGCAGACTGGCCCGCTACAAGATCCCCAAGTCGGCGGTCCTCGCCGCGGAGCTTCCCCGCAACGCCGCCGGGAAGATCCTGAAGGCGCGGCTGCGGGAGGAGCACGGCGACCCATGACGGCGGGCGGCGGAGGCGCGCGCCGGCCGGCCGACGGCGGCCGGCCGACGGTCACCAGCCGCGTCCTGGACATCCTGGAGGCGTTCTCCGCCGAGCGCGACGCGCTCACCATCACCCAGATCAGCCGGCGCGCGGGCCTGCCGCTGTCCACCGCGCACCGGCTGGTCGGCGAGCTGGCGTGCTGGGGCGCGCTCGAACGCGACGCGTCCGGGCTGTACCGGATCGGGCTGCGGCTGTTCGAGGTCGCGGCCCTCGCGCCCCGCGGCCCCGCGCTGCGCGCCGCCGCGATGCCGTTCCTGGAGGACCTGTACGAGGCGACGCACGAGAACGTCCACCTCGCCGTCCTGGACGGCCTCGACGTCGTCTACATCGAGCGGATCTCCGCCCGCGACGCCGTGCACGTGTTCTCCCGCGTCGGCGGCCGGTGGCCCGCGCACGCGACGGGCGTCGGCCTGGCGATGCTCGCGCACGCCGACCCCGCGCTGCAGGAGCGCGCCATCGCCGCGCCGCTGCGCCGCTTCACCGACCGGACGATCGGCACCGGCGCGGAGCTGCGCCGCGTCCTCGCCGAGGTCCGCCGCGCCGGCGTCGCCATCAGCGACGGCCAGGTGGAGACGTTCGCGCTGTCGGTCGGCGCGCCCGTGTACGGCCCGGACGACACCGTCGTCGCGGCGGTCGCGATCGTCGTGCCGTCCGACGGATGGGACGCGCGGGCGCTGATCCCCGTCGTGCGCGCCAGCGCCCGCGGCATCTCCCGCGCGCTCGGCGCGCCCCGCGCGCTGCGCCCGCCGGAGACGGCGCTGCACAGCCGCTGACCTGTTCCTCCACTTCCTCCACCGGACTTCTTCCGTTGGACGGAATCGCTGTGGCCCGGGTCACCTTCCCACCGCGATGGTCGTCACGACCCTGCCAACCACCCCTGCCAGTCACACCCGCCATCCACCCCTGCCAGTCACACCCGCCATCGACGGAGGAGCGACCCATGGTCTTCGCACGCAACCAGTGGTATGTGGCCGCCTACGCCCGGGAGGTCGGCGACGGACTGCTCGCCCGGACGATCTGCGGCGAGCCCCTCGTCCTGTACCGGACGCGGGCGGGCGAGCCGGTCGCGCTCGCCGACCGCTGCGTGCACCGGCGCTTCCCGCTGTCGGAGAGCCACCGCGACGGCGACCGGATCGTCTGCGGCTACCACGGCTTCACCTACGCGCCCGACGGCGCGTGCGTCGCGGTGCCGGGGCAGACCCGCGTCCCGCGCACCGCCCGCGTCCCCGCCTACCAGGTCGTCGAGCAGGACTCGTTCGTCTGGGTGTGGATCGGCGACGGCGAGGGCGACGCGTCCGCGATCCCGCGCGCCGCGTGGTTCGACTCGCCCGAGTACACGACCGTCCGCGGGATGGAGCCGCTCGCCGCCCGGTACGGACTGCTCGTCGACAACCTGCTCGACCTGTCGCACGAGACCTACCTGCACGCCGGCTACATCGGCACGCCCGAGGTCGCGCAGACCCCGATCAACACCGAGGTGGACGAGGAGGCGGGCATCGTCTACGTCAGCCGCCGCATGAAGGACGTGGAGTGCCCGCCGTTCTACTCGCGGTCGACCGGCATCGAGGGGCGCATCGACCGCTGGCAGGACATCGAGTACCACCCGCCGTGCCTGTACCTCCTGCACAGCCGCATCGCGCCGACCGGCGTGGAGCCCGGCCCGGACGGCGACGACTCCCGGGCGTTCCACGTCGAGGTCGGCTACGCCATCACCCCGGAGACCGAGACGAGCACGCACGACTTCTGGCTCGTCGCCCGCGACTTCGCCCTGGAGGACGAGGAGGTGTCGCGGTTCCTGGCCGAGAGCAACCGCACGGTCGTGCTGCAGGACGTGGAGGCGCTGAACGTCCTGGAGAAGGTCATCGCGTCCGAGCCGGAGGGCTACCAGGAGCTGTCCATCAACATCGACACCGGCGGCCTCGCCGCCCGCCGCATCCTGGCGCGGCAGACGGCCCGATGAGCACGGGCCGCGGCGGGGGACCGGGCGGCGGACGCGGTGGCGAGCGGCTGCGGGTGGAGTGGTCGCCGGGTTCGGACACCCTGACCGGCATCTGCCACTGCGGCGCCCAGCACACCGCCGGGGACCCGGTCGAGATCTGGGCGTGGCTCCTCGCCCACCCGGAGCATCCCGCGTCCTGAGCTGCCGCTTCGCCGGGGCCGCCGCCATCCCGATGTGCTGCCTTCACCGGGATAGTTAGCTTAGGCTAGCCTTATACCGTGTTGTCCCCCGCACGAACCGGCCCGCCGCGATCCCCGGTGAAGAAGGGCGGGCGGCTCGGCGCCCACCTGCTCTGGCTGCCCCTCCTCACGGCCGTGCTCCTCGCGACGGTGCTCGCGAGCCTCGCGATCGGCGCCGGGGACGTCCCGTTCGGGCGGGTGCTCCCGGGCGTGCTCAGCCCGGACGACGGGTCCCGGGCGGAGCTGATCGTCCACGAGCTGCGGCTGCCCCGCACGCTGCTCGGCATCGCCGTCGGCATCGCGCTCGGCCTCGCCGGCGCGGTGATGCAGGCCCTCACCCGCAACCCGCTCGCCGAGCCGGGGCTGCTCGGCGTGAACGGCGGCGCCGCGTTCGCGGTCGTCCTCGTCATCGGCCTCGCCGACGCCGGCGACCCGCTCGTCTACGTGTGGGCGGCGTTCGCCGGCGCGGCGGGCGCGTCGGTCCTCGTCTACCTCGTCGGCGCGCGGGGCCGCGGCGGCGCGTCGCCCGCGCGGCTCGTGCTCGCCGGCGCGGCCCTCAACGCCGTGTTCAGCGCGATGACGGCCGGGGTCATGCTGTTCACCCCGTCCAACTTCAACGGCTTCCGGTTCTGGCAGGTCGGCTCGCTCGGCGGGCGGGAGCTGGCGGTGTTCCACCGCGTGCTGCCGTTCGTGCTGGCGGGGGCGATCCTGGCGCTGCTGCTCGCCCGCCCGCTGAACGCCCTCGGCATGGGCGACGACGCGGGCCGCGCCCTCGGCTCGAAGCCGGGCCGGACGCGGGCGCTCGGCGCGCTCGCCGTGGTGCTGCTGTGCGGGTCGGCGACGGCGGCGGCCGGGCCGATCTGGTTCCTCGGGCTCGCCGTCCCGTTCATCGTCCGCACGCTGGTCGGGCCCGACCAGCGGCTCGTCCTGCCGTACTCGCTGCTGCTCGCGCCCGTGCTGCTGCTCGGCGCCGACATCATCGGCCGGGTCGTCGCGCCCGGCGAACTGGAGACCGGCATCGTCACCGCGTTCTTCGGGGCGCCGCTGTTCGCGGTGATGGTCCGGCGGGGAAGGACGCGCGACCTATGAGAGTGCTGCGCGCGGGCGGCGTGTCGCTGCGCTGGGAGCCGCGGGCGGCCGCGGTGTGCGGGGCGCTGGCGGCGGTCGCGGCCTGCGCCGCCGTCCTCGTCGTCGGGTCGGGCGACTTCCCGATCTCGCCGCCGGACGTGGTGCGCGCCGTGACCGGGCAGGGCGACCGCGCCACCGAGTTCATCGTGCGGACGCTGCGGCTGCCGCGCGCCGCCACCGGGCTGCTCGCCGGGCTCGCGCTCGGCCTCAGCGGCGCGATCTTCCAGAGCATCTCCCGCAACCCGCTCGGCAGCCCCGACCTCATCGGCTTCACCACCGGCTCGGCGACCGGCGCGCTGCTGCAGATCCTGGTGTTCGGCGGCGGCGCCGTCGCGATCACGGTCTCCTCGGTCGCGGGCGCGGTGCTCACCGCCCTCGCCGTCTACCTGGTCGCCTACCGGCCGGGCGGCGGCGTGCACGGCGTCCGGCTGGTGCTGATCGGCGTCGCGGCGGCGGCGATGCTGGAGGCGTTCAACTCCTACCTCATCACCCGCGCCGAGCTGCACGAGGCGTACGAGGCCGGGTTCTGGCTCACCGGCAGCCTGAACGGGCGCGACTGGGACCAGGCCGTCCCGCTCGCGCTCGCCGTCGCGGTGCTCCTGCCGGCGGCGCTGCTGCTCGCCCGGCCGCTCGGCATGGGGGAGCTGGGCGACGACGCCGCGCAGGCGCTCGGTGTGCCCGTCCAGCGGACCCGCGCGCTGCTCACGGTCGCCGGGGTGGGCCTCGTCGCGGCGGCGACGGCGGCGGCGGGCCCGGTCCCGTTCGTCGCGCTCGTCGCGCCGCAGCTCGCCCGGCGGCTGACCCGCCGGCCCGGCGCGCAGCTGCTGCCCGCCGCGCTGACCGGTGCCGCCCTGCTGGCATGCAGCGACCTCATCTCGCTGCACCTGCCGGTCCAGGTGCCGGTGGGCGTCGTCACCGGCGTCCTCGGCGGCGCGTACCTGGCCTGGCTGCTGTCCACCACCGGACGTAAGGGGACGACATGACCCGGCTGCGCGCGGACGACCTCACCCTTTCCTACGAGAAGCGCGTCGTCGCCGAGGGGCTCGGCGTGGAGATCCCCGACGGGTCGTTCACCGTCATCGTCGGGCCGAACGCGTGCGGGAAGTCGACGCTGCTGCGCGCCCTCGCCCGGCTGCTGCGCCCCCGCGCGGGCACGGTCTACCTGGACGGCGAGCCGATCACCGCGCTGCCGCCGAAGCGGCTCGCGCGGCGGCTCGGGCTGCTGCCGCAGTCGCCGCTCACCCCGGAGGGCATCACCGCGGGCGACCTCGTCGCGCGCGGCCGCTACCCGCACCAGAGCCTGCTGCGGCAGTGGTCGCGGGAGGACGAGGCGGTCGTCGCCGAGGTGATGGACGCGGTCGGCGTCGCCGACCTCGCCGACCGGGTGGTGGACGAGCTGTCCGGCGGGCAGCGGCAGCGGGTGTGGCTCGCGCTCGTCCTGGCGCAGCAGACCGGCATCCTGCTGCTGGACGAGCCGACGACGTACCTGGACATCGCCCACCAGATCGAGGTCCTGGACCTGTGCGCGCGCCTCCACGAGGAGGGCCGGACGCTCGTCGCGGTGCTGCACGACCTCAACCACGCCTGCCGCTACGCCACCCACCTCATCGCGATGCGGGACGGCGAGGTGCTCGCCGAGGGACCGCCCGCCGATATTGTCACCGCCGACCTGGTGGAGCGCGTGTTCGGGCTCCCGTGCCGCGTCATCCCGGACCCGGAGACCGAGACGCCGCTGATCGTCCCGGCCGGGCGGCGGCGGGCGTTGACGGCCGAAACCCCCTGATTTAGGTTAGCCTTACCTAATCTTGAGAGGGGTTCCGTGCTGACCTGGGAAGAGCTGCGCACCGCGCTGACCGACGTGCTGGGCGAGGAAGCGGGAGCCGACGACAACCTCATCGAGCTCGGGATGGACTCGATCCGGCTGATGCGGCTGACCGGCCGGCTGCGCCGCGCCGGCATCGAGATCCGCTTCGCCGAGCTGGCCGAGCGCCCCACGCTCGCCGGATGGTGGGAGCTGCTCGCCGCCAAGGGCCAGGTGGAACCGGCCGCCGGGCCGCCCGCGAAGGGCGAGGCCGGTCGGTCGCGGGCGAACGTGTCGCGGGCGGACGTGTCGCGGGCGGATCTGTCGCGGGCGGAGATCGAGCCGGACGGGCCCTTCCCGCTGGCGCTGATGCAGCACGCGTACTGGATCGGCCGCGACTCCGGCCAGTCGCTCGGCTCCGTCGCCGCCCACCTGTACGTGGAGCTGGACGGCCGCGCCATCGACCCCGCCCGTTTCAAGGACGCCGTCCGCGCCCTGGCCGCGCGGCACCCGATGCTGCGCGTCGCCGTGTCCGACGACGGCACGCAGCGGATCCTGCCCGAGCGCCCCGGGCCCGCCGTGACCGTCCACGACCTGCGCCCGGCGGACGATCCGGACGCCGAGCTGGCGCGGATCCGGGCCGAGATGTCCGAGCAGCGCCTCCCGATCGGGGACGGCCGCGTCTTCGACGCCCGCCTCAGCCTCCTGCCCGGCGGCACCGCCCGCCTCCACCTGGACGTCGACATGGTCGCCGCGGACGCGATGAGCTACCGCGTCATGCTCGCCGACCTCGCCGCGCTGTACGAGGGCGAGGCGCTCGCGCCGATCCGCTACGGCTACGCGCGCTACCTCGCCGACGACCCGCGCGCCGCCGCGCGCGAAGAGGACCGGCGGTGGTGGGCCGAGCGCCTCGCCGACCTGCCCGGCCCGCCGGAGCTGCCCGTCGTCCCCGAGCCGGGGAACCGGGTCGAACGCAAGCACCACTGGCTGGCACCCGACGACAAGGCCCGGTTCATCGCACGCGCGCACGCCGAGGGCGTCACCCCGGCGATGGCGCTGGCGGCGGTGTTCGCCGAGGTCATCGGCACCTGGTCGGCGACGCCGCGCTTCCTGCTGAACCTGCCGCTGTTCCACCGCGAGCCCGTCCACCCCGACGTGGACGCGGTCGTCGGCGACTTCACCGGCTCCATCATGCTCGAAGCCGACCTCACCGAGAACCTCACGTTCATCGAGCGGGCGCGCGCGCTCCAGGCGAACCTGCACACCGCCGGCGCGCACAGCGACTACTCGGGCCTGGAAGTGCTGCGCGACCTGTCGCGGCAGCGCGGCGAGCAGGTCCTCGCCCCGGTCGTCTACACGAGCGCGCTGAACCTGGGCGAGCTGTTCGGCGAGCGCGTCCGCGAGCACTTCGGCGAACCGGAGTGGATCATCTCGCAGGGCCCGCAGGTGCTGCTGGACGCGCAGGTCACCGAGGTGTCCGGCGGCCTGCTGCTGAACTGGGACGTGCGCGTCCCGGCATTCCCGGACGGTGTCGCCGAGGCGATGTTCGCCGCCTACACCGACGCGATCACCCGCCTGGGCGCGGACGGCGCCGACTGGTCGGAGCCGCTCGGCGTCGCGGCGCCCGCGTCGCAGCTGCGCGTCCGGAACGAGCTGAACGCGACCCCCGCACCGCCGCCGCGGACGCTGACCGGCGGGTTCTTCGAGCACGCCCGCCTCCGCCCGGACGCCCCGGCCCTGCACTGGGGCGACGGCGGCACCCTCACCTACGGCGAGCTCGCCGACCGCGCCCTGCGGATCGCGTCCGCGCTCGTGGCGGGCGGCGTGCGTCCCGGCGACCGCGTCGCGATCGAGCTGCCGAAGAGCCCGGCGCAGGTGACCGCCGCGCTCGGCGTCCTCGCCGCCGGTGCCGCCTACGTCCCGATCGGCCCCGAGCAGCCGGACGCCCGCCGCGCCAAGATCCGCGCGAGCGCCGGGGTCGCCGCGTCCCTGGTCCCCGCCGGTGAGCTCGGCGTCAGCGTCGGCGTCGGCGTCGCGGGCGGCGGTTCGACGCCGGCGGCCGGGCCGGTCGGCGCTGAACCGCTGCCCGAACCGCTGCCCGAACCGGTGGCCGAGCCGGTGGCCGAAGCGGTGGCCGAGCCGCTGCCCGAGCCGGTGGCCGTCCGCCCCGACCAGGTCGCCTACGTGCTGTTCACGTCGGGGTCGACCGGGGAGCCGAAGGGCGTCGAGGTGCCGCACGGCGCGGCCATGAACACCATCGGCGACCTGGTCGAGCGGTTCGCGATCGGGGAGGACGACGTCACCTTCGCCATCTCGGCGCTCGACTTCGACCTGTCGGTGTTCGACCTGTTCGCGGCCTGGTCGGCGGGCGGCGCGGTCGTGCTGCCGGGCGAGGACGAGCGGCGCGACGCCGCACGCTGGGCCGAGCTGGTCGACCGGTGGTCGGTGACCGTCCTGAACTGCGTCCCGTCCGTGCTGGAGATGCTGCTGAACGCGGGCCGCCCGGAGAGCCTGCGGCTCGTCCTGCTGGGCGGCGACTGGGTCGGCACCCACCTGCCCGCGCTGCTGGCGGAGCGCGCGCCGGGCTGCCGGTTCGCGGCCCTCGGCGGGACGACGGAGACGGCGATCCACTCCACGGTGCAGGAGGTCGCGGGGGAGGTGCCGTCCGACTGGCATGCCGTCCCGTACGGGGTGCCGCTGCGCGGCGTCGCCTGCCGGGTCGTGGACGACCTCGGCCGCGACCGCCCCGACTGGGTCGCGGGCGAACTGTGGATCGGCGGCGCCGGGGTCGCGGACGGCTACGCCGGTGACCCGGAGCGCACCGCCGACCGGTTCGTCGTCCACGGCGGCGTCCGCTGGTACCGGACGGGCGACCTGGCCCGCTACCGCCCGGACGGCACCATCGAGTTCCTCGGCCGCCGCGACCACCAGGTCAAGGTGCGCGGCTTCCGCATCGAGCTCGGCGAGGTCGAGGCCGCGCTGCAGGACCACCCGGAGGTCGGCCGGGCCGTCGCGCTGCTGGCCGGCGGGCGCCTGGCCGCCGCCATCGTGGCGTCCGGCGGTATCGATGGGGTGCTGGAGCACGCCCGCGCCCTCCTCCCGCCGCACATGGTGCCGGAGCAGCTCATCCGGGTGGACGAGCTGCCGCTCACGCCGAACGGCAAGGTCGACCGCAAGGCCCTGACCGTGCTCGCCTCCGCCGAGAAGGGCGAGGCGCCCTACGCCGAGCCGGCGACGGCGCTGGAGAAGGTGCTGGCCCGGATCGCCGGCGAGGTCCTGGGGGAGGAGCGCGTCGGCGCGGACGCCGACTTCTTCGCGCTCGGCGGCGACTCGGTCCTCGCGACCACGGTGATCGCGCGGCTGCGGGAGGCGCTCGACACGACCGCGCTGCCGGTCCGGGTGCTGTTCGCCGAGCGGACCGTCGCGCGGGTCTGCCGCCGCTTCACCGAGCTGGAGGACGAGCCGGGGCGGCTGGAGGCCGTCGCCGCGATCTGGCTGGAGGTCGAGGCGATGACCGAGGAGGAGCTCGCCGCCCGCCTCGGATGATCGGCCCGCCTCGGATGATCGGCCCGCCACGGGTGATCGGCGCGCCTCGGCTGATCGGCTCGCCTCGGGTCAGCCGGCTTCGGGTTCGGGCTCCGGGCGCATCGTCGCCGTCCGGAGCCCGGTCAGGGTCAGTGCCAGTGCGAGCGCGAGGACGGCGCTGACCGTCCCGTACAGGACGATGGCGGCGCCCGGCGCGAGGTACCGGCCGAGGGCCCCGGCCCCCAGCGACCCGACCGCGCCGCCGCCCGTCTCCTGCGCCGCCCAGAGCGCGTTGACGCGTCCCAGGTGCGAGTCGGGCGTGTGGGACTGGATCAGCCCGTACCGCAGGATCTCCTCGATCGACTGGACGAACCCGTACGCGAACAGGATCGCGACCGCGAGCGCCGGATGGCGGGCGAGACCGAGGCACGCCAGCGCCGCGAACCCGGTCACGGACGCGACGAGCAGCGCCAGCCCCGGCGCCCTCGCCGACCCGGCCCATCCGCTCGTCACCGACGCGAGCACCGCCCCGCACGCGGGCGCGGCGAACAGCAGCCCGACGGTGGTGGCGCCGCCGTCCAGGCTCCGCTCCGCGAACGCGGGCATCAGCACGGGGATGCCGCCCGCGACCATGAACAGCAGGCCGAGGAGCATCAGCGACCCCACGACCCGGTGGGAGGCGACGAACCGGAACCCGTCCCCGATGGCCTTCAGCGGGTTGCCGGGCGCCTCCGCGGTCTCGGGCTTGAGCACCGGGAGGGTGGTGAGCAGCCCGATCGTGCCGAGGGTGCCGGCCGCGGCCGCCGCGTAGTTCCAGCCGACGCCGAAGGCCGACACGACGACGCCGCCGAGCGCGGGCGAGGCCATCGACCCGAGCCGGACGGTGAGGGCGTTCAGCGCCCCCGCCGCGACGAGCTTGTCCGCGGCCACCAGCGCGGGCGTGGCGGCGAGCAGCGCGGTGATGCTGACGCCGGTCATCAGGCCGTCCCACGCGGCCAGGACGTACAGGGCGGCGAGGGACGGAGACGGCAGGAACGCGTTCAGCGCCAGCAGTACGAAACCGATCCCGGCGGCCGTGCGGGCGCGCAGCATGAGGCGCCGCCGGTCGTCCTTGTCGGCGAGCACGCCGCCCCACAGGAACCCGGCGAGCAGCGCGAACCCCTCCGCCGCCGACACCCCGCCGACGTGCACGGTGGAGCCGGTCAGGTCGTACACCTGGACGGGCAGCGCGACGGCCAGCATGCCGATCCCGAAGACCGAGACGGTGCGGGCGATGAACACGTTGCGGAACGGCCTGCTGTCGCGCAGCGGACTGATGTCCATGGCCAGTCGCCGGAGCATCCTCGGGGTTCTCCTCTGCCGGGGGAGTAGCTAAGGTAAGCCTAGCCTTAGTTGATCGTGGAGAAATCGCGGAGAGATCGGGAAGAGATCGTGGAGAAGAGGACGAACCGGTGCAGCGGACGCTGATGAACGGAAAGATCCACCGCGCGACCGTCACCCAGGCGGATCTGCACTACGTGGGTTCCCTGACGATCGACGCGGACCTCATGGCCGCGGCCGACATCGTCGAAGGGGAGCAGGTCCACGTCGTGGACATCACCAACGGCTCCCGTCTCGTCACCTACGCCATCACTGGTGAGGCGGGCAGCGGCGTCATCGGGATCAACGGCGCCGCCGCACGGCGGGTCCAGCCCGGCGACATGGTCATCATCATCACGTACGCGTCCGTGGACGAGGTTGAGCGGGACCGGCACGAGCCCCGCGTCGTGCACGTCGACGCCGCCAACCGCATCGTCGCCCTCGGCTCCGACCCGGCCGAGCCGGTCCCCGGCGCCGCCGCGCAGATGGCCGGGCGGTGAGCATGGACGGCTTCACGCCCTGGCCCGCCGACCTCGAAGCCCGCTACAAGGCCGAGGGCTACTGGCAGGACCGCGTCCTCGGCGACGTGCTGCGCGGCGACCCGTCCGCCACGGCCCTCGTCGCGGGCGACGACCGCCTCAGCTACGCCGAACTCGACGCGCGCGCCGCCCGCGCCGCCGCCGGCTACCTCGCCCTCGGCATCGGCCGCGGCGACCGCGTCGTCGTCCAGTTGCCGAACACGACCTCCTTCGTCGTCACCTTCCTCGCCCTCGTCCGCATCGGCGCGGCGCCCGTCCTCGCCCTGCCCGCCCACCGCGAGAGCGAGATCCGGTACCTGTGCGAGCTGTCGGAGGCCAGCGCCTACATCTGCGCCGACCGCGACGGCGACTTCGACTACCGCGCCATGGCCCGCACCCTCCCCGTGGACCGCGTGATCGTGGACGGCGACGCGGAGGAGTTCACCCCGCTCGCCTCCGTCGACGCCGAGCCCGTCGAGTTCACGCCCCCGTCGCCGTCCGACATCGGCGTCTTCCTGCTCTCCGGCGGCACGACGGGCCTGCCGAAGCTGATCCCGCGGACGCACCGCGACTACGTCTACAACCTGGAGGCCAGCGCCGAGGTCTGCGGATTCACCCCTGCCACGGTCTACCTGGTCGTCCTGCCCGCCGCGCACAACTTCGCCCTGGCCTGCCCCGGCATCCTCGGCGTCTTCGCCACCGGCGGCACGGTCGTGCTGTCCCCGTCCGGCTCGCCCGACGAGGCGTTCCCCCTCATCGAACGCGAGCGGGCCACGGTCTGCGCGGTCGTCCCGCCGATCGCGCTGCTCTGGCTGGACGCGGTGTCCTGGCAGGAGGAGGACATCTCCTCCCTCGAACTCCTCCAGGTCGGCGGCGCGAAGTTCGCCGCCGAGCGCGCCGCCGAAGTCCCGGCCACCCTCGGCTGCCAGGTCCAGCAGGTCTTCGGCATGGCCGAGGGACTCCTCAACTACACCCGCCTGGACGACCCCGCCGACCTCATCGAGCAGACGCAGGGCCGCCCGCTGTCGCCCGCCGACGAGATCCGCATCGTCGACGAGGACGGCGAGCAGGTGGCGCCCGGCGAGGTCGGCGAACTCCTGACCCGGGGCCCGTACACCCTGCGCGGCTACTACCGCGCCCCCGAGCACAACGCCCGCTCCTTCACCCCGGACGGCTTCTACCGGACCGGCGACCTCGTGCGGCGGCTCCCGTCCGGCCACCTGATCGTCGAAGGCCGTGAGAAGGACCAGATCAACCGGGGAGGCGACAAGGTGTCCGCCGAGGAGCTGGAGAACCACCTGCTCGCCCACCCGGCCGTCCACGACGCCGCCGTGGTGGGGATCCCCGACCCGGTGATGGGTGAGCGGACCTGCGCCTTCCTCATCATCAGGGACGGCGGGAAGGCCCCCACCCTCCTGGAGGTCAAGGAGTTCCTCCGCACCCGCGGCCTGGCCGCCTACAAGTTCCCCGACCGCCTGGAGACCACCGACGCCTTCCCCCGCACCCCCGTAGGCAAGATCAGCAAGAAGACCCTGGCGGCCCGAGTGGCACCCGCCTGACCGTCCCCGTCCCCGTCACCCGCCGGCCGCCGGCGACAGGCGGTCGGCGGCGACAGGCGGCGACGGGCGGCCGGCGCCCTCACAGCCAGATGATGACGCTCAGGGTGGGGGCGTGGATGAACCGGAAGGCGCTCTTCGCCCTGGCCGCCGCGTCCGGCCGCGGCGGCGACACGGCGGTGGTCGCGACGACGTACCGGTCCTGGCTCCCCACCTGCCCGACCTGAGCGCCGCCCGGCGGTTCGGTGTCGCCACCCGGCACGAAGCGCAGATCGGTGTGCCGCAGTTGCCGCGCGGCCTCACGCGCCGCGGCCGCATCGCCGAACTTCAGGACGTGGCTGCTGACCAGCACCCCGTCCGGGGTCTTGAACGCGATCTCGATGCGCCCCTCGCACCCGAGCCGGCGCGTGACACCGCGCCCCTGCTCGGTGGTCGCACCGGCGCGGCAGCCGTTCTCGTCGTCGAAGACCTCGGCCGCCGTCCGCTCGTAGGTCTCGGACTGCCCGTTGTAGGCGTTGGTGAACCGGATGTCATCGTCGTAGAAGGTGTTCACCTCGAACGCCGGACCGCTGCCGGGCACCGAACCGGTGGCGATCAACGGAATGGCGACCGGCGCCGTCAGAATGGCCACCCCGAGAACGCCGGTGATGGAGCCGATCGCGATGCGCCACCGGCGCTCCCGCCTTTCCCAGCGCCGCACATGGTCGGTACTCGGTACGACCGGCACGGAAGAGCCGAGCGCCGCCAGCCCACCGGTCTCCTCCTCGGGTGCGGGCGGCGCCTCCGCCCGCACGACCACGGTCTTGGCGCGGCGGTCGTGCAGGCACTGCCCGAGGCGCTCGTCGCTCCGGTGCGCCCACGGATCGGTGAACAACGGAACGGACGACGTCGACCGAGAGACGCCGTACCGCTGGAAAGAGCGCCGCCACCCCGGCGCCCGCGTCCCGTCCTCCCGGCACACGACGCGGATCCCGGCGACCCGCTGCCCGAGCGTGCAACCCCACCGCGCGATCCCGCCGACCCGCAGCAGGGCCGGAGCGGCGATGGCGAGAAGCATCGCCGGAACGGCCACCCAGAGGAGCTGGGAAGAAGAGGCGTCCTCGGCCAGGAAGACGGACAGGTACATGGGCGACACGACCACCAGCAACACCACGGCGGCCACGACGAAGTCGACGACCCGGGCCGCGACACGCTGCCGCGTACTCGCCAGAACCCGAACGACCCGCCCGTCCTCGTCCTGTGCCTGCCGAGGCGGAGTCCCAGCCGGGAGATACACCGGAGAAGCCATGAGGCCATATGCAACCACAGCACCGCGCGCCCCAGAACTTTTTAGCACCGAATGCGCATCACCGTGGAAGGTGATCATCGCCGCTCAGAGCGGCTTGATGAGTAACGTTCGATCAGATGGATCGGACGGATTCGAGGAGACGAACCCACTCCTGGCGCGTCAGTTCCAGTATCGGCGCTGCTCCCTGCGCTTTGGAATCGCGGATGCCTACGGTGCCAGCGGGGCCGGCGGCCACTTCCACACAGGTGCCGTTGGGCTCGCTGTAACGAGACTTGCGCCAGTTGGTGAATCTGCTGGTCATGGAGTTCCTGTCTAGTCGTTCGGCTCTCGCGCCGCCTCGATCAGGAGCATCTTGCTGTCTTCAGGGGACAGAGTCGCCCGACGGAGATACTCATACCTGCGTGTATACCGTTCAACCTCTCGCGGCTCGGTGTAGACGAGGTCAGCCGTGATGGTATCCACCACGGCCATGGGCGGGTCGTCCTGATCGGGAAAGGTATAGAGGGTGAAGGTCGAGCGGGGAAGCAGCGTGCCGACCAGCCGCGCGTTGACCGGCAGGATCCGTAGGGTCAGCTGCGGCTCGGTTTCCAGCATCTTGATGACGTGGCAGAGCTGGGCTCTCATGATGTCGTCTGGGACGGTGAGCCTCCGTATGACTACCTCGTCCACGACCACTTCGTATACCGGGCCGTCGGGTCGGAAGATCGACCGAACACGCTGAAGCCGGGCGTCCGTCATCTTCTTGGGGCTGAAGTCGAGCGGACCTTCAGCTTTCGTCAGGCCGATCAAAGCTGCGATGAAGTCTGGGGTCTGGAGGACACCCGGCATGGCGCTTTGGTTGTACTCACGAATGGTGGCAGCGCCCGACTCGATGTCGGCGTAGAGCCGCTGACGCGCGCCCATGGCGTCGCCGTAGCGGTCCCACCAGCCCCTTTCGGAGGCGGCGGAGGCCAGGCGGATGATGGTCATGCTCTCGTCGTCCGAGATCTCGAGCGCATCCAAGATCTTGACGACGTCACCTACGTCGGGGCGGCCGTGGGCGTTCTCCAGGCGGCTGATCTTCATGCGCGAGTAGTGGATGCGCTTGGCGAGTTCCTCCGCCATCAAGCCGCGCTCCTCGCGGAGCTTGCGGAGTTCGGCCGCAAGGCGCTGGCGTCGTACGTACGGGCTGACCATGCTGACCCCCGGGGGAGCTGGATCGTGACCATGTCACTACCGTGTGTACACGACTTGTTCGGCGACCAGCGGATGAATGAACGGCTGGTCAGTGCGAACAGGGTGACAATCTGGTGTCGAACAAGTCCACGTGCTCTAGGAAGACGTTGAGTCTCACGTGGGCGGCATGGACTTTCGTCAGTCTCGACATCCAGTGCCCTACGCGGGCCCTGTTCCGCCTCTTACCGTGACACGTTGAGTTAGCCGTGTAGTACCACTGCGCGAAGGCCGAGCGTGCCTCTCGTGCACGCACGGGTTGTGAACGTGCGGGATGTGGGAGCCCGGCTGGGCGACGTGCAGGCCACACATGTGCCGGTGGGGCCGAATCGGGCAAACGCTCCTCACGGCGCGTCGGTCAGCGAGGCGCGACGTGGCGGCCGCCGGGCCGGAGTCCCGGGGCCGGTCATGATCGTTTACAGGTAGGCTTGGGGCATGCTTTGACGCCTGCCCGGCACTCGGGCGCCTCCGCGATCTCCTTCGTTCATCGCACCTGATTTCGAACTGACGAAGGAGACTCTTCCGTGACCAGGTCGATCCGTATCGACGTTCCGGATGTGTTCGCCGCGTCCTATGGCGCGCACGGCGCCGAGGCGCGGGCGTGGATCGCCGAGCTGCCCCGGCTGGGTGGTGAGTTCCTGGAACGCTGGGGGCTGCGGCCGGATGGTCCGCCCGCATATGGCATGGCGTCACTGGTCTTGCCCGTGCTTCGGTCCGACGGAACTCCCGCGGTCTTGAAGCTCCAGCAGCCGCGGGAGGAGACCGTCGGGACCGCCGCCGGCCTGCGGACGTGGAACGGCAACGGGATCGTGCGCCTGCTCGACCATGACGAGAACAGCGCCACGCAGTTGCTCGAGCGGCTGGATGCGGCCCGGCCCCTGTCCTCGATCGCCGACGACACCACGGCCCTGCGGGTCCTGGCCGATCTGATGGCACGGCTGACCTCGGTGCCTGCCCCGACAGGTCTGCGGCGGCTGTCCGACATCGCCGCCGCCATGCTCGACCAAGTCCCGCAGGCGGTGTCGGCATTGCGTGACCCTGCCGAACAGAGGCTGGTGCGCATCTGTGCGTCGGCCGTGACCGAGCTGATGGGTGAACCTGGCGACCGCCTGCTGCACTGGGATCTGCACTACGACAACGTTCTTGCCGGAGAACGGGAACCCTGGCTGGCGATCGATCCCGAACCGCTGGCCGGTGACCCGGGATTCGAGTTGCTGCCCGCGCTGGACAATCGGTGGGACGAGGTCGAGGCCACCGGTGATGTGACTCGCGCGGTGCTCCGGCGCTTCGACCTGCTGACCGAGGTCGTCGGCCTGGACCGGAACCGGGCGACCGGCTGGACTCTCGGCCGCGTGCTGCAGAACGCCCTATGGGAGGTCGAAGACGGAAAGGTGATGCTGGAACCCGTTCAGGTCGCCATCGCCACGGCCCTGCTGCGCCGGTGGTAGGAGCTCGGAGGTCGAGGGCGGGGTCGTCATGCCTGTCCTCGGCTACGGTGTCCGCAGGTCAGCCGATGGCTTGCTGTTGGCGCTTGGCGCGGGCCTGGGCCAGGCGCTAGGAGTCGGTGCCGGTTCCCTCATCGGCCATGGTCTGATCGCTGTTCGGTGTCGGATGTTCGGTGTTGGGGGAATCGTGGTGGGGGCGGCGCTGCGTACGGGGCCGCCCCTCCAAAGTCAAGGGCGCCTTCGGCGTCGCTTCGCGATGGGACTCCGTCCCACCCTTGACTTTGGAGCCTCTGCGGCCCCTGAGTGCAGCTTTCGTCGGGCAGGCTCCGCCTGCCCTCTGCCCGACGCGCCGCCCCCACCCCATACAGGAACCACATCCCCATCACTCGAACGTGCCGGCAAGCCCCGGCCCGCCCTTGCCGGGCCTTGGTCAGGAGGTGGGTCGCCTCAGCCCTGGCCGGAGGGTAGCGGCGGGAGGCGCGGAGGACGGGACGCGCTGCAGGCTGTGATTCACACGCTTTGGCGCGAGTCTGGCAGGTGACCGGGCCGGGGAGGGCTGCAAGCTGACGCCCGGGGTGGCCGAGGCCGGGGCAGTGGGCCTACTGGGGCCTACCGGGGGTGGGCGCTGCCGGGTTGAGGGGATGGCTGCCCGGCCGCGGTGGGTGGCACGGCCAGTTGGAGCTTGCCGATCAGGCGCCGTTAGCTTTATGGGGCAGCGCGGCAGGTGGGTGGGGGTGGGCAGGCGAGCCCAGCCCGTGCGAGCCCGGCCCGTGCCGCCGGGGGCGGCCGGGCTCGGGCACCGGTCTGTCGATCACGCGGCCTCGAACCATGCGGGTGGTGTGGGTGGTGGGCGTCCGGGTTCAGGATCGCCGTCGGGGCCGAGTGTTCGGATACCCGGTGGGTGGAGCCGGTAGGTGTAGCGGCCGTCGGGTGTTTTGGTGATGTGGAGGCGGTCGGGGTGGGTGTGTTTGTAGCGGTTGTGCCAGCCGCAGGTGAGGGTGAGTTTGTCGATGTCGGTGGGGCTGTTGCCGAGGGCCCAGCCGTGGACGTGGTCGACCTCGCACAACGTGCCCGGTACTTCACATCCCTGTACCGCGCAGGTGTCGTACAGCGCCTCCAGGACTTGGCGCTGCGGGGCGGTGGCGAACCTGACCCGGTGCCCCAGGTACAGCGGGGTGTTCCCCTGACCGAGCAGCAGCGGTGACACTCCGGCGCTCAGGGCGATGCGGCGGGCTTGGGCTGCGGGGATGGGGGTGCCGTCGGTGAGGCGGGCTGGGGTGGTTCCGCCGGTGAGGGTGTCCAGGTCGCAGATGACGGTGACCTTGGTGGCCGTGTGCCCACCCGACAGCACGCCGGTGAGCGCGGCCGCGGTGCGTTCGGACAGGTCGCGCCGGTCGTCGGTTCCGGCGGGCTTGGCCAGCGGTGCGAGGGTGCCGTCCCAGATCGCGGCGTCCTCGGCGTTCAACCAGCCCTTGATGTAGCGGCCACCGTCCAGGGACCGGGTGGAGTCGATCCAGGACCGCTCATATCCACGCCGCGCCTCCTCGGGCTCCTGCTCGCGTCCGTCGCGTTCGGCGATGACGTCGCGGATCCGCTTACCGAAGCTGGCGACCTTCCCCGCGGAGAAGCCCTGGTCGACCATGTCCAGCAGGATGTCCTCAGCGGCGCCGCAGTCGTCATCGTCCAGGCGGGCGGTGGCCTCGGCGATCGTCGCGGCGTACCCGGTTGACAGTTCGCCTGCGGTCCACCGCTCGGTGACCTCCGTCAGGCGGTGGCGCTGGCGGGCCAGGGTCAGCCGCTCTTTGGCGCGGGATTCTCGCATGCCCATGCGGGACCGCAGCCAGGAACGGGTGGAGGGGAAACCCCACCGCTGCACTTCCCGGGCGCTGTCCACGACGCCGACGAGCCCGGCTAGCGCGGCCTCTTGTAGATCGTTGGCGGAGGCGAGTTCTTCGGCCAGTTCCAGGCAGGCGGCTGGGGAGTCGGGGACGGTGCGGGAGGCGAGTGCGGCAGCGATCACTGATGCCGCGTTCACCAATTCCATGGTGCAATGCCGTTAAATTAAGCTGCTGGGCAGATCAATCGGATCGTGGCCGGCGAGTCGTGGGTGATGTTCTCG
>NZ_FZOR01000014.1 GCF_900188445.1 Actinomadura meyerae
CGCTTGGATCTGCTTGAGCCGTGTGCCGTGACGAATGGCACGCACGGTTCTGAGGGGGCGGGGACGCAGTAATGCGTCCCCGCTACCCGACCAAGACCTTCACCGACTCGGAGGGGCGAGCCAGTGTCCTGAGGATGTACAGCGGCCAGCTGATCCCCGCTCTGCTGCAGACACCTGCGTACGCGCGGGCGCTCCTGATCGAGGGGCGCGAACCGGGGATCGACGCAATGGTCGAGGCGCGCATGGCGCGGCAGAAGATCTTGACGAGGGACAGCCCCGCTGACCTCTGGGTGATCCTGGCCGAGACGGCTCTGCCCTGCCTGGTCGGTGGGAGGACGGTCATGCGCGAGCAACTCGCGCGGCTCATCGAACTGTCCGAGCTTCCCAATGTGACCTTGCGGATCGTCCCCAACACCGCAGGCGCCAACGCGGGTCTGGACGGGCCGTTCAAGGTCATCAGGGTCAAGGAGGGGCAGGTCGGCTACGTCGAGGCTCCCACTGGCGGCCGGCTCGTCGCGGACGCCTCTGAAGTCGATGGGCTGCTAGACAGGTTCGACCGTATTGGGGCGGTTGCTCTCCCCGTAGACTCCAGTCGGAGTCTGATCGAGCAACTGATGGAGACCATGACGTGACTTCCCCCCAGTGGCGTAAGAGCAGCCGGTCCAGCGATGGGACGAGCGGCAAGTGCGTGGAGGTCGCCCGGCTCGACAACGCCATCGGACTGCGAGACAGCAAGGCCCCAGGCGGAAGCCATCTCTCGCTTACTGCGGAAGATTTCGCCAAGCTGATCGCCAGTGCGAAGCGAGACGAGCTTGGCCTGAGGTGACGGAAGGGCCGGATAGAGCGTCCCTCGCTGCAGAAGGACTTCCCCGAGATGGTCCACAGCCGGGTTACCGCGCCCCGATCGCCAGTGGTGATGGCCGCAAATGCCGCCTCGTGGCCGGTCTCTGCGAGCGGGACGCGGGGATGCGGTCCTGACGGTTCCACACGAGAGTCGTAAAGCTCACGGTCGAGGGCCCACGTACCTGGTCTTAAGCGGACTGCAAGGCATGGCTGCCGGCCTCGCAGTTGACTGGTGGTGTTAGACCACCTAGTCTGAATCACAGAGTAGCAAAGTGATTCAGGGGTGATCATGGCAACGACGAATGTCGGCGCACTGATCGAGCGCGCCCGCGTGGCGGCTGGGCTGAGCCAACGGGGCCTCGCGGATGCAACCGGCATCTCCCAGCCCACTCTCTCGCGGATCATCTCCGGAGATCGGGTGGCGAAGATGCCAGAGATCGTGCTGATCGCTCAGGCGACCGGTCACACGATCCCCCAACTCAGCGGCACCGGGACGGTGGCGGAGCGCGTGCAGTACGCGGCACGGGCGACGAACGGCTCCGGTATGGAGGAGATGCGCGAGGCGCTGCTGAGCTTCCTCGAACTGAACGACTACCTGGACGATCAGGCCGTTCCCGCGACGGTCTGACCTGGAGGCCGGAGCACGGTGGACACCGAAACGGAAGGCCGCGCCGCCGCGCAGCGCTTCCGTCGTGAGCACCGTCTGGGGGTGCAGCCGCTCGGGGACCTGGTGACGGTCATCGAGCAGACGACGGGGGTGGACGTAGCGGTGCTCGACGTGGGCCCGGACGAGCACGGCCTGGCAATGCGGGACCCGGATAGCGGGGTCGTGTTCATCGGGGTCGCACGTACCGAGCATCCGATGCGGCAACGCAGCACGCTCGCGCACGAACTCGCCCACGTCCTCTTCGAGGACTGGACTGACGCCGAGGTGGGCGACTGGAGCGAGGCATCCCCGAGGGAGGACAGGTGCCGCGCCTTCGCCCGGCACCTCCTCGTGCCCGTCGAGGGAGTGCGCGAGTTCCTGCGGGACGGGCAGGAGCTGACCTTGGCGTCGCTGTCGGCAGTGGTACAGCGGTTCCTGGTATCCCCCGCGATCGCCGCGATCGCCCTTGAGCAGGCCGGATACATTGACCACGCGACCAGCGAGGAGTGGGGGGAGTTCTACACCCCCCAGTTGGCAGCACGCTTCGGGTGGACCGACCAGTACCGCGCGTTGCAGGCGGAGTCCAGCAAGCGGCGGACACCGCAGCGGCTGCTCGCTCGCGCGATCAATGGCTACGCGATCGGAGTGCTGCCCGCCCAGGCCATAGCCACACTGCGGGGCATCACCCTTGCGGAGGCCGAGGCCGACCTGCGCGAAGCGGGCGTTGAGCCCACCGACACCACTGTCACCTGGGCCAAGGCCGCCGATCTTCCCGATGTGGACATGGATCTGTCCGACCTGGACGACGACACACGGTATGAGGACGAGCCAGGAGCCGCGGCGAAGCGAGACCCGGGATGAGGCACCGGCCCATCATCGACGCCGGCCCCGGACTCAACTTCTTTTCCATCAACAAGGAGCGCCTCCTCATCGGGACCCTGGGGCCACTGTGCGCACCGGAGACGGTCAAAAACGAACTGCTGCGTAAGTCCCGGCAGGACAACCGGTTCCGAAATGCCGTAAGGGTATGGAACAAACTGCCCGAACGCTACATGCGGGTTCTCTCCGACGACGTGACCCCTGAGCTGGCAGCAGTCGTCCACCGAATCACCCGGCTCCCTCTGGAGGAGCGGCTGCGGCATTCGAAAGATCTCGGCGAAACGATGGTGATCGCGCATGCGGTCGTCGCCGCCCAAGCCGGCCACGAAGTGATCGTGCTGATCGATGACGGGCCCGGCGCGCGGGTCGCAGAGGCGGAGAGCAACCGCCTGAGGCTTCTCCGCGACGGCGGCGCCCGTGTCGGAGCCTTGCGTCTGGCCAGCACACTGACCGTCCTAGAGAAGGCCGCAGGCGGACAATACCTTCCGGACCGTGGAGCGATGCGCACCGTCTACGACCGCCTCCGCCAACTCGACGACGGACTGCCGCCTCTCGAAACCACGAACCTCTTGTCCGCTGCCCTCTGGCCCTCGCAGTGACCTCGCCGCCCCTTTCTTCGCGACGGCCTCGTCTTCGTCGGCTGCACTGAGCACCACTGCCCGTGCCCCACTGCGGCGGGTTACTGTCCACGGCGTCTCGCTCTACAGAGACGGTAACGCCCTCCGCACACCTCGTGCGCTCGGGCCGTCCCCCGTCCAGCTCGCCGCGCGGCGCACGCATGTCCAAAGGGGTGCTCCAGTAGCGCCTTGTTCCACACTCACCCAACCGGTTGGGTGAGGCGGCCGAATCGTGTCATCTGTTGCTGGATTCCGACGAGCATCTCGATGACAAAAGATCAAGGGCCTGATCGGAGTGTGCTCCGATCAGGCCCTTGACCTGCGGTTCGTTGGTGGAGCTGAGGGGATTTGAACCCCTGACCCCCTCGATGCGAACGAGGTGCGCTACCGGACTGCGCTACAGCCCCAACGACTCCGTAAGGTTAGCAAACATCGGGGGGTGCTCGCGCCTCGGTTACTCGCCGACGGCCCGGCGGTCGTCGGCGTACTGGTCGAAGACCTCGTCGGGGGTGACGAGTTCGATGACCTCGGCGGGTTCGGTCTCCTCGGCGGCGCGGCGGGCCTCGAGGGCGCGGGCGCGCGCGGCGGCGGCGCGGGCGGCCTCGGTGCGGCGGCGGGCGGCGTCCATGCCCACGGCCACGCGCAGCAGGACCAGGTGGCCGGCCAGCAGGGCGGCCGGGGGCAGGGTGACCCACCAGGGGGCGACGCCGGACGCGACGACGGCGGCGGCGGTGACGAGCAGCGCGGTGAGGCCCGTGGTGCGGCGGCGGCGCCGGGCGATGACGGTGGCGCGGGTCACGCGGCGGCGGGGCCTCGGGGCCGTGGTCTCCTCCGGCTCCTCGGCCTCCTCGTCGCGCTTGTGGAGCAGCCGGGAGATCCCGGTCGCCTCGGTGTCGCGGCGCAGCCACATGGGTACCAGGACGACCGCCCAGACGGCGACGATGGCGAGGTAGAGAACGGTGCTGCTCACCGGCCCCACCGTCCCAGGGCACGCTCGGTAGGCGGGCCGACTTTCGGCGCGCGAACGTGCAATGGGAGCAGGGTCACGCCCCGCACGGTACGAGGGGCTGTCAGAGGTTGACGAGCATAAGGGGCGGTGTGTCGCGAGATCGATCTCGCCGTTACTCTCCGTTTGCCCGGCCTTCTCGTTCGCAGGATTCTTACGGCCGGAAAGTCACGGGCGGCTCAGCCGCCGCGGGGAAATGCCTGTTTGCGGTCGGCGAGCCAGCGTGCGCGCAGGCCGCCGGGCACGTCCTCGACGGTGAGGGCGTAGCAGATGTGGTCGCGCCAGGCGCCGTCGATGTGAAGGTGGCGGCGCCGAATTCCCTCTTCCCGGAATCCGAGCTTTTCCACGACGCGGCGGCTGGCGGCGTTCTCCGGGCGGATATTCGCTTCGAGGCGGTGCAGGCCGACGGTGAAGAAACAGTGGTCGACGGCGAGGGCGACGGCGGTCGGAATGAGGCCGCGTCCGGCCACCCGCTTGTCGACCCAGTAGCCGATCTGCGCGGAGCGGGCCGAGCCCCAGACGATCGCGCCGATCGTGAGCTGGCCGGCGAAGTCGTCGTCGTGGGTGACGACCCAGGGCAGGGCGAGGCCCTGCCGGGCCTCGCGGCGCATCGTGTGCACCATGCTGATGTAGGGCCCGAGGCCGCTGCGGAACAGCGGTGTCTCGGGGTTGGTGGGCTCCCATGGGCGGAGCCAGTCGGCGTTGCGGACGCGCAGTTCGCGCCAGGCGGCGGCGTCGCGGTGCCGCAGCGGGCGCAGCCCGACGGGACCCTCGGTCAGCGTGACCGGCCATCCCCGTAGACGTTCCACGGTTCCATGATTCCCTTGTCGGACGCCTGGACGCCATCAATTCTCGCCGAGAATTCGGGCACCCGGGACGTTCGTCACAGTCGGCGCCCGCGCCGCATCACCCAGTCGACCCGGAGGTCGTCGTCGAGGACGACCAGATCGGCGTCTTTGCCGGGTTCGAGGGAGCCGGTGCGGCCGTCCACGCCGAGCGCGCGGGCGGGGACGAGCGAGGCGGCGCGGGCGGCGTCCTCGATCGGCAGGCCGAGGCTGGTGACGGCGAGGCGGAACGCGTCCGCCATGGTGATCGTGCTGCCGGCGATGGACGTCCCGCCGGCGAGGACGGCGCGGCCGTCGCGGACCTCGACGTCCATGACGCCGAGGCGGTAGGAGCCGTCGCCCATGCCGGTGGCGGCCATGGCGTCGGTGATCAGCGCGACGCGGTGGCCGGCGGCGAACGCCAGGCGCGCCACGGCCGGCTCCACGTGGACGCCGTCGTTGATCAGCTCGACGGTGACCCGGGGGTCGTTGAGCGCGGCGGCGATCGGTCCGCCCTCGCGGTGGTGCAGCGGACGCATCGCGTTGAACAGGTGGGTCGCGACGCGGGCGCCGGCGTCGAACGCGGCGCGGACGGTGGCGCCGTCGGCCTCGGTGTGGCCGACGGCGGCGATGACGCCGGCGTCGACGGCGTCCCGGACGAGGTCGAGGCCGCCGGGCAGCTCCGGCGCGAGGGTGATCATGCGCAGGTGGCCGCGGCCGAGCCGGACGAGGCGCGCGAACTCGGCGGGGTCGGGGTCGCGCAGCAGCGCCGGGTCGTGGGCGCCGCAGCGGTCGCGGGACAGGTAGGGGCCCTCCAGGTGGATCCCGGCGATCACGCCGTCCGCGGCGAGGTCGGCGAGGCCGGTGACGGCGTCGGCGAGTTCGGCGGTGCTGCCGGTGACCAGGCTCGCGATCGTGGTGGTGGTGCCGTGGGCCAGGTGGAAGGACGCGACGCGGTGCGCCTCGTCGGGGCGCTGGTAGGACGCGCCCGCGCCGCCGTGGACGTGCATGTCCACGAATCCGGGGACGACGTGCCGCCCGGCGAGGTCGATCTCCTCGCCCGCCCCGGCGGCGACGATCCTGCCGTCGGCGATGTGCAGGTCCCCGTGCCGGACGCCGTCCGGCAGGACGATGCGGGCGTTGGTCAGGGTCAGCCCGGTGGCCGGCTTCGTCATGGGACTCCTTCACTGCGCGCCTCTGCTCGTTGCTGATTGTTCCACTGCCGTAACGAGCAGGTAGAGCCAGGGGAGCGCAGGGCTAGAATCCATCGATGACCTCCGCCCCGGACAGTCCCCCACCCGCTGGAAAGGGGGCCGGTGTGACCCGGCACGAGCGCTGGAACGCGCTGCTCGAACTGCTCGCGGGCGCGGGCCGGCTGACGGTCGAGGAGGCGGCCCGGCGGATGGGGGTGTCGGCGGCGACGATCCGCCGCGACTTCGACCAGCTCGCGCAGCAGCAGATGCTGACCCGCACCCGCGGCGGCGCGGTGGCGCAGAGCGTCAGCTACGACCTGCCGCTGCGCTACAAGGCGGCGCGGCACGCGTCGGAGAAGCAGCGGATCGCGGCGGCGACCGCGGAGCTGGCCGTGCCGGGGTCGATCATCGGGCTGAACGGCGGGACGACGACCTCGGAGGTCGCCCGGGTCCTCGCCACCCGCGCCGACCTGCACGCCGAGGGGGCGACCCCGGCGCTGACGATCGTGACGAACGCGCTGAACATCGGCAACGAGCTGGCCGTCCGGCCGCATGTGAAGATCGTGCTGACCGGCGGGGTGCCGCGGCCGCAGTCCTACGAGCTGACCGGGCCGCTGGCCACCGGGATCTTCGACCAGGTGACGCTGGACGTCGCGATCATCGGGGTGAACGGGGTGGACGCCCGGCACGGCGCGACCTGCCACAACGAGGGCGAGGCCGACGTGAACCGGCTGATGGCCGAGCGCGCCGAGCAGGTCGTCGTGGTGGCGGACGGCTCCAAGGTCGGGCACCGGGCGTTCGCCCGGATCTGCGCGGTCGGCGACATCGACGTCCTGGTCACGGACGAGACGGTGCCGGACGCGGAGGTCGCGGCCTTCACCGAGGCCGGCGTCCGCGTGATCCGGGCCTAGCGAGCGCCCCGCGCCGCTCACGCGAGGGCCAGCAGGTGCAGGGCGAGCCGCGCGGATCCGGCGCCCTCCTGTTCGGCGATGGCCAGCGCGGCGGGGACGTCGAGATCGTCCAGAAGCGCCTGCGTCACGGCCTCCTCGGCGGTGGCGGACGCGGTGCGCCGCCCGGCCGCGGTGTGGAGCCGGTCCAGGAAGGCGGCGGCCTCGTCGAGGGCCTCCGGGGTGTAGTCCCAGGCGTGCCTCCAGGGCTCGCTGATCAGCATGAGCCGGACGGCGGCGCCCGGGTGGTCCGGGACGAGGTCGGAGACGAGCACCAGGTTCCCGGTGGACTTGGCCATCTTCCGGCCGTCCCGGCGGACCATGCCGACGTGCAGCCAGGCGCGAGAGAAGGGCCGCACCCCGGTCAGCGCCTCGGCCATGGCGGCCTCGTAGGCGTGGTGCGGGAAGCACAGGTCGGTGCCGCCGCAGTGCAGGTCGATCGCGGGGCCGAAGACGGTCATGGCCATCGCGGCGCACTCGGCGTGCCAGCCGGGGCGGCCGGGGCCCCACGGGCTGGGCCAGGCGGGCTCGCCCGCGCGCGACGGCCGCCATACGGCCACGTCGAACGGATGCTCCTTGTCGGGGTCGCCGGGTTCGTCGCCGTACTCGTCCAGCAGCGCGCGCGCCTCCTCCTCGCCGACTCCCACCCGTCCGGGGACGTCGGCGCCGCGGAAGCGCACCGCGCCGTCCCGCAGGTAGGCGCGGCCGGACGCGAGGAGGCCCTGCGCGAGCGCGATGACCTCCCGGACATGGTTGTGCGCCCGCGGCTGGTGGTCGACGGCGTGGACGCCGAGCACGTCGAGGTCGCGTTCGAAGTAGTACTGCTGGACGGCGGCGAAGCTGTCGTAGGGGCTGCCGGCGCGGTGCGCGGCCTGGTCCAGCACGTCGTCGACGTCGGTGACGTTGCGGCAGACGCGCACGCCCACGCCGGCGTGCCGCAGGACGCGGGCGGCGATGTCGGCCCAGACGAAGGTGCGCGCGTGGCCGAGATGGGTCGCGTCGTACGGGGTGATGCCGCAGACGTACATGCGGGCGGGCCCGGCGACGGGCAGCGGGCGGCCGCCGAGCCGGAGGGTGCGGCCGGGCGCGCCGGTTCCGGTCGCGCCGGTTCCGGTCGCGGGCGCGCCGGATCCGGCCGAAGGTGCGCCGGCGTTCGCGGGTGCGGTGGAGTCCACGGGAACGCGTTCCTCACGCCGGGCCCGGTGGCCCGGCACTCGATGGGGTTTCCTCCCAGTGTGCGAATGATGCGGTAAAGGCAGTACCCCCGGCGTCCCTCCGCTTGGCGACCTGGCCGGACCCGGCGCGGGGCGTCCGGCGGGTTCGCGGCGGGGGCGGGTATGCCGAACCTGAGAGGTCCCGTCTAACGTGCCGGTGGTCAGGGAAGAGACCCGGAGGTGGGGCGGGCCTCGCCGTTCGCTCGCGAAGGGGACCATGGACGATTGTCCTAGGCAACGAGTGGGGTCGGAGGACGTCATGACCGGCAGCGGGGAGCGCGTCGGCGATCCGCCGGACGCGGAGGCGCCGCCCGCCGCCGTACCGGCCGCCGCCGCGCCGGCGGCGCGTACGCGGCGGCTGCCCTTCGACGCCGCCGCGCTGAAGGCGGTGCGGTCGCTGGTCGTCGAGGGCGCGAGGGAGGCCGGGCTCGACGAGGACCGGGTCCAGGACGCCGAGCTCGTCGCCAGCGAGCTGACCGCCAACTCCGTGGAGCACGGCGGCGGCAGGGGCGAGCTGTGGATCTGGTACGACGCCACCCAGCTGGTCATCGAGGTCTGCGACGCGGGGCACATCGCCGACCCGCTGGCGGGCCGGCGTCCGGTGCCGGCCGACTCGATCGGCGGGCGGGGCCTGCTGCTCGTCCACAAGCTCGCCGACTTCGTCCGCATCCGGACAGAGCCCGGTAGAACAGTCATCCGGGCCTACTTCACCCGCGCATGATGTGATCATGACGCGACTCCCGGCACAGGGCTACGGACCCGAGCACGCCACGCCGTTCACCTTCGGGGTGCACCACGTCCAGATCGCCATCCCGCCCGGCAGTGAGGACGCCTGCCGCGCGTTCTACGTGGACGCCCTCGGCATGGAGGAGATCGCGAAACCGCCGGTGCTGGCCGCGCGGGGCGGGCTCTGGGTGCGCGCGGACGCCCTGGAGATCCACCTCGGCGTCGAGGAGGACTTCCGCCCGGCCCGCAAGGCGCATCCCGGCATCCGCGTCGCCGACCTGGACGCCCTCGCCGAACGGCTGGCGCGGCACGGCACCGAGGTGGCCTGGGACGACGACTTCCCGGGCCACCGCCGCTTCTACGCCTTCGACAACCTCGGCAACCGGCTGGAGTTCCTGCAGCCGGACGGTTCGCCCGCCGAGTGGTGACCGCCCGCCCCGCCCGCCGGTCCGCCCCGCCCGTCAGGACGCGGAGGGCGCCGCGGGGAAGTTTCCGGCGCGGCCGAGCAGCGCCTGCACCGGGCTGTCCAGCCGTTCCGCCAGCCAGGCCGCCGTCTCCGTGACCGGGCCCAGCTGGACGCCGGTCCTGACGCCCGTCCGGTCCAGCGCGTAGACCAGGTCCTCGGTGGCGATGTTGCCGGTCGCGGCGGGCGCGAACGGGCAGCCGCCGAACCCGCCGGTGCTCGCGTCCAGGGCGCTGACTCCGTGGTCGACCGCGGTGAGCGCGTTCGCGTAGCCGGTGTTGCGCGTGTTGTGGAAGTGGCAGCGCAGCGGCACGCCCGGCGCGATCTCCGCGGCGCCGGTCAGGAGCTCGCGCACCTGCGCCGGGACGCCGACGCCGATGGTGTCGGCCAGCGCGATCTCGTCGGGCTCGCTCTCGGCGATCCGCCGCACCAGGTCCAGGACGCGCGCCGCCGGCACCTCGCCCTCGAACGGGCAGCCGAAGGACGCCGCGATCGTGACGCTGCGGAACAGCCCGGCGGCGCGCGCGTCGGCGGCGATCCGCGCCCAGTTGGCCAGCCCCTCCTCGACCGAGCAGCCCTGGTTGCGGCGGCTGAACTCGTCGGTGGCCACGACCACCACGTTGACCTCGTCCACGCCCGCGGCGAGCGCCCGGTCGAGACCGCGCGGGTTGAGGACGAGCCCCGCGTAGCGCACCCCGTCCGGCCGGGGGACGCGCTCCATCACGGCCTCCGCGTCGGCCATCTGCGGGACGCGCTTGGGGTTGACGAAGCTGACCGCCTCGATCCGCCGCAGCCCGGCGGCGATGCTCCGCTCGATGAGCCGCACCTTGTCGGCGGTGGGCAGGATCGCGGCCTCGTTCTGCAGCCCGTCCCGGGGTCCCACCTCGATGACTTCGACGTGCGCCATGGGGCCTTCCCTTGTATGCAATCTGTCGACATGCCGAGAATCGGCCAGGTCTAACCCTTGTGTCAAGCGACCGAAATGCTTATCTTGCATGCAATCGACCGCTGAGGAGGTTCGGATGGTCCGTGCCGTGGACCGTGTGTACACACGGCTGCGCGCCGACATCCTGGACGGCGTCCACCCGCCCGGGGCGCGGCTCGGCGAGGCAGAGCTGGCCGAGCAGACCGGCTCCAGCCGGACGCCGGTCCGCGAGGCACTGCGCCGGCTGGAGGTCGAGGGCCTGGTCGAGGTGCTGCCGCACCGCGGCGCCCGCGTCCCCGACTGGACGCCGGAGGACCTGGAGGAGATCTACGACCTGCGGATGCTGCTGGAGGGCGCCGCCGCGCGGCGGGCCGCCACCCGCATCGAGCCGGAGGACGTGGACCGCATGCACGAGCTGTGCGATCTCATGGAGCGGGCCGCGGCCCCCGGCGACCGCCAGGACCTCGACCGCGTCGCGGAACTGAACGCCGAGTTCCACGGGATCGTCCGCGCGGCGGCGGCGAGCGCCCGGCTGGTGTCGATGCTCAACGCCGTCGTCCAGCTCCCGCTGGTGATGCGCACCTTCCACGGGTACGCGCCGGACGATCTGGCCCGCAGCTCCGCGCACCACCGGGAGCTGGCCGCCGCGCTGCGGGCGGGCGACGGGACCTGGGCCGAGTCGGTGATGCGGGCGCACGTTCTCGCAGCGAAGGCGGTGCTGCTCCGGGCCGCCGCGAAGGCCGAAGCCCAGGCCGCCGAAGCCCAGGCCGAAGCCCAGGCCGCCGGTGACCCAGCCGCCGGCGACCCTCCCGGCAACGACGACACCGAAACGAGGATCCGCTAGATGTCAACGCACGACGGCGCCACCCAGGACACCCCGGCCGCCCGGGGTCCCCTCGCCGACCTGCGCGTGGTGGAGATGGGGCAGCTGCTCGCGGGGCCCTTCTGCGGCCAGCTGCTCGGCGACTTCGGCGCCGAGGTGATCAAGCTGGAGTCGCCGGGCGTGGGCGACCCGATGCGCCAGTGGGGACGGGAGAAGCCGCACGGCAAGTCCCTGTGGTGGCCGGTGGTGGCGCGCAACAAGAAGTCGGTGACGTGCAACCTGCGCACCCCCGAGGGCCAGGACCTGGCGCGGCGGATCATCGGGCAGGCCGACATCGTCGTGGAGAACTTCCGGCCCGGCACGCTGGAGCGCTGGGGCCTGGACTTCGACCGGCTCCGCGCGGAGAACCCGGGGCTGATCCTCGTCCGCGTGTCCGGTTTCGGGCAGAGCGGCCCGTACGCGCCGCGCGCCGGGTACGGGTCGATCGGCGAGGCGATGGGCGGCATCCGGTACGTCACGGGCGACCCGGAGAACCCGCCGTCCCGCGCCGGGATCTCGCTCGGTGACTCGCTCGCCGCCGTGTTCGCCACGATCGGCGCGCTCGTCGCCGTCCACCACCGGAGCAACACCGGCCGCGGCCAGATCGTCGACTCGGCCATCTACGAGGCGGTGCTGGCGATGATGGAGTCGCTGCTGCCCGAGTGGGCCGTGGCGGGCTACCAGCGCGAGCGCACCGGCTCGGTGCTGCCGAACGTGTCGCCCAGCAACGTGTACCCGACCGCGTCCGGCGAGATGATCCTCATCGCCGCCAACCAGGACACCGTGTTCGGACGGCTCGCGAAGACGATGGGCCGCCCCGAGCTGGCCGAGGACCCGCGCTTCGCCGGGCACGCCGACCGGGGCCGCAACATGGCCGAGCTGGACGAGCTCATCTCCGCCTGGTCGGCGACGCTCGACACCGAGGCGCTGCTGGAGACACTGCACGAGGGCGGCGTGCCCGCGGGCCGCATCTACACCGCCAAGGACATGTTCGACGACCCGCACTTCGCGGCCCGCGAGGCCATCGTGCGGCTCGTCCACCCCGACTTCGGGGAGCTCCCGATGCACAACGCGTTCCCCAAGCTCAGCGAGACGCCGGGATCGGTGCGGCACGCCGGCCCGGCGCTCGGCGAGCACAACCGGGAGGTGTACGGCGCCCTCCTGGACCTCGGAGAAGACGAGATCGCCGCGCTGGCCGAGCGCGGAACCATCTAGAGCAGGTACGGCTTCGGGAGACCGACATGGGTTATCGCCTAGGCGTCGATGTAGGCGGCACGTTCACCGACGTGCTGCTGGTGGACGAGGAGACCGGCGTCAGCCACCGCGCCAAGACAGCGTCCACACCGGCGGACCAGTCCGAGGGCGTCCTCAACGGCATCCGCAAGGTGTGCCGGGACGCGGGGATCGAGCCGTCCGAGGTCGCGCACGTGCTGCACGGCACGACGGTCGCGACCAACGCGATCCTGCAGGGCAGGGGAGCGCGGGTCGGCCTGGTCACGACCGAGGGGTTCCGGCAGGTGCTGCAGATCGGCCGGTCGTTCGTGCCGGGCGGGCTGGCGGGCTGGATCATCTGGCCGAAGCCGGAGCCGCTGGCCCGGCTGGAGCACACCGTGGAGATCCCCGGCCGGATCAGGTCCGACGGCACGATCGTCACCCCGCTGGACGAGGACCGCGCCCGCGAGGCGCTGCGCCGGCTGGCCGGGGCCGGGATCGAGGCGCTGACCGTCTCGCTGATCAACTCGTACGCGAACGACGCGCACGAGCGGCGGGTGGCGGAGCTCGCGGCCGAGGAGCTGCCGGGCGTGCCGGTGTCGCTGTCCAGCCACGTCCTGCCGGAGATGCGGGAGTACGAGCGCACCGTCACGACCGTGGCGAACAGCTACGTGCAGCCGGAGGTCGCCCGGTACGTCGGCAACCTCGACCGGTCGCTGACCGGCAGCGGCATCGCGGCGCCGCTCGCGGTGCTGCGCAGCGACGGCGGCCTCACCCGCGCCGACAAGGCGGCCGAGGACCCGGTGTCGCTGCTGCTGTCCGGCCCGGCGGGCGGGGTGACCGGCGCGGTGTGGTTCGCCGAGCAGGCCGGGTTCCGCGACTTCCTCACCTTCGACATGGGCGGGACGTCCACGGACGTGGCGCTGGTCCTCGGCGGGCGCCCGCGGATCGGCCGGGAGACGAGCGTCGGCGACCTGACCGTCCGGGCGACGAGCGTGGACGTCCGCACGGTCGGCGCGGGCGGCGGCTCGATCGCGCACGTCCCCGAGCTGACGAAGGCGCTGCGGGTCGGCCCGCAGTCGGCGGGCGCCGACCCGGGCCCGGCCGCCTACGGCGCGGGCGGCGCCGACCCGACGGTCACCGACGCCAACGTGGTCCTCGGCTACCTGCCGACGCAGCTCGCCGGCGGGGAGATCTCGCTGGACGTCGAGGCCGCCCGCAAGGCGGTCGGCCGCGTCGCCGAGGCGATGGGCCTGCCGAGCGTGGAGGCCGCCGCGGCGGGGATCATCGACATCGTCAACGAGAACATGCTGGGCGCGCTGCGGCTGATCAGCGTCCAGCAGGGCTTCGACCCGCGCGACTTCGCGCTGATGTCGTTCGGCGGCGCGGGCCCGCTGCACGCCAACGCGCTCGGCCGGCTGACCGGCTCGTGGCCGGTGATCGTGCCGCCGTCGCCGGGCGTGCTGTGCGCCTACGGGGACGCGACGACCTGCGCCCGCGACGAGAGCGCCCGCACGATGGTGCGCCGCTTCTCCACCCTCGACGACGCCGAGCTGCGCGCCGCGCTCGCCGAGCTGGCCGACGCCGCCGCCGCGCGGCTGGAGGCCGAGGGCGTCCCGCGCGACAGCCAGACCGCGACGTACCAGATCGACCTGCGCTACCACGGGCAGGGCTTCGAGATCCCCGTCGAGGTCGACCGCGCGACCGTGGACGGCGACCTGCTCGCCGAGCTGGGCGCCGCGTTCGACGCCGAGCACAAGCGGCTGTTCTCCTTCCTGCTCGACAACGAGCGCGAAGTGATCAACCTGCGGGTCACCGTGAGCGGCCCGCGCCCCGAGGTCGCCTGGCGCACCCTCCCGGAGGGCGACGGCGACCCGTCCGCGGCGCTGGTCCGCGAGACCGAGGTGTGGATGGACGGCGCGCTCGCGCCCGCCCGCATCTTCGACCGTTCCAAGCTGCGCGCCGGGGACGTGGTGGCCGGTCCGGCCGTCGTGGTCGAGATGGACTCCACCACCCTCGTCCTGTCCGGGCACGCCGCGACCGTCCACCCGAGCGGCAGCCTGCTGATCCGTCCCACTGAGGAGGGCTGATGGCCGAGATCCTGCAGACCACCACCGAGCCGGTCGGCCGGGTGGAGGTCGACCCGGTCACCCTGGACATCATCGAGAACGCGCTGCGCAACGCGCGGCACGAGATGGACGAGGTGCTGTACCGCACCGCGCTGTCCCCGGGCATCCGCGAGCAGCACGACGAGTTCCCGCTGATCGCGGACCCGTCCGGGAAGATGGTCGTCGGCCAGTTCGGCCTGTCGGTGCCCGACTTCCTGGAGAACTTCGACGGGACGATCGGCGAGGGCGACATCCTGATGACGTCCGACCCGTACGCCTGCGGCGCGGCGATCAGCCACGCCAACGACTGGCTGCTGGTCGTGCCGATCTACCACCGGGGCCGGCTCGTCGGCTGGTCGTCGATGTTCGGCCACATGTCGGACGTGGGCGGCAAGACGCCGTCCTCGATGCCCGCGGACGCCCGCACCATCTACGAGGAGGGCGTGGTCGTCCCGCCGTTCAAGCTCTACGAGGGCGGTGAGCTGAACGAGGCGGCGCTGCGCATCATCCTCAACCAGGTGCGGATGCCCGACTGGAACCGCGCCGACCTGAACGGCCTCGTCGCGGCCTGCACGACGGCGGCGCGGCGGGTGACCGAGCTGTGCGACCGGTTCGGCGTCGAGACCTACCTGTCCGCGCTGGACGCCCTGCTCGACCGCAACTACCAGGCCATGAAGGTGCTGCTCGCGACCCTCTTCGAGGACGGGCAGACGCTGGAGTTCGCCGACTACATCTGCGACGACGGCTGCGGCTACGGCCCCTACGAGCTGAAGATCTCGCTCACCCGGACCGGGGAGAAGGTCCATCTCGACTTCAGCCACGCGGCGCCGCAGGCGGTCGGGCCGATCAACTACTTCATCAACGAGAACCTCGTCCGGATGTTCTTCGGCATCTACGTGATCACGGTCGCCGACCCGCAGATCCTGTGGAACGACGGCTTCTACCCGCTGATCGACGTGACGATCCCCGAGGACTCGTTCTGGAAGCCGCGCCACCCGGCCGCGCTGAACGCCCGCAACCACGGCATCGGCCGCGTGTTCGACCTGTTCGGCGGGCTGCTCGGGCAGACGAACCCGGAGATCCTGAACGCGGCCGGGTTCTCGTCCTCGCCGCACTTCATGTACTCGGGGCACTACACGTCCGGGCCGCGCGAGGGCGAGTGGTTCCAGCTGTACTCGATCGGGTTCGGCGGCGTGCCGGGGCGCCCGGTCGGGGACGGCCCCGACGGGCACTCGCTGTGGCCGTCGTTCGTCAACATCCCCTGCGAGTACCTGGAGTCGTACTACCCGCTGCGCATCGAGCGGTGGGAGACGATCGCCGACTCCGGCGGCGCCGGCCTGCACCGCGGCGGCAACGGCGTCGACGTCGCGTACCACTTCGAGGAGCCCGGCACGATCGCGATCCACGACGACCGCTGGCTCACCTACCCGTGGGGCGTGAACGGCGGACGTCCGGGGGAGCGGGGCCGCAAGTGGATCGACCGGGCGGACGGCACCCGCGAGGTGCTGCCCAGCAAGGTCCACGACGTGCCGGTGGCGCCGGGCGACGTGCTGCACTTCGTCACGTGGGGCGGCGGCGGATGGGGCGACCCGCTCGCCCGTCCCGCCGAGCTGGTCGCGGCGGAGGTGCTGCGCGGTCTCGTGACCGCCGAGGGCGCCCGCGACGGGTACGGCGTCGTCTGCACCGCCGACGGCGTCCTCGACGAGGAGGCCACGGAGCTGCTGCGGGCGAAGATGGCCGCCGACCGGACGGAGATCCCCGTGTTCGACATGGGCCCGCCGCTGGAGGAGATCCTCGCCCGCTGCGAGGAGGAGACCGGGCTGCCCGCGCCGCACCCGCCGGTCGACGTCCGCTCCGCGGAGGCGCTGCGCCGATGACCGGCCCGGAGAACGGCCCCGCGGCGGGCGCGGACGACCTCGTCGCCGGCTACCGCGCGTCGGGCTTCGGCGAGAGCCTCGGCTGCGGCGACGCCCCGGCGGTGCTGGTGGTCGACTTCGCCCGCGCCTACCTGGAGGACGGGTCGCCGCTGCGCGCCCCCGTCGAGGACGCCCTCGCCGCGGCGATCGCCCTGATCGGCGCGGCGAGGGCCGCCGGGGTCCCGGTGCTGTTCACCCGGGTGTCGTACCAGCCGGGCGGCGCGGACGGCGGGCTGTTCCGCCGGAAGGTGCCCGCGCTGCGCGTGTTCGAGGAGGGGAGCCCCCTCGGCGACTTCGCCGAGGGGGTCGCCCCGCTGCCCGGGGAGACCGTCGTCACCAAGCAGTACGCGAGCGCGTTCCACGGGACGTCGCTGGCGGCGACGCTGACCTCGTCCGGCATCGATACCCTGTTCATCTGCGGGCTCTCCACGAGCGGCTGCATCCGGGCCACGGCCACGGACGCGCTCCAGCACGGGTTCCGCCCGCTCGTGGTGGACGAGGCGTGCGGCGACCGCGACCCGCGCCTGCACGCCGCCAACCTGCTCGACCTCCAGGCCAAGTACGCGGACGTCGTCTCCCTCGACCGCGCCCTGGAACTGATCGGCTGACGGGCTGACTGATCGGCAGACCGGCCGACCGGGTCTTCGATCGACCGGGCCGGTCAACCGGCCGCGGCGGTGTCGTGGAGGGCGAGGGAGAGCTCCACGGCGCTGTCGACGACCGCGTCGAGGTCGTCGCCGAGCCGCCCGTCCGCCCACCGCTGGGCCAGCTCGGTCATCGCGCCGGTGAACATGGTCGCGGCGACGACGACCGGGAGCCGCGGGTTCTCGATGTTGCTCATCGCGAGGACGCCGTCCAGCAGGGCGGTCTGGGCGGCGCGGCGCCGCTCGGCCAGCACCTCGTTGCCGCGCGCCTCGGCGAACAGCACCCGGCCCCGGCGCGGGTCGTCGCTGATGAAGCGGAGCACGCTGCGGATGCCCGCGCGGGTGCGGGCGTCCGGGCCCGGGCCCGCCTCGTCCAGCGCGGCCGCCAGCGCCTCCCCGAGGGCCGCCGCCTCCCGGTCGTAGACGGCCGCGAGCAGCTCGTCGGTGCCGGGGAAGTTCTCGTAGAAGTACCGGGTGTGCAGCTCGGCCTCCCGGCACACGGCGCGCACCGTCAGCGCCGCCTCGCCCTCCTCGCCGAACAGCCGGTACGCGGCCCTGACCAGCATGTCGCGCCGCTCGTCCCGCCGCCGGCTCGCGGGCACCCCGGCCCACCGGGTGGACGTGGCCGTGCGCGCGTTCGCCATGCCCCGACGATATACCGCGCCCGCGCCGCGCCTCCCGGTCTGGACACGGGTGTACCCAGACGCTTACTCTGGTCACAGTTGTAGCCAGAATTGGGAGTCCAGATGACGGCCACCGCGAGCCCCGGCAAGAACGGCCACCGCACGCCAGGTCCCGGCGGGGCGGGGCACCGCAAGCCCGCGCCCGGCAAGACGAACCCCGTCGCGACGCGCTTCGAGCAGGCCTTCGACGCCGACATCCGCTCCAGGTTCTTCAAGGGCCTGGACTTCGCCGGCCCCGAGGGCGACCCCGGCTGGTTCGGGCCCGGCAGCGCCGTCTGGTACGTGCACTCGCACCTGCCGACGCTGATCCTCGGCCTGGTCGGCGCCGCCTACATCGAGGGCCTCGACCCGAGCATCAGCTGGATGGCCTACGACCACTCGCGCATCCCCGAGCGCGTCGACGGCATCCCGACCGGCAACATCGACCCGGAGGGCGCCGCCGTCCGGCTCGGCCACTCCCTGTCGTTCTTCATCGGGACCGCCTACGGTTCCACCGCGACCGCCGAGCGGCTCGCCCGCACCGTCCGCGCGATGCACCACACCGTGAAGGGCACCCGCCCCGACGGCCTGCCCTACGACGCGGACGACCCCGAATGGCTGCGCTGGAACTACGCCACCGTGGTGTGGGGGCTGGCCACGGCGCACGAGCGCTACCACAAGCGTCCCCTGCGCGGCCCCGCCCTGGACCGCTACTACCGCGAGTTCGTCCGCGTCGGCGAGGCCCTCGGCGGGACGGACCTGCCCGCCAGCAAGGCGGAGGTCGCCGAGTGCCTGGAGTCCTACCTGCCGCGCCTGGCCGTCACCCCGATCAAGGCGTTCGCGACCGGCCCGAACCTGCGTGAGAGCAAGGCCAAGCCGTGGGAGCCCGGTAGCCCCTTCATGGACTGGGCCGCCCGCGACATGCTCCCCAAGTGGGCGCAGAAGCTCTGCCTCTACAAGCCGCCGAACCCCCTCGCGCTGCGCGCGCGCCGGACGACGCTGTGGCTCGTCCTCAACGGCCTGCACGACGCCACCGGCCCGATCCGGGAGTACCGCGAGGCCGAGGCCCGCGTCGCGGGCGGCGCCTCCGCGCCGGTCGCCTCGACGGCACCGGCCGCGCCCGACCCCGTCCTCACCCGGGACGAGGTGGAGGCGACCGCCTGACGTGCCCGCCCCCCGGCCGGTTGAGTCGTGCCGGTTCAGTCGTGCCGCTCAGTCGTAGGGCTGCTCCGGCCGGGGGATCGGGACGGCCCGTGTCGCGTCGAGCGCCTGCTCGTCCGTCGGCGGGGTGCCCGCCGGCGGGCGGCGCCAGGTGCCGGTGACCTGCACCCACCGGTCGGCGGGCGGCTGCGGCACCCCGTGCACGATCACGCGGAACGCGACGGCGTCGCCCGCGCAGCACGCGATCTTCATCCGGGTGAGGTACCAGCCGCCCTCGCGGCGCGGGGCGGCGAACCCGGTCAGCCGCACCCGCACCCCGTCGAGGGCCGCCGGGTCGCCGCGCTGCGCCTGGAACGCCCGCCCGATGAACTCGCCCATGGACATCTGCGCCGGCGCCGCGGACACCGCGACCGCGTCGTACGGCCGCGCGTCCGCCGGGGGCGCGGGCGGCCGTCCGGCGCCGCGCGAGGCCATGTACGACCCGAGCGCGGGCGGCGCGACCACGGCGATGACCAGCACGGGCAGCCCGAGCAGCCATGCCACCCGCGGCCCGCGCGAGTGGTCGTGCCCGTGCCCGTCGTGCCCGTGCCCGTCCTGGACGGCGTCCTCGGCGGGTCGGCGGACGAGCCCGGCCGCGCCGAGCGCGATCAGCACCGCGGCGGCGAGCAGCAGCGGGATCCGGAACCCGGGCCGCACGTAGTTCAGGTACTCGCCGGTCGGCAGCGTGATCCAGCCGGTGGCCGCGCCGAGCGTGATCAGCAGCAGCGACTGCGCGTGCCGGTTCACAGCAGGACCCCTCCGGCGGCGGTGCCGCAGGCGACGGCGAGGACGAACGTCAGCGGGACGAACCGGACGGCGAACGACCGGCCGAAGAACCCCGTCTGCAACGCGATGAGCTTCAGGTCGACCATCGGCCCGACGACGAGGAAGACCAGTTTGGCGGTCGGGGAGAACCCGGTGAGGCTCGCGGCGACGAACGCGTCCGCCTCCGAGCAGATCGACATGAGCACCGCGAGGAAGGCCAGGACCAGGATCGACGCCGGTGCGCTCCCGCCGACGCCCGTGACCCACTCCGGCGGGACCAGCACGCTGATCGTCGCGGCGGCCAGCGCGCCGACCACGAGGAAGCCGCCCGCGTGCATGATGTCGTGGGTCATCGCGTCCCGGAAGGCCGTCCAGCGGGCGGCGCCCTCGGCGGGGCGCCGGTGCGGGACGCGCAGCCACTCGCCCTTCCCGAACAGCAGCCACGCCCACCCCGCGGCGACCGCGGTGACCAGCGACGCCGCGAACCGCGCCGCCGCCATCTCGGGCCGCCCGGGGAACGCGACGAGCGTCGCCGCCAGCACGACCGGGTTCACTGCGGGCGCGGCGAGCAGGAACGTCAGCGCGGCGGCGGGCGCCACGCCGCGCGCCATCAGCCCGCCCGCGACCGGCACGGACGCGCACTCGCAGCCCGGCAGCACGGCGCCGAGCGCGCCCGCCACCGGGACGGCCGAGCCGGGGCGGCGGGGCAGCACGCGGGTCCAGAACCGCGCCGGGACGAACGCGGTGATCGCGGCGGACAGCGCCACCCCGAACACCAGGAACGGCAGGGCCTGCACGCACACCGCGACGAAGATCGTCGACCAGGCGTCCAGTGCCGGGGCGGAGAGGCCGGGCGCCACCCAGCGGCGCCCCGCGACCAGCACGGCCGCCGCTGCGCCGAACAGCCACAGCGTCCCGCCAAGCGCGGGGGTGCGGGGCCTTCCCCAGTCGGCGGGGGGCAGTTGCTCTTCGTCCCATGCGGCGGCGGGGGCGGGGGACCGGGGCATCACGCCATGATGCCATGGGCTCGCAGTGCGTGACGGCCGGTTGTGATCACCGGTCACCCGTCAGCGATGACTTTCCGTCGCGGCGGCGGTCCTAAGAACGTGGGCCGTCACCCGAACGGAGGCCGGATGTGCGAGTGGACGCGAACCGCGGCAGGCTGCTGGACCGGGCGATCGGTTTCGCCCTGACGGCCGCCCAGGGGATCACGCCGCATATGCTCGCCCGCCGCACGCCGTGCGCGTCGTGGGACCTCGGCATGCTCCTGCTGCACCTCGCCGATTCCCTGGACGCGCTGCACGAGGCCATCGCCGGCGGGCACGTCGAGCGGCGCTCGGAACCGGCCGGGGCGGACGACCCGGTCTCGGAGATGCGGGTGCATGCCGTCCGCGTGCTGCGCGCGTCCGGCGCGCGCAGCGTGGTGACCGTCGGCGACCGGCGGCTGGCGGGCGACCTGCTGGCCGCGGCCGGGGCGGTGGAGGTCGCCGTCCACGGCTGGGACATCGCCCAGGCGACCGGGGAGGAACGGCCGATCCCGCCGGTCCTGGCGGCCGACCTGCTGGCGGTGGTCCCGCTGGTGCTGCCCGCGCCGCCGCGCGGCCCGCTGTTCGCCGATCCGGTGGAGCCGCCGCCGGGTGCGACGCCGAGTGACCGGCTCGTCGCCCTCCTCGGCCGCCGCGCCCTTCCCTGCCACGGTCCGGCGGCCGCCCTGCGGAAGGAGGATGCGCACTTAGGAGGCTTCCAGGAGAATCGTCCCGTCCGTTCCCCCGGCCCCTGGAGGGAGACCCGGTGAAGTATCCGGTGTCCGCCCAGTACCTGCTCCCCGAGGCGTACGAGCGCGTGGTCCGGCTCGTCGCGGAGGAGAAGTACATCCCCGCCATCAAGCTCGTCCGGGAGGCGACGGGGCTCGGCCTCAAGGAGGCCAAGGAGTACGTGGACGGCCTGAAGGGCCAGGTCTTCGCCCAGCAGGTGCCGCCGGAGGTGCAGGCGAAGGCGCGCGCGATGATCGGCGAGGGCAGAACGAAGCCCGCGGTCAAGATGGTCCGCGCCGAGACCGGGCTCGGGCTGCGGGCGGCCAAGGACTTCATCGACGCGCTCCGGGAGGGGCGGGTCCACGCCCCGGCGGACACCGGCCCCGGCGGGCTGCTGTCGGACCGGGTCCGCGCGTTCCTGGCGGCAGGGGACCACGCCTCGGCCGTCGCGCTGGTGTGCGCGGAGACCGGGATGCGTCCCGACGAGGCGGAGCGCTTCGTCGCGGCACTTGGGTAGTGGTGCCCGAGTAGCGGTGCTCGGGCAGGTCCAAGAGATCGGGACCGGCTCTCGCCCCGGAGGGCAACCGAATGCCATTCTGGTGTCTGACGCACCATATGCCTGGAGGGGCCCATGGCGATCGCCATCAGCGCGGAGCACCGCGAGCTGGCACGGACGGCGCGCGCTTTCCTGCGCGACCACGAGGCGCGGGCCGCGAACCGCGCGCTGCTGGACGCCGAGAAGGAGGCGCCGCCCGCCTTCTGGACCGGGTTCGCCGAGCTCGGCCTGCTCGGCCTGCACCTGCCCGAGGAGCACGGCGGCGGCGGGGCCGGGCTGCAGGAGCTGGTCGTGGTCGCCGAGGAGCTCGGCCGCGCCGCCGCGCCCGGGCCGATGCTGCCCACGATGATCGCGTCCGCCGTGATCGACGCGGCCGGGACGGACGAGCAGCGGGCCCGCCTGCTGCCCGGCCTCGCGTCCGGCGCGACCCCGGCGGCCCTCGGCATCGGCGGCTCGCTGACCGTCGCGGACGGCGTGGCGACCGGTGACGCGGGCGTCGTGCTGGGCGGCGGCCTCGCGGACCTGCTCGTCCTCCCAGCGGGCGACGACATGGTCGTCGTCCGGGCGGACGCCGCGAGCGTCGAGGTCCCGGAGAACCTGGACCCGTCCCGCCGCTCCGCTCGCGTCCGCCTCGACGGCGCCGCGGCCGAGGTCCTGCCCGGCGCGCGCGCACAGGCCCTCGCCATCGCCCGCACCCTGGTGTCCGCGGAGGCGGTCGGCGGGTCGCTCGAATGCGTGGAGAGCGCCGTCGAGTACGCCAAGGTGCGGCAGCAGTTCGGCCGCCCGATCGCGACGTTCCAGGCCGTCAAGCACCACTGCGCGAACATGCTCGTCGCCGCCGAGCTCGCCACGGCCGCCGTGTGGGACGCCGCGCGGGCCGCGACCGGGCCCGCCGACCAGTTCGAGCTCGCGGCGGCCGTCGCGGCGGCGCTCGCGCTGCCCGCGTTCACGTCCAACACGGGCCTCAACATCCAGGTGCACGGCGGCATCGGCTTCACCTGGGAGCACGACGCGCACCTGCTGATGCGCCGCGCCGCGACGCTGGAGGCCGTGTTCGACCCGCACTCCGCCGAGCGGGACGTGACCCGCCTGCGGGAGGCCGGGGTCGCCCGCGCCGCGACCCTCGACCTGCCGCCCGAGGCGGAGGCCGAGCGGCCCCGGATCCGGGAGCTGGCCCGCGAGATCGCCGCGCTGCCCGCCGACGAGCAGCGGCGGCGGCTCATCGACACCGGCTACGCGCAGCCGCACTGGCCGCGCCCGTGGGGCGTCGAGGCGAGCGCCGGGCTGCAGCTCGTCATCGAGGACGAGTTCCGCGCGGCGGGCGTGAAGCGCGTCCAGCTCGGCATCACCGGCTGGGTGATCCTCACCCTCGTCCAGCACGGCACCCAGGACCAGATCGACCGCTGGGTGCGGCCCGCGCTCAGCGGCGAGGAGGTCTGGTGCCAGCTCTTCAGCGAGCCCGAGGCCGGGTCGGACGCCGCCGCCGTGAAGACCCGCGCCGTGAAGGTCGACGGCGGCTGGGTCGTCAACGGCCAGAAGGTCTGGACGAGCGGCGCCCAGCACTGCCGCTGGGGCTTCGCGACCGTCCGCACCGACCCGGACGCGGCCAAGCACGCCGGCGTCACCATGGTCGTGATCGACATGGAGCAGCCGGGCGTGGAGGTCCGGCCGCTCCGCCAGATCACCGGCGGTTCCGACTTCAACGAGGTGTTCTTCTCCGACGTGTTCGTCCCCGACTCCGACGTGGTCGGGCAGCCGAACCAGGGCTGGACGGTCGCCCGCGCGACGCTCGGCAACGAGCGCGTCAGCATCGGCGGCGGCGCCGGCGGCCCCGCCGGGCCCGACATCGTCTCGCTCTACCGCGAGCACGGTGCGGGAGTCCCGGCCGGGGCCGAGCGGGTCGGCGCCTACCTGGCCGAGGAGCAGGCGCTCCGGCTGCTGAACCTGCGCTCCGCCGAGCGCGCCGTCGCCGGCGGCGAGCCCGGCCCGGAGGGCAACATCACCAAGCTGGTCCTCGCCGAGCACGGCCACGCCACCGCCGACCTGCTCGCCGAGTTCGCCGGCCCCGGCGCCGCGTTCAACGACGGCCTCGGCCAGTTCGCCGGGCTGATGCGGCTCGGCTCCCGGGGCATGTCGATCGCGGGCGGCACCTCGGAGATCACCCGCAACCAGATCGCCGAGCGCATCCTCAAGCTGCCCCGGGACCCGCTGATCAAGTAGCGGACGCGGCGGACCGGCGGCGGTTCCCGGCGAACAGCCCCGGCTCGCCGGCGCGGTGGTCGATGCCGGCCATGTCGGTGCCGGGCGCGACGACCTCGTCGATCGCGTCCAGCACCGCCGCGTCCAGGCGCAGGTCGGCGGCGGCGAGCAGGTCGTCCAGCTGCGCCATGGTCTTCGGGCCGATGATCGTCGAGGTGACGGCCGGGTGCTCGCCGACGAAGGCGAGCGCCAGGTGGGTGAGCGTCAGCCCGGCCCCCTCGGCGATCTTGGTGAGCCGCTCGACGGCGTCGTAGCGGACGGGGGCGCTCGGGTCGACGTCCACGGTGCGGCCCGGCCACGCCGTGTCGTCCGACGCGGCGAACCGGGACCCGGCGGGCGGCTGCTCGCCGCGCCGGTACTTGCCGGTCAGCCAGCCGCCCGCGAGCGGGCTCCACGGGATGACGCCCATGCCGTGCCGCTGCGCGGCCGGCAGCATCGCCCGCTCGATCGACCGCGCGAAGATCGAGTACTGCGGCTGCTCGCACACGAACCGGACCCCGCCGCGCCGCTCGGCGGCCCACTGCGCCTCCACGATCTGGTCGGCGGGGAACGACGACGACCCCGCGTACAGGATCTTGCCCTGCCGGACGAGGTCGGTCAGCGCGTCGAGCGTCTCCTCCAGATCGGTGTCCCAGTCGCGGCGGTGGATCTGGTACAGGTCGATGCGGTCGGTGCCGAGCCGGCGGAGGCTGTCCTCCACGGCGCGGACGATGTAGCGGCGCGACCCGCCCCGGGCGTTGCGCTCCTCGCCGAGCGGGAAGAAGAACTTCGACGCGAGGACGACGTCGTCCCGGCGGCCCTTGAGCGCCCGCCCGAGGATCTCCTCGCTCTCCCCGGCGGAGTACATGTCGGCCGTGTCGATGAAGTTGATCCCGGCGTCCAGCGCCCGGTGGACGATCCGCTCGCAGTCGTCGTGGTCGGGGTTGCCGACGGCCCCGAACATCATGGCGCCGAGGCACTGGGTGCTGACTTCCACGCCGGTACGGCCGAGCTTGCGGTACTGCATCTGCGCTCCCTCGTCAGGTGATCGCGCAGCACGCTACGACCTGGAGCGCGCTCCAGGTCAAGCACTGGTTCAGAGCCCGCGGGCGCCGGTCACAGGGCGGCGAGCCAGTCGTACCAGGCGCCGAGGCCGTCCCCGCGCGTCGCCGACAGCGGGAGGACGGTGAGGCCGGGGCACAGCCTGCGGGCCGCGTCCCGGCACGCGTCCACGTCGAAGTCGACGTACGGCAGCAGGTCGGTCTTGTTGAGCAGCAGGACGTCGGCGCCGCGGAACATGTGCGGGTACTTCAGCGGCTTGTCGTCGCCCTCGGTGACCGACATCAGCACCACGCGGGCCCGCTCGCCGAGGTCGAACAGCGCGGGGCAGACGAGGTTGCCGACGTTCTCGACGAACACCGTCGAGCCGTCCGGGGGCGCCAGCGCGGCCAGCGCGCCGGCCATCATCGACGCGTCGAGGTGGCAGCCCGCGCCCGTGTTGACCTGGACGGTCCGCGCCCCGGCGGCGGTGAGGCGGCGCGCGTCCAGCAGCGTCTCCTGATCGCCCTCGATCACCGAGATCGGGCGGTCCGCGCCGAGGTCGGCGACGGTCCGCTCCAGCAGCGTCGTCTTGCCGGAGCCGGGGGAACTCATCACGTTGAGCGCGACGATGCCGCGCTCGGCCAGCCAGGCCCGGTTCCGTCCGGCCAGGTCGTCGTTGCGGGCCAGCACCTTCCGCTCCAGGGCGATGGTGTGCCCGCGGCCCTGCCCGTCCTCGCCGGCGTGCTCGTGGTCGCGCCCGTGGTCGTGGCCGTGCTCGTGCGGGTGGTCGTGGTCCGGCGGCGCGAGGGTGGTCAGGCGGGTGCCCCCGGCGTCGGCGTCGCAGCCGCAGGTCTCACACATCGTCGGCGACCTCCACCGCTTTGATCGTCAGGTCGGCGCCGCCGGTGACCGCCACGTCGGTGCTGCCGCAGGGGCAGACGGCGAACGGCGCGCGCGCCGGGAAGGTGAGCCCGCAGGACGCGCAGTCGCCCACCCCGTCCGGCTCGGTGATGTCGAGCCGGGCCCCCTCCACGCAGGTCCCCTCCCCGGCGAGCGCGAAGCAGAACCGCACCGCGTCCGGCATGACTCCGGAAAGTCTCCCTATTTCGAGGTGGACCACCACCACTCGCGAATCCGACAATTGTGCAGTTATTGCCGCGATAACGCTCTCCGTGACGGCCAGTTCGTGCACGCGTCCTCCGTCCCGTCCGGGTCCCCGTTTCCGTTGCGGGGCCGCTGTTCCGGTGCCCCGATCTTCCCTCGTCAAACAATGCGTTGACCAAATTAGGGAACGCCCTTGAACGGCTTTTCGGGCGGTGTTTCGGCCCTCTTCCGCAGGGCAGGCCGAAACGGTGATGATCTCTGCCTGGGGGGAGTCGTGATGGCCAGTGCCGCCGCGCCGCAGCCGTCCGCGCCGCAGTCGACGTCGCAGCCGCCGGCGGAGGAGATCCACATTCTGTGGACCTCCGAGGGCATGAGCTGCGACGGGGACACGGTCTCGGTCACCGCGGCCCAATTGCCGAGCATCGAGGACGTCGTGCTCGGCGCCATCCCCGGCCTGCCCAAGGTGCACCTGCACAACAAGGTGCTCGCCTACGAGAACGGCGACGCGTTCGTGGAGGCGTTCCGGCGGGCCGCGCGCGGCGAGCTGGACCCGTTCATCCTGGTCGTCGAGGGGTCGATCCCGAACGAGAACATCAACGGCGACGGCTACTGGACGGCGATGGGCAACGACCCGGTCACCGGCGAGCCCGTCACGCTGAACGAGTGGATCGACCGGCTCGCGCCCAAGGCGTGGGCGGTCGTCGCGGCCGGCACCTGCGCCACCTACGGCGGCATCCACGCCATGGCGGGCAACCCGACCGGCTGCATGGGCCTCGCCGACTACCTCGGCTGGGACTTCCGCTCCGCCGGCGGCCTGCCGATCGTGAACGTGCCCGGCTGCCCCGTCCAGCCGGACAACTTCATGGAGACCCTGCTGTGGGTGCTGCACCAGGCGGCCGGGCAGGCGCCGGTCATCCCGCTGGACGACAAGCTCCGCCCGACGTGGCTGTTCGGCAAGACCGTCCACGAGGGCTGCGACCGCGCCGCCTACTACGAGCAGGCCGACTTCGCCTACGACTACAACTCGCCGAAGTGCCAGGTGAAGATCGGGTGCTGGGGCCCGGTGGTGAACTGCAACGTCCCCAAGCGCGGCTGGATGGACGGCGTCGGCGGCTGCCCCAACGTCGGCGGGATCTGCATCGGCTGCACGATGCCCGGCTTCCCGGACAAGTTCATGCCGTTCATGGACGAGCCGCCCGGCGGCAGCCTGTCCACCCGGCTGCTGCGCACCTACGGGCCGTTCATCCGGAAGATGCGGTCGATCACCAACCGGAGCGTCAACGAGGAACCGCGGTGGCGCCACAACAAGGACCGGCTGACCAGCGGCTACCAGCCCCGCTGGCCGCACAACTGACCTGGCCGCACAACTGACGACGAACCGGGGCGACCACCGATGAAACAGGGCACCAGCACGAGAAGTGAGACCGCCGCGGGGCAGGGGAGCCTCGTCGAGGTCGCGTTCGATCCGATCACCCGGATCATCGGCAACCTCGGCATCTACACCAAGATCGACTTCGCGAACCGCGAGGTGGCCGAGTGCCGCAGCACCTCGTCGATCTTCCGCGGCTACAGCGTGTTCATGAAGGGCAAGGACCCCCGCGACGCCCACTTCATCACCAGCCGCATCTGCGGCATCTGCGGTGACAACCACGCGACCTGCTCGGTCTACGCACAGAACATGGCGTACGGGATCAAGCCGCCGCCGCTCGCGGACTACATCATCAACCTCGGCGAGGCCGCCGAGTTCATGTTCGACCACACGCTGTTCCAGGACAACCTCGTGTTCGTCGACTTCTGCGAGCGGATGGTCGCCGAGACGAACCCGGGCCTGCTCGCCACCGCGCGGACCACCGAGGCGCCGCGCGGCTCCGTCCACGGCTTCAAGACCATCGCCGACATCATGGCGGCCTTCAACCCGTTCGAGGGGTCGGTCTACAAGCAGGCCCTCGAACTCAGCCGCATCACCCGCGAGATGTGCTGCTTGATGGAGGGGCGGCACGTCCACCCGTCCACCCTGTACCCGGGCGGCGTGGGGACGGTCGCGACGCCGCAGGTGTTCACCGACTACCTCGTCCGGCTGACGCGCTGCCTGGACTTCATCAAGCGGTCCGTCGCGATGAACGACGACATCTTCGACTTCTTCCTGGAGGCGCTGCCCGGCTACGACCAGGTGGGGCGGCGCCGGACGCTGCTCGGCTGCTGGAGCGCGTTCCAGAACCCCGAGGTGTGCGACTACGACTACCGCCACATGTCCGACTGGGGCCGGGCCGCGTACGTCACGCCCGGCATCGTGGTGGACGGCCAGCTCCTCACCACCGACCTGGTCGACATCAACCTCGGCATGCGGATCCTGCTCGGCAGCTCCTACTACGACGACTGGGCGAACGAGGAGACGTTCGTCAAGCAGGACCCCCTCGGCAACCCCATCGACCAGCGGCACCCGTGGAACCAGACGACGCTGCCGCACCCGCAGAAGCGCGACCTGGAGGGCGGCAAGTACAGCTGGGTGATGAGCCCGCGCTGGCTGCACCCGGTGACCGAGGAGCACCTCGCCCTCGACACCGGCGGCGGGCCGCTCGCCCGGCTGTGGACGACCGCGCTGGCCGGGCTGGTGGACACCCCGTACGTCCGGTCCACGGGGCGCAGCGTCCAGATCGACCTGCCGAAGACGCCGGGCATGCCCGAGGTCAACCTGGAGTGGACGCCGCCGCGGTACGCCAACACGATCGAGCGCGACCGGGCCCGCGCCTACTTCGTCGCCTACGCGGCGGGGATGGCGCTGTACTTCGCCGAGAAGGCCCTCGACGAGGTCCGGGCGGGCCGGACGAAGGTGTTCACCGACTTCGAGGTCCCGGACGAGGCGATCGGCGTCGGGTTCCACGAGGCGGTGCGGGGCGTGCTGTCGCACCACCTCGTCATCCGCGACCACAAGATCGCGAACTACCAGCCGTACCCGCCGACGCCGTGGAACGCCAGCCCGCGCGACTCCTACGGCACGCCCGGCCCGTACGAGGACGCCGTCCAGGGGCAGCCGATCTTCGAGGAGAACGGGCCGGACGACTTCAAGGGCATCGACATCATGCGGACCGTCCGCAGCTTCGACCCGTGCCTGCCGTGCGGCGTCCACATGTACCTCGGCGGCGGCCGGACGATCGAGAAGCGGCACTCCCCGATGTTCGGTGCGCAGGAACGATGAGCTGGGACGACGAGCGCGTCCGCGAGCACGTCCAGCGCCTTGAGGGGCTGCTGGAAGGGCTGGACCCCGGCGCGGCGGACGCCGTCCAGGCGCTGGTGGAGCTGTACGGGGAGGCGCTCGACCGGGTGATGCGGCTGTCCGGTGACGCCGCCGCGCTGGTCGAGGACGAGCTGATCCGCCACCTGCTGCTCGTGCACGGCCTCCACCCGGAGCCGGCGGAGGAGCGGGTGCGGCGGGCGCTCGGCGGGCTGGCGGAGTTCCTCGCCAAGCACCGGACGACCGCCGAGCTCGGCCGCATCGAGGACGGCACGCTGCATCTGGCGGTCGCCGCCGAGAACCGCGCCGCGCCGCCCCGGCCCGTGCTGGAGGCCGTCGAGCGGGCCGTCCGCGCGGCGGCGCCGGAACTGGACCGCGTCGACATCGCGGCGCCCGCCCCCGAACCGGTGCTGATCACCCTCGACCGGGTGCGGAGCCGCACATGACCGCCGCCCTGTCCACGCCCCGGCTGGCCGCCCTGGCCCGCCGAGAGCCTCGCGCGCCTGCCGCCTCCCCGACGGCGGACGCCGCCGAGCGGTGCGAGCTGTGCGGAGAGCCGCTGCCGGACGCCCACCGGCACCTCCTCGACCTGGACGCGGGCGACCCGCTGTGCGCGTGCGGGGCCTGCACGGTCCTGTTCGCCGACCACGCGGCGGGCGGGCGCCACTACCGGCTCATCCCGGACGAGCGCCGCCGGCTGACCGCCTTCCATCTGGACGGCCTGCTCTGGGCCGCCCTCGGCGTCCCGGTCGACCTGGCGTTCTTCACCGCCGCCGCGTCCGGCGAGGTCACCGCCCGCTACCCGAGCCCGGTGGGCGCGCTGCACGCGCCCGTGCACGCCGCGAGCTGGGAGCGCCTGACCCGCGCGAACCCCGTGCTGGCGGACCTGCGCCCGGACGTGGAGGCGCTCGTCGTCCACCGCGCCCTCGGCGCCGGCGAGCACTGGATCCTCCCGGTCGACGACTGCTTCCGGCTGACCGCCCTGCTGCGCGCGCACTGGACGGGCTTCAACGGCGGCGACGCCGTCCGGGACCGCGTCCGCACGTTCTTCGAGGAGTTGAAGGGGGACAGATGATCAGGTTGGGGAGACCCGATGTGAAACCCGACACGCCGTCGCACACGCGGGGCGTCCGCGAGGGGAACGCGACGGGGAACTACGAGAGGCAGCCGGGCCATCTGGCCGACGGCACGTCGACCCAGCGCCGCTCCACGGGGATCAACGCGAAGCACCGCGAGCCGATCCTCGATTCGATGCCGAATCTTTCACCCGCATGAGCGCCAGCGAACCGGGGGGTGTGGGGGGTCGTCCCCCCTCGGGAAAGCAGGGCATGAGCGCCAGCGAACCGGGGGGTGTGGGGGGTCGTCCCCCCTCGGATGAGCAGGGCATGATTTCGGGGGAGGGGGCCGGGGTGCCGGAGTTGGGGCTCGATCTGCTGGGGATCGAGGCGGAGGCGTTCGCGGCCACGCCGACGCTGAACCTGCGGATCGGGCTGCGGCGGCTGGACGGCGGTCCGGTGCAGTGCGTCCTGCTGACCACGACGGTGACGATCGCGGCGGCGCGGCGGGAGTACGGCGACGAGGAGCGGGAGCGGCTCACCGGCGTGTTCGGCACGCCCGACATGTGGGACCGGTCGCTGCGCGGCCTGACCTGGGCGCGCGTCGGCGCGACGGTGCCGACGTTCCGCGGCGGGACGGAGACGACGCTGTCGCTGCCGTGCGGGCATGACATGCAGGTCGCGGCCGACCGCTACCTCCACGCGCTCGACGACGGCGACGTCCCGCTCGACCTCACGTTCAACGGCACGGTGTTCTACCCGGGCGAGGATGGGAAGCTGCGCACCGGGCAGATCCCGTGGCACCACGAGGCGACGGGCGTGCTGCCCGTCCAGGCGTGGCGGGACCTGATGGACCGCTACTACGGCGGTGCCCGCTGGCTCCGCCTGGACGACGCGTGCTTCGGCCGGCTGGCCGCCTACCGGGCGCGCCGCGCGCACTCCTCGTTCGACGACACGGTCGACGAACTGCTGCGGCGTGCGGAGGCGGAGCGCGAGGGAGAGCGGGCGCGCGGGGAAGAGCGGGCGCGCGGGGGAGAGGCGGCGCGCGAGGGGGAGGAAGAGTGGACCGTGTGAGGGCGGTCGCGGACACGGTCCTCTACGAGGGCTACCTGCTGTGGCCCTACCGGCGGTCGGCGCTGAAGAACCAGCGGCGCTGGACGATCGGCGGCGTCTATCCGCGCCGCTACGCCGAACGCCACGACGACCGCTGGACGGTGCACGCCGAATTCGTCCTAGATTCCGGCGCCGAGACCGGCATCGAGCCCGCCGCCGAGCCCGGCATCGAGGTCACGCTGCGTTTCCTGCACGAGGTGCACCGCCAGGTCATGGACGGCGACACCCCCGTGGACGAGCTCCACCGGGGCACGGCGACCTACACGACCTGGCAGGAGGCCCGGGAACGCGAGGTCGGCGGCGGCGTCGTCCCGTTGGCGCGCCTGCTGGACGCCCCGGTGACCATCCCGGTCGAGGTGCCGGCCGGTTCCGAGGACGAGGAGATCGGCGGCGGCGCCCGGTTCACGCGGTCGTGGGGACGCGTGACGGGCCGGCTCGACGTTTCGGCCGTCCCGGTGGAGGGCGGAGCGGTGCGGGTCCGGGTCGAGGTGGTCAACGACGGGGACGCCGATGAGCACGCCGACGCCGTCCGGGCCGGAATGCTGTCCGCCCACGTCGTCGCACGCACCGGTGGCGGGGCGTTCGCCTCGTCCACCGATCCGCCGGAGCGGCTCGCCGCCGCCGTCGCGGGATGCGCGAGCGAAGGGCTGTGGCCGGTGCTGGCGGGAAGGCCCGGCGGATACGACACGGTGCTGGCGGCGCCGATCGTCCTCTACGACTGGCCGCAGGTCGCCCCGGAGAGCCCCGGAGACCTGTTCGACGGGACGGAGATCGACCGGCTGCTCATCCTCAGCGTGCTCGGCCTGAGCGAGGACGAGCGCCGGGAGATGGCGGCGACCGACCCGAAGGCGCGCCGGATCCTGGAGCGGTGCGGCGCGCTGTCGTCCGACGAGCTGCTCGCCCTGCACGGCACCATGCGCGACCCGCGGAGGGACGCGTGGTGAACGCCAGGGCGGTCGTCGGCGGGCGGGAGCTGACCGCGGGGAGCCGGGTGCGGCTGCGGCCCCGCGGCGGCGCGGACGTCTTCGACCTCGCCCTGCTCGGCCGCACCGCGACCGTCGAGCGGGTCGAGGAGGACATGGAGGGCGGCCTGCACCTGGTCGTCGCGGTCGACGACGACCCCGGCCGGGACATCGGCCCCAGGGGCGGGCTCGGCCACCGGTTCTTCGTCCGGCTGGACGAGGTGGAGCCGCTGCCGCAGGACGCGGCGGCCCGCAAGGTCCTCGTCGCCGGGATCGGCAACGTGTTCCACGGCGACGACGGGTTCGGGGTGGAGGTCGTCCGCCGGCTGGCGGAGCGGCCGGTGCCGGACGGGGTGGCCGTCACCGACTTCGGCATCCGCGGCATCGACCTGATGTACGCGCTCGGCGACGGCTACCGGACGGCGATCCTGGTCGACGCGGCGGCGCGCGGCGAGGAGCCCGGCACCGTCTCGCTCGTCGAGCCGGAACCGGGCGCCGACGACTTCGGCGGCGCCGCGGTCGACGCGCACGGGCTCGACCCGGCGCGGGTGCTGCGGCTGGCCCGCGGCAACGGCGAGGTGCCGCCGCGGATCCTGCTGGTCGCGTGCGAGCCGTCCGCGCGGACCGGGGACGGCACCTGGGACATGGAGCTCAGCGCGCCGGTCCGCGCGGCCGTCGGCGAGGCCGTCCGGCTGATCGAGCGGCTGCTGGAGAAGGAGCTCGCGCGGGACGCGCGGGCGGGCACAGAAGGGGGATCTGTGGCATGAGGAAGGGCATCCACATCGGGCCGGGCATGGTGCGGCTGACGGTCGCGCTGCTCGCGCTCTCGCTGGCCGTCGTGGTGGTCAAGGAGATACCGGCGATGCGCAGGTACATCAAGTCCGAGTCGATGTGACACCGACGCTGACACAGGATCGGACACGGGATCGGACACGGGCCATGACGACGATCGACCGGCAGCTCGTCGGCTACCTGAAGGACGCGCACGCGCTCCAGGAGCACGTCGAGGCCACGCTGAGCGAGCTGCTCACCGCCGTGGCGGAGGAACCGGACGTCTGCCGGCGCCTCGGCCGCTACGCCGAGCGGACGCGGGCGCACACGCGGGAGATCGAGGCGCGGCTGCGGGCGCACGGCTCCGCACCGTCCATCGCCCGGGACGCGGGGCGGCTGTTCGCGGCCGTGCTGGAGGCGGGGCTGGGACGCGCCCGCCGCGACCCGGCCGGGCGCCACATCCGGGACGCCTACGTCGCCGCGCACCTGCAGATCGCGTCCGCGGAGATGCTGCGCCGCGTCGCGGACCGCGCCGGGGACGCCGAGACGGCGCGGATCGCGACGGCGCTGTGCGACGACGCGCACGCGCTGTCGGCGGAGCTGTCGGAGCGCTGGGACCTCGCGGTGGAACTGTCGCTCCGCCAGCACGGCCTGCGCGACGTCCCTCCGCCGGGCGACAGCGGGCCGAGCGGCGGTGCGCGGTGAGCGCGACGGCGGCGGAGGTCTTCGCGCGCCGCGCCGCGCCCGGCGAGGCGCTCGCGGGGGAGGCCGGAGCGATCGCGGCCGCGTGCCATGCGATGGCGGCGCGGTTCCACCGCGGCGGGCGCCTGCTCGCGTTCGGCGCGGGCGGCGCCGCCACCGACGCCCAGCACGTCGCGGTCGAGTTCGTCCATCCGGTGATCGTCGGGAAGCGGGCGCTGCCCGCGCTGTCGCTCACCGGCGACGTCGCGACCCTCACCGGGATCTGCGCCGGCGCCGGGTTCGACGACGCCTTCGCGCACCAGGTCCGCTGCTTCGGCGGGCCCGGCGACATCGCGTTCGGGATCTCGCCGGACGGGCGCTGCGGCAGCGTCCTGCGCGCCATGGAGGCCGCGCGCGGCCTCGGGATGCTCACGGTCGCGCTCGCGGGCGGCGACGGCGGGGCGCTGCCCGGGTCCGTCGACCATCTGGTGACCGTGCCGTCCACCGACCCGCGCGTCGTGAAGGAAGTGCACGTCACCGCCTACCACCTGCTCTGGGAACTGGTCCACGTCTTCCTGGAGCGGCCCGAGGTGCTCAGCGAGGAGGTGCCCGCATGACGGGAGAAGAGGCCGGCGGGGCTCGGTGCGGCGGAGACGCGCAGGACGGCCACTGCGCGACCTGCGCGGACGAGGCGCGCCCGGCCACCGTGCTCCGGCTCCTCGACGGCGGCTTCGCCGACGTCGACACCGGCGGCGGGGAGACCGAGCGGATCAGCGTGGCGCTGGTGGACGCCCGTCCGGGCGGCACCGTGCTCGTCCACGCCGGCGAGGCGATCGGGGTCGTGACGTGACCGAGATGCTCTACCCGTTCCTGTACGCGGGCGGCTCGGGGCTGGACACGCTGCTGGAGGACGTCCGGCGCTCGACGGCCGACAAGGCGAACGAGATCGTCCGGCTCCGGGAGGCCGTTCTCGCCGCGTACCGCGACGACCTCGCCGCGTGCGCCGCGCGGATGGCGGGCGCGTTCCGCGCGGGCGGCCGGCTGTTCGCGTTCGGCAACGGCGGCAGCGCCACGGACGCGCAGGACGTCGCCGCGCTGTTCCTCAACCCGGGCGGGACGGCGCGCCCGCTGCCCGCGCTCGCGCTGACCAACGACACCGCCGCCATCACCGCGCTGTCCAACGACATCGGGTTCGAGGTGGTGTTCGCGCGGCAGCTCGCCGCGTTCGGGCGGCCGGGCGACATCGCCCTGGCGCTGTCCACGAGCGGCGACTCCGACAACCTCGTCGCCGCGCTGCGGGAGGCGTCGCGGCGCGGCATGACGGTGGTCGGGCTCGCCGGCGGCACCGGCGGGCGGATGGCGGAGACGCCGGGCCTGCACCACCTGTTCGTCGTGCCGTCGTCGTCGGTGCACCGGATCCAGGAGGCGCAGACGACCGTCTACCACGCGCTGTGGGAGCTGACGCAGGCGGAACTGGCGCGAGCGGACCCGGCGCAGGCGGAACCGGCGCAGGCGGAACCGGCAGGGGAGGCGGGCTGATGTGCCTGGCGATACCGGGTGAGATCGTGTCGGTCCGGCAGGACCGGCCGGTGGCGGAGGTCGACGTCACCGGCGTCCGCCGGGCGGTCGACATCGGCCTGCTGGACGGGCAGGGGCTCGCCCCGGGCGACTGGGTGCTGATCCATGTCGGCTTCGCCATGTCCAAGATCGACGAGGCGGAGGCGCGGGCGACGCTGGAACTGCTCCAGGGCCTCGGGGACGCCTATCGGGACGAGATCGACGCGCTGCGGGAATCGGGGATCGGCTGATGCGCTTCGTCGACGAGTACCGGGACGCGGGGAAGGCGCGGGCGCTCGCCGCCTCGATCGCCGCCCTGTGCGAGCCCGGACGGCACTACAAGTTCATGGAGGTGTGCGGCGGCCACACCCACACCATCTACAAGCACGGCGTCGAGGACTACCTGCCGGAGACCGTCTCCCTCGTGCACGGGCCGGGGTGCCCGGTGTGCGTGATCCCGATGGGGCGGGTGGACGACGCCGTCCACATCGCGTCCCAGCCGGACGTGATCCTGGCGACGTTCGGCGACATGATGCGGGTCCCCGGCGGGAAGGGCTCCTTCCTTGACGCCAAGGCCGCGGGCGCCGACATCAGGATGGTGTACTCGCCGCTGGACGCCCTGAAGCTCGCCGAGCGCAACCCGTCCCGCCGCGTCGTGTTCATGGGGATCGGGTTCGAGACGACCGCGCCGTCCACCGCGATGACCGTGCTGCGCGCGGCGGCGGCCGGCGTCTCGAACTTCTCGGTGTTCTGCAACCACGTGACGATCCTCCCGGCGATCAAGGCGATCCTGGACTCGCCGGACCTGCGCCTGGACGGCTTCCTCGGCCCCGGCCACGTCTCGACCGTCATCGGCTGCCGGCCCTACGCGTTCATCCCCGGCGACTACGGCAAGCCGCTGGTCGTCGCCGGCTTCGAACCGCTCGACCTGCTCCAGTCGGTGTACATGCTGCTCACCCAGCTCGACACGGGCCGCGCCGAGGTCGAGAACCAGTACGGCCGAGTCGTCCCGTGGGACGGCAACCCGAAGGCGCTGGACGCCATCGCCCGCACGATGGAGCCGCGCCCGTACTTCGAATGGCGCGGCCTCGGGTTCATCTCGCACTCCGCGCTGCGCCTGCGGGACGAGTACGCCGCCTTCGACGCCGAGCGGATCTTCGACATCCCGGGCGGGCGCGTCGCGGACCCGAAGGCGTGCCAGTGCGGCGAGGTGCTCAAGGGCGTCCTGAAACCGTGGGAGTGCAAGGTCTTCGGCACGGCCTGCACCCCGGAGACGCCGATCGGCACCTGCATGGTGTCGTCCGAAGGCGCCTGCGCCGCCTACTACAACTTCGGCCGGTTCACCCGGGAGCGCGTCAAGGAGGCCACCCGATGACGATCCGCGAAGAGCAGGTCCTCGACCGCATCGCGCGGGCCCGCGGCCGCAGGGCCCGCCTCCGCGAGGACGCCGTCACGCTCGCGCACGGCTCCGGCGGCAAGGCCACCCGCACCCTGGTCGACGCGGTGTTCCGGGAGGCGTTCGGCAACCCGCTGCTCGACCGCCTGGACGACTCGGCGCGCTTCGCCGTCAACGGCGCCGACCTGGCCTTCACCACCGACTCCTACGTGGTGTCGCCGCTGTTCTTCCCGGGCGGCGACATCGGCGACCTCGCCGTCAACGGCACGGTCAACGACCTGGCCGTCGCGGGCGCGACCCCGCTGCACCTGTCCGCCGGGTTCATCCTCGAAGAGGGCTTCCCGGTGGCGTCGCTGCGCCGCATCACCGCGTCGATGAGCGCCGCCGCCGAGGCCGCCGGAGTCGACATCGTCGCGGGCGACACCAAGGTCGTCGAGCGCGGCAAGGCCGACGGCTGCTACATCAACACCGCCGGGGTCGGCGTCGTCCACTCCCCGCCCACCGGCGAGCTCAGCCCCGGCGACGCCGTGCTGGTCACCGGCCCGATCGGCGAACACGGCGTCACGATCATGCTGGCGCGCGGCGACCTCGACATCGAGGCCGACCTCGCCTCCGACACCGCGCCGCTGAACTGCCTGCTCGCCGACCTCGCGGCCCGCTGCCGGGGCGGCGTCCGCCGGATGCGGGACGCGACGCGCGGCGGGGTCGCGACCGTCCTCAACGAACTGGCGGCGGACGCGGGCCTCGCCGTGGTCGTGGACGAGGACGCGATCCCCGTCCACCCGGCCGTCCGGGGGGCCTGCGAACTGCTCGGCATCGACCCGCTGTACGTCGCGTGCGAGGGCCGCGCCGTCGTCGTGGTCGCGCCCGAGCGGGCGGACGCGGCCCTGGAGGCCCTGCATGCCCACCCGCTCGGCACCGGCGCCGCCGTCATCGGCCATGTGCGGGACGACCCGCCCGGCACCGTCCTGCTGAAGACGGCGTTCGGCGGCACCCGCATCATCGACGTCCTGGTGGGCGACCCGCTGCCGCGCATCTGCTGACGGTCTGCGGACCCGCTCCGAAAACAAGGCCCCGAAAAATAATTGGCGCCGCTCCGTACCGGCCTTTTACCATCGAAGAACCGGTGCGGGGTAGTGCAACGGGAGCATGCAGGTCTCATAAGCCTGGTGATGCGGGTTCGAATCCCGCCCCCGCCTCTAGTGAAAGGCGCGCCCGACCATTAGGGTGCGCCTTTCTCTTCGCCATGACACGCGGCTATTCGGAGGGGCGGAGCCTGCCGGTAGGCATCCTGGATGCGGTCGGCCATGTCCTCGTCCACGACGGGAGGCCGCCGAACGGGCGGAATGAAAAGGGTGCCGGACTGCGCGTCCCCCGCCAGTGCCTCCGCCAGCTCGTCCAGCCGCTGCCTGCGCACCATCGACCGGAGCGCAGGATGCGTCCGCGAGAACACCGAGAAGACGGCGTGCTCCGGCGGATAGAACTCCAGCAGGTAGTCGCGCAGCCCGGCGAAATGCTCCGGCGTGCGCGCCCCCGCCTGGTACGTCGGGTCGGCGATGGACGTGACCTGCCAGATCACGCACGCCACGTCGTCCTGCAGCGGCCGCCTCCGCAGCAGCAGGTCGGTGGCGTCGTACATCTGCAGCCCGTCCGCCGAGAAGTCGTACCCGAGGTCGACCATGAGGGTGTCGAGCGACGAGATGCCCGGGACGACGTCGCCCCGCAGGTCCAGCAGCGGGGTCGCGCGCCGGATCAGCGTCGTCGGGAAGCAGAACGCCCACGGGTGGCCGTAGGTCGCGAAGCAGACCGGCGGCTCCTCCAGCGCGGCGGCCACGGCCGCCGCCATCCGCCGGTAGGTGGTCAGCCGGTCGTGCCCCTCCTCGTACAGGGACAGCAGGCTGGTCACCCGAGGGCAGAGCGTGCCGAGGTACTCCGCGACGCCCGGCGTCGAGTCGACCGGGAAGACCCGCGACGACCGCCGGACGACCGCCTCCGCCTCCGCGTCAGATGGTGCACGCCGGTGATCGATCGCGGGCGGCCGCTTCCAGTTCCCCGACCACGTCACCTGGAACGACCCCGGCGACCTGACCACGTAGCCGAGCCGGTTGGCCATCAGCAGCGGCAGGCAGTGCCGCGCGTGCCCCTTGGTCCGCTCGTCCTCGTCCCGCCAGTCGCGGTGGGCGCCGGTCTGTGCGGAAGGTTACGGCGCCGGTCGAACACCCTGAAGGCGGCCGGGAGAAGAAGGCCAGGAAGGGCCAAACGGGCGACACCCGGCCGCCTCCGACGTAGGCGCCTCGCTCAGCGGGCCCGTTCGGCGTCCACGACCAGCAGCGACTTGCCGATCGTGGCGCGCGCGGCCAGCGCGCGGTGCGCGTCCGACGCCCGCTCCAGCGGATAGGTGGCCCCGACCACCGGCCTCAGCCGCCCCTCTTCGGCCAGTTCGAGCACCCGGCCGAGCGATTCGCGCACGGTCGCCTCGTCCGGAGGCCCGTCCATCAGCGGGGTCAGCACCCGCACGGCCCGCCGCCGGGCGACCTCCTTGTCCGGGTCGGTGAAGCCCTCGGCGGTGCCGTAGGTGACGAACCGTCCGCCGTCGGCCACGGTCTCGAAGGCTTCCAGCCCCAGCCGGCCCCCGGCGCCGTCGTAGGCGAGCGCGACCCCGCCCCCGGTCGCCTCACGGACGCGCTCGACCCAGCCCTCCTGCGTGTAGTCGACGACGACCTCCGCGCCCAGCTCACGCGCGAGCGCCAGCTTGGCCTCACTCGACGCGGCCGCCACCACCCGCGATCCCGCGTCGACCGCGAGCTGCACCAGCAGCGACCCGGCGCCACCGGCCGCCGCCGACACGAGGACCCATTCCCGCTTCTCGGGCACGCCCAGCCGCGCCATCATGAGCGCCGTCACCCCGTCGTGGACGAGCGCCGCCGCCGTCTCGGCCGTCAGCCCGCCGGGCACCGGCATGATCTCGCCCGCACCGGCGACGACCTGCTCGGCGTAACCGGTCTCGGTCCGGACGACGACCCGCCGCCCGACCCACGCCGGATCGACGCCTTCGCCCGTCCGCAGCACCTCGCCCGCTCCACCGCCGCCCGGCACGTACGGGAGCGTCCGGGGGAAGATGTCCTGGCCCCAGCCGCTGCGGAGCAGGGTGTCCAGGAAGATGACGTCCGCCGCGGCCATGCCGACGACGACCTGCCCCGGCCCCGGCACCGGATCCGGCACCTCCGCCGGCTCCAGCACCTCCGGCCCGCCGAACTCCCTCACCTGGATCGCACGCATGGCACTCCCCTTCTCGTCGAAACCATGTCGTCCCACCCTTCAACCTCAACCAATGTCGAGGTCAAATGCCGCTAAGATCATGCGCGCGTTGACCCAAAGGAGACGATCATGGCCGGCCCCTCACCGGAGCAGATCGAGCACTATGTGCGCCTGTTCGAACGCCTGAGCCAGCTGCCGCCGGACCCCGGCGCCACGGAGAACCTGTGCTGGACGGTGGTCCGCGGGCCGGGAATGACCGTCCAGGAGGCGGTGCGCCGCCTGAACGGCGACCCGGCCGCCCTGACCACGCGCCGACCGGCCGAGGACTCCGACGACTTCGACCTCGACGAGGGCGTGTTCCTGGAACAGCGCGGCGACGCCGTCGTCATCGTCGGCTACCTCACCGACATGTCGGAGGTGGAGGTGCTCCAGCGCCTGAGCCGGGGCGCCACCCTGCACACGGTCTTCTGGATGATCAACAACTACAGCGGGCTCCTCCACCTCGTCGACGGCGAACTGATCACCGAGGTGGACCCGCTGGACCCGACGAACCCGCAGGGCGCCGACCCCGACGCGCTGAACGACCATCTGGACGCGCTGCGCGCCCTCCACGCCCAGCCCCTTCCCGGCCCGGACTGGGAGACCGCGATGGCCACCCTGGAGTCGCTGACCGGCGAGAGACTCGACATCGACTGGTTCACCCGTCCCCAGGCATACGCCGAGACCGGCCGCTAACCCTTTCGGTCAACCTCAGGCGCCGACGGTGCCGTCGACGGCCTCCCGGATGAGGTCGGCGTGCCCGTTGTGCCGGGCGTACTCGTGGATCATGTGCAGCATGACGAAGCGGAGCGAGACGTTCTGGTCCCAGCGGGGCTGGTAGACGACCAGGTCGAGGGACGGGGCGGCCTGCTCGATGCGGCGGGCGTGGTCGACTTCGGTCTGCCAGGCGGTGAAGGCTTCCTCGCGGGTGCAACCGGCGGGGTCGTAGGCGGTCTGGTAGTCGTCGGCGTGGGACCAGACGTTGGGCAGGTCTCGCTCACCGTTCACGGCCTTGCGGAACCAGGTGCGCTCGGCCTCCGCCATGTGACGGACCAGCCCGAGCAGCGACAGCGATGACGGCTTCGAGGCTGGTACGCGCAACTCGTCGTCGCTGAGCCCGTCGCATTTCCAGGCGAGAGTGGCGCGATGGAAGTCGAGGCTGGCGCGGAGCATGGCCCGCTCGTCTGCGATGAGCGGCACGTCGGGTCGTTCGGTGGTCACTGGCGGCAGCCTAACCCGCGTGCGATCTGGGGGATGTGGGGGACTTGGGGGATGTAAGGGGCCTGGGGGATCTAGGGGGCTGGGGGCCAGGGGCCTGGGGGATCACTCCGCTGAGGTTCGGTGTCGAGTGTTGGGTGTTGGGTGTTGGTGGAATTGTGGTGGGGGCGGCGCTGCGTACGGGGCCGCCCCTCCAAAGTCAAGGGCGCCTTCGGCGTCGCTTCGCGATGGGACTTCGTCCCACCCTTGACTTTGGAGCCTCTGCGGCCCCTGAGTGCAGCTTTCGTCGGGCAGGCTCCGCCTGCCCTCTGCCCGACGCGCCGCCCCCACCCCATACAGGAACCACATCCCCATCACCCCCAAGCACTAGAAGGCCGCGGCCTGCTCTTGCCCGGTCTTGGTCAGGGTGGGCCGCCTCAGGCGCCCCGACTTGGTCGGAGTGTGGCGATGGGCCTCTGCCGGGGCGGTGGGTGCTGCCGGGGTGAGGGGGTGGCTGCCCGGCCGGAGCTGGTGGCACGGCCGGATGCGGCTCGCCGATCACACGGCTTCAGTGCCAGTGCGGTAGGTGGGCGGGAGGGTGTGGGCAGGCGGGCCCGGCCCGTGCCGCCGGGGCGGCCGGGCTCGGGCGGTGGTCTGGTGATCAGGCGGCTTGGGACCAGGTGGGTGGTGGGCGCCCGGGTTCGGAATCTCCGCCCGCCTGGAGTGTTCGAGTGCCGGGCGGGTGGAGCCGGTAGGTGTACCGGCCGTCCTGCGCCTTGGTGATGTGGAGTCGGTCGGGGTGGGTGTGTTTGTAGCGGTTGTGCCAGCCGCAGGTGAGGGCGAGTTTGTCGATGTCGGTGGGGCTGTTGCCGAGGGCCCAGCCGTGGACGTGGTCGACCTCGCACAGCGTGCCCGGTACTTCGCAGCCCTGCACCGCGCAGGTGTCGTACAGCGTTTCCAGGACTTGGCGTTGGGAGGCGTTGGCGAACCTGACCCGATGGCCGAGGTAGAGCGGCGTGTTGCCGGTGCCGAGCAGGAGGGGCGAGACCCCCGCCGTGAGCGCGATCCTGCGGGCCTGGGCTGCCGGGATCGGGGTGCCGTCGGTGAGGCGTGCGGGGGTGGTGCCGCCGGTGAGGGTGTCCAGGTCGCAGATGACGGTGACCTTGGTGGCCCTGTGCCCACCCGCCAACACACCGGTGAGCGCCGCCGCCGTCCGCTCCGACAGATCACGCCGGTCGTCAGCCCCGGCGGGCTTGGCCAACGGGCCCAGGGTGCCGTCCCAGATCGCGGCGTCCTCGGCGTTCAACCAGCCCTTGATGTAGCGGCCACCGTCCAGCGACCGGGTCGAGTCGATCCAGGACCGCTCATACCCCCGCTTCACGTCCTCGGGGGCTTGCTCGCGTCCGTCGCGTTCGGCGATGACGTCGCGGATCCGCTTACCGAAGCTGGCGACCTTCCCCGCGGAGAAGCCCTTGTCGACCATGTCCAGCAGGATGTCCTCAGCGGCCGGGCAGTCGTCATCGTCCAGGCGGGCGGTGGCTTCGGCGATCGTGGCGGCGTATCCGGTCGACAGTTCACCGGTGGTCCATCGCTCGGTGACCTCTGTCAGGCGGTGGCGCTGGCGGGCCAGGGTCAGCCGTTCCTTGGCGCGGGATTCGCGCATGCCCATGCGGGACCGCAGCCAGGAGCGGGTGGAGGGGAAACCCCACCGCTGCACCTCCCGGGCGCTGTCCACCACGCCGACGAGTCCGGCCAGTGCGGCCTCTTGTAGATCGTTGGCGGTGGCGAGTTCTTCGGCGAGTTCCAGGCAGGTGGCTGGGGAGTCGGGGGTGGTGCGGGAGGCGAGTGCTGCGGCGATCGCCGATACCGCGTGCACCAATTCCATGGTGGACGCGGCGTCGGGGTCGACCGCAATCAAACTCATGTATCCATGATATCCGGCCGGAGGCTGCTTTGTGCTCTCGAACTAGAATTCGACCATGATTCTTTTGGGGGATTCTTGATCATCATCGGGTGTTATCGCAAATGCCTCATCTCGGGCATTCGAATTGCCGTGTCGTTCCTTTTTGGGGTGGGGGCGGTGCGTCGGGCAGAGGGCAGGCGGAGCCTGCCCGACGAAAGCTGCACTCAGGGGCCGCAGAGGCTCCAAAGTCAAGGGTGGGACGAAGTCCCATCGCGAAGCGACGCCGAAGGCGCCCTTGACTTTGGAGGGGCGGCCCCGTACGCAGCGCCGCCCCCACCACAATTCCACGAACACCGATCAGACAATGACGCCTGAACGAACGAAGAACAAACTTACCCGTGACGAAGAGCCTTCTCTATGGCGGCCAGTTTGTCTGCCAGGTGAAGCAGGGCGCCAACCGACGGATCTTCGCTGTTGCCGGCCAAAGTCTGAGACCTCTGGTAGCCCGCCTTGACCTCGGCCCACCGCTCCGCCTCGACGCCCGACAGAGTGCCTCGCAGCTCCGAGAGCTTCAGCAGGTTGGCCTCGGCGTCCGAGGTCAACGTCTGCGACTCGGCCCGGTAGTGGTCGTCCAGTGCCGCTTCCAGTTCCCGTGCGTTCATCACCGGGAGGATCCGCTCGGCGAGCTTGTTCATGTCCCGGTAGGAACCCTGGAGACGGAAAGGCGGCTCGGTGCGGGACGCGTCGTCCTGGGCGGCGGAGGCAATGTACGCGCGGTTGACCGTCAGCACCACCTGCTGCACGTGTATCAGCTTCTCCATCACGGACAGAATCTCGTCGAGTTCGGCCTGCGAGTAGGGGTGCGACAGGCGGTCCGGACGGACGGTCTGGTCGCCCGAGGCGAGGCGCACGAGCAGTTCCACGTCGTTCCGGTCGCGGGTCGTCAGAGGCGCCAGGACCGGGTTCGAGGTCAGCGCGTTCTCAATGTAGCTGAGCGCGAACAGATCGTCCTTCCCGGACAGTACGTCGCCGAGGTTCCAGACGTCGGCGCGGTTGGCGAGCATGTCGGGGACGCGGAAGCGCCGCCCCGATTCGGTGTACGGGTTTCCGGCCATGCACACCGCGAACCGCTTTCCGCGCATGTCGTAGGTGCGGGTGGCGCCCTCGATCCGCCGCTGGGCGTCGCACAGCGGAATGAACTTCTGCAGGAATTCCGGCGACGTGTGCTGGATGTCGTCCACGTACAGCAGGACGTTGTTGCCCATCTCCAGAGCAAGGTTGATCTTCTCGACCTCGCGGGCCGCCGTCGCGTTGGGGGCCTGTGCCGGGTCGAGGGACGTGACGTCGTGTCCGAGAGCCGGGCCGTCGATGCGCACCAGCGCCAGGCCGAGGCGGTCGGCGACGTACTCCATCAGTGTCGTCTTGCCGTACCCGGGCGGGGAGATGAGCAGGAGCATGCCCATCTGGTCGGTCCGCTTGCCGTCCCCCGCGGCGCCGAGCTGCTTGGCCAGGTTGTCGCCGATGAGCGGCAGGTACACCTCGTCGACCAGGCGGTTCCGGACGAACGCGCTCATCGTCCGCGGCTTGAAGTCGGCCAGCCCGAGGCGCTTCTCCTCGACGGCGATCAGCTCGTTGCGCTGCTTCTGGTAGGCGCGGAAGGCGGGGACGCGCTCGGCCCGGAAGCGGTGGGTGCGGGCGAGCGTCTCGTCCAGGCGCAGCTCCAGGCGCCGGTCGATGATGCGCGGGTGGTCGCCGAGGAGGCCCTCGACCGTGGCCGTCAGCGCGGCGGGCGAGTCGTAGCGCGCGGCCGGGCACAGGAGCGTCGCCACGGCCTCGGGGAGGTCGGCCTCGTCGCCGCTCCCGCCGGTCGCCAGGTAGGAGGCCAGCCACGCCTCGGCGAGCTGGTGGCGAGCGGCCAGCGTGCCGGCCTCGCGCAAGTCCGTCTCCAGCGACGTGCCGTCGAGCGCCTGCGTGAAGCCCTTCAGCAGGGCACGGGCGCCCTGGCTCGTGACGAAGCCGTCCGGGGCGGCGGCGAGTTCCTCGATGAGGTACTCGGCGGCCAGCGGGTCGGGCCGCTCCAACCGGTGGTGCTCGGCGAACTCGCCGATCGACGCGGACAGCTCGGCGGTCAGGTCGGTCAACGCGCCCGCTAGGCCGAACGCCTCCCGAGCGCGGACGAGTGACCGTGCGCGCGCCGTCCACATGGCGCGCTCCGCCTTGTCCGGGCCGTGCGTCCAGAACAGCTGCGCGGCGGCCCTGGCCGGTCCGGGGTAGCGGAGCAGGCCCGCGTCGGCGCGCAGGCGCAGCAGTGCCTCCAGGATGCGCGCCGCGTCGTGGTCGTGGACGCCCCGCTCGTAGCCCTCGTCGTAGCGGTCCGCGGCCGCCTCCCGGACGAGGCCGAGCAGGCGCCCGCCGGCGGCGGCTTCGAGCAGCTCGTCCAGCGGCGACGACGCCAGGATGGAGGTCGCGAGGTACTCGGCCCGATACGTTTCCGCTGTTTCCGAGATGAGGGTCTGGCCCCACAGCGGCCGGGTCGCGGCGAAGCCCTCGTCGCGGACGGGCGCCCGGTAGTCGGTCCCGGTGATCGCGAACGCGACGGTGTCGCGGTGCGGGACGAGGGTCAGCTCGATCGGGCGCGTGTTGACCGCGAACCGGTGCCGGCCCAGCCGGATCGTCCCGCCGCCGTCCCCGTACAGGTCCAGGCGGTCGCGCAGCGCGCGGCCCGCCTCCTGCCGGGCCGCCTTGACGCGCCCTTCCAGCTCTTCCGCCCGGACGCCGTCGTCCAGCCCGCGCAGCTCGTCGGCGATCGACCGGAGCCGCGCCACCATCGCGTCGGTCGCGAAGTAGGTGTTGACCTCGTCCGGCGACGTGAGGGCGGCGGCGCGGCGGCGGACCCCAGCGAGGATCCGGTCGGCCGACTCGGTGAGCCGGTCGGTGCGGCGGGCGCGCTCGTCCAGCAGGGTCTGCTTGCGGGACGAGAACGCCTCGTAGACCTCGGTCCGCTTCGTCTCCAGCTCGCCGAGGAACTCGTCCAGCTCGGCGAACCGGGCCTGCAGCGTCTCCAGCCGGAGCAGCAGCCGGCCGAGCTGCTCGTCGCAGTCCTCGGGGGTGGCGGCGGACGCGAGGGCCCCGGCGATCGACTGGTCCAGGAGGGCGAGTTCGGCGGCGAACGCGGCGCGGCCCTCGCGCCCGAGCAGGTCGCGGCGCCGGTTGTCGAGGACGGCGCGGGCCCGGTTGAGTCCGCCGAGCACCTCGCCGACCCGCTCCAGGATCGCGGTCCGCGCGGTCGCGTCGGTGATGTCGAGGTCGCCGACGACCTCGGTGACGACCTCCAGCCCCTCGTTCTGCGCGGCGAGGAGGTCGGTGAGGGGCGCGGCGTCGGCGGCGGTCTCGATGGCGCCCGCCGCCTCGGTGATGCGCTCGACCTCGGCGTGGTACCCGGTGAAGGCGTCCTCGCGCTGGAGGAACTCGACGGCGCCCTGCCCCGCGTCCCGCAGCTCGGCCTGGACGGTCTCGGACAGCTCGTCCAGCCGGGACGCGTCGACGTAGCGCATGTCGCGCAGCGTCTCCAGCCGTCCCTGGGCGCGGCGGAACCCGGCGAGCTGCGACACCCAGCCGTCCGCCGTGGACGGCGGCTCGGCGTGCGCCAGGCGGATCATCGCGGCGATGTCGTCGGCCGCCGCGGAAACAGCGGAGACCGCCTGCTCGGTGAGCGCCTGGACCTTCTCGAACTCGTCCAGTACCTGGCCCGCGGTCGCGCGGACGTCCGCGAGCGGCGCCGCCACCGCGCCGAGGTCCTCGTCGGCGAGCCAGTGGTACAGGTCCGCGGCGCGCGTGCACGCCGCGATCAGCGCCTCGAACACCCGGGCGGACGGCGACATCTCGTCCACCATCCGGGTGACCGACAGGCATTCGGAGATGCCGCGCACGAGCTCGGCGTTCCCGACCCGCTCCAGCGGCCCGGTGCCGACCGGTTGCGCGGCGGCGTACGCGTCGGAGACGTACGGGGTCGCCCAGATCTGCATGGGGTGCACGCGCGACGGCTCGTCGGAGAACGCCCGCATCACGACGAGCGTCCCGTCCGCGAACAGCGAGTAGCCGTGGCAGGTGATCGGCGTCGCGACCCGCTTGCGGATCACGTTGTACGGCAGCAGCAGCGAGCGCCCGTCCTCCCGCGAGTGGAAGACGTAGAGGACGTCCTCCCCGTTGGGGGAGCGGATGACCCGCTCGTACTCCAGCCCGGTCACGTCGGTGTCGAACGTCTTCGCGGTGCCGGTGTCGAGGTAGTAGCCGCCCGGGAAGATGATCCCGTGGTCGTCCGGCAGCCGCCGGCACGCCTGCGCGATCCCGTCGAGCCGCGTGACCTCCTTGGTGCGGACGTTGAACACCAGGTGCCGCCACGCCTGCTCGTTGTACGGGCGGATCCGCAGCAGGATCAGCGCGCCGACCCGGGCGTGCAGGACGTCGGCGTCCGCGAGCGACTGCAGCGGCTCGTCCACCGGCTCGGAGTAGACGCCCTCGCCGCTGTCGGTGTTGTCCTCGATCTTGACGGTGAGGGTGCCGCCGATCGTCTCGACGAACACCTCGCCCTCGATCGAGATGTGCGGGTGCCGCCCGAGGACGTGGTCGTCCCGGGTGGTCTCGACCCAGTCGACGTCGTGCGCGGGCGGGAAGACGTGGTCGCGCTCGCCCTGGTTGTCCTCGTAGGCGACGCCGCCGTCCGGGCTGGTCCGCCACCGCAGGACGCGCAGGTCCGACAGGCGCGGCCCGGTCTGGAACACGGCGAGGAGCCGCCCGTCGACCAGCCTCAGCTGGAGCAGGCGCGCCTGCCGGTAGTACCGGTACATGTCGGCGAAGTCGCGCAGGAAGCGCGGGTCGTCCAGCAGCCCCGGCACCGCCTCCGGCTCGGCGGGGGCGAACGCGATGCCGTCCTCCGTCCGGGTGAACCGGTGCAGCGAGAACACGTCGTCGACCGTCGTCTCCGGCTTCAGCCCGAGGAAGACGTTGTAGCCGAACAGCATCACCCCGCCGAGCGCCACCACGTCGCGGGGGACGCAGTTGTGCGCCGTCCGGATCCGCTCGGTGCCGGCGAGGCGCAGCTCCGTGCCGCCGAACACCTCCAGCCGCCGCGCGTTCAGCGCCTCCGCGCGCCGCGCCAGCTCACCGGCCCGCTCGGCGAGGCGTGCCCGCAGGACCTCGTACGTCCCGTGGTCCAGCTCCGGCCGGCCCTCGGCCCCGGATTCCGTCCCGGCGGGGTTTCCCTCGGCGCCGGTTCTGCCGGAACCGCTCCCTCCGGCTCCGTTCCTCCCAGAACCGTTTCCCGCGGAACCGTTTCCCGCGGAACCGTTTCCCGCGGAACCGTTGCCCCCGGAACCGTTGCCCCCGGCAGCGCCCGTCGCGGTTTCGGTCATGTCCTCGGCGGCGTCCCTGACGACCTTGCTCACCCATCTCTCCCGTCTGCGTGTCGCTGTGATGGCGGCGCCTCGCCCGCGCACCGGTCGCGCGAGGGGGGTTCGGTGGGCTGCGACGGGTCGCCGGCCCGGCGGCCCCCGGTACCGGCGACCCGTCGCAGGTCTTGGATCAATTCGCGGTCACGGCGGTTCCATTGATTTCGGACAGGGGGGCGTCGGCGACGCCGAGTCGGCGCGCGGTGTCCAGCAGGTCCTGGAGCCGCGCGGCCTCCGGCCCGCCCGACTTGATGAGCCGCAGCAGCAGCGCGGAGAGGGTCAGGTCGCGGACGCCGGCGGTGTCGATCGAGCCGAGCATCCGGGCGACGTCGTCGGTGAAGGACGACGTCCCGTCCAGCCACGGCCCGGCGAGGGACTGCGCGACATCGGAGTTCTGCACGAAGCCGTCCACGCTCTTGCCGAGCGCGATCGACCCGACGAGCCGGTCGAAGAAGACGCTGTCGCCGCCGACGATGTTGATGTCGGCCTGCTCCAGCCCGGTGGCGAGCACGGTGGCCTGCGCCTCCGCGACCTGCCGCTGCACCTCGATCCCGGCGAGCCGGACGTCCTTCTCCGCCTCCAGCCGCAGCCGGTACTCCTCGTGCTGGCGGGACGCCTCGTCCAGCGCCGCCATCGCGCCGGCCTTCTCGTTGAGGCCTTCGGCCTCGGCGCGCAGCGTCTCGCGGATCCGGGCGGCCTCCGCGGCCGCCATCTCCGTCGCGGCGGCGGCCTCGGCGCGGCCGACCTTCTCGATGGCCTCGGCGCCGCGCTCGCGCACCTGGACCTCGGCGAGCCCGGCGGCGGCGGCCTCCGCGCGCAGCCCCTCGGCGAGGCGGATCTTGGCCTGCGCGTCCATCTCCGCGGCCTCCTGCCGCGCCTGCGCCATCGTCAGCTCCTCGCGGGCGCGGTGCTGCGCGGCCGCCTCCGCGGCCTCCGCGGCCTTGATGTCCTTGACGAGGTTCTCCTGCGCCTCGGCCTCGGCCCGGATGACGACGGCCTGGCGGTCCCGCTCGGCCTCCTCGACCGTGCGCAGCCGCTTGATGTTCTCCTCCTGCTCGGCGACGGTCCGCTCGACCGCGATCCGCTCCCGGACGACGTTCGCGATCTCCCGCTTCTCGGCCTCGACCTCCTTGTCGGCGGCGATGCGGGTCAGCTCCGTCTCCCGCTCGCGGCTGATGACCTCCAGCTGCCGGTCCTTCTCGATGCGCTCGCTCTCGATCGCGAGGACGCGCTCCTTGTTCTTCGCCGCGACGGAGACCTCGCGCTCCTTGTTCTCGTGCTGGACGCCGAGCTGCTCGTCGGTGCGGATGTGCGCGGTCTGCGCGCGGAGCCGCTCCTCGGCCTTGACCCGCTCGATCTCCGCCTGCTCGCGGGCCCGGACGGTCTCGATCTCGCGCTCCTGGCGGAGCTCGGCGTCGGCCTGGCGGCGCTCCAGCTCCAGGATCGCCTCGCGGGCCTCCACGTTCTGGCGGGTGATCTCCTTCTCCTCGTTGCGGGTGTACTCGTTGGTGCGGACGTGCTCGATCGCGGTCAGCTCGGTGATCTTCCGGATGCCCTGCGCGTCCAGGATGTTGGACTTGTCGAGCGACAGCAGCGGCGTCTGCTCCAGGTAGTCGATCGCCGCGTCCTCCAGGCTGTAGCCGTTCAGGTCCGTGCCGATGACCTGGATGATGTGGTCGCGGAACTCGTTGCGGCGGGTGTAGAGGTCGGCGAAGTCGAGGTGCTTGCCGACGGTCTTCAGCGCCTCGGAGAACTTCGCGGCGAACAGTTCCTGCAGCGTCTCCTGGTTGCTGGCGCGCTCGGTGCCGATGGCCTGCGCGACCTTGATGACGTCCTCGACGGTCTTGTTGACGCGGACGAAGAACGTGATGCGGATGTCGGCGCGGATGTTGTCCTTGCAGATCAGCCCGTCCCGGCCGGTCCGTTCGATCTCGATCGTCTTGACCGAGATGTCCATCAGCTCGGCCTTGTGCAGGACGGGCAGGACGATGGCGCCGGTGAAGGTGACGTCGACCTTCTTCAGCTTGGAGATGATCAGCGCCCGGCCCTGGTCGACCTTGCGGAACAGGCGGGTCACCATCAGCACGAGGCCGAGGGCGATCAGCAGGGCGAGCGCGAGGAGCACACCGGCTCCGATGGTGATGGTGTCCAACGGGATCCCTCTCTACTGGGGGAACGAGGTCGCGGGGTCGAAGGGCGCGGGAAGCGCGCGGGATGGTGCGCGGGGGCAGGAGCGGGGTCAGGGGGCGGGATCAGGGGCAGGTCAGGTGGCCGGGCGTTGGGCCAGGTCGGACGCCGTGCCGTGCGGCATCACCCAGAAGAACCGCCCGTCCGGGTCGATGTCGAAGATCAGCGCGACGCTGCCGGCGGTGAGGTCGGCGTCCGGGCCGGCGAGGTCCTTCGCCGCGCCGGCCACGGCCAGGTCGGACGCGGGCCGCCGCACCTGGACGATCGCGGACGACCCGTCCGGGGCGGTCACCTCGGCCTGGCCGAAGTCGGGGCCGACCCGGCCGGTGCGGATGACGCACGGCAGCCCGACGAAGTCCCGCAGGGACGCCGCGGCCTGGTCCTGGAAGACACGGCGCAGCGGCAGCACGGCGAGCCGCGTCCCGAACCAGGCCACGACCAGCGCCGCGGCCATGCCGAGCAGCCGCAGGGGGAGGCCGTCGGACAGTGCCGACGCCGCCAGGCTCACGAACCAGGCGAGCGCGATCAGCAGTGACAGCACGACCGTGACCGGCACGCCGCCGAGGCCGAGCATCGCGAGCCGCTCGGCGACGAACCCGTCCCCGCCGTCGGAGCCGTCACCCCCGGCGGCGCCCCCGTCCCCGGCGCCGGCACCGGCCCCCGTATCGGCATCGGTGCCGGCGCCGAGGAAGTCGACGCCCAGGCCGCCGAGGAGGACGAGCGTCCAGTAACCGGCGACGACCAGAAGGGAGAAGCTGAACAGCGCGGTCGGAAAACCGAGCGCGGCATCGATGAATTCACTCAAGGAAATGCACGCTCCCGCATCGAGACGTCATTGACCGACCGGGCGGCCGAAACGGCGTCCCGGTAATGCGTAGGGGTTCGCTGGGCGCGCGGTGATGCGCGGTGATGCACGCAGGCGCGCGCAGCGACGCACGCGGTATCTACGAGGTGAAGGCCGTGCTCAGCTATCCGGGAAGGCGTGCGCCCAGATGATGTGGCTCAGGTCATAGGGCCTGACGTCCCCAGGCCGGCCGCGGCGCGGCAGCGCCGGCGCGGCCGGCAGAGCGGCCCTCGGCGCAACGACAAAGTGCCGGGGAGTCATTAAATACCCTCCTGGTCGGAGACATCTCCTGTCCCGCCGACCAGACTTCCCGGCACACCGATAGTTACTTTAGCTTATTTCTCGCCAGAAGGGAAGTCTTTAAGCGACGGAACGCCAGTCGACGCTTACGGACCTTGCCGTTCGGCAGGAAAACGGCGATCCTGCCGGAGGCGCGAGACCCCTGCCTGTCGGGGCTCCGGGGATGTTCAGGTTTCCTTGAGGCGCGCTGGAGCTTCGGGTCAGGTCCTGCGGGTACGTTCGCCCGCCATGACCAGGGAGTCCAGCCGGCCGATCATCGTCCTCGGGTGCCCGCGATCCGGAACCACGCTGCTGCAGCAGATGCTGCACTCGCACCCCCGCATCGCGTTCCCGTCCGAGACGCGGTTCGTCCACGTCGCCTACGAGCGCCGCCTCGACTTCGGCGATCTGGAGCAGGAGGCGAACCGGCGGGCGCTGGCCGAATGGATCACCGGCGGCGCCGACACCAAGTTCCACGTGCTCGGCCTGGACCCGGCGGGCGTCGTCGACGAGATCGTGCACGGGCCGCCGACGCTCGGCTCGGCGCTGGCGGCCGTCTTCCGCGCCTACGCGCGGCAGCACGGCAAGCCCCGTTGGGGCGACAAGCGGCCGAGCTACTTTCGGCGGGTGCCGATGCTGCAGCGGATGTTCCCGGAGGCGCAGTTCGTCCACCTCGTCCGCGACGGCCGGGACGCGGTGAGTTCCCTGATGCGGATGCCGTGGTTCAAGGGCGACCTGTACGCGGCGGCGCTCACCTGGCGGGAGGCGGTCGACACCGGCCGGCGGCTCGGGGAGAGCCTCGGGCCGGGCACCTTCTACGAGTTCCGCTACGAGGACCTCGTCGGCGAGCCGGAGGACGCCCTGCGGCGCCTGTGCGCGTTCCTCGGCGAGGAGTACGACCCCGCCATGACGAAGGCGTACCGCCACGCGCGCGAGACCGTGCCGTCGTCGCGCAAGTGGCACCTGCGCACCCATGAGGCCCCCAACACCCGCCAGGTCGGCGCCTGGCGCGACCGGATGGCGGACTGGGAGGCGGATCTGGTCGAGCACGTCCTCGCCGACCGGCTGCGCCACCACGGCTACGAGCTGACCGGCGTGCCGCGCCCGGCCGCCGTGCACCTCGCGCGCTTCCAGCGGCTCGCGGCGCACCGCTGGCGGTCGCGGCACGCGCAGACGGTCCGGGACCGGCTCGCGGAGGCCCGCGAGCCCAACCCCGTCGTCTCCCGCCTCACCGGCCCGGTGCCGCCCCACCCCGGCCACTGAGCGGTGACCGGGTGGTGACCGACGGGTGATCACGGCCGCGGTTCTTTACCGGAGGGTGTGAGGACTGCCACGGCGGAGTCAGGAGACCCTGTCTCCGGGGCAAGTAGGGCGTGGCGCGGCCCCGAGGGACCCTTCCGGCCCGTTGTCCGAAATTCTCATGGAACGTGCCGGGCGGGCCGGCGCCCCGACGCGGCGCGCCCGCTGGGGAACCGCGCAGGTGGCGTGCCGTGGTGCGCTCCGCGGGGGAGAAGCGGACCGCTGGGACGGACGGGGACAGCGTTTTCCGATCTTGATCGGCTGGGCCCCTTATCGGCGGGGGTTACCTGTCAGTAACAAGTTGCCGTTTTTACCGCGCGGCTGACTTAATTTACGCGACAGAGACATGGTCGTGTCCGTTCGTTCACATCCGGACTTGAGACACGCCATGCTTTTGGTTGTATCTTGCGTGTTGCTCGTCACTCGATAGCTATCGCGATTGATTCGAGATCCTCTGACATAAGGAGGAGTGCGGTGACCAGTTCGGAAACAATTTCCCACGGCGAGCTGCAATCGTGGCTTCTTGACAGGATCGCCTTCTACCTCGACAGGCCCCCGGAAAACATCGACCCGGCGGTGGAACTCGCCCGCTACGGAGTGGACTCCGTCTACGCGATCAGCATCATCAGCGACATCGAGGACCACCTGCAGGTCGAGGTCGACGTGGCCGAGGCCCGGCGCCGGGAGACCGTGACGGCCCTCACCGACTACCTGCTCGAACTCGTCGCGTGATGGGCGGCCGGCCGGACGACGGGCCCGCGCTGGTCGTCCTCGGCGACAGCGTCGCCGAGGGCCAGGACGATCCGGATCCCGCCGGCGGGTGGCTCGGCTGGGCCGGGCGACTGGCCGCTCACCTGGGCATCCCCCGGGAGCTGATGCTGAACGCCTCCGACCCGGGCGCGACGGTCGAGGACGTGGTCCGCGACCAGCTGCCGGCCGTCCGGCACCTGCGGCCGGACCTGGTGGTGCTCGGCTGCGGCATGAACGACGCGCTGCGCGGCTTCGAGCGGCCCGCCGCGGCGCGCCGGCTGGACGAGCTGTTCGGCTGGGCGCGCGGGCGCGGCGCGGTGGCGCTGGCGATCCCGGTGCCGCGGCCCCCGCTGCTCGACCTGTCCCCGATCTCGCAGTTCCGCAAGAAACGCACCGTCCAGCGCATTCACGACTTCAACGCCGAGCTCGACCGTGTCTCCCGGGACCACGGAATGGCGTTCCCCGATCGGGCGACGGTGGCGAAAGTCGCTGACCGTTCGATGTGGAGTCCCGACGGAATCCACCTGAATCCGGACGGGCACGCCTATGTGGCGGAGGTGATCGCACAGATAGCCGGAGACCTGCTCGGTGAGCGGGTGAGCTGAGCCTCGGGGGCCGATTCCAGCAGTGTGGGAAACAGATGAACAGACCATTCGCGCTCGCGCGCGTCCCCCAGTCGATGTTGCTGATTCCGCTGGCTCCCGTGCTGGCCTTCCAGGCGTGGCGGACGGTGCGCCGGACCCCCCGGCTGGACCCCGCCGGCGGGGACGAGCACGGCTTCGTGCAGGGTGCGAACCCCGGCACCGGGCGTCCCGCGTTCCGCGTGGTCGTGATCGGGGAGTCCACCGCGGTCGGCGTCGGCGCGACCCGGCACACCGAGGCGCTGCCGGGCTACCTGGCCGAGGCGCTGCGCGAGCGGCTCCGGCGCAGCGTCGCGTGGTCGGTCACCGGGGAGAACGGCGCCACCGCCCGCCGGATCACCACCGGTCTCATTCCGGCGGCCGGCGGCATGCCCAATGGCGCGTCCAACGGCGCGTCCAACGGCGCGTCCAACGGCGCGGCGCAACCCAACGGCACCGCAGGTGACACGGCCGGCGGCACCGCCGGCGGCTGTGCGGCGGACCTCGTCGTCGTCACCGTGGGGATCAACGACCTGATCCGGCGGCGGCCGCTGCGCCGCTGGGCGGCCGACGTCAGCGAGCTGGTCGGCGTCCTGCGCGGCCGGTACGCGGGCGCGACCGTGCTGGTCGCGGGCATGCCGCCGGTGCACAGGTTCCCCGCCATCCCGCAGCCGCTCCGGTACGTGCTCGGCGCCCGCGCGCGGACCATGGACCGGATCATGCGGGAGGCGGCCCGGGCGGGCGGGGCGGTCCACGCTCCCATGGACGAGGCGATGGCGCGGGACCGCGGGCTGTTCGCCTCCGACGGCTTCCACCCGTCGCCCGCCGGCTACCGGGCCTGGGCGCGCGACCTCGCGCACGCCGTGGCCGCACCGAACTGACCCGACCGACGCCGAGAACCGACACGACGCCGAACTGACATGACACCGAACTGACACCACGCCGGACCGGCACGAGCGGGTCCGGCCCGACGCCGGACCGGCACCGTGCCGGTCCGGCACCCACGCCGGTCCGGGCCCGACCCCGGACCGACGCGCCGGCTCGAGACGACACGTCGAGCGAAGGGAGCAGCTCGGATGACGGTTGCCGGAACGTTCCGATCGGCGGTGGAGGCCAAGGACCTCGCCGCCGTCACCAGCACCCTGGACCCGGGCATCGAGTTCCGCAGCCCGGTGATGGTGAAGCCCTATCTCGGCCGCTCCACCGTCACCGCGCTGATCGCGATCCTGTTCGAGGTCTTCGAGGACTTCCGCTACCTCGACGACCTGGTCAGCCGCGTCCCGGACGGGCCGGGCCCGCCCGCGCAGGCGCTGATCTTCGACGCCCGGGTGCTGGGCAAGGAGGTGCAGGGGCTCGACTGGCTCAGGTTCGGCGACACCGGTCTCGTCACCGGCCTGACGGTCATGGTCCGCCCGCTGCCCGCGGCGATGACGCTCGCCCGGGTGGTGGGGAAGCGGATGGAGGAGGCCGCGGGGGGAGCCGCGGACGGCGCCGCGGGGGTGGGCGGCGCGCACGGCTCGGGGGACACGCACGGCACGGCGCCCTAGGGCGCGCCGGTCAGCGGGCGCGGCCGACGGCGCGGCCGGACGGCGCGGCCGCTGGAGCCGACCGAGGATCAAAGGGAGTGGAAGGAACGATGGACAGTAAGGTCCCCGCACACCCCGCGAGCCCCGCGCTCGCGGTCCCGGCGCTCGCGGACCCCGCCCCCGCCGGGCCGGCGTCCGCCGACCCGGCGCCCGCGCGGCCGGCACCGGACCGGCAGGCGTCCGTCCGGCAGGAGCCCGACCGGCAGCAGCCCGTCCGGCAGGAGCCCGACGGGCAGGAGTCCGACGGGCAGGAGTCCGACGGGCAGGAGTCCCAACGGCACGAGCCGGGCGCCCCGCCGGGCGCGGGCCGGGTTACGGAAGGGCTGTCCCCGGCGCACGGGATCGCCGCCGACCTGGACGGCTACCTCGGCGACCCGATGGACGACGAGGCGGGCCCGTTCTCCTACCGGGCGATCGTGGAGGCCGAGGAGCGCGACGAGCTGCCGCCGGGCGCGGTGGACGCGCTGCGCGCCTGGGGCTTCCCGACGTACCTGGTGCCCGTCCCGCTCGGCGGGCGGCTGTCGACCCTGGAGGAGCTGTTCTTCGTGACCCGCGGCATCTCGCGCCGCAGCGTCACGATGGCGGTGATGTACGGGTCGGGGCTGCTGGCCGTGAACCCCGTGTGGCTGTGGGGGAGCACCTGGCAGCGCAGGACGGTCGCGGACGGGGTGCTCCGCGGCGACCTGGCCTGCTTCGGAGTCTCGGAGGCCGACCACGGCAGCGACGTGATGGCGTCGGAGTCGGAGGCGGAGATCCAGGGCGACGAGCTGGTGCTGACGGGCGTGAAGTGGCCGGTGGGCAACGCGACCCGCGGCCGGTTCGTGACGACCTACGCCAGGACCGGGCCGCGCGACTTCTCCCTCATCCTGGTCGACAAGCGGGAGCTGGACCCGGCGGTCTGGTCGACGCTGCCGCCCGTCCGGACGGTCGGGCTGCGCGGCCACGACCTGTCCGGCGTCGCGTTCTCCGGAGCGCGGGTGCCCGCGGACCGGGTGATCGGGCGGCGCGGGTCCGGGCTCGTCCAGACGTTGAAGACGCTGCAGATCACCCGGACGGCGATCGCGGCGCTGTCGGTCGGCACGATGGACGCGGTCGTGCGGATCGGGACGCGGTACGCCCGGGAGCGCACCCTCTACGGCTCGGACATCTACAGGATCCCCGTGATCCGCGACCACCTGCTGAAAGCCCATCTGGACCTGCTGATCGCCGAGTGCGTGGCGATCCCGGTGGCGCGCTGCCTGACGGTCGCGCCGGGCCGGCTGAGCCTGTGGTCGTCGATCGTGAAGTACTTCGTCCCGGTCGTGGGGGAGGAGGTCGTGGCGAGCATCGGCACCGTCCTCGCCGCCCGCGGCTACCTGCGCGAGGGCGTCGCGCACGGGGTGTTCCAGAAGCTCCAGCGCGACCACGCGATCGCGAGCATCTTCGAGGGCACCACGCACGTGAACCTCGCGAACGTCGCCGGGCAGCTCCCGTACCTGATCGAGCCGCCGGAGGAGACGGGCCGCGAGGGCGAGCTGCTCGCCGACCTGTTCTGCTGGACGCGCACCCCGCCGGAGTGGGCGCCGGACGGGCGGCTGCTCCAGCTCACCAACGAGGGGCGTGACGAGGTGGGGCAGCGGTTCGAGCAGATCGCCGAGGAGGTCCTGGAGGCCGCGAACGCGCACGCGGCGCCCGGTGTCGCGGCGGAGCTGAAGGACCTCATGTCCAGCATCGGCGGGCTGCGCGCCAAGGTGGACGAGGGCATCCGGACGAGCGAGGGCGACGTCTCCTCGGTCGCCGCGCTCGCGCGCGCCAAGCGGTACTGCGAGCTGCACGCGATGTCCTCCTGCATGCTGACGTGGCTGCACAACAGGCAGGAGTTCGATGGCGCGTTCGCCGAGGGCCAGTGGCTCGTCCTGTGCCTGCAGCGGCTGCTCCAGCGCGCGCAGCCCGACGCCGTGCTGTCGGAGGAGTTCCTCCCGTCGCTGGAGGAGGCGATGTTCCGCGACTCCGACGGAGGGCGCTGGTTCTCCCTGCTCTCTCTCGCCGAGGACGAGTGATAGGCCGTGTACTCGGATTTCGTGTCGCTGGTCCGGGACAACATCCGGACCCACGGTGACGACCGCTCGTTCACCTTCATCAGCGAGGCGCCCGCGTCCGGGGGGCGCAGCTCCCTGTCCTCCGGGTCCAAGCGCACCTCCGGGTCCGGACGCACGTCTGGCTCCGGGCGCACCTCTGGCTCCGGGCGTACCTATGGGTCGGGGCGTACCTATAAGGAGGACGTGCTCGGGTTCGCCGAACTCGACCGGAAGGCGCGCGCGCTGGCCCGCCGCTTGGAGGCGCGCGGGCTGCGCGACAGGGCGGTCCTGCTGCTGTACCCGGAGGGCCTGGAGTTCATCTCGGCGTTCCTGGGGTGCCTGTACGCGCGGGTCATCGCCGTCCCGGCGCCGCTGCCCGACCTGGACGCGGGACGGTTCGGCCGCACCCGCCGCATCATCGAGGACGCCGACATCGCGCTGATCCTCACCGACACCGCCCACCGGGGGACGCTCGACGCGTGGCTGCGCGCGGCCGGCCTGCGCAGCCGCCTGCACTGCCTCGACACCCAGGCGGGCAAGGACGTCGACCCCGGCGACTGGTCGCCGCCGGAGTTCACGCCCGGCACCCTCGCGTTCCTCCAGTACACCTCCGGCTCGACCAGCGACCCGAAGGGCGTGATGGTCACGCACGGGAACCTGCTGTGCAACGGCGAGGAGATCAAGCGCCGGATCGAGGGCTCGTCCGACACGGTCGGCGTCGGCTGGGTGCCGCACTACCACGACATGGGGCTGGTCGGGCAGTTCCTCGAACCGCTCTACCTCGGCTGCCGGTACGTCTTCACCTCGCCGATCACGTTCATCAAGCGCCCGGTGCTGTGGCTGGAGCTGATCACCCGCTACCGGGGCACGATCACCGTGGCGCCCAACTTCGGGTACGAGCTGGCCTTGCGCCGCATCTCCGACCGGCAGCTGGAGGGGCTGGACCTGTCGTCGCTGACGGTCGTGAAGAACGGCGCCGAGCCGGTGCGGGCGGCGACCCTGGAGGCCCTCACCGAGCGGTTCGGCCCGATCGGGTTCCGGCCCGAGATGTGGATGCCCTGCTACGGGATGGCGGAGACGACGCTGCTCGTCACCGGCGCGCCGCTCGGCGGCGGCCCGGTGATCCGCGACTTCGACGCCGACGCCCTCAGCAAGGACGAGGCCGTGCCGCGCACCGGACCGGGGCGCGCGCGGCGGCTGGTGAGCAGCGGCCGGCCCGTCACGCTGGACGTGCGGATCGTCGACCCCGACACCCGTGCCGAGCGCCCGGAGGGGCGCGTCGGCGAGATCTGGGTGCGGGGCGGCAGCGTCGCACGAGGCTACTGGGGCAGCCCGGAAGAAAGCGCCAAGACTTTCCAGGCGAGAACGATCTCCGGGAACGGCCCCTATCTGCGCACCGGTGATCTCGGATTCCGGCTCGGCGGCGAACTGTTCGTCACCGGAAGGATCAAGGATCTGATCATCGTGAACGGCCGGAATATCCACGCCCACGACATCGAGGAGGCGGCGCGGGCGGCCCATCCGGCGGCCCTGATCGGCGCCGCGTTCGCCCTCGACGGCGCCTTCGACGGCACGCTCGACGGAGAGCTCGACGGGGAGCTCGACGGGGAGTTCCACGGCGGTCCCGGCGGGCCCGGCGGGGGCGTGAACGGGGCCGGAGCCGGGCCCGGAAACGGGGGCGCGGGCGGCGGGCTGGACGCGGGCCGGGAGCACGTCGTCCTCGTCCAGGAGATCAGCACGCGGGCGGCCGCGGGCACGCCCCTGGACGAGCTGGCGTCGCTCTTCAAGGCCCGTGTGGCACGGGCTTTCGAGCTTCCCGCCGTGAGCGTCGTGCTGGCCCCGCGAGGCACCGTGCGGCGCACGACGAGCGGCAAGATGCAGCGCCGGCTGACCCGGGAGGCGTTCCTCTCCGGGGAGATCGCCGCCCTCGCGGACGACCTCGAACCGGGGGTCGCGGAGCTCAGGAGGGCCCCCGCATGACCGCCCGCGTCACCACTCGCCGGACCATCCGCATGACCGCCGTCATGACCGCCCCCGCGACGGCCGTCAGGGCCGCCGGGACGATCATCATGACGACCCCCGTGACCTGCAATTCCGAAGATCAAGAAATTCTCCGCAACCAATCCTAGTCAAAAGCATGACTAATCATGTCTTTGTCTGATAACGTCGGTCGCAACCCTGAGTCAAGGCGGGGAGAGAAGGCCGATGGCGCTACGTCACGCGGTGCTGGCGGCGCTGCTCGACGGCGAGTACAGCGGCTACCAGCTGGCCAAGATCTTCGATTTGTCGGTCTCCAACTTCTGGCATGCCGTACCGCAGCAGCTCTACTCGGAGCTGTCGAGGTTGGAGACGGAGGGCCTGATCCGCGGGCGGCAGATCATCCAGCACGACCGTCCCAACAAGCGGGTGTACACGGTCACGCAGGCCGGCGTCGACGAGCTCGAGCGGTTCGCCGAGACCCCCGCCAAACCCGGGATCATCCGCGAGAACCTGCTCGTGATGGTCCAGGCCGTGGACCACATCTCCGCCGAGGCCGTCATCGCGCAGCTCGAGGACAGGGCGGTCGCGGCCGCCGCCAAGGTCGAGGTCTTCGAGCGCACCCTCAAGCACCTGCGCGGCGACATGGACGAAGAGGCGTTCCTGCGCACCGGATCGCCGCTCGGTCCGTACCTCACCTGCCTGCGAGGCCGCCGCTTCGAGCAGGAGAACTACGAGTGGTTCACCAGTACCGCCCGGCTGCTGCGCGGCCGGGCGGGCATCCAGGCCGAGGAGGGCGAGCCGTCATGACGGCCTCCTCGAACACGGCGCCCCCGGCGCCGACCCCCCACGCCCTCACCAGCCTCGCACCCCGGCCGGGCTGGACCCGGGCGACACGCCTTAGTCAAGGAGGCGTTCACCATGTCGGGCGAACACCACACCATCGAACTCCCTAGCAGTCCACTCCCCAACACCGCACTCCCGAGCACCCCGCTTCCCGGCGACGCACCGGCCGCCGGCACGGCCACGACGGCCCCGCCGCACGGCCTGCCCACGATCGACGAACCGCCCCCGCTGCTGCTGGGCGAGCTGAGGCTGCCCGCCGAACGGGAGTCCGTGCCGCGGGCGCGGCGGTTCAGCCGGTCCGTCACCGCCGCGTCCGGCATCGCGCACATCCGCGACGACGCCGAGGTCCTGGTGTCGGAGCTGGTGACCAACGCCGTCCGGCACGCGACGGGGCCGGCGCTGCGGCTGCGCCTGCTGCGCACCGGCGCCCTGCTCCGCGTCGAGGTGCACGACCAGGGCGGCGGCGTCCCGCGGCCGCGCCAGGTCGACCTCATGGAGGAGACGGGACGCGGCTGGTTCCTCGTCGCGGTCATGGCCGACCGGCACGGCACCGAGCACACCCCGGCCGGAAAGTCGGTGTGGTGCGAAGTGCGCGCCTGGCCGCGGGACGAGTACCCCGGGCACTGAGCACCCCCTTTCGCAGACCCCCGGTTCGGCGAACGGAAGTGCCGCCATGCCCGAATACGCGCCCGCTGACCGCCGTCCCCCTCGCTACCACCGGTCGGACGGGAGCCCGGCCACGGCGGAGGAGGCCCAGCGGCTGCTGCTGGACGTTCGGGGGCGCCTGCTCGCGCAGGACGTCATCCGCGTCGGCGCCGCCGTCGTGGTCGTCTCGACGTGGTTCACCGTGGTGGACCTCGGCATCGCCGCGAACGGCCGGCCGCTGCTGTGGCAGACGATCGTGTCCGATCACGCGATGCACGCCGACATCGGGCAGTACACGTCCCGGGAGAAGGCGGCGCGCGGCCACGCGGAGGCCGTTGCCATGATCTCCGGACGGCTGCGCGGGCTGGTGGCCCGCGCGGCCATGGACGAGGTACGCCCCCAGCCGAGGACCCGACCCGCGCGGGCCTGATCCGCGCGGATCTGATCCGCGCGGATCTGATCCGCGCGGGCCCGACCCCGCGAGGACCCCGACCCCGCACACGACGCGAGCACGACGACCCCGCTTCCCGTCCCGCATCCCCCACGACACGGGCCCGGCGCACCCGGCCCGTCCCCGGCATGAGGTTGTGATCAGATGGCCTCGAAGACACCCCGCGACGACGTCCCCGGCGGCGGCCCCCGGCGGAGGCGTCCGATCCGCCTGCGGATCACGGCGCTGCTGCTGGTGCCGCTGGTGTCGCTCATCACCCTCTGGGCGTTCGCCGCGAACATCACGCTCGGCGACGCCTTCGACAAGTACGACTTCTCGACGACGTACGAGAAGATGGGCCTGCCCGGCATCTACCTGGTGAACCAGCTCCAGGCGGAACGTTCCCTCAGCGTCGTCGCGCTCGTCTCCCGCGACGACGGGGCCAAGCAGAAGCTCGGCGCGCAGCGCGCCCGGGTCAGCGCGGTCGAGAAGTCCTTCCGCGGGACGGCGCTGTCGTCCGAGGCGCAGGACGCGGCGCAGCCCGACACGAAGAAGCGGCTCGCCGAGGCGATCAAGGCGCTGGACAGGCTGCCGCAGCTGCGCGGCAGGGTCGACTCCGGCCGGGCCGCGCCGCTCGACGTCATCAACTCCTACAGCACGATGCTCGACCAGGTCATCAGGGTCTTCGACGGCCTGGTGACGGTCAACGACGCCGCGATCCTCACCCAGGGCCGCGCGCTGATCGGCATCGGCAACGCCCGCGCCTACATGCTGCGGCAGGACTCGCTCGTCACCGCCGCGATGGCGCGCAACGGCCGGTTCACCGCCGCCGAGCACACCGCGTTCATCCAGTGGGCGGCGGAGGGCCGGCGCGAGTTCGAGGCCGGGCTCGCCGACCTCAACGACCGGATCCGCGGGCCGCTGAGCGCGCTCGCCGCGTCCGAGCAGTTCCAGCGGTACCGGGCCGCCGAGGCCGCGATCGTGGACGCGCGCGGCGACCGGCTGCCGTCCGAGGCGGCCGGCTGGCAGGCCACCACCCAGCTGCTGTCGCAGGCGTGGGCGCAGAAGGTCACCGAGGCGAGCCTCGCGCTCAACGAGATGGCCAAGCCGATCGGCGAGCGGATCGTGCTGCGGCTCGTCCTCGCCGGCGGGTTCGGGCTGCTCGCGGTCGTCGCGTCGATCGTGCTGTCGCTGCTCGCCGCCCGCAGCCTGTCCCGCGAGCTGCGCGGGCTCCAGCGCGCCGCGCTGGACCTCGCCGACAACCGGCTGCCCGGCGTCGTCGCCCGGCTCCGGCGCGGCGAGGAGGTCGACGTGGACGCCGAGGCGCCACCGCTCGTCATCGGCAAGACCAAGGAGGTCGCGCGGGTCGGCGACGCGTTCACCAAGGTGCAGCGAACCGCGATCGACACCGCCGTCCGCGAGTCGTACCTGCGGCAGGGCATCAGCCGCGTGTTCCTCAACGTCGCCTGGCGCAGCCAGTCGCTGCTGCACCGCCAGCTCCGGATGCTGGACGAGATGGAGCGCGGCGCGTCCGACCCGAAGGCGCTGGAGGACCTGTTCCGGCTCGACCACCTCACCACCCGCATGCGGCGGCACGCCGAGGGCCTGGTCATCCTGTCCGGGACGTCCCCGGGCCGGGGCTGGAGCCGGCCGGTGCACGTCGAGGACGTGCTCCGCGCCGCCGTCGCCGAGGTCGAGGACTACACCCGGGTCGAGGTCGTCGTGGTGTCCGGGCAGGCCGCGCTGATCGGCGAGGCCGTCGCCGACATCATCCACCTGCTCGCCGAGCTGATCGAGAACGCCACCGTGTTCTCGCCCGCGCCGACCGAGGTGCTGGTGCGCGGCGAGATGGGCGCCAACGGGTTCGCCGTCGACGTCATCGACCGCGGCATCGGCCTCGACCAGTCCGAGCTGGACGCGCTGAACCTGCGGCTGTCGCGGCCGCCGGAGTTCGACCTGGCCGTCACCGACCGGCTCGGGCTGTTCGTCGTCGCCCGGCTCGCCGGCCGGCACGGCATCAAGGTCGCGCTCCAGCCGTCGCTGTACGGGGGCGTCAGCGCGGTCGTGCTGATCCCGCGCGAGCTGATCGTGGACGTCGAGCAGCCCGAGGACGAGGACGGGGCCGCCGCGCCCGGCGCCGACGTCCCGGTCGCCGGGGGCGCCGCGCGCAACGGGCACGCGCCGCTGAACGGATCGACGCGCCAGTGGCCCACGCCGCCGTCCGCGTCGTCGTCCACGGCGATGCTGAACGCGCCGGTGCACGACGCGCCGCCCGTCCAGGACGCCCCGCCCGCTCGCGAGGCGCCGAGCTACGACCCGGCGCCGACCTACGAGGAGACGCCCGGCTACGAGGCGCCCGGCCACCAGGCGACCGGCTACGAGGCGACCGGCTACGAGGCGCCCTCCTACGAGGCGCCCGGCTACGACCCGGCGCCGGGCTACGAGAGCGCGGCACCCGATACCCCGGCGTCCCTGGAGGACGGGCCGGCTCCCGGCGCGACGGTGGGGTTCAACGCCTACGACGGAACCGAGCCCCCGACGTCGTACGGCACCCCACCGTCGTACGGGACGCCCGGTCCGCCGCCCGCGTTCGACGCCACGCGACCGTTCCAGGCCGCGGGGCCGCGCCTCCCCGCCTACGGCCACGACCCCTACGCCGGGGCCGGCCGCCGCTACGAGGCCCCCGCGTCCTTCGGGGACGGGCAGCCGGCCGGTGACGGCCAGGCGTTCGGCGAGGGGCAGGCGTTCGGCGAGTCCTACGTCCAGGCGGGCGGCGGGCGCGCCCCGCTGCCGCGCCGGGTGCGGGGCGGCAACCTGGCGCCGCAGCTGCGCGACCAGGACGGCTTCGACGAGCCGCCCGCCGCGCCGCCCGAGGACGCGCTCGCGGCCTGGGAGGAGCGCTCGGCGGAGGCGTCGCGTGACCTGTTCGCCTCCCTGCAGGCCGGCTGGCTGCGGGGCAGGGACGAGGACGAAGGACCGGCCGACGGCATGGAGGGAAGATCATGACCCAGCAGGGAGTCGCCGCCGAGCTCAACTTCCTCCTCGACGACCTCATCGACCGGGTGCCGCAGATCCGCAAGGTCGTGGTGCTGTCCCGGGACGGGCTCGTCATGGGCAAGTCGCGCGGCGTCGGCCGCGAGGACGGCGAGTACCTCGCGGCGCTCGCCGCCGGATTCCACAGCCTCGCGATCGGCGCCAAGCCGCAGCTGGAGTCCGGCGAGATCCGGCAGACGCTCATCGAGATGGACCAGGGCCTGTTCTTCGTGGTGCCCGCCGGGGCCAACAGCTGCCTCGCGCTGCTCAGCGAGGTCGGCGCGAACGCGGGCCTCGTCGCCTACGAGATGACGATGCTGGTCAAGCGCGTCGGGAGGCAGCTGTCCACCGGACTCAGGCAGGGCGCCGCCGGCCCCGGACCCAGGTGACCCGCCATGGACCCCAGTGACGTGCCCGGAGCTCCCCGGGGTCCCGGGCGGGAGTGGGGCCGGGAGCGGTGGCTCGACGCCGCCGCCGGACCCATCGTCCGCCCCTACGCGGTCACGCGCGGCCGGACCCGGCCGACCGGCGAGCCGCTCGACATCGTGGCGATCCTCGTCGCGACCGGGCGGCGGCCGGCCGAGCCGGGCCGGCTGTCGCGCCAGCAGCGCCGGCTGCTCGCGCTGTGCCGCCGCCCGCACGCCCTCGCCGACCTCGCCTCGGATCTGAACCTGCCGCTCGGCGTGATCCGGGTGCTGGCCGGCGACCTGATCGACTCGGGCCTCGTGGACGTCCAGCGGTGGTCCACGCCGTCCTCGCCGACCGGGCAGCCGGCGGCGGTCCCTCCGCACACCGACCAGAACCTGCTCAGGATGGTGCTCGATGAACTCCGTGCACTCTGATTCGCCGCCCCCCGCCGCCGCCGAACCCGCCGACGACCGGGAGGACGGCCCCCGCGTCGCCCTGAAGATCCTCGTCGCCGGCGGGTTCGGCGTCGGCAAGACGACGCTGGTGGGCGCGGTCAGCGAGATCCGGCCGCTGCGCACCGAGGAGGCGCTGACCGACGCGAGCGTCGGCGTCGACGACCTCGACGGCGTCGCCGCCAAGACCACCACGACGGTGGCGATGGACTTCGGCCGCATCACCCTGCGCGACGGCGTCGCGATCTACCTGTTCGGGACGCCGGGCCAGGAGCGGTTCTGGTTCATGTGGAACGAGCTGTCCCGCGGCGCGCTGGGCGCGGTCGTCCTCGCCGACACGCGCCGGCTGATGGCGAGCTTCGCCTCGATCGACTACTTCGAGCGGAAGGGCACCCCGTTCGTCGTCGCCGTCAACTGCTTCGACGACGCCGACCGGTACGACCCGGCGGAGATCCAGACGGCCCTCGACATCGACCCGCACGTGCCCGTCCTGCTGTGCGACGCGCGCCGGACGGTGTCGGCGAAGCAGGTGCTGGTGTCGCTGGTCGAGCACGCGCTGCGGCTCGCCGGCGGGGCGAGCCCCCGCCGGACCGGGTAGCCCGCCGGACCGGGTGGCCCCGCCGGGCCGGGTGGTCCGCCGCTACTCCGCGTCGTCCTCCTCGGGGGACGGCGGGCCCATGACGATCTCGTCCACCCCGACGTCGTGGCCGTCCGCGCATCTGACCTGCGCCGTGACGCGCTCGCCGCAGTGACGGTGGGTCAGCATGACCTGGCGCCCCTCCTCGTGGGGCAGGTAGGTCTCGCCCCATTCCATGAGGCTGACGAGGGTGGGCGCGAGGTCCAGGCCCATCTTCGTCAGGTGGTACTCGTAGCGCGTGCGCTGGCCGGGCTCCTGGTACGGCTCCCGGGTGAGCAGCCCCGCCTTGACGAGGTGGCGCAGGCGGGCGGTGACGGCCGACTCGGTCATGCCGAGGTTGCGCACGAAGTCGCCGAAACGATTGGTCCCGAAGAACGCCTCGCTCAGCACGAGCACCGCCGACGGCGGGCCGAGCGCGGCGAGGGTCCGGGCGACCGGGCAGTTCTGCATCGACCACGCGTCGCGGTCCGCGAAGTGCCCCTCAAGTGCGATTGTCACCCCTCCACTATAAACCTGCTGACTTCGCTTGACCAAAGTCAGGTCGGGCGCTAGCGTCCCTGACTATGGTGAAACAAAGTCAGGTACGCACCGGTCCCGTCCTCGCGGTGCTCTCCGTCGCCTCCTTCATGGCGGGCCTCGACCTGTTCATCGTCAACGTGGCCTTCGACGACATCGGCCGCGACTTCGCCGGCACCGCCATGGCCGACCTGTCCTGGGTGCTCAACGGCTACGCGATCGTGTTCGCCGCACTGCTCGTCCCGCTCGGCCGGCTCGCCGACCGGTACGGGCGCAAGGCCGGGCTCCTCCTCGGCCTGACCGTCTTCACCGCCGCCTCCCAGGCGTGCGCCGCCGCCCCCGACCTCTGGTGGCTCGTCGGCTTCCGCGTGCTCCAGGCCGCCGGCGCCGCCGCCCTCATCCCCACCAGCCTCGGCCTGCTGCTCTCGGCGTTCCCGCCCGCCCGGCGCGGCGGCGCCGTGCGGATCTGGTCCGCCGCCTCCGCGCTCGCCGCCGCGGCCGGACCCGCCGTCGGCGGCGTCCTGGTCGACATCTCCTGGCGCTGGGTGTTCGAGGTCAACGTCCCCATCGGCATCGCCGCGGTGCTGCTCGCCGCGCGGCTCGTCCCCGACAGCCGCGAAGGCACCACCGCCCGCGTCCCCGACCTGCCCGGCACCGCCGTGCTGACCGCCGCCGTCGCCCTCCTCGCCCTCGGCCTGGTGAAGATCAACGACTGGCCCGCCGAGCACACCGTCCTCGCCGTCGGCGCCGCCCTGCTCGGCCTCGCCTGGTTCTTCGTGCGCTCGCTCCGGCACCCCGCCCCGGTGATCGAACCCGCCCTCCTCGCCGTCCGCACCTTCTTCTGGTCGAACGCCGCCGTCCTGCTCTTCACCGTCGCGTTCGCCGCCAACCTCCTGCTCGGCGTGCTGTGGATGCAGCAGGTCTGGCACTACTCGCCCATCAGGACCGGGCTCGCCGTCGCGCCCGGCCCCCTGATGGTCCCCGTCATGGCGCTCATCGCCGGCCGCCTGGCCGCCCGCGTCCCCGTCGGTCTGATCACCGCCGCCGGGTGCATGCTGTGCGGGTTCGGCGTCGCCATGATCGCGATGAGCCTCGGCCCGGCACCGGCCTACGCCACGGAACTGCTGCCGGGCTGGCTCATCGGCGGGATCGGCGTCGGCCTCGCCCTCCCCACCATCCTGTCCGCCGCCGCCGTCGACCTGCCGCCGCACCGCTACGCCACCGGCAGCGCCGTCGTGAACATGAGCCGCCAGATCGGCACCGTCCTCGGCGTCAGCCTCGCCGTCGCCGCCCTCGGCACCCCCCGCGGCTGGCCCGAAGCCCACACCGCCTACACCAACGCCTGGCTGATGGTCGGCGGGTTCATGGTGATCGCAGCGATCGCCGCCCTTGGCATGACCCCGCGCAGGCCACGGCCCTCCACCACCGTCCCCGAGCCAGAGAAGGAAGTGGTCGCCGGCACCTAACCCCCGCCTTGCAGAGAACCGCAGAACCCGGGCATCGGACGAAGCCTTGACCCGGACCGGAAGGCCCGGTTCGCCCGACCGCCCGACACACAGCAGGCACCTCAATCCGGATGAGGTGCCTGCTGTATTTATTGTTCTGCCCTTGGCGGTCGGGCCCTGGGGGCCCTCCCTTCGGCGGGCAGAACGTGCGATTGCTGCATCGCTTCGGCTCGCCTTGCGGCTCGCTTCGCGATCAGGTTCTTTGCTTCGCTCGAACCTGCCTTCGGACGCAATCGCGACGGTTTCGGTTGTCGCGGGGCTGAGGTGGTGGCTGGGGTTGGTGGTCCACCTTTTCTGGCGGTGGTTGGGGTGGGGTGGTGGCTGGGCTGGAGTGGGGCGCTGGAAGGTAAGGGGTTAGGACTGTAGGGCGGATACGAGGACTAGCAGCAGGGTTGCTACTGCGAAGGCGCCGTGGGCCAGGACTACGGGGATCGGGAACGCTCGCTCGGGTGGGGTTGCGGCCTGCGCTGAGCCGGGGGCACCCGCCGGGTTGACGGACGGGGTCCTCGTCACCTGTAGCCAGCGGAAGAACATCACGAAGCCGAGCAGGGCCACTGGGAGCAGGAGGGCGAAGGCCGTCCAGGCCAGGGGCTTCGCGTCGGCGAGCAGGTAGATGATCCAGACCACCAGGCCGGCGGCGGCCAGCAGGAAGTGGCCGAAGATCACGGGGACGGGGAGGCGGGACGTGCCGCCGCGGACGCCGCCGCGGGCGATCCAGGTGCCCAGCATGGAGAAGCCGCCCAGGGCGGTGATCAGCCAGGTGGCCAGTGCGGCGATGCTCATGGTCGTTCTCCTCGGTCGGTGGTGGGACGGGATGCGGGGGCGAAGCCCTCGGACTGGGTCAGCTCGTCGGCGACGCGGACGCCGTAGCGGTAGGCGAGGCGGCCGCCGAGGAAGCCGGACACGGCCAGGACCGCCAGGGACACCGCCGACAGGGCGATCCGGCCCGGGGCGACGGATCCGGTGACGTCCCCGTAGCGCCAGCCGAAACCGGCCGCGTAGGCGGCCGTGACGGCGAGGTTCAGGGACATGTGGACGAGCGCGGTGCGGAAGGCGCGCGTCCCGGGCGGGACGGCGAGCAGGTCGAGGAACCCGGTGGCCGCGGCGGCGAGCGCCCCCGCGATGCCCAGCCCGATGAGCCACAGCGAGCCCCTGGCCAGGAAGTCCGGGTCGCCGGTCAGGTGCGAGGCGGCGTCGAACACCAGGCTGCCCGCCCACGCCCCGATCGGCACGGTCACGAGGACCGGGTGCAGGGGATGGCCGTAGCTCCCGGCGAGCGCGCTCACCGGGCGTTTCGACTGCCGCTGCGGATCGTCCATGACGACCTCCTATTTCACCAACAAGTATTGGTGTTATAGCAGTAGCACGTCAATGGTGTGGAGGTCAGCCGGGGTGTTGGGTTGGTTCGACTCTGTTTTTGGGTGTTATGGTGATCGGCGACTAGGGTGGTGGGGTGACTTCCGACTCCGCCGGGCTGGAGGCCGCCGCGATCCTCAGCGACGACCTGCGGCGCCGGATGTACGCGTTCATCCGTGCGGCGAAGGCGCCGGTGACCCGGGACGAGGCGGCGGCGAGCGTCGGCATCTCCCGGAAGCTGGCGGCCTTCCATCTCGACAAGCTCGTGGACGCCGGGCTGCTGAGCGCTCGGTACGCCGACCCGTCCGGCGTCCGGCGGGTGGGGCGGGCGCCGAAGGTGTACGAGCCGTCCGGGGTCGACGTGCGGGTCAGCATTCCGCAGCGCGAGCACGGGCTGCTCGCGGGCATCCTGCTGGACGCCGTGCGCGGGCAGGAGCCGGGCGAGAGCGGGCGGGACGCGGCGCTGCGGGCGGCCGGCGAGCGGGGCCGCGCGCTGGGCGAGGCGGAGCGCCGTCCCGTCCGGGGCGGGCGGCTTGGCGCCGAGCGCGCGCTCACCCGCGCGGCGGAGGTCCTGGAGGGGCACGGGTTCGAGCCGGAGCGGGAGGGGCCGGAGCGGCTGCGGCTGCGCAACTGCCCGTTCCACCCCATGGCGGCCGACGATCCGGACCTGGTGTGCGGGGTGAACCACGCCTTCCTGTCCGGTGTGGTGGACGGTCTCGGCGCGTCCGGAGTCGAGGCCAGGCTCGCGCCGGAGGAGGGCTACTGCTGCGTCGAGTTCGGCCCGCGTAATGGGTGATATGCCTGGTTATTAGCGGGGTGTACTGGATTTAGACGATAGATCTTGCTTCTCCCGGTTAGGCAGACAGAAGGTCTAGCCGGAGGAGCGAGCGATGAGCCTGCCGTTGCACGAGAGCCGCGTTCTCGCGCTCATCGAGATGGGACTGTGCCGAGACGACCGGGAGCTCGCGGCCCGGTTCGCGATGTTCAACCGGCTTGCGGCGGGTGAGCCGCCGCCCTGCCGGGAGGACCTCGAACCGCGGCGGCGGCTGTCCTGGATCATGGCGGCGGTGGTCGTGGTGTCGGTCGCCGTCCTCGGCGCGATCGCCGCCGCGGTGGCCGGTTAGCCCTCCTCCAGGGTCTTCAGCTCGGCGGTCAGGCGGTCCAGGATCGGCGCGAGGTCGCGCAGTTCGGCGAGATGCACGCGGGTCAGCTCGGCAAGCACCCGCTCGGCGGTGCCGGTCAGCCGCACCCGCATCACCCGGTTGTCGTCGGGGTCGCGCCGGCGGACGACGAGCCCGCCGTGCTCGGCCCGGTTGACGAGTTCGACGGCGCTGTGGTGGCGGAGCAGCAGGTAGTCGGCGAGGTCCCCGATGGTGGGCGGGCGGGGGCCGTCGTGCCCCTTGACCGCGAGGAGCAGCTGGTGCTGGGCCGGCGTCAGCCCGGCGGCGCGGGCGGCCTCCTCGCTCCAACGCAGATACCGGCGCAGCCCGGTGCGGAAGGCGAGCAGCGCGGTGAACTCCTCCTGGCTGAGCTGCTGCACGCGTACCCCGTCCCTGGAGGTGAGAGTCCGGTCTGTGGTGCCTCGATGCTACTTCACCCTGCGTGTTCGGGGCCGCGGTTCGGCGGGCGCCCTGCTTCGGCCGAACCCGTGACGATCTCCGTTGGGGGAAATAGAGTGCCTTTTACCGAATTCCCGGGCTGCTTTGGTCATGCGCGCAATGCCCGAATGTTCGACTGGCTGGAGGTTCGGGGATGGGCGCGGGGCGGATGCTCGCGGCGGCGGTCCTGGCCGCCGCGCTGCTCGCGGGCTGCGGGCGGGGCGGCGAGGAGTCGCTGCTCGACAAGCCCACGCTGGTGGTCGGCGTGCGGCCGGACCTGCCGGGGCTCGGGCTGCGGAACTCCGCCGGCGGGTACGAGGGGTTCGACATCGACGTGGCCCGGTACGTGGGCCGGCGGCTCGGCAAGAAGATCCAGTTCATCCAGGTGCTGGCGTCCGAGCGGCTCCCGGTGCTGACGTCGGGCCGGGCCGATCTCGTCCTCGCCACGCTGTCGGTGACGCCCGAGCGCAAGACGCGGATCGCGTTCGCGGGCCCGTACTACATGTCCCACCAGGACGTCCTCGTGCGGACGGACGAGCGCGGCGTCAAGGGCGTGCGCGACCTCAGCGGGCGCCGGTTCTGCGCCGTCGAGGGCGCGGACCCGATCCAGCGCCTCCGCGCGCTGAGCGGGATGACGGCGCGGACCGTCCCCGCCAGGAGCTACGACGAGTGCATGGGCATGATCAAGGCGCGGACGGTCGACGCCATCACCACCAACGACGTGATCCTGGCCGGGCTCATCCGGCGCGAGGGCAAGGGCTTCCGGCTGGTGAACGCGCGGATCAGCGAGCAGAACACCGGCATCGGGATCCGCCAGGGCGACGTCGAGGGCTGCGAGGCGCTCAACAAGGTCATCACCGGGATGTACCAGGACGGCACCGCCGAGCGTCTGATGCACAAGTGGTTCGGCGGCACGGGCCTGGACCTGTCGATCATCGAGGTCCCGCAGTTCGAGGGCTGCGTGTAGCGGGCGGTCAGACGGCGTCGGCCAGGATGCGGTCGAGGCGCGCGGCGCGGCCTCCGGCGATGGCGCCCTCGCGGGCACGGGTGGCGATCTTCCGCTGGAGGGCGGCGACGTCGGCGCGGCGGTGGTCGAGGGGGGAGTGGCGGCGGTCCAGCATGTCGTCGATCACGTTGGCCAGGTCGAGGCCGACGTCGTCGCGGACGTCGCCGGCCGCGACTCCCTGGTCCACCGACGCGCGCAGGCGTACCAGTGCTTCGGCGATGCGGAGGCCGGGTGGGACGCGGTCCGGTGGCGGTTCGGTGCGCGGCGGGGTGGCAGGCGGGGTGGCTGGCGGGGTGTAGCTCTGGCCGGTCGGCGGCGAGGACGGAGATGGGGACGGCGTCTTCGTGATCGGCGGGGAGGCCGCCTGGAGGGGGAGCAGGCGGCCGGCGGAGCTGTCCGGGCCGGCGAGCGCGTCGCCGATCCCGGCGACGAGGACGGTCGCGGCGACGGCCGTGGCGGCGGCGCCCGCGAGGGCCAGCCAGGGGATCCGCACGCCGCGCCTCGGGTGGCGGACCTCCTCCCGCCGCCACCCTCCCGGGTCGGGTGCGGCGCTCATGCGGCGATCGTCGCGAGGACGCGGTTCAGCTCGTCCGCGACCCCGGGGCTCAGCGCGTTCTCGCGGCGCCGAGTGGCGATCTTGTCGTGCAGCAGGGCGATCCGGCGGCCGACGTCCACGTCCCGGTCGGCGGTCAGGTCGTTCTCCAGATTGGTGATCACGTTGGTGAGGTCGAGGGCCACGTCGGAGCGGATCTGCCCGGCGGCGTGGCCGCGGCTGACGATCGGCCGCAGCCGGCCGAGGGCGCCGCGCACCCGCGTCCCGGCCGGCTCGGCCGGCTCGGCGGGCGCCGCGGCGGGCGGGCGCCCGGTCGCCGTGGCGGGCGGGAGGGCACCGGACCGGACGGGCGGCACGACGGCCACCGGGGCGCGCGGTGCCGCCGCGAGGACCGCGGCGACCGCGGCCGGGACGGCGGCGGCGAGGAGCCCGGCGGCGACGCGCAGGCCGCGGCGGTGGCGCGGGCCCGGTTCGGCGGGCGGGGGCAGGACGATCGTCCGCCGCGGTGCGGCGGTGGCCGGGAGCCCTGCGCGGACGCGGTGAAGCGGCGCGTCGTCCGGGGTCAGGGCGTCGGCGACCTGGCGGGCGGATGGGCCGTCCTCGCTCAGGCAGCGGGCGGCGAGCGCGGGCAGTTCCCCCGCCGTACCGGGCGGCAGGCAGGCGGCCAGGACGGCGCCGAGGGCGCGGATGTCGGCCGCCGGCGGGACCTCCGCCGGGGCGCCGCGGACGATCCCGCCGATGCCGGTGTCGACCAGCCTCACCCCGTCCCCCAGCAGCATGATCTTGCCGGGCCGCAGGTCGCCGTGCGTGACGCCGGCCGCGTGCGCGGCGGCGAGCGCGGCGGCGGTCCGGCCGCAGACCGAGGCGGCCTCGGGGGCGGTGAGCCGGCCGCGGCGGAGCCGGTCCGCGAGGGTCTCGCCGTCCAGGAACTCGGTCACCAGGTAGGGGATGAGCCGCCCGGAGGCGTCCCGCGTCACGTCGCTGTCGAAGACCGTCTCCAGCGCGGCGTGCGACAGCCCGGCGGCGCGGTTGACGCCCTCCTGGAACGCCCGCGGCGGCCCGCCGGGCGCGGGGAGCTTGACCGCGACGGGGCGGTCCAGCAGCTCGTCGACGGCGCGCCAGACCTCCATCGCCCCGCCGTCGCCGAGGCGCTCCACCAGCCGGTAGCGGTCCGCCAGCCGTAGACCCGAGGCCAGCCGCAAGCCCGATTCCACTGGACGTCACCCTCGTCCGCGCTCGATGTCGGCGTCCGCGCGCCCGCGCCGGGACCGGTCAAGGGCGCGCGTCAGGAGGTACGCGCGGCCGTCCCCGCGGGTTCGACGGGCTGCGCGCGCCACGCCGCGAGCAACTCGCCGAGGGCCTCTTCGTAGCGGGCGATGTTCGCGGTCTTCACCTCCTCGTAGCCGCGGACCATGTCGGGCAGCTCCGCGATCCGGACCGCCAGGTCGATCCGGTCCGCGCGCAGGCGCGCGACCAGCTCGTTGACGACCGCGACGTAGCCGGTGACGAGGCGGCGCTCGGCGCGGCGCTGCGCGGCGGCGCCGAACGGGTCGAACGGGGTGCCGCGCAGCCGCCGCATGGCGCGCAGCGCGCGGAACGCCGGGCGGGCCGTCCGGCCGAGCGCGATCTTCCGGTCCAGGCCGGCCGCCCGCAGCAGCGGCGGATGCAGCATGTACGACACGGTCGAGCCCGGCCCGAACTGCTCCTCGACCCGGCGCGCGAGCGCGGGATCGAGGTGCAGCCGCGCGACCTCGTACTCGTCCTTGTAGGCCATCAGCTTGTACAGGTTGCGCGCGACGGCGACCGCGAGCCGCTGCTCCGTGCCGCCCGCCTCCCGCTCGGTGCGGGCGACGCGCAGGACGGCGTCCAGGTACCGCTTGGCGAGCGCGAGGTCCTGGTAGGCGGCGAGGTCGGGGACGCGGATCCGCAGCACGCGGGCCAGCTCGCCCTCCGCGCCGGACGCCTCGACCAGCGCCGTCGCCGCCGGGGCGGTGGCGTCCAGCGGGCGCGGCGCGGACTCGGCGGCGGCCGGGGCGGGCCCGGCGGCCCAGTCCGGTTCGAGGACGAGGCGCCGCCCCGCCCGGAACGCCTGGACGTTCGCCGCGACCTGCACGCCGTTCAGCGCGAGCGCCTCCTCGATGGCCTTCGCCGACAGCGGCAGCAGCCCCGCCTGGTACGCGGCGCCGACCACGATCAGGTTGGCCGTGGTCGTGCCGCCGAACCAGCGCTCGGCGAGCGCGAGGGCGTCCAGCGCGACGAGGCGGCCGGCGTCGGTCCGGTCCGCGATCCGCTGGACGAGCGACGCGCTCGGCGGCAGCGCCGCCGCCATGTCGGTGATCATGCGGCCGGTGGGGACCTCGCTGGTCGACACGACCGCGGCGGTCCGGCCGGGCGCGCAGCGCCGCAGGTTCGGCTCGGCGGTCCCGGCGAGGGCGTCGAACACCAGGTAGGCGTCGGCGCCGCCCGCGCCGACCATGCCGGGGCGGTCCCGGTCGGCGTCCCCGATCCGCAGGTGCGACACGACCGCGCCGGCCTTCTGGCTCAGCCCGGTCTGGTCGAGCGCGCGGGCGTGCAGTCCGTCGATCAGCGCCGCCGTGGCGAGCACCTGGTTGACGGTCACGACGCCGGTGCCGCCGATGCCGACGAGCAGGACGTCCGCCGTGCCGGGACGCGCCTCCGGCTCGTCCAGCTCACCGATCTCCGGCAGTGACGGCCGCGCCTTCTTCTCGCCGGGGGTCACGGTGACGAACGAGGGGCAGTCGCCGTCCACGCACGAGTAGTCCTTGTTGCAGGACGTCTGGTTGATCTGCGTCTTGCGGCCGAACTCGGTCTCGACGGGCTCCACGCTGAGGCAGTTCGACTTCACGCCGCAGTCGCCGCACCCCTCGCAGACCGCCTCGTTGATCACCACCCGCGTCCGCGGGTCCGGGACGAGGCCGCGCTTGCGCTTGCGCCGCGACTCCGCCGCGCACGCCTGGTCGTACAGCAGCACGGTCACGCCGGGGATCTCGCGCAGCTCGCGCTGCACGGCGTCGAGGTCGTCGCGGTGCCGGACCCGCACGCCGGGCGCCCACGCGGTGCCGCGCGGGTAGCGGGACGGGTCGTCCGCCACCACGACGATCTTCGCGACGCCCTCGGCGTGCAGCATCCGGGTGATCGCGGCCGGGTCGGTGCCGCCGTCGGCGTCCTGCCCGCCGGTCATCGCGACCGCCGCGTTGTAGAGGAGCTTGAAGGTGATGTTCGTGCCCGCCGCGACGGCCTGCCGGACGGCGAGGCTGCCGGAGTGGAAGAACGTCCCGTCGCCGAGGTTCTGGAACATGTGCCCGGTGCCGCTGAACGGCGCCGCGCCGACCCACATCGCGCCCTCGCCGCCCATCTGCGTCGTGCCGATGCTGCGGTCCTGGAACACCGTCATGACGTGGCAGCCGATGCCGCTCGCCGCGACCGACCCGTCCGGGACGACCGTCGACCGGTTGTGCGGGCAGCCGGAGCAGAAGTACGGGGTGCGCGCGGGCGCGAGCAGGTTGATCGCGGGCTTGCGCGGCGCGAGCACCGGGTCGCGCAGGTCGACGTGCTCCGCGCCGACGCGGTCGGCGAGGAACCGGGCGAGGGCCGTGACGAGGCGGTCCGCGTCCAGGCCCCCGTCGGGCGGGACGAGGGCCGCGCCGCCGGGCCCGTACTTGCCGTAGACGGCGGGCCGCTCCGCCTGGTCGTACAGGACGTCGCGGATCTGCGCCTCGACGAACCCGCGCTTCTCCTCCACCACGACGATCTCGCGGAGGCCCCGCGCGAACGCGCGGATCCGGTCCCGGTCGAGCGGGTGGATCATGGCGAGGCGCAGCAGCCGGACGCCCCGCCGGGCGAGCGCCGCGTCGTCCAGCCCGAGCCGGTCGAGAGCCTCGCGCAGCTCCAGGTAGGTGCGCCCGGCGGCGACGAGCCCGAGGGCGGCGTCATCGGCGCCCTCGATCCGGTCGAGCCCGTTGGCCGCCGCGTACGCGGCCGCCGCCTGGAGCCGTCCCTCCAGGACCTCCGGCTCCAGGGACGTCGTGTCCTTCAGGTCGACGCCCGGCCGGCGCGTCGGCCGCCACGGGCGTCCCCGCCACGCGAACTCCGGCAGCACCGGGTCGGCGACCGGCTCGGCGGCGACGATCTCGTGCGAGTCGGCGACGTCGGTGACGACCTTGAATCCGGTCCAGGCGCCGCTGAACCGGGACATCTCGAACCCGTGCCGTCCCAGCCGGAGCAGGTCCGCGACCGAGCCCGGCACGAGCACCGGCATGAACGCCTCCGCCAGCGCGCCCTCCGTCGCCGACGGCAGCGTGGACGACTTGCACGACGGGTCGTCGCCCACCACCGCGAGCACCCCGCCGAGCGCGGACGTGCCGAGCCAGTTGGCGTGCTTGAACGCGTCCAGCGACCGGTCGACGCCGGGCGCCTTGCCGTACCAGAGCCCGAAGACTCCCTCGTAGCGCGGCCCCGGGAGGTGCTCGGCGAGCTGCGACCCGTACACGGCGGTCGCCGCGAGCTCCTCGTTCACCCCGGGGATGAACCGGATGTCGTTGCCCTCCAGCAGCTTCGCGTCCCGCGCCAGCTGCTGGTCGAGCCCGCCGAGCGGGGAGCCCCGGTAGCCGGAGACGAACCCGGCGGTCCGCAGGCCGCGCCGCGCGTCCGCCCGCCGCTGGTCGAGCAGCAGCCGGACGAGCGCGTGCACGCCGCCGAGCGCGATCCGGCCGCGCTCCAGCTCCAGCCGGTCCCGGAGCGGGGAGGAAGAAACGGTGGTCATGCTTGCATTGAGCCCGCCTGGCTGAGCGGAGTGCAAGATGTCGCAGCAATACTTGAGCAGATTGCTCAAGTCAGAACCGAGTTACTCGCTGGAGCTGAGCATTGTGACCCGCGCCACCCTCCTCGACCTCCAGATCCTCCGCCGCCTGGTGGAGCAGCCCCGCATCGGCGTCACCGAACTGGCCGCCAAGCTCGGCATCGCCCGCAACACCGCGCACGCGCGCGTCGAACGCCTCGAACGCGAGGGCGTCATCGGGCACCGCGGCCGCGAGGTCGACCTCGGCGCCCTCGGCTTCGAGCTGACCGCGTTCGTCACCCTGGAGGTCGCGCAGGGCCGGCTCCGCGAGGCCGCCGCCGCGCTGTCGGCGATCCCGCGCGTCCTGGAGGTCCTCGGCATCACCGGCCAGGGCGACCTGCTCGTCCGCGCGGTCGCCCCGAACGGCCGGCAGCTCCACGAGGTCATCGACGCGATCCTCGCCTGCCCCGGCGTCCGCCGCAGCACCACCTCGATCGTCCTCACCCACCAGGTCCCGTTCCGGGTCGGCCCGCTGCTGGAGGACGAGGAGCGCCGCGCCCGCCAGGCCAAGGAGGGCAAGCCGGGCGCGTAGCGCCATCGCGGTCACCGGGCCCCCATGGCGGCGCGGACGCCGGAGGCGATCTCCAGGTCCTCGCGCGCCTCGATCACCAGGGTGCGGACGGCGGCGCCGGGCGCGGTGATGTCGGTGTCGCCGTCCGCCGCCGCGTTCCGGCCGGGATCGACGGAGACGCCGAGGTGGGCGAGGTCCTCGCCGAGCCGCATCCGGACGGCCGGGTCGTGCTCGCCGACGCCGCCGGTGAAGACGAGCGCGTCCAGGCCGCCGAGGGAGGCGGCCATGGCGGCGGCGCAGGCGCGCAGCCGGTGGTGGTAGACGTCGAGGGCGGCCAGGGCGTTCACGTCGTGTGCCTCGGCCAGTTCGCGGACGCGGCGCATGTCGCCGGTGCCGGCGAGGCCGCGCAGCCCGGAGTCGCGTTCGAGGGTTCGGTTGACGTCGGCGGGGTCGAGGCCGTGCTTGATCAGCCACAACGGGATGCCGGGGTCGATGCTGCCCGCGCGGGACGCCATGACCAGCCCTTCGAGGGGCGTGAACCCCATCGTCGTGTCGACCGAGCTGCCCTCGGCGACGGCGCACAGGGACGCGCCGGAGCCGAGGTGGCAGACCACCGCCCGGGGCGGAACCGAACCGAGCATCTCCGCCGTCCTGCGGGCGGCATAGGAGAACGACAGGCCGTGGAAGCCGTAGCGGCGCAGCCCGAACCGCTCGCGCCAGGCGGCCGGGAGCGCGTAGGTCGCGGCGGCGTCCGGCAGCGTCGCGTGGAATGCGGTGTCGAAGCACGCGACGGCCGGGACGCCCGGCAGCGCCTCGGTGATCTCGGCTAGGGCGTGCAGGGACGCGGGCTGGTGCAGCGGGGCCAGGTCGGCCAGGGCGTGCAGGCGCTCGGTGACGGCGGCGTCGACGCGGACGGGCTCGGTGTAGTCGGTGCCGCCGTGCACGAACCGGACGCCGAACGCGTCCGGCCGCGGCATGCCCGCGACCAGGTCCGCCATCTCGTGGCCGGCGCCGGAGTCCTCGGCGAGGACGGTGTCGTCGGCGTCGAGCAGGCTCACCTTCAGGCTGCTCGATCCGGGGTTGACCGTGAGGACGCGCATCGCCGCGGCCCTCCTAGTACGGCCAGGTCCAGTCGCGGACGTCCGGCGCGTCCTCGCCGTGCTCGCGCGTGTAGGCGCGCATCGCGAGGCGCTGGTCGGCCATCCGCTGCCGGACGTGCGCGACCCGCCCGCCGAGGGACGGGACGCGGTCGATGACGTCCATCACCAGGTGGTAGCGGTCGAGGTCGTTCAGCATGACCATGTCGAACGGCGTGGTCGTCGTCCCCTCCTCCTTGTAGCCCCGGACGTGCAGGTTGGAGTGCCCGGCGCGGCGGTAGGTGAGCCGGTGGACGAGGTACGGGTAGCCGTGGAAGGCGAAGATGACGGGCTTGTCGGTGGTGAACAGGGCGTCGTACTCGCGGTCCGGCATCCCGTGCGGGTGCTCGCTGGGCGGCTGGAGCCGCATGAGGTCCACGACGTTCACGACCCGGACGCGCAGGTCGGGGAAGAGGCGGCGGAGCATGTCGGCGGCGGCGAGCGTCTCCAGCGTGGGGATGTCGCCCGCGCAGGCCAGCACCACGTCGGGGTCTTCACCGCCGTCGGTGGAGGCCCACTCCCAGATGCCGATGCCGCGCGTGCAGTGCGCGATGGCGGCGTCCATCGGCAGCCAGTTCAGCGCGGGCTGCTTCCCGGCGACGACGACGTTGACGTAGTCGCGGGAGCGGAGGCAGTGGTCGCCGACCGACAGCAGCGTGTTCGCGTCCGGCGGCAGGTACACCCGGACGATCTCCGGCTTCTTGTTCATGACGACGTCGAGGAAGCCGGGGTCCTGGTGGGTGAAGCCGTTGTGGTCCTGCCGCCACACGTGCGACGACAGCAGGTAGTTCAGCGACGCGATCGGCCGCCGCCACGGCAGGTGCCGGGTCACGTTCAGCCATTTCGCGTGCTGGTTGAACATGGAGTCGACGATGTGGACGAACGCCTCGTAGCTGTTGAACAGCCCGTGGCGCCCGGTCAGCAGGTAGCCCTCCAGCCAGCCCTGGCACAGGTGCTCGCTCAGCACCTCCATGACCTGCCCTGACGGCGCCTGGTGCTCGTCGGTCGCGAGCCGCTCGCCCTGGAAGACGCGGTCGGTCGCCTGGAACACGTCGCCGAGCCGGTTGGACGCCGTCTCGTCCGCGCCCATGATCCGGAAGCTGGACGGGTTGGCCCTGACGACGTCGCGCAGCCACGTGCCGAGCGTGCGGGTCGGTTCGGTGGACGTCGTGCCGGGCTTGTCGACGGGGACGGCGTAGTCCCGGAAGTCGGGCAGGGCGAGCGGCTTCAGCAGCAGGCCGCCGTTGGCGTGCGGGTTGGCGCTCATCCGCCGCTCGCCCTCGGGGGCGAGGGCCCGCAGCGCCTCGACCGGGCGGCCGTCCGCGTCGAACAGCTCGTCCGGACGGTACGAGCGCAGCCACTCCTCCAGCTGCGCCAGGTGCTCCGGGTTGTCGCAGACGCCCGCGAGCGGGACCTGGTGGGAGCGCCACGTGTTCTCGACGGGAAGCCCGTCGACCTCCTTCGGGCCCGTCCAGCCCTTCGGGGTGCGCAGCACGATCATCGGCCAGCGGCGGCGCTGCCCGGAGCGCCCCTCCCTGGCGTCGCGCTGGATGCCGGCGATCTCGTCGAGGGCCTGGTCGAGCGCGGCGGCCATCTTGCGGTGCACGGACGCCGGCTCGTCGCCGCCGACGAGCAGCGGCCGGTACCCGTACCCGTCCAGCAGCTGGACCAGCTCCTCCTCGGGGATGCGCGCCAGCACGGCCGGGTTCGCGATCTTGTAGCCGTTCAGGTGCAGGATCGGCAGGACGGCGCCGTCGCGCACCGGGTCCAGGAACTTGGTGGAGTGCCAGCTCGCGGCGAGCGGCCCGGTCTCGGCCTCGCCGTCCCCGACGATGCACGCGACGACGAGGTCCGGGTTGTCGAACGCCGCGCCGAACGCGTGCGCGAGCGAGTACCCCAGCTCGCCGCCCTCGTGGATCGACCCGGGCGTCTCCGGCGCCACGTGGGACGGGATGCCGCCGGGAAAGGAGAACTGGCGGAACAGCCGTCCCATGCCCTCGGCGTCCTGCGAGACGTGCGGGTACACCTCGCTGTAGGTGCCCTCCAGCCACGCGTTCGCGACCGCCGCGGGCCCGCCGTGCCCCGGCCCCATCACGTAGATCATGTCGAGGTCGCGCGCCCGGATGGCGCGGTTGAGGTGCGCGTAGCAGAAGTTCAGGCCGGGGGAGGTGCCCCAGTGCCCGAGCAGCCGCGGCTTGATGTGCCGGCGGGCGAGCGGCTCGCGCAGCAGCGGGTTCGCCAGCAGGTAGATCTGCCCGACGGACAGGTAGTTCGCGGCTCTCCAGTACGCATCGATCGCCCGTACCTCGTCGTCGGACAACACGGACTCGGCCATGGCGCGTCCTTCCGCTCTCGGTCCCGTCTCAGAGGGATCACGTCCCCCGCTCCGGCGGGCTGAACCGTCACGGAAACCCCATCACGCGGGCAACGGCGCGCCCAGGGTCCAACGTCCCCCGCGCGGGTGCTCGCGTCCGGGCTGGTCGGGCCGGTCGGGCTGGGCGGCGTCGCCGGCGTGGCCGCCGGCGCCCCCGGTGCCGGACGGCTCGGCGTCCGCGCACCGGAGGCACCGCGGTATCAGGATGGACGCGACCCGGTTACAGAGGCGGACCCCGTGCGGGTTCCGCCCCGCCCCCCAGCGAACCGGTGGACGCGTCTCCTCTTTGGCGTGTTGAAGCCTGCCTCGTACTCGCCCGTAGGTTCACGCGCCGGGGCGTGCGGTCGCCCGGCGGTAGCAAGGCTGCGACGAGCGGCTCACACAGCGCTACTGATCGCGGACGGAGTGCTACGAACGCCGTCTCGGCTTGTCCCGGGCGGGCTCCGGTGTGCTAGCAAATGCGGGACGGCTGATCAGGTAGGAGGCGGTATGGGCGGGTTCTTCACCGGGCGGACGCTCGCGGACCTCGGGCAGGGGCTGCGTTCCGGGAAGGAGACGGCGCGCGACCTCGTCGCGGGCGTCCTCGACTCGGCCGATCCCCGTCTGAACGCGTTCGCGGCCCTCGATCCCGAGGGCGCCGCGGCCGCGGCCCGGCGGGCCGACGAGGAGCTGGCGTCCGGTGTCGACCGGGGCCCGCTGCACGGGATCCCCGTCGCGGTGAAGGACATCATCGACGTCGCCGGGCTGCCGACCGGGATGGGGTCCGCGCACTTCGCCGGGCACGTCGCGGAGGCCGACGCCGCCTGCGTGGCGGCGCTGCGCGACGCCGGAGCGGTGATCGTCGGCAAGACGGGCACGCAGGAGTTCGCGTTCGGCGCCACCGGCGACGTGTCGGCGAGCGGGCCGGTCCGCAACCCGCACGACCCGGAGCGGATGGCGGGCGGCTCCAGCAGCGGCAGCGCCGCCGCCGTCGCCGCGGGCGCGGTGCCGCTCGCCCTCGGCACCGACACCGGCGGGTCGGTGCGCATCCCGTCCGCGTTCTGCGGGGTCGCCGGGTTCAAGCCCGCGCACGGCGCCGTCCCGGTCGACGGGGTGTTCCCGCTGTCGCGCTCGCTGGACCATGTGGGCGTCCTCGCCGCGACCGCCGCCGACTGCCTGCTCGCCTACGAGGTGCTGACCGGCGGTCCCCCTTCCCGCGATGCCGGCCCGCTGCGGGGGCGCGCGGAACAGGATCGTGTCGCCTGGATCGAGCCGCCTGCCGCCGACCCCGAGGTGGTGCGGACCGTCCGGTCCCTGTTCCCGGACGCCCCGGCCGAGCCGCTCGACTTCGCCGGGCTGCGCGAGGTGTTCCTCGCGATCGAGTTCAGCGAGGCCTACGACGTGCACGCCGAGCGGATCGCCGAGGCCCCCGGCCGCTACCTGCCGGTGACGCTCGGGCGGCTGGAGGAGGCGGGCCGGATGCCGGGCTGGCGGCTCGTCCGCGCGCTGCGCGAGCGGGAACGCTACGCGGCGGAGATCGCGGCGCTGCTCGACCGGTACGACCACCTCGTCATGCCGACCATGCCGATCACCGCCCCGCCGATCGGCGCCACCGAATGCGAGTTCGGCCCGCTGACGGCCCTGCTGGTCAGCCTCACCTCGCCGTGGAACGTGCTCGGGCTGCCCGCGCTGACCGTCCCCGCCGGAACGGTGGGCGGCCTGCCCGTCGGCGTGCAGCTCGTCACCCGGCGCGGCGCGGAGGACGTGCTCTTCCGCGCCGCCGCGCGCCTCGCCCGCGGCTGACCACCTGTCCCGGGCCTACAGGGACAACCGTCTACAGGTACAGGCCGAAGAACTCCTCCGGGTGGTCCAGGAGCGGCGGGAGGTCGTCGGCGGTGAGGGTCACCAGCTCGTCCTTCGAGGGCGCGGCGTCCTCGGCGTGCGCCGCGCCCTTGCCCTTGCCGGCCTTCTTGGCCTGCACGGCGGCGGACGCGACCCGGTCGGCCTGGTTGGCGACGGCGACGTCCAGCATGTTGCGCATCAGCCGGCCGTTGCCGAACGACGGCCCGCGCGGCGCGCGGCGCAGCATCGCCCGCAGCACGTCGTCGGTGCCCGGCGCCAGCCGGAACCCGTCCGCGGCGGCGAGCTGCCCGAACACGGTGATCAGCTCGTCGTCGGTGTAGTCGGGGAAGTGGATCTGCTTGGGGAACCGCGAGTCCAGGCCGGGGTTGGCGGCGAGGAACTCCGCCATCTCCTGCTGGTAGCCCGCGACGACCACGACGAGGTCGTCGCGGTGGTCCTCCATCAGCTTCACCAGCTCGGCGATCGCCTCGTGCCCGTAGTCGCCCTTCAGCGGCGACTGCGTCAGCGTGTACGCCTCGTCGATGAACAGCACGCCGCCGAGCGCCCGCTCGACCAGCCGGCGGGTGCGGGGCGCGGTCTGCCCGATGTACTCGCCGACGAGGTGCGCGCGGGACGCCTCGACCAGGTGCCCGGACGACAGGACGCCGAGCCGCTTGTAGATGCGGCCGAGCAGCCGCGCGACCATCGTCTTGCCCGTCCCGGGGTTGCCGGTGAACACCATGTGCCGGGTCGGCGGGGTGATCTTCAGCCCGTTCTCGCTGCGCAGCCGCGCCGCGTGCGTCCCGGCGACGAGCAGCGCGATCTCGTGCTTGACGGTCTCGAGCCCGGTCAGCTCGTGCAGCTCCGCCAGCGGGTTCCCGGCGGCGCGCGAGGTGTCCAGCGTCTCGGGGAGGTCCTGCTTGCGGACGACGAGCTCGGCGTCGGCCGCCCCGCCCGCGGTCCCGTCCGCCGCCCCGCCCGCCGGCGAGCCCGCCGCTGAGCCCGCCGCCTCCTGCCGCACCCGTGCCGCCGCGACGACCTGGTCGGCGAGGTGCGGCGCGAGCCGCGCGTTGCGCAGCGTCTGCATCGGCGGCGTCGCGGCCAGCAGCTCGCCCGCCGCCGCGACCGCCTGCCGGGTGCCGCGGGCGCCGCGGGCGGCCAGCGCCCGGCGGAACAGCTCGGCGTGCCCGTCCGCCGTGAACGGCTGCGTCCGCGCGATGCGGAAGAGCTGCGGCAGCACCGGGTTGATCTCCCGGATCCGCTCGTCCCCGCCCGCGTCGCACAGCGCCACCAGGTGCAGGTCGGGGTGGACGGCGAGGAGCCGGTGCAGCTCGGCGGCGAGGGCCTCCCCGTTGCCGGGGTCGGTGACGATCCCGTCCAGGCCGTCGATGACGAGCAGCCGGTCGCCCGCGCAGTCGCGGGCGTCGGCGTGCAGCCGGGCGACGGCGTCCGGCAGCCGCTGCCCGGCGAACAGGTTCTCGGTCACCCAGTGCGGGTCGCGGCCGAGCGAGAGCGCCCGGCCGAGCTCCTGTGCGGCGTCGCGCTTGCCGGTGCCGTCGGGGCCCGCCAGCAGCAGCCGGACCGGCGCGCCGCCGCCGGCGCCGCCGGTCAGCTCGGCCAGCGCCGCCGTCACCTCGGGCTGCTCGACCAGCGCGGTCGCGATGTCGGGCCGGGCGCCCCGCCCGGCGGAGCCGCCGCCCGCGGCCGCCCCCGCTCCCGCGCCGGGCACGCTGCGCAGCGTCTCGGTCAGCGGGTTCACGACCCGGCGGCGCGGCGCGTACAGGCGCCGCAGGTCGGTCTGGAACTGGCCGACCGGGATCCACTCGGCCTTCGGGAACCACGGGTCGCCGGGCAGCCCCTGCACGGTCGCGATGAACCGCATCGCCATGTCGAGCCAGCCGCGGCAGGCGTCGGCCGCGCCCGCGACCAGCGCCTCGGCCAGCCACGCGCGCGTCCGCTCCTGCCAGGCGCCCGCCTTGAACCCGCGGCGCTCGGCGGCGAACCGCTGCCGCAGCGCGCCGTAGCGGTCCTCGCCGAGCGCGACCGCCAGCTCCGCCGGGACCTGCTCGATGCTGCCCTGCAGCAGCAGGTGGATCAGGTGCACCTCGACGGTCTCGTCCCGCGGCGCCGCCTCGATCACGCGCTCGTAGGACGCGAGCAGGCCCGCGCACACCCACTCCAGGTAGCCGACCGGGCCGAGCAGCTCCGGCACCGCCGCGACGATGTCGTCGCCGGCGTGGGCGTGCCAGTGCTCGCGCAGCTCCTGCTTCGGCAGGCCGAGCTCGCACTGGGGCGGGTCGTCGTAGAGCCGCAGCAGCGCCTTGCGGCGCTCCTCCAGCGGCTCGATGCCCTCCAGCACCGACAGGCAGTCGCGGGCCAGCTCGATCGCCAGGCCCCGGTCGGGGGCCTCGATCAGCCAGTCCACCGGGGGCCGCCACCGGCCGCCCGGGGCGTCCCAGCGCGTCATGCGGGTGCTGAGCGGACCGGGCCCGGCCAGGTGCCGGTAGAGCAGCCGCTCGGGCAGCTGCGACCACGACCCCGCCTTGATCGCGCCGCCGCCCGGCAGGAACGCCAGCATCCCGAAGATCTCCGCGGTGACCAGCGACGCGGGCAGCGTGAGCAGCTTGTGCTCCTCCGTGGTCAGCTCCACCGCGCGCGGATCGGCCGCGAGCCCGTCGATCCGCGCCGCGATCTCCTCGAACAGCCCGTCCGGGACGCGCCACGGACCGTACGAATAGACGTCGAGCACCGGCTCGTCGGTGAGCAGTAGCTCCAGATGCTCCGGCAGCCGCAAAGAACACTCCCCAAGAACAGTCAAAACCGGGGTACAGCCTACGTTTCCCGGGACGGTGCCGGGTTGTTTGTCGCATGGCCGCGCGGTATCGGATGCAACACGTTCCAGTGGGGCCGGTGCGCCCCCGCGTCAGGGGCGGCGGAGAAACTCAATGGCCAGCCGCGCGGTCGTGCCGATCACGGCGTCCGCGCGCGGCAGCACGGCGGCGGGCAGCAGCGACCGTGTGAAGATCGCCACGGCGTAGCGGGCGCCGTCGGGGTACTCGACCGCGCCGACCTCGTTGCGGACGGTCAGCAGGGTGCCCGTCTTGCCGCTGACCTGGACGTCGTCGTACGGGAAGCCCGACGAGAGCCGGTGCGGCCACACCTGGAGCCCGAGCAGCCGCCGCATCGCCGCGCAGTCCGCGGCGGGCGCGGCCTCGTCCCGCCAGATCAGCGACACCAGCCGGGTCATGTCGCGGGGCGTGCTGCGGCTGGTGCGGGCCGGATCGAGCGCGCGAAGCCGGCCGAGCAGGCCGGGGTCGTCGAGCCTGGCCCACACGTCCGCGAAGCTGTCCGCGCCGGCGTCGGCGAGCAGGCCCTCGTGCAGCTCGCGCCCGGTGACCTCGACGACCGTGTCGCGCAGGCCCAGCGCGGCGGCGGCCTCGTTCACCGCGTCCCGGCCGCCGACCCGGTCCAGCACGGTGTCGGCGGCGGCGTTGTCGCTCACGGTGATCATCAGGCAGGTGAGGTCGCGCAGCGACATGCGCACCTCGTCCAGCAGCGCCGACACCCCGGTCGGCCCGGCGGTGCGGTCCTGCGGGCGTAGCGTGACCTGCTCGGCCGGGTCGAGGACGCCCGTGGCGGCCTGCCGGTGGAACGCCACCAGCAGCGGCAGCTTGAACACCGACGCGAGCACCACCGGCTCGGCCGCGCCGACCGCGACATCCCGCCCGGTGTCGATGTCGGCGACGTGCAGCCACCCGGTGACGCCCGCCGACCGGAACTCCGCCTCGATCCGCCGGATCGCGCCGTCCGCCCCGCCCGTGCCGGGACCCCCGCTCCTGCCAGAAGCCCCCGTCATGCCAGAGGTCCCCGTCATGCCAGGAACCCCGACGACGGGCGGGGCACGACGCGGCGGACGGGCGCCGCGTCCAGCGGCACCATGCCCGCCTCCAGGCGCAGGACGGCGGTCGCGACCGCGCTGAAGTCGGCGATCGCGCCGGCGTGCTCGGGGTCGCGGGCGCGCCGCCACGCGCAGGACGTCCGCCAGGCCAGCGGCTCGCCCACCAGCGGCCGCCAGACCGCCCCGGCGGCGTCGCCGGTGCGCGGGACGAGCGCCACGGCCGTGCCCGCGAGCACGAGCCCGAGCATGAACTGCGGATCGCGCGCCTCGTGGACGGCGGCGGGCGCGTACCCGTGCCGCCGGCAGCCCGCGAGGAGCTCGTCGTGCGCGCCGGGCGCCTCCTCGCGCGGGACCACGGCGAGGTCGTGGCCGCCGAGGTCGGCGAGGTGCACCTCCGGCGCGCCGGCGAGGCCGGAGCCGGCGGGCAGCAGCACGCCGAGCGGCTGCGCGAGCATCGGGCCGAGCTCCAGGTCCCGGGAGTCGCACGGGTGGCGGACCACCCCGGCGTCCAGCGTGCCGTCGGCGAGCGCGCGGACCTGCTCGTCCGTCCCGGTCTCGCGCAGGTCGAGCCGCAGGTCGGGGCGGCGGTCCCGGAACGCGGCGATCAGCGCGGCGACGACCCGGCCGCCGAGGCCGCCGGGCAGGCCCGCGCGCACGGCGCCGACCTCGCCGAGCCGGGCGCGCTCGGCGACGGAGTAGACGCGTTCCACCCGGGTGAGGATGTCACGGGCCTCCTCCAGCAGGAGCCTGCCGGGTGCGGTCAGCTCCACCTTCCGGCTGGACCGGTCGAACAGCCGCACCCCGAGCTCCCGCTCCAGCCGCTGGATCCGCTGGCTGAGCGGCGGCTGGGCCATGCCGAGCCGCTCCGCCGCGCGGCCGAAGTGGAGCTCTTCGGCGACGACGACGAAGCACCGCAGGTGGCCGACGAGGTTCACGACCAGCGATGATATCGATTCGGATATATCTGTGACATTGATATCAATCTTGGACTTTCTGGGCGATGCCTGGTGTCCTTGTGCCTCCATAGCAGGGGGAAGGGAGATCGACGATGCGCCGATCCCGTGTGCTCACCGCCGCCGCGATCGCGGTGGTGGCGCTGGTCGTGGGGGCGGGTGCGGTGTGGTTCCTGCGCGACGGCGAGGGTCCGGAGGACGCCGCCGGGCGCTTCCTCGCGGCCTGGAGCGGCGGCGACCTCGCCGCCATGCGCAGGCTGACCGACGGGCCGCCCGCCGACTTCGAGCAGCGGCTCACCCGGATGCGCGACGACCTCGGCGTCACCGCGCAGCGCTTCACCGTCGCCTCGGTCGGCAAGCCGGACGGCGGTAAGGCGGGCGGCGCCTACAGCGCCGAGCTGACCCTCGCCGGCGACCGGAAGTGGGCCTACGAGGGCGTGCTGCCGATGGTCGAGCGGGACGGCGACTGGCTCGTCCAGTGGTCCCCGAAGCTCCTGTACCCGGAGCTGGAGGAGGGCCAGCGGCTGCGCGCCGCACGCGCCTGGCCCGACCGCGCCGCCGTGCTCGCCGCCGACGGCAGCGACCTGGGCTCCTCGCCGTCGGGGTCGGCGCGGCAGCTCGCCGGCCCGGTCGCCGCCGCGTCGGCGGACGCCGCAAAGCGGCTGGGCGCGCCCTACGAGAAGGGCGACCTGGTCGGCGCGGACGGCCTGCAGAAGCAGTACGAGCGGCGGCTGGCCGGGACGCCCGCGCTCAGCGTCCAGATCGTCGACGGCGACGGCAACGCGGTGAAGACGCTGAAGCGGTTCGGCGGCACCGACGGCGAGCCGCTCAGGACTACGATCGACCCGAAGGTCCAGGCCGCCGCGGGCAAGGCGCTGACCGGCGCGAGCAAGCCCGCGTCGATGGTGGCGCTGCGCCCGTCCACCGGCGAGATCCTCGCCGTCGCGAACAAGCCCGGCGGCTACAACCGCGCGCTGATGGGCCAGTACCCGCCCGGCTCCACGTTCAAGGTCGTCACCGCCGCCGCGCTCGTCGCGGACGGCGTGTCCCCGGCCACGAAGGTCGGCTGCCCCGCCACCACGACCGTCGGCGGCCGGTCCTTCCACAACTACCAGCACGAGGACTTCGGGTCGGTCCCGTTCCGCGAGGCGTTCGCGCACTCCTGCAACACCACGTTCGCGCGGCTCGCGGTCGACAAGCTCGGCGAGAAGCGGCTCGCGCAGGTCGCCGCCCAGTTCGGGTTCAACGCCCCGATCGTCTCCGGGCTGCCCTCCGTCCGCGCCGCGTTCCCCGCCACCAAGGACGACACCGCCTTCGCGGCCGCCGCGTTCGGGCAGGGCCAGGTGCTGACCAGCCCGCTCAACATGGCGAGCGTCGCCGCCGCCGCGGCCGACGGCACGTGGCGGTCGCCCCGCGTGGTCGACGCGGCCCTGGTCAGCCAGGCCGCCGACGCCCGCGGCCGCAAGGCGGAGCGGCCGAAGAAGCTGGAGCCCGCCGTCGAGAAGGCGCTGCACGCCCTGATGCCCGCCGTCGTGAGCGAGGGCACCGCGTCCGGCGTGGGCTTCCCGGCGGGGACGGCCGGCAAGACCGGCACCGCCGAGTTCGGCGAGGGGGAGAACCCGCCCACCCACGCCTGGTTCATCGGCTACCGCAAGGACGTCGCGTTCGCGGTGATCGTGGAGGACGGCGGCACCGGCGCCGAGGCCGCCGCGCCCATCGCGGCGAAGTTCCTGCGCTCCCTCTGAGCCCGCGGCCGCGGGCGGGCGGCGGCCGGTGCGCACCGTGCCGCTAGCCCGCCTGCCGCAGGGCGCGGGCGAGGACGCCGGCGGTCAGCGCGATGGACTTCTCGTCCGCGGCGGCGTCCTCGCCCTTCCGCGTCGTGGTGACCACCATGATCAGCGGGGCGCCGCCGGGCTTCGGGTAGGCGATCGCCATGTCGTTGGCGCTGCCGTAGACGCCGCCCGTGCCGGTCTTGTCGCCGACCGTCCAGCTCTTCGGCAGGCCGGCGCGGATCCGCTTGTCGCCGGTCACCGTCGCCTTCAGCCAGTCGATCAGCCGCGTGCGGTCGGCGGGGGCGAGCGCGTTCCCGGTGGTGAGCGCGCGCAGGTCGTCCGCCCAGGGGCGCGGCGCCGTCGTGTCGCGCTTCTCGCCCGGCTTCCAGAGGTTCAGGCCGGGTTCCGTGCGGTCGCTGCGGCTGACCGTGTCGCCGAGGGAGCGGAAGAAGGCGGTGAGGCCCGCGGGCCCGCCGATCTGCTCCAGCACGAGGTTCCCGGCGGTGTTGTCGCTCCGGGTGATCGCCGCGTGGCACAGCTCGGCGACCGTCATCCCGGTGCCGACGTGCTTCTCGGTGACCGGAGAGAACTCCTGCAGATCGTCCTCGGTGTAGTGGATCACCTTGTCGAGCAGGCCCGGGGCGCTCTGCCGGGCCTTGCGCAGCACGGCGCCGCACGCCATGGCCTTGAACGTGGACGCGAACGGGAAGGTCTCGTCCGCCCGGTGGCCCACGACCTGCCCGGTGCCCGTGTCGATCGCGTAGGCGCCGATGCGCGTGCTCCGGATCTTCTCAAGGCGGGTCAACTGCCTCGTCACGTCCGCCTGCGCTTCGGCCGTCCGCACGGCGGCGGGGGTGGCGGTCTGGGAGCTGTTGGCCTGGGGCGCCGCGCTCTTCGCGGCCGGATCCTTCCCGGCGCCGCAGCCGGCGACGGCGGACGCGGCGAGCAGGGCGGCGGTGACCGCCCGGAAGGCGGGAGCGTGTTTCGTCATGCCGGTGAGCAGACCAGAGCCGCGGAACCGATGTCCAATATTGATATCGGTCGCCGAGCGATATCCGGCCTCATATGCATGGGGGCTGACCTGGTCGTCCGTCCGGGTCACGGCGGGTCCGGAGCCTGAAGATCCGCCGCGCCACGCCGTCACGCCCGCCTGCCGGGCGATGCGGCCCGGGGCGGCGCCGTCGACGCGCGCACGACGAGGTCGCCCGGCAGCACCCGGGCGGCGGGGCGGCGGCCCGCGAGCAGGTCGAGCAGCGCGGCCATGCCCTGCGCGCCCAGCTCCTCGGCGGGCAGCCGCACGGTCGTCAGCTCCGGCTCCAGCGCGGTGGCCAGCAGCACGTCGTCGAACCCGCTGACCGACAGCTCGGACGGGACGTCCAGCCCGCACGCCCGCGCCGCCTTGTAGGCGCCCGCGGCGATCAGGTCGTCGTCGCAGACGAGTGCGGTCGGCGGGTCGTCGGCCGACAGCAGCCGCAGCGCGGCCTCCTTCGCGGACGCGACATCGATCGCGCACGTCTCCCGCAGCAGGACGCCGCTCGGCAGGTCGTCGACGACGGAGGCCAGGGCGGCGGCGCGCGCGCGGAACGTCCACTGGTCGACGGCGGCGGCCACGTGGCCGAAACGGCGGTGGCCGAGGCCGGCGAGATGCCGGGCGATCGCGCGCATGCCGTCCGCCACCCCGAAGTCGATCGTGGGGACGGCGCCGGCGGTGCGCGGGTCGGGGCCGCTGTCGAGCATCACGGCGGGCGTCTCGCCGAACCGGGCCAGGGCGTCCACCGCCATCGAGGACGCCAGCACCCCGTCGATCGCCTCCTCCGACCCGAACGGGCTGTCCGCCGGGCCCTGCGCGTCGTCCGGCCACGTCGACACCACCACGCCGAAGCCGTGCGCGGCCGCGACCCGCGCCGCGCCCGTGTAGACGGGGCCGAAGAACGGCGCGGTCAGGGTCGGGACCATGAGCAGGACGGTCCGGGTCGTGCCGAGCCGCAGGTTCCGGGCCGCCTGGTTGGGCCGGTAGCCGAGCCGCTCGGCCGCGTCCCGGACGCTGCGCGCGGTGGCGGGGGAGACGCGCCCGCTCCACTTGCCGCCCAGCACGAGGGAGACCGTGGACTGCGAGACCCCGGCCTCCTGGGCCACGTCTTTGCTGGTGGGACGGCTGATGGCCGGCACCCGCGCCTCCCTGTGCGGACATTGTGCTGAAAAACAGACTAGAGCCGGGCTTGTCGGAAGTGGTACGTATGACGGGTTCAGTACTACGTATGACGGGGACTCCGGGGGCCAACGATGCGCGGCTATGTCGTCTTCCTGCGGAGGCCGTACGCGGCGCGGCTGCTCGGCGGGACCCTGCTCGGCCGGCTGCCCAACGGGATGGGCATGCTCGCGGTCGTGCTGCACGTCCGGGCGGACGACGGCGGCTACCCCCTCGCCGGCGCGCTCGCCGCGCTGCTCGGCCTCGCGACCGCCGCCGGCCAGCCCGTCCTCGGCCGCGTCATGGACCGCTACGGCCAGCCGCCCGTCCTGCTCCCCGCCGCCTGCGCCGCCGCGGCCGGGTTCGCGCTCCTGGCGCTCGCGGGCGCCCACCCGCTGCCGGTGGCCGTGGTCGCCGTCATCCTCGCCGGGTTCGCCACCCCGCCGCTGGAGGCCGGGCTGCGCGCGCTCTGGCCGGACGTCCTGGACGGCCAGGAGCAGGTCGACGCCGCCTACGCGCTCGACGCCGCCGCCCAGGAGCTCCTCTTCACCGTCGGACCGCTCCTCGTCGTCGCGGCGGCGGCGCTCAGCACCGAGGCGGCGCTGCTGCTCACCGGCGTGCTCGGCATCGCCGGGACGCTCGTCGTGGCGCTGTCCGGGCCGTCCCGCCGGTGGCGGAGCGCGCCGCGCGCCGCCGACTGGGCCGGGCCGCTGCGCTCCCCGGGCCTGCGGGTGCTGCTGGTGTCGCTCGGCTGCGCCGGGATCGCGCTCGGCGTCTACGCCGTCGCCGTCGTCGCCTACGCCGAGGAGGAGGGCAGCGACATCGCCTCCGGGCTGCTGCTGGCCTGCATGGCGGGCGGCGCCCTCGCCGGCGGGATCGGCTACGGCGCCCGCCCCTGGCCGGGCGAGCCGCACCGCAGGCTGCGCTGGCTGCTCGCCGCGCTCGCCGCCGGCTACGTCCCGCTCGTCCTCGCGCCGTCCCTGCCGGTCATGTCCGTGCTGGCGTTCGTGTCCGGCGTCTTCCTCGCCCCCGTGCTGGCGTGCAGCTTCGCGCTCGTCGACCGGCTCGCGCCCGCCGGGACCGTCACCGAGGCGTTCGCGTGGGTCGTCGCCGCGATCGGTGCCGGCGGCTCGCTCGGCTCGTTCGTCGCCGGCGTCGGGCAGGACGCGGCGGGCGTCCCGGGCGCGTTCGCCGGCGCCGGCGCGGGCGGCGCGCTCGCGCTGGCCCTCTTCCTGCTCGGCGGACGGACGATCCGCCCCGGACGCCGCACGGCCGTCACCGCCTAGTTCGGGATCGCCGGCCGCACCAGGAGCCGGGTCACACCCAGGACTGGAACCAGATCCGCTCGTGCCAGTCGTCGTACGGGATGGTCTGCGCCGACAGGATCGGGTGGAAGTACGCGAAGTTCGCCAGCACCACCAGCAGGAACGCGCCCGCGGCGGCGGCGCCGACCAGCCGCCGGACCCCCGCCCCCTGGACCGGGACGGGCGCGTACGCCCCGCCCTCCCCGTACGGCGTCCCGGAAAGCTCGGGGGGAGTGCCGGGGACGGCGCCGTACGCCTCCCCGGGACGGGCCGCGTGTACGCCGGACGCCCAGGCCGGCGCCGGACCGATCAGGTAGCCGAGCACCAGCACCACCGCCAGCACCATGAACGGGATCAGCGGCGTCGCGTAGAACAGGAACATCGTCCGGTCCGAGAACGCCGACGGGAACCAGGTCGCCCAGCCGGCGAGGAAGCCCAGCAGGATCGCGCCCGCGCGCCAGTCCCGCAGGATCAGCCACAGGAACGCGACGACGACCAGCGCGACGAGCGCGCCCCACCACAGCGCGGGCGTGCCGATCCCGAGGATCTCCCGCGAGCAGCGTCCCGCGCCGCAGCCGCCCTTCGGCTCGGTGTAGAAGAAGGCGACCGGGCGGCGCAGGATCGGCCAGTCCCAGGGCCACGACTGGTACGGGTGCTTGGCGTCCAGCCCGGTGTGGAAGCCGAGGATCTGCGCGTGGTAGTCCCACAGCTTCGGCATCGCCTCGAACGGCCGCCACAGCGGATTGCCGGACGCCTCGCCGCGGCCCCAGCCGCCCGGCTTGAAGATCCACCCCCACCAGGTCGCCAGGTAGGTCATCAGGCCCACCACGACGAGCTGCACGAACGCGGGAACGGCCTCCAGCAGCATGGTCCCGGTCAGGGGGGAGCGCACCCCGGCCGCGCGGCGGGCGCCGTAGTCCCACAGCACGACCATGATCCCGAACGCGGCGACGTAGAAGACGCCCGTCCACTTGGTGGCGCAGGCCAGCCCGAGGCAGACCCCGGCGCCCCACCGCCACCCGTGCGCGAGGAACGGCCCGTACACCGAGGTCTCGCCGCGGTCGATCCGCTCGGCGAGGGCGCGGCGGGACCGGTCCCGGTCGTTCACCAGGCACGCGAACCCGGCGAGGACCCAGAACATCACGAAGACGTCGAGCAGCGCGGCCCGGCTGGTCACGAACGCGAGCCCGTCCAGCGCGAGCAGCAGCCCGGCGGCGCAGCCGAGCAGCGTCGACCCGGTCATCCGGCGGGCGACCCGGCAGAGGATCAGCACCGACAGCGTCCCGGCCAGCGCGGGCACGAACCGCCAGCCGAACGGCGTCGCGCCGAACATCGCCTCGCCGATCGCGATCATCCACTTGCCGAACGGCGGATGCGCGACGAACGCCGGGCCGTTCGCCCAGATGTTCGCGTCCGGGTCGGCGATCAGCATCTTGTCGGCGTTCTCGACGGTGTTGTGCTCCCAGCCGAACTTCAGCAGGGCCAGCGCGTCCTTGGCGTAGTACGTCTCGTCGAAGACCACCGCCTTCGGCGACCCCAGCCGGTCGAACCGCAGGAACGCGGCGAGCGCCGTCACCAGCAGCGGGCCCAGCCAGGACAGCGGCGCGCTGCCCGGGATCGCGGGCGCGAGCCAGTCCCGCAGCGCGGACGTCCGGCGCCCGGACGCGGTGGCAGGAGCGGGGGCCGTATCCGTCGTCGCCATCCCGTCATCGTACGGGCGGCCCCGCCCCGCGCAGGCCCGCCCGGCGGCGCCGCGGCCCGCCGGGCGGCCCGGCGGGCGGTGCCGGGCGGCCCGGAGACGGCGCCCGGGTGGGAGAATGATCCGCGTGACCGGGACCTTGCTGCTGGCGGCGGCGCCCATCGGGCGGGCCGAGGACGCGTCGGAGCGGCTGCGCGCGGCGCTCGCGGACGCGCCGGTGATCGCGGCCGAGGACACCCGGCGGCTGCGCCGGCTGGCGGGCGACCTCGGGGTGCGGACCGCCGGCCGCGTCGTGTCCTACAACGACCTGAACGAGCGGGCGCGGGCCGAGGGCCTGGTCGAGGAGCTGCTGGCCGGGCGGGACGTGCTGGTGATCACCGACGCGGGGATGCCGGGGGTGTCCGACCCCGGCTACCGGCTGGTGCGCGCCGCCGTCGCGGCCGGGGTGCCGGTCTCGGCGCTGCCCGGGCCGTCCGCCGTCACGACCGCGCTGGCGGTGTCGGGGCTGCCCACCGACCGGTTCTGCTTCGAGGGGTTCCCGCCCCGCAAGCCCGGCGAGCGGGCCCGCCGGTTCGGCGCGCTGGCCGGTGAGCCCCGCACCATGGTGTTCTTCGAGTCGCCGCGCAGGCTGGCCGACACCCTCGGCGCGATGGCCGGGGCGTTCGGCGCGGACCGGCCCGCCGCGGTCTGCCGGGAGCTGACCAAGACCTACGAGGAGATCCGGCGCGGCACGCTCGGCGAGCTGGCCGGCTGGGCCGCGGACGGGGTCCTCGGTGAGATCACGCTGGTGGTCGGGGGCGCGCCCGAGCCGTCCGGGCTGCGCGAACCCGCCGAGCTGGCCGCGGCCGTCGCCGCCCGCGAGGAGGCCGGGACGCCCCGCAAGCAGGCGATCGCGGAGGTCGCGAAGGAGAACGGCGCCCCGAAGCGGGTGGTCTACGACGCCGTGGTGAAGTCCAGGACGTAGGCGCGGGATGGAACGAAGTCCCGGCACGCGCGGTCCAGACTCGGCTTTACTGGGCATAAACCCGGATGGTGGACGCGGTCAGCGGGACGCGCCCGAGACGGTCTCCGAGGGGGTGAGTGCCGTGCTGGACACATGGACGAGCCACGAGGTGTGGGTCTTCGAGTGCCTCAACTGCACGACGACCTGGAACGAGGAGCTCGAGGTCCGCCATGCGGGCGACGGGCACGGCAACGAGGCCGTCATCTACGAGCGCGGCGGGCAGCCCTGCACGACGCCCTGGATGGACCGCTCCTGCCCGAAGTGCGGCAGCCAGAACGTCAAGGCGCTTTCGGCGACGCGCGGCCGGGAGGGCGAGATCCCGAAGGTCCGCTCCGGCAGCGACGTGGCGATGGTCTTCCACCTGCGCCGCATGCACGCCTGGTAGCGGGCCCGAGACTCACGCCCTCCCGGGCTCACGCCACCGTCACTTCGCGGCGACCTCGGGGACCTTGGCCTCGATCTCCGGGGCGTCCGCCGCGGGTGCGGCCGCCGCCGCGCCCGGCCCGCGCCGCAGCCGCCGCCCCCACCCGGCGACCGTCGCGCGGACGTCCGGCGCGAACGCAGCCCCGGCGGCCAGCGCGGCCAGCGGGACGGCGGGCAGCACGTACCGGTAGTCGAACTCGGCGGTCGCGGCGGGCGCGAGCAGCAGCCCGGTCGCGAGCGTCCACGGCAGCAGCGCCGCGCCGCCGAACCGCCGCCACAGCGGGACGAGCCCGGCCAGGCCGAGCAGCAGCACGCCGCCGAGCATCGTCCCGCGCAGGTAGAAGACGTCCTGGTAGCCGCGGGCGACGCCGGCGAACGGCTCCACCACCTGCGTCCGGGCGTTGCCGCGCTCGTACGCCTTGGCCTCCTGGGAGGCGACCCCGCCGCCCGGCATGTGCCAGTCCGGCAGCGGGCGGCTGGTCTTCTCGAACTCGTACTGCCCGTAGGTGGCGGGGTCGGGGAAGACCGTCCGCTCCCACCGGAACACCCGGAAGAAGTCGTGCGCGACGACCTTCAGGTAGTCGCCGGGCTGCGCGATGATCGCCCGCTTGGCGAAGTCGTTGCCGAGCGCGTTGTTCTCGGGGCTGAACCGGGTGCCGGTGTAGCGGTTCAGCGGGGACTGGGCGTTCCAGATGCCGTCCTGGGAGTTCGGCAGCCGGTTCGCGGGCTCGGTGCACAGCGGGTACTCGCGGACCGGCAGGTCCTTCATCTGGTGGCAGTCGGCGAACTTGTAGACCCGCGCGTACAGGAAGATCCCGTTGCTCTCGGTGATCGCGAACTTGCCGCCGTCGACCTTGTACCAGCCCATGTACGCCAGCACCGGCAGCATGCACGCGGCGAGCAGCACCGCGATCGGCTTCCAGCCGGCCCGTCGGAGCAGCAGGAACACCAGCACGCCGAGCAGCACCGGCAGGCCGACCGAGCGGGTCAGCCACGCCATCCCGACGATCAGCCCGACCGCCGCGGCGACCTTCCAGGACGGGCGGTCCCGCCACAGCAGCAGCGTGACGGCGCTCACCACCAGGAAGGTGAACAGCGTGTCCGACAGGACGAGGTGCTCCAGCTGGAGCTGGTAGGCGTCCAGCAGCACCGGCGCGGCGGCGAGCGCCGCGCCCCAGCCGGGCAGCCCGAACCGGCGCCGCAGCAGGGCGTAGATCATCACGCCCATGGCCAGGCCCATCAGGTGCTGGAGCCCGGCGATGAGCGCGAAGCTGTGCAGCGGCTTGAGGATCCAGAGCAGGAACGCGTAGCCGTCGGGGCGCAGCGGGTGCGGGTACGGGTCGGTCGCGACGTGCAGGTAGTCGAAGCTGTCGTTGAAGTACATGACCGGCTGGTAGCCGAGCATCGCCACCAGCCGGAGAAGTGCCGCTGTGGCAATGATCACACTGAATGCCGGATGGCGGCGCGCCAGCGTCCACAGCCCGCGCGCGCGTCGCTTACCACTCGAAACCGTCGCGTCCGCGGAGGTTCCGTCAATCGGCGGTGCATCCGCGGCCTTTTCCTCGGAGGCCGCGCGGCCCTTCTTCCGGTCGGTCCCGGCTGGGGATTCGGAGCCGTCCGCAATGGCTTTGCCGGGATTTCCAGCACCACCCGTCCCGCCGGGCGTGTCGGCCCCGGCCGCGGCCTTCCCGGCGGCCTTGCGGGCGGTGCCGCCGGCCCCGGCGGACGCTCCGACCTCGGCGGACGCCTCCGCGTCTGCGTCCCCCGCGGCATCGGGCATGGTGCCGAGCCCTGTCTCCAGCGCGGTGCCCCGCGGCGCTTCCCCCGCCACTGCCGCACCTCCCCTTCGGTGTCCGGCCCCCGGTCCGGTGGCATCGCTCTCTCCGCGGGCGCTCTCTCCGCCGACGGTGCGTTCTCCGGCGCGCGTCACAGCAGACCCACCCTTTCCGGGCCGCCGTGCCCGTATGCTTGACGTCCTAGCCTGCCGCCCGCGACCGTGGCGGAGAGGGTCTTTCGGTTGCAAGTGCGCAACACGATACGGGTGCTCTTGACGAGAGCGGCCATCATTACCCGTCCCCGGCAGGCATCATGAACGACGACGGGCCGCCCCGCGGAACAACTGAGATTAGTGGAAAACACCGCAGACGGTCACCAGGGGTAACGAAGGAGATCGCGTGGAACTCTCCGTAGTGATGCCATGTCTGAACGAGGCCGAAACGGTCGAGACCTGCGTCCGCAAGACCATCGGCTTCTTCGAGGACAAGGGCATCGACGGCGAGGTGGTCATCGCCGACAACGGCAGCACGGACGGCAGCCAGCAGCTCGCCAGGGACGCCGGCGCCCGCGTCGTGCCCGTGGTCGACAAGGGCTACGGCAACGCCCTCATGGGCGGGATCCGGGCCGCGCGCGGCAAGTACGTCGCGATGGGCGACGCCGACGACTCCTACGACTTCACCACCCTCGGCCCGTTCCTGGACGAGCTGCGCGACGGCGCCGACCTCGTCATGGGCAACCGGTTCAAGGGCGGCATCGCCGACGGCGCCATGCCGCCGCTGCACCGCTACCTGGGCAACCCGGTGCTGAGCTTCATCGGCCGGCTGTTCTTCGGCAGCAAGATCGGCGACTTCCACTGCGGGCTGCGCGCGTTCGACAAGGACGCCATCATGCGGCTCGGCCTGCAGACCGGCGGCATGGAGTTCGCCAGCGAGATGGTCGTCAAGGCGACCCTCCAGGGCTACGACATCCGCGAGGTCCCGACCACGCTGTCGCCCGACGGCCGCACCCGCGCACCGCACCTCAACACCTGGCGTGACGGATGGCGCCATCTGCGCTTCCTCCTCCTCTACAGCCCCCGCTGGCTCTTCCTCATCCCCGGATTGGTCTTCATGACTCTCGGCCTCGTCGCCGGGGTCGCGCTGTCGACCGGCCCGGTGACCGTCGGGGAGATCGCCTTCGACGTCGACACGCTGGTCGGCGCGTCCGCCGCGCTGGTCATCGGCTTCCAGGCGGTGCTGTTCGCGCTGCTCACGAAGGTCTACGCGATGCAGGAGGGATTCCTGCCGCACGACCGCCGGGTCCAGAAGATCATCGACTGGTGGAGCCTGGAGCGCGGCCTGCTGATCGGCGGGCTGCTCGCGGCCGCGGGCCTCGCCGGGCTCGTCGCGTCGCTGCTGCACTGGCGGGTCAACAGCTTCGGCGAGCTCGACCCGCGGCACTCGCTGCGCATCGTCGTGCCCGCCGCGACCGCGCTGGTGATGAGCTTCCAGGCGATCTTCGCCTCGCTGTTCGTCAGCATCCTCGGCATCCGCCGCCGCCAGCACCCGCCGCTCACCGACCCGGCCGAGGAGGCCGCGGGCGTCGTGGACGCCGCGGCGCACAAGGCCAAGCGCGCCGCCGAGAAGGCCGAGGCCGCGAAGGCGGAGGACGCGAAGGTGGAGGCGAAGAAGGCGGAGGCTGGGAGCGAGGAGAAGGTCGCCGCGGGCTCGGCCGAGGCCGCGCCGGAGACCGGCGAGACCGGCGAGGGCGGTGCGGCCGAGCGCTGACGGGCGCCCGGGCTGAAAGCCCGCTGAACGTCCCGGGCCCGGAGACCGGCGCGCCGCCCGCACTGTGACAGGCTTGACCTGCGATGGATCTTCCTTCACCGACCGCCCGCGCCGCGGCCCGATGAGCACCCGCCCCCCGGCGGGCGCCCGGACCGCGTCGCGCACCGCCCCGCGGACCTCGGCCGGTCCGGCGGAGCCCGGCGCCGCCGCGTCCCCGGCCGCCCGGCGCCGCTGGATCTGGCTGTTCCTGCTGGGCTGGGCCGCGCAGGTCGCGCTGCGGCTGTGGTTCGCCGCCGGCCAGACGATCCCGGTCGCGACGCCGGACGAGTCCGGCTACCTGTTCGCCGCCCGCGTCCTCACCGGCGGCCCCGGCGCGGACATGTCGTTCGGAACGGTCTACCGGGGCGGCTACCCGCTGCTGCTGACCCCCGCCATCTGGCTCGGCACCGGCCCGGTCGGCGTTTACCGGACGGCCCTGGTGATCAACGCGCTGCTCAGCGCGCTGATGCTGCCGCTGGCCTACCTGCTGCTGCGCCGCCTCCAGGTGCGGCGCCGCTGGTCGTACGTCTTCGCGCACGTCACCGCGCTGCTGCCGTGCGTGCTGTTCTACTCCGCGTTCGTCCTCACGGACGCGATCCTGCCGGTGCTGTTCACCGGCTGGCTGCTGCTGGCCCACGCGTGGCTGGCCGCGCCCCCCGCGCGCCCCGGTGAGCGCGCCCCGCGCCGCCCGCTGCTGTACGGGACGGGCGCGTCCCTCATCGTCGCCTACGCCGCCACCTGCCACACGCGCGGCGTGATCCTGCTGGCCGTGCACGCGGCGCTGATCGCGGCCGCGCCGGTGTTCCGGTGGCGGTCGTGGCGGAACGCCTCCGCCGCCGGGCTCGTCCTCGCCGCCGCGACGGGCGCCGGGACGCTGCTGAACCGCTCCCTGCTGCCGCACATGTACCCCTACGGCGACAACGACCTCGGCGGCAACGTCGTGCGGCGGCTCACCACCGCCGACGGCTGGGGCTGGATGCTGTCGCTCGGCACCGGCCAGGTCTGGTACACGGCCGTGGCGACCGGCGGCCTCGCCGCCGTGGGGCTGCTCGCGGCGGTGCGCGCCGCCGTCCGGCCGCCGCGCGCGCCGGCGGGCTCGCCGGGCCGGACCCGGGCGCTGGCCCTCGCCGTCCTCGCGCTCGTGGCGGGCATCGCGGTCGCGACGTCGGCGGCGCTGCCCGTCGAGTACCGCATCGGCAACTACGTCTACGGCCGCTACCTCGCCTCCGTCACCCCGGTGCTGTTCGCGGCCGGAGTCGCGGTCCTGCTCCGCGCCGCGCCCAGGACGCTGCTGCGGGCGGCGTCGGCGGCCGCCGCGCTGACCGTCGCCGCGGCGTGCGTCGTCCAGTGGTACGCGGGCGACCTGCTCGGCCAGTACACCTACACGGCCTACGACTTCCCCGAGACCTCCCTGCTCACCTGGGACTGGACGTCGTTCCGCCTCTGGCACGCCACCGTGGCGGGCCTCGTCCTGCTGGCCCTGTCGGTGGCCGCCATGCGGCTGCGCAGGCACGGCTCCACCCTGCTCGCGGCGCTGGTCGCCGCCGTCGCGGTCGCCATGTGCGCCACCGCCATCGACCGCATCGCGCAGCCGATGGTGCGCGCCGAGACCGCGCACACCGACCTGCGCGACCACGTCGACCTGCGCGCGCAGCGGTCCGTCGCCGTCGACTGGAACGTCCCCTGGACGATCCGGCTGTCCCAGTTCTACTGGTCGTGGTGGAGCGAGGGCATCGTCTTCAACGCCCGCGACGTCGCGCCGCCGCAGAACGTGGACATGGTCGTGCTGGCGTGGCCGAAGGACGTCCCCGCCACCGCGTCCTGGCCGAAGGGCGCCCCGCCCGGATGGCACGTGGCCGACAGCCGCCGCACCGTCCAGGGCGACTGGGTCGCCTGGACCCGCTGACCCCGGCCCGCCGGACCCCGAACCCCCCGGCCCCCGGACGGGCCGCGCCTACGAAGAGGGAGGCTGGGGCGGCGGGTTCCAGAGTTGCAGCACGCCGTCCGACGATCGCCACATCAGCGTCCAGCCCTGGGCCGGCTCGGGGCGCCACCCGCCGCCGATCTGCGACTCCATGCCGCGCCAGCGCGTGTAGAGCATCGGGCCCTCCATCGCGTCGCGCGGCACCGGCATGTAGTGCGGGAAGTCGCGGATCTCGCCGCGCCAGACCGGGTCGCCCCACACGTCGCGGGTGTAGAAGGTCAGGGTCTGCGCGAGCCGCCGGTCGGCGCAGATGAGCGTGATGTCGCGGTGCCCGCCGAGGTAGCCGCGCAGCTCGCCCCACGCCTTGTCGCGCGGCAGGTCGGGGACGGCGCGGACGGCGGCGACCGTGTACGTCCCGCCCAGCGCGACCGCGAGGACCGGCACGACGACCGTCGCGAGCCGCAGCCGCGACGCCCACTGCCGCGGCACCATCCGGAACATCAGGATCAGCGACCCGAACCCGCCGGCGAGGAGCGCGGGCAGCACCGAGAACCAGTACCGCTGGAGCCACGCGCGCAGCTTGATGTCGTTCGGGTCGAGGACGCCCGCGCACAGCGTCAGCGGGATCGCGAGGGAGAGGAACCACACCAGGACGAGCGCGAGGCGCCGGTCGCGGGTGACGGCCCAGCCGACGACCGTGAGGGCGAGCGCGGCGGTGAAGACGAGGCCGAGCGGGTTCCAGTCGTGCATCGCGCGCAGGAACGAGCGGGCGGCGAGCTCGCGGGTCACGTAGTCGCGGGACTGGCCGCCGTGCTCGGCCGCCGACATCAGCCCGGCGAGCGGGCTGCCCCACACGAGCTGGTTGTGCGCGAAGTTCAGCAGCAGGATCGCGAGCATCGGCGCGCCGACCGTGATGTTGCGCCGCCACGGGATGCGCAGCAGCGCCAGGTAGGCGGGGATCGCGAGGAACAGGAACGCGAGGAACTCGCGGACGAGGAACGAGGCGCCGAGGAGCACCCCGGCGGCGAGCAGCATCCGGGTCTGCGCCCGCCCGGTGCGGCGGCTCGCGACGACGAGGCCCGCCATCCCGATCGCGAACAGCCCGGCGCCCGGCATGTCCGGCAGCATCACCCCGGTCGACCAGGTGATCTCGTGGCCGAACGGGTTCGTCATCGTGAAGAACGGGTGGACCAGCAGGATCAGCGCGGACGCGACCCCCGCCACGTCCCCGAACAGGGACCGGACGACCAGGTACGTCCCGGTGAAGAACGCGATCGCGCCGAGCGCCGCGATGGTGAAGTAGGCGGCCTGGCCGGGGCCGAGGACCTCCTGGACGAGCCGCGCCGGCAGCACCAGGCCGATCCGGGTGACCTGGTGCGGGACCTCGTCGAACGGCCACTGCGTGAGCGGGATGTCGGGCCAGTCGCGGGCCGCGAGCCACACGTAGTACGGGTCGAAGTACAGCGGCGGCGGCTTGGTCACCCACTGCGCCAGCACCGCGGACGCCGACACCAGCAGGGACAGCCACACCACCCGCCGGGTGCGGCGCGCGCGGGCGAGCAGCCGGGCGGCGGGCCGCCGGGGCGGCGCGTCCGGTGCGGCGCTCGGGGACCGGCCGACGGCCTCGTCGGACGTGGTCTGGGCCATGCCTGGGGTCCCCCGCCTCCGCTGATCAACCTGCCCCGGAACCCGGACCAGGTTACTCGCGTGCCGGGGCGCCCGCGACGCGACTACCCTTGAACACATGTCCTCGTCAAGCCGTCACATCTTGACCGCGCCCGCCTGGCCGTACGCCAACGGGCCCCGTCACATCGGGCACGTCTCCGGATTCGCGCTGCCCGCCGACATGTTCAGCCGCTACCAGCGGATGGCGGGCAACAAGGTCCTGATGGTCAGCGGCACCGACGAGCACGGCACGCCGATCCAGGTCCAGGCCGACAAGGAGGGCGTGACCGCCCGCGAGCTCGCCGACCGCTACAGCTCCGTGATCGCCGAGGACCTGCACGGCCTCGGCATGTCCTACGACCTGTTCACCCGGACGACGACGCTGAACCACTACGCGGTCGTCCAGGAGATCTTCAAGGGCCTGTACGACAACGGCTACATCTTCCCGACCAAGACGATGGGCGCGATCTCGCCGTCCACCGGCCGCACCCTCCCGGACCGCTACATCGAGGGCACCTGCCCGATCTGCGGCTTCGACGGGGCGCGCGGCGACCAGTGCGACAACTGCGGCAACCAGCTCGACCCGATCGACCTGATCAACCCGGTGTCGCGGATCAACGGCGAGAAGCCGAAGTTCGTGGAGACCGAGCACTTCATGCTCGACCTGCCCGCGTTCACCGAGGTCCTCGGCCGGTACCTGCGCGGCAAGCAGGGCCAGTGGCGCCCGAACGTGCTGAAGTTCGCGCTGAACCTGCTGGACGACATGCAGCCGCGGGCGATCAGCCGCGACCTCGACTGGGGCGTGCCGATCCCGCTGGACGGCTGGCGCGACAACCCGGCGAAGAAGCTGTACGTGTGGTTCGACGCGGTCGTCGGCTACTTCTCCGCGTCGGTGGAGTGGGCGAAGCGGTCCGGCGACCCGGAGGCGTGGCGCGCCTGGTGGCAGGACCCGGAGGCCCTGTCCTACTACTTCATGGGCAAGGACAACATCGTCTTCCACGCCGAAATCTGGCCGGCGATGCTGTTCGGCTACAGCGGCCGGGGCGACAAGGGCGGCACGCCCGGCTCGCTCGGCGCGCTGAACGTCCCGACCGAGGTCGTATCGTCCGAGTTCCTGACGATGGAGGGCAGGAAGTTCTCCTCGTCCCGCAACGTCGTCATCTACGTCAAGGACTTCCTGGAGCGCTACGACGTCGACGCGCTGCGCTACTACGTCGCGGTCGCCGGCCCCGAGAACCAGGACACCGACTTCACGTGGGCGGAGTTCGTCCGCCGCAACAACGACGAGCTGGTCGCCGCGTGGGGCAACCTGGTCAACCGGTCGGTGAACATGGCGGCGAAGAACTTCGGCGCGATCCCGGACGCGGGCGAGCTCACCGACGCCGACCGGGCGCTGCTGGAGCGCAGCCGCAACGCCTTCGGCGCGGTGGGCGCCGAGCTCGGCCGGTCCCGGTTCAAGAGCTCGATCACCGAGGCGCTGGACGTCGTCCGCGACGCCAACAAGTACCTGTCCGACCAGGCGCCCTGGAAGCTGAAGGACGACCCGGAGCGGGTCAAGTCGATCCTGCACACCGCGCTCCAGGTGGTGGACGACGCGAAGACGCTGCTGACGCCGTTCCTGCCGAACTCCTCGCAGAAGGTCTACGAGATGCTCGGCGGCCAGGGCGTGTGGAGCGGCATGCCGGACCTGGAGACGGTGTCGGAGGAGGGCGGCCCCGACTATCGCGTCCTCACCGGCGACTACGCGACCGAGGCGCGCTGGGAGTCCGTCCCGATCAAGCCGGGCGTGCCGCTGGCCAAGCCGACGCCGCTGTTCAAGAAGCTGGACTCCTCCGTCGTGGACGAGGAGCTCGCCCGGCTGGAGAGCGAGGCGTGACCCGGGACGGCGACGGGCAGGCCGCCCGGTCCTACCCCCCGCTGCCCGAGCGCCTGCCCGTGGACGTCTTCGACAGCCACTGCCACCTCGACGTCGTCGACACGCCGGTGGACGAGCAGCTGAAGTCGGCGAAGGCCGCGGGCGTCACCCGGATCGTCACGATCGGCTGCGACCTGCCGTCGTCCCGGTTCGCGGTGGACGCCGCGGCCGAGTTCGACGACGTGTACGCGGCCGTCGCGATGCACCCGAACGACACGACGGGGATCACCGACGCCGTCCTGGAGGACATCGCGCGGCTGGCCGCGCACCCGAAGGTCCGCGCGATCGGCGAGACCGGCCTGGACTACTACCGCGACTGGGCGCCCAAGGACGACCAGCACCGCTCGTTCCGCGGGCACATCGAGATCGCCAAGCGGACGGGCAAGGCGCTGGTCATCCACGACCGCGACGCGCACGACGACGTCCTCGCGATCCTGGCCGAGGAGGGCGCGCCGGAGAAGGTGGTGTTCCACTGCTTCTCCGGCGACGCCGCGATGGCGGAGGTCTGCGCCGAGCGCGGCTACGTGATGAGCTTCGCCGGGAACGTCACGTTCAAGAACGCCGAGCCGCTGCGGGACGCGCTGCGGGCGGCGCCGCTCGACCTGCTGCTCGTGGAGACCGACGCGCCGTTCCTCACCCCGATCCCGCACCGCGGCAAGCCGAACGCCTCGTACCTGATCCCGCACACCGTCCGGGCGATGGCCGAGGCCAAGGGCGTGGACGTGGCGGAGCTGTGCACGGCGATCGCCGCGAACGGGGAGCGCGTCTTCGGCCCCTGGTGACCGGGGGCCGGTGAGTCCGGGCCGTGCCCGGTCAGTCGCCGAGGCGGTGCTGGAGGAAGGCGATGACCAGGCTCGCGTCCCGCAGCAGGGGAGTGGCGGACGGCTCCGCGCGCAGCACCCAGGTCCGTCCGCGGCACGCCGCGGTGGCGGCGAGGGCGCCGGTCGCGTCCCTGACCTCCAGCACCCCGGGCCCGCGCCCTTCGGCGGGTCCGGCTCGGCCGATCTCGGTCCCGTCCGCGTGCAGCAGCCGGTAGGCGGACGGGTTCCAGCGGGTCCGCCGGATCACCAGGTGCGCCTTCCCGGACGGGTCGAGCAGCACGTAGTCGGGTTCGAGCCGCCGTACGGCGTTGTAGTGGACGTAGAGAAGGGTCTCCCCGGAGGCGGCGCGCAGCGCGGCGAAGCCCTTCGGGTCGAGGAACGCGCCGAGGTACCACACGGGCGCCATGAGCAATGGCGCGGTCGCGAGCCGCCGGGCCTCGGCCCGCGGGTAGGCGTAGTCGTCGATCGGCTCCGCCGGCTCCAGCGTCGCGTAGCGGCCGCCGCCGGGCGTCCTGGCCTTGGTGCGCGCGACGATGAGCGTCGTCCCGTCCGGTCCGGCGTTCAGCAGCGCGCGGGCGGTCGCGCGGCCGGACGCGGCCCGCCGGATCGACCGGACCGAGCACAGCAGGCCGAGCAGGGCGAGCAGGACGGCCGGGGTGAAGGTCTTGTACTGGTCGGTGAGGCTGCCCGCGTACGGGCCCAGCGGACCGATGTGCAGGGGCACGCGGGTGCCGTCGGGCGTGTCGGTGTCGAGCCCGTAGATGGACCCCTCGCCCTCGGCGCCGCTCTCGGTACGCCACGTGCCCTCGCAGTACCGGCCGCCCGCCGAGGACTTGGTGCTCGCCCGCTCCTCGCAGGCGGTGACGGTCGCGGTGGCCTTCTCGCCGGTCGCGTACGTCCACACCATCATGGCCGGCCAGAAGATCGCGAAGCCCGCGATCACCGTGAGTACACCTAAGACCGCATGTCGTCGCCATGCCATGATCGGCGATTTTAGTGGGACGGGAACGGATTTCTGCGGCAAAGCCTCCAAGAGGGGATGTAGCCCGCGAATGCGTCCCATGAGGGCGATGAGGTGGCGGAGAACGTCCGGTGCCTCTAATCTCTGGCCAATCGAGCGGGCGCCCCCGAGCCCGGCCCCCTGGAGGAAACCCCCCGTGCTTCGGTACACAGCGCTTCGTTTCGCAGCGCTCAGCAACACCGTGCTCAAAAACTCGGTGCTCAGAAACTCGGTGCTCGGCAGCACCGTGCTCAGCAACACCGTGCCCGGCGGTACGGCGCCGCGCGTCCCCGCGCGCCGTACGCGCCTGCTCCCGGCCGCCTCCGTCGTCGTGGCGGCGGCGCTGCTGGCCACGGCGTGCGGCGGTGGCGGCGAGACGGCCGCGCCGAAGGGCACCGCGCCGGTCGCGGACGCGCCGCAGGCCGCGCCGTCGCCGCGCAAGGTCGTCGTCCTGGTGGACGGAAAGCCGACCGAGACGATGACGACCGGGACCACCGTCCAGCAGGTGCTGGCCGAGGCGAAGATCGCGCTCGGCCCGTACGACCTGGTCAAGCCCGCCGCCGACCAGCCGCCGGGCGAGAAGATCACGATCATGCGGCTGCTGTCGGAGCCGAAGCTCAAGGTCGTCCGGACGCCGGCCGAGACGATCCGCAAGAAGAGCTCGTCGGTGCCGCCGTGGAGCGAGAAGGTGCTGCGCGAGGGCAAGGACGGCATCAAGATCGTCAAGTGGGCGTACGTCCGGCGCGGCGGGAAGAAGGTCCCGAAGGTCATCGCGCAGAAGGTGAAGCGCAAGCCGGTCGCGAAGATCCTCGCGGTCGGCCCGAAGTCGGCCGGCACCGGGTCGGCGGCGCGGTTGAACTGGGCGGGCCTCGCCAAGTGCGAGTCGGGCGGGAACCCGAAGGCGGTGAACCCCGCCGGGTACTACGGCCTCTACCAGTTCTCGATGCAGACCTGGACGTCCGTCGGCGGCTCGGGCAAGCCGTCGGACGCCAGCGCGGGCGAGCAGACCTACCGTGCGCAGCTGCTCTACAACAAGGTGAACGGGCGCTGGCAGGGCCAGTGGCCCAACTGCGGCAAGTACCTGTTCTCCTGAGCTGAAACAATCGGCGGATGGGGGAGACACGGGGGCTGCTCGGGCCGGCGGACGTGCGGGAGCTGGCGGCGCGGCTCGGCATCAGGCCGACGAAGACGCTCGGGCAGAACTTCGTCATCGACGCCAACACGGTCCGGCGCATCGTCCGGGCCGCCGGGCTGTCCGCCGACGACGTCGTCGTCGAGGTCGGGCCGGGGCTCGGGTCGCTCACGCTCGCGCTGCTGCCGGAGGTGCGGCGCGTGGTCGCGGTGGAGATCGACCCGGTGCTGGCCGCGGAGCTGCCCGCCACGGTCGCGGCGCGCGAGCCCGATCTCGCGGGGCGGCTGGAGGTCGTCCGGGCCGACGCGATGAAGATCACAGCGGTGCCGGGGCCGGAGCCGACGGCGCTCGTGGCGAACCTGCCGTACAACGTCGCCGTCCCGGTCGTCCTGAACCTGCTGGCCGAGCTGCCCTCGCTGCGGTCCGCGCTGGTCATGGTGCAGGCCGAGGTCGCCGACCGGATGGTCGCGGCGCCCGGCGGGAAGATCTACGGCGTCCCGTCGGTGAAGCTCGCCTGGTACGGGGAGGCGCGGCGCGCCGGGGCGGTGGGGCGCGCGGTGTTCTGGCCCGCGCCGAACGTCGACTCCGGGCTCGTCGCGTTCACCCGCCGCGACCCGCCGCCGACCGCGGCGTCCCGCGCGGAGGTGTTCGCCGTCGTCGACGCCGCGTTCGCGCAGCGCCGCAAGACGCTGCGCGCGGCGCTCGCCGGGTGGGCGGGCTCGGCCGCCGCGGCGGAGGAGGCGCTGCGCGCCGCGGGCGTCGACCCCAGGTCACGGGGCGAAGCGCTGGACGTGGCCGCCTTCGCCCGGATTGCCGAGTATGGTCCTTTCCGCCGGGGAGATCGGTCCCCAGCCCCCTAGTGGCGGGCATCTCCCCCGGGGGCGGTCCCCGCGCGGGGCGGCACAACACCAGCACGAGCCGGAGGTCGATGTGAAGGCGCGTTCGCGTACGGCGCGGACCAGGGGGCCCTTCGGGGGGCTGCCCCTCGTGGGGACGGCGCTGCTCGCGACCGCGGTCGTGGTCGCGACGGTGGCGGCCGGCTGCGGGGACGGCGCGGGCGCGGTACCCAAGATCACGACGACGGCGCGGGCCGGGGTCGCGCCCGTCCCGCCGCGGCAGGGCGCCTACTTCGGCGCGTGGGTGCCGCCGGAGGGCACCGGGCTGGCGAAGAAGCCCAAGGCGAAGCCGTCCGCGTCGGACTCCCCGTCCGATCCGTCCACGCCGTCCGATCCGTCCACGCCGTCCGGTCCGGCCTCGGGTTCGCCGTCGGGCTCCCCGTCGGCCAAGGACGCCGCGAAGCCCGGCATGGCCCCCGTCGCGGGCTTCGAGCAGCGGCTCGGCCGCCAGCTCGACATCGTGCAGAGCTACCGGGGCTGGAAGAGCGACTTCCCCGGCGACCTGGAGAAGTCCGTCGCGGACGGCAACCGGTACCTCCTGCTGACCTGGGGCGGCGCCGACACCCAGGAGATCGTCAGGGGTGAGCACGACGCGCTCATCGCCCGCCGCGCGCGCGCCATCAAGGCCCTCGGGAAGCCGGTCTTCGTGCGCTGGTCCCGGGACATGGACAAGGCTGCGCTGGGCAAGCGCGTCCACTCCCCGGCGGACTTCATCGCCGCCTGGAAGCACCTGCGCGAGGTCTTCCGGCGGGAGAAGGTCGACAACGTCGCCTGGGTCTGGTGCCCCACCGCACGCGGGTTCGGCGGGAACGCCGGCGACTACTACCCGGGCGACGACCAGGTCGACTGGATCTGCGCCGACACCGACGCGAGCGGCGGCTACGACTACCGCGACCTGTCGGAGGTCATGAAGACGTTCCTGGAGTGGGCGCGCAAGCGGCAGAAGCCCATCATGGTCGCCGAGTTCGGCGTGCCGAAGTCCTACGGCACCCGCCGCGCCGAATGGCTCCGGGAGGCCGCGAAGACCCTGCAGGACCCGCAGGTCAAGGCCGTCGTCTACTTCAACTCCAACGAGGAGGCCGACGGCGCCCGCGACACGCGCCGCGCCTACTCGGTGACCGGGGACGCGCACGCGATGTCCGCGCTCCGGGAACTGGCGACGGCGCCCTACTTCAATCCCCGCAACCTCCCCGTCATCAGCGGCGGGTAGCGGTCCCGTAGGGTTTCGCACGTGAGCGCAGTGACGGTACGCGTCCCCGCCAAGGTCAACCTCCAGCTCGGCGTGGGGCCGCTCCGCGACGACGGGTACCACGACCTCGTCAACGTCTTCCACGCCGTGTCCCTGTTCGACGAGGTGACGGCGCGGCCCGCGGAGCGGCTGGAGATCCGGGTCGAGGCCGCGCCCCACTCCCGGGTGGCGGTCGGCGGCGTCCCGACCGGCGGCGACAACCTCGCCGCGAAGGCCGCCCGCGCCGTCGCGGCCCGGCTCGGCACCGAACCCCGGGTCGCGCTGCGGATCCGCAAGGCGATCCCCGTCGCGGGCGGGATGGCGGGCGGCAGCGCCGACGCCGCCGCCGCGCTGGTCGCGTGCGCCCGCCTGTGGGACGACCGGGAGCGGCCCGCCCTGTCCCGCGACGACCTGGTGGAGATCGGCGCGGACCTCGGCAGCGACGTGCCGTTCGCCGTCCTCGGCGGCACCGCCGTCGGAACCGGACGCGGCGAGCGGCTCACCCCCGCCCTCACCCGCGGCGTCTTCCACTGGGTGTTCGCCACCGCCGATGGCGGCCTGTCCACGCCCGCGGTCTACGGCGAGTGCGACCGGATCCGCCTGGCGGAGGGACGGCCGCCGGAGCGGGCGGAGGTGTCGGAGGCGCTGATGACCGCGCTCGCCACCGGCGACGCCAAGGCCCTCGGCGCCGCGCTGACCAACGACCTGCAGCCCGCCGCGCTGTCGCTGCGCCCGTCGCTGCGCCGCACCCTCGACGCCGGCCGCGACCTCGGCGCGATCGGCGCGCTGGTCTCCGGATCCGGGCCGACCTGCGCGTTCCTCGCCGAGACCGATGAGGACGCCGCCGGGCTCGCGGAGGCGCTGGACGGCGCCGGCGTCGCCGCGCAGGTCGTCCGGGCGTCCGGCCCGGTTCCGGGCGCGACCGTGATCTGACGCGCCGCCGCGTTGTCGGGGCGCCGACTAGGTGCGCTCGGCACACAAGCGAACCACCGGCCCGCGACGGACGTCCTACTCTCCGTGACAGCGATTCCCTGCCGCACCGATCCCTCCGGCGAGGTGGAGCGATGACGATTCTGTCCGGGTTGCTCGGTCTGGTCGCGCTCGCCATGATGGTGGCGCTCGTCGTGCTGGCCGTGCGCCGCGATCGTGACATACGCCACAACGCGCCAGGTGCGGTCGTCCGGAACGGGAACGCTAGCGTTCAGGGGCACGCGAGGGACAGGTCCGCACCGCCGGCCGTCCGCTGAACGCGGCACCGGAGGAGGGCGGGCGCAGTGGCGAGCGCGGGAGCGTCCATGGGATTCCTGATGCTGATCATCCTGGTGGGCGTCTTCGTCGTGCTGATCGGCGTGGTGGTGTTCGTCATCGTGCTCGCCACCCGCAAGTCGGGCGGACCCGGCGTCCCGCCCGGGTACGGCCGGCAGGGCTACCCGCAGCAGGGATATCCCCAGCAGGGGTACGCGCAGCCCGGGTACGGCCAGCCGGAGTACGGCCGGCAGGGATACGGCGACTACGGGCAGCAGGGATACGGCCAGCAGAATTTCGGCCAGCAGGGCCACGCGCAGCCACCGGGGAACCCGCCGCCGGCCCCCGGCCCGCAGGAGCAGCCGCCGCCCGGGACGCCCGGGGCGCAGCCGGGCGCCTGACCGCGCGAGCGGTGCGGCCGGGGCAATAGGGTTGATGGTGCCGTGAATCTGATCAACCTTGAGAACGTCGCCAAGGCCTACGGGCCCCAGCCGCTGCTCGACGCCGTGTCCCTCGGCCTGGACGAGGGCGACCGCGTCGGCGTCGTCGGCCGCAACGGCGGCGGCAAGAGCACCCTCGTGGCCGTCCTCGCCCGCGAGACCGAACCCGACGCCGGGCGCGTCACCCACGCGCGCGGCCTCCGGCTCGGCTACCTGACCCAGCGGGACGAGTTCCCGGACGGCGCGACCGTCCGGTCCGTGGTGCTGGGCGACCGCGCCGAGCACGAGTGGGCGGGCGACGTCCGCGTCCGCGACGTCCTCGCCGGGCTCCTCGCCGACCTCGACCTGGACGCCCCGCTCGACGGCATGTCCGGCGGGGAGCGCCGCCGCGTCGCGCTGGCCCGGCTCCTGGTCCCCGAGTCCGACCTGCTGATGCTGGACGAGCCCACCAACCACCTCGACATCGAGGCGATCGACTGGCTCGCCCGGCACCTCAAGGCGCGCAAGGTCGCGCTGCTCGTCGTCACCCACGACCGCTGGTTCCTCGACGAGGTCACCGACCGGACGTGGGAGGTCGTCGACGGCCGCGTCGAGCGCTACGAGGGCGGCTACTCCGCCTACGTCCTCGCCAAGGCCGAGCGCGCCCGGATCGCCGCCGCCACCGAGGCCAAGCGGCAGAACCTGCTCCGCAAGGAGTTGGCGTGGCTGCGCCGCGGCCCGCAGGCCCGCACGTCCAAGCCGAAGTTCCGGGTCGACGCCGCGCAGGCCCTCATCGCCGACGAGCCGCCGCTGCGCGACTCGGTCGAGCTGACCCGGTTCGCGACCGCACGGCTCGGCAAGACCGTCTTCGACATCGAGGACGCCACCGTCGAGGTCGGCGGCCGGGAGCTGTTCACCCGGATGACCTGGCGGCTCGGGCCCGGCGACCGGGTCGGGCTCGTCGGCGTCAACGGCAGCGGCAAGAGCACCCTGCTGCGGCTCCTCGACGGGGCCGTCCGGCCGGTGTCGGGGCAGGTCGTGCAGGGCAAGACCGTCCAGCTCGCGCACCTGTCGCAGAACCTGGAGGAGCTCGACCCGTCCCGGCGCGTCCTGGAGTCGGTCGAGGAGATCCGCCGCCGCATCACCGTCGGCAAGCGCGAGTGGACGGCCAGCCAGCTCCTCGAGCGGCTCGGCTTCTCCGGCGACCGGCAGTGGACGCCCGTCGGCGACCTGTCCGGCGGCGAGCGCCGCCGGCTCCAGCTGCTCCGGCTGCTGATGGGCGAACCGAACGTCCTGCTGCTGGACGAGCCCACCAACGACCTCGACATCGAGACCCTCACCGAGGTCGAGGACCTCCTCGACGGCTGGCCGGGCACCCTCGTCGTCGTCAGCCATGACCGGTACTTCCTGGAGCGCATCACCGACCACGTCGTCGCGCTACTGGGCGACGGCCGCGTGTCGATGCTGCCCGGCGGCGTCGACGAGTACCTCGAACGCCGCGCCGCCGGGACCGCCCCGAAGCCGGGCACCGCGCCCGCCGCCGCGGCGCCCGCCGCCGGGGCCGCGCAGCCGAAGCCCAAGGGCGGGCAGGACTGGAAGGCCCGCAAGGAGCTCGACCGGCTCGAACGCCGCCTGGAGAAGCTCGCCGCGCAGGAGGGCGAGCTCCACGAGCAGCTCGCCGCGCACGCCACCGACTACGCCAAGCTCCAGGAGCTGGACGGCCGGCTCCGCGAGATCCAGGCCGAGGCCGCCCGGGTCGAGGAGGAGTGGCTCATGCTCGCCGAGGATCTCGGCTAGCAGGACGGCCCTGGTGCGCGTACCACCGCGAACCAGGCATGATCTGTCAATGCCCACTTGGATCATCAAGACGGACGCTCCGGGCGACGGTCCCCGGCTCGCCGTCAAGGACGCCATCGACGTGGCCGGCCTGCCCACCACGGCGGGCTGCCGGGCCATCGCCGACCGCGCCGAGCCCGCCGCCGCGGACGCGCCCGTCGTCGCCTCCGCCCGCGCCCAGGGCGCCCGCATCGCCGGCAAGGCCAACCTGAACGAGCTGTGCATGGCCGCCGACGGCGTCAACCCGTGGTCCGGCATGCCGGTGAACCCGCTCGACCCGGCGCGGGTGCCGGGCGGCTCGTCCAGCGGCTCCGCCGTCGCCGTCGCCACGGGGGAGGCCGACGTCGCGTTCGGCACCGACACCTCCGGGTCGATCCGCATCCCCGCCGCCTGCTGCGGCATCGCCGGGCTCAAGACCACGAACGGGCGGGTGTCCCTCGAAGGGGTGCACCCGCTCTCGGAGACCCTCGACGTCGTCGGACCCATGGGGCGCGACGTCGCCGCCGTCGTCCTCGGCATGGGCCTCATCGAACCGGGGTTCACGCCCGTCCCGTACGACGCGTCCCTGCCGGTCGCGCGGCTCCGCGTCCCCGGCGTGGACCCCGCGATCGACGCCGCCGTGGACGACGCCCTCCGCCGCCTCGGACCCGTCACGGACGTCACGTCCGCGCAGTACGAGGAGGCCGCCACCGTCAACGGCGTCATCGTCAGCGCGGAAGGGTGGCGGCACAACGGCCGCCTGCTCGACGATCCGTCCAAGCTGAGCGGCCGCATCCACCGCCGCATCCAGCAGATGGGGGACGTGGCGCAGGCCGGAATGCTCGACTGGGCCCTCCGCGCCCGCGAGGAGCTGCGGGCCGAGCTGGACGCGATCCTCGCCCGGCACGCCGCGATCGCGCTGCCCGTGCTGACCTGCGTCGCCCCCGAACCCGGCGAGGCCGACGAAGCCGACCTGGAGCTGACCACGCTGACCGGCCAGGTCAACGTCGCGGGGCTGCCCGCCTTCGCGCTGCCCGTCCCGCTGCCGGGCTCGCACCTGCCCGCGTCCGTCCAGCTCATCGGGCCCGCGGGCGGCGAGGAGCGGCTCTGCGGCCTGGCCGCCGCGCTGGAGGCCGCGCTGTCCTGACGGGCCTGGCCCGGCCGGCCTAGCCGCGGTCGAACGGGACCAGGAGGGTGCGGAGCAGGTCGGCCAGCACATCCCGCTGCTCGGGGCTGAGGCCCTCCAGGATCGCCTGCTCCCGGTCGAGCAGATCGGCGAACGCCGCGTCGACGCGCGTCAGGCCCGCCTCGGTGAGGCGGACCTGCACGCCGCGCTTGTCCAGCGGGTCGGGATGCCGCTCGACCAGCCCCGCCGCCGCCAGCCGGTCGATGCGGTTCGTCATGGTGCCGGACGTCACCAGCGTCGCGCGCAGCAGCCGTCCCGGGCTCAGCTGGTAGGGCGCGCCCGCCCGGCGCAGCGCGGTGAGGACGTCGAACTCCCACGACTCCAGGTCGTGCGCGACGAACACCGCCCGCCGGGCCCGGTCGAGGTGCCGGGCCAGCCGGGACACGCGGCTGAGGACCTGCAGCGGCCGCACGTCCAGGTCCGGGCGCTCGGCCCGCCACGCCTCGACCAGTTCGTCGACCTCATCGCGCATTCCGCCACACTACCTGTCTCGATATCGAGACACACTCCCCGATTCCCCGGAAACCGATCACCCCCGCCGCGGGCCGCCGGCCGCGGCGAGCACCTCGCCGATCAGCAGCCGGCCGGGCGGCCCATTCGCTCGAAGTCATGGCCGCGAGCCTAGGAACGCCGGGCCGCCCCGCACCATCGGCCGCTGGGCCTAGTCCGGTGGCCGGTCGCGACGCGCCGAAAGGACTCTTGACATCAAGATATGGGCCGGGCATGCTGTGTCTTGATGTCGAGAGAAACCGCTGCCGTGTGGGATCCCGCCCAGTACGGGATCTTCGGCGACGAGCGCGCCCGGCCGTTCGCCGAGCTCGTCGCCCGCCTCGGCGGCGCCGAACCCGCCCGCGTCACCGACCTCGGCTGCGGCGGCGGCGAACTCACCGCCACCCTCGCCGCCCGCTGGCCGGGTGCCGCCATCGACGCCCTCGACAGCTCACCCGACATGATCGCCGCGGCCCGCGCGCACGAGATCCCCGGCAGGCTCGCCTTCCGCGTCGCCGACATCGCCTCCTGGCGCCCCGAGCGGCCCGTCGACCTGATCGTCTCCAACGCCGCCCTGCAGTGGGTCCCCGAGCACACCGAACTGCTGCCCCGCTGGGTCGACGCCCTCGCCCCCGGCGGGCGCCTCGCCTTCCAGGTCCCCGGCAACTTCGACGCGCCCAGCCACGTGCTGCTGCGCGAACTCTGCCGCTCCGAGAGGTGGCGGGCCCGGCTCGGGCACCTCCAGCGCGACGCGCCCGTCCTCGACCCCGCCGGCTACCTCGACCTCCTCACCCGCCGCGGCTGCGCCGTCGACGCCTGGGAGACCACCTACGCGCAGGTCCTGCACGGCGACGACCCCGTCCTCGAATGGGTCAAGGGCACCGCGCTGCGGCCCGTCCTCGCCGCGCTCGGCCCCGATGAGGCCGCCGAGTTCCTGGCCGACTACGCCGAACGGCTCCGCCGGGCCTACCCCGCGACCCCCTACGGCACCGTGTTCCCGTTCCGGAGGATCTTCGTGATCGCCACCCGGAACACCACCTAGACGGGATGCCGCCCCGCCGCCGAGGTGAGCGACTCGTTCCCCTGCGGTGCGCGACTCGGACGGAAGGGCGGCGTCCGCAGCTCCCGGACTCGAAACCCGAGCCCGGCGACCCCTGGCCGGTGGCCGCCCGGACGAACTCCGGCGGCCACCGGCCGCTTCACGTCGAGGGGTCGGCGATCCCGTCCAGCTCGCGGCGCGCCCGGCGCCGCTCCTTCTCCGCCTTCGCCGCCGCCTTCTCCTCGGCCTTCCCGGCCTTCGCCGCGGCCTTCTCGGCGGCCCGCTCCCGGCGCTCCTGCTCCTTGCGCCGCCGGCGCGGGTCCAGCGACGGCTTCGGCTCCAGCGCCGCGAGGCCGTTCCACGCGAGGTTCACCACGTGCGCGGCGACCTCCTCCCGGCGCGGCTTGCGGACGTCCAGCCACCACTGGCCCGTCATCGCGACCATGCCGACCAGCATCTGCGCGTACATGGGCGCGAACTTGTCGTCGTAGTCGTGCCGGTCGAACTCCTGCGCGAGGACGTACTCCACCTCGCCCGCTATCTCGCTGAGCAGGCTCGCGTAGCTGCCGGTGCCCGTGCCGCCGTGCGAGTCGCGGACCAGGATGCGGAAGCCGTCCGGATGGCCCTCGATGTACTCCAGCAGCGCCAGCGCCGCCTTCTCCAGCTTTCCGCGGTAGTGGATGGCCGAGTTCAGGGCGTCCGTGACCAGCCCCAGGAGGCGCTCGAACTCGCGGTCGACGACGACCGCGTAGAGCCCCTCCTTGCCGCCGAAGTGCTCGTACACCACGGGCTTGGACACGCCGGCCGCGGAGGCGATCTCCTCCACCGAGGTGCCGTCCAGGCCGCGGTCGGCGAACAGCGACCGGCCGATGTCGAGCAGCTGCTCGCGGCGTTCCTTGCCCGTCATCCGCTTTCTGCGGGACCTGGGAGCGGGATCTGTCACGGTATCAATTGTGGCGGTCAAACCGCCTGCTTCGTGCGTTTCGCGGCGAGCCTGTCGCTGTTCGGCCACCGGACGTCGTGCGCCCAGCCCGCCTTCTCGAACGCCTGGATGATCCGCGCGCTGATGTCGACCTGCCCCTTCAGCACGCCGTGCCGCGCGCACGTCGGGTCCGAATGGTGCAGGTTGTGCCACGATTCGCCGAGCGACGGGATGGCCAGCCACCACACGTTGCGGGACCTGTCGCGGACCTCGAAGTCCTCGGTGCCGAAGGTGTGGCAGATCGAGTTGATCGACCACGTCACGTGGTGCACCAGCGTGATCCGGACGAACCCGGCCCAGAACAGCGCGGTCAGGAAGCCCGTCCAGGACATCGTGATCAGCCCGCCGAGCACCGCCGGCAGCAGGAACGACACCGCGACCAGCGCGGGGAACGCCAGGTGGATGCGCCGGATGTCGCGATCGTTCAGCAGGTCCTTGGCGAACCGCTTCTTGGACGTCCGGTTGGCGTCGAACAGCCAGCCGTAGTGCGCCCAGGCCAGCCCCTTCGCGAGCGCCTTCCAGTCGTCCCCGAACCGCCACGGCGAGTGCGGGTCGAACTCCTTGTCCGAGTGCTTGTGGTGCCGCCGGTGGTCGGCGACCCACGTGATGACCGGGCCCTCGATCGCCATGCTCCCGGCGAGCGCCAGGGCGATCTTCAGACCCCGCCTGGCCTTGAACGACCCGTGCGTGAAGTACCGGTGGTACCCGACCGTGATGCCGCCCGCGGACAGCACGTAGAACACCGCGGTGAGCACGACGTCCGTCCAGCCGAGGAACCGTCCCCACGCCAGCGGTACCGCCGCGAACAGCGCCAGGAACGGCACGCCCGTGAACACGGCGATGAGCACCCGTTCCGCGGTGCCGCGCGCCTCCGGCGCGAACTCCGGCCGCGGTTGCGGCCGAGGGGGGTCCATGGTCGGAGCTGTCATGCGCCACCACTTCCTGCTACTAGATGAGCCTTACCTACGCCACCGTAACCTACGCAAGCGTAGGTTGCCCAGCACCGAACGGTAAATCCAGGGGGAAACTGCCTCTCCAGCCACAAACCCCTCACGATCTCCGTTGTCCCGCGCGCCCGTGGCCCGGGTGTGGAGTGGCTTGCCGCAAATGGACGGATTAAACCGTTTTGGGGTAAGGCTGCGCAGCAGATGAACACGAAGAGCAATGATATGGTCACGCAAGGTGGTGGTCACGGTGAGGTCGCCCTCATGAGCGGGCCAATGCCGGACGAGATTCGAGATCAGCTCAAGCCCAAGGCCATCGACCTCCGCCGCCAGGGGTGGACCTATCGCGAGATCGCGGGCTCCCTCAACATCTCCATAAGCACCTGCTCCCTCTGGTTACGGAACGTCCCCGCACCCCGGAGGCCGGGCCGACGAGGCGCTCGGCAGGCTCCTCGCCGAGCGCGCGCAGCCTCGGCAATAGGTGTGGGTCAACGACCGGGTGACCGGTATCGTGGGCTTGGCAGGCGCCCCTCCTGTAAAGGAAAGTGCTGTCGATCCGCCGTAGCGTAATTGGAAACGCAGCTGGTTTTGGTCCAGAAGATTCCAGGTTCGAGCCCTGGCGGCGGAGCTGTCTGAGATGTCCCAGGTAGGACGCCCGAGGCGGGCGGCGGGGTGACAGGTCGCGGGTGGGCGGTATCCTGCCCGTGTCGGGTGCGTTCCGGCCTGCCGTGTCACGAACTCGCAGGTGGGCGCGTCCGAGACCGATCCCGTCCGCGATGCCGAGGAGCCTCCTTGTGAGTGCTGCGAGCCGACCGGCCGCCGTCATCGTTCTCGCCGCGGGCGAGGGCACCCGCATGAAGTCCCGCAAGTCGAAGGTCCTGCACGAGCTGTGCGGCCGCAGCATGCTCGGCCACGTGCTGGCCGCCGCGCGGCGGCTCGACCCCGAGCGGCTCGTCGTGGTCGTCGGGCACCGGCGCGAGCAGGTCGTCGAGCACCTCGCCGCGCACGCGCCGGACGCCGAGGCCGTCGTCCAGGAGCACCAGGGCGGGACGGGCCACGCGGTGCGCATGGCGCTGGAGCAGACCGGCGCGCTGGACGGCACCGTGGTCGTCACCAACGGCGACCACCCGCTGCTGCGGGGCGAGACGCTCCAGGCGCTCGTCCGGACGCACGAGAGCGAGGGCAACGCCGCCACCGTGCTGACGACCGAGATGCCGGACGCCACCGGGTACGGGCGGATGGTCCGGGCGGCCGACGGCGGCGTCGAGGCGATCGTCGAGCACAAGGACGCCACCGAGGCGCAGCGCGCCATCAACGAGATCAACGTCGGCATGTACGCCTTCGACGGCGCCCTGCTGGCCGACGCCCTGAAGCGGGTGACCACCGACAACGCGGGCGGCGAGGAGTACCTCACCGACGTCGTGGCGATCGTGCGCGCGGACGGCCACCGGGCCGGCGCGCACCTGGTCGCCGACTGGGTGGAGACCCAGGGCGTCAACGACAAGGTCCAGCTCGCGCAGGCGCGCAGGCAGCTGAACGACCGCATCCTCGAGGCGCACATGCGCGCCGGGGTGACGATCATCGACCCGGCGTCCACCTGGATCGACGTGGGCGTGACCGCCGAGCCGGACGCCGAGATCCTCCCCGGCACGCAGCTGCACGGCACGACGCACGTGGGCGAGGGCGCCCGGGTCGGACCCGGATGCACGCTGACCGACACGACGGTCGGCGAGGGCGCCACCGTCGTCAACGCCGTGTGCGTGGAGGCCGAGATCGGGCCCGAGGCGTCCGTCGGCCCCTACGCCTACCTGCGGCCCGGGACGAAGCTGGCGCGCAAGGCCAAGGTCGGGACCTACGTCGAGACCAAGAACGCCGACATCGGCGAGGGCACGAAGGTGCCGCACCTGACCTATGTGGGGGACGCCGAGATCGGCGAGGGCTCCAACATCGGCGCGAGCTCGGTGTTCGTGAACTACGACGGCGTCCAGAAGCACCGCAGCGTCATCGGCTCGCACGTGAAGATCGGCAGCGACAACATGATCGTCGCCCCGGTGGAGGTGGGCGACGGCGCCTACACCGCCGCCGGGTCCGTGATCGTCCAGGACGTCCCGCCCGGGGCGATGGCGGTCGCGCGGGCGCGGCAGCGCAACGTCGAGGGCTGGGTGGAGCGCCGCCGGCCGGGCACGCCGGCGGCGGAGGCCGCCCGGCGCGCCAAGGACGAGGCCGAGGGCGCGCCGTAACGCCGCGCCGAGGGCGCGAGATGCTTCCCCTCCGTCGGGCGGGGATGTGGAGGACACCGGTGTCTTCCGTGACAACAGAGCAACCCGTGGACCGGAGTCTTGTGGTGCGCGGGGAGTGGGGACAACAACCCACATGTAAGGCACAGTTCCATTGAGGGGGAGTTGTCAGAGGTGAGTGGGATCAAAGCGAGCGGTCAGAAGAAGCTGATGCTCTTCACCGGCCGAGCCCACCCGGACCTGGCCAAGGAAGTCGCCGACAACCTCCACATCGAGCTCACACCGACGTCCGCGTATGACTTCGCCAACGGCGAGACGTTCGTGCGGTTCCTGGAGTCGGTCCGCGGGTCGGACGCCTTCGTGATCCAGAGCCACACGGCTCCCATCAATCAGTGGATCATGGAGCAGCTGATCATGGTGGACGCGCTGAAGCGCGCGTCCGCCAAGCGGATCACCGTCGTCGCGCCGTTCTTCGGCTACGCGCGGCAGGACAAGAAGCACCGCGGCCGGGAGCCGATCTCGGCGCGGCTGATGGCGGACCTGTTCAAGACCGCGGGCGCCGACCGGTTGATCACCGTGGACCTGCACACCGCGCAGATCCAGGGCTTCTTCGACGGCCCGGTGGACCACCTGTTCGCGCTGGACCTGCTGGCCCGCCACTTCGAGAGCCGCCTGGACACCTCCCAGGTGACGGTGGTCGCGCCGGACGCGGGCCGGGTGCGGGTGACCGAGCGCTGGTCCGACCGGCTCGGCGGCGTGCCGATGGCGATCATCCACAAGAAGCGCGACCCGGACGTGGCGAACGAGGTGAAGGTCTTCGACGTCGTCGGCGAGGTCAAGGGCCGCACCTGCGTGGTCGTCGACGACATGATCGACACCGGCGGCACCATCGTGAAGGCGGCGGACGCCCTCTTCGACCAGGGCGCCACCAAGGTCGTCGTCGCCGCCACCCACGGCGTCCTGTCCGGCCCCGCCGTGGACCGCCTGAAGAACTCGCGCATCTCCGAGGTCGTCCTGACCAACACGCTCCCGATCCCCGAAGAGAAGCAGTTCGACAAGCTCACCGTCCTCTCCATCGCCCCCCTGGTGGGCCGCGCGATCAACGAGGTCTTCAGCGACGGCTCCGTGACCAGCCTGTTCGGCGGGCACAGCTAATTCCCAGGGGGAGGTGTCGGCCCAGGGGTGTCGGCCCCCCTGGGCCGACACCTCCCCCTGGGCCAATAGGCCCCTGCGATCGGCTAGACTCTTTCAATCGCGTGTGCCTCGGGTCGTTAAGTGCGGTGCCGGTCTTGGAGTCGCACTCCCCGGGGAACGCAAAGAATCTTCGAGGCGCCTGACGCATCGAGCATCGCCTGATTCGCTCTGTCCGTAGCGGACGTCCAGTGCCGGACGGCCGTGGATCGCAACAACGAGGAGTTTTCGCCGTGTCCGAGGTACGCATTGCCGCCGAGCCGCGCACCGAGTTCGGTAAGGGTGCCGCGCGGCGCACCCGCCGGGCCGGCAAGGTGCCCGCCGTCCTCTACGGTCACGGCACCGACCCGCAGCACATCTCGCTGCCGGGTCACGACCTGATGCTGGCGCTGAAGACGCCGAACGTGCTGCTGACCATCGAGGGGCTCGGCAACGGCTCGGAGCTGGCGCTGCCGAAGGACGTGCAGCGCGACCCGATCAAGGGGTTCCTGGAGCACGTCGACCTGCTGCTGGTGAAGCGCGGCGAGAAGGTCGTCGTGGACCTGCCGGTGAACGTGATCGGTGACGTGGTCGCGGGCGGCCAGGTGGCGCAGACGGTCGTGGAGATCTCCGTGGAGACGGAGGCGACGCACATTCCGGAGTCGGTCGACCTGGACATCACCGGCCTGGCGGTCGACACGCAGGTGCTGGCGAAGGACCTGAAGCTGCCGTCGGGCACGACGCTGGCGGCGGACGAGGACACGCTGATCCTGCAGATCTCCGACGCCACGGCGGCGACGTCGGCGGAGCCGGAGGCGGGGGCCGAGGAGGCCGCGGCCGAGGGTGCGGGCGCCGAGGGCGAGGGCGAGCCCGCCGGCGAGTAGCGCAGGCGCGGCCGTGCGGCCGCATGGTTCTTTCACGGCCCCCGCCGGTGTGCGCACCGGCGGGGGCCCTGCGCGTCGTGAGGAGTTCGGGTGAGCGCGGATCTCTGGCTGGTCGTGGGGCTCGGCAATCCGGGGCCGTCGTATGCGGGGAACCGGCACAACGCCGGGTTCATGGTGCTGGACGAGCTGGCGGCGCGGGCCGGGGGCCGGTTCAAGTCGCACCGGGCGCGGGCGGACGTGCTGGAGGGGCGGCTCGCGGGGGGGCGGGCGGTGCTGGCGAAGCCGCGGTCGTTCATGAACGAGTCGGGCGGTCCGGTGAAGGGGCTGCGGGACTTCTTCAAGGTGCCCGAGGAGCGGCTGGTCGTCGTCCACGACGAGCTGGACATCCCGTTCGGGGCGGTGCGGCTGAAGCGCGGCGGTGGTGACAATGGTCACAACGGGCTGCGGTCGGTGACGCGGTCGCTCGGGACGAGGGAGTACCTGCGGGTGCGGTTCGGGGTGGGGCGGCCGCCGGGGCGGATGGACGCGGCGGCGTTCGTGCTGAAGGACTTCTCCGCCACCGAGCGCAAGACCCTCGACCTGGAGGTCGACCGGGCGGCGGACGCGGTGGAGGCGCTGCTGTCGGACGGGCTGGAGGCGGCCCAGAACGTGTTCCACGCGGGGTGACCGGATCCGGCCACGGGCGGCCGCCGAGCGCGCCGCCACCACGGGCGTTCCGCCGGGCGGCGGCCCGGTTCCCCGGCGGCGCCGGCGTTCCGCCGCTGACCATGGCAAAGCATCCGTAGGATGGCGCGCGGACGAGGTTCGAGTTGCATGTGAACCTAGAGCGGCGTTCAACCGTCTTCGGTGTGAATCGCGCTGTCGTGGCGCGCGTTACAGGGGATTGGTGAGTGGTTTATGGCCGTCGTTGACAAGGTCCAGGCCGAGTCATCGACCCGCCATGAGCAGAAGCGCGCGCAGTCGCAGAACTGGAGCGGCGCGTACCGGCGGGTCGCCACCTGGCTGGACTTCCTCAGCATGCTGATGGCCGGCGTCATCGCGTTCGTGCTGCGGTTCCCGGGGGTGCCGACGGAGCTGAACGCGCCGTACGTGGCGCTGACCGTCGCGCTGCCGCTGCTGTGGGTGCCGACGCTGATGATGTGCCGGGCGTACCAGCCGCGGTACGTCGGCGTCGGCTACGAGGAGTTCCACCGGGTCATCCGGGCCGGGTTCATCCTGACGGCGGCGGTCGCGATCGTGGCGTACGCGACGAAGACCGAGGTGGCGCGCGGCTACGTGGTGATGGCGCTGCCGCTCGGCACGTTCCTGGCGCTGGTCGCGCGGTACCGGCTGCGCAAGTGGCTGCACAAGCGGCGCTGGAACGGCGAGTGCATGCGCCGCGTGGTCGCGGTGGGGCACCGGACGTCGGTGGCCGACCTGATCCGGCTGCTGCGCACGAAGCGGTACCACGGCATGGACATCGTGGCGGTGTGCCTGCCGCCGGCGCTGGTGTCCGGTGAGGACGCGGTGGCCGAGATCGAGGGCGTCCCGGTGCTCGGCGACTTCGCGCAGGCGGCGGCGGTCGCCGAGCGGATCGCCGCGGACTCGGTGGCGGTGCTGGCCTGCCCGGAGATGGACGGGGTGGCGCTGCGCCGGCTGGCGTGGCAGATCGAGCGCGAGGACATCGAGCTGGTCGTGGCGCCGGCGCTGATGGACGTGACCGGCCCGCGGATCTCGATCCGCCCGGTGTCGGGGCTGCCGCTGCTGCACGTGGAGCACCCGGAGCTGGACGGCGGCCGCAAGCTGTTCAAGGGCCTGTTCGACCGGGTCGCGGCGCTGACCGGGATCGTGGCCTTGAGCCCGCTGCTGGCGCTGGTGGCGCTGCTGATCAAGTTCGACGGGGACCGCGGCCCGGTGCTGTTCCGGCAGACGCGGGTCGGGCGCGGCGGCCGCGAGTTCACCGTGCTGAAGTTCCGCACGATGGTGCAGGACGCGGAGGCGCGGCGCCGGGAGCTGCTGGCGTCCAACGAGAACGACGGCGTGCTGTTCAAGCTGCGGGAGGACCCGCGGGTCACCCGGGTGGGCCGGTGGCTGCGCCGCTACTCGCTGGACGAGCTGCCGCAGCTGTTCAACGTGCTGCGCGGTGAGATGTCGCTGGTGGGGCCGCGCCCGCCGCTGCCGGAGGAGGTCGCCCAGTACGGCGGCGACGTGTACCGGCGGCTGGTGGTGAAGCCGGGGCTGACGGGCCTGTGGCAGGTGAGCGGCCGCTCCGACCTGACGTGGGAGGAGTCCGTCCGGCTCGACCTGCGCTACGTCGACAACTGGACCCTCGCCCTCGACCTGCAGATCATGTGGAAGACGTGGAGTGCGGTCTTCCGGGGTTCCGGGGCCTACTGACCCACCGCTGACCCCCGCGCCGGCCCCCGCTGACCGGGACCGGGCATCGGGCTGCCTGGGGTAGGCATGAGAAAGTGGACCCAACAGACCGTGCGAGTCGGGAACGTGATCAGCGGATGACGGATGTGGACGACCACGCGCTGGCCGCGGAGCTGGCCGGCGCGGCGGGGCGGCTGCTGCTGGGCGTGCGTGACGAGGTCGGCTTCGCGGACGCGGGGGTCCTGAAGGACACCGGCGACCTGCGGGCGCACGAGTACCTCATGGCGGCTCTGGCGGAGCGCTGTCCCGGCGACGCCGTCCTGTCCGAGGAGGGCCGCTCCTCGGTCGCGGGGAAGCGGTCGAAGGGCGACGACCGCGCCCCGACCCGCAACACCGCGGCCGCCGAGCGGCGGACCGCGGCGCGGGTGTGGATCGTCGACCCGCTGGACGGCACCCGGGAGTTCGCCGAGGAGGGCCGCCGAGACTGGGCGGTCCACGTGGCGCTGTGGGAGCGGGACGCGTCCGGTCGTGGCCGGCTGGCCGCCGGGGCGGTGGCGCTGCCGGCGCAGGGCCTGACGCTCCGCACGGACGCGACGGGCGGCGCCGCGCTCGTCCGGACGGACGCGGGCGCCCCCGACCCGGTGACGGCCGGTCCGGTGCGGGCGCAGCCGCGCGAGGTGCCGCTGCACGTCCCGGCGCCGGACGCGGGCAAGCTGCGCGTCGCGGTGAGCCGGACGCGCCCGCCGGAGTTCGTGCGGCGGCTGGCCGAGCGGCTCGGCGACGTGGACGTGGAGCTGGTGCCGATCGGTTCGGCGGGGGCGAAGATCTCCGCGGTGCTGCTCGGCGAGGTCGACGCGTACGTGCACGCGGGCGGCCAGTACGAGTGGGATTCGGCGGCGCCGGCGGCGGTGGCGCTCGGCGCGGGCGCGCACGCGTCGCGGCTCGACGGGTCGCCGCTGGAGTACAACCGGGAGGACCCCCGGCTGCCGGATATCCTGGTGTGCCATCCCGCGTCGGCATCGATGCTGCTGACCGGTATCGCGGGAGCCGCCGGTGCCGGGCCGGGCTGAGTTCCGCCGGCCTTGTCCGGCCGGGCGGGACTGAACCGCCCCCGGCCGGCGTTCGACCCGGTGGGACGTCCCGTCCCGCGGCCACCGGTTGCATCTGCCAGAACAGCGTGGAGAGAGCCCCAGACCATGCAGCGTTCCGATTACCTGCTGTCCCAGTTGGACGTCCTTGAAGCCGAGTCGATCCACATCTTCCGGGAGGTGGCGGCCGAGTTCGAACGGCCGGTGCTGCTGTTCTCGGGCGGCAAGGACAGCCTGGTGATGCTGCGCCTCGCCGAGAAGGCGTTCTGGCCGGCGCCGATCCCGTTCCCGGTGATGCACGTCGACACCGGGCACAACTTCCCCGAGGTCATCGAGTTCCGCGACCGGCGGGTCGCCGAGCTCGGCGTGCGGCTGGTGGTGGCGTCGGTGCAGGACGCGATCGACAGCGGCCGGGTCGCGGAGCAGAAGGGGCGGCGGGCGTCCCGGAACCGGCTGCAGATCGTGCCGCTGCTGGACGCGATCGAGGAGCACCGGTTCGACGCGGCGTTCGGCGGGGCGCGGCGCGACGAGGAGAAGGCCCGCGCCAAGGAGCGGGTGGTGTCGTTCCGGGACGAGTTCGGCCAGTGGGACCCGAAGAACCAGCGCCCGGAGCTGTGGAACCTGTTCAACACCAAGATCGAGCAGGGCGAGCACGTCCGGGTGTTCCCGCTGTCCAACTGGACGGAGCTCGACATCTGGGACTACGTCCGGCGGGAGGAGCTGGCGCTCCCCTCGATCTACTTCGCGCACTCCCGGCGCGTGTTCGAGCGCGACGGGCTGCTGCTGGACGCCGAGACCGGGTACGCGAACCGCGGCGACGACGAGCCGGAGTTCGAGGCGACCGTCCGGTACCGGACGGTCGGCGACGCGTCCTGCACGGGCGCGGTGAAGTCGTCGGCGGCGACGCTGGACGAGGTGATCGAGGAGATCGCGGCGACCCGGATCACCGAGCGCGGCCAGACCCGCGCCGACGACCGGACCAGCGAGGCCGCGATGGAGGACCGCAAGAAGGAGGGCTACTTCTGATGGCCGGCAACGAGGAGCCCGCGGGCAAGCCGATGGACCTGCTGCGGTTCGCCACCGCCGGCAGCGTCGACGACGGCAAGTCGACGCTGATCGGCCGGCTGCTGTTCGACTCCAAGTCGATCTTCGAGGACCAGCTGGAGTCGGTGGAGCGCACGAGCACCGAGCGGGGCGAGGAGTACACCAACCTCGCGCTGCTGACCGACGGCCTGCGCGCCGAGCGGGAGCAGGGCATCACGATCGACGTGGCCTACCGCTACTTCGCGACGCCGCGCCGCAAGTTCATCATCGCGGACACGCCGGGGCACATCCAGTACACCCGGAACATGGTGACGGGCGCGTCGACCGCCGACCTGGCGATCATCCTGGTGGACGCCCGCAAGGGCATCCTGGAGCAGTCGCGCCGGCACGCGTTCCTGACGACGCTGCTGCAGGTCCCGCACCTGGTCGTGGCGGTCAACAAGATGGACCTCGTCGACTACGACCGCGGCGTGTACGAGCGGATCGTGGACGAGTTCACCGCGTTCGCGTCCAAGCTGGACGTGACCGACCTGACGTTCGTGCCGATCTCGGCGCTGCACGGCGACAACGTCGTCGAGCGCAGCGGCAACATGCCCTGGTACGAGGGGTCGTCGCTGCTGCACCACCTGGAGCACGTGCACATCGCCTCCGACCGGAACCTCATCGACGTGCGGTTCCCGGTGCAGTACGTGATCCGGCCGCACGCCTCGACGGACCCGGAGCTGCACGACTACCGCGGCTACGCGGGCCAGGTCGCGGGCGGCGTGCTGAAGCCGGGCGACGAGGTCGTGCACCTGCCGTCCGGGCTGACCACGCGGATCACCGCCATCGACGGGCCGCGCGGCCCGGTGGAGCAGGCGTTCGCGCCGATGTCGGTGACGCTGCGCCTCGCCGACGACATCGACATCTCCCGCGGCGACATGATCGCGCGGCCGAACAACCGGCCCGAGGTCGCGCAGGACCTCGACGCGATGGTCTGCTGGATGACCCCCGACCGCACGCTCACGCCGCGCTCGAAGCTGGTCATCAAGCACACGACCCGCACCGCGAAGACGATGGTGAAGGACCTGCACTACCGGCTGGACGTCAACACCCTGCACCGCGACGAGGCGGCGACGGCCCTCGGCCTGAACGAGATCGGCCGGGTGTCGCTGCGCGTCACGCAGCCGCTGTTCGTGGACGACTACGGCCGCAACCGCCTCACCGGCGGCTTCATCCTGATCGACGAGGCCACCAACAACACCGTCGCGGCGGGCATGATCCTCGGGGCGCGGTAGCGGCGTGAAGGCGCTGGTGCTGGCGGGCGGGTCGGGGTCCCGGCTGCGTCCGATCACTCACTCGTTCGCGAAGCAGCTCGTGCCGGTGGCCAACAAGCCGGTGCTGTTCTACGGCCTGGAGGCGATCCGGGACGCGGGGATCCGCGAGGTCGGGATCGTCGTCGGCGACACCGCGGCGGAGATCCGCGCGGCGGTCGGCGACGGGTCCCGGTTCGGCCTGGACGTCACCTACCTGCCGCAGGACGCGCCGCGCGGGCTGGCGCACGCGGTCCTCATCGCCCGGGAGTACCTCGGCGACGACGACTTCGTGATGTACCTCGGCGACAACTTCATCGTCGGCGGCATCGCCGAGCTGGTGGAGCGGTTCCGTGAGGAGCGGCCCGAGGCGCAGATCATGCTGACCCGGGTGTCGGATCCGCGCGCGTTCGGCGTCGCGGAGCTGGACGAGGCCGGCCGGGTCGTCGCGCTGGAGGAGAAGCCGGAGCGGCCGAAGAGCGAGATGGCGCTGGTCGGGGTGTACCTGTTCAGCCCGGCGGTGCACGCGGCGGTCGCGGAGCTGCGGCCGTCCCGGCGCGGCGAGCTGGAGATCACCGACGCGATCCAGTGGCTGATCGAGCACGGCCACCGGGTCGAGTCGACCGCCATCACCGGCTACTGGAAGGACACCGGCAACGTCACCGACATGCTGGAGGTCAACCGGCTGGTGCTGGAAGGCGTCGAACCCTGTGTGGAGGGTGAGGTCGACGGGGCGAGCGAGCTGATCGGCCGGGTCGTGGTGGAGAAGGGCGCCCGCGTCGCGGGGTCCCGCATCGTGGGCCCGGCGATCGTCGGCGCGGGTTCGGACATCCGCGACTCCTACGTCGGGCCCTTCACCTCGATCGACCGTGACTGCGCGGTCCTCGACAGCGAGATCGAGTACTCGATCGTGCTGTGCGGCGCGTCCATCGACGGCGTCGGGCGCATCGAGTGCTCGCTGATCGGACGCGAGGCGCAGGTCACGCCCGCCCCCCGGGTGCCGAAGGCGCACCGGCTCGTCTTGGGAGACCACAGCAAAGTGCAGATCAGCAAATGAGCGCCCCGCGGAGCGGCGCCCCGCGGGTGCTCGTCACCGGCGGCGCCGGGTTCATCGGCTCGCACTACGTCCGGGAACTGGCCGGCGGCGCCTACCCGGAGTGGGCGGGCGCCGAGGTCACCGTGCTGGACAAGCTCACCTACGCGGGGAACCTGCGCAACCTGGAGCCCGCCGAGGGCGGGTACACGTTCGTGCACGGCGACATCTGCGACGCCGAGCTGCTCGCCGGGCTGGTGCCCGGGCACGACGTGGTGATCAACTTCGCGGCCGAGTCGCACGTGGACCGGTCGATCGCCAGCGGCGCGGAGTTCGCCCGCACGAACGTGCTGGGCGTCCAGGCGCTGATGCAGGCGTGCCTGGACGCGGGGACGCCGCGGGTGGTGCAGGTGTCCACCGACGAGGTGTACGGCAGCATCGACGAGGGGTCCTGGGACGAGGACGCGCCGCTCGCGCCGAACTCGCCGTACTCCGCTGCGAAGGCGGGCGGGGACATGATGGCCCTCGCCTACGCGCGCACGCACGGGCTGCCGGTGTCCATCACCCGCTGCGGCAACAACTACGGGCCGTACCAGTTCCCGGAGAAGGTCATCCCGCTGTTCGCGACGAACCTGCTGGACGGGCGCACCGTCCCGCTGTACGGCGACGGCGGCAACGTCCGCGACTGGATCCACGTGGCCGACCACTGCCGCGGCATCCAGCTCGTCGCCGAGAAGGGCGCGCCGGGCGAGGTCTACCACATCGCGGGGACGGCGGAGCTGACGAACCTGGAGCTGACGGGCCGGCTGCTGGCGGCGCTCGGCGCCGGCTGGGACCGGGTGGAGCGCGTCGAGGACCGCAAGGGCCACGACCGCCGCTACTCGCTGTCGGACGCGCGGCTCCGCGCGCTCGGGTACGCGCCGGAGGTCCCGTTCGAGGAGGGGCTGGCCGCGACCGTCCGCTGGTACGCCGAGAACCGCGACTGGTGGGAGCCGCTGAAGAAGCGGTCGGAGGACGCGCGGTGACCTGGCTCGTCACCGGCGCCGGCGGGATGCTCGGCACCGACCTCGTCGCGCGGCTGCGCGCGGACGGCGCCGAGTGCGTCGCGGCGGGACGGGACGTCCTGGACGTCACCGACCCGGCGGCGGTGCGCGCGGCGCTGCTGCGGTACCGGCCGGCGACGGTGGTGAACTGCGCGGCGTGGACCGCCGTGGACGACGCGGAGGAGCGGGAGGGCGACGCGCTCGCGGTGAACGGCGCCGCCCCCGCGGCACTGGCCGACGCGTGCGCGGGCACCGGCGCCAAGCTGATCCAGATCTCCACGGACTACGTGCTCGACGGCGCGGGCCGCGAACCGTACCCGGAGGACGCCGTCCCGGCGCCGGTCAACGCCTACGGCCGCACGAAGCTCGCGGGGGAGCGGGCGGTGCTCGGCTACGAGCGCGGCTACGTGCTGCGGACGGCGTGGCTGTACGGCGCGCACGGGCCGAACTTCGTCCGCACGATGATGCGGCTGGCGGCCGAGCGCGACGGCGTCGAGGTGGTGGACGACCAGGTCGGGCAGCCGACGTGGACGGGCGACCTCGCGGACCGGATCGTCGGGCTGGCCGCGTCCGGGGCGCCGCCCGGGGTGTACCACGGCACGAACGCGGGCCGGACGACCTGGTACGGGCTGGCGCGCGAGGTGTTCGCGCTGCTCGGGCTCGATCCCGGGCGGGTGCGGCCGACGACGAGCGACCGGTTCCCCCGTCCGGCGGCGCGTCCGGCGTTCAGCGTCCTCGGGCACGACCGGTGGGCGGCGGCGGGGCTGCCGCCGATGCGGGACTGGCGCGCCGCACTGCACGCGGCCTGGCCGGCCCTGCTGGACGCGCGGAGCCCGGCGGCCCCGGCCTGACCGGCGGCCCGCCCGTCAGGCGGGCAGGCCGAGCTTGGTGTAGTAGTCCAGGCATTCCTGGTAGTCGGGCAGCAGGCCGCTCTCGCGCGCCTCCATCAAGGTGGGGGCCTGCGCGTCCTTGCCGGACAGGACCGGCGCGATGTCCGACGGCCACTGGATGGCGAGGTCGGGGTCGAGCGGGTGCACGCCGTGCTCCCGGCCGGGGGCGTACGGTTCCGAGCACAGGTAGACGACGGTGGCGTCGTCGGTGAGCGCCATGAAGGCGTGGCCGATGCCCTCGGCGACGTACAGGCAGGAGCGGTTCTCCTCGTCCAGCCGCACGGGTTCCCACTGGGCGAAGGTGGGGGAGCCGACGCGCAGGTCGACGACCACGTCCAGGATCGCGCCGCGGACGCAGGTGATGTACTTGGCCTGGCCGGGCGGGACGTCGGCGAAGTGCACGCCGCGCAGTACTCCGCGTGACGACACCGAGCAGTTCGCCTGGGCGAGGTTCAGGCCGTGCCCGAGCCGGGCGCGGAGGTCCTCGGCGCGGAACCACTCGTGGAACGACCCCCGCTCGTCGCCGTGTACGCGGGGGTTGAACAAGTACGTACCTTTAATGCCGAGTGGATCCACATACGCAAGAATGCCACACGGTTCCCCGTAGATTTGGACGTCACTGTGAGAGCACACCCTCCCCGAGTGCTTCGGTCCGCCGCGGGCGGCGCGGCGGTGGCACTCGTGGTTCTGACAGGTCCGGCGGCGATGGCGGCACCGAAGCCGACGCCGACACCGTCACCGGCCGTGACGAGCACGGCCCCCGCCAAGGCCCGCTTCCGGCCGACCGACCCCCGCCTCGCCCGGCCGGCCGCCATGGTCGCCGGGATGGCGCACCCGGACATCTGGTGGACGGTCGCGACGGCGGGCGGCAGGTCCATGCTGTTCGCGCTCGACACCAAGGGCCGCACCCGCGCCGCCTACACGCTGGCCGGCGCGTCCCCCGGCGCCCGCCTGGACGCCGTCACGGTCGTGAAGAACTCCGCCGGTGAGGCCGGGCTGTTCGTCACGGAGCTGAACGCCGGGCAGAGCGGCGCCTTCACCCTGCACCGGATCGCCGAGCCCGCCCAGCTGTCGGGCGGGACGCTGCCGGTCAAGTCCTTCAAGGTGGCCTACCCGGACGGCGGCCACGCCGCGAACACCCTCCTCGCCGACCCCGACGAGAGCCGGCTCTACGTCATCACCACGGGCGAGGACTCCGCGGCCGTCTTCGCGCTGCCCAGCGTCCTCGGCCCCGGCAAGAACGCGCTGACCAAACTGCGGAGCCTGCCGTTCCCCGTCCGCGGCGGGCAGTTCGCCCGGGACGGCCGGGTCGTCCTGAAGTCCACCGCGGACGTGCGGGTCCTCGGCGGCATCCGCGAGGACGCCGGCCAGGTCGTGCGGACCGCGGCCTCGATGGCCGGGAAGGCGTTCGGCGTCACCTCCGACGGCAAGCAGGTGCTGCTCGCCGGGGGCGGCCTGCGGCCCGTCTTCCGGTCGGTCGTGCTGCCCGAGCCGAACGCGGCCACGCGGGCGCGGCCGACCATCTCGCTGCCGGCGACGGAGCGCGCCGCTCCCGTCACGATCCCCGACAAGTCGGGGCTGCCCGGCGGGGTGCTCGGCACCGGCGCGCTCGCCGGCCTGGTGCTGCTGGGCGTGCTCGCCGGGGGCTTCTACCTACGGGGCCGGCGGCAGGGCTGAGCCGCCGGGCCCGCCGCCGAGCGCGCGGTCGTCGACCTCGGCGCGGACCGTGACCGGCGGGGCGGCGGCCGGCGGCGGGTCGCCGCCCTGGCGGCGCAGCGTCTCCGCCCACGCGACCATGAGCAGCAGCCAGGCGCTCGCCACGTTGGCGGGGGCGGCGAGCCCCTCGGTGGTGATGCTGTCGACGAGGAAGAAGGCGAGCAGGCCGAGCAGCATGCCGGAGTCGGCGCGCAGCGTCCGCTGCCGGGACATCAGCAGCAGCACGAACCCGAGCGTCATCAGCAGCGCCGTGAACGCCGCCGTGCCGACCACCCCCTGGTCGACCAGGGAGTTGACGAACGCGTTGTGCCCGCCGCCGAGGCCGATGTCGTCCAGGAAGAGCCCGCGGGACGCGCCCAGCCCGTGCCCGAAGAACGGCTCCTCGGCGAAGGCGTCCATCGCGAACGTCCACAGTTCGGTCCGCGAGTTCAGCGAGGCCAGCTTCTCCGCGGACTCGCCGCGCGCCACGAACGCGAGGATCTTGTCGGAGAAGGCCAGCACCGCGACGACGGAGATCGCCGCGCCGAGCACCACCACGTCCACCCGGCCCTTGGGCCCGCGCGCGGCGGCCAGCAGGACGACCAGCCCGGCGGCGCAGCCCAGCGCGGCGCCGCGCGTCCCGGTCGCGACGAGCGCGCCGGTGAGGATCCCCAGCGCGGTCAGGTAGACGGCGGGATGCCACAGCCGGTCCCGCGGCGTCGTCCAGCGGATCAGGTAGCCGACCGTCAGCAGCACGGCGACCGCGAGGTAGATCCCGGCCTGGACGGGGTGGACGTACAGCCAGTTGAACCGCTCCTCGGTGTGCGCGGTGCGCGGGAACGGGTGCGCGACGCCGATCCCGACCGACGCCACCACGATCGCGATGAACGCGTGCGAGAGCCGCCGCAGGTCGGCGGGCGTCGCGCGGGTCGCCAGGCACTGCGCCAGCAGCATCGTGATCACCAGCTGGGTGCCGCGCACGATGCCGAGCGACTTGTAGGGCGACCACAGCGCCGAGAAGGCGGCGTACCCGACGAACAGCCACGCCGACAGCAGCAGCCCGGAGACGCGCCGCCGCGGCGGCCGCAGCCCGAAGCCGTTCACCAGGTACAGCGCCGCCAGCCCGTAGACGGCGATCTCCGCCAGCACGGTCAGGTCGGCGCTGCCGCCCACCGCCTGGTCGACCTCCCGGCTCCGCAGCTTGTAGTCGCTGGCCAGCATCAGCGCCAGCGGCAGCGTCGCGGCCCACCAGCCGGCGCTCGGCGCCGGCGGCCTGCGACGCGGGAACAGGCCCCTAACGGTGGTCATGGAAGGCTCCCGGCTCACTGAGGACGCGACCAAGAATACGGGTGCGGGGCCGGTGTCCCCGCTGTCGCGCCGGGGCCGGCGAGGACGGGCCGCCGCCCCGGCCGGGCGGCGGCGTCAGGACGTCCAGGCGCCGATGTGCCGGGTGCCGGGGCGCTTGCCGAGCAGCTTCGCGACGGCGGGCGGCAGCGGGACCGCCGCCTCGGCGTCGGCGGCCGCGCCCAGGGTGCGTTCGAGCGTGCCCCCGGCCCCGGCGGCCGCGGGGGACTCGTGCATTCGGCCCCGCGCCTCCTGCCCGGTCACCGACCGGAACCGGCCGAGGTCGTCGTAGGACTTGCCCATCCACACCACGAGGGCGCGCGGATCGCTCGCGTCGGGCCGGACGTAGACGTTGCCGTTGACGGTCAGGCCCATCTCGCTCGCGGACCGCTCGTTGGTGTGGTCCTGCACGCAGAGCAGGCAGGGGCTGCCGGGCCGGGGGTCGGCGAGCGTGTTGTTGCTGACGGTCGTCCGGCCGATCCGCCAGGTCATCTCCGGGTCGGGGCCCTTCCGGCGGGGGTCGCGGCCCGGCGTGCCCGGGTCGTCGGGGCTGCGGGCGTCCTGGACGATGCGGATCGTCCGCCCGTTCCCCGCCAGGGAGTTGTTCCACACCTGCACGCCGGAGGTGTTGTTGATCTTCAGTCCGTCGCCGCCGTTGCCGGTGATGACGTTGCCCGCGACGACGGCCTTCGCGCTGAGCTCCAGGGAGACGCCGTGGTCGGCGTTGCCGGTGATGCGGGCGCCGGTGAGCGTGATGTCGTAGACGGACTCGTCCATCCACACGCCCTTGCCGAGGTTGCCGGTCACCACCCCGTCGGTCACCGCCACCTTCCGGGACCGGGTGACCTTGATGCCGCCGGAGACCGGCGAGTACTTGAAGTGCTCCAGGTTGTTCTCGGTGCTGCGCACCTTCTCCAGCCGCAGGTCGTCGGCCTGGTTGGCGTGGACGCCGAGCATCCCGTTGCGGGTGGTGGTGACGCGCCGGACGCGGGCGCCGGACGCGAGGACGCTCAGGCCGGTGGTGGCCGAGTCGGTGACCGCGACGTTCTCCACCGTGACGTTCGCGCCCGTGACCTTCACGGTGCCCATCCGCGGCAGCGCGGTCGCGTAACGCCGCACGCCGATGCCGCGCAGCCGCGACCCCGCGCCCGCGATGGTGATCGCCTCGCCGAGCGTGCTCGCGCGGACGTCGTGGCCGCGCGGGTCGGAGCCGAGGTAGAGCCGGCGGGCCCGCTCGTCCACGTAGAAGCGGCCGCCCTTCACCTCGTCGAGCGACCCGACCTGCCGCTGGGGCACGCCGTCCACCCAGACCTGGTCGGGGTGCGCGGCCATCGGGTGGTCGGGCGAGACGAACTGGAAGTCGCTGTCACGGCTCGGCTTCGCCCCGGCGGTGTAGGTGGGGCTGGAGTCGAACGCCGCCGTCCAGCCGTCGCGGACCCATGCGCCGTCCGCCGCCCGCCAGCCCGCGACGGGCGTGCTGCCGTCGAACCACACCGCTTCGCGGGGGTGCGGCTGGATCGTCAGCCGCTTGCCCGCCGGGACGGTCGCGCTCTGGTGGTAGACCCCGCCGCGCAGGACGATCGTGCCGCCCGGGCGCGCCTTCGCGATGGCGCGGGCGAGCGTGCGCAGCGGACGGTCGCGGCCGCCGTCGGCGTCGTCCTCCCCGGACGGGGAGACGAACAGCGCGCCGTCCGGTACCCGGTAGTCGGTGCTGCCCACCGGGGCCGCGCCGGGCGGGCCGTCCGCGTTGCCGGGGGCCGGGACCGCGTCGTTGTCCCCGGGGATCTGCCAGCCGAGCAGGCCGACGCCGAGGACGAGCGGCAGCGCGAGGACCCTGACGATGGCGCGGCGCGGAAGCGGCGCGCGCTGCGGGTGACGTGGCATGGCGTGACGTGTTCCTTTGCCCCCGGGAATCTCACTCAGAACGTACCCACGCCGGGCCCGCCCGGCCACCCCGCCGGATCAGCGCTGCAGCGAACCGGTGAACAGGGCCGTCTTGTGCTGGTCGTCGAACTTGACGCCGATGACGACCGACTTGTAGCCGCTGGACGGCAGGTCGAAGGCGTAGGACGCCGACTTCTGCCCGCCGGCCGCCACCGTGCCGTAGAAGTCGTTGATGTCGGCGTAGGAGGTCGGCCGCGCCTCGGCCTTGCTCGGGCCGTACCTGGCCACCACGCGGACCTTGTTGAGGTCGAGCGGCTGCGCCGAGCCGTTGGTGAAGCGGAGCGTGAAGATGGTGAGCACCCGGCCGGTCAGCTCGCCGGGGCCCTTCGCCTTGTTCTTGACGTAGCGGATGCCGCTGATCCGCACGCTGATCTTGTCGTTGTAGACGACCGGCTTGCGCAGCCCCTCGGAGGACTTCAGGTCGAGCGAGCCGGGCGCCGCGTTCGCGGACTCCTCCGGCTGCGTGCTCGGCGGCGGGGGCGGGGCGCCCTTGTCCTTCTTCTCTCCGCCGTCCGAGCAGCCCGTCACCGCCAGTGCGAGGGCCAGCACCGCCCCCGTCGCGACGAGATGCTTGCGCGGACGCGCTCCCCGTTGGGACATGCGGCATTCTCCTCGAACCGTGAATGAGGGGTGAGTGACCGGAATAGGACCGGTACCGGAAAAAGTCAAACGGTGGGGTGAACAGTGTAGAGCCGGGGCCTCCGTTACTCTGCCTTTACTCCGGTGACCGTGGGGGCCACCGGAGCGGAAGTTCAGGGGACCGACTCAGTGAGATCTGTACCTTCGCATCGCCGCGTCTCGCGCGTCCGCAGAACGGCGATAGCCGCAGTCACCGCTTTCTCGGCCGCACTGCTCGGGGCCTCCGTGCCCGCGGGCGGTGCCGCGGCCGACACCGACCCGCCGCCGGGGACGCCGGCGACGGTCAGTGCCGACCCGCTGCCGACGTGGCAGGTCGACGGTGTCGTGTGGAGCATGACGACGGTCGGCAACACCGTCTACGCGACCGGCAACTTCACCAAGGCGCGCCCGCCGGGGACGGCGGCGGGCAGCGCGCAGGAAGTGGACCGCAAGAACATCCTGGCGTTCGACCTGACGACCGGGAACCTCGTCACGTCGTTCGACCACTCGCTGAACGGCCAGGGCCTGCGGATCGTGGCGTCGCCGAGCGGCGACCGCGTCTACGTCGGCGGCGACTTCACCTCGGTCGACGGGCAGCAGCGCAACCACGTCGCGGCCTTCGACACCGACACCGGCGCGCTCGTCGCCGGGTTCGCGCCGAACGTCTCGGCGAAGGTGCGCGGCATCGCCGCGACGGACACGACGGTCTACCTCGGCGGGAACTTCTTCAACGTCAACGGCAAGTCGCGGACGCGGCTCGCGGCCGTGAAGGCGTCGGACGGCGCCAACATCGACACCTGGCGGCCCACCGCCGACGACGACGAGGTGTTCGCGCTGGCGATGGCGCCGGGCGACCAGCGCGTCATCATCGGCGGCCGGTTCCAGAAGCTGAACGGCGTCCAGCAGGTGGGCGTCGGCGCCGTCAACGCCACCGACGGCGCGTCCGCCACCTGGACGAGCAAGCCGATCCCGACGCGGGACGGCAGCCGCTACTCCTACGTGACCGACTTCTACGTGCAGGGCGACACGGTGTTCGCCTCGGCCAACGGCGAGGGCGGCCACTGGTTCGACGGCCGGTTCGCGGCCAAGGCCGCCAACGGCGACCTGGTGTGGCTGGACAACTGCTACGGCGCCACGTACGGCATCTTCGCCCAGGACCAGTCGGTCTACAGCGTGTCCCACGCGCACGACTGCGCCTCGCTCGGCGCGTTCCCCGAAGAGAGCCCGCAGCGCTGGCAGCGCGCTCTCGCCGAGACGGCGTACCCGACGGGCACCGACCAGGCGCCGCCCGGGACGGGCAGCCACTACAGCGGCCAGCCGGTCCCGAGCCTCTTGCACTGGTACCCCAGCCTCGCCATGGGGACGTTCACCGGGCAGTACCAGGCCGCCTGGGCGGTCACCGGCAACGACCGCTACATCGCGCTCGGCGGCGAGTTCCCCCGCGTGAACGGCAAGGCGCAGCAGGGGCTCGTCCGGTTCGCGCTGAAGGCCGACGCCCCGAACGAGACCGGCCCGGACGCCGGGGAGCTCGGCACCCCGACCGCGAAGGCCATGGCCGACGGCAGCGTCCGCGTCGCGTGGAAGACCACGTGGGACATGGACAACGCCACGCTGAAGTACGAGGTGCTGCGCGACGGCGGCACGACGCCCATCGGCAGCGTCGAGAAGCCGTCCAACTTCTGGGAGATGCCCACCGCGGCGTTCCTCGACCGGACCGCCGAGCCGGGCAGCTCGCACACCTACCGCGTCCGCGCGGTCGACCCGGCGGGCAACGCCGTCACGAGCAGCGCCTCGAACTCCGCGACGGCCGGCAGCGGCACGCCCGGCCCGTACTCGGCGGAGGTCGGCGGGGACGGGCCGTCCGCCTACTGGCGCCTCGGCGAGAGCAGCGGCCCCGCGTCCGACTACGCCGGGGCGAACGACCTCACGCTCGGCTCGGGCACGACCCGCTCCCAGGCGGGCGCGCTCTCGGACGACCCCGACCGCGCGGTGCGCTTCGGCGGGGGCTCCACCGGCACCGCGGTGAGCGGCAAGGCGCCCACCCCCGGGGACTTCAGCATCGAGGCGTGGGTGAAGACGACGTCCACCTCCGGCGGGAAGATCATCGGGTACGGGAACGTCACGAGCGGCAACAGCGACAAGTACGACCGCCACCTGTACATGACCAACAACGGGCGCGTCGTCTTCGGCGTCTACCCCGGGGCCACCAAGACGGTGGAGAGCGCCGCGGGCCTGAACAACGGCCAGTGGCACCACGTCGTCGGCACCCTCTCCGGCAGCGACGGCATGAAGCTGTACGTCGACGGCGCCCAGGTCGCCGCCGACCCGTCCGTCACGGGCGCGCAGAGCTACGCCGGCTACTGGCGCGTCGGCGGCGACAACCTCAGCGGCTGGCCGAGCGCCCCGTCCAGCGGCTACCTGAACGGCACCCTCGACGAGGTCGCCGTCTACCCGAGCGCGCTGACCGCGGCCCAGGTGACGCGCCACCACGGCGTCGGCACCGGCGCGGTCCAGCCGAACCAGCCGCCGACCGCGGCGTTCACCTCGTCCTGCGACGAGCTGGCGTGCGCCTTCGACGGGTCGGGCTCCGCCGACTCCGACGGATCCGTCGCGAGCTACGCGTGGGACTTCGGCGACGGGCACACCGGCACCGGCGCCACGCCGTCGCACACCTACGAGTCCGCCGGGAGCTACAACGTCAAGCTCACGGTCACCGACGACCAGGGTGCGACCGGCGAGGTGGTGCACGCCGTCACCCCGACGTCCAGCACGCTCGCGCAGGACGCGTTCGGCCGGACCGTCGCCGACGGCTGGGGCACCGCCGACATCGGCGGCGAGTGGGCCCGCAACGGCTCCGGGGGCGTCCTGTCGGTCAACGGCACCGGGCAGGTCACGCTGGGGACGCCCGGCAACACCGGCGGCGGCTACCTCGGCTCGGTGTCCGAGCAGGACACCGACCTGTCGTTCACGCTGGCGGTCGACAAGGAGGGCACCGGCAACGGCGTGTACGTGTGGGCCGCCGGCCGCCGGGTCCCCGGAGCCGGCGACTACCGGGCGCGGGTCAGGCTCCGGCCGTCCGGCGTGGTGTCGTTCCAGCTGAGCCGCACCGACGCGAGCAACGCCGAGACGGTCATCGTGGCGGAGCAGAACGTCGCCGGGCTGACCTACGCGCCGGGGCAGCGGCTGCGGCTGCGGTTCCAGGTCACCGGGACGGCGCCGACGACGCTGAAGGCCAAGGTGTGGGCCGACGGCGCCACCGAGCCCGGCTGGCAGCTCACCGGCACCGACAACACCGCCGGGCTGCAGGTCGCGGGCGCGGTCGGGATCCGGACGCAGCTGGCGGGCAGCACCACCAACGCGCCCATCGTCGTGTCGGTGGACGACCTGAAGGCCGTGCGCGCCACCGGCTGACCGGCCGACGGCCGCGGCGGAAATGGCGCGGACGCTCGAAAGCGCCCCGGGGTTTACGCCTCGGGGCGCTTTTTTCTGCTAATCCCCACATCTGGACTTCGGTCACGATTTCATAAGGTGCCCGATCCGGTGCCGCCGGCGGCCACTAGGATTCCCGGGTCGGAGTGACCGCAGGGGTCACGCGGGCCTTATGCGCTAGGGGATGCGACTCGTGAGAGCTCTTTTGCGTCAGCGCCGGAGCGGCACGCGGGTGGGTGTGGCGGCGGCCGCCGCGCTCACGCTCGCGGGCGCCTCCTACATGCCGGCCGGTGCCGCGGCCGCGGACACCGCGCCGCCGTCCGGCACGCCGGCGACGGTGAGCGTCGATCCGCTGCCGACGTGGCAGGTCGACGGCGTCGTGTGGAGCATGACGACGGTCGGCAAGACCGTGTACGCGACCGGCAACTTCACCAAGGCGCGCCCGCCGGGCACGGCCCCGGGCAACGCCAAGGAGGTGACCCGGAAGAACATCCTGGCGTTCGACCTGACGACCGGGAACCTCATCACCTCGTTCAACCACTCGCTGAACGGGCAGGGCCTGCGGATCACGGCCTCCCCCGACGGCAAGCGGGTGTACGTCGGCGGCGAGTTCACCACCGTCGACGGCAAGGCGCACAGCCGCCTCGCCGCGTTCGACACCGCGACCGGCAAGCTGGTCGACGCGTTCGCGCCGAAGGTGTCCAACAAGGTGCGCGGCATCGCGGCCACGAACTCCACCGTGTACTTCGGCGGGAACTTCTTCAACGTCAACGGCAAGTCGCGGACGCGGCTCGCGGCGGTGAAGGCGTCCAACGGCGCCAACGTCGACACCTGGCGCCCGACCGCCGACGACGACGAGGTGTTCGCGCTGGCGATGGCGCCGGGCAACGAGCGCGTCATCATCGGCGGCCGGTTCCAGAAGCTGAACGGCGCGCAGCGCGTCGGCATCGGCGCCGTCAACGCCACCAACGGGGCGTCCGCCACCTGGACCAGCAAGCCCATCCCGACCCGGCAGGGCTCGAAGTTCTCCTACGTGACCGACCTGTTCGTGTCGGGCGACACGGTGTTCGCCTCGGCCAACGGCGAGGGCCTCCACTGGTTCGACGGCCGGTTCGCCGCGAAGGCCGCCAACGGCGACCTGGTGTGGCTGGACAACTGCTACGGCGCGACCTACGGCATCTTCGCCCAGGGCCAGTCGGTCTACAGCGTGTCCCACGCGCACGACTGCTCCTCGCTCGGCGCGTTCCCCGAGGCCACCCCGACGCGCTGGCAGCGGGCGCTCGCCGAGACCAGGGTCGCCACGGGCACCGACAAGGCCGCCCCGGGCAGCAACAGCAACTACCGCAAGCAGCCCGTCCCGACCCTGCTGCACTGGTTCCCCACCCTGGCGATGGGGTCCTTCACCAAGCAGTACCAGGCCGCCTGGGCGGTCACCGGCAACTCCGAGTACATCGCCATGGGCGGCGAGTTCCCGAAGGTGAACGGCAAGGCCCAGCAGGGTCTCGTGCGGTTCGCCGTGAAGGCCAAGGCGCCGAACAAGTCGGGGCCGCTGGCCTCCGAGCTCGCCGCGCCGACCGCCTCGAAGTCGGCCCTCTCCAAGAAGATCACCGTGTCCTGGAAGGCCACCTGGGACATGGACAACGCGTCGCTCACCTACGAGGTCCTGCGCGACAAGGGCACCACGCCCATCGCGACGGTGAAGAAGAACTCCAGCTTCTGGAACCTGCCGAAGATGAGCTTCACCGACGCCAACCCGCCCAGCGGCAAGCACACCTACAAGATCCGGGTGAAGGACGCCTCGGGCAACACGATCACCAGCGCCGCCTCCAAGTCGGTCGGCTGACCGTCCGCGCGTGAGTCGCGCGAGGCGCGCGAGCAGCGCATGAGAAGCGCCCCCCGGCGATCCGCCGGGGGGCGCTTCTCTGTGTCCGTTGCGTTCGTGTCCGTGAGGTTCGTGTCCGTTACGTTCCGCGCCCCGCCGGCCGGTGTCCACAATCGGCCAGCGGGGCGGAACGGTCACTTCGGCCGGACGGTCTTGCGGGACAGCCGCCGCGCCACCAGGTCCTCGCAGAGCCGCTCGTAGGAGTCGGCCACGTCGTCCCACACGTAGCGCTCGGCGGCCCGCTTGCGCGCCGCCGCGCCGCGGTCGGCGGCGGCGCCGGGGTCGGCCTCCGCCGCCTCGATCCGCTCCGCGAGCTCGGCCGCGTCCGCGAAGAAGCGGCCCGCGTCCTCGCCGAGCACCTCGCGGTTGAAGTTGACGTCGAACGCCAGCACGGACGCGCCCGCGCCCATCGCGCGCAGCAGGGACGGGTTCGTCCCGCCGACCGAGTGGCCGTGCACGTAGGTCAGCGCGCCCGCGTACAGGGCGTCCAGGAGGTCCTGGTCCCACACGCCGCCGAGGAAGGTGATGCGCGGGTCGTCGCCCGCCAGCTCCTTCACCTGGGCGGTGTACTCGTCGGCGTAAGGCGCCGACCCCACCACGACGAGCGGCTTCGCGGCCCGGCTCCGGCGGTACCCCTCCACCGCCAGGTGCACGTGGTTCTCCGGCTCGAACCGGGCGACGACCAGGTGGTACCCGCCGGGCTCGTAGCCGGCCTCGGCCAGCTTCGCGGTGTCGGTCCCGGCGAGGATCGGCGCGCCGTAGGGGATGAACACCGACTCCGCGCCGAACCGCTCGCGGTAGTAGTCCTGGATGCCGGCGGCGTCCGCGATGAGCGCGTCCGACCAGCGCACCGCCATGGCCTCGGCGGCCCGGTAGTAGCGCTGGCCCGTCCCGCTCCACTTGGTGCGCTTCCACTCCAGCCCGTCGACGTGCGTCGCGACCGGGATGCGCAGCGTCCGCAGCACCGGCAGCAGCGGCGCGTTGGCGGCGTTGAACACCAGCGCGACGTCCGCTCCCTCCCGCCCGATCTTCCCGCGGAACGCGTGCAGCACCGACAGCCCGGTGTGGCTGAGCGTCTCGGCCACCTTCTTCTCGATGGCGGGCAGGTGGATCAGCCGCATGCCGAGGTACTCGGGCTCGGGATGGCGCTCGCCGCGGCAGTAGACCATGACCTCGTGGCCGCGCGCCGCGAGCCGCCTGCCGATCTCCTCGACCGCCGTCTCGAACCCGCCGTACCGCGCCGGCACCCCGCGAGTACCTACCATGGCGATGCGCACCCTTACCCCCACCTCTTTACGGAATCCTGCCGTTGACGACCCGGCTCAGGGTACGCGCCGGGAGCCGGGCGCCCGGGGCGTAAAAGGCAGTTAATCTAAAGGTCGCGCGAACTGGTACCCCGGGGGCGGGCGCGCCAGAAGGAGGGCAAGTGGCCGAACGGGACGCGAGGTCCACGGACGCGAGGTCCACGGTGGTGCTGGCGCACCCCTCGCCCGACCTCTACGGCTCCGACCGGATGCTCATCGAGTCGGTGCGCTCGCTCGCCTCGCACTGGCGCGTGATCGTCACCCTGCCCGCCGACGGGCCGCTGTCGGAGGCGCTGCGGGACGCGGGCGCCGAGATCGTCGTGCTGCCCGTCCCGGTGCTGCGCAAGGCGTACATGTCGCCGCTCGGGCTCGTCCGGCTCGCCGCCGCCGCCCTGCGCGCGCTGCCGGCGGCCCGGCGGCTGCTGCGCCGCGAGCGCGCCGCCGCCCTCTACGTGAACACCGTGACGATCCCGGTGTGGCTGCTCGCCGGCCGGCTCGCCCGCGTGCCCTCGCTGTGCCACGTCCACGAGGCCGAGGACGGCGTGCCCGGGCCCGTGCGCGCCGCGCTGTCGGCGCCGCTGCGGCTGGCGCGCTCCGTCGTGGTGAACAGCCGGGCCAGCGCCGCCGCCCTCGGCCGTGCCGGGCGCCGCGCCGAGATCATCTACAACGGTGTGGAGGAGCCGCCCGAGGTGGTCCCGCCGCGCGCCGAGCCGGGCCCGCCCGCGCGGATCGCGCTGGTCGGCCGGCTGTCCCCGCGCAAGGGGTCGGACGTCGCGGTCAAAGCCGTCCGGATCCTCCGGGAGCGCGGGTACGATACGACCCTGACCTTGATCGGCAGCGTCTTTCCGGGTTACGAGTGGTTCGAGGACGAGCTGCGCGACCTCGCGGGCGACGACGGCCGGGTGGAGTTCGCGGGCTTCCGCCCCTCGGTGTGGAATTCGTTCGCCGAGGCGGACATCGCGATCGTCCCCTCGCGCGTCGAACCCTTCGGGAACGTCGCGGTCGAGGCGATGCTGGCCGGCCGGCCGGTGGTCGCCAGCGCCACCCAGGGGCTGGTCGAGATCGTCACCGACGGCGACAACGGCATCAGCGTGCCGCCCGACGACCCCGCGGCCCTCGCCGACGGGATCGCCCGTCTGCTCGACGACTGGAACGGCGCGCTGGTGATGGCCAAACGGGCCCGTGCCGACGCCGCCCGGCGGTTCGGCAAGGACCGCTACCACCGCGAGCTGCGGGAGGCCGTCCGCGGCCTGACCCGTCCCGCCTAGCCACCTGTCCGCCGTTCTGAGGACCCAGAGCCCCGATGACAGCACAGACCCCCGCAACACCGGAGATCAGCCTCGTCGAGGCGGTCTGGCGCTACCGGCTGATGTCGCTCGTCATCGTGCTGGCCGCCCTGCTCGCCTCCGTCGCGGCCACGCAGATCCTGTTCGGCGGCGCCACCGCGACCGCCAGGTTCGCCGTCACCGACCCCACGAACAACAACAACGCGCTCCGCGTCGGCGTCGTCTCCGGCCAGGGCTACGCCACCTACACCGCGCAGCGCGCGGTGTTCGCCGGCTCGACGCCGGTGATGGCCCGCGCCGCCCAGATCGTCAAGAGCAAGCGCGGCCCCAACCTCACCGGTGAGCAGCTCCGCGGCCGGGTGCAGACCTCCAGCAAGCCCGACGGCGGCGTGGTGGTGGTGACCGCGAAGGGCGACAGCATGCCCGAGGCCGCGATCATCGCCAACGCGGTGCTGCAGGCCTACCAGGAGGTCACGGTCTCCACCAGCGTGGAGAAGCTCAACGAGCGGATCCAGAACCTGAAGGACCTGGAGGCCAAGGTCACCCAGGACATGGAGCAGCTCCAGCCGGGGAGCCGGGCCTACAAGCTGCTCGCCAACCAGCTCGCCAAGTACCAGGCCGAGGAGAGCGGGCTGCTGTCCGCGCGGTCCAAGAGCAACGACGGCGTCCAGTTCATCGACACCGCCGACCCGACCGCGCCGAACCCCAGCAAGCTGCCGCGCAACGCCGCGATCGGGATCGCGCTCGGCGCGATCCTCGCGTGCATCGTGTCGTTCCTGCGCGCCTCGGCACCGCACCGCGGCGGCCGGTCCCGGCCCGGCCCGGTGCCCGCCGGCGCGCCGGCCGGCCCCGCGCTCGCGGGTCCCGGCGGCGGCGTGCCCGAGCTTCCGGTGGGGCGCGGGTACGACGAGTACCGGGGCCGCGCCGACGACGGCTACGGCATCGAGCCGCCCGCCGCGCCGCCGGCGGGCCGGGGGCGCCGGCCCCGCGGCCGGCAGGCCCCGCCGCCGCCCCCCGCCGACCGGAACGGCCGGCCGCGGCACGCCGACGACGCGGGCCTCGCCGCCCCCTCGGCGTCCGCGACGCAGATGATGCCGGCGGCCCCGCCGCCGCCCCCGGCCGAGCGCGACGCGGGCCGGCCGTCCCGGCTGAACGGCGCGGGCACGGGCTCGTCCCGGTCGGGCTCGGGCTCGGGGTCGGCGTCGCGGTCCTCCTCCGGGACGTGGGGGACGCGCGTCGCGAGCAAGAACTCCGGCGCGTCCGCGAAGCCGCCGCGCCGGGGCACGCGCGCCAAGGGCCGCGCGGGCGACTCCTCCGCGGAGGACGACACACGCCCGGCGGCGAGTCCGGCCGCCGACCCGCTGCTCGGCGGCGACGACCCCACCCGCACCGTGGAGGACCTCACCTTCGTGACCGATGAGCAGCTGCTCTCGGCCACCCGCCCGTCGACCGGGCGGACCCCGTCGTCCTCGTCGTCTTCGTCCACGCCCTCGTCCGGACGGTCGTCGAGCCGCTCGTCCGGCCGCTCGTCGCGGTCCTCCTCCGGCAAGGCGAAGTCCGCGGAGCCCGCGACCGGCCGTGCCGCGGCCTCCGACGCCGAGCCGGCGTCCGCGGCGGAGGGCGAGGGAAAAGAGGACTCGTCCCTGATGCGCTACGACGCGGACAGGTGAGTCCGGAGGCGCCGGAGAAGGGCGTGGCGAAGGCCGGCGGCATCGCCGGGAAGGCGGGGCGGCTGCTCGCGTCGGCGGGCGGAGCCGTCACCGTGCAGTTCGTGACCGCCGGCGGGAGCCTGGTGGTCCAGGCGCTCGGCGCGCGGACGCTCGGCGCGTCCGGCTACGGCGCCTACGCGCTGTTCTTCGCCGTCATCATCATGATCACGGCGGTGCAGACGAGCTGGGTCGGCGACACCCTCACCGTCTTCGACCGGTTCGACCCGCGCATCCGGGGCGCGCTGATCCTGTCCGTGGCGGGCACGGTCGCGGCCGGGTCGGCGGCGGGGGCGCTCGTCGCCGCGCTGATGGGCCTGGCCGGGCCCGGCACCATCGGCGTCTTCGCGCTGCTGGTGGCGCTGTGGCTGCTGAACGAGACCGGCCGGCGGATCTTCACGGCGCGGATGGAGTTCTGGCGGCTGGCCGCCAACGACGTCTGCTACCTCGGCACGACGCTCGCGGTCCTCGGCGGCGCGCTCGCCCTCGGCGCGGACGCGTCCGTCGCGGTGCTGCTCGGCGCCATGTGCGCGGGGTGCGTCGCGTCGATCACGCTCGCCCGGCTGCGGCTCCCCGCGCGGGAGTACGCGCGGGCCCCGCTGCGCGGGACCGCGTTCCGGGAGATCCTGGAGTTCTCCGCGTGGCGGTCCGTCCAGGCCGGGATCCGGCCGACCGCGCTGCTGCTCGCCCGCGTCATGATCGCCGGTTTCGGGTCGACGGCGGCGCTCGCCGGGGTGGAGGCGGCGCGGCTGCTGCTCGCGCCCGCGCTGACGTTCGTCAACGGCGCCGGCTGGTTCCTGCTCGGCGACTTCGCCAAGGCGGAGCGGGCCGGCACGCCCATGCGGGCCCGGCAGGCGGTGCGGGCCTGCTCGCTGATGGCGGGCATCGCGCTGGTGATGAGCCTCGCCGGGATCCTGCTGGCCGGCTGGCTCGGCCCGGTGGTGACCGGCGGCTCGTTCGAGGTGGACGCGGTCGCGCTCGGCGGCTGGGGCGTCTACGCGGTGTGCTTCGCCTGCACGCTGCCGCTGGCCAGCCTGGCGACGGCGCGCAAGCTGTCGCGGTCGGTGTTCGTCATCCGCGGGGTGGAGAGCGCGAGCGGGCTGACCGTCCTGCTCGTCCTGCTGGCCACCGACTCGGGGCACGCCTCGCTCGCCCCGTACTGCCTGGGCGCGGGCGGGCTGGTGTCGGCGTTCATGCTGTGGCGGATGCTGCGCCGGACCGACCCGCCGCGCGGGGGCCGGCCGGCGCCGGAGTCAGCGGACCAGCTCGTCGGCTGAGGCCGCGACCGCGTCCCGTGGCCCCGCCGCGGCGGGGGAGGGGCGGCGGCGCAGGACGAGCCAGGCGGCGACCGTGGCGGACGCGAGGACGACCATCGTCCAGGCGAGGGGGACGGCGCCGACGCCGAACATCTTCAGCGAGGACGCGACCAGGACGAGGGCCAGCACGCGCCGGATGAGCCCGCCCGGCGCCCGCGAGGAGATCTTCGAGCCGAGGTAGACGCCGGGGACGGAGCCGACGAGCAGGGCGGCGGTGACCTCCATGCGGAAGTCGCCGAACAGCAGGTGGCCGATGGCGGCGGCGAACACCAGCGGGACGGCCTGGAGCAGGTCGGTGCCGACGAGCTGGTTGGCCTTCAGCGTCGGGTAGAGGGCGAGCAGCGCGACGATGATGAGCGAGCCGGAGCCGACCGAGGTGATCCCGACGACGAGGCCGCCGACGATCCCGATCAGCACGGTCGGGACGGGCCGGACGGCGACCTCCGGGGCCTCGGCGCCGTCGCCGCCCGCGCGTCCCCGGTGCGCCAGGTAGGCGCGCAGCACGAGCCCGATCGCGGCGATCATCAGCGCGACGCCCATGGCCTTGCTGATCAGGTTCTCGACGGAGTCGCCGTCGCCGAGCGCCCTCGCCAGCAGCACGCCGGAGAACGCGGCGGGCACCGAGCCCGCGCACAGCCAGCCGACCAGCCGCATGTTGATCGTGCCCTGCCGGTAGTGGACCGCGCTGCCCACCGGCTTCATCACGGCGGCGGCGACGAGGTCGCTGGACACGGCGGCGAGCGGGCTCACGCCGAAGAACGTGACGAGCATCGGCGTCATCAGCGCGCCGCCGCCCATCCCGGTCAGCCCGACGATGATGGCGACGAGGAACGAGCCCAGCGCCATCGTCCAATCGAAGTCCATCGGCATGACCTACCTGACATGTAGGAAAACTGCTCTACAGAGTAGAGGACGCCACTCGGGCGTGGTAACCCGGCTATCGATGGACAAACGAGACGGACGGGACGGAAGAGGCAAAACCCGCTATGCGGGGCGGACCCAGCCCCCGTCCACCAGCAGGTCGAGGACCCTGCCGACCGCCTCCTCCGGGGCCATCCGCGAGGTGTCCAGGGTCAGGTCGGCGTCGTCCGGCTCCTCGTAGGGGTCGGAGATGCCGGTGAACTCCGGGATCTGCCCCGCGCGGGCCTTGGCGTACAGGCCCTTGCGGTCGCGGCGCTCGCACTCCTCCAGCGGCGTGGCGACGTGCACCAGGATGAAGTCGCCCACGGCGGACACCATCCGGCGGACCTCGGCGCGGGTCGCCGCGTAGGGGGCGATCGGCGCGCAGATCGCCGTCCCGCCGTGCCGGGTGATCTCCGCCGCGACGAACCCGATCCGGCGGATGTTGAGGTCGCGGTCGGCGCGGGAGAACGTCAGGCCGGCCGACAGCATCCGCCGCACGACGTCGCCGTCCAGCAGGGTGACGGTGCGGCCGCCGCGCTCGATCAGCGCGTCCGCCAGGCCGCGCGCGATCGTCGACTTGCCGGAGCCCGACAGCCCGGTGAAGAACACCGTGATCCCGCGCGAGCGCTTCGGCGGGCGGGCCAGCGCCAGCTCGGCGGCGACGGCCGGCGGGGTGAACCAGTCGGGGACGGGCTCGCCCGCGTCCAGCAGCTCGTTCAGCCGCTCCCGCGTCAGCTCGGCCTGGACGTGGTCGGGCTCGATGCGCGCGACCGGCCGCCAGACCTCCACGTCGGCGTCGTAGGCCCACGGCTCGGGGACGACCAGCGGGATCGCGGTGCCCTCCAGCTCGGCGCCGGCGAGCAGGTGGGTGGCCCCGTAGGCGGCGGCGACGTGCGCGCGCAGCCGGACGTCGCGCTCCTCGTGCTCGGGGCCGGTACCGCGCGGCGGCAGCGGCACCGGGATGACGCGGGCCCCGTCCGGCAGCTCCTTGCGGACGCCCAGCAGCGCCCGGACGAGGGACTCGTCGTGCTCGCCGCCGAGCAGCGGCAGCACGAGCACCCGCGCGCCGAGCCGCTCGGCGACCTGGCGGAGCTGGCCGAGCTGCTTGCGGTGCAGGGGCTCGCGCGTCGCCACGGCGAGCTGCGGGCCCTCGACGGGGTCGAGCTCGTCGGGACGGCGGCGCAGCGAGTGGAACGGGCCGTGCGCGGGGGCGCGCAGGCCCTCCAGCGGGCCGGCGAGCCGCCACGCCTGGGTGGTCGGGTCCTGCCAGGCCTCGGCGACGGTGAGCACGGCGAGCGGCACGCCCTCCGGGTCCTGCAGGACGACCCGCTCGTGCCCGGTCAGCTCCTTCGGGACGGTCAGCGTGACCGGGACCGGCCACGGGGTGCCGTCCGACAGCCGGCCGCCCGCGATCACCATCGCGGTGTCGTAGGAGCCGAGGAAGCCGCTCAGCGGGCGGTACACCCCGGCGAGGAGCAGCTCCAGATCGGCCAGCTCCACCGGGTCGGGGGTACAGGCGGGCAGGTCGCGCAGCGTGTCGGGAAGGCCGGCTTCGGCGGTCACCGCGATCTCCGATCCCGCCCGGCGGCGGGGGAGCCGGGCTCGTCCGTGTCAGTGGGAGTTTCCGCAGGAAAAATACTGCGCCGACCCGGCCCCGCGCACACCCGCCCCGCCCGGCGGCCCCGCCCGGCGGCCCGCTCAGATCACCCGCGCGAACCGGTTCTCCGGCTTGCGGATGACCAGGGTGATCTCGCTGTGGTCGGCGGTGAGGCGGCCCCGGGTGAGCGCGGACACCAGCCGGCACAGCAGCTCGGCGACGCCCGTCCCGGCGCCGAGCGCGTCGATGGCCTGCCGGGAGGTGTACTCCTCGGAGATCACCAGGCCGCGCATCACGCAGTACCAGCGCATGCCCGCACGGGAGGCGACCTTGCCGTACACCGCGGGCGGCGGGCTCGTCCGCACGACCGGGACCGGCCGCGCGGCGGGCCGCGCCTCCGGAGCCGGGTCGGCGAGGGTCCGCGCCCGCGCGCCGGCGCCCGCCTCGGGCCCGGCCACCCGCTCGTCGCCGGGGCTCGGGACGCGGGCGTGCGCGCCGCGCGGGCCCCGCCCGCCGCGGCCGCCGGCCCGGCCGGCGCGCGGCGCCCGGACCGGCCGCGGGCGGCTCCGGCCGCCGGTGCGCAGCCACCGGGGGAGCGTGCGGTCCAGGAAGGCGAACGCGGTGTTGCGGTCGCGCAGGTGGACCAGCAGCAGCCCGCCGGGCTTCAGCGCGGCGACGAAGCGGTCGAGCACCAGCTCGGCGTGCGGCACGCGCTCGATCAGGTACGAGGCGTGCACGATGTCGAAGGCGCGCGGCGGCATCGGCGCGGTGCGCAGGTCGCCGAGGTACCAGGTGTCGAGGTCGGGCCGCTCGCAGGTGTAGGCGCGCAGCTCCGGGGACTCCATGTCGACGCCCGTGACGTGGCGCTCGTGGTCGCCGAGGTCCAGGCCCGTGCCCCAGCCGCAGCCCGCCTCCAGGACGTGGATCCGCTGCAGGGGCTTCTCTTGGGCGTACTGACGGGCGCGTTCTGAGAAGAGATCGCCGTCGCTGAGCGGCGGCGTACGCAGATCGGTCACAGTTCCGCAGCGTAATCGCCCGGATGCGCTCCGTCCGCTATTTGCGCATTCTTGGTCTACGCCGTGTCGCGGCGGACGGGGCCGCGCGCCGGTGCCCTCGACCGCCCCATCTGGCCGTTTGATAGCTGCTAACGTACGCGTGACCCACCCGCATGTCGGTCATCGCGCGCTATCAGGGGGATTTCATGCACCACGTGGTCGGCTTCTCGCCGGGGGTTTTCGACCTCTTCCATGTGGGGCATCTCGACCTGCTGAGCCGCGCCGCCGGGCGGTGCGACCGCCTGGTGGTCGGCGTGCTCGCGGACGAGGCGGCCGAGGAGCTGTTCGGCGCCCGGCCGATCGTCCCGGCGATCGAGCGGATGGAGATCGTCTCGAACGTGCGGTACGTGTCCGGCGTCGTCCCCCTGGCGGGGACGGGCCTGCGCGAGGCCCACGAGGCCGTCGGCTTCCAGCGGGTCTTCACCGGCGGTCCGGACGCCCCGGCCGCCGCCGACGTCGAGCGCGAGCTGGCCGGGACGGGCGTCGCCGTGGTGGCGCTCACCGGGCTGGCCGAGACGCGCAGCGCCGTGCTCCGCGGGGCGCTGCCGGGCGCGAACCCGAAGGCGTCGGTCGCATGAGCGGCCGGCCCGGATTCCGGGACGCGCTGTCCCGGCTCGCCATGGCGCAGAAGACCGCCAAGGGCGCCCCGGCGTACTCGCGCTTCGTCAACCGCAAGCTGGGGCGGGTGCTGGCGGCCGCCTCCTACGTGCTCGGCCTGACCCCGAACATGGTCACGGCGATCAGCGCCGCGTTCACCTTCACCGGCATCGCGCTGATCGCGCTGGTCGACCCGGCGCCGTGGCTGGGCGTCGCGGTCTGCCTGGCGCTGGTGGTCGGGTACGCCTTCGACGCGGCGGACGGGCAGCTGGCCCGGCTGCGCGGCGGCGGCTCGATGTCCGGCGAGTACCTCGACCACATGGTCGACAGCGCCAAGATCTCCGCGCTGCACCTGGCCGTGCTGATCTCCTGGTACCGGTTCGGCGACCTCGACGAGCCCGCGTTCCTGCTGATCCCGGTCGGCTTCACGGTCGTCGCCGCGGTGATGTTCTTCGGCATGATCCTCAAGGACCTGCTGGCCCGCGCCCACCGCGCCCGGACCGGCGAGCAGGCGCCGCCCGCCGCCGCGCCGTCCATGGTCCGCTCGCTGCTGGTCGTGCCGACCGACTACGGGCTGCTCTGCGTGGCGTTCCTGCTGCTCGGCGCCCCCTCGGTGTTTCGCCCGCTGTACGGGCTGATCTTCCTCGGCAACCTGCTGTTCCTGGCGGCCGCCGCGGTGAAGTGGTTCCGCGAGGTCGGGGCGCTGGACGCGCCGGCCCGCGACCGCGAGGCGGTGCTCCGGTGAGCGGTGTCGTCGGCTACGTGCCGGGCGCCTACGACATGTTCCACATCGGGCACCTGAACATCCTGCGGCGGGCGCGGCGCGAGTGCGACCGGCTGATCGCGGGCGTCGTCACCGACGAGGTGCTGGAGCGGGTCAAGGGCCGGCCCCCGATCGTCCCGCTGGCCGAGCGGCTGGCGATCGTCGGCAGCATGGCGTGCGTGGACGAGGTCGTCACCGACGTGTCCAGCGACAAGGTCGTCATGTGGCGCGAGCTCGGCTTCGACGTGCTGTTCAAGGGCGACGACTGGAAGGGCACCGAGAAGGGCGACCGGCTGGAGGCCGACCTCGGCGCGGTCGGCGTGCGGGTCGTGTACTTCCCCTACACGGTGCACACCTCCAGCACGGCGCTCCGGCGGATGATCGCCGGGACGTGACCGCGGGCACGCGAGCGCGGGCAGGCGACCGGGGGCACGTGAGCCCCCGCACGCGAGCCCCCGCATGTGAGCGGGCCGCCCGGCGCGTCACGCGGCGGCCCGGCGGGCGCGTACCCTGGTAGCGGTACCGGGGTCCGAGGGGATTTCCGGGTTTTCGGGCTGCCCTGCCTCGGGGTTATTTCGGCGAATGTGCGGGCGAAGATGACGCTTTCTGGACTTGTTGACCTTGCGTGTACCGACTCCGGGCTGCGGGAGGCCCTGCGGCGGGTGCGCGCCGACCAGGAGGTCGTGGCTCCGGGCGCGCTCTGGCCCGTCCTCGCCGCCGCGCTGAGCCGTGCGCTGCGCGACCGCGACGGCGACGGCGGAGGCGGCGGCACGGTGCTCGCGGTGACCGCGACGGGCCGCGAGGCCGAGGACCTGGCCGCCGCGCTGTCGAGCCTGATCGACCCGGCGCGGGTCGCGCACTTCCCCGCATGGGAGACGCTGCCGCACGAGAAGCTGTCGCCGCGCTCGGACACCGTCGGGCAGCGGCTCGCGGTGCTGCGCCGCCTCGTCCACCCGGACGCGGGCGGCCCGCCCGCCGGGGAGGACGCGCCGGACGGGGCGCCGAAGGGCGGTGCGCTGGACGTCGTCGTGACGCCGGTCCGCGCCGTGCTCCAGCCGATCGTGGCCGGCCTCGCCGACCTGGAGCCGGTGCGGCTGGTCTCCGGCGCGGACGCCGACATGGACGAGGCCGTCCGCGCCCTGGTGGACGCCGGGTACCACCGCGTCGACCTGGTGGAGAAGCGCGGCGAGATCGCGGTGCGCGGCGGGATCCTGGACGTGTTCCCGCCGACCGAGGAGCACCCGCTGCGGGTGGAGTTCTGGGGCGACACCGTCGAGGAGATCCGCTACTTCAAGGCCGCCGACCAGCGGTCGCTGGAGGTCGCGCAGGGCGGGCTGTGGGCGCCGCCGTGCCGCGAGCTGCCGCTGACCGAGCAGGTGCGCGAGCGGGCGAAGCGGCTCGCCGAGCAGCACCCGGCGCTGGAGGAGATCCTCGGCCGGATCGCCGACGGCGACACCGTCGAGGGCATGGAGGCGTTCTCGCCCGTCCTCGCCGACCGGATGGAGCTGCTCACCGACCTGCTGCCGGAGGGGTCGGCGCTGCTGGTGTGCGAGCCGGAGCGGATCCGGACGCGGGCGGTGGAGCTGGTCCGGACGAGCCAGGAGTTCCTGGAGGCGAGCTGGGTGAACGCCGCCGCCGGGGGAGAGGCGCCGATCGACCTCGGCGCCGCCGCGTTCCGCTCGCTGGAGGAGGTCCGCGAGCACAGCACCGAGCTGGGCCTGCCGCGCTGGAGCGTGACCGCGCTCAACCCGCTCGCGGCGGGCGAGGCGGGCGGGCCGTCCTCGCCGGACGGCGGCGACGGCGTGCTGAGCCTGGGCGTGGTGCCCGCCGAGGCGTACCGGGGCGACACCTCCCGCGTCGTCGGCGACCTGAAGGGCTGGATCGACGGCGGCTGGCGCGTCGTGATGGTCACCGCCGGGCACGGGCCCGCCGAGCGGCTCGTCCAGCTCGTCGGGGAGGAGGGCATCGGGGCGCGGCGCGCCGACCTCGCGGAGCCGCCCGAGCCGTCCGTGGTGACCGTGGCGACCGGGCTGTTGGAGAACGGCTTCGTCTGGGAGTCGGTCAAGCTCGCGGTGCTCACCGAGACCGACCTGTCCGGGCAGAAGTCGTCCACGAAGGACGCGCGGCGCATGCCGTCGCGGCGGCGCGGCGGCATCGACCCGCTCCAGCTCCGGCCGGGCGACTACGTCGTGCACGAGCAGCACGGCGTCGGCCGGTACGTGGAGATGGTCAGCCGGACGGTGCAGGGCGCCACCCGCGAGTACCTGATCCTGGAGTACGCCAAGGGCGACCGGCTGTTCGTCCCGACCGACCAGCTGGAGGAGCTGACCCGCTACGTCGGCGGCGAGGCGCCCAGCCTGCACCGGCTCGGCGGCTCCGACTGGCAGAAGGCCAAGTCCCGCGCGCGCAAGGCGGTCAAGCAGATCGCCGGCGAGCTGATCCGGCTGTACTCGGCGCGGATGGCGAGCCCCGGCCACGCGTTCGCGCCGGACACGCCCTGGCAGCGGGAGCTGGAGGACGCCTTCCCCTACAACGAGACGCCCGACCAGCTCGCCGCCATCGACGAGGTCAAGGGCGACATGGAGAAGCCCGTCCCGATGGACCGGCTGATCTGCGGCGACGTCGGCTACGGCAAGACCGAGATCGCGGTGCGGGCGGCGTTCAAGGCGGTGCAGGACGGCCGCCAGGTCGCGGTGCTCGTGCCGACGACGCTGCTGGTGCAGCAGCACATGTCGACGTTCAGCGAGCGGTTCGCGGCGTTCCCCGTCGTGGTGAAGCCGATCAGCCGGTTCCAGACCGACAAGGAGATCGAGGAGACGCTGCGCGGCCTGTCCGAGGGCACCGTGGACGTCGTCGTCGGCACGCACCGCATCCTGTCGTCGCAGACCCGGTTCAAGAACCTCGGCCTGGTCATCATCGACGAGGAGCAGCGGTTCGGCGTCGAGCACAAGGAGGAGCTGAAGCGGCTCCGGACGCAGGTGGACGTGCTCGCCATGTCCGCGACGCCGATCCCGCGCACGCTGGAGATGGGGCTGACCGGCATCCGCGAGATGTCGACGATCCTCACCCCGCCGGAGGAGCGGCACCCGGTGCTGACGTTCGTCGGCCCGTACGAGGAGAAGCAGATCGCCGCCGCGATCCGCCGCGAGCTGCTGCGCGAGGGCCAGGTCTTCTTCGTGCACAACCGGGTCCGCTCGATCAACAAGGTCGCGGCGAACCTGGCGCGGCTCGTCCCGGAGGCGCGGATCGCGGTCGCGCACGGGCAGATGAACGAGAACGAGCTCGAGAAGGTCATGGTCGACTTCTGGGAGAAGAACTACGACGTCCTCGTCGCGACCACGATCGTCGAGTCCGGGCTGGACGTGCCGAACGCCAACACCCTCATCGTCGACCGCGCCGACATGTACGGGCTGTCGCAGCTGCACCAGCTGCGCGGGCGCGTGGGCCGCGGCCGCGAGCGCGCCTACGCCTACTTCCTGTACCAGCCGGAGCAGCCGCTGACGGAGACCGCGCACGAGCGGCTCGCGACGCTGGCGCAGCACACCGAGGTCGGCGCCGGCATGTACGTCGCGATGAAGGACCTGGAGATCCGCGGCGCGGGCAACATCCTCGGCGCGGAGCAGTCCGGGCACGTCGCCGGAGTCGGGTTCGACCTGTACGTCCGGATGGTCGGGGAGGCCGTCCGGGACCTGAAGGAGGGCGGCGCCGCCGCGGCCGAGCCCGCCGAGACGAAGGTCGAGCTGCCCGTCGACGCGCACCTGCCGCACGAGTACGTGCCGGGGGAGCGGCTCCGGCTGGACGCCTACCGCCGCATCGCCGCGATCACCTCCGACGAGGAGATCGGCGCCGTGCACGACGAGCTGAAGGACCGGTTCGGCCCGCTGCCCGTCCCGGTGCTGAACCTGCTGGAGGTGGCGCGGTTCCGGGCGAAGGCGCGCCGGGCCGGGCTGACCGACGTCACGCTCCAGGGCAACTTCGTGAAGTTCACGCCGGTGGACCTGCCGGACTCCCGGCAGGTCAGGCTCCAGCGGCTGTACCCGAAGAGCATCCTGAAGCCCGCGACCGACACCCTGCTGGTGCCGATGCCGAAGACCGCGCCGCTCGGCGGCCGGCCGCTGCGCGACCAGGAGCTGCTGAAGTGGGCGACCGACCTGGTGGAGGCGCTGTTCCTCGAACCGGCGTCCGCCGCCGCCAAGCGGTAGCCTGGGCCCGCCCCGACCCGCGAGATCCACAATGAGACGAGGAATCGTGCCTGGTAAGTCCGTGAAGGCGGCGGTGGCGGTCGCGCTGGCGGCCGGCGCGCTGGCCGGCTGCGGCGGCTCCCCGAAGGTCGGCACCGCCGCCCTCGTCGGCGACGACCGCATCACCGTCACCGAGCTCAGCCAGACCGTCCGCGACTGGCGCGCCCAGTTCCGCGCCGACCCGGCGGCCAACGAGCTGCGCGCCAACCCCGCCAACCCGGCGCCGCAGCTCGCCGGCGAGTCCGAGTCCGACCTGCAGGGCGCGCTCACCCTGCTGATCAACTTCCGGGTCGCGCGCGAGGTCGCCGACCGGGCCGGGGTGCGGGTCACGGGCGGGCAGGTCGACACCGCGGTGCGGGCGCTGGACGGGCGCGGCGGCGCGGCCTCGATCACGCTGGCGAGCGGGCTGCCCCGCGAGCACACCCGCGACCTCGCGCGCCTCGTGGCGACGCAGGCGGCGGTCATGCAGCGGTTCGGCGCGGACATGGGCAACCAGCTCAGCCCGGCGACGCAGCAGGCCGGCCGGCGGTGGAACGAGCTGTTCCAGCAGACCGCGAACCGCATGGACATCGAGGTCAACCCCCGCTACGGCAGCTACGACCCGGGCAAGTTCGAGATCGCCCCGGTCGGCTACCGGCTGTCCAGCCCCGACTCGGGTATCTGAGGCGCATGGCGCTGACACTGCTCGCGACCACGCACCGGGTCGCGCCGGGGCTGCTGACCTGGCGGGCGTGGGACGCGCTCCGCTCGGCGGGCGCCGTCCGGCTGCGCGACGGGCATCCGCTGCTGCCGTCCCTGCGCGACGCCGGGATCGCGGCGCGGACCGTCGGGGAGCCCGACGCGGCGCGGCTGGTCGCGGACGCGCGGGCCGCCGACGTGGTGTGGGTCGCCGCCCCCGAGGGCGACGAGGACCTGATGCGCGAGGTCGGGACGCTCGTCGTCAACGACCCGCTGGACGTCGAGGTGCTGCACGGCTCCTACGACCTGCCGGGCGCGCGGCTGCTCGACCTGGTCTCGGTCATGGACACGCTGCGCCGCGAATGCCCGTGGGACCGCAAGCAGACGCACACCACGCTGGTCCCGTACCTGCTGGAGGAGGCGTACGAGGTCCTCGACACGATCGAGTCGGGCGACTACGGCGCGCTCCGCGAGGAGCTCGGGGACGTGCTGATGCAGGTGGCGTTCCATTCGGTGGTGGCCGCCGAGCGCGACGACGAGACCGCGTTCACCATCGACGACGTCGCCGCCGCGATCGTGGAGAAGCTGGTCCGCCGCCACCCGCACGTGTTCGGGGACGTGACCGTCTCCGGCGCCGACGAGGTCAACGCCAACTGGGAGCAGATCAAGGCGGCCGAGCGGGCGGCGAAGAGCGGCGCGGAGGCGTCCGCCCTGGACGGGGTGCCGATGGGCCAGCCCGCGCTGTCGCTGGCGGCGCAGCTCCAGCGCCGCGCGGCGCGGATGGAGGCCCCGGAGGGGCTCGCCGACGGGCTCGCCGGGGAGGGGGACGGCGCGGCCACCGAGAATGATCTCGGTTCGCGGCTTTTCGCCCTCGTCCGGGAGGCGGTGGAGCGGGGAGCCGACCCCGAGGCGGAGTTGCGCGCCGTTTCCCGGGTATTCCGCGATCGTGTCCAAGCGTGGGAACGACGGCGGCAGCGCGCCTGATCCACGGGAAGAGCCCGGATCGCCGGAGCGTGGATCGCCGGGATTAGGGCGGAACATCGCCAATGGGGTGGTCCGTCCGCGAAGGCACGTTTACTCTAGGCGCGTGCCGACCGGGGCGGATGGTGATGCGGGGAATCGCGATGCGGGAAGCGGTGCCCCGGCCCCGCCGCGCCGCCGGATCCTGACCGCGTCCACGACCCGCGCCGAGAAGCTCCGCGCGCTGCGCGGCCTCGGCGCCCTCGGCGGCCTCGCCGGGTTCATCGTCGCGCTGATGCTGCTGCCCACCGCGTGCACGGCGGGCGTCGGCGCCCGCGACACGGCCCGCTGGTTCGACAGCGACCCGGTGAACCTGACGACGTCCGGCGTCCCGCAGCGGTCCACGATCCTCGCCGCCGACGGCTCGAAGATCGCGACGTTCTTCTACCAGAACCGGGTGGACGTCCCGCTCAACAAGATCGCGCCGGTCGCGCGGCGCGCGGTGCTCGCCATCGAGGACAGCCGCTTCTACGAGCACGGCGCCATCGACCTGCACGGCACGCTGCGGGCGCTCGCCAGCAACCTCAGCAGCGGGCAGGTCACCCAGGGCGGCTCCGGCATCACCCAGCAGTACGTGAAGAACCTGCTGCTCACCCAGGCCGACAGCGACGAGGAGCGGGAGGCCGCCAAGGAGGTCACCACCGCCCGCAAGGTCCGCGAGCTGCGGTACGCGGTCGCGGTGGAGGAGAAGTTCAGCAAGGACGAGATCCTGCGCCGCTACCTCAACATCGCCTACTACGGCGACGGCGCGTACGGCATCGAGGCCGCCTCCCGGCACTACTTCTCCAAGCACGCGTCCGAGCTGGACCTGCCCGAGGCGGCGCTGCTCGCCGGGATCATCCGCTACCCGTACGCCTACGACCCGACCCGCCATCCCGGCGAGGCCCGGCAGCGCCGCGACACCGTCCTGGACCGGATGGCCGCGCTCGGCTGGATCGACGCGGCGAAGGCGGCCGAGGCGAAGCGCAGGCCCCTCGGGCTGAAGATCGACAACATCCGCAGCGGCTGCGTGTCCAGCAGGGCGCCGTTCTTCTGCGACTACGTGCAGCGCGAGATCCTCACCAATCCGGTCTTCGGCAAGACCGCCAAGGACCGGGAGAAGCTGCTCAAGCGCGGGGGCCTGACGATCCGCACGACCATGGACCCGCGGGCGCAGAAGGCGGCACAGCGGGCGGTGGACCGGCACGTCCCACCGAAGAACTCGGCGCACAAGGCCGCCGCCGAGGCGATGGTCCAGCCGGGCACCGGCGAGATCAAGGCGATGGTCGTCGACCGCGCCCTCGGGCCCGACAAGGAGCGCGGCAAGACCTGGATCAACTTCGCCGCAGACGCCAGCCACGGCTCCAGCATCGGCATGCAGGCCGGGTCGACGTTCAAGGCGTTCACGCTCGCCGCCGCGCTGGACGAGGGCATGCCGTTCGGCACCCGGCTGATGGCGCCGCGCGCCTACACCCCGGTCGGCTTCCGCAACTGCGACGGCGACCGGGTCGGCGACCCGAACGCGTCGCTGCGCAACGCCGCCGACGGCGAGGGAGGCAAGCAGTTCAGCCTCGTCACCGGCACGCACCACTCGGTCAACACCTTCTTCCTCGCGCTGGAGAAGGAGGTCGGGCTGTGCGACACCGTCCGGATGGCCGAGCGGCTCGGGATGAAGCAGGCGAACGGCAAGCCGCTGGAGCAGTACCCGGCCTTCACGCTCGGCTTCAACCCCGTCTCCCCGCTGCGGCTCGCCGCCGCCTACGCCGCGTTCGGCGCGCGCGGCGAGTACTGCAAGCCGATCGCGATCAAGTCCGTGAAGGACGCCGCGGGGCGCAAGCTGAAGGTGCCGCCGCGCGACTGCGAGCAGGTGCTCGACGACGGCGTCGCCGACGCCGTCAACTACGTGCTGCAGGGCGTCCTCACCAAGGGCACCGCGCGGGGCATGGGCATCGGCCGGCCCGCCGCGGGCAAGACCGGCACCGTCGACAACTTCTCCGCCGCCTGGTTCGCCGGGTACACCCCGGACCTCGCGGCGGCCGTGTGGGTCGGCGACCCGCGCGGCGGCTACCGGCACCCGATGGACAGCCTCTGCATGGACGGGCGGTGCTACGGCTCCGTGTTCGGCGCGACGATCCCCGCGCCGATCTGGCAGCAGAGCATGAGCGGTGCGCTGCGCGGGACCGCGCCGTCGTCGTTCCACCGGCCGCCGTCGCTGTACTTCAGCAAGGGGTCCGGCGAGGACCGGGTGAAGGTGCCCGACGTGCGCGGGATGAAGCTGAACGACGCGGTCGCCAAGCTCCGCGCCGCGGGCTTCACGACCAACGTGGGCGCGCAGGTCGCGTCCGACCGGTACCCGAAGGGGACGGTCGCCGAGATGTCGCCCGCGCCCGGCCCGGCCGAGCCCGGCACGACCATCACGGTGCGCGCCAGCCGCGGCCCGGACCGGTCCGAGGAGCCGGGCGACCCGGAGGGGCCGGACGGCCCGGACGGCCCGCGCCCGCCGGTGACGATCCCGCCGCTGCCGCCCGGCGACCCGGCCCGTCCGCCGTCGCCCTGATCGGTCGCCCCGGGGCGGGGGCGGCCCGCGTGTGACCCGTCTGACCTGCGGATCCGTGTGATCGTCTCGATGATCGGGTAGGGCACCTGCGGGGGCGCCAGGGCCCCCTGCGATCCGATCGGGGGGACGATCGTCATGCGAGCCATCGCCGTGTCCGAGTACGGCGCCACACCGGCGCCGATGAACCTGCCGCGGCCCGAACCGGGGCCGGGGGAGATCCTGGTGAAGATGATCGCGGCCGGGGTCAATCCGATGGACTGGAAGATCGCCGACGGGCTGCTCAAGGACTCGATCGACGCCTCCTTCCCGCTGATCCTCGGCCAGGACGGGGCGGGCGTGGTGGAGGAGGCCGGCGACGGCGTGACCCGGCTGCGGCACGGGGAGCAGGTCTACGGGGTCTTCGGCATGCCCGAGCGCGGCCTCGGCAGCTACGCCGAGTACGCGATCGCCCGCGACGACGGGCCGGTCGCGAGGATGCCCGAGGGCATGATCTACACGCAGGCCGCGGCGGTGCCGATCGCGAGCATGAGCGCGCTCGCCATGGTCGACGAGGCGCGCATCGACTCCGGGCAGACCGTGCTGGTCGTCGGCGCGACCGGCGGCACCGGGCAGAGCGCGGTGCAGCTCGCCGCCCTCGCGGGCGCCAAGGTGATCGCGACCGCCCGCGACGACATGGCGGGCACGATGCGACGCCTCGGCGCGGACGAGACCGTCGACCACTCCAAGGGCGACCTCAACGGGCAGGTGCTGGCCGTCCACTCCGACGGCGTCGACGCGATCCTCGACATGGCGAGCGACACGGCCGCGGCCGACCATCTGGCCCAGCTGCTGCGTCCCGGCGGCACCTACGTCAGCACGGTCTGGGCGGTGAACCCGGACGCGATGGAGGCGCGGGAGCTGCGCGGCGTCAACTTCCAGGTCGAGCCGTCCGCGGAGCTGCTGGACCGGCTGTCCGACCTCATCGACGCGGGCAAGCTGCGGGTGCGCGTCGAGCGGGAGGCGCCCCTCGACGAGGCGGCCGACGCGCTGGCCGCCAGCCGGGCCGGCGGCGCCCGCGGCAAGACCGTGCTGCGCGTCTGACCCCGTGCCGCGGGCCGTGATCGGCGTCTCACGGCGGGACGGCGTGCAGACCGGCGGGAGGCGGGCATGCAGAGCTGCATGCAGGGGCCGCCCGCGCGGGCGGCCCGACGACGGGAGGACCAGATGAACCAGTCCGAGGAGGAGCTGCGCACCCGGCTCCGCCAGGTCGAGGAGTCGCTCGAGCGGCTCCGCGCCGACCTGCCGGGGCCGCCCGACGACCCGGGCGACTTCGTCGACGCCGGGCAGTACCTGAGCCAGCGGGAGGAGCTGGAGGGCCAGATCGAGCTGCTGGAGGCCGAGCGCGAGCGCCTCCGCGACTCGCTCGGCCTCGAGTGAGCCCCATGGGGCACGCGCCGCCGGGCCGGCCGCCCGGACCGCCGGGAACAAACGCCGGGTGCCCCCGGTTGGCGGGGTTGTATCACGCAACCGAGGGGAGGCCGGGATGACCGCCTACGAGGAGTTCGAGCGCGCCACGCTGTTCTTCGACGCCAAGGACTACGCCGGCGCCGCGCGCCTGCTCGCCCCGGTCGTCGAGGGCGACCCCGGCAACCGCGCCGCCGTCGAGCTGCTCGGCCGCGCCTACTTCCACAGCGCGCAGCTCGGCCGCGCCGAGGCGGTCTTCCGCCGCCTCGTGGACCTCGACCCCTGCAACGGCTGGGCGCACGAGGCCCTGGCCCGCACCCTGGAGCGGCGCGGGCGCGCGGCGGAGGCGGGCAAGTTCCGCAAGCTCGCGCGCGCGATGGGCGTGGAGCCCGCGCCCGGCGTCGAGGTGTCCGTCACGGCCGCCGATCTGGCCTGACACCGCCGCTCGCCCGGTACCCCCGCCCGCCGGCGCGTCACCGCTCGTCGTCGGGCGTGGAGGGCGCGGCGGGGAGGCGGAGGACGAACCGGGCGCCGCTGCGGCCGTCCAGCCGGTCGGTGAGGACCAGCGACCCCTGGTGCGCGGTCGCGATGTCCCGCGAGATCGCCAGGCCGAGGCCGGTGCCGCCTGCGTCGCGGTGCCGGCCCTCGGCCAGCCGGGTGAACCGCTCGAACACGCGCTCGCGGTCCTGCGGCGGGACGCCCGGGCCGTCGTCGATCACCTCGACGACGGCGGTCGCGGGCGGCTCGGTGCGCAGGATCATCGTCACCTCCGACGCCGCGTGCCGGTCGGCGTTGTCCAGCAGGTTCGTCAGCAGCCGCGCCAGCTCGCTGCGGCCGCCCTCCACCCGCACGGCACCCTCGGACAGGACGGTCACCTGGGTGCGCCTGGGTCGGCGCAGGACCTCCTCGTCCGCCAGCTCGGGGAGGTCGACCACCTCGCGCGGGAAGTTGCGGTCGGCCTCCAGCCGCGCCAGCGCCAGCAGGTCGTCCACCACCGCCGACAGCCGCTCGGTGTTCTCCAGGACGGCCTGGAGCGTCTCCTGCACGTCGGCCTCCTCCGGCGCCGACAGCGCCAGTTCCACTTCCATTCGCAGCGCGGCGAGGGGGCTGCGCAGCTCGTGCGACACGTCGGAGACGAAGCCGCGCTGCCGGGCGACCGCCTGCTCCAGCCGGTCGAGGGTCGCGTTGATGCTCTCGGCGAGCAGCCCGACCTCGTCGCGGCGCGGCGGCACCGGCACCCGGCGCTCCAGATCGGTGGCGGTGATCTCGTCCAGCTCCCGGCGGATCGCGTTGACGGGCCGCAGCGTCCGGTTGGCCGACAGCCAGGTCGCGTAACCGACCAGGCCGGTGATGAGCGGGACGCTGAGGGCGGCGAGCGCCGCCTGCAGCGGTTCCGGCGCGAGCCCGGGCTCGGGCGCCAGCGAGTAGACGAGCTTCGCCGACGGCCCGATGCCGACCTGGAACTCGACGATGAGGAAGCAGGGCCCGCCGGGCGCGTCGACACCGCACCTGCGGGTGTCGCGGCGGTCGACGTCCAGCGGCAGCGGGGGCAGGCGCGGCGGCTCGCGGCCGCGCATCCGCGGCGACGCCGCGATCACCCGGCCCTGGCGGTCGGTGACCTCCAGCAGCTCGCCGCCGGGCGCCCGGATCTCGGGGGTCAGCGTGCCGTTCTTGATCGCGGTCGCCACCCGGCGGCCGTCCCGGGCGAGGTCGCGCATCGTTTCGACCCGCACCTGCTGCCTGATCAGGTACAGCATCACCCCGCACAGCACGCCGGACAGCACCAGCGCGATGAGGACGGCCACGAGCATCACCCGGACCCGGATCTCCGGGCGGCGCAGGACGGCGCGCCAGATCCAGCGGCTCAGTCCCGCGGACGGCCGGGGAAGCCGGAAGCGTATGGCGACCTCCCGGGTACGTTTCTCCTGGTACCCGGGAGGTCTTGCCGGAAAGCGGCAAACGCCATCGCGGCGGACGGGTAAAACCCGGTCATGCCGCGTCGACGCCCCAGCGCCGCCGGACCGCGCCGTCCGCGACCCCGAACAGCTGGTCGATCACGATCCCGATGATCAGGATCACCAGCATGTAGGAGATCATGTCGGCGGTGTTGTTCAGCTCCCGCGCCTGCGACAGCAGCACGCCGAGGGACGTCGTGTCGCCGATGATGACCAGCAGCTCGCCCGCCATCAGGCTGCGCCAGGCGAACGCCCAGCCCTGCTTCAGCCCGGCCACGAACGCCGGCAGCGACGCGGGCATGATCAGGTGCCGGTACAGCAGGAGGCCGCGCAGCCCCATCACGCGTCCCGCGCGCAGCAGGATCGGCGGGGTGTAGTCGACGCCCGCGATCAGCCCGTTGGCGATCGAGGGCGCCGCGCCCAGGATCACCACGAACAGGATCGCGCTCTCGCTCAGCCGGAACAGCAGGATGGCGAGCGGGAACCACGCGATCGACGGCATCGTCTGCAGGCCGGTGATCAGCGAGCCGAAGGCGCGCCGCAGCACCCGGAACCGCGCCACCAGCACGCCGGTCAGCACCCCGGCGCCGACGGCCAGCGCGAACCCGACCAGGGCGCGCCGCATGGTCAGCGCGACCGCCTCCCAGAACCGCCCGCTCGTGACCTGGTCCCAGAACACCGGGAGCGTGTCGCGGGGGCCGGGCAGGACCCACGGGTCCTTCCAGCCGCTCCACACCACCGCCTGCCAGACGGCGAGCGCGATCAGCACGGCCGCGGCCATGGGCCACAGCGCCGACCAGGCCCGCCGGGCGAGCCGGACCCTCGTCCCGCCGCCGAGCTCCAGGGCGTCCAGCCCGGCCAGCTCCCGCTCGCGGAGCCCCTCCGCCGGGCCGCCGCCCGCGGGCGCGCCCTTCTTCAGCACCTCATGCGCCATGCCGGACGACCTCCTCGCGCAGCCGGTCGGTGATGGTGGCCGCCAGCGCGGCGACCTCCGGCGAGTCGATCCGGCGGGGCCGCCCCATCGGGACGGGGAACTCCTCCACCACCCGGCCGGGGCGGCTGCTGAGCAGCACGACCCGGTCGCCGAGCCGCACCGCCTCCCGCACGTTGTGCGTGACGAACAGCACGGTCAGGTTCCGCTCCCGCCAGATCCGCTCGACCTCGTCGTGCAGGAGGTCGCGGGTCATGGCGTCGAGCGCGCCGAACGGCTCGTCCATCAGCAGGACGGTCCGCCGGCCGTCCGCGTCCTCGCCGTCCGCGCTCCCGCCGCCCGCGCCCTCGGTGAGCGACAGCGCGCGGGCGAGCGCGACGCGCTGGCGCATGCCGCCGGACAGCTGGTGCGGGCGCTTCTTCGCGAAGCCGCCGAGGTGCACCGAGTCGAGCAGCTCCGCCGCCCGGTCGCGCCGCTCCTTGCGCGGCACGCCGCGCATCTTGAGGGCGAGCTCCAGGTTGCCCGTCACGGTCAGCCACGGGAACAGCGCGGGCTCCTGGAACATGAGCGCGACGCGGGCGCCCGCGGTGTCGATCGTCCCGGCGCTCGGCCGCTCCAGGTCCGCGACGAGGTTCAGCAGCGTGCTCTTCCCGCAGCCGGACGCGCCGAGCAGGCAGGTGAACTCGCCCGGCGCGACGTCCAGGGAGACCCGGTCGAGCGCGAGCAGCGCCGACCGGCCGCCGCCGAACGCCTTGGAGACGCCGTCGAGCCGGACCGCCGCGGTCGTGCTCATCGGTCGTCCACCTGCGGCTTCCCATTCGCCTTGAGCACCTCGTTGAGCGGCTTGAGGTCGTAGATGCCGGTCAGGTCGGTCTTCTCCAGCAGGCCGATCTCCTCGGCGTGCCGCGCGCCGGCCGTCAGCGAGGACGCGACCGGGTCGACGGTGAAGTCGATCTCCTTGAACGCGGCGGCCAGCACGTCCTCCTTGAGCGGCTTGCCGCTCAGCTTCGTCAGCGCGTCGTTGGTGACCTTCTGCGCGTCCGCCTGGTTCTGGTTGATGTAGTCGGTCGCCTCGACGACGCCCTCCAGCAGCTTCTTGACCTGCTCCGGGTTCTTCTTCGCGTACTCCTGGCTGACGAGCAGGTTGGTGATGACGAACTTGCCGCCCGGCCACAGCGTCTTCTCGTCCAGCAGCCGCTTGCCCTTGCTCTCCAGGATCAGCCGCGACGCGTAGGGCTCGGGGACCCAGGCGCCGTCGATGTCGCCCTGCGCGAACGTCTGGAGCGTCTGCGAGTTCTCCTGCGGGACGACCTTCACGTCGCCGCTGCCGTCCTTGTTCGCGGTGAGGCCGTTCTGCTTGAGCCAGTAGCGGATCGCGACGTCCTGGGTGTTGCCGAGCTGCGGGGTCGCGATGCGCTTGCCGCGCAGGTCCTGGACGCCCTTGATGCCGGGCTTGACGACGAGGGACACGCCGCCCGACGCCGCCCCGGAGATGATGTGGACCGCCTTGCCGTGCGACTTCGCCCAGGCGTTGATGGACGGGTTCGGCCCCACGAACGTCGCGTCGATCGCGCCGGAGAACAGCGCCTCCACGGCGGAGGGGCCGGCGTTGAACGTCGCCGTCTTCGGCGCGGTGCCCAGGTGCTTGGCGAAGATGCCCTTCTCGACGCCCACGAGGGCGGTGGCGTGCGTGATGTTCGGGAAGTACCCGAGCCTGAGCGGCGCCCCGGACCCGCCGCCGTCGCCGGTCCCCCCGCCGTCGCCGCAGGCGCCGAGCGCGCCCGCCGTGACCAGGGCGGCCAGTGCCGCCGCGGTGATGCGCCCGGTGAGTCCTCGAAGCATTGCCTTGTTTCCCTATCAATCAAGTCGGATAGACCAGATTAGTAGATAGTTTGGGCAAGTCCCGCGTCAAGTCCCGGCTCAGGAACGGTTTCGTCACGGGCGTCCCCTATGTGAACGGCGAGCCCGTTGGTCGGTGCGGGGGCGGCACGGATAGGCTCGGTGACCGCACCAGATCATCCGCTTTTCCTCAGGGGGTTCCCCGTGTCGTCGATCGAGGCCGTTCTCGCCCGGGAGATCCTTGACTCCCGCGGCAATCCGACCGTCGAGGTCGAGGTCCTGCTCGCCGATGGGACCGAGGCGCACGCCGCCGTGCCGAGCGGCGCGTCGACCGGCCGGTTCGAGGCCGTGGAGCTGCGCGACGGAGGGGAGCGCTACGGCGGCAAGGGCGTCCGCAACGCGGTCAAGGCCGTCAATGAGACCATCGACGAGAAGCTCGTCGGCTACCCGGCGTCCGACCAGCGGCTGATCGACCAGCTCCTGGTCGACCTCGACGGCACTCCCGCCAAGTCCGCGCTCGGCGCCAACGCGATCCTCGGCGTGAGCCTCGCCGTCGCCAAGGCCGCCGCCGACTCCGCCGGACTGCCGCTGTTCCGCTACGTCGGCGGGCCGAACGCGCACCTGCTGCCCGTGCCGATGATGAACATCCTGAACGGCGGCGCGCACGCCGACACCAACGTCGACATCCAGGAGTTCATGATCGCGCCGATCGGCGCGGCCACCTTCGCCGAGGCGCTGCGCTGGGGCGCCGAGACCTACCACGCGCTGAAGTCGGTGCTGAAGTCCAAGGGCCTGAACACCGGGCTCGGCGACGAGGGCGGCTTCGCCCCCGACCTGCCGAGCAACCGGGACGCGCTCGACCTCATCCTGGAGGCGATCCGCAAGGCCGGCTTCACCCCCGGGCGCGACATCGCGCTCGCCCTCGACGTCGCCGCCAGCGAGTTCCACGCCGACGGCCAGTACGCGTTCGAGGGCACGAAGCGCTCCGCCGACGACATGGCGGCCTACTACGGCGAGCTGCTGAGCGGCTACCCGCTGGTCTCCATCGAGGACCCGCTCGACGAGGAGGACTGGGCCGGCTGGGAGGGCCTCACCGCGGCCGTCGGCGACCGCGTCCAGCTCGTCGGCGACGACCTGTTCGTCACCAACCCCGAGCGGCTCGGCCGGGGCATCAAGTCCGGCGCCGCCAACGCCCTGCTGGTGAAGGTCAACCAGATCGGCACGCTCAGCGAGACCCTCGACGCCGTCTCGCTCGCGCAGACCAGCGGGTACAAGTGCATGATGAGCCACCGGTCCGGCGAGACCGAGGACACCACGATCGCCGACCTCGCCGTGGCGACCAACTGCGGCCAGATCAAGACCGGCGCCCCGGCCCGCAGCGACCGCGTCGCCAAGTACAACCAGCTGCTGCGCATCGAGGAGCTGCTGGACGACGCCGCGCGCTACGCCGGCGCCGCCGCGTTCCCGCGCTTCGACGCGCGGGGTTGAGCCGCGGCCCGGGTCCCGGCGGGCGCGGCCGCGTCCCGCCGGGACCCGGGCGGCCGAGCCGGAGGCAGGGGACACGATGGCCGACGATGACGAGCGGACCGGCCCGCGGGCCGGACGGGACGGCGACCGCGCGGCCGGGGACGGCGCCGCCGGCGACCGGGGCGCCGGGGCGCGCCGCGGCAACCCGGCGCTCACCAGCCGCGCCGCCATCCTCGCGGTCGTGGTGTGCGCGATCGCGCTGAGCCTCGCCTACCCCGTCCGGGAGTACATCGCCCAGCGCAAGGAGATCGCCGACCTGCGGCACCAGGAGGCGGTGGCCCGGCGGCAGGTCGAGGAGCTCGCCCTGCGCAAGCAACAACTGGGTGATAAGTCGTACATTGAGCGTGAGGCCACACGGAGGCTCCATTACTGTCGTCCTGACGTAAAGTGCTACATCGTGCTGGACGGCAGCGGTGCGGAGGGCCGGCAGACGCAGCGGGGCGGGCCGGCGCGCAAGCCGCCCTGGTACGAGACGCTGTGGCGATCGGTGGAGGCCGCCGACCGGCCGCGCTGATTTCGCGGGTGGGGACAGATGATCGATGCAGGTGACACGGCCGCCGTCGCGGCCCAGCTCGGGCGGGAGCCGCGCGGTGTGCGCGCGGTCGCGGCCCGCTGCCCGTGCGGGAGGCCCGCGGTGATCGAGACCGCGCCGCGGCTCCCCGACGGGACGCCCTTTCCCACGCTGTTCTACCTGACCTGCCCGAAGGCCGCCTCGGCCATCGGGACCCTGGAGGGCAGCGGCATCATGCGGGACATGCAGGCCAGGCTCGCGGACGACCCGGACCTCAAGGACGCCTACGCCGCCGCCCACGAGGACTACCTCCGCCGCAGGGACGAGGCCACCCGCGAGGAGGGCGTCGAGCCGCTGCCCGCCGGCATGCAGAGCGCGGGCGGCATGCCCGAGCGCGTCAAGTGCCTGCACGCCCTGGTCGCGCACGAGCTGGCGGTGCCGGGGGCGAACCCGTTCGGCCGGGAGGCCCTCGACGCGCTGCCCGACTGGTGGCGCTCCGGGTCCTGCGTCGATGCGGATGTCGATGCGGATGTCGATGTGGATGTGGAACGGGCCGAGCCGGGGGAGGACGCGTGACGCGGGTCGCGGCCGTCGACTGCGGGACGAACTCCGTCCGGCTGCTCATCGCCGACATCACGCCGGGCGAGGACGGCGGGCGGCTCACCGACGTCGAGCGCCGGATGGAGATCGTCCGGCTCGGCGAGGGCGTCGACGAGACCGGCCGGCTCTCGCCCGCCGCGCTGGAGCGCACGTTCACCGCGATGCGCGGCTACGCCGAGCTGATCGAGCGGCACGGTGGCCGCGCCGGGCACGGCCCGATCAAGACCCGGGTGGTGGCGACCAGCGCCACCCGCGACGCGGCGAACCGGGCCGACTTCGTCAGCGGCGTCGTCGACATCTTCGGCGTCGTCCCCGAGGTCGTCACCGGGGACGAGGAGGCCGAGCTGTCCTTCCTCGGCGCCACCCGCGAGCTGGCCGAGCTGCGTCCCGCCCGCCCCTACCTGGTCGTCGACATCGGCGGCGGGTCCACCGAGTTCGTGCTCGGCAGCTCCGCGGCCGACGCGTCCCGCTCGATCGACATCGGCTGCGTCCGGATGACCGAGCGGCACCTGCGGGACGACCCGCCCTCGCCCGAGCAGATCTCCAACGCCGCCGCCGACATCGACGCCGCGCTCGCCACCGTCCGGGAGCGGGTCCCGGTCGACGAGGCGCGCACGCTCGTCGGCCTCGCCGGGTCCGTCACCACGGTCGCCGGGATCGCGCTCGACCTGCCCGAGTACGACGCGTCCCGGATCCACCTGTCGCGCATCACCGCCACCCAGGTGCACGAGGTGACACGGCGGCTGCTGCACGCCACCCGCGCCGAGCGGGCCCGGTTCGGCGTCATGCACCCGGGCCGCGTCGACGTCATCGGCGCGGGCGCGCTGATCCTCGACCGGATCATGCGGGAGTACGGGTTCGGCGCCGTCGTCGTCAGCGAGCACGACATCCTGGACGGCATCGCCTGGTCGCTGGTCTGACGCGCGGGGTTTGACGCGCGCTACCGCTTGAGCAGCGCCAGCAGCGCGGGGATGAGCACCGCGTTCGGGTTCTGCTGCGGGACGTAGAGGATCGGGGAGCCGCCGGCGGCCTGCTGGATCCAGACCCGGCCCCGGTCGACGACCGCGCCGGAGATCGACGACCAGCTCAGCGACACCCGGTTGCCGCGCACCCCGCCCGGATGGACGGTGAGGCCCTGCGCCACGTCGACCGACTCCCCGGCGCGGACCCGCTGGGCGAGTTCGGCGACCAGCCGCCGCTCGCAGTGCTCCTGGCACAGCTGGATCAGCCGGCCCCAGACCTGCTCGGGCTCACCGCCGCGGCCCGGCAGCGCGTCCGGCTCGATCACCACCTCGACGCGCGGGCCGCCGTGGAACGGGAAGCGGCCCGCCTGGAAGATCCACTGCGTGCAGGGCGGCCGGCCGGATCCGGCCGGGCGCTCGGCCGCCCAGTACGCCACCCACTCCACCCGCGGCCACGGGAGGGACGCGTTCCCGTAGGCGACGGCCTGCTCGTCGGCGTGCAGGTGCAGGCCGCGCACGGCCGTGTCCAGTGCCCGGTCGGACGGGGCGTACTCCCAGCTCGGCCGCTGGACGAGCGGCGCGGCGGCGGGCTCGGCGGCCTGCTCGCGGGCGGGCGGGCGCAGCCGGGGCGGGCGGTCCGGCTCGGGATTGAGGCGCTCGGTCCAGGTCCGGCCGTCCCACCAGCGCAGGCTCCCGGTGCCGTAGGGGTCGGGGTACCAGCCCGGTTTCGACACTCCCGCCTCCCGCTTTCGCCCGATGGCAGTGCCGGACACCCGCCTCCCCGACCGGCGAACGCATCGTACCGACCGGGCCCCCTCCGCACCCGCCACCGGCGGAACCCGGCCACCGCCGGGCGACCCGGCACGGCGTGGGACGATCGATGGTATGCCCACCGCCAACGCCCCCTTCGTGCCGCCCGGATCCGGATGGCCGGAGGACCCCGCCGCCCCGGACACCCCCGTCGCGCACGGCACCGGCGAGGTCGTCGAGCTGGCCGCGAAGGCCCCCGATCTGGCCGAGCTGTGCGCCCGCCAGTCGGTGTGCCGCGCCTGCGACCGGCTCGTGGCGTGGCGGGAGAAGGTCGCCGTCCAGCGGCGCCGCGCGTTCGCCGCCGAGGAGTACTGGGGGCGGCCCGTCGCCGGCTGGGGCGACCCGGAGCCGCGCATCCTCATCGTCGGGCTGGCCCCGGCGGCGCACGGCGGCAACCGCACCGGACGCATCTTCACCGGAGACCGGTCGGGCGACTGGCTGTTCGCGTCCCTGCACCGGGTGGGGCTCGCGTCGCAGCCGACGAGCGTCCACGCGGGCGACGGGCAGCGGCTCATCGGCGCGCGGATGGCGGCGACCGTCCGCTGCGCCCCGCCCGACAACAAGCCGACGCCGCTGGAGCGCACCACCTGCCTGCCGTGGCTGGCCCGCGAGGTCGAGATGGTCGCGCCGAGCGTCCGCTGCGTCGTGTGCCTCGGCGGGTTCGCCTGGCAGGGCGTGTGGCCGGCGCTCAAGCAGGCGGGCTACGGGGTGCCGCGGCCGCGGCCGAAGTTCGGCCACGGCGCCGAGGCGGAGCTCGCGCCGCCGCCCGGGGTGACGCGGCGCGACCCGGTGCTGCTGCTGGGCTGCTACCACCCGAGCCAGCAGAACACCTTCACCGGCCGCGTCACCGAGGACATGCTGGACGCGGTCCTCACCCGCGCCCGCGACTACCGCTAGTACTACATGCCTAGATCTCGGTAAGCGATTGAGCGATTCCTGTACGTGATCACCTTGGGTGGTGCGACGCTGTCTGCATGCCTGAGGCTCG
>NZ_FZOR01000083.1 GCF_900188445.1 Actinomadura meyerae
TGCGGAAGGCCCGCTGCTCACCCAGCCGCCTGACCGCCATCGTCCAGGCCATCCTCACTCTTCACCATCAGGCCGAATGAGGTTGGAATCAGCTCATTCTTACTGCGGGAACATTCCCCCGCGCGAGTACGAGGAAGCGTTCAACCGGTCACGTGGCACAGCGACCTAGACCGGCTGAGAACCAACAATCTGAGCCTCCAACATCGCCGGGGCGGTCCAGGCCTCCCAGCGGGCGAACCGCTCGTAGACGGTCTGCCACGGCCCGTACCGCTCGGGCAGGTCGCGCCAAGGAGCCCCGGTCCGCAGCCGCCACAGCACCCCGTTGACCACCTGCCGGTGATCACGCCACGGACGTCCGCGTCCGTCCACCTGCGGCAAGCAGGGGCTCTATTCGCTCCCATGCCGCATCCGTCAACTCACCTCGACCTGCCACAAGATCAATTATCAGACTGGCGATAGAGTCCTGCCCGTGGCGAACCATCAGGACGAGACCAGTGCGGCCTACGACGGAGTCGTCGAGCTGTACGCATCGCTGTTCGCAGACCGGCTGGAGACACAGCCGTTCACCCGGGCCATGATCGGCACCTTCGCCGAACTGGTGCGCGCGACGGGCAACCTGCGGGCAGCGGACGTCGGGTGCGGGCCCGGACATCTGACGGCCATGCTGCACGAACTGAGCCTGGACGCCTTCGGACTCGACCTCTCCCCCGGCATGGTCAACCACGCACGGCGGGCCCATCCGGCGCTGTGCTTCCAGGAGGCGCGGATGGAATCCCTTCCGATCGAGGACGGCGCGCTCGGCGGCGTACTGGCCCACTATTCGATGATCCACACCCCTCCGGGAGAACTGCCGGAGCTGCTCGCCGAGCAGGTACGCGTCCTGGCGCCGGATGGCCTGCTCCTGGTTTCCTTCTTCGGGACCGACGGACAAGAACCGGTCCGGTTCGATCACAAGGTGGCGCCTGCCTACAGCTGGCCGGCGGATCGCCTCGCTGAACTGCTGGCCGATGCCGGGCTCGTTCCCTTCGCCCGGCTGCTCCACGATCCGGCCTCCGAGCGAGGCTTCCTCGACGCCCATCTGCTGGCCCGCCGATCGTAGGTCTTGCCCGGTAATACCCGCCAGCCGGTCGGCGCACCTCCGGACTGCCAGCTCGGCGGACGCTCGCTGATCCGACTGGAATCGTCAGACAGGCCCTAGGGCGGATGCAGGGCCCGGATCGAGCCGCCGAGCCGCCATCGAGCCGCCACGGGGACGAACCGGGGCATGTCAGGCGGTGGACAGGCCGGGCATTCTCGCATTTTCCCTGGTCAGGGGTGGTGGGTCGCGTGGGACTCGAACCCACAACCTACGGATTAAAAGTCCGAAATTGTCGTGTCGGAACGGGTTGCGCAGTGTCATTGTATGCCGAATCGTCCGTGTTCCGCCCGATTTCCCTGCCATTCAATGTCACTGCATGTTGATTCGTTTCAGAACCGCCGAGCCGACAACGAGCCGCCATCGGTTGTTGGCGATCTTGTGGCTTGCTCGGAGGAGGCCTCGCCTGACCTGTACCGGACGGAGTAATCGGCAAGTGCAGGGCTGGTCTCGCTGGCCTGCCGGGACACCGCGCACCTGTCCGTCGGCGACCTGGTCGACATCCTCGCCGAGCGCGTCCGCTCGGCCCGCGATCTTGCCAGCCTGCTGCGCTACCGGCTGCAAGCTCTGCTACGCGACCTGCGCTGACGCCGGAACCTGCGCGTCGACCAGATCGGCGAGCACTGCCTGCAGGCGGGCTCTCTCAAGCCGACAGACCAGGCGGGACGAAAGTTCTCGGCGTGAGTGTAGCGCCCATCTCGCACTGTTACCCGCCAAAGGCGCTAATGCCGAGCGGATCAAGGAAGTCCGGATCTCCGACACCGAACGGTTCGTGATCTGCCACACCCCCGAGGCCGCGATGCATGACAAGCACACCCGCGAGCAACTGGTCGCCCAGCTGTCCGAGCTGATCGACGGCACCGACGCCCTGAGCGAGTACAAGCGCGGCGAATTGCGCGGAAAGATCACCGCCAAGCCCGGCCTGAACCGGTATCTGCGCACCACCCCGACCGGCAAGCTCCGCATCGACACCACCAAGATCAAGGCCGAGGAGAACCTGGACGGCAAGTACCTGCTGCGCTGCAGCGACCCGCACTTGAGCGCCGAGGACATCGCCCTGGGTGACAAGCAGCTCCTGGAGGTCGAGCGAGGCTGGCGCGACATGAGACAGATCATCGATCTGCGAACCCGTCTACCACCGGCTCGAAGAACGCATCCGCGCCCACATCATCCTCTGCTGGCTCGCCCTGCTCCTCATCCGGATCATCAAGACCACTACCGGCACCACCTGGCCGGCCATCCGCCGCGAGCTCAACCGGTTGCACATCGGCACCTTCACCGGGCCCACCGGAACGTTCCGGCAGGTCACCGCCCCCACCAAACCCCAGCGCGACCTGCTGACCCAGCTCCACATCGACCCGCCCAAGGAGATCATCGACCTCCAGCCCACGCCCCGCTGACCAGCGCGAACACCACCGCCTGGAGAAACGCCTCCAGGCGACCACAACCCATGTCCACCCAGGTCAGGACAAAGATTCGCCTCTCCAGCCCGCTGAATTACGTCGAACCCGGGCGTGGACTCGAGCCGCGCGACGTCCGGGTCGAGTTGATGAGGCTGCGGCCGATCATGTCATCTCGCTTCGGCGGGCATTGACGTTCTGCTCGCCGGCATGAGCACGGCGGCGGGTGGCCCGGTCTGGGCCGCCGGTTCTCAGCCCTGCTGCTCCTTGCGGAAACGGGCGAGCTTCCGCTTGGCGGTGCGGCGGACATACCGGTTGTACCGGCGGTCGGCGGCGATTGCCGCGAGCGTTTCGATGCCGCTCGGGACGCCCAACTCGGCGAGCTCTTCGGCCGCGATGATGCGTGAGTGGCTCTGATGGCGCTCTGGAAGATCGGCCAGGGCCTCCAGAATCTCTACGCGGCGGGGGAGCCGCATGGCGGCGATGTCCCGTATCACGGTGATCGGCCATTCGAGGTCATTGGCGGGGTCGCGCGCAAGCTCGGACAGCCGCTCCCAACCGTGCGGGTGTCCCATCTCGGTGAGGCCGTACGCCGCTTCGATGCGGTCGTGACCCGGGGCCGCGGGGTCATCGCACGTCCTGGTCAGGAACTCGATGCCGGCGGCGTCGCCGAGCTCTGCGAGGAAGGACGCGGCGTCGACCCGCCACGAAAGGAACAACTCCGTATCCTCGACGAATTCCTTGAGCAGGCCCACACCCTGTGCGTGGCCGCGCACGGCCAGTGCTCGCGCGGCCTCGACCCAGAAAGGCTCAATTCCGAAGGACCTGGCGGCGATGGCGAGGAGTTGCTGGACACCCCGCGGGTCGTCGAGATCTGCGAGCGCTTGTCCGGCCCGCAGGCGGACCCTCGCATGAAGGTGGGGGTCGTCGAAGTGTGCGCCCAGGGTCTTGATGGCCGTCTTGATGATCTCTTCGTCAAGCGGGATTCCATCGGCGGTGATCCGGGCGATGGCGGTCCCTGCGTTGAGGTCCTTCCTGGCTGCCAGACGGCGCAGGACCCGCTCCAGGTGGGGTCTTTGCTGCGGATCGGCATGCCATGCGGCGATCAGAAAGAGATCGCCTGAGAGCAGATTGCCCTCGCTGAACTCGTAGAAGCCCTGCCGCCTGAATCCGCCGAACAGTTTGCGGAGCTCCGTCCGGCTTGACTCGGGGTCCGCGGAGATGGCCTGGGCGGCCAGGAACTCGGTGAGCGTCTGGTGCATGAACACCACATCGCCGGCGTGTTCGGCGAGCAGGCCGGTACGGCGCAGGCAGGCGCGCAGCAGCTCCTCCCAGGCCAGCATGCGCATGGCGGCGGGACGCAGGTCCCCGATCCAGTTCGCGACGAGGGCGACGGCCGGCCGGTCGTCGGGTTCGGTCCACCGGACCTTCGCCAGGCGGGGCAGGGCCTCGAAGATCCGGCGGGGCAACTCGCGGGCCTCCTCGGAACTGACCCCGTACGGATCGAGCGCCGCGTGCGCCTGGGCGACGATGCCGGACTGGCCGGATGCGTACTGGCGCTCACAGAGCAGGTCGATGAAGTCCCGGTAGAGGCCGTAACGCCCGGACGGCAAGGGCCGTTCGGGAGCGCTGAGGTACAGCTGGCACAGCATGGTCGCCAGCAGCGGGTTGTGAACCAGCGTGGACGGCCGGATCCGGCCGGTCTTCGCGACCAGGTCGTGTGCGGCCCGTTCGGGATCGGGCGCCTCGAAGACCTTGCACCAGCCGAGGGCGAGTTCGTACAACTGCCCGGCGTCGAAGGGGAGCAGCTCGTAGGTGTCCACGCCGCCCTCCGTGCGCCGGAACTCGGCCAGCTCCGCCTCGGGGAGCGGACGGCAGGCGACGACGAACCGGTACGGTCCGGACCGGTTCTCCTGAATACCGGCGATGACGTCCCGGCGCCGCTCGGGGGCGAGGACCTCGTCGAGGCCGTCCACGAGCACAAGCCAGCGCTTACCGGGCATCGGCGGGCGCGCGAAGATGTCCTTCGGCAGGCTCTCCCGTAACCGCCCGCCGAGATCAGCTCGGACCGCCCTGCCGAGTTGGTCCGCCAGCGGCGCGGAGCGGGTGAGATCGGTCGCCGGGACTCTCAGCGGCACGTCGGCGCCGCCTTCCAGGACGTCGCTTCGCCCGGTCCGCCGAAGGGCGAGCCAGTGCTCGGCGATGCCCGAGACACCGCTGTGCAGCAGGCTTGTCTTGCCGGCGCCCGGACCGCCCATCAGTACGACGTCACGGTCACCACCGAAGATCTCGTCCGCGGTGAGCTTTCCCCGCGCCCGCGCGGAAGCGTGCTGGCGCACGTAGACGCGCGAGAGCGGAGGTCTCCGGACGTCGGCCAGAACGCCTGGATAGGGGTGATCGCTCGCTCGGGACGCCGCGGCGGTCAGGTACGCGACCAGCCGCGGCCCGGGGAAGGCCCACCCGCCTGCGGCGAGCTGCTCGTCGGTCAGCGCCGCCAGCCATTCCCCGTGCGATGCCGATGCCGCCTCCGGGCAGCGCGCCAGGATCGCTGTGATGGGGATCAGGTGGGCGCTGCCCGCCTTGTCGGAGGTCGACAGCATCCCGCACACGGCTCCGGTACGGGTGTTGACCACCGGGCTGCCGCTGTAGCCGGGGCCGACCGGAACGCCGTATACCCGTGGCAGTTCGAGAGCCTCATCCGGGCTGCGGCGAGAGTCGCCCTGATAGGTGAAGCTCGCATGCTGCCCCGCCCGGAATTGCCCCGCCGGATGGCCGAACGTCCACAGCAGATCCTGTGTCCGCAGCTGAGCCGAGGTCGTCACCGCGCGGTCGACGCCGTCGGCTGTGAGCAGCGCCAGATCCAGCCCGGTCGCCGTATCCCGGAAGAACCGGCCGGGATCGGTCCGCAGATCCAGGTCGCTTCCCAGTGCCACCAGGCGCCCCCGTACTCGCGCCGGGAGCGCCTCTGGCGTCGCGGCCAGGACATGGGCGCACGTGGCCACCAGCCCGGGTGCGACAAAGAAGCCGGTTCCCACTGCGGCGGGACGACCATCACCCGAGGGCACCGTCAGCATGACGACCGCGCGCCGCAGCAGCGCCTGCCATCCGCCGGTGTCGCCCTCGTCCGAGATCACAGTGTCGGTGCCGGCGTCGGTGTCGTCCACTCCAACGCGACCTTGAACGAGGACTTACCGGAGGCCTTGCCGATCACCGTGACGAGCTTCCCGGACTCGACCAGGAACTCGCAGCCGAACTCGACGGTCACCCGTGAGGCGTCACTCTGCTGCAACCGAGTGCCCATCGCGCGGGCCACGCCCATCAGCCCGTCCAGTGCCTGCTCCAGGGTGGGCGGCCGCCAGCCGATCTCCTCTTCCTCCTGCCCTCCTGAGGCTTCCGATTGCTGCACCGACATGTAGATCAGGGCCCCGTCCACTTGCAACGGCACCAAAGCGGTCTCCTGCTCGATTTCCACCGTCATCACAGGCAATCCCTTCGTCGACCTCAGCGGCATTCCAAGTATGGGGGCCGCCTCCTCAACACGCGGTGCTCTTCAGATGTGATTCGCCACCGGCGACCGTGCGATTTTCGCTGTAATTCCTGATCAAGAATTGACACCTGGCGTCGAAGCGCGTACGCACGACCGGCCGATCCGCCTCCGGCGCCGACGCACGGCCCGATTTCGCCGCCACCGCACACCTGATCAGGTCGGTCTCCACCGGCCAGGCGGCCGGAGCCTGTAACTCGAAGTGTGTAAAGATGATCTTGTTGTGGGTCTGGTTGTCTTTACTGGATGCGGTCTGGGTAGGCGTCGGCGAGTTCGTTGA
>NZ_FZOR01000106.1 GCF_900188445.1 Actinomadura meyerae
GGACCCCCGATGGACACACCACAGCTCGACGGCTGGACCGTGCGGCGGCACGACACGGCGCCCACCTGGACGGCGGACCGGCGCGGCGGCCTGACCAATGCACAGCTCGAGTTCGGCTGCCGCCTGCGCGTCACCGCGTCCACGTTCGGTGAGCTCGAAGTCCTCACGGTCGCCGAGAACGTCAAGTTGGGCATCGTGACCGCGGCCGAGCGCCTCGCCGCGCGCATGGTCGAGGCCGAGCTACGGCGCCGCGAGGACGCCCAGGGTGAGCCGGTCGGAGGCGGCCATGGCTGACGTCCCCCCGGACCTCATGCACCGCCTCGCGGCCTACGGGGCCCTGCTTGACGCGCTCGTCACCGAGTCCGCCTACTGGGCGGGCGAGCGGGAGGACGCCGAGCGCGTGGCGTTCCTCGCCGATGCCGTCACCGACCCGGCCGCCGCGCGCCGGCGAGCCGAGAGCAGAGAGCAGCGGGACACCTAGTCCCCGAAGACGCCACGGCCCCGGTCACCTGCGCGGGTACCGGGGCCGTGGTCTGTGCCGGTCATGGTTGCCGGAAGGCGTCCAGGCGCTTCCGGCACGCTCGCGCCCGGATCTCGTCCAGGCCGTCAGGCTCCCGGCCGCACTCGCCGAGGTGGGCGAGCGTCGAGCGCAGCGCGGACGCAACGGCCGTCGACCCGGCGTCCATCAGCTTCCCCAGCTCGATCGCCGTCGAGGCCAGAGACAGGCTGTGCGGGTTCGACGCCCACACCAGCCGCGCCGCCGCCTGACGCACCCTTGCCGCGTGGGTCACAGCACCTCCAGCAACTCGTTCAGCCTCGCCACGCTCACGCCCTGGCCGAGCACCGCCGCACCCGTCAGCGCGTCCACGGAGGCGCGCAACTCGCGGGCGAGGGCCGGCATCGCGTACATCGGCGCCGCCCCGTCCGGCGCCGTCCCGTCCATCACGCGCGCGACCCGCCGAGCGGAGGCGGCATGCACCGCCTGCTCGGCGCTGAGGTCGCCCATGTCGGAGATCAGCCGCTCAACGGCTTCGGTGATCATGTCTGCTCCAGATCGTTTTTTCCCGCAGCGGGGAGAGAAGAGATGACTGTGTCGGATGGGTCATGGAAGGCCGATCAAAAAACTGCGGCGGCCGTGCCGCGCGCCGGTCGGACCGGTGAGACCCGGACGCGCGGCACGGCCTGCTCGGCTACTGCGGTCCGTGCCGGTTGGCCAGCAGCAGTTCCCGCATCCTGCGCACGTGCGCGCCGCCGCCGGTCGCGGGTGCCTGCGGCGCACCGGCCATCATCCGCATCCGCTGTGCGGCCTGGGACCGGGCGGGCTCCATGCCGGGCAGCAGGGGCCGGACCTCGCGCCCGTCGCCCTGCTTGCGCAGGTGCGCCCTGACCAGCCCGGCGAGGTAGAGCGCCCGCTCGGTGCCCGCGTCCTCGCTGCCGGGCATCAGGCCCGCGTAGGTCTTGCCGAGTTCCATCACGCCACCTCCGTACGCTCGGCGGGCTTGGACGGCCCGCGCAGCTTCCCCTTGACCGCGGCCATGGCGGACCCCTCTTCGCTCTCGTCGGTCAGGTAGGCCAGCGGCACGGTGGGCTCTGCGTTCCACCGGGGCCGCGGGTGCCGCCGCTCCCACTGCGCCCCGGCGTGCAGGTGCGCGAGGCGCCGCGCCTCCTGGACTTCGCCTAGCGAGATGTCGACCCGGCGCCGGGTCCGCCTGATCTTCTGCTCGGCCTCGTCGGCGGCGGCCTGGGTGGCGGCGGCGCGGCCGTCCTGCCACGCCTTCACCTCGCCCTGGAACGCCTTCCACGCGGCGCCCTGCTCGGCCCGCCGACGCGCGTCCCCCGACACCAGGGCGCGGGCGTCGGTGACGGTGACGGCCTCGCGCCCCGCCCAGTCCTCCCCGATCCACATGCCCAGCCCGCGCGCCTCCTCGCGCACCTGGGCGGGCTTGCGGCCCTGCACGGTGGCGATCTCCTCGATGCTGATCATCTGCTCTGCCATGCCTTCTCCGTTCCTTGCCTCGTGATCTCCTGCGTGGTGTCCCGCGCGGCCCGCCCGCGGGTCACCTCCTGGCCCTGCGCGCCCCGCGCATCGTGTGCGGCTCGGCGCCCGCCGCCCGCATCGCCTCCATCCGGTCGACTTCCAGGACGAGCGAGGTCATGACCTGCCACAC
>NZ_FZOR01000041.1 GCF_900188445.1 Actinomadura meyerae
GGGTCAGTTCGTCGGTCTCGGCCTTGCGCAACGCGGCCCCGAGCTTGGGTGAACGCGCCGACAGCAGCGCGACGATCTCCTCGACGTAGCGCCAGGCGGTGGCCACCGACACCCCGAAGCCCGCGGCGGCCTCGACGAACGTCTCGCCCTTGCGCAGATGCACCAGCGCCAAGAGGGCCTGCTGGCCGGGGTTCAGCAGCCGCCATCGCGACCTGATCGCCCGGCGATGGCGGCGGACGATCCCCGCCACGTACTTCAGCGTCGGGCGCGACAAATCCACGGCGGCACGGTAAAACAGCATGCAGAAGCTCCTGGTGAGACGGTGTGGTTGTGGTGATCAACCCGTCTACCAGGGGCTTCTCTGCGTCCGAGGAGACTCCATCAACTCGCGATCATGCTGTGATCAATCGACCCGCCCGAGGATGAAAAAGGGTCAGTGGGCTCGGCCTGGCAAGTCGGGAGCCAAAACACCACTATGCCACTACGGCTACGGCAAACCCTCAGCATGACGCGGCAGACATCTTCGTTTAAGGTGTCGGTGGCATGCGCTAACGGTCGTGGTTGCCCCGGCAACACGGCCGCGCACGGTTACGGGATTGGGAAGCGGGCCGGGATCGTTAGTTGGCAGCGGTGGGTGGCGGGGTTGTGCGTGCAGCCATGCGCGCGGTATTCCGTAGGGGGTACACCGTAGACCGGCGCGCGATCCCGTTCCGGCAACCCGTATCGCCGCAGCTTGAAGACCTTGAGGGGTACGGCTCCTACCCGCGGGCAGGCGGCGAGGGGCTGAACCAGAGGGGATTGGTGCCGCCGCGGGTGTAGTCGACGGTGATCTCATCGCCGGGGCTGACCTGCCGGGTGGCGATGATGTCGACGACGGCGGCGCCGAAGTCCTTGTGGTAGCGGGCGTTGGCGGCGGTGTCGTGGTTGTAGAGGCTGCCGTAGCCCAGAGCGATCGCCGCGGCCCCGGCGTCCCAGTCGAAGTAGTAGTCGTACAGCATGGTGCGGTCCAGCCGGGCGACCTGGTCGGGCGGGACGAGAAGGACCGGGCACCGCTCGATGAGCTGTCCGGCGGTGAACGCGCGCCGGGCGAACACGCCTCGCCCGTGCAGCCGGGACAGGTGCAGGCGAGCCCGACTCACCGCTGTCGCTGACAGACACACGAGATCGGCCACCAAAGGCGGCAGGAGGCAGAACCACGAGGTCATCAGGAGGTCACATGACAGCGGCGAACAGGAAGGCGGGCCAGGACGGCGGCCATCTCGGGCCCGCCGTCCCACCAGGCGGCGCAACTCGGGGAACGGCTGTCCGCAAGCCGACACGTCGACTTCCCGCCGTGATCGTCGCACTCGCCGCGGCCACCGCCACGCTGCCGATCGGAGGGACCGCATCCGCCGCCGGGCCGCCCGGAACCACCGCGCCGGACCCGGGCGAGACCCGCACCGCCAGCCCCACCGGATGGCGGTCCGCGTACAACAACCGATGCGTGGACGCCGACCTCGACACGATCGGCGGCAACGGCACCAAGGTCCAGTTCTGGGACTGCAACGGCCAGCCCCAGCAGCGCTTCTACTGACGCCCCGAGCGGCCGGTCGCCTTCGCATCGGTCGGGCCGGCCGTACGCCGGAGTTCCGGATCCGTGACAGCGATCCGGAACGTCCGGGTGCCGCTCTTGCACGGGTCAGCGGGTGCCGGTAGTGGTCACGTCCTGGAGGGGCGCAAGAGTTGATCTTCGCGTGATCCTGTTCGGAAACCGGTCAGGACGAATCGGGTGGGGAGCCCAGGACGCGGGTGACGATCTCGGCCAGATGCCGCAGGACAGACGCGGGTACGGGCTGCTTGTCGAGGCGGAAGTCGAACTCCCAGCCGCCGTCGCGGCGCCGCACCCGAATGCTGATCTTGGTTTGCAGCCAGGTGACCAGGGCCGCGATGACCACGAGGGCGGTGGCGGCGGCTTCGGTGCCGAGCTGCTCGTCGGCGGGCGGATCGGCGAGGACCGCCGCGGCCGAGGCCGAGGTGTCCGGGTCGGCCGCCAGCTCGGCGAGGAGGGTCCGCGCGGCCTGTTCATCGAGCCTTTCGGGCAGGGCGGCGGAACGGCCCGCCGCGGTGAGCAGCGCGGCCAGGAGTGCGCGGGCCTCGTCCTCCTCGGCGGGGACGTAGTCCTGGTCTGCGGACAGGTCCTCGGTGAGCTCCTGCAGCGACAGCAGGACGGAGCGGTCGGAAAGCGGCAGGGTCATGACGGACTCCAGCTTCCGAAGAGGGTGAGCGCGGCCCAATGGTAGGGGTGGGCGTGCCAGGGACGCGCGGGATTCTCGATCATCGCGCGCTGGGCCGTCCAGAGTGAGCGCCACAGCGGTTGTGCCTGGCCGCGGTACGTGGCGGCGAGGAGGAGGCGCGAGCTCTCCTCGGCGACGTCCCACAGCGGCGCGATGACGGTGCGGACGCCTGCGGTCAGCAGGGCCTGGGCCAGGCCGGTGACGTCCTCGGCGGTTTCGGTGTCCTGCGCTCCGGCCGAGCAGGCGCGCAGCGTCATCAGTTCGAGCTGGACGTGGGCGGCAGCCAGGTCGCGGGGGGTGAGCAGGTGGTCGTGACGGATGTGCACGGGTTGTGCCGAGGGATGGCGGGTCGGGCGGCTGCCGGCATGGGCGACCAGGAGGCCGGAGTCGAGGTGCTCGCGCGAGTCGAAGTAGCCGTGGCAGGTGAGGTGGGCGGTGCGCGCTTCGCGGAGCGCGGCGAGGATCGCCTCCCTGGTCGCCTCGGTCCCGGTCAGCTCGCGGACCTCTCGCCCCGTCCCGTCGAACAGTTCCCCGTCGCGCTCCAGCAACTCGGGCACGAGGTCCTCGCGGGCGGCGACCCCCGCACACAGCACCGGGCCGTCACCCGGCTCCGGGGCGGCCGAGCCGGAGCGGACCACCGCGGTCGCGCTGAGGACGTACACGAGCGCGTGGCTCAGAGCGAGCGGCCCCCCGTCGGGGGTGGGCAGCGCCGCCAGCGGCAACCTCAGCAAGGGGCCGTGGGGTGCGACGAGCAGCAGGTCCCTTCCGGCCACCGTGTCGATCCAGGGTTCCAGAAGAGCACTGAGATCTTCGAGGAATGCCAGGTCACGCCGCCAGGGCCGGCGTGGATGCAGCGGCGCCAGCGGCGGGAAGTCGTCGGGTGCGCCGTTGAAGGTGCGTTCGAGGCGGGTCGCCGCCTCTGCGATCCGCGCTCGTCCGATGGGGACCGACCACATCGCCAGGTGCCCGGTGGCGGGGACGAACACGAAGACGGCCGTCGCGTCCGCGCCGCAGAGGAAGGAGACGAACGCCGCCTCGTTCTCGCCGGCCAGCCGCTCTCGCAGTGCCGCGAAACTGACCGGGTCGTCGCTTTTCGCCTCCTCGTGCAGGTCGAAGGCCAACTCGACGGGAGAGGCGCCGCCCGGCAGCAGCAGCCGGTCGCCGTGCTCGGCGAGCAACGCGATCAGCCGTTCCCAGACCCTGTGGTGGGTGCGGACGACCGCGGCCCGGTCGGTCGCCTCCAGCAACTCCCCGCGCGACCGCCACAGCAGGTCGAACGCCTCCTGGCGGCCCGCCGGTTCCTCCGCCAGCAGTTCGGCCAGGTCGAGGGCGACGCGCAGTGCGTCCTGGCGGCCTTGGCCGCGTTCGTGGATCCGGCTGTGGAGGACACCGCGCAGGTCGTCCTCCGCTCCGGCACGGTCACCGCGCGCCCTTTTCAGCCGGGCCTCGCCGAGGGTGAAGGAGATCACGCCCTGTGCGCCTCCGTTGATGATGAGGCCCTCGAAAGCCGTCGGGTGGTGGCTCAGCAGGTCCGTCACCTCGTTGCCGCGCTCGTACCGGTCCGCCAGAGACCGCCGGACGAACGACCGGGTCCGCCCGTCGCTCCCTTCCCCCACGCGATAAGCGTTGAGGTAGGCGTTCGCGGCGTCCTGGTAGCGGCCCTCATCGGCGGCGAGGTCCCCGAGCCCGAACATGGCGATCGCGTGGCTGATGCCTGTCGCCCCGTACTCCCCGCAGATCTCGAGGACGCGTGTGTAGCAGGCCCGGGCAGTCGCGGCGTCGGACATCCCCGCGATGTTGTTCAACGAGGCGACGATCTGCCCGGGGTTCCCCGCGTCCGTGGCCCGCTGGAGCAAGCGCCGGAACTCGCGGACGGCCGTACGGGGCCGTCCGGACTTGGAGTACGACGCGGCGAAGTTGGTGAGCGCCTCGAAAGCCATGCCCTCGTGACCCGCCTCCCGCGCGAACTGCGCCGACGCCGCGTAGCAGGCGCGGCCGAGTTCGTAGGAGCCGACGTCCTCGTGGAGCAGCCCCTCCATGTTGGAGAAGCGGGCGGCGGCGTACAGACCCTGCGGCCGGTCGAGGAGCAGGCCGGGCGGCGGCCCATCGGCGCTCCGGTACACGAGGATCTCCAACGCCTCGGCCGACCTGCCGAAGCCGCGCAGCGCGTCGGCGAGCATGTGCCTGGCGGCAGCGGCGTCGGCGTAGTGCTCGGGCCGGAGCGGAAGCGCGTCGGCCTGCCGCACCAACGCCAGCGCCTCGTCCACCTGGTCGCGGCGGGCCAGCTCACCGATGGAGGTCTCCAGGACGTGACGCCGGTCGTCCTGCTCGGTCAGCTCCCGCCGCAGGTCCAGGTCGTCCGTGCTCCGGGCGTTGCGAGCGGCGGTCCGCTCGATCACCGGCCGCTGCTCCATGACGTGCCTCAGCACCAGGGCCGCCAGCCGCGCTTCCGCAGGCCGTCCGCCATCGACAAGCCGGTCCCGCCGCTCGGTCAGGTCGGCGACCAGCGCCCCGAACGTGTACGGCTCCCGCTCGGTGACGAGCGTGGTGATGATCTCCGTGACGGAAGCGGCGGTCATGAGCCGCTCGGCCAGCCGCCGGTCGACCTCACTCAAACCGCACCCCCACGGTCTCCATCGCCAGGACGACGTCCTGCCGGTCGGCGTCGGTCCTCGCCGTGTCCCAGGCGAGCGCGAAGTGCTTCCGCGACCTGCCCAGGTCGCGGGCGAACGCATAGAACTGGCCGAGGTGGAAGTGGGTCTCGTGCGGGATCTCCGCCTCCGCGGCGAGCGCGTCGGCGATCGCTCTGCCCTCCGCGTAGTCCTTCCGCCCCATCGCAGCCAGCATCAGCCCGATCCGGTACTCGTGGTTGCGCGGGAACCGCCGAGCCAGGCGGCGCAGCTCGGCCATCGCTTCCGGATCGCCCTGCAAAGCCTGCTGCACCACTTCCCGGCTGCGCCGCCGCCAGGCTCGGATCCGGGCTTCGTGCTCCGGACCGTGCTCGCGCATCAGATCGAGCACCGGCGAGTGCGGAGCACGTCGCTCCAACTCCGCCAAGATGCGCTCGTATTCGCCCGGGTCGCCGGCGTTCAGCAGCGCCGCGGCGAACAGTTCGAGCGCGGTCGGGTCCTCCGGCGCCTCGCGGTGGGCGTCGCGCGCGGCGTCCAGTACCTGGTCCGGGGTGACGTCACCGTCCGGCACGGCGGCCAAGCCCGTCAGGATCCGGACCAGCCTCTTGCGGTCGCCACTCTCGGCGACCCCTAGGGATATCCGTTCGCGCAGCGCCGCGGCCTGGTGCTCGAGCAATTCCCGGTTCTGCGCCGCTTCCCGTTCGGCCTGCGCGTACTCCGCGCGCCGCCGTTCCGCCAACGCTCGTAGTTCGGGATCGGCCGCTCCCGCGACGGCCGCCTCGAGTATCGCCGCGACCCGTCCGACCACCGGCACAGCCGACAACTCGGCCTGGGCGAGATTGAGCAGGGCGATCGTGTCGTCCGGATGTTCAGCGACATGTGCCCGCAGCACATCGGCCGCTTGCTCCGGGCGGCCCGCCATCGCCAATCCGACCGCGAGCCGGTTCACGCCGTTCGCTCCCGCGCCGGCGGCCGCGTTCTGCAGGCGTTGCAGCAGCCGTTCCGTCTCCGCGGCAGGTGCCCCCCGCAGGCGTTCGAGGACGCCGTCGTCCTCCCGATCCGATCTGAGCAGCCAGGTCCATTCGAGACCAGCCATGTTCCCTCCAGGGGCACATCGCGTCCCCCCAATTCTCTCGGACCCGCTGCGCTCTGTCCTCGCTTCCGCCGCTCACGCGCAGCCCGATACGGCCGGGAATGATCGGGAAACGACACCACCGAAGAGGCCTTCGGGAGGACCATGTGGTCCCGAGAAATGGCGTGGCAATGTCGCTGACTTCGGAAGACGTCCGTCAGTTCGCCGCTCTGACGGCTGCCGCAGTAGAGGGGGCGGAAGACCGGTCAGGCGTTGAAGACGGCCTCGGAGCGGTCGCGGCGTTCGTGCAGGTCCCAGTACAGGGGTGCGATCTGCTCGGGCGTGGCGGTCGGGCTGCCTTCCGGGGCGTCCACGACACCCTCGCCGATCCAGGCGTTGATCGCCACGTGCCCGGCGTACACGCCGGTGCCCGCCAACTCCTTGTTCAAGTTGATCACCCAGTTGCGCAGTGCCGCCTGGGCGGCGTTGGCGTTGCCGAGCATCGGCAGCGGGTCCACCGAGCCGCCGCCGGTGGTGAACAGCAACGTCCCGGTGCCGGCCTTGCGCATGGCGGGCAGTACCGCCCGGGTCGCCGCGACGGCGCCGTAAAAGCCGTATTCGATCATCGGCTGCAGATTGTCCACCGTGACCTGCGAGGGAGCGGCCATGGTGAGGCCGGGGACCGGGGAGTGCGGGGCCAGCGAATACTCCAGCACGTCGATGCCGCCGAAGCGGGCCTTGGCCGCGGCCAGGGCATCGGTCAGTGATGCGCGATCGAGGATGTCGGCGGGGAACGCGGCGGCGTTGATGCCTTCCCGGCCGAGCCGGCCGACCAGCGTCTCCAGCTTCTCCTTGGTGCGGGCGATCAGGGCGACGTCGAAGCCGCGGCCGCCGAAGGTGCGGGCGATGGCCAGGCCCATGCCACCGCGCGTGGAGTATGCCCTCACTCCGCTGGGCCGCAGCCTCCACCAGGTCGTCACGTCCCTGATCACCTGGGTCGCGGACCACCACGACCAGATCCGTGAACACCGGTCCACCACCGCCCCCGCCCCGTGATGTCCAGCGGGCCGCGGGGCCGAGGAGACCGCCCGACGCGGCCCGAAAGGGGATTACAGTCGGGCGGATGTCACTGACGCGGTTGGCCGTGATCGATGATGGTGAACCGTTGAGTTTCGCGGGGCCAGGAGCGGACGTGGTCAGCGCAGGCGGCGCCGATGTCGCCGTCGGACCGGACGGGACCGTGATCGTCGCGGCGGCCGGGGACGACCTGGCGACCAGCGGGGTACGAAACCGCGACACGTTCGCGCTCGTGGGCCCTATGCCGGGTGAGCTCGCCGCCCGGTTCCTGGGTGGCTGGTCCACCGAACCGTGGCTGCGATCCGGGTCCGAGTCGCAGCCGATCCACCTGTTCGTCCGAGTCCGGGAGGGCGCCCTTTATCTGGGCACGGTCGAGCACTCGCAGAGCGGTTGGGGCACTGCCCCCTACACACTCGAGGACTGCATGCTCCGTCTCGACCCGCCCCTGGACGTCGACGTGCTGGACCAGGTGCGTCCACCGAGCCCGACGCCCGGAGCCTTGCCGGGGCTGGAGTGGCTTGACCACCTCGACCGAGACCGCACCACCGCGCTACGGATGTTCATCAAGAGCTGGTACCCGGCTCCCGCCGAGGAGTCCGCACCCGCCGCGGCGGGCGAGGTACCACCCGCACTGGCGGAGTTCTACCGGCTCGCCCACGGACGCCCGCACATCCTGGGCAGGCAGAACTTCATCCGCCCGTCCACGGACCTGCACTTCGACGAGGACGGACTGCTGGTGTTCGGCCACGAGAACCAAGGGGCCTTCTACTGGGCGCTCGACCCGGCCGGAGACGACCCGGCGGTGTGGACCATCGAGCCGCCTACGCCCCGGCAGGCGGAGCACGAGCGGCTGAGCGGCTTCCTGGTCCAGTTCTCGCTGCACGAAGCCTTGATAAGCGCCCCCTACATCGCCACGACCGAGCCGATCCCGCGGCCGCTCGCCGATCTGCTGACCGACACGATGCGTCGAGTACCGCTCAACGCGTGGCTGTGGTCCCAGTACGAGACCTCCTTCTACGTCGCGCCCGGCTTGATCGCCCGCGTCAGCGACCAAGGCGACGGCCATTGCGGTGTATGGGTCGGTGCCGTGCACCGCAGCCTCCTGCGGCCGCTCGCGCACCTTGGTGTGCCGTGGCGAAGCTTTGACGGGTGAGCCGCCACAACGCGCAACGGCCATGGTCGCTAGTTGGTAGTTAGACTAGGGACTGGTAGTCAGTTAGGCTACTTACCATGCCACGGAACATTCCGCAGCAGTGGCTCCATGGATTTCTGGACGTGTGCCTGCTGTGCCTGCTCGCTGACCGTCGGGACTACGGGAGGGGGCTGGTCGAGCGCCTCGCCGAAGTGGGCTTCGACGAGGTTCCCGGAGGGACCCTGTATCCAGCTCTCTTGCGGCTGGAGAAGCAGGGGCTCGTGCGGACGGAGAAGGAGGTCTCGCCGTCCGGCCCGCCGCGGAAGTACTACGAGCTCACCGACCTCGGCTTGGCCGCTATGCACGAGCGGCGCAGTGCCTGGATGCAGTTCCGCGCTGCGATGAGCGCCGTGGTCGAAACCCCGACCGGGACGCACGCGCCGTCAGGGGGAATGTGATGCACGACGCCTGGGGAGCGCTGCTCTACCGGCACCTGAAAGACGCCGGGATCGAGGAAGCCGAGGCCGGTGATCTGACCAACGACGCACTGGCCGAGGCGGCGGCCGCCGGGGTCGAGCCCGGTTCGATGTACGGGCCGGCAGTGTCCTATGCGGGGGCTCTGGCCCGGACTGTGCGGCAGGCCACGAGGCATGCGGCGCCACCGCCGCGCAGGCGGGGCGCGGTCGTTCTTCGTCTGAGGGACGTGACCAAGCGCTATCGACGGCGCCAGGTGCTGCGCGGGGTGAATCTGGATCTGCACGCGGGAGAGGTCGCCGCGGTCGTCGGAGCCAACGGCTCGGGCAAATCGACGCTTCTCAACATATGCGCGGGGCTGACTCGCGCCTCGTCCGGGACGGTACAGCGCACTGAGCGGATCGGGTACGCGCCCCAGCACGACGGGGTCGCCCCCCTGCTGACCCCGTCGGAGCACTTCAGGCTCTTCGGCGCCGCCTACCGGATGAACCCCAAGGAAGCCGTCTCCGTCGGTTCCCATCTGGCCGCCCAGCTCGGCTGGTCTCCCCGGAAGAACGTGATCGCCTCCCATCTCTCCGGTGGGACGCAGCAGAAGCTCAACGTGGTTCTCAGCGAGTTGAACCGTCCTGAACTCATCCTGCTCGACGAGCCCTATCAGGGCTTCGACCAGGACTCCTACGTCGATTTCTGGGACCAGGTCTTCCGGTGGCGCGACGGAGGCGCCGGCGTGCTGGTCGTCACGCACATGCTCCACGACCTCGACCGTGTCGACCATGTTCTGGAACTGCAGCCGATAGGCGAGAACTGATGCTCCTGACCGTTGCCTCCATCAGCCTGCAAGAGATGATCCGCCGGCGCGTGGCCCTGCTGTTCGTCTTCCTGCTGCCGCTGGTGTTCTACCTGGTGCGCATCGACGTGCACTGGCAGGCGATCCGCTTCCTGTCCATCGGTGTGGGCTGGGCGGTCGCGACACTGGCCCTGTTCAGCCATGTCGGAGCGCGCCGCCTCGACCAGCGCCTCAGCGTGATCGGAGCATCGCCGACCGCCTTGTTCTTCGGCAGGCAGCTGGCGCTCGCGGCCGTCGGCGTCCTCGTCGCCGGGGTCTACTTCGGGCTGGTCGCCGTGACCCAGGACGATCTGCCGCGGCTCGCCGGAGTGGCCCTGCTGCTGGTGACGACCGTGCTGATCGGCGCGCCGCTGGGCGCGCTCGTCAGCCTCGCCATCTCCCGGGAACTCGAAGGCGCCCTCGCGCTGCTCTCCATCATGGCCCTGCAGCTTCTGGTCGATCCGGCCGGGGCGACGGCCAAACTCCTGCCGCTGTGGTCGACCCGGGAGCTGACGGCGTACGCGATCGAGGAGCACGGGTCCGGCAGCCTGAGCAGCGGGACGAGCCATTTCGCCCTGATGATGACGGTGTGCGTGCTCATCGCCTGGGGCGCCAGCGTCCTCCGCCTCAGGGCCATCCGCGTCGGCCCGGTACGGGTGCAGGAGCCGCCCCACACCGCCGCTCGAGTATCTTACTCTCAGGAGAGATAGTTTCAGACAAGATTTTCTTATATGGTATCCATGGGCGGCTTGCAGTGCACGATCACCGATCGCTGTAGTGGAGGAGACATGCCTGCTCACGGCTCCGCGCGCACCGGCGCGGACCAGGCCGCTCAAGTGCCCGCGACCGTCAACTGGGCGCTGGCCTGCATCGGGGTACTGCTCGTCGGGCACGTGTTCGCCTGGCTGTACCCACCGCAGGGCCTGACGGACGTCTTCCATCTCGTCTGGGGCGTGGCGTACGCCTGGCTGGCGCTGCTCCTGCGGCGGCCGCGCCCCTGGGCCAGGGCCTGGCTGACGGGCCTGCTGGCGGTCCAGTTCACCGGAAGGTTCGTTGTCTTCGCGGTCAACGACGACGACGTTCTGCTCCGCACGCTCGTCGTCATCGGCTGGCTGGTGACGCTGGCCGTCTTCATCCTGCTGTGGTCGCCCGCCTCGAACCGGTACTTCGCGTCCGCTCGGGCCTGATCCGGCGGGACGGTCAGCCAGGGTTGCGCGGGGCCGCGAGGTGGTGGCCGTGGCGGCGGAGCCAGAGGGCACGGTGGCGGGCGGCCCGGCGCCGGGCCAGCCGCATCGCCGGAGCGGGCACCGGTTCGCGGCCCCACAGCCGCAGGGTCTCCAGCATGCCGCCGGCGAAGCCGGCGCCGGCCGGTGTCAGGCCGTCACCGTCGAGAAGGCTTTCGGACGCGACCAGCGCCGCCGTGCGCCAGCGTTCGAACTCGGTGTGCGCGTGCATGTCGCCCGGCCGCCGGCGGCGCTCCCTGCGCCAGAAACCCGCCACGCCGAGGTGGGCGTAGGCGCCCTGGAGCAGGCCGTAGACCGGGCGCGGGTCGTCCCGCCACGGCGCGTAGTACCGGCGGTCATGGCCGGGACGGATCATCGGGACCGCCTCGATGAGCGCCGCGAGCTTCGCGTGCTGGACCTCGTGGGCCATGATCAAGGCCAGCTCACGGGCCTCGCCGGTGGTGGAGAACGCGAGACTGCCGTGCGCCTCGCGGGAACTGGCGCTGACCTGCCCGGTGCGGGGGCCGGTGAGCGGCGTCACCGCGCGGATGCCCGCGCCGATCTCCGCGGCGGTGGGGCCGTGGCGGAGCACCAGGATCCGCCAGGCCGCCGCGAGGTCGTCCTTCCACCGCGCGAGTTCGGGCTCCGGGAGCCGGCCGCGCACCGGCATGCCGGGGAGGCGGTACGGGTCGAGGTCGTCGAGCAGCACGTCGAGGGTCAGGCCGGCGGAGGACACCCTGAGGCGGCGCAGCCCGAGCCAGCCGGGCGCGTCCGACTCCGGATCCGCGGGGATCGCGACCCGGGTACCGGACGCCTCGACGAGCCCCTGGCCGGACGCCACCCGTACCGTCGCATGCGAGACGGGGCCGAGCACGGCCATGCCCAGAGACGGCAGCATGAGCCGCCCATCCGGCGCCGGGACGCTCACGGTGGCGCGGGCACCGGCGCGGACCGCCGCCGCGGCGGCGAGCGCGCTCAGCCGCTCCAGGCCGCCGTACGAGCGGTGGAGCCGCGCGTCCCGGATCGCGCGGCCCGCCCACGCGCCGACCGCGGGGTGGCAGATCACCTGCCGCACCGCCTCCGGGTGGACGGCCTGCAGGTCGGCGAGCATCTCGTAGGCCGCCCCGACCCGCCCCGCCGTCCGGGGGTCGCCGGACGCGCGCGCCGTCTCCGCCACGCCGCGCACCAGCAGCAGGTGCCGGCTGGCCTGGATCCCGCCGAGCATGCGCATCGCGGCGACGCCGCCACCGCCCGCGGCCAACTCCCGGAGGAGGTCAGCCGGCGGCCGGTGGTAGCGGATCTCCATCGCGCGCCTCTCGTCTCGCGGCCATGCGGGAAAGGTCGGAGGCGACCCTGGCACGGATGTGCATGATGAGCCGGAGAAGGTCAGGGCAATACACCGAGGGGTTGAGGAAACCGTTCCCGTCCCGGTAGCGGTGCGCGTAATGCCCGCCGCCGCACACCTTTTTCACCGGGCAGGACGAGCAGACCGGGCACAACGCGCGCAGACCGATCTGGCGGGCCGCGACGAACGGCGAGAGCAGCACCTCGTCGAACGAGTCGGTGAACACGTGCCGCCCCGTTTCGGGCGCGCCCGGGAATGCGGATTTGAGGCTGTCGGACTGCTCGATCGCCCCGTCGGTCTCGATCACGACCACGCCGACCGGGGACAGCCCGATCGCCTCGGTGGTGGACGCTCCGCCGAGCAGGAGCTGGAGGATCTCCTCGAAGAGCCGCACGCCCGTCTCCCGCCGCGGCGCCGCGTACCAGCGGTCGAACACCGCGGCCAGCCAGTCGCCGTACGGGGTCTCGCCGCGGTCGCCCCGTCCGGGGGGCGGCTCCGACCAGTTCGCGTGCGGTAGCAGCAGGTCGATGGCGGGCGGGCCGTGGCTCAGCAGGGCCTCGTAGGTCTCCACCGGGTCGTTGCGCGGGTCGACCGTGCACAGCAGCCCGGCGAACAGGTGGCGGTAGGGGCCGGAGGAGAGCCGGCCGAGCGCCGCCTCGACCTCGGCGTGGCTGCCCCGCCCGTCGGCGTGGCGGCGGTGCCGGTCGTGGGCGGCCGCGGTGCCGTCCAGGCTGACCCCGACCCGGACGTCCAGCTCGTCGAACAGCGCCAGTTCGCGGGTGCCGAGCCGGACGGCGTTGGTCTGCACGACGGCGCCCACCCGGTCGCGGCCGTCCGGGCCGGGGCCGGCAGCCCGGCGCACCGCGTCGCGGGTCGCGCGGACCGCGTCGCCGAGCAGGCCGGTCCCGGCCAGCAGCGGTTCGCCGCCGTGCAGGACGAGCGTGACGGCGTCGAGGTCGTGCGCCCGGACGTGGTCGGCGATGCGTGCGGCGGCCCGGCCGAGGACCTCGCGGGACATGGCCCGCGGGCGGCCGCGCCAGCTCTGGTCGCGGAGCTCGTAGACGTAGCAGTGGTCGCACGCGAGATCGCAGCGGCTGACGATCTTCAGGACGAACTCGCGGAACGGGGTCGGCCGCCAGCCGCCGTCCAGCAGCGCGCGAACGTCCAGCCCGGCCGGCCAGGCGTCGCCGAACGGGGGGTGCGGCGAGGCCCGAGAAGAGATTTTCATTGTCATCCGGATCCGTATCCCGGCACGGCGGCGGCCGCTTCGCCCTTCGTTCCGGGCGAAAACGGACCGCCCCTTACCCGATAGTCCGTCGCGGTGAGCCCCCACCACAAAATAACATCTAATTCGGAGGTGCACCCATGCCCGATCACGGAGGCGACTCGCCCGATCTTCTGCTCGATGTCAGCGCCATCCCCCTGCATGCCTTGGATGATCTCGGAGATTCCGTGCTGGCACGCGCCCTGGACCGCTTCTTTGTGTCACTTGACACAAACTCATTCGATGCGGTCGCCGCTTTCCAGTCCGCGTTCGAGGACGATATGCAATGACGCGTTAATGCGCCGCGCCGCCGGGGGCCGGGTCAGGGGTAGCGGATGGCCCTGATCTGCCGGATGAGCTCGCCGGCGCGCGGCAGCGCGGGATCGTTCTCGGGCGCCTGGGCCAGGAGGGCGTCCGCGAGGGCGTCGAGCATCGACGCGTCCTCGTGCCGGAGAGCACGCTGGACCAGGTTGACGAGCCGGTCCCTCGTGCTGCTGCCGCGGATGTCGAGCATGCCCACATCGTCCTCGATCAGCCGGATCAGCCCCCCGACCTCGCCCGACCGGATGGGGTCCACCATGTACAGGGCGTTCACGAGGCGCCCCTTGAGCTGTATCGGCACGCGCCCGGGGGTCGCGATCGGGGCCGGCGGCGGGGAGGCCGGTGCCGAGGCGTCGCCGAACGCGGGCGGCACCGCGCGCGCCTCGGCCTCGCCGAGCGGCGGCAGCGCGAGCGCGTCGGCCTCGACGATCCATCGCGCGATCTTGCCCACCGCGCCGCGGTACCGGTCGCCGCCCGCTCGCTTGAGGTCGATCAGCAGGTCGTCGCCGAGGCTCCGGTGGGTGCTGTGGAGCCGGGCCACCGCGGCGGGCGGCTTCGTCGCCCCGGACCAGCGCAGCGGCATCAGGCAGCGGGTGCGCGCCGTGCCGGGCGGCGCGTTCAGCCGCTCGATCCGCGCGGCGAAGATGCCCCATTCGCGGCCGCACCAGCGGCTCCTGCCGTAGTCGGCGGACAGCAGCGCGATCATGGAGCGCGCGGTGCGGGCCCGCTCGATGAGGACCCGTTCCCAGTCGTCACCCGGATACAGCCCCTCGCGGTCGAGGAAGCCGGCGTCCTTGCGGTCGCGGCCGAGCAGCAGCCGGACCTCCACGTCCAGATCGTCGAAGAACCCGGCGACGAGGTCCTGGTCCACGTGGCGCGCGTAGCTGACGAAGAAGGCGTAGGGCGTCTCGGACATGAGGCTCCAGAGGTCGCGAACGATCAGGGATAGCGGATGCGCTTGATCTGGTCGATGAGCTCGGCGACCCGGGACACCCCGGGCTCGTTCTCGGGCACGACGAGGCGGAGGGCTTCGAGCATCGCTTCGAGCATCCGCGCGTCTTCGTGCCGGAGAGCGCGGTTGGTCATATTGACGAGTGTCGCCCGTGGTGCGGAGCGCCGGACGCCCAACTTCCCGAACATGTCTTCGATCTCCGCGACCCATTCGGAGAGTTGATCGGAAAGAGGCTGAACCTCCTCCAGTGCGTTGACGAGCTGGGTCTTGTACGCCATCTCCACCTTGGGAGGCGACGGCCGCTCGGCCACAACCGGCTGCTCGCCCGGGGGGCGTGGCTCGTCCGGGGGAGGACGACGCGGAGGCGGCACGGTCGCGCCGAGGGCGGGCATGCGGCGGCCCAGCCTCATCAGGGCGAGGCAGGTGTCGACGTCGATATCCGGTTTCCCCAGCAGCAGGTCGCCCAGTTCGCTGAGCAGCGCGGGCCGGTGGCCCACCGCCTCGGCGAGCCGTTTCGCCCGCGCCGGGTCCAGCTCGGGCGCCTTCCGCATCAGCAGGATGATGGACTCCGCGAGGGTCAACGGGCCCAGCGGGAACGTCCGGACGCCGGGCACGCCCCGGTCGCGGGGCCCATGGGCGCCATGCGAGGTCAGCAGCACGTGCGCCGGTCCGTCGGGCAGGTGCCCGTCCAGGTCCGCGGCTGACCGCACGCCGTCGTACACGCTCAGCCACCACCGCTCCGTCCCGGCGGCGTCCCCCGCCTGCTTCCGGAAGGCGTCCACCTGCGCGTCGAGGCCGTCCTCGGCGCGGCAGTCGAACCACCAGATCATGGTGTAGCGCTGGCCGAAGCGGTGGCAGTACTCCAGGGCGAACGCGGACTTGCCGGACCGCTCCAGCCCGTCGCCGTCGACGACCAGGACCCGCTCCGTGGCGAGCAGTTCACCGACCTGCTCCAGCTCGTCGTCGCGGCCCGTGAAATGGGGGTCGCGCGGGCCGCGGCGGCAGACCGGCGGAGGCGTGCCGGGGAGGCGCAGCGGTTCGGGCAGGCTCGGGGAGTAGAGGGTCATGGGGCCGCGGTCAGGCAGGGCGTCTTCGGACCGCGTCGAGGAACGTCCTGATCACCGCGTCGCTGAGGCCGTGCATGCGGATGGCGCGTTTGCTGAGGCCGCCGGGCAGGGGGCCGCTGTCGACCTGGACGGGGATCACGGGGACGCCGCTTCCCGGCGGCGCGGTCAGGGCCTCCTCCCAGCCGAGGTCCTCCTCCCGCACCAGCGCCTCCATGTGCGGGGCGACGTAGTTCTGCGAGAGCACGGCGACGACGCGCTCACCGCTGCCGCGGGCGCGGTCGACGGAGACGCGCAGGGGCTCGCTGCGTCCGGCGTTCCAGCGGACGAGTTCCACGTCGTAGTCGTAGGTGCGCAGCAGGTTGCCGAGGTACTCGGCCCAGGGCAGGTCGGCCCCGACGTAGCTGATCGCCACGGTGCGCGGCGGGTCGTCGGCCTCGGCGCGCACCGCCACCGGCTCGGTGGTGCGGTCCGCGGAGCGGACGCCGAACGCGGGCCCGGTGGCCGCGGCCGCCGCGGGGTCGAGCGGTGCGAGGCCGGCGCTCTCGGCGTCGAAGACCCGCGCCGCGATCGCGCGCACCACGGCGTAGTAGCCGTCCTCCCCGTCCAGCCGATGGGTGCGCATGAGCTCCAGCACTCCGGCGCGGGTGGCCGGCTCGATGGCCGCGGCGGTCCAGGCCTCCGGCATCGGACGCATGATCGTCGGCACGTCGGCGGCGTCGATCGGCCGCCACCGGACGGGTATGAGGCACAGGTCGCGCGCAGGCCGGTGGGTCGCGAGCCGCTCCTCGAAGATCGCCCATTCGCGGCCGCAGTGCGGATCCCGGAGGTAGTCGGCGGAGATCAGCGCGACCATCGCCGCGGACTCGGCCGCGCCGTGGACGTCCGCGCCCCCGGCCTCGGCCAGCCATCCCTCGGCGAACAGGCCGCGCCGGACGCGCACCTCGCGTTCGAGGTCGGTGTGGAAGCGGCCGACCCACGCCCTGTCCGCACCCCGGGCGTAGCTAGTGAAGAAGTAGGTCTTCACGTCACCTCGCATGCGCAGAACACCTCTGCCCGGGGCGAGCCCCGCGCGGAGTCCGGGACGGAGGGTCGGGGACGGCCGTTGACTTTTCGTTCTCATCGTAAGGGATGAGACGCCGATGGCCGCCCCGAAGTGCGGAGAAGACCATTGGCGGGTCATAAAAGTCTGGCCATCACCGCACATCAGCGATCTAAACCAGCCCAATTCGGCCTGATGCGGTCATGTTTCACCGGTTTTGGGACAGCCCTAAACTGGGCTCACGTGATCGTTTGAATGAATGTCACGCCAAGAGGTGAGGCAGGGGCGCAGAGTGGATATACCATGTGCTATCCGTAGCATTTCTCAGCGGTTGTACACTTGTGTCCCAGAGTGGGGGCTAGGGTGACTCCACGGCGCGAAGAGGTGCCCGCCGCGGCATCCAGCGGAAAGATCGTCGCATTCCACGGCGGACAGCCGGGAATCGGCTGCTCCATGGCACTGGCGAACACGGCGTGGATTCTGGCCGACCACGGCCACAACGTGCTCGTCGCCGACTGGGCCATCGGCGCGCAGCGGCCTTCTGTCGATCAATATCTCGCCGGATTCTTTCCCAGCGAGGAGATCCCCGATGAGCAGCCGGGGATCTTCGATGTCGTGCGGGATTACTGGGACGTCGCGCGGCACGACTCCGCTCGCGATTCCGATCTCGGCGCGCTGTGGGAGCGGCACGGGCGGATCGGCGGGCACATCCTGACCCTCGGCTGGTCCCCGGCCGGGCTCGATTCCGGCCTCGCGGGAAAGCTCGCCTACCTCGGCCCCGGCCGGCGTTCCGACGACGGGTACTGGGCCGAGACGGAGAGCTTCGACTGGAAACTGTTCGTCGAGAGCCGGCCCGGCCGCCACTTCCTCGCATCGCTGCGCACCGAACTCGCGGAGAGCGGGTACGACTACGTCCTGCTCGACAGCCTCTCGGGGCGGCCCACCGTCACCCAGCACGGCGTCACCCACCTCGCCGACGTCCTGGTGGCCTGCTTCAAACTCGGCTACGCCCAGGAGATCAAGATCGCCGCCGAGCTGACGCGGACGCTGCGCCGGCTCACCGAGCGTCGCCCCGAAGGCCCGGTCCGGGTGCTACCCGTGCCGATGTGGGACGACCGGAACACCCTCGACGGCATGAAGCGCTTCGCCCGCAACCGGTTCGACCCGCTGCTCCAGGTGCCCGGCGAGGGCGAGCGGGCGCGGTACTGGGCCAACGTCACCGTCCCGGAGTCGCCCTACTTCCGGCGGCACCCGATCATCGCGGCCATCGCCGAGGACCCCGCCCAGCCGGGGACGGCGCTCAAGGCCTACGAGGCACTCGCCCAGGCCATCACCGGGGACCCCGCGACCAAGGCGAAGGCGCGCCCGGAGCCGGACCGGATGGCGCTGAAGCGTTCCCTGACCGCCCAGCCCGCGGCGGCCATGCAGGACGTGGCGATCCTGTCCTGCGTGGCGGACGGCCCCTGGGCGGACTGGATCACGTGGGTCCTGCGGAGTGCGCGGGTGCGGGTCAGGCCGTACGGCACACCGGGCTCGCCCGTCGAGACCACCATCGTGCTGCTCTCGCCGGACCTCGCGGAGGCGCCCGAGTTCGACGAGGCGTGGCCACTGATCGCGGACCTGAAGGCGGGCTCCCGCGCACGCGACGACAAGCGGCTGATCGGCGTCCGGGTCCGGGAGGGCGCGCTCCACGAGTCCCTGGCCCTCGCCGTCGACGTCGACCTGGTGCCCCACGGGGCCGACGCCGCCGCCGTGCGGCGGAAGCTGCTCACCACCTTCACCTGGCTGGACCAGCTCGAGCCCCGCGACGTGGACGCGCCGGACGCGCCCCGCTTCCCGAAGCGCCCCCCGCGTGTCCGGGAGGTCAGCGCGCCCGCGAAGAACTTCGTCGGACGGGACGGCCTTCTGCGCGACCTCCGCGACGCGCTCGTGCGCGACCGCGGCACCGGGCGCCCCACGGTGCTCACGGGCACGACGGCGATCGGGAAGAGCAGCGTCGCCGCGATGTACGCGTGGCTGTACGCCCACGACTACGACGTGATCTGGTGGATTCCCGCCGAGGACGCCCACCAGGTGCGGACCAAGCTGGCGGAGCTGCTGCCGCGGCTGCGCGAAGGCGCCCCCACCGACGCCCACGACGCCGTCGACCAGGTCCGGCGGGCACTGGCGGCCGGTGACGGCCCGGACCGGTGGCTGCTGATCTACGACGGCGCCGACGACCCGCGCGGGCTGGACGAGCTCATGCCGACCGGTGGGCCGGGCAACGTGCTGGTGACGTCCCGGCACGAGGGCTGGGCCTCGGCCGGGCACACCGTGCTGCCCGTCGGCCGCTTCGAGCGCGCCGAGAGCATCCGGCTCTTCCTGTCGCGCATCGGGGACTCGGACATCCCCAGGGTTCTGGCCGACCGGGTGGCCGAGCGCCTCCACGACCAGCCGCTCGCCATCGACCAGGCGGCGGGATGGGTCGCCACGACCTGGTCGGCGGCGCAGAGCCAGGAGGATCCGCCCACGGACCGCACGCCCAGGACGCTCGTCGACGAGTACCTCGACAAACTCGGCGGCAGGGACGAGATCACCGTTCCGGCCGGCGAGGAGCGGCCCGTGGAGCTCTCCCTGGACCGCCTCGCCGGCGAGCGGGCGGCGGGGCTCTGGCTGCTGCGCGTCTGCGCGTACCTGTCGCCGGACGGTGTCGCGATGGAGCTGGTCCGCTCCGCCGGGATGCGCGAGGAGGTCGGGAGGCACGACCCGGCCCTGGGTCTCGACGTCACCGTCGACGAGGTCGTCCAGACGCTCAAGCGCTACTCGCTGATCCGGGTCGACCAGCAGCTCGGCCGGCTGTGCGTGCACCCGCACACGCTGCGGATCGTCCGCGACCGGATGACGGCGGAGGAGCGGCACACGGCCCGCGCCTCGGCGCAGGCCGTGCTGGCGGCGGCCGTGCCCGGCGACGAGGCGTCCGGCGCCCTCCGGGAACGGCGCCACCGGGAGTTGCAGCGGCATGTGGCGGCCTGCGAGCTCGGCGACACGGTGAAGGCCGCCGACCCGGTGCGCGCGTGGGCCGTCCGGCAGGTCAGGCACCTGTACCTGACCAACGACTGGCAGGTGGCCGCCGACCTGGCCGACCAGTTGCGGGCCCGCTGGACCGACGACTTCGCGGAGGGCGACCGCTACCGGCTCGAGCTGCTCGTGGAGCTCGCCAACGCGCTGCGCGAGCTGGGCGACTACGCCCAGGCCGCCCACTGGGACGAGGAGGCCGGGCGGCTGCGCGAGGAGCACCTGCCGGCCAACCATCTGCTCGGCCTGAAGATCCGGCGGGCCGCCGGCGCGGACCTGCGCACCCAGGGGCGGTTCGGCGAGGCGGCGCGGCTGGACGAGCGAACGCTGGACGAGTTCCGCCGGCGGCTCGGCGAGGAGCACCCGGACACGCTGCGCGAGGCCAACAACCTCGCCGTCTCGTTCCGGTTGACCGGCGCGATCGAGGCGGCCTTGGAGCAGGACCGCTCCATCTACGAGACACGGCGCCGGGTGCTGGGCGAGCAGGCACCGGAGACCTGGCACACGCTCGTCATGCTCAGCATCGACTACCGGGAACTCGGCGACTACGCCAACGCCGTGAGCCATCTCGAGGAGGTGCTGGGCGAGCTCCGCTCCAGCGGGAGGGACAACACTCCCGCGGCCCTGCGGGCGGAGCAGGCCCTGGCCGTCACCCGGCGGTACGCCGGCCAGGCGGAAGAGGTGCTCGAGTCCCTCACCGGCACCTGGCACCGGAGCCGCGAGTTCTACGGTCCCCGCCACCCGGCCACGCTCTCCTGTGCCGTCAGCGTCGCGGCGACCCAGGCGGCTTCCGGCCGGACCGCGGACGCACTCGACCGCGGGCGGCTCAACCTGCGGTTCTACCGGGAGGGCTTCGGAGAGTCGCATCCGTTCACCCGCGCATGCGAGGCCAACCTCTCCGTGTACGCACGCCTGTGCGGACAGCTCGCCGAGGCCCTGCCCTACGCCGAGAAGGCGTGGCGGGCGCTGCACGAGGACGTCAACGTCGGGCCGAAGCACCCGTTCACGCTCGCCGCGGAGATCGGGTACGCCAACGCCCTGGCCGCCGTGGGAAGGGCAGACGCCGCATGCGAGCACGAGCGCCACGCCTACGCCGGCTACAGCGAACGGCTGGGAGAACGGCACCCGCTCAGCCAGATCGCCTACACCAACCTGCAGGTGACCGAGGACGCGAAGACCGGGGCCGACACCGGCCTGGACAGCGGCCTGCGCAGGGACATCGACATTGAGATTCCGTCGACGTGAGAAGCGTGGGAAAAGGGCGCGGCGACGCGGAACGGGGTATGTGATGACGACAGAGGTCCCCGAGAACGGCAACGGGCCGAGGCTGAAGAAGACCGAGGGGCAGCCGAACCGGTCGGCGGCCGGTCTGGAGAGGCTCAAGGACCTGGCCTGGCAGACGCTGAGGACCCGCAGGGTCCAGTACGTCGCGTACTACATCCAGGGCAACCAGCAGTTCTGGCAGGACACCTTCGACTCCGACGACGAGCCCGGCATCGACTCCCTGGACGACGCCAAGCGCAAGCGCGAGTCGCTGCACACCAGCGGCCAGCAGCTGCACTACGTCGTCGCGCGTCTGGACAAGGCGTTCGTGCCGGTCCGGAGCGGGCGCCTGATCCGGTGCGTGTTCGACGTCGGCGACGGGGCGCTCTTCTACCATTCGCCCTTCGCCGGGGAGTACCTGGTGGGCGCGGCTCTGGCGGAGACACCGGCGGACGAGGCCGACGCCGCCATGGGGCACCTGTGCGACCTGGTGCGGCTGGCCCGCGGCTACGGCGGCCACCTGAACCCGGGCGGCATGCACAGCGAGTACGACGTGGACGTCGAGGAGGCCGACCTGGCCGACGACGAGCCGTACATCGAGGAGTCCGGGCTCGACGGGGCCCGTGCGGAGCTCGCCGGCCACTTCCGTGCCGCGCTCAGCCCCGAGGCGCTGCACTTCGTGACGTACCTGGAGGGCGCCGAGCCGGTCCGGTCGGCAGACCTGCTCCGGCATCCGAAGCTGGCGGCGCTCACCGTCGACACCGACCACGACGAGCGCAGGAAGCACTACGAGCGCATCGGCAAGCTGACCTACATCACCAGCCACCGGCTGGACCGCACCCTCCTCCCGCTGCTCGGCGGGACGCTGCGGCGCGTGGTCCTCGACGTCGAGGCGGGCGCGCTGTACTACCGGCGGCTGGGAAGGGACGCCGCCCTCATCGGCGTGACCCTCGACCAGGCCAAGGTCGCCGTGGCGGAGGCGACGATGAACACGCTCGCGCAGGCGATCGCCGACCTGGAGCCCCGGCCGGAGTGAGCACGAGTCAGGGCAGGGCGGGGGCGTCGTTGCCGGAGACCTTGGCCATCCACGCCTCGTTCTGAGCGGAGATGACGAGCTCGCATTCGGCGACGAAGGCATCGTCGTCGGCGGTGGACGGGGCGTTCCGCTCGCGCCGGGCCAGCAGCCGGGTGAGCTGCTCGGCGGTCCGGGTGTACTCCAGTTGCCGGTACTCGTACTTGGCGGCGGCGGCGTGCGTGCCGACCGCGGCGGCGAGCATCGCGAACACGGCGACCCACGCGGCGATCTCCCCCACCTGGAAGGTTCCCGCGACCGCCCCGGCGACGGCGCCCGCGGCGCCCAGCGCGGCCTCGATCCGGCGGACGATCCGGACGCTGCGGCCCATCCGCAGCGCCTTGGGCCGGTAGTAGCCGTCCAGCTGCCCCTGGATCCGCTCGGTGACGTAGGAGCCGATGCCGGAGACCGCGGGGGGTGTCCGGGTGACCGGCTCGATGCCGGTGAGGCGGGGAAGCAGGTCGGCGCCGTCGGCCTCGATGCGTTCGGCCTCGTCCAGCAGGGGGCCGGGGCCGGTCGCGCCCCGGTACCTCCCCACCCCCGCCAGGTGGACGTACACCTCCGATTTCAGCGCCTCGGAGATGGAGCGGAGGCGCGTCCAGTCGCGGACGGCGTCCGGACCCGCGGACCGCGCGGTGAGCGGGACGAGCGCGGCGGCGACGGCGGCGCCGAAGGCGAGGAGCTCGCCGAGCAGCCCGAAGTCCATCGTCTGGGCGGCCGCGGCGCCCATCACCGCGGCGGCCGCGCCGAGCACCAGGCTCGCCAGCCGGGTCCGGCCGATCAGCCGGTTGAGCCGGTCGGCGGACTGCGACCAGACGCTCTGCCGGTCCCAGACCCGCTGGACCTCCGCGGGTCCGGTCGCCTCGCCCTGCATGCGGTCGCCTCCCTGCTGCGGCTGGGCTGTCATCGGTCGGCGCGGGGCGCGGAGGAGTGGACGGGCTGCTCGTCGCCGGGCCCGGGTGGAGCCGGCGCCATCCGCGCCGCCCTCACCTCCGGGGCGCCGGCGCGGGTCGTCCGGCGGGACGGGACCGGCCGGACGAGCCGGTCCCGGACGGCCGCCCACGAGCCGGCGCGCGCGTAGCCGGCGTTGGCGAGGGCGTGCAGCGCGTTGATGACGACGATCGCGGGCGCGACGGTCGCCACCACGCCGGGGAACAGCGGGGTGAGCAGGAGCGCGAGGACGATCGCCGTGATGCCGTTCTGCTGCGCGACCGCGAGCTGGGCGCGGTCGTCGGCGTCCTGCCCGCGCGTCAGCGGGAGGCTGACGAGTGCGTGCGCCGCGAACGCGGTCACGCCGAGCACGATCCCGGCGGCGAACAGCACCCGCACCGACAGCAGGAAGCCGACGCCGAGCACGGCGAGCACCAGGGCGGCCTGCGTCAGCTGCCCGAGCCGGCGTTCGAACGCCTCGGGGGCCCTGGCCAGGACGGGTCGGACGAAGAGGCCGACGAGCGCCACACCGAGCATCCAGAACTGGGACACCGCCACGACGCCGGCGGCCAGCAGCAGCCCGCAGCCCGCCGCGAACCCGGCGACCGTGCCCGGACGCCACTTCCGCAGCATCCACCACGCTCCGCACACCACCGCGGCGAAGGCGACGTTGGCGGCCACCCCGAGCAGGAAGCCGCCCAGGCCACCGCTCTGGAGCGCGGCCAGCTCGCCGGTGCGGTCGAGGTCGTAGGCCGCCACCGACAGCGTCGCCGCGTAGACGGTCAGCAGCGTCGTCACCGGATCGTCGAACGACGCCCACGCCAGCAGCAGCGTCTTGCCGCGCGGGGACAGCCGCGAGGAGTGCTGGAGCGCGGCGACCGAGAGCGGGTCGATCTGCGCGACCGCCACACCGAGCACCAGCGCCTCGGGGCCGGGGAACAGCGCCACCATGACCAGCGTGATGATCGTGGCCTTGACCAGCACGCCCACGGTGACCGCGAGCACCACGACACGCAGGTCCGCGCGCATCCGCGCGTGCTCGATCCCGTGGGTGCTGCCGTAGAGCCCGATGGCGAGCAGTGCCGAGACGGCGAGGAAATACGGCTGGCCGTTGACCAGATTTTCGACCCGTCCGGCTCCGGCGGCGCGGCCGGCCGAGACGCCCAGCGCGATAATGGCGAGTGCGACGACAAATCGCCGGGCCGCCGGGCCGCGGACCATTCTTGGCGGTCTCATTCGGGATGTCCCCTGTTCATAGCCCGTGGCCGCCCCCTCACGGGCCGCGTCGGCACCCACGTTCCACGTCACTACCGAGCCATTCGATAATAAGCCGCGGGCCCGCCGGTGACCACCATTCCATGAAAGATGTAACCGCGCGGTATGCGATCTTGACGGCCCGCTCGTCGATCAGTTGAATGGCGCGAACGGAGCCGGAAATGCGGGTTCCCGCGTGGCATGCCCGGATGACCTGAAGGACCCCGATCGCCGCTGGCGTCCGAGATCGGTCCGGCCGGGCAGGCCGCGAAACGCCGGCGTCACCGCACGCGCGCTACCGCGGCGACGGTGGACGGGCGCAGGCCGTTCGCCGCCCGGCGGGTCGCCATCTCCCGGACGCAGTACATCGTGATGGCCAGGGTGGCGGAGGAGCACGTGACCGGTTGCGGGTTCACGAAGGCGATGTAGGGGGTGACGGAGACCTGCCACGGGGCGATCACGGTGTCGAGAACCGCGATGGCGTTGCAGGCCGCGAGCGCGTAGCCCGCTTTGCGGGTCGAGGATCCGGTCCGGGGCGTGAGGGCGGCGGCCACGCCGAGCAGGCTCGTCAGGGCGGCGGTGGAGATGGCCAGTCTCCACCAGTAGTGGGAATCTCCCCGGTAGCTGCCGACCGTGCCGGCGATCACCACGATGTAGATCACGGCCAGGAGGAGGGGGAGGGCGAACCGGGTCACTCTCGTCACCGCCGCGCGCAGGCGCGGGCGCGCGATGAGCGCGAGATTGCCGACGAGCCAGGCGGTGGCGATGGTGACCACGAGGGCCCCCGTCGCCGCGTCTTGGGCGTCGGAGCGGCCGTTCATATTGATCGAGACCAGGATCGCGGTCGCGACCACGGTCAGCAGCCATACCGCGCCCGGCAGCCAGGAGCCGCCGATGGGCGGGATCCCCGCGTCCTGGGCCGGGGCCGCGTCCCGGGCCGGGACCGGGGCGCTGTCGTGCTGCCGGGTGAGCCTCCTGGTGGGCGCCGGCTGGTCGAGCCGCCGCAGGGCCTGGGCCGTGTCGGCCGCGGTCCTGTAGCGCTCGGCCGGTTCCTTCCTCAGCAGCTTGTGCACGAGAGCGTCCCACGTGCCGGGGATGCCGGGCCGCACCGAACTGGGGACGGGCGGCTCCTGGGTGAGGTGGGCGGTCAGGTAGCCGACGCCGTCGGGGGCCTGGAAGGGCAGGCGGCCGGTGATCATCTCGAACAGCAGGCATCCGAGCGCGTAGAGGTCGCTGGCCGGCTCGGGATGGCCGCGCGCCTGCTCGGGGGCCATGTACGGGGGCGTGCCGACGATGAACCCGGTGCGGGTGAGGCGGTCGCCGGTCGCGTACGGGTCGGCCGCTCGCGCGACGCCGAAGTCGAGGACCTTCACCGCGCCGGTGTGCGTGATGAAGATGTTGGACGGCTTGATGTCCCGGTGCATCACGCCCGCCGCGTGCGCCTCGCTCAGGGCGTCGCAGATCTGCGCGCCCCAGCGGGCCGCCTCGTCCAGGGTGACGCCGCCCCTGGCCAGCTTCGCGTCCAGGCCCTCGCCCCGGACCAGTTCCATCACCAGGAACGGGGCGTCGCCGTGGTCGGGGCCGCTCTCGCCGAGGTCGTGGACGGTCACGATGTGCGGATGCTGCAGTCGGCCGGTGATCCGGGCCTCGCGCAGGAACCGGGCGCGCGCCTCGCCGCCGCGGCTTCCGCCGCCGCCGAGCGACGAGATCAGCTTGACGGCGACCCGGCGGTCCAGCGTCTCGTCCTGGGCCTCCCAGACTTCGCCCATGCCGCCCTCGCCGAGCCGTCGCACCAGGCGGTAGCGGCCTCCCAGAACCTGGTCGCGCACTGCGGCCCCCTGCCCTCGGTTTCGCCTCGGCTGATCATGCCACGCCGCCCTCGGGGGCCTCGCCTGCCCGGAGGTAGCGGTGACCGAGGGCGGTCACGTGGGTGCGCAGTTCGGGTGGGGAGACCACGTCGAAGTCGAGGCCGAGCATCCCGAGGTAGGCGGCGATCGTCTCCAGGCTGTCGGCGCCGGTGGCCAGGACGCAGCGGTCCGCGGCCACGGGTTCGACCAGGCCGACCGTCGCGTTGATGCGGGCGAGGACATGGTCGGCCGGGGCGTGGACGGTCACGCGGGCGTGGACCTTCCAGCCGGTCGCGGCCACGTTCCGCAGGACGAACGAGGTGTAGTCGCCGCCGGGCAGCGGGGTCGGGGTGAAGGACGGTCCGCCGGGCGTGCGCAGGGTCATCAGGTCGGCTCGGTAGGCCGACCACTCGCCCGACTTCGGGTCCCGGGCGACGAGGTACCAGCGGCGGCGCCAGCTCACGAGGCGGTAGGGCTCCACCAGCTTGCGGCCCGGCGGCGCGGCCGTGGCGGACGGGGGCTCGTCGGCGGCGGGCTCGGCGGCGGTGGCGTAGTCGAAGCGGAGCTGGACGCCGTCGCGGATGGCGGAGGCGATCGCGGCGAGGAGCGCGCCGTCGGTCTCGGGGTCGGCCGCGTCGGTGTCGAGGTTCTCGGGTGCACGGGACGTGGCCTCGTGCAGGGCCAGGACCTTGCGGCGCAGCCGGTGCGGGAGCACCTGCTCCAGCTTCGCCAGGGCGCGGGCGCTGCTCTCGGAGATGCCGCCGACGCCGGCGGCCGCGCGCAGCCCGATCGCGACGGCGACCGCCTCCTCGTCGTCGAGCAGCAGCGGCGGCAGCCGGGTCCCCGCGCCGAGCCGGTAGGAGCCCGCCGCTCCCCGGGTCGCCTCGACCGGGTAGCCGAGGTCGCGCAGCCGCTCGATGTCGGTGCGTATCGTGCGGGACGTCACGCCGAGGCGCTCGGCGAGCTGCCCGCCCGTCCAGTCGCGCTGGGACTGGAACAGGGCGAGCAGCGCCAGCAGGCGCGCGGACGTTTGCAACATCTCTCCAGTATCCCGGCACATATAGGAAGTGACTCTTCCTATATGGCTCCTACCGTGAGGGCATGACGAACAAGCAGGGCTCCACCGAGATCCGTCCCTTCACCGTCTCGATCGAGCAGGCCGAGATCGACGACCTCCGCGCGCGGCTCTCCCGCACCCGCCTGCCCCGGCCGGCGGCGGCCGACGACTGGACGCTCGGCACCCCGAACGGCTACCTGCGCGAGACCGTCGAGTACTGGCGCAGCTCGTTCGACTGGCGCGCGGCCGAGGCGAGGATGAACGCGTTCCCGCACTACCTGACCGAGATCGACGGCCAGACCGTCCACTTCGTGCACGTGCCGTCGGCGGAGGCGGACGCGACGCCGCTGCTCCTGCTGCACACCTACCCGGGGTCGTTCGCCGACTACCTCGACATGATCGGCCCGCTCACCGACCCCGTCGCCCACGGCGGCCGGGCCGAGGACGCGTTCTCGGTGGTCGTCCCGTCGATCCCCGGCTTCGGCTTCAGCACGCCGCTGGAGGGCGGCGGCTGGACGCAGGCGAGGGTCGCCCGGACGCTCGACACCCTGATGCGCCGCCTCGGCTACGACTCCTACGGCGCGCACGGCAGCGACATGGGCGCGATGGTCTGCCGCGAGCTGGGCCTTCTGAGCCCGCCCGGGTTCCTCGGGATGCACGTCCTGCAGCTGTTCTCGTTCCCGTCCGGCGACCCCGCCGAGTTCGAGGGGTTCGGTCCGAAGGAGTACGCGGCGCTGGAGCACATGCAGTGGTTCCAGTCGGTCGGCGGCTACAACGCGATGAACGCCGCCCGCCCGCAGACGATCGGCGCGGCGGTGGCGGACTCGCCCGTGGGGCAGCTCGCCTACAGCGAACTGCTCAACTCGTTCGGCAACGGCACCAGCCTGGTGACGATCGACCAGATCCTGACGCAGGTGTCCCTCTACTGGTTCACCAACACGCAGGCCACCGCGAGCCGGTACTACTACGAGCAGGCCCGCGCGGAGGCCGATCCCGCGGTGAACACCGCGCCGACGGGCGTCGCCGTGTTCGCGGACGACTTCCAGACGATCAGGTCCCTCGCCGCCAGGGACAACACGAACATCGTGCACTGGAGCGAGTTCCCCAAGGCGGGTCACTTCGCCGCGATGGAGGCCCCCGGCGACGTCACCGCCGACATCCGCACCTTCTTCGCCGGGCTGCGCTGACCGGTCAGGCACCCGCCCAGATCCTGCGGAGGGGGCGCAGGCCCTCCTCCACGTACTCGGCGATCGGGCGGGTGCCGCCGTCGTCGAACCAGGATTCGAGGGCGGCGAAGTAGCCGAACGCCAGTGCGTTGGCCGCGACGCGGGCCTGGGACGGACTCAGGCCCGCGTTTTCGGCTGCCAGCAGCGGAGCGACCCGCTGGGCGGCGCGGTCGAGCGCCGCGCAGGCCGCCATGCGGACGGACGGCTCGGTGAAGAAGTAGCGCACGCGCCGCCAGGGGCCCCGGCCCTGGGACCCGTCCGGGTCGTGCGGCGGCGCCTCGTAGCGGCGGACCGCCTGGAGGAGGCTGCCTACGGGGTCGGCGGGATCGATGATGCCGGCGACCGCGTCCGCGCTCATGGTGTCGAACTCGTCGGCGACGAGCAGCCCCTCCTTGGTGCCGAAGTAGCGGTACACCGACGACGGGGAGACCTCGGCCGCGGCGGCGATCTCCTCGATCGTGACGGCGTCGAACCCGCGCTCGTCGAAGAGGTCGAGAGCCCGTTCCTGGATGGTGCGCATGGCGTTGCGCCGCCACTGCTCGCGAAGCCCTCCCATGGGGCGAAGTCTAGCAAGTGACTCTCTGCTTGAACTTGACTCTCAGCAAGTCGTACATAGAGTGACTTTCTGGAAGACAGTCACTGTCTGAAAGCGCCTCCGCCGGTGCGCCGCCGGTCCGGGCGCGGACAGACCCGGCATGACGAGGAGTTCTGGGATGGCAGTGCAAGCGACCGGAGCGTCGCGGCCCCGGGCGGCGATCACGGTGATGTGGGGCGGGCTCGCCCTCACGATCGTCGCGACGGTGTATCCGCTGGTCGATCTCGGTACGACGCACGTCCTGGCCGACCACGTCCGGGCGACGTACCCGGCCTATGACTCCGGGGAGGTCGACGCGGCCGTCACGGCCTATCTGGCGATCTTGTCCGTGGTGGGCGTGCTGGGGGTCCTCGGCTGGCTCGGCACGATGTGGGCGGTCCGCGGCCGCAGGGCCTGGGCGCCCTGGGCGGCGTCCGGGGTCTGGCTGGCCGCCGCCTGCCTCGCGCTCACCGGTCTGACCGTGAAGGACACCTCGGGCGAGGTGGGCCTGGCGCCGCCGCTCGCGTGGCTCCAGGTACTCCCCTGCGTGCCGGGGCTGGTGGCCGTGGTGCTGCTCTGGAGGAGGAGCCGATGACCTCCCGCGGAGTCGCCGGCGTCTTGCGGCAGCTCGGCGGGGCGAAGCGGCGCATGTACCGCGGCGGGCGCCCGTCCGGCCCGATGCGGCTGTGGAACCGGTTCGACGCGCTGCTGTACGCCACCGGCTGGGTGCGTCCCGCCCACACCGCCGTGCTGCGGGTGCGCGGGCGGCGCTCCGGCCGGGACACCGCCGTCCCCGTCGCCGTCGCGGACGTCGGCGGCGCGGAGTACCTGGTCTCGATGCTCGGACCGGACGCGAACTGGGTGCTCAACGTGGAGGCGGCGGGCCGGACCGCCGTGCTGGGACGGCGCGGCCGCGACGTCCCGGTACGGCTCGAACCCGTCCCGCCCGAGGACCGGGCGCCGATCCTGCGCCGCTACGCCGCCGTCGCCCCCGGAGCGCGCCCGCACCTGCGCCTCGGCCCGGCGGCCCCGCTCGGCGAGTTCGCACGCATCGCCGAGGAGCACCCCGTGTACCGCATCCGGGAGCGCTGACGACGGCGGGGGCGACTCACTACCTCGAATCGAGGTACTCTCTCCCCCATGCCTCGTGCTTGGACGAACGGTCTGCTCGCCGCGTGGGTCACGACGACGCTGGGCGTGCCGTTCCTGCTGATCTCCATCGCCGGGCGCGCGCTGCCGGCGGACGTGCTCGCCTGCGTCCGGTTCGGGCTCGGCTGCGCGACCCTGCTCGCGGTGATGGCGGTGCGCCGCGGGGCGGCGTCCTCGCTGGCGGCGATGGGACGCCTGCTGCGGGCCAGCCCGGTCGAGATGCTCGTGGTGGGGGTGTGCAGCGCGGCACTGCCGTCCGTGCTGATCACGGTGGGCGAGCATCACGTGCCCACCGGTGTGGTGTCGCTGCTGCTGGCGGGCACGCCCGTCTGGGTGGCGGTCGGCGGCCACGTCGTGCTGCCGGACGAGCGGCTGAAGGCGCGGCAGGTGGCATGCCTCGCCCTGGCGCTCGGAGGTCTCGCGGTGCTGACGACAGGCGGGTCCCTCAAGGGGGCGTCGCCGTGGGCGCTGCTTCCCGTGGCGGCCGCGATGAGTTACGCGGTCGGCAACCTGCTGGTGCGCGCCCGGCTCCGCAAGACCGACCCGCTCACCCTCACCTGCACGCAGATGCTGGTCGCGACCGCCGCCTCCGCGCCGTTCGCCCTCGCCCACGCGACGCGCCCCGATGGATCGCTCGGGCCGTGGCTCGCCGCGCTGGTCCTGGGTGTGGCCTGTTCCGGACTGGGCTGGTTGGCCAATACGGTGTTGATACAGCGGGTGGACGCCGTGCGGGCCTCTCTGGTGTCCTTCGCGGCACCGCTGGTCTCCGTGCTGCTCGGGGTGGTCGTCCTGGACGAGCGCCTGTCGCCGGCGCGGCTGGCGGCGGCCGGTGTCGTGCTCTCCGCCGTCGCGGCGTACGGGCTGGTGTCGCGCCCGGGCTTCCGGGGGCCGTTCGCGCGAAAGGGGCAGGCCATGCTCGAGACCGCCGTCCTCGGCTTCCTCGCCGAGCGTCCGATGCACGCGTTCGAGCTGCGGAAGCAGATCACGGCGCTGATGGGGCACGTCCGCCCGGTCAGCGACGGGTCCCTGTATCCGGCGGTGCGCCGGCTGGAGGAGCGGGGGCTGCTGACCCGGCGGGTCGAGCCCGGTTCGCGCGGGCCGGCGCGGTACGTGCTCGCGCTGACCGACGACGGCCGCGCCGAGCTGCGCCGCCGCCTCGCCGATCCCGACGACGTCGAGATCACCGACCGCAACCGGTACTTCACGATCCTGGCGTTCCTGCACCTGCTGCCCTCGGCGGCGGGCAGGGCGGAGGTCCTGCGGCGGCGGCTGGCCTTCCTGGACGACCCGAAGCGCGGGTTCTTCGTGACCGGAGACCGCGCGCTGCGACAGGACGAACTGGACTCGCCCTTCCGGGCCGGGATCCAGCACATCGCCCGCGTCACCTCGTCGGCCGAGCGCGCCTGGCTCGCCGAGACGCTCGCCGCGCTGGAAACGGGGAAGACCCCGGCGGCCGGGGGATGACATGATCGGCGGATGCCGATCGAGCCGCACCTGCTCGCCGTGTTCACGGCGACCACGATCGTCGCGCTGATCACTCCGGGGCCCGACATGCTGTTCGTGATGGGGTGCGGCGTGCGCGGCGGCGCCCGCGCCGGGCTGCTGGCCACGGTCGGCGTGATCACGGGCGACGCGCTGTACGTCGTCGCCGCCGCGGCCGGGCTCGCGGTGCTGCTGACGGCGTTCCCGGTCGTGTTCACGGTGATACGGATCGCCGGGGCCGCCTACCTGATCTACCTCGGCGTGCAGATGATCCGGAGGCGCAAGGACGGCCAGGCCGACGACCTGGCCGGCGGCGGGATGCGGGGGCGGCGCGCCTTCCTCAACGGCGTGGTGTCGTCCATGGCGAACCCGCAGACGTTCACGTTCATGGTCGCCTTCCTGCCCCAGTTCATCAGCCCCGCGGCGGGGCCCGTCTGGCTCCAGTTCGCCATCCTGGGCGCCATCCTGATCGTCCTGGAGTTCCTGGCGGACGGAACGGTCGGCGTCCTGGCCGGGCGGATCGGCGGCTGGCTTCGCCGGCGCCAGGCGGTGCGCCGCAGGATCGACGCCGCGACCGGGAGCGTGTTCATCGGCCTGGGCGTCACCCTCGCGGCGGAGCACTGACCGGGTCGGCCCGGCCCGATCGACGGGTCAGCGGCCCTGGTGGGTGTAGGCCGCCCAGGAGTACACGTCGTACAGGGGGCCGTCCGGGTCGCCCTCGTCCTCTTCCATCGCGAGGAGCAACTGATCGGCCATGCCCTCCGGCGCCTCGCGGGACGGGTCGAGCATCCAGAGCTGCGCCGCCCGCAGAGCGTCGCGGGGGGACAGCCCCCGATGGAGATGCCGGTAGTAGACGAACATGAGCAGGGACGCCGCCCGGTCGGGGATCTTCCATCGCGAGCCCACGGCGGTGACCGGGCCCGCGGCGAGGATGGCCGTCGACAGGGTGAGCGCCTCGTCGTAGTCGCCCACGGCGAGGTCGCTGACGCAGGCGGCCGCGGTGACCCGGCCGCCCGGCGCGGCGGGGTCGCGGCCGTGCGCGGTCCGCAGGATCCGCTCGATCGTCAGCGGCTGGCCGCCCGCCAGGTGGAAGAACGCCGCCGTCGGCTCGTCCCCGGCGAAGGCGTGGCAGGCCAGGTGGACGTCCGACGCCCCCGGGCGGCCCGGCGCCGGGAAGCCTTCCAGCACCTCGTCCGGAGTGCCGTCGCCCGAGCGCCCGGTGAGGTCCTCGTCGCCGAGGAGGCGCGCCCCGGGGAAGAAGTGGCGACGTATCTCCTTGCATTCGATGGGGGCGTAGTAGAGGGTCCCGGACGTGTCGCTGACGATCAGCGGGTCGTCCCCGACCGGGCGGACGGGCCGCTGGGCGACGTCCACGAGCTGGCGTCCTGACACGGCGTAGGAGAAGACCGCGTCGGCGCAGGCGTAGCGCGGCGGGCCCTCCTCGCGGGGGCGCCGGCGGGCAGCGTGCCATGGCACGACGCTCAGCCTTCCCACCGGGACGAGCACCAGCCGCGGCTCCCGGCCCGGCCACTGGTCCGCGCAGAGCCGGAGCAGCGGCCGCATCACGGCCGTATGGGCCCAGTCGCACAGTGCGTCCAGGACCCGCCGCCAGCGGTTGGACGCTATGGCGTCGCGGTCGGCGAGTTCCTCGGGGGTCATGGACTGCACCGCGTTGCTCGCGTCGATGTACTCGTCCAGGATGCCGCTGTACTCGTCCATCAGGAGCGGCATCGAGAGCGGGAGCAGCCGGCCGTCCGCGGTGACGACGATGCCGGTGCCCGCTCTGCCCGGTACCGGCGGCAGCAGGTAGACCATCGCGTCGGCACCGGTCGCGGCCAGCGCCCGCGCGATGTCCGCCGTGGACGGCGGGTTGAGCAGGCGGGTCTCCGCTGAGCCGCCGGCGAGCGCGGCCAGCGCCCGGCGGCCCAGCTCGGACGGGACGGCCAGCGCGCCCTGCGCCGTGAGCAGCTCCGTCAGGTCCTGGCCGCGCTCCCACGGCCGGGTGCCGTACGCGTCGGGGGCGGCGCGCCATTCTGCGGCGAGCGGGCCGTGACCCGCGTCCGCCAGCAGGGACGGCACGTCGGCCGCGGAGGTCGCGGCGTGCAGGACGAGCCCCCGCCCGAGCTCCAGGGCGGTCACCGCGCCGCCGAGGTCGCCGTCCCGCACGTGCCAGTCGACGATCTGCTCCGCCTGCGAGTAGACCGCCCGCGCACGGGTGAGGGCCTGCCCGGTCCCCGTCTGGAGCAGGACGGCCTTGCCGTGCGCCCGCAGCGCCGCGAGACCGGCCTCGCGCGCGGCGTCGTGGCGCCCCTCCTCCCGGCGCGTCATGGCGAGCAGCATCCGCATCCCGGCCTCGATGTCGGGGTTGGGCCGCACGCCGGGATCCGCCAGCAGCCCTTCCAGCCGGGACGCGGCCTCGGCGTACCAGCCGGGGTCGCGGGTGAGCCCCCCGAGCGCGTACCGCGCGGCGGCGGCGAAGATCGCCAGCCGGAGCAGGGCGTTCGCGTCGCCCGTCCCCTCGTCCAGGCCGAGATCGGCGATCCGCATGGCCTCCTTGGCCGCCGTCCGGTCCTGCGTGCCCATCGCGATGAGCAGGTGCCCGCTGGCGGCGCGCACCAGCGTGTACGGCCGGGCCGGATGGCCGGGCGGCTGCTCGGCCAGGCCGGCGCTCAGATGATCCGCCGCCTCCAGGAGCGCGGCCGCGCCGCCGCCGCGGCCCGTCAGCCCGTGCACGATCATTCCGGTGCCGAGCTCGGTCCGCATGCGCGCCCGGTGCGGGTGCGATTCGGGCAGGGAGTCCAGCGCGGCGCGCATCTCCGCCACGCCGCGGCCGACGAGTTCGGCCCCGTCGCCGAACGCCCCGCGGACGATGTCGACCCCGGCCCGGCCCGCCCGGAGCAGCGCCGGCGAGTCGGGCGAGAAGTGGTCCTCGTCCGCGCCGGACCGCCGGAAGTACTCCGCGACGATCTCGCGGTAGTGCTCGGCGGCCCGCAGGTCCTCCAGGTCGCGGCTCTCGTTGTAGCGCCGCGTCAGCGCGCCCGCGAGGGACTCGGCCACGGTCACCCGGTCCCGGTCGTCCGGGGGAAGCTCCCGGTACGCCGCCGTCAGGTGCCCGATCCCCTCGGCGAGGCCCGCGTCGTTCTGGCAGAGCATGATGCCGAGCGCGGCCCGTGTCCATTCCCGCCGCTCGGAGCCGGGGTCGTCGAGGGCCGCGCGCAGCAGGCCGATCGCGGTGGCGGTGTCGGCCGAGGACATGTCGTACGCCGACCGGGTCATCAGCCCGATCGCCACGTTCCGGATGAGCACGTCGCCGGGCGGGGTGCCGATGGGCAGCGTCTCCAGGGCGCGGGTCAGCCACGGCCCCGCGGCCCGCAGATCGGCCGCGTTCGAGGTGGCCTGGCCGCGCGCCGTGAGCAGCACCCCGATCAGGGCCGCGACGGTCGAGCACGCGTCCGGGTCGTCCCGCCAGTCGGGCTCGACCTCGATGAGCACGGCCGCGGCCCGCTCGATGTCGGCGAGGTCGGCGGCGCGGCCGCGGCGCGAGCGGGGCAGCCGGTCGTGCAGGGCGATCCCGAGCATGAGGCCGCTCAGCGTCCGGGCCTCCCCCGGTTCGAGCAGCTCCCACGCCTCCCCGGCGTGCTCGGCGATCCGGTCGAGGTCGTCGTCGGTCGCCGCGCCGTCGGCCCGCTTCGTGTACGCGTAGGCGAGGAGGCCGGCGAGGGGCCCGCGGGCATCGTCGCGCGCCGCCGCGAGCGCGGCCCCGTAGTGCTCGATCGCCGCCGTGAAGCCCGCGCGGCGGCCGTCCGGGGACGGGTCGCGGTCGGCGCCGGCGAAATGCAGGTCGCCGAGCATCTCGCGGGCGTGCGCGGCCGTCGCCTCCCCGGCGCCGTCCAGCAGTTGCTCGTAGCGGGCGATGGCGGCGAGCCGGTCGTCCTCCGCGCCCCTCGCCTCGAAGCGCCCCCGCAGCGCGTCGGCGAGGTAGCCGATCGTCCCGGGACGCGCTCCGGGGGCGCCGGCGACGCGGCCGAGCAGCTCCACCGCCCGCTCGGCGTCGCCGTCGCCGGGTTCGGGCGCGTCCGGCCAGGGATCGGTGCGGCGGTCCCAGTGCAGCTCTCCCAGGCGTCCCGTGACGCTCGACAGCGTCGCCTCGTCGGCGTGCCCGCCGGACTCCATGGCGGCCCGTAGCCGGGTCAGCAGGTCGATCGCAGCGTCGCGGTCCGCTCGGGCCAGGGCGATCTGGCCGTCGTCGGGGGCGTCGCCGGCGTCGAAGGCGTCGGCGAAGGCGAAGTAGCGGTGGTCGAAGCGGAGGGCCAGCGCCATGCCGTGCAGGTAGTCCAGCCACTGCCGCAGCGCGTCGCCGCCCGGGGAGTCGCCCGCCATGCGCCGGGCGCGTACGCAGTGGTCGATGGCCGCGTCCAGCTCGGCGCGCGGGACGTCCTCGTCACCGGCCATCCGTTCCTCGTACCTGTCGAGGAGCAGGGCGGCCAGGTCGGCGAGCGGTTCGCCGTCGTCCGGGTCCCCCGGGACCGACCGCAGCCAGGCGCGGAGGTGCTCGATCGCGGCGTCGCGGTCGGCCGCGGCACCGCCGAGGCGGTACCGCTCGGCCCGCGCCTGCCCGGCGAAGGAGAGCGCGTCGGCGTGGCCCTCGTCGCCGGCGTCGAGGGCGCGGACGGCCCACTCGGTGCAGTCGATGACCTCGTCGAGGTCGGCGGCGGCCTCGGCCCGCTCCTCCGGCTCCGCGGACTCGTACCGTTCGGCCAGCGCGGTCGCCAGTTCCAGCCGCAGCGCCGCCTCGGCCCGGGGCCCGCCGGGCACCACGACGAGCCGGGTCCGCAGCCAGTTGACGTAGTCGTGCAGGTCCGCCCGCGTCATGGCCTCACCTCTGACGTCATGGGGTCGCCTCCGAGTCGCCATCGCCCTGCGGCGGCGCGCTCTCCTGGCAGGGGGCGGCGGTTTCCGGCGCAGGCCATGACAGCGGGACCGCCGGATCGTCCGCCCAGCCGCCGAGGTACTCCGACAGCACCCGGCCCGCCGCGACGTCCCCCGTGGTGGACGTGGGCTGAGCGAACCCGACCGCGGTGTAGATCCGATCGCGGTAGCAGGTCACGAGCGCTTCGATGAGGTCGCAGTAGTTCTCCACCGCCTCCCGGACGCCCCGCATCAGCAAGGCGGTCACCAGTGCGACGCCCAGCACCCAGCCCACGGCGTACCGGGACGGGCCGAAGGTGGGCGTCCACAGGACGGCGGCCAGCGTCCACACCAGGTTCTGGCCGCGCAGCGTGACACGCCGCGACTCCTGGGCGAGCCGCGCCCGCGCGTCCGGCGGCAGCACCATCAGCAGGTGCTCCCAGCAGACGGTCAGGTTGAGGCCGTGCCGCCGCTGCACCCGTTCCACCATCGCCGCGAGCGCGCAGCCGATGCGGGTGGGCGCCATCAGCGTGTCGGCCGCCGGGTACCGGTACAGCTCGCCGATCGCGTCCCGTTCGATCCGGCCGCGCAGCGCGTCCCGGGCCATCTCCCGCTCCGCGGCGATCAGGTCGTCGGGCAGGGCGGCCCGCTCGGGGCCGGGGGCCTGCGCCGCCCGGCGGCGGCGCGCGATCTGGCGGCGCAGCAGCCACTCCCACAGCGGCCAGGCGGTCAGCCCGCCCGGCCGGGGCACGTCCCCCGCGATCACGTGGACGATCCGGGGCGTGGCCGCCGCGACCAGCAGCGCCGACCCGATCACCAGCGACCCCGCCAGGACGACCAGCGCCGCGTAGCCGACCGCGCCCGCCCCGTCCAGCCGGCACCAGGCGTGGCCCAGCGGGTCCTCCGGCCCGGCGGCCCGGCACGCGGTGGCGGTGCCGCCGCCGCTGACGAGCCGGGCGCTCAGGCCGATGGCCCAGAACGTCAGCGCCGCCGCCGCGACGTGCCCGGTCCACCGCTTCGTCCAGGGCCCGGCGAGCGACTCAAGAAGCTTGTCCACCCGCCCCTCCCGCGGGCGTCTGGGCGGCGGGAGGCGTCCGCGTCAGCACCTTGCCGTGCTCACCGCACCGGCCGCTGCCCAGCGACCCGTCGGGACGGGCGCGCTCCCTGGTCGGGCAGCCGGGCTCCGGGCAGTAGAAGTACGTCCCGGACCAGCCCGACCCGGCGCCCGGAGGCAGGATGTCACCCGAGCGGGTGCCGCTTCCGGGACGCCGCTTCTCCTCCGCGCTCCGGTCCTGCTCAACGCCTTCGTCGGTCATCCGTTCCCCCGTTTCCGAGCCGCCGGTGCGGTCACCGGTCGTCGACGACGAGATAGCCGAGCACCGCGACGGGCAGGAACAGCAGCAGGGCCGTCCAGAACGTGCCCGCGCCGCCGATCCCGGCCAGCCAGCGGGAGAGCCCCTCGCTGATCGGATTGATGAAGATGTGCAGCAGCCCGCCGAGCACTGAGTCGGCCTCGGGGCTCTCGCCCGCGAGCCAGTCGCGGAGGGCGGTGACGCCGCGATCGAACAGGTCCGGCCAGATCGCGATGACGAGCATGGCGGCGAGGCCCGCATGGAAGACGTCCCGCGCCCGGTCGCGCCGCGCCCGCCGGCGCCGCGCCCCCCAGCCCGCGACCACCGCCAGCGGAACGAGGATCGGCAGGTGCGCCACCGACACGTCCGCCGCCGCCCGTCCCGCGCCGGAGGTGTCGGCGAGCGGCACCTCGTGCGCGTAGACGGTGCGGATGATGACGCACGTCCAGAGCAGCGCCGTACAGGACGCGAACACGACGGCCCCGGTTCCGACCGGCCGCTGCACCAGGGCGCGGGCGCGGACGAGCGGCTCGTAGCGCCCGCGGGCGCGGACGCCGCGCCGCATGGCGGCGCGCGCCCCGGTGCCGAGGAGGGCGGCGCAGATCAGCCCCAGCACCGCCACCGGCCCGATCCAGCGGCCGGGCACGGCGCCGAAGTCGGAGAGCAGGCCGGCCGCGAAGTCCGGCACCGGCAGCGCGTGGCTCACCGGCATCCAGCGCGGCAGGCACGCGGCGGTGAAGACGAGGACGCCGGTCACCGCGAGGAGCGGCGCATGGCGGCGCCACAGCGCGGCGATCAGGAGGGACAGCAGGAGGAGAGCCGGCAGCACCGCGACCGTGGCGTCCGCGCCCGCCCTGCCCAGTAAGGCGCCCGTCTGGGTGAGCTCCTCGGTCGGCTCCATCGTGATGTCGTCCCGGAAGGCCCTGCCCAGGACCGTCGCCGACCAGGTGCAGGCCATGAGCATGAGCAGTGCCGCCAGCGCGCCGAGCAGGCCGTAGCCCACCGCCTCGGCGGGCTCGGTCCCGATCCGCACCTTGTGCGCGGCCCTGCGGGCGATGTGCCCTTGGGCGGCCCGTTCGCGCAGCGCCTCGACCGTCGCGGCCAGGGCGCGTCCCTCCAGGCTCGCCGGATCCGCTCCGGCCGCTCGGGTCCTGAGGGCTCGCCACCACGCGGGCCCGCCGATCAGCCTGCCGCCGGTGAGCCGCAGGACGGTTCGCTGAGCGGTGCCGTCCCTCGTGACCGGGTGCGCGGACTCGCCCGCGCCCAGCGTGAGGGCGATCGCCGTCATGTAGGCGTTCGCACGCTCGCGCCCGTTCAGCGGGTCCCAGGTCATCGGGCTCTCGCCGGGCCCGGCCCGGACCTCGGCGCGCAGGGACGCGACACGGTCCTCGACCAGCCGCATGATCACCGGCACGTCGTCGGCGACCCGCAGCAGGACGGCGCACCGGTCCTTGGGACGCCCCTGGTGGTCGCACCCGGCGTGCCCGCACGGCCGCCGCGCCGCGATGCGCAGCGCGTCCGAACCGAACAGCCGGGCGTAGACCGTGTCACCGGTGCCGGCATGCCCGGCCAGGCCCACGTCGTCGAGCCGGATCCCGTGCAGGGTGGGGACCACGTCCGGCGCGTAGGTGACGACGAAGTCCAGCACCAGCAGCGGGGCGGTGTCCGGGCTCACCGCGCCCAGCGTGCGGAGGTCGACGAGCGGGTTCCCGACGTCCTCCAGCAGCCATTTGGCGAAGTCGTTCCCCCGCGCGAGGAGCCACCGGGCCGCCTCCTCGGGCTCCCCGGCCATCGCCTCGGCGAGCGCCCGGGGGTTGTCGTAGGGGGCGCCGTGGAAGGTGATCGGGTTGGTGGCGCGCCGGGTGCCGTGCCCGGGGAGGACGGTCGGCCGGATGACGTCCGGGTCCTCCCCGGCCAGCCAGGCGCGGACCTGGGCGCCGCCCCAGCGGTCGTCGGGCTGCCGGGTGAACAGGCCCGCGAGCAGGCTGCGCCAGCGCGGGTCGGTGACGCCGTCCAGCGGCATCTCCACGTCCAGGACGAACGTCTCCCGCACGCCGTGCTCGGTGATGTCGTTGGCGTGGTGCGTCGCGCCGGTCAGCATCAGGTAGACGATCTCGCCGAGCGACCACCACGGCGACTCGGGCCGGCGCAGCCCGATCACGCCCTCCGGCGCGGTGTAGCCGGGAGCCGCGATGACCTGCCCGTTCATCCCGGTGACGGTCGCGCGCGCGACGCCGCCGAAGTCGGTCACCACGATCTGCTCGGACCCGTCCGCCGCCCGCCGGAACATCAGGTTGTCCGGCTTGAAGTCGATCGGGATCCGGTCGACGGGGTTCCGCCAGTACTCCAGCGCTTCGGCGAGCGCGGCCAGCAGGGCGCGGACGCGGTCGTCCGGCATCGGCCCGCCGGCGCCCTCGGCGAGGATCACATCCTCCAGGGAGGTGCCGAAGTACTCCATCTCGACCCAGCCGACCGTCCCGTACGGGGTGGTGACCTTGCCGAAGCCGCCCAGGCGCGGGGCGTGCCGGTCATAGTCGTGCTGCTTGAGGTGGCGGAGCAGGTCGAGGTCGATGGGCCGTTCCGCCCAGTGGACCTTGACGGCGACGGTCTCGCCGTCGGACCGGCGCCGCGCCTCCCACACCACGCCCTCCGTGCCGCGTCCGCGCTCCCCGTGCGGCTCGTACTCGGCGAGCAGTTCGGGCGGGAACTGCGCGGCGCCGCGCAGCGACTCACCCACCTCCGCGGCCCCGTTTCCCTCCCCTTGGACGGCGGTGCGCGGGCTGCCGGTGGTGTCCCCGTGCTGGATCATGGTCGGCGGGCTGCCCGTCCCGCCTTCCCCCTGGACGGTGGTCTCGGGGCTGCCCTGGCGGACGGTGGGCGGGCTGGCCAGGCGCTCGGGCCCGTCATCGGGCGGGGTCATGGCGCGCTCCTGAGTTCGCCGTTCTCATCGATCTCGAACACCGGCACCTCGACGTCCAGACCGAGCCGAAGCGTGTCGCCCGGACGCAGCGGCAGCGGCGTCACGGCCCGCTTGCCGTTGACGTAGGTGCCGTTGGTGGAACGCTGGTCGGCGACCCAGAGGGTCTCGGCGTCCCAGTACAGCCGCGCGTGGTGGCGGCTGATCTGCTCGTACTCGGCGAGGCCGTCGACCTTCGCGCAGTCGGGCTCGTCCCGTCCGAGCAGCAGGCCCTCGGGCTTCACCACGAGCAGGTCGCCGAGCAGGTGCAGCGCGATCACCGGACGGCGGCCGGACGGGGCGGAGGACGCCGCGCCGTCCGGCTGCTGGTACACCGTGCGCGGCGTGCCCGGCGCCGGCCCGGTATCCGCGCGCGGCTCCTCCGCGGGCGTCTCGACGCGCGCCGGTTCCAGCTTCACCTTGTGGGTGTCGCAGGAGCGCAGCACGGGCGATGTCGGGCAGCCCTCCGGGTCCTGCGGGCAGCGGAAGATCATGGTCGCCATGTGACCCCCTCGAACGTGACACCGCGGGCGCGCAGCGCCCGCTCCAGCCTTGCCATCGCGCCGCGCGCCGGGACGCCCGCGAACCACACGTTCGCGCCGTCGACCGAGAACTGCATCGGCGGGCGTTCCGGTTCGTGGTCCAGGTGGCGGTCGTAGCGGGCGTGGCCGAGCTCGGTCCGCGGCGTCAGCACCTGGTTGGCCGACCCCCGCCAGATCAGCCGGGTGGGACGGGCCGCGTCGTACCGGCCGGTGATGACGGCGTCGGCCCGGCGCAGCGGCGCCATGTCCACCTCGTCCGGCTCGTAGCCGGTGTAGACGAGCAGGTCGGCCTCGCGGCCCAGCTCGTCGCGGACGGCGGCGGCCATCTCCAGCAGCTCCGCCAGCTCGTCCGGCTGGGCCAGGGGCTCTCCCCCGCTGACCGTGAGCCCGTCCATCCCGTGCTCCAGCGCCTCGCGCCACATCCGCTCCAGGGTGGGGAGCGCCAGGTCCGAGCCGCCGGACGGGCTCCAGGTGTCGCGGGCCAGGCACCCCGTGCACGCCAGCGGGCAGCCCTGGAACCAGACGACCATCCGGCGTCCCGGGCCGAGCGCGGTGATGGGGCAGGACACCCGGCTCACGCGGGGCATCGGTCCACCTTCAGCCGCCAGGTGTCGCCCTCGGGCTCCATGTCGAGCACCGTGATCTCCTCACCGGGGGTGGGCGGACGGTCGAACAGCTCGGCCGCCAGGGGGTTCACCAGGGCCGCCTCGACGGCGTTCAGCACGCCCCGGCCGCCGTGGTCGAGCCGGGCCCTGGCCGCGAAGCGCAGCGTCTCGAAGGCCTCGTCGCCGATCGTCAGGCGCGCGCCGTGCCGGTCGGCCACCCGGCCCACGACGGAGTCGAGCGCGCGGTTGAGGATCCGCGGCACGTGCTCGGGCTGGATGAAGTCCATGACGATGAAGTTGTCGCCGAAGCGGTTGCGCAGCTCGGGCCGCCGGATCGTCTCGTCGAAGAACGTCCGGAACGCCTTGTCGAGGGCCTGCCGCACCTTCTCGGGGTCGTCGGTGTACTTCAGCCTGCGCTCGATGTCACCGGTCTTGGTGACGACCCCGAGGTTGGAGGTGAACACGAGGACGGTCTCGGTGAAGTGCACGGTGGCGCCCCGGCCGTCGGTGAGCCGGCCGTCCTCCAGGATCTGCAGGAACAGGTCGTAGAGCCGGGGGTGCGCCTTGTCGATCTCGTCGAACAGCAGCACGCTGATCGGGTTGGCGCGCACCGCGTTGATCAGCTCGCCGCCCGCGTCGAACCCGACGTAGCCGGGCGGCGCGCCGATCAGCCGGTCCCGCGCGTGCTCCTCGGCGAACTCGCTCATGTCGAACCGGATCGGCTCGGCGTCGTCGCCGAGGATCAGCTTGGCGATGCCCTTGGCCAGCTCGGTCTTGCCGACCCCGGTCGGGCCGGACAGGAACAGCACGCCGCGCGGCCGGTTCGGCGAGCTGGACGCCTGCGCGCCGGTGAGCCCGGTGACCGAGCGCTGGAAGATCTGCAGGGTCCGCGCGACCGCCCGCTCCTGGCCGATGACCTGCGCGTTGAGGATCTTCTCCCCCCGCTCGATCTTGGCGCGCAGCGCGGCGTCCGCCCACGGGTTGTCCAGCACGCCGACCCGGTAGAGCCGGACCGCCTCCTCCAGCCGCTCCAGCGGCAGGCCGCGGTGCTCGGCCATCCGGCCGATCGCCATCAGCTCCACGAGCTGCATCCCGTGGGTGATCCCGGCGAGCCGCCGGGCGGCCTGGGCGCGCTGCTCCGGCCCGGCGCCCGGGTCGACGTCGCGGAGCGCGTAGGCGGCCACGCGCTCCCGCTCGCCGAGCAGCGGCTCGGGGATCGCGATGACCCGCAGCCGCCGGCTGTCGGCGCCGAACTCGGGGGCGAGGTGGTCCTGCCGCTCGGTGACCCAGAAGATCGTGTTGTACGGCGTGACGCCCGGTCCGCGCACGGGCATCGCGGTGTGCCCGAGCGCCTCCGCCACGGTGAACAGGTCGCGGCCGAGGTCGCCGGCCTCGGAGTCGCCGCGGCCCACGCGGGCGGCGTAGGGGAAGACGAGCCCGATCGCGGCACCGCGCCAGCGCACCACGTCCACCAGGACCTGCCGGATCCGGGACAGCCGGACGGCGTCGGGGTTCTCACCGCGTCCGGGACGCGCCGCGTCGGCCTGGGACATCTCCCGCAGCGACTCGGGGCACGCGGGCTGCCCCGAGTCGGTCAGGGACAGCGGCCACAGCACCATCAGCTGGTCCAGCGGGCTGTGCTCGCCGAGCGCGCCGTAGCCGTGCCCGCGGCACACCCGCATGATGACGTCCTGCAGCGAATGCATGACGATCTCGCCCGAGCCGTCCTCGGCCGGCAGCGGGTACTGGTCGCGGACGTTGCCGGTCAGCAGGATCTGCGGATGGGTCAGCAGCGCCATGTCCAGTTCGCGGACCCAGGCGGGCAGGGCGGCGGCGCCGGGCGGCACCGCTCCTCCGGCGGGCACCGCTCCTCCAGTCGTCGGCGCCCCTCCGGTCGCCGTGGCTCCACCGGTCATCGGGGCCGTCACCGGCACGTCAGCGGTCATGGCGCCGCTCCCTCGCCCGCTCGTTCGTCCGCCCGGCGGAGTGCCTGCGGCGGCGCCTCGACCGGGTCTGCTCGACCGCCTGCCAGGACTCCTCGGCGGCGGCCGGCGGCGGCATCTGGCCCGGTCGCAGGCGGTAGGACCGCCGGATGTCGAGCCCGCGCCAGTCCTTGGCCAGGTCCCGCACCTTGTCGTTGAAGCTCATGTCGCAGAACGCCTGCTGGGCGGCCGTGTCGACGAGCGGGTCGGGCTCCTCGCCGGGTGCGAGCACCACGCTCGCGCGCATGCTCCCCCGGCTTCCCTGCATGGTGACGCGCAGGGCGTAGCGGTCGGCGCGCCAGGCGCCCGGCGGGGCGCCGGCGGCGTGCTCGGCCCGCGCCAGCCGGTCGCGGAAGTCCTCGCCGAGGTCGACGATCCGGTCTCCGTCCGCGGCCAGGACGGTGGCGAAGTCCTCGCCGACCTCGCAGCCGATCTCCCGCAGCGCCTCGGCCGTGGCCGCCGCGACCTTGTCCGCGGCCCGCTCCCGGGCGGCGGCGCGGTCCGCCTCGGCGACCGCCTCGGTGACCAGGTCCGAGACGGCCTCCAGGTCCGATCCGTGGTCGATGGCGGCGAGCAGGCGGGGCCGGTCGGCCTCGGCGGCGTGCCGGGCCAGGGCGCGCAGCCCCGCCCTGGTCCGCTCGTCCTGGTCGCTCTTCGCACGGCGCTCGATGGACGCGACCACGCGCTCCTCCAGCGTGCGCAGCGCCGTGCGCGCGGCCTGCACGGTCCGAGCCGTGGTGATGCCGGACGTCAGCGCGGCGAGCCCTTCGAGGTCGTCGGCGTGGCAGCGCGCGGCCTCCTCGGTCAGCAGGTCCTCGGCCCGGACCAGCAGCGACTCCCTGACCTCGGTGACGTCCCTCTCCCGCAGCGCGGAGCCCTCGCTCCGCGCCGGCGCCCCGCCGTCCGCCGCGCGGGTGCGTGCGGCCGCGGGCCGCGACGTGCGCGGGGGCCGGTGCCGCGACAGCCGTTCCGCCAGCTCACGCGTGGCCAGCCGGCCGGACTCGTCACGGAGCGTCCCGACCACCGCCTCGGCCGCGGCCACCCGCGCGGCCAGCGCGTCCGCGCTCTCGCCGGTGCCCGCCTCGGCGATGTCGGACGCCCCGGCGCGCAGGTCGCGGCTCCCCTTCCGGCGCAGCCGCTTCTCGAGCTGCCGGGCCTCGGCGCGCAGCTCGGCGAGGCGCGCGGCGAGTTCGCGGCGCCGGGCCTGCTCGCGCGCGGCCTCGGCCGCCGCGTAAATCCAGCCATAGCCTTCGGAACCGCTCATGAGACCCCCTGTCTCCCCGTCGCGCAACGGCCGGCGCGGCTTCCCCCGGCCGCCCGGCGCGAATGATGATAAGACCGAATTCAGGTTTTTCAATGGGAATGCCGAGGCCACTAAAAGCCACAAATGATCATCAGCCTGGACGGAACGACCCGACATTCGTCCGGGATCCGCCGTACTGTAGTTATTCGCCGATATAGCCGGGGAGGTCGCGCATGGCGGTACCGGACGCCATCAAGGCGCTTGCCGAGCATTGGGACGACACGGTCGGTGACCTGGACGAAGACCGGTTGCGCGCCATCGCCGCCGCCGGTCCGCCGGGCGACTCCGGCGACGCGGCCGTCCGCGCGGCCGCCCGGCGGGTGGCCGACGTCGTGGCCGCGGCGCTGCCCCGGCGGCACCCGGTGCACCGCGCGCTGACCGGGGGGACCCGGCTCGCCGTCGGCGACTGGACGGGCGCGAGGCCGGATCTGGCCGCGGTCACCGCCCTGGCCGCGGGCGCGCTGGCCGAGCGCGAGGCCGACGCGCGGCTCCTGGCCGCCCCGATGGTGCCGTGGGACGAGGTGCGCCGCCGGGGCATCGGCCTCGACGCCGACGACCTGATCCGGCTGGCCCCGCCGTCCGGCGGCGACCGCGCCCCGGCGTTCCAGTTCGACGACGCGGGCGCGCCCCGCCCGGTGGTGCTCGCGGTCAACCGGCTGCTCGCGGTCCGCGACGACCCGTGGGGCGTCGCCGACTGGTGGCTGGGCGGCAACGCCTGGCTCGCCGGCGTCCCCGCCGACCTCCTCGGCGAGGTCGACGACGAGACGCTGGTGAGCGCCGCCCGGGCCGAGACGGCGGTGGGCTGAGCCGTGCCGTTCACCGCGCCCCCGACCGCGGCCAAGACGACCCCGAACCGCACCGTGCTGCCGGCCGGCACGCGGCTGTGGCGCGTCCACCGCGGCACCCGCGGCCCCGGCGACTTCAAGCCGGTCCCCGCCGACCCGCACTTCGGCGGCGGCCGCTTCGACAGCATCCCCGGCGACGACGAGTACCCCTACCTCTACGCGGCGCCGGACCCGCGGACCGCGCTGCTGGAGACCCTGGTCCGCAGCATCCCGTTCGACGACCGCGGCGTCCGCTACCTGCGCCGCGCCGCGCTCGCCGGCATGGTGATCTCCGCCGTGGAGAGCACGTCCGACCTCGCGCTGATCTCGCTGCTTACCAGCGCCGACCTGGCCGCCGCCTGCCAGGACGAATGGCTGATCCACGCCGAGCCGCACGAGTACCCGCAGACCCGGCGGTGGGCCCGGTGGCTGCGCGGGCACGCGCCGTGGGGCCAGGGCCTGCTGTGGCCGTCGCGGCGCGACATCGGCCGGCCGTCCGCGATGCTGTTCGGCGACCGCGTCGACCCCGGCGAACTCGCCCCGGTGCCCGGTTCGGCGGTCGCGCTGGACGACGCCGCGGGCGCCCGCTGGCTGAACGAGCAGCTCGCGCCGTACCGGATCCGGGTCAAGCCGCCCCGTTCCCCACGCCGCGGCTGACCCCGCTGACCCCGCGAACATCCTCCGCACCCTTCTCTATCCGGCGTCCAGAACCGGACAAAGCCCAGCCAACCAGCGGGTCTGGTCGCGATCCGGGCCGGATTCGGGCGCGATCAGGGCAAGGCGGTCCGCTCGCGGTCGCGGGCGCGGAGCCCCTTCATGACGGCTTCCGCCGTGGCGGCGCTGCGGGCGATGAGGTGGACGTCCCACTCGCCGGACCGCATCTCCGGTTCGAGGGCGCCCCACAGGTAGGCGAAGGCGGTGTGCGGGGGCAGGCCGCCGCGGCCGGCGCCGAACACCGGGAAGCACAGCGAACGCAGCGACGGCTCGTGGCGCGCGCGCTCGTCACGTGCCAGCGCGAACACGTTGCGGACGGCGCGGACGACCGCGGATGCTTCGACGTCGTAGGTGTCGGTCCGGGGACGGGGCACCGCGACGGCCGCGTGATAGACGCGCTTGACGCCCTGGGCCCTCAGCTCACCGGGCGAGGTGGGGACGACGGTGCCCGCGAGGAGCGGGATGCCCTCTCGTCCTTCCTTGCGCAGCCATTCATGCAGCTCGTCCTGCAGCACGTCCTTGGAGATGGCCCCCATCGCGTCGCGCGTCGCCGCGGCACTGCGCAGGCTGGCGGAGAACGTGGAGCGGAACGTCTTGGACATCTCCAGGTACACGTTCTCGGACGAGACCAGGACGTCGACGCCGTGCAGGGTCTCCACGGGCTTGCGGTGCAGCGTCACCGCGCCCGCCGGCACGCTCACCTCGACACTGCCGCCCAGCGGGACGCCACCGGTGTCGGGCAGGGCGGCGGGGCACAGGTCCAGGATGCGCTGCGCCAGGTTGTCGATGACCAGGCGTTCCTGGCGCTTGCGGAACCGCTCGACGCTGACGCCGTAGACGGCGGCGGCCCGGCTGCGGCGGTCCTGGGCGGGCCAGTCGCGGGTACCGGGCACGAGGCCGAAGGTGTAGGCCGTCGCGGTGTCGAGGTTGCCCGCGAGGCCGGTCGCGGCGCGCTCGATGACGCGGGTCAGCGACGAGCGCACGCGGTCGTCGCCCACGGGGAGGCCCAGTGCCATGGCCGCGGCGCTCAGCGCGGGGAGGTCGACCTCGTGCAGGCGCAGCAGCCCGCGCTCGCGCACGGCGCGCAGGTCGGCGACCAGCGCGGCGTGGCCGAATGAGGCATGGCTGGTTTCGGAGGGCATGCCGCCATAGTCGCAATCGCGACCGGAAGCCGCGACCGTTCTGGTTTGGGTCGCCCTAATCCGGCCATCGGGGGCACCCGGCCGCGCCATGTGACGCGGACCGGTGGCTCTCCGGCGCGGAGGTCCACCGGTCCGCATGCGAGCCGGTTCACGCCGCCTGCGTGAGGACGCCCTCCGAACGGAGGATCCTGCGGGCGACGTACCGCTTCTTCCGCCAGCACAGCTGGGCGTGCAGCCGGATGAACCCGGCCTGCGTGGTGAACTGCGACACCCAGATCTGCACGGCACACCCGCCCCCGTCGAGCGGCTCGTAGTCCACCGAGATGGTCGGGCTGTGCAAGCGCAGGAGGGGCCGGAAGTTGTCCACCCCGAGGCCGTCGGTGCGCCGCCAGATCTTGCCGAACGACTCGTGGACGACCCGCCTCGCCTCCTCGGGCGGGAGCGCGGTCAGGACCTCCACCTGCTGCCGCCCCGCCACCTGCGTGAAGACCGCCCAGCCGAGCACCAGGAGGATGCCCGCGACGATCAGGAAGCCCGTCATCGGTTCACTTCTTCCAGTGGCCCTCGTGCTGCGGGCAGACCTGGCCGGTGTTCCGGCACTTGCTGCACGTCAGCCGGCCCCCCAGCGGACCGCTGCCCGACCGGCCCCCGTTGCAGCCCGGGCAGTCCTGGAGCGTCCGGTAGCACTTCTGGCACTGACTCATCGTGTCCCCGCTTTCCCCGTAGGTACGAACTTGCCATTACTTGTACCAATAGGGGGGCAGGAAATCTATGCCGCGCCCGGCGGACGACCGGGACGCGGCCGGATCGCGACCGGCGAATCACCGGGCCGGCGGGGCCGGGCTTATACATTCCCCGTATTTCCACGGGGAAATGGGCCTGTATTTCCCCGGAAAAATGATCTTTATTGGACGGGGATCAGGCGTCGAGTGTCGCGGCGAGCCGCTGGAGGAGCTCGGCGAGCCGCTCCCGTTCCGGCTCGGTGAGCCCGGCCAGCAGGCGGCGCTGGTTGTCGAGGTGGGCGGCGAGCAGCTCGTCGGTGAGGGCGACGCCCTCGGCGGTGAGCGTGACGAGGCGTCCGCGCGAGTCGTGCTCGGCGACGGTCCGGCTCACCAGGCCGCGGGCTTCGAGGCGGTCGACCCGCTTGGTGATGGCGCCGGTGGTGACCAGGACGGTGCGGCTGAGCTCGCCCGCCGACAGCGCGTAGGGCGGGCCGGAGCGGCGCAGCGCCGCGAGGACGTCGAAGTCGCCGTTGCCGAGGCCGGCGGCGGCGAACAGCGGGCGGAGCCGCTGGTCGGCCGCGTCGGTGACGCGGAAGAGCCGGCCGATGACCAGCATCGGCGTCGCGTCGAGGTCGGGCCGCTCGCGGTCCCACTGCGCGACCATGGCGGCGGTGGCGTCGGTGGCGTCGGCGTCGGCGTCGGTGGCGTCGGCCTCGGTGGCGTCGGTGGTGGCGTGGGGCTGCATGCCGTTGATGATATCTTCCACGGAAGCTAAAATAACTTCCATGGAAGATAATCTTGCCTCCCCGGCCCGGGTCGTCTGCTACTTCGACGCCGCCTGCCCCTTCGCCTGGATCACCTCCCGCTGGCTGCTGGAGGTCGAGCGGCTGGAGCCGGTCGACCTGGGCTTCCGCATCATGAGCCTGTCGGTGCTCAACGAGCACCGCGACATCGAGCCGTGGTACCGCGAGTTCAACGACCGCGCCTGGGGCCCGGCCCGGGTCTGCACGGCCGCAGAACTCGAGCACGGCACCGGGATCCTGCGCGACCTCTACACCGCGCTCGGCAACCGCATCCACGTGCAGGGCAACAAGGACTACGACACCGTCATCGCCGACGCTCTGGACGAACTCGGGCTGCCCGCGTCCCTGGCCGAGGCCGCCGCCACGGACGAATATGACGAGGCTCTGAGGGCCAGGCACCAGGCCGCACAGGACGCCCTCGGCGAGGAGGGCGGCACGCCCCTCGTCACCCTCGACGGCGCGACCTTCTTCGGTCCCGTCCTGAGCGTCGCACCGAAGGGGAAGGAGGCCGTCCGGCTGTTCCAGTCCCTGAGGACCCTGGCCGGGATGGACGCGTTCGCCGAGCTGAAGCGGTCTCGGGGCCCACTCGACTTCAGCTGAGCCGGGCGTCCGGGGAGGAGGCGGCAGGCGGACGTGACGTGGGGCTCATCCGCCCCCGACCCCTTGCATGGGACAAGGCGTCTCAGTAAATTCCGCGGCAGGGCCGGGCCCGCGGAGCCGGCCGTGCCGCGGGCGAGACGGGATCCGCCGCGAACGAGGAGGTCTCGATGACGCTGTCCACCACCACCGGAGCCGAGCCGTTCGACCAGGAGTACCGGGACCTGCTGCGGACGCTGTCCGAAGGGTCGGTGCACCGGCGCTTCGACCCCTTCCTCGACATCGACTGGGACGCGCCGGAGTTCGCCCTCGACCCGGACGACCCGCGCTGGGTGCTGTCGCCGGAGATCGACCCGCTGGGCGCGACGCGCTGGTACCGGGAGCTGCCGCTGGAGCGGCGGATCGAGATCGGGAAGTGGCGGATGGCCAACTCGATCAAGGTCGGCGCGGCGTTCGAGAGCATCCTGATCCGCGGGATGATGCAGTACATCATGCGGCTGCCGAACGGGTCGGCCGAGTTCCGCTACTGCCTCCACGAGATGACCGAGGAGTGCAACCACATCCAGATGTTCCAGGAGCTCGTCAACCGGATCGGCGTCGACGTGCCCGGGATGCGGCCGTGGTTCCGGCGGCTGTCGCCGCTGATCGGCGTGGCGGGCGGCTACGCGCACGTGGTGCTGTTCATCGGGATCCTCGCGGGCGAGGAGCCCATCGACCACTACCAGAAGGCCCTCATCCGGTCGGGCGAGCGCGTCCCGCCGGCGATGCTGCGCACGATGGAGATCCACATCGCCGAGGAGGCGCGGCACATCTCCTTCGCCGGGGACTTCCTGCGGGTGCACGTCCCGCGGATGGGCCGGGTGAGCCGGGCGGCGTGCGCGCTGGCGTTCCCGCTCGCGATGCGGTGGCTGGCCGGGGAGATCATGACGCCGCCGCGCTCGTTCGCGAAGCGGTTCGGCATCCCGCGCGAGGTCTACAAGGAGGCGTTCTGGCGCAGCCCGCACTCGCGCGCGATCCTCGCCGGGTACTTCGGCGACATGCGCAGGCTCGCCACCGACCTCGGGCTGATGACGCCGGCGGCCGAGCGCCTGTGGAGGCTCCTGCACATCGACGGGAAGCCGTCGCGGTACCGCGGCGAGCCGCACCGCGAAGCGCGCGGGCTCGCCTGATGCCGCACGTCGTCACGCAGTCGTGCTGCGGCGACGCGTCCTGCGTCTACACGTGCCCGGTCAACTGCATCCACCCGACACCGGACGAGCCGGACTTCGCGACCGCGGAGATGCTCTACATCGACCCGGCCGCCTGCGTCGACTGCGGCGCCTGCGTCTCGGCGTGCCCGGTGGACGCGATCAAGCCGCACACGAAGCTGTCGGAGGACGAGCGCGACTTCCTGTCGGTCAACTCCGCCTTCTACGACGCCCCGCGCACCCGGCCGCTGCTCGCCCCGACGGTGCCGCCGCTGCGCGTCCGCGAGCGGCCCGCGCCCCTGCGGGTCGCCGTCGTCGGGTCGGGACCGGCCGCGATGTACGCGGCCGACGAGGTGCTCACCGTCCCCGGCGCGCGCGTCACCATGTTCGAGCGGCTCCCGGTGCCCTACGGGCTGGCGCGGACGGGCGTCGCACCCGACCACCGCCGGACGCGGAAGGTGGCCGCGCAGTTCGACGCCATCCGCGCGCAGGACGGCCTCGACCTGCGTCTCGGCGTCGAGGTCGGCAAGGACGTGACGCACGATGACCTCCTCGCCGGCCACCACGCGGTCGTCTACGCGGTGGGGGCCTCCACGGACCGCCCGCTGGACGTCCCGGGGGCGGGGCTGCCCGGCACGGCGTCCGCCACCGAATTCGTCGCCTGGTACAACGGGCACCCCGACTTCGCCGACCGGACGTTCGACCTGTCGCACCCGCGCGTCGTCGTCATCGGCAACGGCAACGTCGCGCTGGACGTCGCCCGCATCCTCACCATCGACCCGGACTCCCTCGCCGGGACCGACATCGCGCCCGCCGCGCTGGACGCGCTGCGCCGCAGCCGGGTCGAGGAGGTCGTGGTCGCCGCCCGGCGCGGCCCGGCGCAGTCGGCGTTCACCCTCCCGGAGCTGATCGGCCTCCGCACCGCGCCCGGCGTCGGCCTCGCCGTCCCGCCGGACGACCTCGGCCCAGAAGGGGCGGGCGGGCCCAAGCTCGACGTGCTGCGCGGCCTCGACCCCGACCCGGCGGCGCCGCGCCGGATCCTGCTGCGGTACCTGCTGTCGCCGCTGCGGATCCTCGGCCGGGACCGCGCCGAGGGCGTCGAGTTCGGCCGCAACGCGCTCGCCGGGGACGGCGTCGAGCCGACCGGGCGGACGGAGACCGTGGACGCCGGGCTGGTGCTGACCGCGATCGGCTACCGGGGGCTGCCCGTCCCCGGCCTGCCGTTCGACGGCGCGACCGGCACCGTGCCGAACGAGCGGGGCCGCGTCGTCGACCCGGCGACCGGCCGGGCGGTGCCGGGCACGTTCGTCGCGGGCTGGATCAAGCGCGGCCCGACCGGTTTCATCGGCACGAACAAGTCGTGCGCGCAGGAGACCGTCCGGGCCCTGGTGGACGACTACAACGCGGGCGTCCTCGCCGAGCCGCGCACCGGTTCCGGCTCCGCGTCCGGTTCCGGCTTCGCGTCCGGTGCCGGCTCCGGCGAGCGGCCGGTCATCCGCTCGACGACCGTCCTGAGCTCCGTCTTGGGGTCGATCACGAGGCCCAGGGACCGGGCGGCGCCGTCCAGCATGAACCAGGCGTAGGCGGCGATCTCGGCCACGACCTCCGGGCGCGGCCTGCGCGGGGCGGGTTCGCGCACCCACTCCGTCAGCATCCCCTCGACCATCGTCACGATGGCCAGCGGGAGCGACTCCAGGCCGCGGTCGTCGAGGTCGAACGTCCCCAGGAACGCGCCGATGATCTCGCGCGCCCGGACCGCGATCCGGCCCCGGAGGCTGGTGACGGCGTCGGCGCCCGCGCGGTCGTCGTGGGTCGGCCCCTGCCCCATGAAGTCGTGCAGGCGGGGGTGCTCCGACATCCACCCGGCGACGGTGTCGACGGACCTGCGGAGGATCTCCTCGACCGAGCCGTCCGAGATGTCGAGCTTGGCCGCCAGCGTGCCCGCGAAGTCGTCCACGAGGTGGGACCTGATCCGGCGGTCGAGGTCGTCGCGGTCGGCGAACCGCCGGTACACGACGGACTTGGCGAGCCCGGCCCGCTTCGCGATCCGCTGCACCGGAATGTGCGTGCCGGGCGGGGTCTCCTCGATCAGCTCGACGGCGGCGCGCAGGATCATCAGCTCGCGGGCGGAGTTGTGCTCCTCCCAGCGCGCCTGGTACCCGCTCTCCGCACCCGCCATCGGCTCCCTCTCGCACCGGTCGACCCACCGACTCTACCGACCCGGCCACCCCGCGGACCCGGCCCCCTCGTCCGCGCATGGTTGCGATAACGGCTGATCTGTTCGCACTTTGTTCACGTCTATCACTGCGATGTTCGCAAAACAAGACGTTATCTTTTCTGGCACGCCGACCTATGATCAGCAGCGGTCACCCGGCACCGCCCGCCCACCCCGGGGCGGAAGGGCCGCCTCGCGCTGCCCTCGATCAACCGGAGGTCTGCATGTCTTCCCACGTCAGTCCGCTGTCGCGGCGGAAGTTCCTCGGCTGGAGCGGGGCCGGCGCGGCCACCGTGCTGCTCGGCACCGGCGCGCTCGGCGCGTCCGCCGCGCACGCCTACACGTTGCGCAAATCTGGTCTCTTCACATTGGGCATCGCATCGGGTGACCCGGCCCCGGACGGCTTCGTGCTCTGGACCCGGCTGGCGCCCGACCCGTTCGCCGCCGACGGCAGGGGCGGGATGCCCGACCGCCGCATCAAGGTGGAGTACGAGGTCGCGCACGACGAGGGCTTCCGCCGGATCGTCCGGCGGGGCGAGGCCGTCGCCGCGCCCGAGCTCGGCCACTCGGTGCACCCGGAGATCTCCGGGCTCGCGCCCGGCCGCGAGTACTTCTACCGCTTCCGCGCCGCCGGGGAGATCTCACCGGTCGGCCGCACCCGCACCATGCCCGCCGCCAGGTCGCTCCCCCGCGAGCTGTCGTTCGGCGTCGCGTCCTGCCAGGCGTGGCAGGACGGCTACTTCACGGCCTTCGACCACATGGCCCGGGAGGACTTCGACCTCATCGTCCACCTCGGCGACTACATCTACGAGTACGAGATCACGAACAACAACCGGCGGGGGGTGACCGTCCCGCCGCAGTTCGGGACGGAGACCTTCGACCTGGCCCGGTACCGCCTCCAGTACTCGCTCTACAAGGCCGAGGAGCCGCTCCAGCGGGCGCACGCGCAGTGCCCGTGGATCCACACCCTGGACGACCACGAGGTGGCGAACGACTGGGCGGGCGACACCGTCATCATGGGCCGGAACCCGAACCCGGACCCGGCCGAGTTCGCCGCCCGCAAGGCCGCCGCCTTCCAGGCGTTCTACGAGAACCTGCCGCTGCGCCGCGCCCAGATGCCCGCGGGCCCCGACATCCGGCTGCACCGGCGCATCTCCTACGGCCGCCTCGCCGACTTCACGATGATCGACACGCGCGGGCACCGCGACATCCAGGCGTGCTCGTACGGCAACGGGACGGGCCGCACCTCGTCCTGCGACGAGCGCTTCGACGCCGCCCGCACCATCCTCGGGGACGAGCAGCGCCGCTGGCTGCTGGACGGCCTGGCCCGCTCCCGGGCCCGCTGGCACATCCTCGGCAACCAGATGCCGATGGGCGAGACCGACTGGGACGAGGGCCCCGGCAAGGACGTGTGGGTCGACCCGTGGGACGGCTACGTCGCCGACCGCGACAAGGTCCTCGCCGCCGCGCACGAGCACGGCGTCCGGAACCTGGTCGTGCTCAGCGGCGACCGGCACCAGAACTACGCCGTCGACCTCAAGCGCGACTTCGACGAGCCCGGCTCGCCGACCGTCGCCACCGAGTTCGTCACGACGTCGGTCACCTCCGGCGGCGACGGCGCCGACATGGACGACCTCGGCCGCACGTTCCTGGCCGCGAACCCGCACATGCGGTTCTTCAACGCCCAGCGCGGCTACATCCGGGTCAACGTCGACCGCGACGCCTGGCGCAGCGACTTCCGCGTCCTGCCGTACGTCACCAGGCCGGGCGCGCCCGTCTCCACCCGGGCGTCCTTCGTCGTCGAGGACCGCCGCCCCGGCGTCCAGCCCGCCTGACAGCCCGCCCGACCGAAACAGCCGGCCTGACCGGAGCCGGACCGGGCCGGCGGGAATGGCCCGGTCCGGGTGGTCGGCGGCGCGATATCGCGGATAGTGTCGGGCGGCACGGGCGCTTGGGAATTCACCGAACCGGGGTGTTGTGCGGTGGGCCGTTGGGATGCCGTCATCGATGTCTCGAACGTGTGCTGGTCGGCGTACCTGCCGCCGCTCGGCAGGCGCACCCCGCGGTGGCACCGGCTGGAGCTGGTCATGGCCGCATGGCGGGAGCGGCACGGTGACGACGTGCGCTTCGACCTCGTCGCGGACGACTCATTGGTGCGCTCGCTCGACGACGTCCGGGAGTTCCGGCGGCTGAAGGCGTCCGGGGCGCTGGTGACCCGGCCGGTGGCCGACTCGCTGATCCTGGAGCGGGCGCGGGACCGCGGCCTGCACGTCATCACCCGCGACCACTACGTCGACCACCGGATCGACCACCCCTGGATCGAGCGGTCCCCCTCCCGGTTCCACTGCTGGAGCACTGAGGAGGGGGCCGTCCGGTTCGCGCCGCTCGGCATCCGGCCGTGCAGCCCGCAGACGGTCTCCGTGGCGCGGGAGGGCAAGGACCTCAAGCGCGCCCGCCTGGACGCCCGGAACCCGCGGCACCGCCGGATCCTGGAGACCCGCTGGAAGTGCGCCGACGAGCAGTGCGTGCAGGCGGCGCAGTGGCAGGACCAGCTGCTCGTCTGGCCCGCCCTGAACCGGGCCGGGGACCCCGTGTGCCCGTCGTGCCGCACGCCCCTGGTCGGGCTCGGGCCGCGCGATCCGCTGTTCGAGGTCGTGGTGGCCGAGCGCGCGTCCGGCACCGAGATCACGCGGTTCCCGCTGGAGACCGGCCAGCCGGTGGTCGTCGGGCGCGGCAGCGCGCTCAAGGGGGTGAACCTCGCGCTGGACGGCGCCGCCCACCGCGACGCGCTGAAGAAGGTCAGCCGGCGGCACCTGCTGCTGCGGATGGACGAGGACCGGCGCCTGGCCGCCACCGACCTCGGGGCCACCAACGGGACGGAGGTGGAGTACCGGGCGCAGCAGGGCTTCCAGGCACCGAAGGCGGTGCAGCCGGGCAAGGACGTCTTCCTGGGCTTCAAGGACCGCCTCGTGCTCGGCGGTACCGTGACCCTGCGCCTCTCCGGCCGCCGTTTCAGCACAATGGCCGAATCCGCGCATCCGCCCGGCCCGGAAATAGACGGATCCAAGACACTCTTCACCTGACTGCCGGGTTTTCCGGAAGTAGTAGCTTTAGCGCACTTAGCGTCGTTACGCTTTCCCGGTGCTGATGAGCCTGACCCGAGTGGGGGCCGCACGGCAGGCTGTGAGCAGGGGTCTCGTCGTCACGGGAGCGGATCCGGAACGGATCGCCCGCGCCCTGACCGGCGTCCCGCTGCCGCGGCTCGGCGGGGTCCCGCTGACCGTCGCCCCCCAGGAGCGCACCGCCGGGCTGCTGCTGCTCAGCAGCCCCCTCACCTGGATGGGCGGACCGGACGCCCGGGACGAGGCGTTCGCCGCGCTCGGCCAGGCCACCGCGCAGCTCGCCGGGGCGGCCCGGTCGTCGGGCGGGCGGCTGCTCCCGACGGCGGTGACCCTCGGGGACGCCCCGCCGGTGCTGGGCGGCGACCTCCACGAACTGGAGGTCCTCGATGCCTCCGAGCAGGAGGTGCTCTGCAACGTCCTCCGCCGCTACGTGCCCGTGCTCATCGCGCTGTCGGGGCGCGGCGTCGTCGGGACGGGCGCCCCGGTCGACCGGGTGGGGTCGCGCCGCCTCATCGAGTCCACCGAGCATCTGGCGACCCGCTACCTGGCGTCGACGTCGCCCCGGCACCTGGAGCACGTCCGGGCCGAGCTGCGCCGCGGCGGCCTGGCGCGGCTGGAGCAGATGGACGTCGCGCCCGTGGTGCATCCGGACGGCACGCGCACCGTCCTCGTCCGGTGCATGGACGCGCAGGCGTCGCTGGCGGTGACGCGCGCGCACGCCGTCCTGCTGTGCGCCCTCGCGCTGCACGCCCGGCGGCTCGTCCGGGACGGGCGCCGGGAGGGGCACGTCTCGCAGCGGCTGCTGGAGGAGAACCGGGCCCGCGCGATCGCGGACGGCATGCGCGCGTCGCTCGGCGTGGACGCCGCCAGGCCCGGCAAGCAGCAGGGCGGCCGCCCCGGCAACGCGGGACGCGACGCGGCGGCGGAGCCGCAGCGCCGCCGGGCACTGCTCGCGGCGCGCGACCTGCTGACCGAGCGGCGTGCCGAGATCGGCAACATCGACGCGACCGCGGCGGAACTGGCCCCGCTGCTCATGATGATCGACCTGCCCGGCCTGGGGGTGCCGTTCCGGCGTGCGGACGACGTCCTGCGCGGCTGGGCGGCCGGGGGCCCCGCGGTGCTGGAGGCGAAGCTGCTGGAGAGCCTGTGCGACGGCGGCGTTGGCGGCACCGGCGGGACCGTCGTCGGCGAGCTGCGCGCGGCGCATCCGGGCAAGATCGGCCTGATCCTGGAATCGTGGCGCACCGCGCTCAGCGCCCCGCCGCCCCAGCCGCGGAACACGCGCAAGCCGCCGAACCGTAGCAAGGGCGGCTCCGGGCGCGGCGGCTCGGCCCAGAACAGAGGCGGCTCCGGGCAGAACAGAGGCGGCGCCGGACGCGGCAAGGGCGGCGCAGGACAGCGCAGAGGCGGCCACGGACAGGGCGGCTCCGGGCAGGGTCGAGGCGGGGGCCAGGGATGACCGACGACTTCACCGGTGACATCGACATCGTCCTGGACCTGCGCGGCTACAAGCCCGCGGTGACCGAGGCGAAGGATTTCGGCGCCCTCTGGGACCAGCTCGAACCCGCCCTCCTCGGCCGGGACCTGAGCGAGCGTCCCGCCTTCTACCTGGACACCCCGTCGGACGGGTCCGTGGGCATCCAGATCGCAAGGCTGCGGCCGGGCGGCGTCGGCCCGGTGCGACCCGAGACCCGGTTCAACGTCGTGGCGGTGCGGGAGCGGCCCCGGCTGCGGTACCGCTGCCGGGTCTGCGCGGGCCAGGGCACCGGCACCTACGGGCCGTTCGTGTGCCCGGAGTGCCGGCAGGCCGGGCAGGACGACCGGATCTGCGACGAGCACGTCGTGGTGCTGGCGGGGGCCCTGACGTCCACCTGCCCGGAGCACCGGCCCGGCTGCGCCCACCAGGGCTGCCCGGCACCGGCCACGTTCCGCTGCGCGGGGAACCGCTGCCGCAGCAGGACGGCGTGGTGCGACGCGCACCGGCGCGGCCACCCCCGCAACCCCGACCTCGACTACTGCCCGTCCTGCTACGACGTCCACTTCCCCGTGTGCGAGGAGCCGTCCTGCCGGGGCGTCGGGACGGTCGCCTGCGAGTACGTGCTGGAGAAGGCGACGGGCCGCCAGTGCGGCCGCCGCTCGTGCACCCGCCACGCCCACCGCTGGCAGGTGTACGGGGGCGAGCGCGTCGGGCTCGGGCTGTGCCGCCAGCACCGCGCCCAGCACGGGATGACGGCCGACGACGTGCTCACCCAGATCGTGGTGGCGTCCGCCGTCCGCCGCCCCGCCATGCGGCCGCCGTCGCTGGCGGGCTTCGCGCACAACCTCCGCAACGCCGACCACCGCCGGCTCGCCGTGGACTACCCGGCCATCAACGCGCGCCTCGCCAAGCTGTACGCCGAGCTGAAGGGCACCAAGGTGCGGATGCGGGACGCCGACCGCCACCTCGCCGCCTGGAAGCGGCAGGTCGAGGCGGAGACCTCCGCGTCGGCCGAAGGGGAGCGCATCCTGGAGCGGCTGCGGATGCTCGTCCGGCAGTACGACCGGCGGTACGGGGAGCCGATCGCGGAGAGCCTGCGGCTCGTCCAGTACAAGGCCGCGACCGCGCAGCGCCCCGGCCTGCTGTTCGTGGACGTGGCCGAGGACCTGCGCGGCCTGTTCGCCGGGAAGGGGCGCAAGCACCTCATGGCCTACAGCGACCAGCTGGGGCTCCAGGTCAGGCTCGAAGGGGGAGGCGGACGCCGATGAGCCGCGCGTTGCTGGACTCCGGGTCGGGGCGGCTCGTCCTCGTGCCCGACGGCGGCCCGATCGGTCTCGACATGGTCGGCGTCCCCATGTCGGTCGGCGCCGGCCACGCCCTGCTCACGGTCGAGAACGAGACGGTCGGCCGGGCGGCGGTCCGGCTGTCGCCGCTGCCGCAGGTCCCGGACGGGGTCCTCGCCGTGGGCCGGGGCCTGGCCGCGAACCTCGGCGTCGACGCGGGCCAGAAGCGCTGGCGGCTGGACGCGGCCCAGCCGGTCGACGCCGCCCGGCTGCGCGTCGAGCTGCTCACCGAGGACTCCATCGACGCGGTGGTGTCCGGCCTCGCCGCCGCCGGGCTGCCCGGCCGGGTGCTGTGGCACGGCACCGGGGACGAGAGCTACCTGTGGGTCGACGACGTCCCGTACCGGGTGCGGGCGATCGACACCGGCGGCCGCACCGACGTGGTCGCGCGCATCACCGAGCGCACCGAGGTGGAGCTGTTCGCGGCGGGCGTCCGCAGCGGCGTGGACATCGTCATCCTCGCCGACTGCAGCGGCTCGATGGGCGTGGACGACATCGAGCGGTACGGCGAGGGCGCGCCGCCCCCCGGTCGCTTCGCCGGACGGCTCCCCGGTCGCGCTCCCGCCGGACACGGCGGGCGGATCAGCCGCACGCAGGCGCTCCGCCAGGCCCTCTACGACCTGCTGGAGGTCCGGCTGAAGGTGAACGGGCGCGTCTCCCAGGTCGCGCTCGTCGACTTCACCGAGCGGACCTCCGCCCGGTTCCCCCGCGACGGCGGCATGGTCGAGCTGGACGGCTCGTCCCCGCCAGAGCTGATCAACGAGTTCCGGGCCGCGATCGCCGTCCTGTCGGCGCAGGACGGGCGGGGCACCGACATCGGCAACGCGCTGCACGAGGCCGCCAACCTGCTCTACTACAGTGGCCGCCCGGACAACGAGAAGCTCATCGTGCTCGTCAGCGACGGCGCCCACTGGACGCCGCGCGGCGACCAGGGCACGGGCGAGGTCGTCCGGGCGTCGGAGGAGCCGGTCAGCCTGATGGCGCACCTGCACGCCAACACCGGGATCAGGCTGCACGCGATCGGGATCAGCACGCCGGAGCTGTACCGGCACTGGACGATGGCCAACGGCTTCGCGTTCAACCCGGTGCTGAACCCGAACCACGACCTGCTGGAGCAGCTCGTGGCGGTCGGCGGCGGCGACCCCACGACGATCGGCGGCCTGGACGTCCTCGCCGCGTACTTCTCCGGGCTCGGCGCCGGCATCACCCGGACCGTCCGGCTCGACCGCGCGCCCGCGCGCCGCTCCGGCGGGCCGTTGCCCCAGGAGGCCGCCGCCGTCCTCGCGAAGCTCGGGCGGGGCACGGCGGACGGCGCCACCGCCGCGCGGGCCCGGCTCGCCGCGGACCTCGGCGAGCTGGTCGGGCGGTGCAACACCGAGGCGGCCCGGGTCTACGACAGGCCGCTGTTCGACTCCGCCAAGGCGAAGAAGACCATCCAGCGCGCCATCGAGAGCGGCGGCTCCGAGGAGCGCGACCTCATGTACTTCAGCCGCGACGTGCTCGCGTTCAAGCCGGTGACGCCGCCGCCGGGCACCCGGCAATCCCTGCTCGACCGGCACGACGACCTCGTCCGCTACCTCGACGGCATCCGCGCGGTCAGCGCGGGCGGCAACGTCGACTACCCGGCGCTGGACCGGCTGGTCGGCGCGGCCGTGCACGACCCCGGCAGGGCGATCGAGGCCGCGTCGGACCGCCTGCTCGGGCTGCTGCGCGGCTGGTACGAGGCGGCCGCGGCGCACGAGCCCGTCCGGCAGACCATGCCCGGTTCCGGCGCGCCGGACGCCGCCGCGCCGGACCGTGCCGTGCCGGACGCCGCCGGGGCGCGCTCGACCGGCGACGTGCTCGCGTCGTCGGGACCGGACGGCGGAGCGGCCCGGAGCGCCGACCTCGACGGCCCGACGCTCGACGGCCCGACGGTCAGCGGGCCGGCGTCCCCGAGAGGCGGCTCGGCCGCCTCCGGCGGATTCCGGTTCCGGGACTGACTGACATGTCCGACTGGTACTCCGGCCCCCGCCCGGGCTGGCGCGTCGGCCCGGACCACAGCCCGGACGAGTACACGCTGGTCGAGGCGGTCACCAGGGGCGGGGAGGGCGACGTGTGGCTCGCCCGCCGCATCCAGCCGGACGGTCGGCAGCGCGGCGGCGACTGGGCCATCAAGATGCTGCTCACCGACCACCCGGCCGTGACCCGCAACGGCGACGACCCCGAGACGCTGCTGCGCAAGTGGAACGACCGCTGGTACAAGAGCCACCTGGACAGCAGTGACCTGCACACCATCCCCGGCATCGTCGTCCCGGCGCAGACCTTCGGCGGCCCGGCGCCGCACCCGCCCGGTGAGGCGCGGGACGGGGAGCGCGGCCTCTACATGGCCACACCCTGGATCGAGGGGACCGACCTGCGCAGGTGGCGGGAGGCCGCCGCGCCCCGCGACCTGCCGAACGTCGTCACCGAGGTGTGCCGGATCGTGGACGCCCTGCACGACCTCGGCCGCGTCCATGGCGACATCTCGCCCGGCAACATCATGGTCGGCCCGGACGGGCGAGTCTCGCTCATCGACTTCACGTTCATGCGGTTCACCGAGCTGTCCCGGACCACGGCCGCGATCACACCGGGCTTCGGCGCCCCGGAGGCCGCCGACGAGTCCACCGTGCGCACCGACGCCTACGCGGTCGGCGCGGTCGTCTACCACCTGCTGACCGGGCAGAAGGTCCCGACCGCGCCGTCCGGGCTGCCGGCACGCGACGCGGCGCGGGCGGCCGAGCGGGTCCTCGGCCGCCAGGGGTGGTCGCGCGAGGTCGCGGACCTCGTCACGGAGGCGCTGTCACCGGACCCGTTCCGGCGCCCGGTGCCGCTGCGCCCCTGGGCGCACCGCCTCACCGCGCTGCTCGACGCCGAGGCCGGCCGGGTGACGTGCGTGGACGTGGTGAGCGACGTCCGGGACGAGCGGATCACGGTGACGGGGTCGCTGCTCGGCCTGGCCGCGTCGGGCCCCTGGCGGCCCCCGCCGGACGGCCCGCGCGCCGCCGCGCACACCGCCGCCGAACTCGACGGAACGGGACGCCTCGTCGTGTTCGCCGTCGACCCGCAGGACGGCCTGTGGGCGGCCGTGGACGGACGCTGGCACCGGGTCACGGACCGTCCGGTGCGGGGGCGGCCGGCGGTCGCGCGGGCGAGCGACGGCGGCGTGGTCTGCGTCGTGCTCGGCCCCGACCAGGTCCTGGCCCATGACCTCGCGGCGGGCGAGACCGGCTTCCGCGAGCGGGTCTTGAAGGAGGGCCTGCGGCCCGACAGCGCGGTGGGCCCCGTGATCACCCGCCCGGACGGCCCGCTCGTCGCCCTCTACCGGGAGGGCCCGGAGCTGTTCACCATCACCGACGGGCTGGTCGAACCCGTCCTCGCCGAGTTCCGGCCGGAGGCGGCGGCGCTCGGCATCAGCCGCTGGGGCGACCTGGAGGTCCTGGCGGTGGACGGCTCCACCGGCGAGCTCGTCGCCGTCGAGCAGCTCTCCGGCGGATGGGCGCCGCCCATGCCGATACCGTGCCCGGTGCCCGTCGGCAACATCGCCGTCCTCGACCACCGGGAGGGCCGCACCATCGCCGTCGCGGGCCCGCGAGGCGTGTGGGTGATGACCACCGGCGGGCCGTGGGAGCCGCTGGACGACACCCGTCCCGCCGAGCGCGTCGTGCTCCGGCCGACGCGGAGCTGGCGGATGCAGCTCGCCGCGCTCGCCGGCGGCCGGGCGTCCTGCTGGGCCGAGGACCACACGAAGCGGTGGGTCCCGCAGGACTGACCGCCGCCGGGACAGACCACCGGCGGGCGCGGGACGGTCAGGTGGCGGCGGTCCGGGTGCGGCGCCGGGCGCCGATGAGGCGCTGCAGGGCGATGAAGCCGAACAGCAGGACGCCGATGGCGATGCGCGTCCACCACGAGCTGAGCGTGCCCTCGAAGCTGAGGATGGTCTTGATGACGCCGAGGACGAGGACGCCGAGCACGCTGCCGACGAGGTAGCCGGACCCGCCGGTGAGGACGGTCCCGCCGATGACGACGGCGGCGATCGCGTCCAGCTCCATGCCGATCGCGTGGGTCGGGTCGCCGGACAGGGTGTAGAGCGCGAACAGCACCCCGCCGAGCGCGGAGCAGAACCCGCTGATCGCGTACACCTGGATCTTCGTCCGGCCGACCGGCAGCCCCATCAGCATCGCCGACTGCTCGTTGCCGCCGACGGCGTAGACGTTGCGGCCCGTCCGCGTCCATTGCAGGACGACCGCGCCGATGGCGAACACGACCAGCGCGGTGAGCGCGCCGTAGGAGATGTGGTCACCGCCCGGCAGGTGCAGGGAGTTCAGCGCGAGGGTGTCGAAGAACCCGTTGTCGATGGAGATCTGGTTCTCGCTGAGCGTCAGGCACAGGCCGCGCGCCAGGAACATCCCGGCGAGCGTCGCGATGAACGGCTGCACCTGGAACACGTGGATCATGTAGCCCATCGCGGTGCCGAACAGCGTCCCGAACGCGAGCACCAGCGGGATGACGACCGGCGCGGGCAGGTGCAGCTTCATCGTGCCGATCGCGCACAGCATCCCCGACAGCGCCACCATGGAGCCCACCGACAGGTCGATGCCGCCGGTCAGGATCACGAACGTCATGCCGACCGCGACGACGATGAGGAACCCGTTGTCGATGAACAGGTCGAGGAACACCTGCGTCGTGCCGAAGTTCGGGTAGCGGATCGCCCCCGCCGCGAACGCCGCGAGGAACAGCCCGAGCGTCACCAGCACGGGAACGTGCCTGCGCCGCGGCACGAGACTCCGCCCCCGCGAGGCCACAGAGATAACGGCATTCACACCTGTCTCCTGCGGGGGGACGACCCCCCGCTCCCCCCGCTTCGCTTCGCTCACGCTGTGACCTCCTGCTTAGGCGTAACGGCCTTCGAAGAAACGGGCCTTCGGCGGCGGGCGAACTTGGCGCGGAAGGCGGGCGACTGGAGGAGGCACACGATCGTGACGACGACCGCCTCGAAGACGAGCGTGGTGCGCGGCGGGATGCCCGCGGTGTAGATCGTGGTGTCGAGAGTCTGGATGATCAGCGCACCGACGACCGTCCCGGCGAGCGAGAACCGGCCGCCGGTGAGGGCGGTGCCGCCGAGGACGACGGCGAGGATCGCGTCCAGCTCGATCCACAGCCCGGCGTGGTTGCCGTCCGCCGACAGCGTGTTGGAGCTGATCATCAGCCCGGCGATCCCCGCGCACAGCCCGCAGAACGCGTACGCCAGGACGATCAGCCCGGCGGCGCGGATGCCGACCAGCCGGGACGCCTCGGCGTTCCCGCCGACCGACTCCAGCAGCATGCCGAGCGCGGTCCGCCGGGTCAGCAGGACGGTCGCGGCGAGCGCGATCGCCACCAGGATGATCGCGAACGGCAGCCCGAGCCAGTAGCCGCCGCCGATCATCTTGTAGTCCTGGTCGTTGATCGTGATGATCTGGCCGCCGGTGATGAGCTGGGCGACGCCGCGTCCCGCGACCATCAGGATGAGCGTGGCGATGATCGGCTGGATGCCGAGGCGGGTGACCAGCAGCCCGTTCCACGCCCCGAGCAGCAGCGACGCGATCACGGCGGCGCCGATCGACACGGTCAGGCCGTGCCCCTCGCTGATCAGGTAGCAGGCCAGCGCGCCGGAGATGGCGACGGTCGCGCCCACCGACAGGTCGACGCCGCCGGTCGCGATGACGACCGTCATGCCGAGTGAGACGAGGATCAGCGGCGCGCCGAACAGCAGGATGTCGATGAGGCTCCCGTACAGGTGGCCCTGCCGGACGTGGATCGCCAGGAACCCGTGCGTGAAGACGACGTTCCCGAGCAGCAGGACGACCAGCACGGTCACCGGCCAGAACAGCGTGCTCCGGGTGAGTGCGGCGAGCCGTGAGAGGGATTGCGCCCGGTTCATTCCTCCGCGTCTCCGTTCGCGATGGTCTGCAGGATCCGCTCCGTGGTCAGCGACCCGTCGTTGCGGAGTTCGGCGACGAGCCGGCGGTCGCGCAGCACCTCGACCTTGTGCGAGATGCGCAGGACCTCCTCCAGCTCGGCGGAGATGAAGACGACGCCCATGCCGTCGCGGGCCAGCGACACCACCAGCCGCTGGATCTCGATCTTGGCGCCGATGTCGATGCCGCGGGTCGGCTCGTCCAGGATGAGCAGCTTCGGCCGGGTGATGAGCCAGCGGGCGAGCAGCACCTTCTGCTGGTTGCCGCCGGACAGGTTCCGCACCGGTGTGTCCGGGTCGGGCGGCTGGATGCGCAGCGCCTTGACGTACTCGTCCACCAGCTCGTCGCGGCGGCGCCGGCTCAGCGGGCGGAGCCAGCCGCGCGCGGCCTGCAGCGCGAGGACGATGTTCTCCGCGACGCTGAGGTCCATGACCAGGCCGTCGGCCTTGCGGTCCTCGGGGCAGTACGCCACGCCCCGGTCGATCGCGGCGCGCGGCGTGCGGATCGAGACGGGGCCGTCGGCCGTCCGGATCCGGCCGCTGTCGGCGTGGTCCGCGCCGAAGATCAGCCGGGCGAGCTCGGAGCGGCCGGAGCCGAGCAGGCCCGCGAACCCGACGACCTCCCCCGCGCGCAGGTCGAGGTCGGCGGGGGCGATGGCGCCGGTGCGGCCGACGCCTTCGAGCGCGAGCAGCCGCTCCCCCTCGGGCGCGTCGAGCGAGGACTCGTCGAGTTCCTCCAGCGACGCGAGCTCCTGCCCGGTCATCTTCGCGACCAGCTCGAACCGGCTCAGCTCACCGATCGGGTACTCGCCGACGAGGCGGCCGTTGCGCAGCACCGTCACCCGGTCGCAGACCTCGTAGATCTGCTCCAGGAAGTGGGAGACGAACAGGATCGCGACGCCGTCGTCCTTCAGCCGGCGCATGACGTCGAACAGCCGGGCGACCTCGCCGCGGTCGAGGCTGGAGGTCGGCTCGTCCAGGATCAGCACCTTCGCCCGCAGGTCCACCGCCCGGACGATCGCGACGAGCTGCTGCACGGCGAGCGAGTACGAGCCGAGCTGCGCGGTGACGTCGAGGTCGAGGTCGAGCCGGGCCAGCAGTTCGGCGGCGCGGCGGTTGATCGCGGCCCAGTCGATGCGGCCGGACCGGCGGCGCGGCTGCCGGCCGATGAAGACGTTCTCGGCGACCGACAGGTTCGGGCAGAGGTTGACCTCCTGGTACACGGTGCTGATGCCGAGGCGCTGGGCGTGCAGCGGGCCCTGGACGAGGACGCCCTGCCCGTCGATCGCCACGGTCCCGGCGTCGGCCGTGTAGACGCCGGTCAGCACCTTGATGAGGGTGGACTTGCCGGCGCCGTTCTCCCCCATCAGCGCGTGCACCTCGCCGGGGAACAGCCGGAACGCCACGTCGTCGAGGGCCTGGACGCCGGGGAACCCCTTGGAGATGCCCGTCATCTCCAGGACGGGATCGGTCATGGCCGCCTCCTCCTCCGCTCGCGCGCGTCGGTGGCCCGCCGGGGCCGGACGGGCGGAGACGGCCCCGGCGGAACTCGTGATGGACCGGGCTCAGTACTTGCGGGTGGGCAGCGCCTCCTTGGCCTTCGCCTGGTCGAACACCGTCTCGACGGTGACGATGCGCTTCGCGACCGTCTCGCCGGCCTTGACCTTCTTCGCGGTGTCCATCAGCTGGCCGCCGAGCAGCGGGTTGCACTCGACGATGAAGTTGAACTTGCCGTCGGCGAGGGCCTGCATCCCGTCCTTGACCGCGTCGACCGTGACGATCTTGATGTCCTTGCCGGGGGTGAGGCCGGCCTCCTGGATCGCCTGCATGGCGCCGAGGCCCATGTCGTCGTTGTGGGCGAACAGCACGTCGATGTCCTTGTGCGCCTTGAGCAGGGCCTGCATGACCTCCTTGCCCTTGGCGCGGGTGAAGTCGCCGGACTGCGAGGCGATCACCTTGAGGTTGGGGTTGGCGGCGATGGCCTGCTCGAAGCCCTTCTTGCGGTCGATCGCGGGCGCGGCGCCGACGGTGCCCTCGAGCTGGACGATGTTGACGGGCTCCTTGGCGTCCTTGTACTCGCCCACCAGCCAGTCGCCGGCCTTCTTGCCCTCCTCGACGAAGTCCGAGCCGAGGAAGGTGACGTAGAGGGACGCGTCGGAGTCGACGGCCCGGTCGGTGAGGACGACCGGGATGTCCGCGGCCTTGGCCTCCTTGAGGACGGCGTCCCAGCCGGTGACGACGACCGGCGAGAAGGCGATGACGTCCACCTTCTGCTTGATGAAGGACCGGATCGCGGCGATCTGGTTCTCCTGCTTCTGCTGGGCGTCGGAGAACTTCAGGTCGACGCCCGCGGCCTTCGCCGCCTCCTGGATGTCCTTGGTGTTGGCCGTCCGCCAGCCCGATTCCGCGCCGACCTGCGAGAAGCCGAGGACGAGCTTGCCGGAGCCGGAGCCGGAAGCGGAGTCGCCGCCGGAGCCGCAGGCGCTGAGTGCCGCCAGCGCGAGCGAGGCGCCCGCGACGGCGGCGATGAGCCGCTTGAGCATGGTTCTTCCTTCTTCCTCGGGGGTCGGCGAAGGGCGTCTGGGGTGCGTCGTCCGCCGGACCGGTCGTGTTAGCGGTAACATTTCGGGTCGGGGACGGGACCCCGCCGAGGCGGGGCTCAGTGTGGCGCGTGTCACGAATGTTTGCGCTAACGCGCCACCATGTCAATCCCCCAGCGCCCTCGGTGGATCAGATCCCGACCCTTGACGCCGGGCACTGATATCGCTAACAGTCCAGCCCGGCCACCGGCCGAAGGGCCGCCCGCGGAGTTACCGTGGGCCGCACGGGGGACGAATCGCCCACCATGGGGCCGGCTGCCCGCGCACGCCCGGCGGCACCGCTCCGGCACGACTTCGGGCACGACTCCGGCACGACTCCGGCACCGACCGAAAATATTGATCTTGACCGCATGTGATCGTTTTGACCGGCATAGGCGTCTCCAGAACGGGGAGGGGAAATGGTCGGGGGGAACGGGAGACAGGTTGGTGAACTCGATGGCTGAGCCGCGCGTCGGTGTCGTGGTGCCCATATACAACGTGGAGCCGTATCTGGAGGAATGCCTGGCCTCCATCGCACGGCAGTCCCTCCGCGATTTGGAAGTCGTGATGGTCGACGACGGATCGACCGACACCAGTGCGAAGATCGCCCAGGACTTCGTGAACGACGACCCCCGGTTCCGGCTGATCAGGCAGCCCAACGGCGGGCTCGGCAACGCGCGCAACGTGGGGGCGGCGAACGTGCGCGGCCGCTTCCTGGCGTTCGTCGACAGCGACGACGTCCTGCCCGGGTACGCGCTCGAACTGCTCGTCGGCACGCTGGAGCGGACCGGGTCCGACATCGCCTCGGGCAACGTCCAGCTCCTGACCGAGGAGGGCCTGCGGCAGTCGCCGATGCACCGCCGCCCGATGGCGTCGACGCGGCTGCGCACCCACGTCACCCGCGACCACCTGCTGATGTACGACCGGCTCGTGCCCAACAAGGTGTTCCGCCGCCGGTTCTGGGACGAGCACGACCTGCGCTTCCCCGAGGGCGTCCTGTACGAGGACATCCCGGTGACGCTGCCGGCGCACTTCCTCGCCTCGTCCGTCAACGTGCTCAGCGAGCCGGTCTACTACTGGCGGCAGCGCGCGGGCGGCGACCTGTCGATCACGCAGCGCCGCACGGAGATCGGCGCGGTCACCGACCGGTTCGCGGCGGTGGAGACCGTCAGCCGGTTCCTCGGCGCGCGGACCGAGCCGGAGGTGCGCGCCTGCAAGCGCGAGTACGACGAGGTGGCGCTGCGCAGCGACCTGCGCATCTTCCTGAACGTGCTCGGGGAGGCGGACGACGAGTTCCGCGCCCGGTTCGTCGAACTCGCGCACGGTTTCCTCGAACAGGCCGACCCGACCGCGATGCAGGATCTCCCCGCGATGATGCGGCTGAAGTGGCATCTCGTCGGCCGCGGTTTAGTGCCGGAACTGCTCCAGGTACTGGAGTACGAGCGCCGGAAACTGCGGATTCCGGTCACCCGGAGGGTGTGGCGCCATTACGCGCGGTATCCGTACTGGGGCGACCGGAGGCTGAAAATCCCGCGCCGCGTCTTCCGGCTCGGGGAGGAACTCGCGGTCCGCTCGCGCCTGCACGAAGTGGTCTGGCGGGACGGAAAGCTGCACATTACCGGGCACGCTTTCATCGCCAATGTCGGGGCGCGTTTCCCCTGGTCGTCCCTCAAAGTCATCGGCCTGCGGGAGCCGGAGAGCGGCACCACGCGGGTGGTCCCGGCGTGGACGCGGCGCTGCCGCGACGCCGACGAGGTCGCCCGCGATCCGGAGCGCAGCCACGCCTGGTCCGGGTTCACCGCCGCGATCGACCCGAAGCGGCTGCGGGTCGACGGCCGGTACACCGACGGGACCTGGCTCGTCGCGGCCGGCGTGTACGGCCGCGGGGTGCTGCGGCGCGGCGCGCTGGCGGCGGCGTCCTCGGGCAACGCCGCGCATCCGGGCTGGCACTACGTCGAGCCCGGCGTGCGCGTCGTCCCGGTGTTCACGCGCGGCGGCACGCTGCGCCTGCGGGTGGAGACCGTCCGGGCGCGCCTCACCGGCCACCGGGTGAGCGGCGACGCGCTGGAGGTCACGGGAACGATCCTCGGCGGAGTGCCGGACGGCGCCGCGGTCGCCGTCCAGCGCACCGCCGGGACCCTGCTGGACCGTTACCCGGTCGAGCCGGACGGCGACGGCGAGGGGTTCCGGGCGCGGATCCCGCTCAGCGCCCTGATCGGCGACATGCCCGCCCGGGACGAGGGACCGGACCTTCCGGGCACCCCGCCCGGCACGGCGGCCGACACGGGCGTTCAGTGGCGGCTGGAACTGAGCCTGCCGAACGCCACCGCGGCCACCCCCGGAGACGGCACCGCACAGCCCGCGGAGGACGAGACGGCGGCCGGAGCCGCCACCGTCGCCGGCGACCCCGCACTCCCGGCCGACAGCCAGGCCGCGGACGGCTCCGGGACCTCCGACACCCCCGGCGCACCGGACGACTTCGCCTCCGACGAGGACACGGCCACGGCGGACGACGACGGCAATGCGGACGACGGCACCACGAGCAACGACTCCACGAGCGACGACACCCCTGCACCCGGCGACGGCACCCCCGCGGAGGACGAGCTGGTCCACATCGTCCTCGACACCGACGTCGACGAGGGCCTCTACACCCACGCCGACACGGAGTTTGCCATCAGGCGCTCCCGGCACGGCTACGCCGAGCTGGAGGCCCGCATCCCTCGCCCGGTCCTCACCGGCGCGTCCTGGGAGCAGGACGGCACGCTGGTCCTCACCGGAGACTGCCCGCCCGGTACCCCGGACCCGGCCGAGCTGGTGCTGCGCAGCCGCGACCGCAACGAGGAGCGCGCGTTCCCGCTGGCCCGGACGGACGGCCGGTTCCGCGCCGAGCTGCCGGTGAGCCGGCTCGAATCGCTCGGCGGCGTCCTGCCGCTGGCATCCGGCCGGTGGGACCTGCGGGTCCGCCGCCCGGCGAGCGCGCCGTCCCCGGCCGGGCGGAACCTCGCCGTGCCGCTCGACCACGCCGCGCTGGACCGCATGCCGGTCGAGAAGATGATCGACGGCCGCCGCTACGTCCTGCGGGAGCAGGGCTACGACGCGCCGGTCCTGGAGGTCCACTCCGACCTGCGGCCGAGCGAGCGCGGCTCGTACCGGCAGGCGCGCACCCGCGCCCGGCACTACCGTGCGCCGCGCCGCCTGCGTCCGCTGCGCCCGGCGGTGCTGTACGACAGCTACTCCGGCAAGCAGTACTCCGACAGCCCCCGCGCGATCCACGAGGAGCTGGTGCGGCGCGGCACCGACGTGAAGCACCTGTGGGTCGTCCGCGACGCGCAGGTGGACCTGCCCGAGACGGCGCGGCCCGTGCGGCTGTGGGGCGCCGAGTGGTACGAGGCCATGGCCCGGAGCCGCTACGTCATCACCAACGCGCACCTGCCCGAGTGGTTCGTCCGCCGTCCCGGCCAGGTCGTCGTCCAGACCTGGCACGGCACGCCGCTGAAGCGCATCGGGTTCGACATCGAGGACGTGCACTTCGCCAACGCCCGCTACCTGGAGAAGGTGGCGAAGGAGGCGCCGAACTGGAGCTACCTGGTCTCCCCGAACGCGTTCAGCACGCCGATCCTGCGGCGGGCGTTCCGCTACGAGGGCGAGCTGATCGAGACCGGGTACCCGCGCAACGACGTCCTCGCCTCGCCGGACCGCGGCCTCCTGGCGGAGCTGGTGCGCCGGCGGCTCGGCGTGCCCGAGGGCAAGCGCGCCGTCCTGTACGCGCCGACGTGGCGGGACGACAGCTACTACGGCCCCGGCAAGTACCGGCTCGACATGCGGCTCGACCTGGAGCGCGCGGCGGCGGAGCTCGGCGACGACTACGTGCTCCTGGTCCGGCGGCACCCGAACGTGGTCGACACCGTCCCCGAGGTGGGGGACGGCTTCGTCCGCGACGTGTCCGCCTACCCCGACATCGCCGAGCTGTTCCTGGCCGCCGACGTCCTCATGACGGACTACTCGTCGCTGATGTTCGACTACGCGAACACGGGCCGGCCCATCCTGTTCTTCACCTACGACCTGGAGCACTACCGGGACGAGCTGCGCGGCTTCTACTTCGACTTCGAGGAGGAGGCGCCGGGCCCGCTGCTCGGCTCGTCGGACGAGGTGATCGAGGCGCTGCGCTCGATCGACCAGGTGGAGCGCGACTACGCCGAACCCTACGAGCGGTTCGTCCGGCGCTTCTGCGAGCTGGACGACGGCAAGGCCGCCAGCCGGGTCGTCGACCGCATCCTCCAGACCGGTTGACTCCGCCCGGCATGACGGAACTCGACTCACCAGCGGCCGACGGGGCGGCGGCGGTGGGGCGTTCCGACGTCCCGCCGATGCGGTACACGGCGGCCGCGGCGGTGGTGACCTGGCTGGTGATGGCGCCGGTGGCGATGCTGCTGCCCGCCCTCGCCGACGAGAACCCGTTCACCCCGCGCGGCGCGGTGCTGCCCGTCGCGGCCGGGGGCGTGCTGCTGGCCGGCGCGCTCGCGGTCGCGGCGGCGCGGCCCCGCCGGTGGCGTGTCCCGCTCCGCACCGAACCGCTGACCGGGGTGGCGGCGGGGCTGCTGGCCGCGTGGGTGGTGCTCGCGCTGCGCAGCACGCTGCACGGCACCCCGTTCGGGTTCGCCGGTCTCCTCGGGGACGAGGGCCGGATGAGCGCGATGGTCACCCGCTACAGCGCCACCGCCGTCCCGACGGACGGGATCGTCGCCGGGGTGCCGTCCGAGTACCCGCCGCTGTTCCCGTGGGTGGTGGGCAGGGCGTCCGCGCTGCTGGGCCTGAACGCCTGGCAGGTGCTCGGCGACGCGCAGACCCTCACGATCTCGGGGGCGGTGCTGCTGGCGTTCCTGCTGTGGGCGCGGCTGGTGCCCGCGCCCGCCGCGCTCGCCATCGCCGCGGCCTCGCTGGTCGCGTTCGGCGATCCGCGCAAGGCGCACGAGGTCGTCGCGCTGGCCGTGTTCATCCCGTGGGTCCCGGCGACGTTCGGCCGCCCGCCGCGCGGGCGGCTGCACTGGCTGCCCGCCGGGATCCTCGGCGGCCTCATCGTGGCGACCTACCTGGGGTTCATGCTGTGGGGCGCGGCGGGCATCCTCGTGCTGGCGTGGCTGGCCTGGCGGGCGTCCGACGACCGCCGCCGCTACCTGCTGTACCTGGCCAGGGTGGTCGCGGTGGCCGCGGTGACGGCGAGCTGGTACCTGGTGCCCTACGGCTGGACGCTGCTGCGCGACGGCGGGCAGATGGTGTCCGACCAGTTCCCCGCGCCCGCCATCACCAGCAACCCGTTCCCGTTCCTGGACGCCACCCCGCTGGGCCTCCTGCAACTGGTCGGCCTGGCCGGTGCCGTCTGGTACCGCCGCACCACCTGGTGGGCCACCCCGCTGCTGTGCCTGACCGCCGGGGCCTACCTGTACCGCGCGGTCGCCGCCCTGCGCTACGTCTTCACCGACCACACCGGGCTCTTCTACCACACCGACCGGATGATCACGGTGCTGCTCGCGATCGCCGGGGTGCTCACGATCGTCCACGGCGGGCCCGGCCTGGTCCGGCGGTTCGCCACCCGGGACACCATCCCGCACGGCGTCACCGCCGCGGCGCTGGCCGCGCTGGTGGGCTGGTCGGCGTTCACGTACTGGCGCGAATGGACGCCGCCGGCCCTCGACGCCGGCACCGACATCGCCGAGGTCGCCGACACCCACCGCTACGCCGTCCTGGCCCATGCCGAGCCCCGTCCCAACGGGAAGCGCACCGAGTTCGCGCCCGCCGAACCCCGCATCCGGTGGTTCCCGGTGAAGCCGGTCGAGCGCGCGGTGGAGGACGTCCTCGGCCGCGGCGCCGCGCCCCGCACCCTCTCCTACGACGAGCGCCTGTTCGCGTACCTGCCGTGGCCCGGCTACATCGCGGTGGACCGCACCGCGGCGGCCAGCACGAGCCACTGGGACGACCGCCACGACGCCCTGGCGGCACTGGCCGGCGTCCAGGACCCGGAAGCGTTCGCCAAGGCGTCCGCGAACACGCGCTTCGGCGGCATCGACGTCTTCGTGATGCACGAGAACGCGCCCGCATGGACGTGGGGCGACCTCAGGTTCAGTCCGTCCCAGTTCAGCCCGCGCCACTTCACGGTGCGCATGCTGCCCAAGAAGACGGTGGTCGCCATCCGCAACCCGCGGTGACGGCCGAAGGCGTCAGGACTCGGGACGGGTGACGCGCAGCTTGGACTGGCCGTGCGGAAGCTCCTCCCAGTCGTCCATGAAGCGGGCGGTGAACCCGTGGCTCTCGGCGAGCGCCGTCAGCGTCTCCGTGCGGTAGTAGAAGTCCTCGCGCAGGACGTGGTGCTCGTTGCCCTCCGTCCGGTCGAAGGTGAAGTCGAAGAAGCCGCCCGGCGCGAGGACGCGGCCGACGTGGGCGAGGCACTCGTCGATGACCTCGATCGGCGAGTGGCTGAACACGCTGTGCGCGTGCACGACCGTGAAGCGGCCGGACGGCAGGAAGCCCAGCTTCAGGTCGTCGACGAGGGTCAGGTGCGGCAGCTTGTCCTGCAACCCCTGCTCGGCGAGGGTGTGCTGCGCAGCGAGCAGGATGTCGGGCGAGATGTCGATGCCGTAGTAGTTGCCGGGGTCCAGGTAGTCGATGAACCGCCAGCCGGCGCGAAGGTTCCCGCAGCCGATCTCCAGGAGCCGGTCGTCCGGCTTCAGCCCGTGCTTGAGCAGGTAGTCGAACTGCATCTGGCCGAGCTTCAGCCAGCGCTCCCGGGTGGGGCTGCCGACGGCGGCCTCCGGGCTGCGGGCGGCGTCCGACCTCATCACGGCCCGGTAGTAGGCGATGTGGCCGCGGTGGGCGGCGCGGAGCTTCGCGTCGCGCGCCAGCCGCGACAGGTACGCCTGCACCTTGTCCGGGTTCCGGGCCGCGTAGCGCAGCCTGTAGACCAGGCTCGCGCGGTTGCGCCTGAGGTCCTGCTTCGGGCTCCGCTTCGGGATCTGCCTGAAGTTCTGCTTGGGATTCTGCTTCGCGCGCGGCTGCGGTTTCGTCATCGGGTCCCTCTATGCCTTCACGGATTGGCTGTTGCGGAAGATGTCAAGGGGGTCCCAGCGGCCCGGGTCGCCCGCCCTCGCCGGACGCGCCGCCCGGCCCGGACGGCCGGGCGGGAACGACGCCCGACTACCCTCAGCTTCCCGGTGCTCACTCTTCGGAAACACGGCAGTAAGGCGTGTGTGGCGGCGGGCCGAACGCCGGAAGAGCCCCGCCGCGGGACCGGCGGGGCTCTGGTGGGTGGTGCGGGTCGGTCAGGCGCGAAGGCCGGCGGTGTAGTCGGCGAAGCGCTCGTCCACCTCTTGCGCGGTGAGGCCGAAGTCTTCGAGCGAGTACCGGTGGGACGGCTTCGCGGCACCGCTGGAGCTCTCGCCGTGCAGCCGCGCCATCGCCGTCCGGGCCTCGTCGGTGAACGGCAGCCCGAACCGCGCGTAGACGCCCTCGACGGTGCCGATCGGGTCGCGGACGAAGTCGTCGTAGTGGACGTCGGCGAACTGGTCGGGGTCGTGCCGTGCCCGCTCGGCGCGGAACTGGTCGAGCCCTCGGCTCCACAGGTCGAGCTGGTCTCGTCCGATCGTGGCGCCGGTGAACGTCTCCGACCATCCGGCGGTCGCGTGCGCGGCGAGGCTGCACATGGACGCCATCGCGGTGCGCGGCGTCCGGTGCGTCTGGATGATGAGCGCGTCGGGGTAGACGTCGAGGAGGGCGTCCAGGGCGAAGAGGTGGCTCGGGTTCTTCAGCACCCACCGCCGCCCGGCGTCGTTCAGCCCGATGAGCTGGAGGTTGCGCCGGTGGCGGCGGTAGGCGGGCGTCCAGTCCTGCCCGGCGAGCCAGGACGAGTAGCCCGGCACGTGCGCCAGGCATTCGAACGAGATCGACAGCATGCTCTGCCGCAGCAGTTGCCAGCACTCCTCGACCGAGTCGGCCGAGATGTAGTGGACGCCCATGAACTCGGGGTTCTCGACGTGGTGCCGCCGGTATCCGGCGTCGATCGCCTGGAAGACCGGGTCGTCCGCCCAGGTCTCGCGCGGCGGCCGCGGCTGCGGCACCTCCGCGAGCCACAGGTCGAGGCCCTGGTGGGCGGGGTCGGCGGTGAGCAGCCGGTGCAGCGCGGTCGTACCCGTCCGCGGCAGGCCGGTGACGAAGATCGGCCGCTCGATCGGGACGTCCGCGTGCTCGGGATGCCGTTTCCAGGCCGCCTCGGAGAACTGCCGGGCGGCCAGCGCGCCCCGCAGCATCGCCCGCTGCGCCTTGTTCCCGAGCGGGGTGAGCCCGGCGTCCTTCGCCAGCGACTCCAGCAGCACCTTCAGCCCGTCGAGGTAGTCGTCGTCACCGAAGCCGTCCATGCCGGTGACCCTGGCGGCGGAGGCGTGGAGATCCTCGACCGTCCCGACGCTGTCGCGACCCGCACTCATCGAAACGCCCTCTCCTAGTGGTGCCACTCGCCGGAATTGACGTCCAGGCACTGCCCGGTGACCGCCCGCGCCAGCGGCGACAGCATGAACACGACGGCATCGGCGACCTCGTCGGGCTCGGGCAGCTTCCGCAGGTCGGTCGTGGCGGCGTTCTCGTCGTAGACCTCCTGCACCGTGACGCCGCGCTTCTTGGCGAGGTGGTTGAAGTACCACTGGAGGTTGTCGGCCCAGATGTATCCGGGCGCGATCGTGTTCACCCGGATACCGCGCGGCCCGAGCTCGGTAGAGAGGTTCTGCGCCATCGCGAGCAGGGCGGCCTTGGCCATCTTGTAGGCGCCGAACGTCCGCCGCGAATGCCGCAGCACCGCCGAGTTCACCATCACCACGGACCCGCCGTGCTCTTCGAGCGCGGGCACGAACAACCGCGTCAGGTGCAGCGCCGCGAGCACGTTGGTCTCGAACCCGGCCCGGACGGCGTCGAGGTCGACCTTCGTGAGATCGGTCAGCGGCGGAGTGGCGAAGGCGTTGTTGACCAGGCCGTCCACCCGCCCGAACGCTTCCCGGGCCGTGGCGGCGAGCCGCTCGCAGGCCGCCGCGTCATTGATGTCGGTCGGGACAGTGACGGCCCGGCGACCGATCTCCTCGACCTCCTTGGCGACCTCGGCGAGCCGTTCCTCGTTGCGGGCGGCGAGCACGACGTCCGCGCCGGCCTTGGCGCACTGCAACGCCAGCCCGCGTCCGAGCCCCGGCCCGACGCCCGAGATGACGACGGCCTTGCCTTCGAGCAGCCCCGCCATCAGCCGAGCATCCTCTTCGCGACGGCGACCTGACGGGCCGCGATCTTCTCAGCCCATTCTTCCGGAGTGACCCGCTGCTTCTCATAGAACGGGAGGACATTCGGGAGGTCGTCGAACTTCACGACCTCCACCGTGGGCCCGTCCTCGGGCGTGAGGTCGCGTGCGAGGCGCTGCCAGCGGAATTGCAGGTAGCCGCGGCGGTGCCCGGTCCGCTCGATCCAGTTGGCGAGCCCCGGATCGCGCTCGCTGACGATGTACCGGATCTTTCCGTCCTCGTCGATCCGGGCCTGGTCGGCGGTGAGGCTCGTCTGATGGTTGATGTAGTCGAGCGAGATGTACCACATGCTGCCGAGCTGGAAGCCCTGGTAGGGCGCCACGTCCCGCTCGGTCGCCGGCGCGGTGATGACCATGACCTCGTCGTCATCGAGGTCGTAATGCCCGACCGATGAGAACTGGGTGGCCAGCCCGCCGGGCGTCGGCCGCGGCTCGGTCAGCGTGTTCACCGGCAGTTGCAGGTAGTGCCATTCGGGAAAGGCCAGGAACGTGCGGATCCTGGACACCAGCATCTTCCCGGCGATCTGGTAGCGGCGCGCCATCCGCTCGGCGGGGACGGCCAGCGGCGAGGTCCCGATCGTGTCGGCCCGGTGGATGCGGATCTCCCCCGGCCGCTCGCTCTCCCAGTCGCTGAACACCTCCCGGACGATGAGCATCGCCGCGCCCTTGGGGAGGGTGACGTAGCCAGGCCCGGCGTCGTCCTTGGGCGGCCCGAAGCGGAGCTGGAAGGAACCGTCCTCGGCGATGTCGAGTTCCCGGTCGTCGAATGCCGTCAGGCTGTCGGGCGACTGTGTGGGCGAGTAGTCGCCGTTCATGACCTGGAAACTCAGATCGGCGGTGGTGCCCCGGCGTCCCGTCACCACGTATTCGGCGTCGTCGCGGATGTAGGCGTGGAAGTACAGGGTGTCGGGGTTGTCGAGGCCCAGCTTGGTGTACGGCCCGGTGGAGGACGCGAAGAACGGATAGTCCTGCTGGTAGGCGCCGACCATGTGCAGCGACGCCTTGATGCTGCCGGCGAGGTAGTCGAGCCCCTCGGCCAGGTCCTGGTCGGTCTTGACGTGCGGCGCGGCGCGGATGATGCGCTCCGCCTCCACCACCGCGTCGGCGAACGCGCGCGTCGCGGCTTCGAACGAATCGGTCGTCTTGCCTTCTGGTGAGTCGGTGGCCACCGGACACTCCTCAAGGACGCGGGGCGCGAGCGCCGTTCGCGGACGCGACACTGCGGACCGGACGTTAGAACTCGTTCTAAGTACGGGTCAATGCCCGGGTCCCGGTCAATGGGAGGTGGTGAACTTCAGGCTCGGGGCGTCGTCCAGGGACACCATGTACTCGTACGTCCGCCGGTGCCCGGTCTTCTCGACGAGCCACCGCCCGTCCTCGCGCCGGTAGGTGTCGTAGTAGAAGGCGGCGCCCCGGATGAGCAGGCGGTGCTCCGGGATGATGATGGTGTCGTCCAGCGACCAGATCCCGGTGGCGCGGTCGCCGTCCAGCTCGATCTCGGGGCATCCGGCCGTGTGGGTGCTGATCTTCCCGTCGTCCAGGTTCTCCCGCATGTACTGGACGATCGCGTCCCGCCCTTCGAGGCGCAGCGTCTTGTTGAGCACGGGGGTGTCGTACTCGGCGACGGCGTCTTCGGTGAAGACGTCGGCGAACTCGTCCCACAGCTTCAGGTCGACGCACCGCAGGTAGCGGTACTTGAGCCGCCGGATCTCTTCCAGAGCAACCAGGTCCATGAGCCCAAGACTGGACCCTGCCGCCCCGGAAAACAAGAACTTGTTCTACTGTCAGGCTATCCCGGCGCGCTCGGGCAATCGGGGAGGAGCGGCTCGGCCGATGCCTTGCACGCGTCCCGCCGCGCGCCGAGTTGGGAGAGCGCCGCACCGGCCGCCGCACGCCCGACGTACACGAGCTTCCCGCCCGCCACCGCGGCCGCGTCCGACCTGGGCAGCTCAGCCACCGGGAAGTCGCTGGCGGTGACCTTGGCCTGGCGGCAGTCGACCTGCCCTCGTCCTTTCACGATGGCGACTTTGCCCTCGTCCTCGACGAGGCTGTACTTGCACACCCGGTCGGCCAAGGCGCGGACTCCCTCGGGCCCTTCCACGGCATACGTGTCATGTACCTGCTGCCGCAGGTTCAAGGGAAGGTCTTCAAGCATGATCGGCGGATTCGGCTGGTCCTTGCTCGCCGCCTTGCTGGAGAAGTGGATGCCGAGCACCGTCTCCTTCGCGCCCCGGTAGAGGACGACCCTGCCGTTCTCCTCCCCGATGTAGTAGCCGTTCCGCACGCTCTGCACGAAGAGGAACCCGGCCACGAGGAGCAGGGCCGCAACCGCCGAAAGCGCCGACCACCAGAGCGAGGGCTTTCTGGGGAGTGCGGGACGCCGGATGAGGAGTCGATCGGAAGCCGCCGCAGGCGGAACCAGTTCCGGCTCGGGCTCCGGGTTCGTGTCCGACGACAGAGCGCCGGGCCGAGTGTCGGGCTCGGATCGGGTGATGTTGCGCGCGGGCCCCGGCTCCGGGAACGGCGCAGGCGTCTCGGGCGGCGCCTGCAAGTTCGCGGGCGCTTCCCCGGACGCCGCGACGAGGCGCATCAGCACCGCGTGGGCGGTCGGCCGGCGCGCCGGATCCTTCTCCAGGCAGCTCAGGACCAGGCCACGCATCGGCTCCGGCAGGTCGCCGAGGCTGGGCTCCTCATGGGCAAGGCGGACCATGACGGCGGCCATAGGCCCGCGCCCGAAGGGCGGCTGCCCCACGGCGGCGTACGTCATGACCCCGCCCCAGGCGAACACGTCGGTCGCCGGCCCGACCCGCTCCCCGGCGGCCTGTTCCGGGGACATGTACGTGGGGGTCCCGACAACCTTGCCCGTCAGCGTCGTCGTGGTCTCGAAGAGGCGCGCGATCCCGAAGTCGATGACGCGCGGCCCGTCCGTGCCGAGCAGAACGTTCGCCGGTTTGAAGTCGCGGTGGACGATCCCCGCCTCGTGAATGGCGACCAGTGCGGTGGCCGTCGCGACCGACAACCGGTGCAGCGCGTTGCCCTTCCGTGGCCCTTCCAACTCCACGACCTCTTGCAGGGACGCGCCATCGACGTACTCGCTCACCACGTACGGGCGCTCGGCCTCCAAGTCGGCCGCGATGACCTGGGCGGTACAGAAGGGCGCGACTCGACGGGCGGCCTCCAGCTCCCTCGCCAGCGTGTGCCGGTTGGCGCGGCTGGCGACCAGCTGTTCATGGAGGAGCTTGACGGCGACGAGCGTCCCGTCCTGACCGCGCCCCTGATACACCACGCCCTGGCCGCCGACGCCGAGGCGGCCGAGGAGCTGGAAGTCGCCGACCTGTCTAGGGTCACGCGCTTCCAACGGAACGACATGCTGCATCGAGGCCCCCACCCGCGCCCAGCCCACAGGCCAACTGCACCGATGCTAGGACGCCACTCCCGGGCCCGCCCGTACTCGCCACTTCCGGCCACCCTGAAGGTGACGCCCGCCCCCGCACAGGCCACGAGGGCGGACGCCAGTCCCTACAGCCCGGTGCCACCGGTCACGTCGACGACCCGTCCCGTCATCCAACTGGCGTCGTCGGACGCCAGGAAGGAGACGACACCGGCGATGTCCTCGGGCTGCCCGACCCGTCCCAGCGCGGACAGAGAGGCGGCGTACGCCTGCGCCTCCTGATCTCCCCGCAGCCATCCGGCGTTGGTGTCGGTGTCCACGATGCCGGGCGCGACCGAGTTCACGGTGATTCCCCGCGGCCCGAGTTGCTTGGCGAGGTTGAGCGTGAGGGTGTCGAGCGCCCCCTTGGTGGCCCCGTAGGCCATGATCTCCGGCAACGCGAGCGAGGCCGTGCCGCTGGAGATGTTGATGATCCGGCCGCCGTCCCGCAGCCGCGAAAGGCCCTGCTGGACGACGAAGAGGGGCGCCCGAACGTTCACGGCGAAGAGCCGGTCGAACTCGTCCTCGGTGAGCGACTCCAGATCCGAACTGCGTCCGATGGCCGCGTTGTTCACGACGATGTCGACGCCAGGCCGCTCGACCGCCGCGTCGAAGGCGTCCCACATCGCACGGGCATCACCATGCCGCCCGAACTCGGCCTGGATCGCGAAGGCCTGCCCGCCGTCCTTGCGGATCCGCTCAACGACCTCCCCGGCCGCCGCCTCCTCCCGCGCATAGGTGACGACGACCACGGCCCCGTCACTCCCGAGCCGCTCGGCGATCCCCCGCCCGATCCCCCGGCTGCCACCGGTGACCAGCGCGACCTTGCCGTCCAACGTTCCCATCACACGCCCCTTCTTGAGTGATCGCTCAAGAAACAGTAACACGAGTTCTTGAGCGAACGCTCTACAATGAGACTCATGGCACGAGGACGCCCCCGCACCTTCGACCGGGACGCAGCGCTGACCGCAGCCGTCCGCCTCTTCTGGGAGCGCGGCTACGAGGCGACATCCATCGGGGACCTGACGGGCGCGATGGGCATCAGGCCGGCCAGCCTCTACGCGGCCTTCGGCGACAAGAAGTCCCTTTTCAGAGAGGCAGTGGAGGCCTACGGCCGCTCCCCCGAGGGCGCGTTCATCGCCAACGCCCTCACCGGAGAACCCACCGCCCGCGGGGCCATCGCCCGCATTCTCAACGAGGCCGCAGCGGTCTACGCCGACCGGTCCCACCCGGCCGGCTGCCTGACGATCAGCGCCGCCACCAACGTGACACCGCAGGACGCCGAGGTGGAGACGCACCTACGCGACCTGCGCAACGCCAACCTGAAGCGCTTCGAGGCCCGTCTGCGGAAGGCCCAGTCGGACGGCGAACTCCCCGCCACGGCCAACCCCAAGGCCCTCGCCCACTACTTCGCCGCAGTCATCCAGGGCATGTCCCAACAAGCCAGAGATGGCGCCACCCAAGAGACCCTGACCCAGATAGCCGACCATGCCATGCAGGCCTGGCCGCCCCATCAACGCGATGCGATGTGATCAAAAGTCTCACGGACATCCGATCTGCCGCCGGCTTGCAGCGCCCCTTTCGTCGTCAGCATGGCACCCACCGTCACCGCTAACAGTTGCATTGCAGCTCGGGACCGAGGGTGGAAGGGATCCCATTCCAGATTCACACTCGGGCCATGCGCTCCGAGCCACCAGGACCAGGTTCACCGCCAGGCTGGTATCCGGATCCCGAGAGTCCATCTGATCGGGCACGTTGGTGGAGCGGGACCGACTGGACGGCGGCGACGAAATGGCGACGGTCCCCGGTGAGCGGGGTATCGTCGTCCGGACTCGTCGTAATGATCGTTCTCACGGTGCTGCTGTCGCCGGCGCTCGTACTAGGGCGTGTCTCAAAGGCAGGTCAGCCAGTCGTTGATGACGGCGATGTGGAGGACGGCCTCGTAGCGGACGGCGAGCTTGTCATACCGCGTGG
>NZ_FZOR01000012.1 GCF_900188445.1 Actinomadura meyerae
ATACCGAGTTAAACGTGAGACGGACGAGAACATCACCCACGACTCGCCGGCCACGATCCGATTGATCTGCCCAGCAGCTTAATTTAACGGCATTGCACCATGGAATTGGTGAACGCGGCCTCGGTGATCGCCGCAGCACTCGCCTCCCGCACTGCCCCCGACTCCCCAACCGCCTGCCTGGAACTCGCCGAAGAACTCGCCTCCGCCAACGATCTACAAGAGGCCGCACTGGCCGGACTCGTCGGTGTAGTGGACAGCGCCCGGGAGGTGCAGCGGTGGGGATTTCCCTCCACCCGTTCCTGGCTGCGGTCCCGCATGGGCATGCGCGAATCCCGCGCCAAAGAGCGGTTGACCCTGGCGCGGCAGCGGCACCGCCTGACGGGGGTCACCGAGCGGTGGACCACCGGTGAACTGTCGACCGGGTACGCCGCGACCATCGCCGAAGCCACCGCCCGCCTAGACGATGACGACTGCCCGGCCGCTGAGGACATCCTGCTGGACATGGTCGACAAGGGCTTCTCCGCGGGGAAGGTCGCCAGCTTCGGTAAGCGGATCCGCGACGTCATCGCCGAACGCGACGGACGCGAGCAAGCCCCGCAGGATGTGGCACGCGGGTACGAGCGGTCGTGGATCGACTCGACCCGCTCGCTGGACGGTGGCCGCTACATCAAGGGCTGGCTCAACGCCGAGGACGCCGCGATCTGGGACGGCACCCTCGCACCGCTGGCCAAGCCCACCGGAACCGACGACCATCGTGATCTGTCGGAGCGAACCGCGGCCGCACTTACCGGTGTGTTGTCGGGTGGGCACACGGCCACCAAGGTCACCGTCATCTGCGACCTGGACACCCTCACCGGCGGCACCACCCCCGCCCGCCTCACCGACGGCACCCCCATACCGGCAGCCCAGGCCCGCAGGATCGCGCTCACGGCGGGGGTCTCGCCCCTCCTGCTCGGCACCGGCAACACGCCGCTCTACCTCGGCCATCGGGTCAGGTTCGCCAACGCCTCCCAACGTCAAGTCCTGGAAACGCTGTACTCGACGTGTGCGGTACAGGGGTGCGAAGTGCCCGGGACGCTGTGCGAGGTCGACCACGTCCACGGCTGGGCCCTCGGCAACAGCCCCACCGACATCGACAAACTCACCCTGTGCTGCGGCTGGCACAACCGCTACAAACACACCCACCCCGACCGACTCCACATCACCAAAACACCCGACGGCCGCTACACCTACCGCCTCCACCCACCCGACACCGACGCCCTGCACCAGCGAAGACACCCACCACCCACATGGCCCCAAGCCGCCTGACCAACAGACCACCGCCCGAGCCCGCCTGCCCCCAGCGGCGCGGGCCCGGACCCGGCTGCCCACACCCCGTGACCGGCCGCGCTGCTGTCTGCACGGGCCGTCCGGCTCGCCGTGTTCGACTTCAAGGCCGTGCGGTCAGTGGTCTTCTGTGGGATGGGTTGCAGGCGGATGTTGCCGTCGTATGCGAGGACGAACGTTGAGTTCCGTGCCGTGCGATCGTCGGGCCTCCAGGTCAGCGGGACGAGGAACAGGCGCCCGCCCGAGGCGAGCAGAAGCCGCAGGTTTCTGGTAGCGGTGGCGGTAGGTCACCGATTCGCCGAGGTTGGCGTGCCGGGTTTCGGGCGGCGCGTCCCTCAGCGGCTCCCAGGCCCAGGGTGACCACCGCGAACGCCACGTACCGTCCGCCGCGCTCCACGTCGCCCAGGGCTGGACGTTCTCGCCACCCGCCGTCCCCGGCTCGGCGGAACAGCCAGAACGCGTAGACCAGCGCGGGGACGCCGGCCGTCAGGTACAGCGGCGTCACGCCGGGGTGTCACGCCGGGGTGTCTCGTTCGCGGCGACCTCCGTCGACAGGACCCCGACCAGCGCCCTGGCGGTCAGCGCGAGCTCCGCCGGCGCCATGGCCAGCGCGATCTGCCGGGCGGCGCGCAGCCGGTCCGGGAGCACCACGCCGCGGACCACCGCATGCCCACCGAAAGTCGCGAGCGTGATCAGGAGGAGCAGCACCGCCGCCCGGGTACGCGACCTCCACGCCCTGGACGCTCGGCTCGCTCAGACCGACCCGCCCCCGCGCGTGTCCCCATTGTCATCTTGCTCACTCCGTAACAGCTTGGCTTCGATGAGTAGCAACGACAAGCCGGCACACGGAGGACAGATGACACAAATCCAAAGCCGAGCTCCATGGGGATGGACGCGAATGACCGCCCGTCTCCCGGAGATGGCTCCTTCCTACGCGTCGGTGGCCCTGGACGCGGCCACGCAAACCGGCCGCTACCTCGACCATCACGGCAAGGTGATCGAGATGGGCAAGCACGGGACGAACCGGCAGACGAGCACGGCCACCAAGTCCGGCGGCGGGGACGGCAGCAGCCCCCAGATCCAGGCTGTCGACGACTCGACCGCCGACTACGAATCGGACTGAGCGGATGGCGAACGGGCCGGTGCTGGTCGTCACCAGCCTTGAAGACGTGACGGCGGACCTCGTCATCGCGGCGCTGAACCGGCGCGGTATCCCCGTCGTCCGTCTCGACCCGGCGGACATCGGCGACGGGCTCGCCTTCGCCGGACGCATCGGTGGGGGTGACCGGGGATGGAGCGGGCGGCTGCGCACAGAGAGCCGCGACCTCGATCTCGGTCACGTCCGCTCGGTGTATCACCGCCGTCCTGGGCCATGGCGATTCGACCATCTGGAGCGCCGCGCCCGTCGCTTCGCCTCCGCCGAGGCGCGGCACGGCCTGTGCGGTCTTCTCAACGACCTGCCCGTGCCGCAGGTGAACGCCCCCTTGGCGAACGCCCGCGCGGAGTACAAGCCGTCCCAACTGCGGGCCACCGCCGAACTGGGCTTCACCGTCCCGCCGACGCTGGTCACCAACGATCCGGCCGCGGCCCGCCGGTTCGCGGGCGAACACCGCAGCGTCATCTACAAATCCTTTCGCGGAGTCCTGCCTGCGGACGGCGAGACCGGCGCCATCTGGACGCAACGGGTGAAGACTGCGGAGATAGACGAGTCGGTCTCGGTCACCGCCCACCTTTTCCAGGCGGAGGTGGAGAAGACCGGCGACGTGCGGATCACCGTGGTCGGCCGACGCGTCTTCGCGTCTCACATTCAGGCGCCGGGCTCACCTCTCGACTGGCGGTCCGGCGACTGGGACCGCCTGGAGTACTCGCCGATCGACCTGCCCACGCGGTTCACGGCCCGCCTTCACGCCTACCTCGATCGCTTCTGCCTGGCGTTCGGGTGCTTCGATTTCGCGGTGGACGACACCGAGGATCTGGTCTTCATCGAATGCAATCCCAACGGCCAGTGGGGTTTCCTCCCCGAGTCCGACTCCATCGCGGACGCCTTCGCCGAACTTCTGCAGAATGGGTGAGGTCATGACGCCTTCGGCCCCAGATCCCGCGCGGCTGCGAGCCGAGCTCGCCGCACGCCTCGCGGTCGACGACCCGGCTTGGCGCAAGGCGGTGGAGGTCGTTCCCCGGCACCGGTTCGTTCCGGGCTTCTACGCCGACTCCGGCGAGCGTTCCGAGGACGGGCTGACCGTCTGGGAGCCGGTCACCGAGACCATCGACCGAGCGCGATGGCTGGCGGCCGTCTACTCCGACACCACGCTCATCACGCAGTTCGACGGCGACGAGACCGACTGGAGCCGCCCCCTCCCCCGGACAGGCGGAACGCCGACATCCTCGTCCACATTGCCCTCCCTGGTCGTACGCATGTGGGCTGACGCGGAACTCCAGGACGGTCACAACGTCCTAGAAATCGGCACCGGCACCGGGTACTCGACCGCGCTCGCGTGCGAGAGGCTCGGCGACAACGGGGACGTCACCTCCGTCGAAGTCGACAACCGCCGCCTGAACCACGCCGCAGCCGCGCTCTACGACTGCGGCTACGCACCGGACCTCGCGGTAGCGGACGGCCTGTACGGCTACTGGCCATGCGCACCCTATGACCGGATCGTCGCCGCATGCTCGGTGCGCACCATCCCGCGCGCCTGGCTCGCCCAGACACGTCCCGGCGGAAAGATCCTCACCACCTTGTCCGGGTGGCTGTACGGGTACGCGCGGGTGCTACTGACCGTCCAGGACGACGGAACCGCCGAGGGCCCGCTGCTGCCCGGCACGATCTCCTTCATGGCCGCACGCGTGCAAGAGCGCCCAGAGCCCGGCAACCCCGCACACTGGGCGTCACTCAACCCCGAAGCCGAGACCCGAACCGTCCGCCATGCCCCGGAACGGCTCGATGAAGCCACCGAAGACGGCTTCTCCAGACGATTCCTCGCCCAACTCGCCGCACCCAACGCCCAAATCGCAACGCTGAACGGTGCCACCCACCTCATCGACGTCACCACCGGCTCCACCGCCGTCTTCACCCCTGATGGCGTCCGACAGACGGGCCCGCTTCGCCTTTGGGACGCCATCGAGAAGACCTGGGACGCCTGGGACCAAGTCGACCGCCCCGCCCTGGACACCTTCCGCCTCAGCATCGCCGGCGGAGCCCAACGGATTTACCACCCCACGACCCCCGCCTTGTCGTTCGCCTTGCCGACCTGACCGCCGGCGAGCGCTTGAAAAGTCGAAGATCAGTGGGGCTGCATATCGTCAGGGGGTGGCTCCGTAGTCCTGTTAGACGGCGATGGCCTTGGACGAATCCGCCGGGCTGGCTGTGGCCGCCGCAGGGTTGCGGGAGATTCGCCAGTTATCGTGCGTTCTCGAGTTGGGCGTTCGCGCATTCGCCGCCTACGCGGAGCCTGACCTGCGAGCAACTGGGCGTCGTTCACACCGCCTGCGCCGACTCCTTCGCTCGATCAGCCCATAGGGGAATGCACAACCGGAGATCCGCAGCCCACAAGACAGAGAAGATAAATGCCCGAAATGAGGCATGTGCGAGAACAGTCGATGGCGATCACTGAATCCAGAAAGAATCATGGTCGAATTTCGCCTCGAAAGCGCAACACAGCGTCCGGCCAGATATGATAGTTGCATGAGTTTGATTGCGGGTGATCCTGACGCCGCGTCCACCATGGAATTGGTGCACGCGGTATCGGTGATCGCCGCCGAGCTCGCTTCCCGCACCGCCCCCGACTCGCCGGCCGCGTGCCTGGAGTTGGCCGAGGAACTCGCCGCCGCCAACGATCTACAAGAGGCCGCGCTAGCCGGTTTCGTCGGTGTGGTGGACGGGGCCCGGGAGGTGCAGCGGTGGGGCTTCCCCTCCACGAGGTCGTGGCTGCGGTCCCGTATGGGCATGCGCGAATCCCGCGCCAAAGAGCGACTGACCCTGGCCCGCCAGCGCCAGCGGCTTACGGAGGTTACCGAGCGGTGGACCGCCGGTGAGTTGTCGACCGGGTACGCCGCCACGATCGCCGAGGCCATCGCCCGCCTGGACGACGATGACTGCGCCACTGCCGAGACCACCCTGCTCGGCATGGTCGACCAGGGCTTTTCAGCCGGGAAGGTTGCCTCGTTCGGTAAGCGGATCCGCGACGTCATCGCCGAGCGCGACGGGCGTGAGCAGGCCCCCGAGGATGTGAAGCGTGGTTATGAGCGGTCGTGGATCGACTCGACCCGGTCGTTGGACGGTGGCCGCTACATCAAGGGCTGGTTGAACGCCGAGGACGCCGCGATCTGGGACGGCACCCTGGCACCGCTGGCCAAGCCCGCCGGAACCGACGACCGGCGTGATCTGTCGGAGCGGACGGCGGCGGCGTTGACGAGTGTGCTGTCGGGTGGGCACACGGCCACCAAGGTCACCGTCATCTGCGACCTGGACACCCTCACCGGCGGCACCACCCCAGCCAGACTCACCGACGGCACCCCCATCCCGGCAGCCCAGGCCCGCAGGATCGCGCTCACGGCGGGGGTCTCGCCCCTCCTGCTCGGCACCGGCAACACGCCGCTCTACCTCGGCCATCGGGTCAGGTTCGCCAACGCCTCCCAACGCCAAGTCCTGGAAACGCTGTACGACACCTGCGCGGTGCAGGGGTGCGAGGTGCCCGGGACGCTGTGCGAGGTGGACCACGTCCACGGCTGGGCCCTCGGCAACAGCCCCACCGACATCGACAAACTCACCCTGTGCTGCGGGTGGCACAACCGCTACAAACACACCCACCCCGACCGACTCCACATCACCAAAGCCGAGGACGGCCGCTACACCTACCGCCTCCACCCACCCGGGACCAGAGCCCTCCACCAGCGAAGACCACCACCCACATGGGCCGAGGCCGCATGACCGACAAACCGGCGCCCACGCCCGCCCGCCCCCAGCGGCATGAGCAGGGCCCGGCTGCCCACACTCGGTGACCTTCCACCAGCCCACTACCTGACGGCCCATGACCACGTGCTTCAGCGAGCACACCCATGTCCGAACGCATCCGCCACCGCACGTGCCAGACCCATCCCTGGTCCCCGAACCCGGTCGGCACCACAGCGGCCCAAGTCACCAACAAGCCCCCGCGCCCGCACCCGGCCACCCCAACCACCAAGCTCTGCTACGGCCCTAGCAAGGCCCCATTATTGGGTAGTTCCCCCTGGCAGATGGGCCTTCGACCAGGCCAGACGCGGCCAGCGTGCACCTTGCGTGCCTGAACCGGAGCCGCTAGACGACCGCAGGCTTCGGTACTGCTGTCGGGCGGGTCGAGCGTCCGTGACCGCACGTCCCGCCCGGCAGCGTCGGGCGGGCCCCACGATCGTTCGGGGGGCGAGATGAGAAGTAATCGGTTTGCGGCGATCGCTGTGACCGTCGCACTTATCGCGAGCGGTGCAGGGGCGTGCGGGTCGGAGGACCCCGATGCCCCGTCCAAGCCGTCCAGGACGCCCGTGAAGAGTTCGGCGAAGCCGGACACGCCGAAGTCACAGAAGCCGACGACCCAGGAGCCTCCCCCTACGCCGCAGGACACCGATGACCGGCCACTCCCGGAAGAGTGCAAGCATCCCGCGGGCGGGAGCGTCAGGCAGAGTTGCATCGAAGAGTACGGGCCGGACGGTGTAGGCACGGTGGCCCCGGTCCCGCCGGAGCGGGATCGGGACAACGACGGCATCGACGACTCCGTGGAGGAGCCGGAGCCGCCCGAGGACGAGGAACCGGAGGAACCGGCGGAGGAGCCGGAGCCGACTCAAAGCGACGAGGAGGTGCCCTCCAAGGAAGAACAGATCGAGGAGTGCACCGAGCAAACCGGGATGCCGAAAGAATGCCGGGAGAAGATCGATCCTGACCATTCGTGAGCCGGTGCGCACTCGCATGGAGCGCTAGAGCGCCCGAACCGGTATCGCTGTAGCCGCCTGGCCTGTCATCCGGGCTCGGCTCGGCGGTGCAGCGCTTGGACAGGCTCAGGCGGACGTCAAGGCTTGTAGGTGTCGGGCCGCCGGTAGCTCTCTCGCGCGTTCGGGGAGGGTTGCCACTATCCGCTTTGCCAGGTGTCTCGTGCCGGCCGTCACGGCGTCCGGCCGATCCTGAACAGCCGAGACGGCTTCCAGGAGGCCAGTGTCGACTTCCCTGGACCGGACGACGGCCGTCGCCTTCATCATGTTCAGGTTCACGAGTGGACCCTGAGCACCAGGCGGATACAGGGCCGACGCTCGCGCAAGTGCCGTGTGGACGCGGGCCTCTCCCAACTGGGTGTAGACGTATGCCTCGGCCCAGACCAACTGGCTCTCACGGAATCCCAGGACGGTCTGCTCCGTTCCGTCCGGCAGGCGCTCGAAGGTGCTCTTGATCTTGTTTAGAGCACCGAGTGCCTGTGCTTTCTGTTCCTGGTCGGCCGCCATGTAAGCGGCTGCGGCGTGGGCGCGGGCCAATCCGGCGGACGGTGCGCCGTCCGCTACCGCGACGGCTTCAGCGATCATGGCGGCGACAGCATGCCGCGACCGTCCCGCCCAGAACGCATCCTGAGCCGCTCTCCCGCGCGTCCAGACCTGGAGGTCACGGTCCCCGGACGCGTCGGCTGCGCGGCGGGCGGTGCCCCACGCGATTCGTGCGGAGCGCTCCTCGCCCGCGTCTCCGAGCTCGATCGCCAATATGCCGGACAAGCCCGCGCTCACTCGCAGAAGACCGGTCCGCTCATGCGCGGATTCAGTCCGATCGAGCAGCCGTCCGACGGCGATGATCTCGGCCGTCAGGTCGCCGATCAGCGCACCCGTCGGCCGGACCATGAGCTGCTGACCGTACTCGTAGACGACTTGCTCCCACTCGTCCACGTCCACGGCGTGATCGGTGGCGCGGTCGATGGCGGAGAGGATCTCCTCCAAGGCTCCCGGGGGGACGGCGGCTCCGGCGCCGAGGGCGGCGATCAACTGGAGTGCGGCGCGACGCTTCACGAGTCGGTCCCGTCGTTCGGAAGAGGGCTCCGACTTACGAATACCCACGCGGGTGACCGGAGGCTCTGGTTGCGGGGCTAGGAACAGGAACCTGCGGTTGCACTCTCCTTACCGCGCTCAAGGACGATCTCCGGGGTTCAGGCGGGCGTCAGGGTGCGGAGTTCTTGGGCTGCGGATAGTGCGCGGGCTTGGTCGGGAAGGGCGGCGAGGACGTGGGCCGCGAGCGTGCTCGTACCAGCGGCCAGGTAGTCAGGGTGTTCTTGGAGTGCCGATATGGCTTCTTGCAGGCCAGTGTCCACTTCCCGGGCGCGGACGAGAGCCTCGGCTCGCATCAGCGACAGGTTCTTGATCGGGACGACGGAGCGGGGCGGGTAGCAGCCGATGGCCCGTTCGAGCGCATCCGTGGCCTGGGAGTTCCCGGTGCGGGTCAGGACGTACGATTCCGTCCAGCGCACCTGGCTTTCGCGGAACGCCAGGACGGTCTGGATACCATCGGGCAGTTGCCCGGCCATTTCCTTGACCTTGTGCAGGGAGGCGAGCGCGACACGATCGTCCCTCTGGTCGGCCGCCAGATAGGCGCGGGCGGCATAGGCCCTGGCCAGCCCGGCTGAGGACGTCCCGTCCGCCAGGCTTATGGCCTCGTCGATCAGACCGACGACGACCTTGTGGGGCCTGCCCGCCCAGAACGCGTCCTGGGCCGCTCTCCCGCGCGTCCATACCTGCAGATCACGGTCGCCGGACTTGTCGGCGGCGCGGCGGGCGGTGCCCCAGGTGATTCGCGCACAACGCTCCTCACCGGCGTCGCCCAGCACGATGGCCAGGAGACCGGAGAGGCCCGCACTGACCCGCAGGAGGCCGGTCTCCTCTTGCGAGGTGCGCGCCCGGTCGAGCAGCCGTCCCACGGCGATGATGTCGGCCGTGAGGTCGCCGACCAATGATCCCGTGGGCCGTGTCACGACTTTCTGGCCGTACTCGTAGACGGCTTGCTCCCACTCGTCCACGTCCACGGCGTGATCGGTGGCGCGGTCGATGGCGGAGAGGATCTCTTCCAAGGCTCCCGGGGGGACGGCGGCTCCGGCGCCTAGGGCGGCGATCAACTGGAGTGCGGCGCGACGTTTCACGACTCCGGTCCCGTCGTTCGAAAGAAGCTCCGATCAACAGATACCCACTTGGGCGACAGGAGGCTTCTCTCAGCAACGCCTCTGTCATGCGGCTCCGCGGCCACCTACCGGTAGCCGCTCGGGCCGTCCAGGTCGGTTCCCGTCAGGCGGACGTGAGGGCGCGCAGTTCGCGCGCTGCGGGCAGGGCTTGTGCCTCGGCGGGGAGGGTGCGGAGGATCTGGCCGGTCATGCGCCGCCGGGCGGGGCTCAGCGGTAGTTCGTGCAGGGTCGCCAGCGTTCGGTCGAGGCCCGTGTCTACCTCGCGGCTCGTGATCATGCCCATCGCGTCGATCACCTTGAGGTTGGCGACCGGGCCGAGAGTGCCGGGCGGGTAGAGCGCCAGGGCGTCGTCCACCGCCTTCTTTGCGCGGGTGTCTCCAAGCAGTGTGTAGACGTACGCCTCGTTCCAGCGGAAACGGGCTTCGCTCCAGCCGAAGGTGGCCGGGTCGCTCGTCACCGAGTTCGGCAGCTTCTCGAAGACCTCCGAAAGCTCGTGCATCGTCCGGCGGGCGGTGGCTTTGTCTCCGTGCTCCGCGGCGAGGCTGGCGCGCACGGCGTAGGCCCTCGGGAGCCCGCCGTTGGCCGTACCGCCGGAGATCCGTATGGCCTCCGTGGTGCGAGCGCTGATCTCCTGCGGTGAGAGGCCGAACCAGAACGCCTCTTCGGCTTCTCTGGCCCGCACCCACACCTTCAGGTCGCGGTCGCCGGACGCGTCGGCGGCTCGGCGGGCCGTCCCCCAGGTCAGGCGGGCGGCCCTCCGGTCACCGATGTCGCCGAACTCGATGGCCAGGAGCGCGGAGAGACCGGCGCTGATCCTGAGCAGATCCACCCGCTGCGCGTCGTCGCGCTTGAGCAGTTCCCCGACGCCGATGATGTCGGCGGTCAGATCGTTGATCAGCGAGCCGACCGGCTGCCGGTTGATCAGGAAGCCGTACTCCCGTACCGCGCTCTCCCAGTCATCGATGTCGACCGGCCGATCCAGGGTGCGGTCGATGGCGGAGAGGATTTCTTCCAGGGCTCCCGGGGGGACGGCGGCTCCGGCGCCGAGTGCGGCGATCAACTGGAGTGCGGCGCGACGTTTCACGTCTTCGTCCCCATCGTCGGGAAGAGGGCTCGGGTTTACGGTACCCATCGGCTGATCAGTCGATTCCTGGCCGAACAGGTCCCTTTCGTCCATTCCGAACGCCGTGGCGTAGGCGGATCCCCAGTCGGACGGGAAGACCTCGCCTTTCTCGTGGCGGTTGATCTGCCGGGAGAGGTTCTTCACCTGGCTCGGGTCCGGGTGGTCGATGCCGGCGGCGGCGTACAGGCGGCGGGCCGCCTTGAACGGGCCCCAGCCGCGGGCGCGGCGTTCGGCTTCCAGGCGTACCGCCCATGGGGGGCGCTGCTGGTCGGTCATGGGACGGGCACCCTTCGGGGAGCGGGCGGACTTGTGTCCCTCCAACGCCTCCATTGTCGCCTTTCTCGGTCCGTGCGCGCACGGTTTCACTGAGTTAGCGGGACATTCGCGTCCCCGAAATGAGGGAGGTCGAGGCGATGTACGAGCGTTTGGGCGCCGCCCTGCGGCGGGGCGGGATCACGCGGGCGAGTCAGGGGTCGCGGACGTACGTCTGGCCCCTCGGGGAGCGGGCACCCGGGGACGCACGGCGGGCGGTGCGGGCGGTGCTCGCCGGGTGGGGCGTCGCGGAGGGCGACATCGACTCGGCGGAGTTGCTGACGTCGGAGGTCGTCACGAACGCCGTCCGGCATGGGCGGGTGAGCGGGGTGGTGAAAGTGCGGGTCCGGGTCATGGACGGGCGGCTGCGCGTGGACGTGACCGATCCCGAGCCGGGGATGCCCCGGGTGGTGGCCGCGTCCGACACCGATGAGGGGTACCGGGGCATGGCGATCGTCGCGGCGTGCGCGGACGCGTGGGGGTGGCATCCGGCGGCGGGCGGCAAGACCGTGTGGTGGACGCAGGTGCTGGAGGCAACCGGCGACGGGCGTGCAACGAAGCGCCGCCGCTGAGCGGAAAGACGCAACGAAGTAGCAGGTCATCGCAATGTTGGCGCATTGGATCGGGCGGCGTTGCTTCCTAGGCTTCCGGTTGAGTGATCCCCCTTCGGACGTTCTTGGAGACACGTATGACCGTCATGCCGGCAATGGAGCCGGGCACCGTCCGGACCGCGCTGCGGCGGCACTTCCTGATGTGCCGTCCCGAGCACTTCGCCGTGACCTACGCGATCAACCCCTGGATGGATCCGGCGGCCGGGGCCGACGCGGGCCGGGCCGTCGCGCAGTGGGAGGGGCTGCGGGCCGCGTATCTCGCGCTCGGGCACGAGGTGAGCCTGATCGATCCGATCGAGGGGCTGCCCGACATGGTGTTCGCGGCGAACGGCGCGCTGGTCGTCGGGGGCCGGGTGTACGGGGCGAAGTTCACGCATCCGGAGCGGCACGCTGAGGGCCCCGCGTACGCGAAGTGGATGCGGGAGAACGGGTTCTCCGAGGTGCTGGAGGCCCGGCACACCAACGAGGGCGAGGGCGACTTTCTCACGCTCGACGACGTGATCCTGGCCGGGACGGGCTTCCGGACCGACATCGCCGCCCACCAGGAGGCGCAGGAGTTCCTCGGGCGGCCGGTGGTGACGCTGCGGCTCGTCGACCCGCGCTTCTACCACCTGGACACGGCGCTGTTCCCGCTCGGCGGACGCAACGTCGCCTACTACCCCGGCGCGTTCTCGCCGGGCAGCCGGGCGGTGCTGGAGCGGCTGTTCCCGGACGCGATCATCGCGGGTGAGGACGACGCGGCCGTGCTGGGCCTCAACGCGGTGTGCGACGGGCGCAACGTCGTCATCAACGCCGAGGCCACCGGGCTGATCCGGACGCTGCGGGCGCACGGGTACGAGCCCGTCCCGGTCGATCTGTCCGAGCTGCGCAAGGCGGGCGGCGGCCCGAAGTGCTGCACGCTGGAGCTGCGCGGCTGAGCCGTCCGGCCCCGGGGGGTCAGCTCTGGCCCCCGGAGGCCAGCTCCGGGGCCGGAGGTCAGCTCCGGGGCCGCCGGGCCAGGCCGAGGTGGCGGCGGGCCAGGGCGCGGGTCCGCAGGACGCCGGCGACGCCGATCGCCCAGATGCCGATCTGGACGGTCCACGCGGCCCGGAACGCCTCGGGCGTGAACTCGCCGTCCGGCGACAGGGCGTCCAGGACGACGCCGATCAGCAGGATCGTGACGAGGGACGCGACGAAGCCGCCGACGTTGACGATGCCGGTCGCGGTGCCCTGCCGTCCGGGCGGGTTGAACGTGCGGGCGTAGTCGAAGCCGATCATCGAGCCGGGGCCGCCGGGCGCGACGCACAGGACCAGCAGGACGAGCAGCCAGGCGGGGGCGGGCGGCGGCCACGCGAGGACCGCCGCCCACGCCGCGGCGTTCAGTCCGACGATGCCGAGGACGAGCCAGGAGCGGCGCAGCGGGTAGCGGGCGACGAGCCGTCCGATGAACGGCCCGGAGACGACGTTGACCAGCACGAACAGCGTCAGGAGCGTGGACGCGGCGGCCGGTTTCATGCCCTGCCCCGACACCAGGTACGGGTAGCCCCACATGAGGGCGAAGGTGTTGGACGAGAACTGCGTCACGAAGTGCGACCACAGGCCGAGGCGGGTGCCGGGGTGGCGGAACGCCTCGACGAGGTTGGTGCCGGTCTCGCGGAGGGTGGGGACGTCGGCGCGGGCCGGCCCGTCCCGCAGGAAGGCGATCGACAGGACGGCCATGAGGACGCCGAGGGCGGCGGCCGATCCGAAGGCGGTGCCCCAGCCGGGGCCGTGCAGGAGCGCGACGAGCGGGATGGCGCTGAGCACCTGGCCGAGCTGCCCGAGCTGCCCGGTGAGCTGCGTCACGACGGGGACGTACCGCCCGGGGAACCAGGTCGCGACGATGCCGAGGACGCTGATGAACGTCATCGCGTCGCCCGCGCCGACCATGACGCGGGCGGCGACGGCCGTGCCGATGCCGGTGGACACCGCCATGAGCGCCTGCCCGGCCGCCATGAGCAGCGCGCCGCCGGCGACCATCCGGCGCGGGCCGACGCGGTCGAGCAGCAGGCCGACGGGGATCTGGAGGCCCGCGTAGACGAGCAGTTGCAGGACGGTGAAGGACGCGAGGATCCCGGCGGACGCGTCGAATCGGTGGACCGCGTCCAGCCCGACGACCCCGAACGATGTGCGGTGCAGGACCGCGACCGCGTAGGCGACGACGCCGATGCTCCACAGCACCCACGCGATGGGGGCGGCTTTCCGGCGTTCCGGGCATTCCTGGGGAGGCTGGGCGGTCTGCACGGAATACCAACTTATGTCACGTCTGTCGAGGTCTGGCCCGCAGGTGCATGCGCTCGCCCTGCGGCCCGAACAGGCTGAGCACCTCGGCGGGCCCGCCCTCGCCGCCGAACCAGTGCGGCAGCCGGGTGTCGAACTCGGCCGCCTCGCCCGGCTCCAGGACCATGTCCCGGCCCGCGAGGTAGAGGCGCAGGCGCCCGTTGAGCACGTACAGCCAGTCGTAGCCCTCGTGGGTCTGCGGCTCGTTCGTCCACCGGCGCTCCGGGACGATCATCTTGAACGCCTGCAAGCCGCCGGGCCGCCGGGTCAGCGGCAGCACGGTCATGTCGCCCATCTTCTTCGGGCGCGGCCGGATCCGCGGGTCGCCGACGGCGGGCGCGCCGACCAGCTCGTCCAGCGGGACGCCGTGCGCCTGCGCGAGCGGCAGCAGCAGTTCCAGGCTCGGCCGCCGCTTGCCCGACTCCAGCCGCGACAGCGTGCTCACCGAGATGCCGGTGGCCTCGGCGAGGGCGGTCAGCGTGATGTCGCGCTCCTGCCGCAGCCTGCGCAGCCGCGGCCCGACTCCGGCGAGGACGTCCTCGGTCGTCTCCATGGGACTATTGCAGAATCGGCAAAGAAGTTTGTCAATCCGGGGGTCTGCCGCGCATGCTCGCGGCATGGCTGAGAACAGAGAACGAGAAGAGCGGGAAGAGCGAGAAGAGCGGGAAGTACTCGTCGTCGGGGGCGGTCCGGCGGGGCTGAGCGCCGCGCTCGTGCTGTCCCGCGCGCGCCGCGGCGTCACCGTGGTCGACGCGGGCGAGCCGCGCAACGCGCAGGCGCAGCACATGCAGGGGTTCTTCACCCGCGACGGCATGCCGCCCGCGCAACTGCTGGAGATCGGCCGCACCGAGGTGCGCGGCTACGGCGGCGAGATCATGCCGGGGAAGGTCGTCCACGCCGAGGGGAACGCGGCCGACGGGTTCGTCCTCACCCTGGCGGACGGGACGCGCCTGCGGGGACGCCGCCTGCTGGTCACCACCGGCGTCGCCGACGTCCTGCCGGACGTCCCCGGCCTCCAGGAGCGGTGGGGCCGCGAGGTGCAGATGTGCCCGTACTGCCACGGCTGGGAGGTCCGCGACCGGCGCATCGTGGTGCTGGCGACGTCCCCGAACTCCGTCCACCAGGCGTCGCTGCTGCGGCAGTGGTCGCCGGACGTGACGTTCCTCGCGGCCGAGGCCCCGGCGGGCGACGACGCGGCCCGGCTCGCCGCGCGCGGCGTCCGCGTCGTGCGGGGCGAGCCGCGGCGGCTCGTCGTCGAGAACGACCGGGTGACCGGGTTCGAGCTGGCGGACGGCTCCGTGCTCGGCGCCGACGCGGTGTTCCTCGCGCCGACGTGGGTCGCCAAGGACGGCCCGCTGGCCGACCTCGGCTGCGAGACCGGCGACGACGGCTTCGTGAAGGTGGACGCCACCGGCCGGACCAGCGTCCCCGGCGTGTGGGCGGCGGGCAACGTCGTGGCCCCGGCGGGGCAGGTCATCATCGCGGCGTCCGCGGGCTCGATGGCCGCCGCGATGATCAACGCCGACCTCATCGAGGCCGAGGTGGAGCACAAGCTCGCCGCCTGAGCCGCCCGAACCGCCCGAGCCGCCCGAGCCTCCGGACGGCGGGGGCGGCTTAGGGTGAGCGGGATGGACGAGCGAGTCTGGCGCGAGCAGCGGGCCGCGCTGAACGGCGGCCGCGCCCGGTTCGGGGAGGTCGCGAGCGGCCTCTACCCGGACCTGCCGCGCGTCGCCGGGACGCCGCTGCTCTGCTCGGACGGCTGGATCCCCGGCTCTCCGGTCCCGCTGGGCGACGTCCGGCTGGAGTGGGAGGAGCGGCCCGCCCCGCCGGCCGTCGCCGCCCCGCCGGACGGGCTGCCCGACGGCTACCGGACGTACTCCGAGGCCATGGCGGCCCTCGCCCCGCCGAGGGTCTTCGAGGACCGCCCGTCCTACCGGCTGCTCGACGTCCGCCTCCCGGTGCTGCGCTTCGGCCCCGCCCGCTACTTCGACGGCGTCGACGTGGGCGAATCCGTCGCGCACGAGCTAGTCGCGCACGAACTGGCCGCACGCGAGCCAGTCGCGCACGAGCCAGTCGCGCACGAGCCGGTCGCGCACGAGCCGGTCGCCGGGACGGGCGGCCTCCCGCTCCGGGCCCGCGTCGGCGACCCCCGCGACCTCGCCCGCCGCCCCGCCCTCTGCGCGATCACCACCCTGACCGTGACGACGTCCGGCTCGTACGTCCTGCACTGGCGGGATCCGGCGAAGGTGGCGCACGCGGGCGGGCTGCACCAGGTGATGCCGGTCGGGGTCTTCCAGCCGCTCCGCGACGAGCCGCCCGATCTGTGGGCGTGCATGGTCCGCGAGTACGCCGAAGAACTCCTCTGGACGGCCGAGGACTACGGCGACGGCTTCGTCCAGGACGAGTGGCCCTTCCACCGGGCGATGACCGGCGCCCGCGACGCGGGGCGGCTGCGGCCGTACTTCCTCGGCCTCGGCGTCGACCCGCTGACGTTCGCGCTCGACCTGCTCACGGTCGTCGTCATCGACACCGATCTCTTCGACGACCTCTTCGGCGGGCTGGTCAACGTCAACGCGGAGGGCACGGTGTCGCTCGCGCCGTTCGACGGGACCGTCCCGCGCCCGATGCAGCCCGCCGGTGCCGCCGCGGTGGCGCTCGCCTGGCGGCACCGGGAGGCGCTCGGCCTCACTCGCGGCTGAGGGCCTTCAGCTCGTCCAGCGCGTCCACCAGGTGGTCCACGATCTCGGACGGGTCCGGGACGAGGTCGCGGCAGGCGACAATGCCCACGTTGACCTTGCCGTCGTAGGAGAAGACGGTGATGTTCAGGCCGCCGCTGACATCGGTGACGACGGAGATCGGGTAGTAGCCGAGCACCTTCGCCCCGCACAGGTACAGCGGGAACTGCGGGCCCGGCACGTTGGAGATCATCAGGTTGACCGGGCGCAGCGACAGCGCGGGCGCGGCCTGGAGCGCGAGCCGGGTCGCGGCGCCGGCGAGCGGCGCGGGCACCAGCCCGCTCATCTCCTGCACCCAGCCGCCGGACGTGCGGGTGAACCGCCGCTTGGCGACGTCCATGTCCTGCCGGACGGCGGTGTACCGCTCCGCCGGGTCCGGGATGTGGGTGGCGAGCGGCGCCGTCATCAGCGACACCTGGTTGCCCGGTTCGGCGACCGCCCCGCGGCGGCGCAGCGACACCGGGACGGCGGCGACGAGCGGGCGGTCCGGCAGGTCGCCGTGCTTGTCGAGCCACTGCCGCAGCGCGGTCGCGCACAGCGCCATCACCACGTCGTTGACGCTGCCGCCGAGCCCGCGCCGGACCTCCTTGATCTCGTCCAGCGGGAGGATGCCGCAGGCGACGGAGCGGCGGCGCCCGATCGGCCGGTTGAACGGGGTCGGCGGCGCGCTCATCCGCGGGGCGTCCGGCATCTCGGGGCGGCGCAGCGCGCCCTGGAGCGCGGACGCCACCAGCCCCACCCCCGGGACGGACGACAGGCCCGGGACGTCGTCGATGTGGGGCGCGGTCCGCGCCATCGACACCGCAGCCCGGACGGGGTGCAGCGCGGTCTTCAGCAGCCCGGTCCCGACCATGTCGAGCATGCCGGGGGCGCGGGTTGGCGCGGCCTCGTCGGCGGGGACGTCGCGCGGCTCCGGCGACAGGTCGAGCAGTGCGGCGAGCGTCTCGGCGGCCATCACGCCGTCGATCGCGGCGTGGTGGACCTTCACGTAGACGGCGGTGAGCCCGCCCTGGAGCCCCTGGATCAGCACCATCTCCCACAGCGGGCGGGTGCGGTCGAGGGGCTGCTCGTGGAGCATCCCGACGATGTCGGCGAGCTGCCGGGCGGTGCCGGGCGCCGGGAGACCGATCTCGGTGATGTGCCGCTCGGGGTCGAAGTCGGGATCGTCCTCCCAGTACGGGTGGTCGAGGCCGAACGGGACCTGGACGAGCCGCTGCCGCAGCGGCCGGGCCGCGAGGTGCGCGCGGTTCCGGATCAGCTCCGCGACGAGCGGGACGCCGAGCCGGCCGCCGGGGCACGCCGCGGGGTCGACGATGCCCAGCCCGGCGATGTGCGCGTGCGTGGTGTCGTTCTCGGCGTGGAGGAAGGTGGCGTCCACGGTGGTCAACTGGCTCATTGCTCGGGGTCCCGTCCGGTCGTCGTGCGCCTGCCCTGCCTCTCTGAGAGTTATGCGCTCCCAGACGCCAGGTCAACGTGGGTCGGAAGGAAGCAACGGGGATTTAACGGGGCGTTTCACCCAGTTCATCGGACATTTTTGGGGTGGGCTGGACAAGATTTTCACCGCCCCCGACCTCAATCGGTCAGAAAACTTCACAAACTTCGCTGACCAGGTGATCGGGCAACGTCCCGATGATCAGCGCACTAGGCTGGACCGCCATGACGGCACGACCACTCTCGGAGATCGTCGAAGCGGGGTGGGCGACCGCGCTGCAACCGGTCGCCGGGACGATCGCCGCGGCCGGCGACTGGCTGCGCGCCGAGGTCGCCGCGGGCCGCCGGTACCTCCCCGCGGGCGACCTCATCCTGCGCGCCTTCACCCAGCCGTTCGACGACGTCCGCGTCCTCATCGTCGGGCAGGACCCCTACCCGACGCCCGGCCACCCGGTCGGGCTGAGCTTCTCGGTCGCACCGGACGTCCGGCCGCTGCCCGCCAGCCTGGTCAACATCTTCCGCGAGTACTGCGACGACCTCGGCCACCCGGAGCCGTCCACCGGCGACCTCAGCCCGTGGGCCGAGCGCGGCGTCTGCCTGCTCAACAGGGCGCTGACCGTCATGCCCCGCAAGCCCGGCTCGCACCGCGACAAGGGCTGGGAGCAGGTCACCGAGCAGGCCATCCGCGCCCTCGCCGCCCGCGACCGGCCCCTCGTCGCCATCCTGTGGGGCCGCGACGCCCGCAACCTCAAGCCGATGCTCGGCAACGTCCCCTGCATCGAGTCACCGCACCCGAGCCCCTACTCGGCCGACCGCGGCTTCTTCGGCTCCCGCCCGTTCTCAAGGGCGAACCAGCTCCTGGAACAACAAGGAGCGCCCCCGATCGACTGGAAACTGCCCTAACTCCCAGGGGGGCGACCCCCTGGAACCCCCGTCACGAGCCGGTCGATCCTCACGCCACGGTGCGGCCTGCCGTGACCGTGCGGGTCGGCGACCGTGTCGCTGCGGTCGCCCGGCTCGGCGGGCATGCCCGCTGCGCTCGCCAGCGCTCGCTCCGCGTGCCTGCCCGCAGGTGGCGGCAGGGCTACTCGTCGGGGAGGTGGCGGAGGAGGGTGGCGAACTCGCCGGTGCCCTCCGTGGGAGCGTCGGCGGCGAGGGGCGTCAGGCGGCGTTCGCCGTGGCTCCAGTAGACGCCGGGCGCGCACGGGTCGTCGGCCCCCTGGTGCATCTCGCGGACGACGTCCGCGAACACCGGGAGCACCTCGCGGACGGCCGTGGACGTGATCGGGTACAGCAGCAGCGTGCTGTGGCACGGGACGCCCACCAGGGCGCCGTGCTCGTTCGGCCACGGCAGGAACTGGTCGACCTCGCTGAGCAGCGCCGACACGTAGCGGCTGCCGGGCTTGGTGACCACGCGGACGTCGCGTCCCGGCAGGAGCGGCTGGTCGTGCACGGAGACGTCCGCCAGCTCCCGGTCATGGGTGTTCGTCATCACGTAGCCGAGCTTGTGCAGGCCGAGCAGCCCGGCGCGGGCCTTGGTGAGCGGGCCGCCGTAGCGCGGGTGCTCGATCATCACGACGGCGTCGAAGTGGTCGCCGGCGGGGACGACGACGAGGCCCTCCCGGTCGCTCGGCGCGAGCTTCGGCACGATGCGCAGCCGCAGCAGCTCGCGGACGTCGCCGAACAGCTCCATCTCGCCGACCGCGAGGAACGCGCGGTCGCCGACCTCGCGGACCCACTCGTCCACCACGCGGGGCCATGCCGAGCGCGGCGCGCGGGCGCACCGCTCCAGGACCGTCCAGCTGGAGGCCCGCGCCTCGGAGCGGCCTACGGGCAGCACCACCTCGGACGTGCCGGGGTCGAACCAGGCGCTGGGCGCCAGGGCGGGCAGCACGTCGCGGATGAGCGCGTGCACGTCCGCCGCCGCGTCCAACGGTTCCATGAAAGCTCATCCTCCCTCAGCCGTCGGCGGAACACGTCTCCCCCAACCTTCTCAGAGTTCGGGCCCGTTGTGTGATCCATCGCGATGACCGCCGCACACTCGCTGATCATGAGATGCTCAAGTACGGTGCCTACATGCGCGAACTCGTCTACCCACCGGTGATCAAGACGGCTGTCGGTGTGTTCAAAGCCCTGAACATCAAGTTCCGTCTGGAGGGGACCGACCGGATCCCCGGCACCGGCGGCGCCGTGCTCGTCAGCAACCACGTGAGCTACCTCGACTTCATCTTCGCCGGCCTCGCCGCCCACCCCGCCAGGCGCCTCGTGCGGTTCATGGCGAAGAAGGAGATCTTCGACAACCGCGTCGCCGGGCCGCTGATGCGCGGCATGCACCACATCCCGGTCGACCGGAACGCGGGGGCGTCGTCGTACGCCGCCGCGCTCAAGGCCCTGAAGAGCGGCGAGATCGTCGGCGTCTTCGCGGAGGCGACCATCAGCCGGTCGTTCACCGTGAAGGAGATCAAGAGCGGCGCCGTGCGGATGGCGGTCGCGGCGAAGGTCCCGCTCATCCCCGTCGCGCTGTGGGGCCCGCAGCGCATGTGGACGAAGGGCCGCAAGCGCCGCCTGTTCCAGCGCAACATCCCGGTGACGATCCTCGTCGGCGAGCCGATGTACCCCAAGCGCGGCGACGACTACGACGCGGTCACCGAGGAGCTGCACCGCCGCATGTCGGAGCTGCTGGAGAAGGCGCAGCGCGAGTACCCCGACGTCCCGCGCTCGGACGAGACCTGGTGGCAGCCCGCCTACCTCGGCGGCACGGCGCCGACCCCCGAGGAGGCCGAGAAGCTCGACCTCGAGGAGGCCGAGGCGCGCAAGGCCGCCCGCGACGCCGAGGAGTCCGGCGGCTCCTGACCCCCCGGCCCCCCTTCACCCCCGGCCCTAATTCGTTGGACGCGGCATGCCGCGCGGCCTGATCATCTCTGCATGACCATGTCGCAGGAGAGGCCGCAGGAGGTCCTGCACCTGATCGAACCCCTGGAGAACACCACCGACCTCGGGGCGGACTCCGCGCTGCCCGTCGTCTTCAACCTCTCCGACAACAACTCCCCGGCCGATGTGATGGACGTGCTGTCGCTGCGCCCGTTCGCGTCCGGCGAGCAGCCGTGGTCGCGGTCGACGCGGCTGGAGCACGTCAAGGCGGACGCTCCGCTGCGCCCGGACGGCGCCCGGCTCGTCCGGGTCGCCACCGAGAAGGGCAAGGAGTCGGTCCTCGCCGAGGGCGACGGCTGGACGCTGCTGACGAACCGCTGGAAGACCGGCGTCGCGTACGTGGCGGTCTCCGCGGTCACCGACGAGCTGGCCGAGGAGATCCTCGACGCGTCGGTGAAGGACGCGACCGAGCCGCCGAAGGCCGACGAGACCAGCGTCGAGATGGGCTTCTGGCACATGGGGCCGCACGGCCCGGTCCGCAGCGAGCGCACGATCACCGCCGACGCGTGGGCCGACATCCGCGGCAACTACACCGCGCCCGTCGCCGAGGCGCTCGACGAGGTGATGAAGCTCACCCGCGACGAGGTCGCGGGCCGCCTGCTGCTCCTGCACGGCCCGCCCGGCACCGGCAAGACGACGGCGCTGCGGGCGCTCGCCCGCGCCTGGACCGACTGGTGCCAGGCCGACTGCGTCCTCGACCCGGAGGCCCTGTTCGGCACGCCGAGCTACCTGATGGAGGTCGCGGTCGGCGACGACGAGGACGACAACCGCCGCTGGCGGCTGCTCATCCTGGAGGACTGCGACGAGCTGATCCGCGGCGAGGCCAAGCAGTCGACGGGCCAGGGCCTGTCGCGCCTGCTCAACCTCACCGACGGCATGCTCGGCCAGGGCCGGGACGTCCTCGTCGCGATCACCACCAACGAGGACCTCGCCATGCTGCACCCGGCCGTCGTCCGGCCGGGCCGCTGCCTCGCCCAGATCGAGGTGGGCCGCCTCACCCGGAGCGAGGCCCTCACCTGGCTGGACGGCTCGGAGGCCGACCCCGCCGAGATCGGCGCGGAAGGCGCGACGCTCGCCGAGCTGGCCGCGCTCCGCAAGGGCGAGAAGCGCCCGGAGAACCAGCAGGCCCCGGGCACCGCCACCGGCTTCTACCTCTAGCCGCCCTCGAAGCGCCGGCCCCGCCCCTCAGCTTCCGGCCTTCTCCAGGGCCTGGGTGATGTCGGCCCACAGGTCGTCGGGGTGCTCCAGGCCGACGGCGAGGCGCACCAGTCCCTCGGCGATGCCGGCGGCCGCCAGGGACGGGGCGTCCATCTGGCGGTGGGACGTGCTCGCCGGGTGCATCACCAGCGTCGCGATGTTGCCGAGGGACGGGCCGAGCGAGATCAGCTCGACGGCCTCGGAGAACACGCGGCCCGCGTCGCGCCCGCCGGCGAGTTCGAAGGACAGGACGCCGCCGGCGCCGTCCGGGAGCAGGCGCCGGGCCACCTCGTGCTGCGGGTGGTCCGGCAGCCCCGGGTAGTGGACGCGGGTGACGGCCGGGTGCGCGGCCAGGCGGCCCGCGAGGTCGAGCGCGGACGCGCTCTGCCGCGCGACGCGCATCGGCATGGTGGCGATGCCGCGGATGGTCAGCCAGGCCGAGTGCGCGTCGGCGGTGGAGCCGATCTCGATGGCGTGGTTCCAGACCCGCTGGTGGACGGACGGCTCGGCGAACACGGCGACGCCCCCGATGATGTCGCCGTGCCCGCCCAGGTACTTGGTCGCCGAGTGGATGACGATGTCGGCGCCGTGCGCGATGGGCTTGCACAGCAGCGGTGCGAAGGTGTTGTCGACGACGGTCAGCACGTCGGTGCCGTCGACGGCGGCGGCGAAGGCGGGCACGTCCGTGACGTGGGTGGTGGGGTTGGCGACCGTCTCCAGGTAGAGGAGCCGGGTCTCGGGGCGCAGGGCGTCGCGCACTTCGGCGGGGTCGTCGCCGGGGATGAAGGTGACGTCCACGCCCCAGCGTTCGGCGAGGTCGTGCAGGAGCGCGTAGGTGCCGCCGTAGAGGGCGGTCTGGGCGATGACGTGGTCGCCGCTGCGCAGCAGGCCCATCAGGACCGCGTTGACGGCGCCCATGCCGGACGCGGTGGCGAGCGCCCCGGAGCCGCCTTCGAGTTCGGCGACGGCGCGTTCGAGGGAGCGGACGGTGGGGTTGCCCATGCGGGCGTAGAAGAACGCCTCGTCCGGCCCGGCGAAGGCGGCGGCCAGGTCGCCGGCGGAGTCGAAGGAGAACAGGTGGCCCTGGTAGATCGGGACGGCGAGGGGGCGGCTGCCCTCCGGCGTGATCACGGTCGGGTGGACGGCGCGGGTCTGCGGGTCGTGTCCGGTCATGCTTCCAGCCTGCGGCGGGATCCGGCCTGCCGGAACGGCCAATTGCGACCAGTGGCCCGGACCACGCCCCCCGGCGTGCTCCGCGGTGCCGGACCACCGGCCCGGCCGGGGACGCCCCGGCGCCCCTGCCGGTACGGTTCCCGCCGCCGGGCCCGCCCACCCCGCGAGGGCCGGCCGGCGATCGGGATCGTCCCGGACAAAGGTGCCTTTTGGGGCGTCTCCCGGCCGGAGTCCCGAGCATCACCCGGCGAGGGACCCCGGCGCCATCCGGGAGATCACCGCCACTTCGCGGCGTCCGGCACCTACGTAATGCGGGTCAGCCCCGGGCCGCGCGGGCGAAGAGCCGCCGGTAGACGCGGCGGAGGCCGTGGATATCACTGACAGGCTCGGCGAACGCGAGCCGCACGTCGAACGACGGCAGTACGTGCGGCGGCAGGTGCGGACGCGTGTGCGGAGGCGTGTGCGGCGGTCGCGGGGAGCAGCGCACCCACATGCCGTACCGGTCCAGCGCCAGCGGCCGGACCTGCCCGGACGGGACGGAGTCCGGCAGCAGCCCGGCCAGCTCGTCCCGGTGCGCGGAGTCCAGATGGGTGAGGACGCCGGCCTCGATCGCGACGAGCGGGTCCGGCGCGGCGGCGGCGTACTCCTCGGGCTCCAGGACGGCGCTCCCCCACGCGTCCTCGATCTCGACCTGCGCGACGTCGAGCGCGAGGACCGTCCACTCCCGGCCATCGCCGCCGAGGTCGAGCAGTTCGGGACGCGGGTGGACGTGCGAGAGCCGCAGCGCGGCGGCGCGCCGCTCGGCGGCCGGGAGCTCGCTCAGCCAGCCGTGCAGCCAGGCCCGGCCGCGCACCCGGTCGGCGAACGCGACCGGCGCGACATCGCTGATCCGCAGGGTGGCGGGCACGTCGTCGGGGTCGGCGGCGAGCGCGGCGACGACCGGCGAGCCGGCGGGGACGAGCAGCAGCGGCCGCCCGCCGCGGTCGGTGGCGTGCGCGGGGACGGGCGTGTCCGGGACCTGCGGCATCGCGAGGACGCCGCCCGCGATGCCGTAGGCGAGGGTCCGGGCCCGTTCCGCGGGTGCCGGCCCGTCGGCCGGCCCGTCGGCAGTGGTCTCCGCTCGCAGCACCGCAACCTCCTTGACGTCTCAGGTTAGGCTTACCTAACTTAGGTGTACCTAACCACTAAGGAGCGTGATGAACAACCCCCGACCGAAGGTGCGGCTCTCGCGGGCCCTCGGGATCCCGCTGACGCCGAAGAGCGTGAAGTACTTCGAGGCCCGCCCCTACCCGCCCGGCGTCCACGGCCGCGCGCGCAAGCAGGAGACCGACTACAAGGTGCGGCTCCGCGAGAAGCAGCGGCTCCGGGCGCAGTACAACATCCGCGAGGCCCAGCTCCGCAACGCCTTCGACAAGGCCGCCTCGGCGGGCACCAAGACCGGTGAGGCCCTCCTCGCCGACCTCGAATGCCGCCTCGACGCGCTCGTCCTGCGTTCCGGGTTCGCCCGCACCATCTACCAGGCGCGGCAGTTCGTCGTGCACCGGCACGTGCTGGTGAACGGCCGCCGCGTCGACCGCCCGTCCTACCGGCTCCGGCCCGGCGACGTCATCACGATCGCCGAGCGCAGCCGGAGCATGGACGCGTTCCAGATCGCCGCCGCGGGCGGCCACGCCGAGACCGTCCCGCCCTACCTGGACGTCCGGCACGACGCGCTCGCCGCGCGGCTCGTCCGCCGCCCCGAGCGCGCCGAGATCCCCGTCATCTGCGACGAGCAGCTCGTCGTCGAGCACTACTCGCGCTGAGCGGCCGGCGCGGGCCGCCGACCGACCACGGGACGGACGACATGAAAGCGCCCCGCACGCTTCCGTGCGGGGCGCCTGCGGCCGGCGTCAGTTCTTCGGCTTCTCGGTCTTGCCCGGCTTCGGCGACTGCGTCGCCCCGCCGTTGGGCACGCCGGGGATCTGCCCCTGCTGCTGGTTCCGGTTCTGGTCGTTGATGCCGGACGGGTACTGCTGGGTGATCTTCCACTTGCCGTCGATCTTGCTGAGGGAGAGCCGCAGCAGGGTCGCGGGCTGGTTGATCGTGCCGTCCTTGGTCTTCAGCGCCATGTCCATCATGAGCACGGCGGTGGCGAACTTGCCGTTGACGCTGCCGACGAAGACCTGGTTCGTCTTGGACGTCAGCGCCACCTGCGGGTCGGCCTGGAACGCGCTGGCCACGGTCGGGACCGTGTTCTTCTTGTAGTCGTCCAGCATGTCGCCGGCCAGCAGCTTGAGCGCCTTGTCGGTCTGCGTCTGGTAGTTCGTTGGGTTGTAGTTGTAGGCGACGTTCCCGTAGGCGGACGCGACGTCGCCGATGGCGTCCCGCTCGTCCTGCTCGGACGACAGCGAGCTCGCGCTCGTCCACTTCCAGATCGCCACGCTCGCCAGCAGCGCGACGAGGACCACGAACACCACGGTCGGCAGGAGCGGCAGCCCGAACAGCCCCGGCCGCGGCGCCGCCCCGGCCGCCGCGTCCTCCGCGTCCTCCGCCGGCTGGGCCGGACGCGGCTTCGGCTTCGGCTTCGGCGCGGCCTTCGCGGCGGGCTTCTCCACCGACACGGCCTCGGGCTCGGCCTCGACCTCGGCCTTGGCCTTGGCCTTGGCCGGACGAGCCGGACGGGCCGGACGAGCCGGACGGGCCGGGGCCTCCTCCCCGGCCTCCTCCGCCTGCGCGTCCTCGGCGTCGAGGGCCTCCAGCACCTCGTCCAGGTCCTCGTCGTCGATGACCTCGATGACCCGCACGCGGCGCTTGCGCTTGGCGGCGGGACGCGCCGGAGCGGCCGCGGGCTCGGCGGCCTCGCCGGCCTCCGCCCGCTCCTCGGCCGGGACCGCCTCGACCTCGTCGACCTCGTCGGCCCGGTCCTTGCCGGTCTTGGCTGTCACTTGGGGAACTCCTCGGAAGTTGGGTCAGTCCTTGCGCCGGCGCAACCGGCCCAAGCGGGACACCACGGGCACCGAGCCCATCATGACCCTGATCAGTACCAGCAGGGCGATGACCGGGGGAACGTAGATTAGCCACAGCGGCGGTCCGCCGGAAGAGTCCTCGTTGTTCGCGGCCTTCCTGGCCTGGACGTTCTGCTGGTCGAGGGCGGGATCGTGGGTCGGGATCGTGTCGCCCGGGTTCTTGGCCCGGTAGGGCTTCTGCTTGGTGACGCCCGGCTCCCGTCCGCCGGGGCAGCTCGGCACCTTGGCCACCGGCGGCTGCGGGAGCGGGTACTTGTACTCCAGCGTCGCGGGCGCGTTCAGCGTGACCTGGAAAACGACGTTCAGGACGGGCTTGCCCTGGTCCATCCCGATCACGTTGTCGAGGACGTTCTTCAGCGCGGGCGCCGACGAGAGCGTCCTGTTCAGGTCGGTGAGGTAGCCGGGGTTGTACTTCCCGACGCCCCAGTTGCCGAGCATGTCGACGGTGCAGCCGAAGTCGCCCTCGGTCTTGTCGAGCAGCCCGTTCACGGTGGACAGCAGGCCGGGGCCGCGGTCGCGCAGCTCGGCGATCCGCCCGCGGACCTGGCTGAGCGCGGCGGTCAGCGCGGCGAGGTTGTCGACGCCGGAGCCGAGCAAGCCGCGGTTGCGGTTCAGCACGTCGGTGATCCGGCCGAGGTCCTTGGTGAGGCCGTCGAGCAGTTCGGTGTTCTCCGCGAACGTCTTGGTCAGGTCGTCCCCGCCGTTGATGATCTGGCGGAGCGACTCCGCGCGGCCGGACCAGCCGGCGGCGAGCTCGCTGGTGAGGACCTTGGCGTCGGCGGGGTTGATCGCCTTCAGCGAGTCGATGACCGCGCCGAACAGGTCGCCGTACTTGGGCGGCACGGTCGTCTGCGACACCGGGATGACGGTGCCGGGCTTCATCGGCGGCGCGCCCGCCCGGCCGGGGCCGGGGGTCAGCTCGACGACCGGCTCGCCGACCGCGGACTTGCGGGCCGCGGCGGCGGTCACGCCCTGCGGGATCTTCACGCCGCGGTCGATGTCCAGCCGGACGACGACCTTGTCCTTCTCCAGCGCCACCGAGTCGATCTTGCCGATCCGCAGTCCGAGGTAGTCGACCTCGAAGTTCGGGTGCAGGCCCGGTGAGGACTGGAACTCCACCGTGATGTGGTACGGCCGGTCGATGAAGTCGAACCGGACGACGTTGTTGAACGCCCACACCACCATGACCGCGGCGAGGACGCCGAAGGCCACCAGGTTGATCGTCAGCCGGCGGGTCATCCGCGTCCCTCCAGGAGCCTCTCCAGGTCCGGCAGCGCGTCCCCGAGCTTCGGCGGGATCTTCGGTGCGGACTGCTTCTTCTGCGGCTCGCTGAGGCCGGGGAAGATCGGCCGCCCGTCCGGCCAGGTGACGCGCAGGATCGGGTAGAGCAGCAGCTGGCCGTCGTAGCTGGCCAGCGGGATCTTGTACGAGAACGCCACGATGCCGTCGACGACGGCGCTGAGCCGCTTGCGGTTGTTGCCGAGCTGCTGCAGGACGGGGTCGAGGTCGTTCAGCAGTTGCCGGAACCGGCGGATGCGGCCTTCCAGGACCTTGTCGTTCAGCTCGCGGGCCATCGTGGTGAGCCGGTCGACGGTTTTAATGATCTTGTCTTTGTCGTCGTTCAGCATCCGGGTGGTGCGCTCGAGCTGGCCGGGCGCCTGGGCGAGGGCGTCGCTGCCGTTGGCGAGCGACCGGCCGAGCTTGGCGAACCGGTCGACGGTCTCGCCCAGCTCGATCCGCTGCGCGGCGAACATCTTCATCAGGTCGCTCGCCTGGGCGATCGTCTTGTTGAGCTTCTGCCCGTTGCCGTCCAGCGCGGTCGCGCCCGCGTTGACGACGGTGGCGACGTCGTCGCCGGCCAGCGCCTGGATCAGCGGCCCGGCCTGCCCGATGACCTGCTCGAACGCGGGCTGGACGCGGGTGTCGGTGATCGCGGCGCCGGAGGCGAGGTAGGGGCCGCGGGTCATGCTGCCGCCGGGCGGCAGCCGCAGTTCCACGTAGTTCTCGCCGAGCAGCGAGGTCACCTTGATCTCGGCCCGGGTGCCCTGGGGGATCTTGATGCCGTCCTCGATGGACAGCGTCGCCCGCGCCTTGTAGCGGACCAGCTCGACCTTGGTGACGGTGCCGATCTTGATGTCGGACATCTGCACGCTGTGCCCGGCGACGAGGCCCTGGGCGTCGTCGAACGTGGCGGTCAGCGTGAGGTCGCCCTTCGGCGCGCCGGCCGTCTTGTAGGAGCAGCCGGAGACCGCGAGGGTCGCGGCCACGAGGACGAGGAGGAACTTCCTGCCCTTGCCGGGCGGCGCGGGGGGTCGTCCCCCCGCCATGACTCGGCCCATCAGTTGCCTCCGTCCCAGGGGCAGTTGGAGTGCGGCTTGGGCAGCGGGCAGCCGACGTCGTCGCTGTTCATCAGGCCCTTCAGCCACGTCCGCAGGAACGCGTCGGTGGCGAACCGGATCTGCACCGACTTGTTCTTCGGGTTGTAGCCGCCGATGAGGGCGTCGCCGATGCCGGGCAGGACGTGCAGGAGCTGCCCGATCTGCTTGGCGTTGCCCTTGAGGACGAGCGCGGCCCGGGTGAGGACGGCGAGGTCGTAGGGCAGGTTGCCCTTGTACTTCTGGACGAGCCGGTCGCCGTTCTTGGCCAGTTCGAGGATGCCGCCGATGAGCTGCTGGAGCTCGCCGCGCTCGGAGCTCAGCACCTGGCTGGCGGTGCCGAAGTCCCGGATGATGGTGCCGAGGACCTGCTCGCGGTTCCGCACGACTCCGGCGAGCCGGTCGAGGTTCTCGGCGACCTCGATCAGTTCCTTGTCCTGCCCGGCGACGTTCTCGATGAGGCGGGCGCTCTGTTCGAGGGTGGCGTTGAACTCCCTGCCGTTGCCCTTCACCGTGTCGGCGGCGGTGCCGAGCGCGGTCTGCATCTTGGTGGGGTCGAGCGCGTTCGCCAGGTTGGTGAAGGAGCTGAGCGCGTCGTCGACCTCGACCGGCACGTGGGTGCGCTCGATCGGGATGACGTTCGCGGTCTCCTTCGCCTGCCCCGGCCGCCACGCGGGGTGCAGGACGAGGTTGCGCTCGCCGATGAGGTTCAGCGGCACGATCGACGCCTGCACGCCCTTCGGCAGCGGGACGTCGCTCCGCACGTGGAAGGTGACCTTGACCTTGTCGCCCTGGTTCTCGACCTTGTCGACGAGGCCGACGTCGGCGCCCATGACCTTGACCTTCGACTCGGGGTAGAAGGAGCGGGCCTTCGGCACGTAGACGACCATCGTGCGCTCACCGCCGGCCGAGGGGGTGAGCGAGCACCCGCCCAGGGACGCCGTCAGGGTGAGGCCCAGGGCGATGGCGATGCCCTTCACTCTTCCCTTGCCGGGGGGTGTGGGGGGTCGTCCCCCCACGGTGATCACCCTGCCCTTGCCGGGGGGTGTGGGGGGTCGTCCCCCCACAGTGATGCGCCCCATCTAGTTCCCTCCCTGGCGCCGGGTGGAGATCGGGCCCGGCGGCTGCAGCGGGCCGAGGCCGGTGAGGACGCCCTCGATCCAGGGGCCGTTGCCCTTGAGGTTGGCGACCTGCTGGAACGTCGGCCCGAGCAGCGAGAAGTCGGTGTTCAGCGCGTCCATGTTGGGCGCGAGCCGGGTGGTCAGCAGGTGCAGGTTGTCCAGGAGCGCGTCGAGCTGCTTCTGGTTCTTGGAGATCACGTTGGACAGCGTCTGGACGGTCCGGTTGCCCTGCCCGATCGTCGCGGCCAGCTCGTTGCGGCGCCGGACGAGCGCCTGGAGCAGCACCTGGCTGGAGTTGATGATCTCGCGGAGCTGCTCGTCCTTACTGGCAAGCGTGCCGGTGATCGTCTTGCTGCTCTCGATCAGCCGCTGGATCTGCGGGTAGGAGTCGTTCAGCATCCGGGACAGGTCCTGGACGTTGGTGAGGACCCGGTTCAGCTTCGCCGCGCCCGGCGACCTGATCTTGTTGACCTCGGTGAGCAGCTTGTCGATGCTCTTCTGGTCGAGCTTGCCGACGATGTTCTGCGCGCCCTCCAGCGCGTCCGGGACGGTGAACGGCACGCTGGTGCGGTCCAGCGGGATGCGCCGCCTCGACTCGGGGACGTCCGCCATGTACGGCTTGGACACCGGCCCGGACAGCCGCAGGTAGCGGCCGCCGAGCAGCGTGGTCGTCTGGATCTCCGCGCGGGTCTTCGGCCCGAGGTCGATCCCGGCGTTCACGTGCCACGTCACGATGATCTTGCCGTGCCGGAAGTCGGGCTCCACGGAGGTGATGCGGCCCGACTTCACGCCGGCGACCCGCACGTCCTGGCCCTTCTTCAGCCCGGCCGTGTCGCTGAACTCGCCGCTCATCGTGTAGCCGCGGTCGAACAGGTGGAGCTGGCCGATCGCGAACGCGAACACGCAGCCGGCGCCGAGCGCGGTGAGCGTGACGATCGCGACGGCCTTCTGGTTGACGTCGCGCAGCGACTTCAGCGCCATCAGCCGCCACCTCCTTGCAGCATGGTCCTCAGCTTGGCGAGGTCGTCCTTGGTCGGCTGGCCGGTGCCCGGCGCCCTCGGCAGCTCCATCGGGAACGGGCACGGCCCCTGCATCACGTTCAGGCAGAGCGCGTTGGTGCGCAGGAAGTGGCCGCCGTTCGCGGTGGAGAAGAGCTGCCGCAGCGTCAGCGGGAGCTGCTGCACCATCTTCTCGAGCTGGTCCACGTTCAGCCGGAACGTGGTGGCGAACTTGCCGAGGTTGTCGATGATGCGCGCGAGCTGCGCGTCGTTGCCGCCGAGCACCTGGTTGAGGTTGGTGGTGACGCCGCCGATCTCGACGATGGCGTCGTCGAGCAGCTTGCGGTTGTTGGCGAAGACCTTGGTGAGCGACTCCAGGTTGTCGATGCTCGCCGCGATCTGCTTGTCGCGGGTGGCGACCGCGCCGCTCACCGTCTCGTAGTTGTCGATCATCCCCTCGATCGTCTTCTTGCGGGCCGCGAAGGTCCGCAGCAGCAGGTCGAGGTTGTCGGTCAGCAGCGAGATGTTCTGCTCGTTGCCGTCCAGCGCCTGCGAGAACGAGAAGAGGATCTTGTTGAGCTGGTTCGGGTCCAGGTTGCGGGTCAGCGGGCCGAGCGCGTTGACGACCTCGCCGAGGTCGACCACGGACCGGGTGTGCGGGACGCGGTCGCCGTCGCCCAGCATGGCGCCGCTCGACCCCGGCTCCAGGTAGACGACCCGCTGCCCCATGACGTTGCGCCAGCGGATCGCGGCGGTGGAGTCGGACGGCAGCCGGACGTCCTTGTCGACGGCCATCACGACGACGGCCTTGCCGCGCACCACCTTGATGCTCTTGACCTGGCCGACGGGCGTGCCGGCGACCTTCACGCCGTCGCCCTCCAGCAGCCCGGTGACGTCGTCGAACGTGGCGGTCAGCTTGTAGCGGGAGGCGAAGCTGGTGCCGAGGATCTGCTGGCCGATGTAGAACGTGAGCAGCCCGGTCACGAGGACGAAGACGAGCGTCTTCAGCATCGTGGCGTAGTCGGGTCCGCGCGCCGCCTTGCGGCGCTGCCGCGGGCTCAAGGCCGCCCCCCGGTCTTGCTCTGGCCCGGGAGCGTCATCTCGAACGCCGTCTTCTGCGGCTTGGTCGTGCAGGCGTCGATGAAGATCTGGCAGATGTCGAGGGGGAGGTCGTCGCGCGCCTGCGCGATGACGGTGCCCTCCGGCCCGGGGATGCGGATGATCTGCGCCAGCAGGTTGAAGAACCCGTTCAGGCTGTCGAGCAGCACCGGGATGTTGCGGCGCTGGTTGTCGAACACCGCGACGATCTGGCCGCCGTTGTCGACGAGCCTGCCGAGGTTGCGGCCGTGCTGCTCCAGGTTGCGGCCGAGGGTGTCGCCGAGCTTGCTCGACTCGTCCAGCAGCTGCGAGACCTTGTCGGGCTTCGCGCTGATCGTCTGCGACAGCTTGTTGAAGTCGCCGGTGAACGCGGTGAGGGTGTCGCCGCGGGAGGCCAGCGTGCCCGACAGCCCGTTGATGTTGCGCAGCAGCGCGTTGATCGCGGCCCGGTCCTTGTGGGTGGCGTCGACGACGATCGCGCCGTTGTCGATCGTCCGGCGGAGCGCGGGCCCCTGCCCGGACAGCCCCGAGCCGAACGTGTGCAGCAGCGCGGCCACGTCGTCGGGGTTGATCGCCTTGGTGAGGTCGGAGGCGAGCCAGGCGGTGTCGGACAGCTCCTTCGGGTCGTTGGTCTGCGCGACCGTCCCGCCGTCCTTCAGGTAGGGGCCGGTCAGCTCGTGCGCGCCGAGGTCGAGGCTGAGGTCCTTCGGGCCGAACACCGAGACCGGCTCGACCGTCGCGACCGCCGTGTCGGCGACCCGGACGCCCTCGTCGACCCGGAAGCGGACCTTGACGCGGCCCTGGTGGTCGAGCGCGACGCGGTCGACGGCGCCGACCGAGATCCCGCGGACCTTCACCTCGGACTTCTCCGGGTCGAGGCCCTGCCCGGCGCGGCCGAACGTGGCGTTGTAGTACGTGGAGCCCGAGTGGTCCGGGGTGGAGCCGATCGCGACGAACGCGGCCGCGGCCGCGATGACGCCGGCGCCGACCAGCCCGAACACCGCCCGGGAGCGCTGGGAGATGGTCTCTTCGCTCATCCGGTCAACTTCACTGTGCTGCCGTGGCCCCAGAAGATGTAGGACAGGACCAGGTTCATGAGGATCATCAGGATGGTCGACTCTCTGATCGCGCGGCCCGCGGCGACGCCGACGCCGACCGGCCCGCCCGCCGCGTAGTAGCCGCGGTAGCAGTGGATGAACATGATGATGAACGCGAACACCGCCACCTTGATGACGCTGTAGAACACGTCGATAGGCGGCAGGTAGAGGTGGAAGTAGTAGTCGTAGATGCCGGGTGAGAGCCCGAAGTACTGGATCGTGATGAAGCGGGTCGCGAAGAACGCCATGAACAGCGACACCAGGTACAGCGGCACGAGGGCGATGACGCCGGCGGCGACCCGGGTGCAGACCAGGTAGGCCAGCGAGTTGATGCCCATGACCTCCAGCGCGTCGATCTCCTCGGAGATCCGCATCGCGCCGATCTCGGCGGTGAACCCGGTGCCGACCTGCGCGACCAGCGCGACGCCCGCGATGATCGGGGTGACCTCGCGGACGTTGGAGTAGCTGGCGACGAGCCCGGTGAACGCCTCCGCGCCGATGCGCTCCAGCCCGGGGTAGCCCTGGAGGCCGACCATCGCGCCGGTGGCGAGCGACATCGTGGCGATCACGAAGATCATGCCGCCGCCGATGACGAGCGCACCGACGCCGACGGTGATGTCGCTGACCTGCTTGGCGAGGGTCTTGCCGTACTTGCGCTTGATGATGATGTCGACGAACAGGTGGTAGAGGACCCGGCCGAGGAAGACCGGGAGGTCGGCGGACGCGGCGAGGCCCGCGGTCCGGCCGCGGACGGCGCGGCCCAGTTTGCGCACGGGGGATATGGCGACCATCAGAACCTCGGGGGGAACAGGACCTGGTAGATCATGGTGAGGATGTAGTTCGTCGCGAACACCACGATCGAGGTGACGACGACGGCCTTGTTCACCGCGCGGCCGACGCCGACGGGGCCGTAGTCGCAGTTCATGCCCATGTAGCAGGCGACGGCGGCGGCGATGAAGCCGAACACCCACGCCTTGAACAGGGTGATCACCAGGTCTGAGAACTGCAGCAGGGTGGTCGATCCGTCGAAGAACGCGCCCGGGCTGACGCCCTGCTGGATGACGTTGAAGTAGTAGCCGCCGATGACGCCCGCCAGGATCACCACCGAGCACAGCAGCCCGGACACCATGCTCGCCGCCCACAGCCTGGGGGTGACCAGGCGGTGGATCGGGTTGATGCCCATGACCTCCATCGCCGCGAGTTCGTCGCGGATGTTGCGGGCGCCCATGTCGGCGGTGATCGCCGAGCCGCCCACGCCGGAGACCAGCAGCGCCGCGGCCAGCGGCGCCACCTGCTGGATCATCGCGGCGGTGAGCAGGGCGCCGGTGCCCGACTGCGCGCCGAGCTGGCGGGCGATGTCGCCCACCTGGAGCGAGATCGTCGCGCCGAGCGGCACCGCGATGAGCATGACCGGGACGCTCGTCACGCGTGCCAGGAACCAGCACTGCTCGATGAACTCGCCCCACCACTGACGCAGGTCCCAGGAGCGGCGCAGCCCTTCGAGCAGGGTCACGCACAGCAGTCCTGTCTCGTCGAGCGCTCGCCCGACGCGTCTGCGGGCCTGGTCCGGGGCCTTCGAGAGGCTCAGGGCCATCAGCCGGCGACCTCCCCCTGGGGGGTGGGGTGAAGGTACATACCAGCCTCCTTCGTTCTCGGACGTCGGCGCCCATCCGATACGCCGGCTCCCGCCGGGTCACAGGCGGCGCCCGCGTCCTCTTCGTCGTCGCGCGCCACCGTGGTCTCGGCAGAGACCGGGATCACAGCATGACCCAAGCAAGCACTCGGGTACCACCGCTGTGATCTGAGGCACTCTATTGGAAGAAGGTCTAAGAAGCGAGTACTTACATATGGATTTGTCCGAAGCTACGATCGGGCGCACGATGATCGAGACGGGGCGTGAGATGGAAGACGACATGGACGGCGGCATCGACCCGCTGGTCATGGGCGTCCGGGATCGCTGGGCCGAGCAGGGGCTCCAGGGCGGCCCCTGGCCGTTCATGGCGATCTGCGCGGTGGGACGGCTCGATCAGCTCTTCAAGAAGGCCCTCGAAGCGGAGCTGAAGGGCCTCGGCCTGACCCGCAGCGGCTACCTGCTGCTGACGACGCTGGCCCTCACCACCCGCGGCAGCGCGCGGCTGAGCACGCTCGGCCGGATCCTCATGGTGCACCCGACGACGGTGACGCTGACGGTCGAGCAGCTTGAGGCGGCGGGCCTCGTCACCCGCACCCGGCATCCCCGCGACCGGCGCGCGACGCTGGTGGAGATCACCGCGGCGGGACGGGAGCGGGCCAACGCGGCGAGCCTGGCGCTGGAGTCGCCCGGCGGCGCGTTCGCGCCGTTCGCGGGCACGCACCGCGAGGTGTTCGAGGCGCTCCAGCCGGCCCGGCTCGCGGCCGGCGACGTGGAGCTGCTGAACCCCGGCGGCGCCCGGAGCTGAGCCGGTACGGCGACGCCCGGGGCGGCCGCGCGGGGAGGTGCCGGAGGGACGCGGGGGAAGACGCGGGACGGGTGAACCGCGTACGATGCGGCCCGCGTACCTTCTATTCGACGTACCTTCAGTCCGACGACCCTCAGTTCGACGACCCTCAGTTCGACCACACGACCCCGGGCGATAAGGCAGTCTTCATCCCATGCCCCAGAGTCACGGCACCCGCAGACGTCCCCCCGAGGGCAGGCGCGCCCGCTCCGGGCGGGTCCCCGCACCGCGTCCGGCGCCGGACGCGTACGACGACTACGACGCGTACGGCGGCTACGGCGGCGGGCCGGGCGGCGGGTCCGGGGCGATGCCGCCCTCCGTCCCGCCGGAGAAGAAGCGGCGCCTGCGGAAGGTGCTCACCAGCAACGTCACCATCACCGTCGCGGCGATCGCCGCGCTCGGCACCGCGGTCACGGTGGTCGACCTCAACGCCTTCACCGGCGACGACACCAAGCCGCCGAAGGCCGCCGCGGCCGGGCTGTCGACCAACGACATGCTCGCCGCGCTGACGTCCGCGTCCGACATGGACGCGGTCGCCGCCGACGCGATCGCCCACGCCAAGGAGCGCGCGTACAAGCTGCACCAGGCCGAGCTGAAGCGGCTCAAGGAGAAGGCCAAGCGGGACGCGGCGGCGCGGGCGAAGCTCAAGGCGCAGCAGGAGCGCGAGCGGCTCGCCAAGATGAACCCGAGCGCCGCGCAGAACAAGGCGTACGGCAAGAAGATGAACGCCATGAAGGGCTGGGGCCGCTGCTGGCCGTCCCTGCTGACGCTGTGGAACCACGAGAGCGGCTGGAACGAGCGGGCCGTCAACCCGTCCAGCGGCGCCTACGGCATCCCGCAGGCGCTACCGGGCTCGAAGCTGGCGAGCGCGGGCGCCGACTGGCGCACCAGCTCCCCCACCCAGATCGCGTGGGGGCTCGGCTACATCAAGGCCCGCTACAAGGACCCGTGCGGCGCCTGGTCGTTCTGGCAGTCGCACAACTGGTACTGACCGGCGGTACCGGCCGGCGGTACCGGCCGGCGGTGCTAGTCGGCGGTACTGGTCGGCGGTACTGTTCGGCGCCAACCGCCTGCGGCCGGTCGACGTTTCGTCCCCGCCCGCGCGTGCGCGAGCTGGCACCATGAAGGGATGCGGACGAGCAGGACGCGCCACGGCGGCGACACGGGCAACGGCGACGGGCCGGGCGGAGGGCTCGGCGGCGGGCCGGGCGGCTCGCCGGGTGGTTCGCCGGGCGGAGGGTCGTCCGGTGGCGGGCGGCAGTGGGCCCGCGCCGACGCCACCCGGCACGCGCTGCTGAGCGCGGCGCAGCAGGTCTTCGCCGACCGCGGCTACGCCGACGCGGGCATCGCCGAGATCGTGGAGCGGTCCGGCATCAGCGTCGGCAGCCTCTACCACCACTACGGCGGCAAGGCCGGGCTGTACGTGGCGCTGTGGGAGGACCTCAGCGCCGAGCAGGAGGCGAGCGCCGCGCAGGCCGTGTCCGCCGCGCGCAAGGACGGCGAGTCCGACCCGATCGCGCTGTTCACCGCGGGCGCGCGCGCCTACCTGCGAGTGTGCTGGGAGCGGCGGGAGGCGGCCCGGCTGTTCCTCGCCGGGGAGGGCCCGTCGGGGTCGTCGCTGATGCGCCGCAGCCGCGCCCAGCACTGGATCGCGCAGAACACCAAGCTGCTGCGCGGCCCCGCGTCCGGTGAGCCCGCGGGGCGCGCCGACCAGGTGCTGAGCCTGGTGCTGACGACGGTCATCGGCGAGGCCGGACGGGAGATCGCCACGGCCGAGAGCGAGGACGAGGCCGCCGAGATCATCGACGAGGTGTGCCGGATCCTGATCCGGCTGGCGCGCTGACGCCGGGCCGGAACCCGGCGGCGGGCAGCGCGAGCAGCGCCGCCCCGCACAGCGCCGCCGCGCCGACGGCCAGGGTGCAGGCGGCCACGGTGACGTCCGCGCCCGGTTCCGGGAGGGCGAGGGCGGCGCGGCGCACCGGTTCGGCGATGAGGAGCGGCACGGCGGCCCAGACGGTCAGCCGCGCCGTCCGGGACCCGTTCAGCAGTTCCGGCGCCGTGTGGGTCAGCAGGGCGCCCGCGGCGAGGAGGAGCGCGCACAGGGCCATGCCGGTGCCGACGCCGGGCCCGGCCGCGTGCGGGCCCGCGGGGCCCGGTACGAGGGCGTCCAGGAGCCGCAGGAGCCAGACGCGGGACCCGGTGCTGGCGAGGACGCCGATGACGAGGACGGCCGACGCCGCCCAGGCCGCGCACAGCAGCGCCACCGCCGCGACGGCGAGGTGGGACTGCTCCCACCGCTGAGCCTGGAGCGGCGGCCCGCCGGGACGTTCGGGGGCTGCGTCCCGGAGGCCGCCGCGGTCAGGGGCGGACGGCACGGATCTGCCCGACCGACAGCCGGATCGGCGGGACCGGCTGGAGCGGGCGGAGCGGCCGCGCGCGGGCGGGCTGCGGCGGGAGGGTGCGGAGCCGCGCCGCGGTGGGCCGCTTGCCCGCGAGGCGGCGGCGGGCGGCGCGGAGCCTGCGGCGCGTCACCCGCTCGGCGCGGGTGTCGGCGCGGCGGATCAGCCGGAGCCGCATCAGCAGCAGCGTCACCCCGGCTCCGAGCGCGGCGAGGAAGCCCGCCTGGAACGCCGCGAGGTCCTCGACGGTGAACGGCTCGGCGGGGATCGTGCGCAGGTTCGACACCGGGACGAGCGGCCCGGACGCCGGCGCGATCTGCGGGGCGTTCGCGGGCACGATCGGCGGCAGCGCCACCTGCGGCCCCTTCATCCCGGCGAGCGGGTTGAAACCGGACGGCGTCAGCGGCGGCACGCCGGGCGGCAGGGTCCCCGCGCTGATCCCCGGCGGCAGCGCGCCGGACGCCGAGGTGATGATCAGCTTGTAGGTGCGGGACACGCTGCGCGCCTTGGCCGCCGACACCGACGCCCGCAGCGTGATGACGCCGGGCTTGGCGGAGGCCGGGGCCTTCACGGTCGCGATGGCGGACGCCCCGCCGGAGCCGACGGCGCCGAGGGACTGCGCGCCGGGGCTGACCGACGCGCCCGACGCCGACATCCGCAGCGCGACACCGGTCGCGGTCGCGTACGCCGACGAGATCCGCACGGTCGCGGTGATGGAGCCGCCGGGCTTCATCGTCGCCTGCGACACCGTCAGCCCGAGCGACAGCACCGGCGTCTTCGGCGTGCCCGACCCGGGCGGCGGGGTCGTCGGGTCGGTGGGCGTCGACGTCGGAGGCGGGGTCGTCGGATCGGTCGGCGGATCCGTCGGGGGGTCGGATGTCGGCGGATCCGTGGGCGGGTCCGACGTGGGCGGATCCGTGGGCGGATCGGACGTCGGCGGATCCGTGGGCGGATCCGAGGTCGGCGGATCGGTCGGCGGGTCCGACGTGGGCGGGTCCGACGGCGTCTCGGTCTCGGGCGGGTCGGACGGCGTGTCGCTCATCGTCGTCTCGGGCGACGGGCTCTCGTCCGCGTACACGGGGTGGACGCCCACCGTCCCGATGAGCGTCACCGCGCCGAGCCCGGCCAGGACCGAAGCAGCCGATCGTGAACGCACCCCGAACGCACCTCCACCGCGTCGCGACCATCCCGCCGAAATGGCGCTGAAATTGGATGGAAGCATGTGCTGATTCGGCTAATCAACCCCGAACGCGAAGGTCCGTGTCAGCTGCTCATATCACGCCCTTCCGCAATTGGCCGTTTATCACCGGGTGAGGACTTCGCCGGGGCGCGCCCGCGGGCCGGTCCGGCGGGCGCGGCGGCGCGCTCGCGCAGCCGCATGGCGCGCAGCACCGCCTCGATCGCGAACCGCGCGTCGGAGTCGGTGAGCCGGTCGCCGAGCGTGCTCTCGACCTGCCGCATCCGGTAGCGGACGGTCTGCGGGTGGACGCCGAGCTCGGCGGCGATGTCGGCGGCGCTGCCGCGCGTCGTCAGCCAGGCCCGCAGGGTCTCCAGCAGGCGCTCGCGCTGCCGGGGGGTGAAGTCGTCCATGACGCCGAGGTGCCGCCGCGCGAGCTGGTCGATGAGGGCCTGGTCGGACAACAGCCACAGGGTGATGAGGTGCTCCTCGCAGTCGGTGACGGGCGAGTCGCCGAGGACGCCCTCATCCACCAGGCGGAGGGCGCACCGCGCCCACCGCAGGGAGTCGACGACGCCCGCGGGCGGCACCGCCAGGCCGATGACGAGCTGCCCGTCCGGCAGGACGCGCAGCAGGGAGCGGCGCCGCTCAGGGGTGATCCGTCCGGGGACGACGAGGAACGGCTGGGTGGCGGTGAGGTCGGCGAGGACGTCCTCGTCGAGGGCGGCCCGCACGTACCGGGCGCCGGGCGGCGCCACGACGGCGGTCACCTCGTCGGGGACCGTCCACCCGGCCCGCTCGGCGGCCTCGGCGAGGACGCGCGGCGACGTGGTGGGTTGCAGCAGCAGCTCCATTAAGCGCCGCCGGTGCGCCTCGGCCTCGCCGTCCGGGCGGGCGTCCAGGTAGCCCTCCAGGGCGAGCGCGGCGAGTTCGTCGATGTAGGCGAACAGGGCGTCGGCGAGCTGGGCCATGACCTCGGGCGACACCCGGCGGCGCGGCCCGACCTTCATGATGCGGCGCCAGGCGACCTGGGCGCCGATGCGCAGCGCCGCCTGCAGGGTGTCGAGCGTCCGGCCCTCCTGCGCCTCGAAGCGGCCGAGGCGGCGGTAGGTCTCGTAGTGGCGCTCGCGCGGGGCGAGGGGGTTGGCGACCCGGTCGACGAAGTCGGTCAGGGCGCGTTCGACGCCGATCCGCAGGGCCTCCACGTAGGGGCCCTTCAGCGGGCGCCCGTACTCGGGAATGGACCGGCGCACCTCGTCGATGATCTCTTGGGCGAGGCTGGGCAATTCCGGGCGCATCAGCAGGGCGAGCCGGCGAGGCAGCCGGGTCCGGCGCTTCACCGTCCCCCGCGTCAACGTCTGCTGTGCCATGGGCACACCTCCAAGTCGCCGACGTCGCGGACCGGGGATGGCACCGGGCGGGGGCACCCGGCCGTCCGGACGGTCGGCCGTATGGCGTAACACCGAGGGCGCGCCGAGCGGGGGACCCCTGCACACCCCCCGCAATCAGTGAGCTGAAGCACATTGAACTTAGATCAAATAAGGCGCGTCAAGGTAAATGAAGAGTAAAATCAGCAGTGTGTGGCCTCTCCGCCACATTCAGCGTCCAATTGGGACGCACTCAATTCACCGGGCGCCCCGCTCTCGTAGCCGGTGGGCGCGCAGCACGGCGTCGAGGACGAATCGCGCCGCGGGATCGGCGAGCTGCCGGTCGAATGTCGCACTGATCTGGCGCATCCGGTACCGGACGGTCTGCGGGTGCAGCCGGAGCCGGCGGGCCGCCTCCACCGCGTTCCCCTGTGCCTCCAGCCATGCTCCGAGGGTTTCGGTCATGCGCATACGCCGCGTCCGCGGGAGTCCGGACAACGCGGCCAATTCGCGTCGGGCAAGCTGGTCGAGCAGCGGGCCGTCCGACAGCAGCCACAGCTCCAGCAGATGACGTTCGCACAACGTCGGCCCGCCGTCCTCCAGCAGTCCCGCGTCCACGAGGGCGAGGGCCCGCCGCGCCCACCGCAGCGAGTCGGCGGCCTCCCCCAGCGGGACGGTGAGGCCCACCGCGAACCGGCGTTCGGGCAGCGCGCGGCCGAGCATCGCCCCGCGCTCGGGCCCGTATCCGCCGGGGATCAGCAGGTGGGGTTCGGCGTCCGCGAGGTTCACCAGGACGTCGGCGTCCATCGCCTCCCGGAAGCACCGCGCCCCGGCCGGCAGCGCGACCATCGCCACGGTGTCGGGGACGTCCCAGCCGGACGCGGCGGCGGCCCCGGCGAGCGCACCGGTCGCGGCTCCCGGCCCGAGCACCATCCGCAGCAGCCGGTGGTCGCCGGGCGGTTCATCAGCGGACGAACGCACTTCCAGATAGCCCTCGACCGACAGGGAGGCCAGCTCGTCGATGTAGGCGAAGAGGGCCTCGGCCAGCCGGGACATGACCTCGGCGGGCAGCCGCCGCTCCCGCGCGACGGCCGCGACCCGCCGCCACGCGACCTGCACACCGACCCGGTAGGCGGCCTGGAGCGAGTCGAGCGTGCGCCCCTGGTAGGCCACGCCGCGGCCGAGTTCCCGGCACAGCTCGTCGCGGCGCTCGTGGGCGCCGCTGCCGCCGGAGACCTGGTCGAGAAAGGCGGTCATGGCCTGCTCGACGGTGACCCGGAATCCGGCCGGAGTCGTCGGCCCGTCCTGCCGCGAGTACTCCGGGACCGACCGCCGGATCTCCTCGATGATCTCCCCGGCGAGCGTGGGCAGCTCGGCGCTCAGAATCGCGATGACCTGGGGCGGCAGAGCCCCAGGACGACCCCCTCCCCCAACGAGGGTCTTCGTCATCCGCTCTCCCCTTCGCGAGGTCAAACTAATTGCCCCAATTAAAAGGTAACCCACCCCGCGCCCGCCGCACACCATTACAGAAAGATCTTCAGGCCCCGAATGCCGGGAACACTCACCCGGCAACAAAAACGACCCTATTCATTGATCACCCGGAGACAATCCGAAGGGCGCCCGCACGGCCCCGGCGCCCCCGCGACCCCATCCCGGCGGACGACCCCACCCCCACCCCAGAGGGATCTTTAGGCACAATTCCGTCATTACGCCACGTAACGGCTACCGGCGTGCGACATGATCAAGAACCGGGTTCACGCAGACCTGCCGATCATGGAGGAGAACCTCCGCACCGGACAGCCGTCCGCGAGCTGGAATGGCGGACGGACGCGAGTCCCGCCACACCTGACACCGCCACGGCCGCTCGATCGAGCCGCACACCAGCCCCGTCCATCGGTCGAGCCCGCACCCGCAGGCAACCACGCCGCCATCACCGCGACCGTCCACACTCCGGACGACCGGTTACTCATCGAGCCCGCCCCCAAGCCCGCACCCCGACACCGACGACGGCCCGGAGGTCCAGTCGCTGCACTGGAAGGCCACGATCAACCCCCACGCCACCGACGACGCCCCTAGCCTCCCCTGGACGGCAGAGGCGAACGGCTGGCCCACCTTGCCCTTCGAGCACGCCCAAGCCCGGAACGCCGACTACGCCCCGGCCCACCAGACTGACCGTGCTCACGCTCCCCCACGACCTGGAACGCAAGCGGGTCAAGCACCGCTGGGAGTAGCTGGGCGAACATGTCCGCACTGGCCAGCCACACACTGCTGCACACCGACCCGACCCCCGCCAACGTCCTGCTCGACGACAACAACACCGCCTACGTCGTGGACTGGACGCTCACCGGACACGGCGCCGCATTCCTCGAAGTGGCCCTGCTCATCCCTGGCTACTGAAAGCCGGACACACCCCGACCGAAGCAAAACTCCGGGCCTCACAGTTCCCCGCCTGGACGTCCACCACCCCCACCACCATCGACCTGTTCGCCCGCGTCTTCGCCGAGAAATGGGGAACCAACCGAGCCGCGAACAACAAGACGTGCCCCATGAACAAGCGCCCGCGCCCCAGAAGCGCACATCCCCCCACACCGCATCGTTGACTTGCGGCGTGTTGCCCTTAAACGGCCGCCCATAAGGACAACACGCCGCAAGTCAACGAACCACCGGCCCCGTCGGCGGGCCTGCGACAGCGCGCTGGGTGCGGGGAGAGGCGTCGCCTAGCTCGTGATCATGTCCGGGACGGTGCTCGCGGGCGGCGGCAGCGGCCAAGGCCGGTCTGCCGAGAGGGCGACGCGCGCGGCGCACGTCAGTACAGGTCGAGGCGCCCGCTCTTGACGACGTCGAGGAACGCGGCCCAAGCGCCGGCCCCGAACCCCAGCACGGGCCCGTCCGGATCCTTGGAGTCCCGCGCCAACACCACCGCCGCCACGTCCACCGACACGTCCACACGCCCGCCACCGTTGCTGTGCTGCAGCCGCCCTTGCACCAGGCGCCAGGCGACTTAGCGGCCGTCCATGGCGGCTGACGCCCTCTCCGCGCAGCCGCCTACCTGCTTCGTTGACTTGCGGCGTGTTGCCCTTTAGCGGCTGCTCATAAGGGCAACACGCCGCAAGTCAACGAAGGTATCGGGCCCGTCGGCGGCCGGGCGGCGGCGACTTGTGCGGGAGGTGAGGTTGGCTGGACGTCGTGGTGACGTCCGGGATGGCGCTGGGAGCGGCTGTAGTGGCCAGTGGCTACTGGCTGGTTTGGGCAGGACGCGGGAAGGTGTCAGGCGAGGTCGAGGTGCCCGCTCTTCACGGTGTTGAGGAACGCAGCCCAGGCGTCAGCGCCAAAGCCGAGTACCGACCCTTCCGGATCCTTGGAGTCCCGCGCCAACACCAATGCCCGGCCCGCACCAACCTCGACGCAGGCGCCGTTGTTGGCACTGTAGCTGCTCGCCCTCCAAAGGCCCCCGACCTCGACGCAGTTGCCTTCCTGGGCGCTGTGGCTGCTCTTCCGCCAAGCCCCGATCTCAACGCACTCACCACCGTTGCCGGTGCTGTGGGTGCTCTTGCGCCACCTGACTCGGGAGGTGTCCATGGAGGTTGCCCGTACCTTTTCAAATTGGAGTTGTCAAGCTATATCGCGAATCGCCGAGGCGAGCAGGGTCCTTGAGTCATCCCGACTAAGAGCCTGCGCACGTAGATGGTTAAACACCATCCTGTAACCGTCAACCTCGTCGGGTTTCTCCAGGTACAGGCTTCCTCGCCAGTACTCGACGTACACGACCGCTGGGTCTGCCGGCTCGGGGAAGGTGAGAATTCTGAAGCTGCCCTGCATCGCAGGATGCGCTCCGACGGCGAACGGCAGAACTTGAAGGGTGATGTTGGGGCGGCGAGACAACTGCACCAGTTTGTCAAGCTGTTCGCGCATGGTAGATGCACCGCCTACCTGCCGACGTATCGCGGTTTCGTTGAGTACGAACCACATGTCTGGCGAGCTCTCAGCTTCAAGCAGCCGCTTCTGCCGCTCCAGACGCAGTTGTATCTGCCTGCTCACCTCTTCGTCGGCCGGCACCGCGGCCTCTGCCAGGTATGTCGCTCTCGCATACGCCTCTGTCTGGAGGATGCCCGGAACAACCTCAGACTGGTAGTCCTGCATGGAGGCTGTCTCCTCCTCCAACCCGACGTAGACCTGGAACCACGTCGGGATCGTGCCGCTGTACTGGTGCCACCAGCCGCGCTTGCGGGCGTCCTTCGCTACCTGGAGGAGGGCCTCGCGCTCGTCGCCGGTGACGCCGTAGACCTCCAGCATCAGAGAGACCTCGCCGAGACGGGCGCCGCTCTGGCCCGTCTCGATGCGGGTGATCGTCACGGGCGCGCATCCGATGCGCTCGGCCACCTGCTCACGGGTCAGCCCGCGCTCCTTCCGGAGGCGCCGGAGTTCGGCGGCCAGGCGACGCTTGCGGACCGTGGGGCTGCGACGAGCGGTCACTTTGTCCTCCCTGTATCCGTTTTATGGTGCCTTGAGATCAAGATCAAAGAAACAAACTGCGTTAGTTCAGTTCGTTTCTATTGCGGAACGCACGTCATCTGCGCACACTCTGACCGTAGCGAAAATTACGCACGGTAGATGGGCGATCACACAAGAAAGTCGGGTGAATCGTGGTCGTTCGCGTGCCTGGAGAAGGGGCGTCCGACGATGTCAGCGGATCAGCGACCGCACGTGGTGCGGTTCGGCCTCCTGGCTGATCTCTGTCTCAAGCTGGGAGAACGTCAGCAGTGCACCTCGATGCTCGTCCACCCGTCGCGGGGTGAGGCGGTGCTGTGGGTGCCGGAGCGGGCCTGGCCGCGCAAGTGGCTCGGGGTCGCGGCGGTCGACCACCGGGGACGATGGCTCTACGCCTTCGGCGACCAGTGGAGCATCACCGGGGACGTGGCCGAGGCCGCGGCCCGGGTCGCGTGGGCGGTGCGGGCCCGATGAAGCACTTGGGGACGTGCGTCATCCCGTCCGCGCGAAAGAACGTGGCCAACGGACGGCGGTGGCTGCTCGGGCGGCTCGAACCGCTGCTCGGCGCGACGCACAGCGCCTGCGATGACAGCGTCCTGCTGCTGTCGGAGACGCTGACGAACGCGATCGTCCACGGAACGGGCCACCTCGTGGAGGTGGACGCCTACGTGGACACGGCCAACATCCGGATCGAGGTCACGGACGAGGGCGGCAACACCGTCCCGCATCACCGGGACGATCCGCACGGCGAGCACGGGCGCGGCCTGCCCATCCTGTCGATGCTCGCCAAGTCATGGGGGTTCGAGCAGCTCGATGACGGTCGGCTGCGTGTGTGGTTCGAGGTGCCGCATACGGCACGTCCAGAGAACCGCGAGGACGGCCGCGCCAAGGCGTTCGAGGGCGCTCCGACACCGCCGCGTCCGCGAGACGGCACGCACGACGGGACGTCGCTCAGGGCGAACACCTCCGCGCATACCGGCGATCGCTGACGGCGAAGGCGCGTCAGTCTTCGGTGGGACGTGGTCGCCAGCGGTCGAGGGCGACGACGGCGAGGCCCACCAGGAGCAAGAGGGCGGTGTAGAGCCAGAGGTGGCCGGGTTCGCGGAACAGCTCCGCGTTCGGTCCTCGCCGGCCGGTTCCCTGCCAGTCGCCGAGCAGGCCGCAGGCACCGATGACGGTCGCGAACATCAGCGGGCCCAGGACGGCAGGGGAAAGTCCGTCCTGGGTCAGCCAGACACCGAGCGAAGCGATCGTGAGCGTGATGGTGGCGGCGAGAAGGAGAAGCAGGACGACCGTCATGCGGTCCGGGCGGATCACCATTGTCAAGGCGAGGACGGCGGCACACGCGGCGCATGCGGTGAGGGCGGCCCAGTGGCGCCAGGGTGGGAACGCGGCGGCGGCCCCCGCCACCACGCCGAGCGCCACCAGGAACCACATGCCGATGAAGCTCGAATACTGCCCTTGTATGACCGCGCTCGCCGGGCCAGAGAAGCCGATGACGGCGGCCGAGGCGACGACGGTGCCGACCGCCGCGCGAAGCCCCGCAATGGCGGCTGCCACCAGACCGGCCGCCAGCAGCAGCCAGCACGCGCCGACGCCGAAGCCGCCCTTGACCGTTTCCATGCCGGCGGCCGGGATGAAAGCGATGACCGCCACCGCGCCCGCGATCGCCGTCCGGACGCCCATCGCGGGCTCGGCGTCGCCGGACGGTGCGGCCAGCTCGGGACGCCCGTGATAGCGGTAGTACAGGCCCAGCGCCAGGAAGGCCCCGCCGATCGACGTGGCCAGGAAAAAGAGGCGGAGCAGGATCTGGACGACCTCGGCGAAGTCCCACGGGTAACCACCAGGCCGCGCGATCTCGATGTGCGCTATCAACATGTCCGTGGAAGCGCCGAAGACCTGGGCGCCCACTCCCGCCCCGATCAGCACCGCCCCCGCGCCGGGAGCCCCGATGTGGACGAGCCGGAGCCCAGCGGCCAGCGTCCCTAACAACACCAGCTGCGCCCCGGCGGTGACCGAGCCGAAGTAGAACCAGGCCGCGCCGCTGTAAAACTCGTTCCGCGCCACGACGTACACGAGCTCGGTGGGGAGCGTCAGCACAACCCCGGCGACCAGGAGCCACGGCCAACTCCGGCGCAGCGACCACCACATCGCCGCCAAGCCGGCGACCGTCACCACCGCGACCACGGCGGCCTGCTCGGCCTGCACCACACCCGGGTTGATGCGCAGGACGTCCGCGAACCCGGCCGCGCGCCCGACGTGGCCTCTGGGCCGCGCAGAGTTGGCGACCGCCCCGAGCGTCCCGATCGCGCACAGCAAGACGGCACCGATCACCCATGGACGGCTGGTCTCGAACGGAATCCGGTTACTCAAGGCTGCGGTTGCCATGGCACTCCTACGGGTTCCTCATCGTCCGCTGGGCGCGGTTGAGTTGTCGGCTCCGGCGGCATCGTCACTGGTGGTCGTCGTCGTTCCTGTAGTCGTCCTGTTCAGAGAGCCGTTTGAGGTTCTTGCCCATCTCCCAGGCCGCGGCCGCCATGCCCGCGATGCCGGGATCCCGGCGCGTGGGCCGCTCCGCGATGGGCGTATCGGGCGAGTAGCGCATGACCGCCTCGGCCAGCCTTTCCCCGTCCATCCGCCAGCCCTGGATCCTTTGCGATGCCAGCGACGGCTCGGCGCCCATGCGGCGCAGCCAGGGACCGAAGACGGCCTCCTTGAACTGCTCCTCCGCGACGGTCGGCGGAGGAAGTTCCGGCGGCCTGGGCAAACGGCTCATCCGGGCGGTGACGCCGGCGGCGTTGAGTTCGACCCCCACGTAGTGATGGCGCGTTCTCTGCCTGCCGCTACGCACGATCCGGTCGAAGGTCACGATGCAGTCGATCCATGACCATGGGAGCAGCTCCGGCTCAGCGTCTTCGCCGGTGTAGCCGAAGTAGACGCCGCGCGCGTCCACCGCGAACGACACCTCCCCGCGGCGTACCGGCCTCGTGACAAGCACGGCGAGTATCGCGGTCGCTCCGGTGAACATCGTCAGTCCGAGGGCGATGCCGGGCCCGGGATTCCGAATGGTCTGATAGAGCAGGAACGCGTCCACGGCGCCGAAGCCCACCAAGATCGGCAGATTGCCCCACCAGGTCTCCCTGGCGATATAAGCGCCCTCGGCGAATCCGTCGGGGCTGTCATCGGGACTCATGAGCAGCACTCCCCGGGCCGGCCACGTCGGTTGCAGCAGCATCGAGGACCGGCGGCCACGGCCGGCTCCGCCGTGTCCCGGACGATGCCTGTGCCCACGCTCCCCCGCAACACCATCCCGCCCCCTCTGCGTCCGGTCAAGGTGCGATGAAAGCGGCCGCCGATGTGTCGGCATCGGCAGGCACGAACCAGCATGCGGGCACATCGTGCGCCCACAGAGAGACGAGCAGCGGGATTCGTCCCTACGGGTTCGTGATGGTCGGCGTGGGCCAGACATAGTACTGAGCGGAAATCATTATCGGGTCACCGGCTTCGACCAATCCACCACAGGACGAGCTGGCGGATTTGATGACCAGATTGGTGTCGGTGAATCCGAGCTCCCCGGTCTCGTTGTTGTAGGTGGTCTGGATCTCGCCTTTATCGGTCCCCGGCCCGCCGGCCGTCAATTCACAGGGCACAGAGTCGATGCTCGCCACCACGCTGATACCGGCGGCATCGTCACTGGTCAGCGTGCCCGTTGTCGTCCCGGTCTGCGCATCGTAGGAGGTGGCGTTCATCTTCCATGGCAGACCGCGTGGGTGGATCTCGATCGGTGGTCCGCCATTCGCCTGGCAGTAGTTGAGGGTTCCGTAGGTGATCATGACGAGGCCGGCCCCACTGAGCCCTGTCCCGTCACGGAAGCGAACGATCAGATCGGAATCGCTACAGCCTGCGGTTGACCCGGTCGTCGCATCAAAGAAATAGATACTGCTCCCATGGGCATTGGTACGCCCGCCGTCTATGACAGTCCAGGTGGACTCGTCAGCCGACGCGGCGGCCACGCCGAATTGGAAGAGCGCGAGAATGGCGGAGGCGAAGAGCAGGAGAACTCGGTTCGAGAGAGTACGCATGACAACTCCTTTGCAGGTGGCCGAGTATGCGGGTGATGAGGTCAGCCGGTCTCTTCACCTCCATCCGTCCGAGTGAGGGTGGTGACGAACTCCCGGAGCATCCGTGCCGCGCGGGGATCGGGCACCGCCTCCGCGGCGGTGAGGGCGCGCTGCTCCGCCGCCTCGCTCTCCGCGGTCGCCGACTTCATCGCGCGGAGTCGTAGCCCGGTGTCGCGGTTCAGCAGGTCGGCCGTGATCTCCTGGTCGGCGGCGAGGTGGTCCCTGATCGCTGAGATCCGGCCTTCGAGCATGGCCGCCAGGGTTGAGTCGAGCCGTCCGGTCCGGCCGCTGAGTGCCAGCACGTCCTCGGTGTGCAGGAACGCGTGCCCGCATTGCCGCCCGTAATCACGCAAGGCGTCCACCACCGGTGGCGCGGCCCCGCCGAGTTGGCCGCCGATCCGGGCGGGGAACTCCAGCAGGGCGGCGAACAGCGCGGTCGCCGGTACGTCCACCGCGCCCGGAGGTCCGGTGACGCGTTCGAGGCGCAGCGCCGTCAGCTCGGAGAGCCAGTCGGCGAACGACCACGAGATCTCCGGGGCGTACGTGGCGACGAGCCGTGCGGCCTGGGCGAGCAGGAAGTCCCCGGCGAGGATCACCGAGGTGGTCCCCCAGTCGACCGCCCGGCCGCCGTCCCGCCGGACGGCCGCGGACGGACCGAGGAAGGCGAGCGCGCCGAGCGTGGCGAGTTCGATCGCCGCGCCGACGGTCGCCCGCGCGACGTCGGGCGGGCGGCCTCCCGCCCCGAGCGCGGCGAAGAACGGCACGGCCGGGCGGAGCCGCTGGTGGGACGCCGTCTCCGCCGTGACGACCAGCCGGGCGAGAAACGGCCAGTCGCGGCGCACCGCGCTCACCGCGACCTCGTCGCAGGCGACCAGGAACGGTTTCAGGGATGCCGCCTCCGCGTCCGGCAGCAGCATCCGCTCGGCCGCCGTCAGCCCGGCGAGGCCGTCGGGGAAGAGCACTGCTCGGCGCGCCTTCGCGAAGAACGGACGGTCGCTGTCAGCGGTGGACGCGAGGACCCGCCACGTCAGGTGGTAGCGGCGGGCCGCGTGCCGCGCCGTCTCGAAGTAGCCGACGTAGGAGGCGGCGAGGCGCCGCCGGTAGTCCTTCCCGGCACGCTCGGGGTCGTGGAGATTGGCGGTGATGCAGCGCGCGGCGGCCACTCCGCTCTCGACCGCGTATCCGAGGCCCTCGCCGGTGAACGGGTTGACCAGGCCGGCCGCGTCGCCCACCCGGAGGCGCCCGTCGACGACCGCGTTGTCCGGGGTGAATCCGCTGTTGAGCGGGCCGGAGACGGTCGAGCCGCACGGCGTCCCGCCCCATAGCGTGGAGTCTGCACCGGAGAGTTCTCGCCACGCCCGGTCGAGGAACTCTCCCGCGTCCTCGGGACGGATCTCGCCCAGCCGTGCGGCACCGACCGTGCACGTCCCGGCATCACCGGCGGCACTCGGCAGGGCCCAGATGTACGTCGGATGCTCGCGCGGGTCGATGGTCGAGGGCGCGGCGAGCATGGTGACGGCCTTCGACCGCAGCGAGACGCCTGAGTACCGCCGGACGGCGGCGACACCGGTCGCGTCGCCGGTGACGCCGTGTGCGATGACGACGTGCCGGGCGGTGACGTCCCGCGGGGCGCCGTCGTCCGGCTGGACGACCGCCCGGTGCCGCCCATCATCTGTGCGGTCGATCCGCAGGACCCGCCCGCGCACGTGCGTGGCGCCCGCCTCCACTACCGCATCGATGAGGCCCAGGCGAAGCCTTTCGGCGGTGCAGACCGCACTGCCCATCGCCGGGAACGGGCGTGGCCTGCCCTCCCCACACTGGAGCACGACTCCGCCGATCTCTTCGAGGGCGATGAGGTCGAGCGCGCCGATGGAGGACAGGCCCGCGATGGCTGGGCCACTCAGCAGGACGTCGTACTCCGGCTCGTCGGCGGCACGGTTCGGGCCGACGAGGAGCGTGCCGACGCCCCTGCGTCGCAGCGCGGTCGCCGTGACGGCTCCCGCCACGCCCGCGCCGACGACCAGCACGTCCACCGCGCTCATGCCGCTCACGACTCGGCCCACCGGGGGAGCCGGACGACGTCCGCCAGCCGGTCTCTGGCGCTCCCGGCGGGCAGTTCCGCGAGGGCGTCCATGGTCTGCCCGTGAAGGTCGCGGGCGGTCTCCTTCGCGGCGGCGAGCCCACCGAGGTCGATGACCAGGGCGCGGATCCGCGCCAGGTCGGCGGCGTCGAGCGCGGGGCGGAGCAGCAGGCGGGCGAGGTCGCCGGTCTCGTCCTGCGGGAGAGCCAGGACGATCGGGGCGCCGAACAACCCGAGCAGGTGGTCGTTGCCGGTCGGCTTCCCGGCGGCGCCGGCAGCCGGGTCGAAGTCGAGGCAGTCGTCCAGGATCTGGAACGCCGCGCCGTGGGCGGCGCCGATCCGCGCCAGATGTCCGGAGTGCTCCGCGGACACGCCCGCTTCGGCGGCCCCGAGCAGGCAGGTCAGCCGGAACAGGTCGCCGGTCTTGCGCTGGACGAGTTCGAGGTAGTCGGCGAGCGGCAGTTCGACGTCGAAGGCCCGCTCGACGTCGAGCATCTCGCCCGCGGCGAGCGCCGCCGCGGTGTCGGCCACGGCCCGGCTGACGCCGTCGCCGAGAGCGGCGGCCTCGGTACCCGCTAGCGCGAAACAGGCCAGCCCCGCGAGCGAGGCCGACTCCGCGCCGATCACCGTGTGGGCCGCCGGAGCGCCGCGCCGCTCTGCGGCCCGGTCGATCACGTCGTCGTGCAGGAGCGACGCCGTGTGCAGCAGCTCGACGACCGCGCCCAGCCGGACGAGCCGAACCGGGTCGGGGGCGCCGAACGCGGCACTCGCGGCCAGCAGGTTCGACCGGAGGCGTTTCCCTGGCCGCTGGACGAGCTCCAGGGCCGAAGGACGCACAGCCTGTGGAAGGCTCCGAGCGACTTCCGCGAGCCTGCCGGTCACCCGCTCCGGATAGTTGACGAGATCGTTGGACCCCGGCCGGAGGAGCGCGCTGACCTCATGCCCGATGGTCGACGCGCCCTTCCTTCCGGGTTCACCGAGGGAACTCACGGTGTCTCGCTCAGTCGAGCGGGATCTGCGGATGCAGTTCCAGGGTGGGGACAGCCGCGACCGTGTCGTACACCTTCTGCGCGACGACCTGATCGTTCATGTGGGCGATCATCTGGGTGCGGTTCATCCCGAGGGTCTGGGACAGCACCTCATCGTTCAGCACCCAGGCGGCATCGGCCTCCTCGGGAGTCATCAGCGTCTGCGTCAGGCCGTCGACGATGAACGTCGTGTCGTCCAGTTGGGTTTGCGTGACCGTCGCCGTCGAAGTCGGGTCGGCGATGACCTCGGCGACGAAATCGCGGCTGCGCTGATGGAACTCCTGCGCGTAGTAGAGCTCGTCCTCGGTCGCGGTCCTGTTGTCGACCCGGTCCTTGATGACCTGGGCGTTGAGGTAGGTCGCCTGGATCAGCAGGTTCCCGGTGACGCTCTGGGCGAAGAACTCGTCCCTGGCATGGTCCGCCAGGTCGTTCTCGCTGACGAGGTCCAGGCCGTAGTACGTCCCGATGTTGGCGAGGAAGGGGCAGGGCGGGGACGGGACTTCGACGAACGTCTTCCCGTCGCCGCCCTCGCACGCGACCGAGCCCGAGTCTCCACCGAGGCAGAACCTCGGCGCATAGATCAGGTTCCGGTACTCGACGACCCCGAGTGAGCTCTGGGTGTCGACGCGCACCGTGTTGCCGATGCTCATGACGGTGGAGGACGAGTAGGCGGTCGTGCGTCCGACCTTCTCCAGGTGCATGCCGACCTGTGGTGCCTTGGTCGCGGTTGAACTGGAGGTGGCCCCGAGTAGCTTGGCGTTCAGCCCGGTCAGGACGGTGTCCATGACCGTCATGTAGCAGCCGCCGGTCTGGTTGCCGGCGACGATGAGGCCGACCGCCGGGTGGCTCGGCCCGATCGGCGTCATCAGGTCGCGGGCGACCAGGTCGGTCGCCCCGACGCCACTCGTGAGCTGGGCGAGGGCGGCGTCGGTATCGGTGCCGGTCACCGGGTCGATCGGGATCAGCCGCTTCAGCGTCGCGATCGCCTTGCGGTTGGAGGTGTCGGCGAAGCCGGGCTGGATGATGGCCTCGCCGGGCTGGCCCGCGTTCATCCGTCCGATCACATGGTTGCAGGTCAGCAGGCCGTTGGTGTTGTCGGTGAGGTCGACGACAGTCGCGCCGTAGGTGCCGGTGCCGTCCCCCGCGACCTGGTTGGAGATGCTGCATCCCTGCCGGGGCGGCCGCATCTCCTCGCTGATCGGCCCGGCCGCCAGCGTCGGCGCAACGGGACTCTGGGCGACGCCGACAGATGGCGCGGGACCTGCCTCCACCACGTCGATGCCCCATCGGACGCCATCGATCTCGACGTTCTCGGGGAGCAGCCGCCGCAGGGAGACCAGCGCCGCCGGGCGCTTCTTCTCTACGAGGACCATGACGACCGGTTCGTCGGTGCGCTTGCCGCCGCGTACCCGGAAGCTGATCCCGACGCCGACGATGTTCGGGTCGCCGCTCCGCAGGTAACGCTCGATGATCTCGTCCCGGCCGCGTTCGAGAGCCGCCTGCGTGTCCTGCCTGAACTTCATCGGCGGGCCTCCACATGCGGGATCGGCAGGGCCGGCCTGCCCCGCCGGCTGAGGTGGCGCAGGCCGCCGACCCACAGTGAAGCGGGATAGTCGCTGTTCGGGTCGAAATGCCGCGAAACGGTCGCGATGGCGAGCGCGGCGAGCATGCGTGCACCGTCGGCGTGCTCTTTGTCGTCGGCGAGACGCCCCAGGGCGGCGAGCAGCCGTGCCCGTCCTCGCTGCGCCGCGCCACGTCCGCCGAGCGCGTCCGCCGCCGCGGCGATCTGGTCGAGACGCCCTGTGTCCAACCGTCCAAGGGCCGCGTCCAGCCGGGCCGCCGTGGCCCGGGCCTCCGCGGTTCCCGGCTCGCCGAAGCTGGGGAACCTGACCGGCACGTTCGCTCCGGCCCTGGCCACTCGCAACACCACGGCCCGCTGCCGAGCGGTCAGCCCCGCCAGTGGACTCGCGCTCGGGCTCGCGGCGGCCGAAGGGGCGAGTGCCCCGCCGAGCACCACGCCGGCACCCGCAGCACCGATGGCCCTCCTACGGGAGAGAACCGGATATCGCGTTACTTCCTGTTCCGACACGTCGGCCGTTTCCTTCCTGCGGGGTGTCAGGCGATGGGTGAGGCCGCGAATCTGAGGGCTGTTTCTGCCCGGGGGCGGTTGCGGACGCCATGCTCCGAATCGCCGTTCCCGGTGGGCAACTGTTCTTACGTCTTCATCACCGGGTCATCGTTCTCGATTCCGACCGTTTGCGTCCGCCTCCGGCAGCGCGGTCCGTGCCCGCGGGGTCGCCGCGGGCACGGACCGGTCGCCACGGGCTCAGAAATCAGAGCTGGCTGTAGTTCTTCGACACGATGTACTCGTTCTGAATCATCGTGTTCTCGCCGGCCGGCGAGGGGAATCCGCCGACCTGGTTCACCAGCCAGTCGGCGACGCCGCCGCCGAACACGCAGCCCTTGGCGCCGGGCACCGCGAAGGAGTTGCCGACGTGCTTGGCCTGCAGCACCGGCGGATCCGCTTGGGCGATCGTGGCGGGCTCGCCGGTGATGGGCGTGTTGGGCGCCGGCGGACTGGTGGTACCGGTGGTGAGGTTCACCGCGATCGGGTTGTCATTCGTCCCGACCGTGCAGTTGTTCCCGAGGAACGGGTTGATGAGCCGGACCTTCAGCCCAAGGTTGATCTCCATGTCACTGCTGACCGGCATCTCGAAGCCGCCGGCATACTCGACCTTGGCGTACACGGCCGACAGCAGCGGATCACCGAACAGACCGGGCTGGACGAGCATCTTCGGAGCATCGATGGCGCCGAAGACGTTCTTGGTCTCGAACGTGCTGGTGTTGAACGTGGTCGCCCACGTGATCCTGATCGGCTCCTCGATCGCCTGGTCGAAGTTGCCGACCTTGAAGGTGCCGCTGGTGACCACACCTACCCAGCACTGCGAGTAGTTCGGCGACGCACCGTCCGGGAGAGGCGGGCAGTCGGAGAAGTCGAAGCTCGACGGGATCGGGTCCGGGTTGGCCGCCGAAGCGGGCGAGGCCAGGCCGAGGGTGAGCAGCGCAGCAGCGGCCACGGCGGGAACCGCCAGCCGGAAACTGCGTCTCCGGAAACGAATGGACTTCACCAGTCCGTCCTTTCTTCTTGCCGGGAGAAACGGACACAGAGCGCCGCGACCCTGCGAAAGGAGCCGTCGTTCCTCGCGGTCGGTCCGTGCCCGCGGGGTCGCCGCGGGCACGGACCGGTCGCCACGGGCTCAGAAATCAGAGCTGGCTGTAGTTCTTCGACACGATGTACTCGTTCTGGACCATGCTGTTGGTCCCGGCCGGCGAGGGGAATCCGCCGATCTGGTTCACCAGCCAGTCGGCGACGCCGCCGCCGAACAGGCAGCCCTTGGCGCCGGGGACCGCGAAGGAGTTGCCGACGTGCTTGGCCTGCAGCACCGGCGGATCCGCTTGGGCGATCGTGGCGGGCTCGCCGGTGATGGGCGTGTTGGGCGCCGGCGGACTGGTGGTACCGGTGGTGAGGTTCAGCATGATCGGGTTGCTATTCGTCCCGACCGTGCAGTGGCTTCCGAGGATCGGGTTGATGAGCCGGACCTTCACCCCGAGGTTGATCTTCATTTCGCTGCTGACCGGCATCTCGAACGCGCCGGCGTACTCGACCTTGGCGTACACGGCCGACAGGAAGGGGTCACCGAACAGACCGGGCTGGACGAGCATCTTCGGGGCATCGATGGCGCCGAAGACGTTCTTGGTCTCGAACGTGCTGGTGTTGAACGTGGTCGCCCACGTGATCCTGATCGGCTCATCGATCGCCTGGTCGAAGTTGCCGATCTTGAAGGTGCCGCTGGTGACCACGCCCACCCAGCACTGCGAGTAGTTCGGCGACGCACCGTCCGGGAGAGGCGGGCAGTCGGAGAAGTCGAAGCTCGACGGGATCGGGTCCGGGTTGGCCGCCGAAGCGGGCGAGGCCAGGCCGAGGGTGAGCAGCGCAGCAGCGGCCACGGCGGGAACCGCCAGCCGGAAACTGCGTCTCCGGAAACGAATGGACTTCACCAGTCCGTCCTTTCTTCTTGCCGGAAGAAACGGGCACAGAGCACCGGACGGCCACAACGTGATCCCCACCGGCGCGGAACCGTGAAGCGGATCCTCAACGAGAAAGATCCTTGATTCCTAACCGGAGAGTAATACCGAAGCAATGTCGGTTCAATACGCCGCAACGTACGAATGTGAAGATTTTTTCGCTTTGTTAGCGGGAATCAATGATGGACACCCGCGATGCGGCCGATATTGTCACCGACCGCATATGGCCGGGGTGTGGGTGAGCTAGCCCAGAATCGGCCGGCACGTGCTCGCCGTATCGCACGAGAGGGGAGACACCGTACTCGCCGCAGGCGGTTGACGCCTGCGGCGAGCCGGCCTGCCCCCACCGTCGCCCGGGGTGGTGCGGGCAAACGGTGGGGCCAGTCCTAGGGCTGGGATCTCCGGTGTGGAACCAGCTGAACGAGGACGAAGGGACCCATGGCGACGCCAGGCTGGGTCAGGGTGTGGTGATGCGCGGGGCCGGCTCGAAGGCGAAATCGCCCTTGAATGAAGTAAAGACTGAGTTGACCGTGTACCCCGGAATCCTGCACGTAGTTCCCGGCGACGGCCTCAACGTATGGTCACTCATGGCGAAGGTCCCGTTTTCGTAGGAGCCCATGAGCATTCCAGGGCGTTCCACGTACCCCGGAGGGATGTACCTCTGCAGGGTGTTGCCTATCCGCAGAGCGCACTTCTTTCCGGCGACATCCATGGGGATGTTGAGCAGCACTCCGTTGAAGTTCATCACGGGCTTACCGCTCTTTGGATCCACGGTCATGTTCAGCCACAATGAGCCGTCCTGAGTAACTTCATCCCCTATTTGATAGACGGTGTCATCCGACGCCTTCACCGTACAGCCGGCAAGCGACATACCGCCCTTGGCCAGCCGGAAGCGCGATTGCCAATGCCCACGTTCCATCTTGAGCCGCATGGTCGCCGACTCGCATCTGAATTCCGCCTTTCCTCGACCGAGGGTAAATGGTTTCGCCACTGCGGTGACAACCCCATCAGTATCGACACTGAAGGTCTGAGGAAAGGCCCCTTCGTCATTTACGCAGCCGGTACCATCGGTGACTACGCACCAGATTCCCGATTCTAGATTCGCATAGTTTCCCGACCCGGACACGCTGGCGGTGAGGATCGGGCTGAGATCTTCGGTCACTCCACATCCGGAGAAGGAGGGGATATTGACTTCCTTCGCGATGAGCGTCTGCCCGCTATCGTATTGAGTCATCCCAGTCTGCACATTCCCCATGAATCCAGTTGCGGAAAGCGCGGTCGGACTTGTCATGCACTTATCGCCGAGATCGAGAGGGACGCCATTCACGTCGGCCTGGCCCGCTTTTACCCGAATATAGGCACTGGCTCGGATCTGTTGTCTGTCGACAGTCGGGTCCGGGAGGGCGAGTTCGAGGCTGAGTCGCTGGAGAATCCGTAGATTGCCGGTAATCGGGCCGTTTCCCTCGTCCCCGGGAGCACCGACCTGAACAGCTTCCGCCACCGCGCGTGTCGGCATGAAACCGAAGCCGAGCACCGTGGCGGGCGTCCGGTAGGTACGGTTGATGAAATACCCGCGAGCATCTTGCCAGTTAGGCCCGAAAAGCCCATTTCCCATTGCAACTGTGGTCAGGGCCCGCACATTGTTCTCGAAAGCAACCGGGACGGCGTTGCCGGCTTTCTTGACATTGAAGAAACCCGTGGCTTTAACACAATACATCTCCCCCTCGGCGGGGACGGGCCGCAAGCTCTTCGGAGTATCCGGAGAATGATAGATTTCCATCAGTTTGGGATCATTCTCGTTGACGGCGTACCGAGGATCTTCCCCGCGGCCGGGGATTACCTGGCACAACCCCCCCTGGGAGGCGGCGGCCTGGCGGGGTGACACGCTCGGCATGCCGGGGGCAGTTGTCTCGCTCCCGGGTCTCACCCGTACGGTCCCGAGCACCGTCTCCTTCTCCGCCGCGCACTGCAACGCCAGTTCCGGCCTGTCCTTCCCCGTCGTATCGCCCGGCACCAGGGACAAGCCCATTCCGTCGGCAGACCATGAGAGCCCGCCCGGTGACGCCGGAACGACCGGCGGCGCCACACCGCTGCCCGTGAGATGCACAACTTCAGCACTACGCGACGGAACAGCGGCAGCCAGAGCGAAGGCCGGCCATCCAGCGCGCCGGTCGCCGCCCGGCTCGCGGACGGCGGTCTGAATCTCCGCGACCCCCTCGATCCCGAGGGAAGGCGCGGACGATGGAGTGACACTCGTCACCGGAAGGGTCCCGCTCGGGGAAGTCGCCGAGACTTTCTTCACCAACTCGGAAGGAAGGGCAACGTCGACCTTGATGGTGCCCAGCTGGATCGGCTGGCCGACAGTCCCGGTCGACGGAGCAGTCGTTTCGATCCGCAACGTCACTTCATGTGTTCCGGCCTTACTGGAGCAGACGAGCCCCATCTCGGAACCGATGTCCGCGATCGCCGACGGGACGGCCACCAGCGCGCCACCACTCACGGCAAGGCCAACGACCGCCGCGATCCGCGCGGCGCCTCGGAACACCTGGTGCATTTCACATCCTTGATCGACGGGGAACCGCACCCGGACGGCGAGCGCCCGGGTGCGGCTTCGTTCAGGGCCGTGCCGTCACGTCATGGCGTGGCAAGGACGGTCGGACCCTCGTTGGCGGTGGCGTTGTCCCCCGTGAGGTCGATCACACCGGCGATGATGGCCGTGTCGCCGTTCTGGACGATGTTGGAGGGGCACCCAGCGGTGACGCCGGACGCGACGAGGTTGTTGGTGGACCCGAACGGCAGCGAGAGCTGGCTGGGGTCCCCCGGGTTCGCAGGGTCGGTGTGCTCTCCGGTGATCTGTCCCGGCGCGCCATTCCCCGCGAACCTCGCGGTGCACGAAAGGCTGGGGATGGTCACGGTGACGTCCACGCCGACGAGCGCTCCGGGTGTGACTCCCGATGAACTCACGTCCGTGACCTTGAGGCTCCACGGCGTCGACACATTGGCGACCGCCTCGGCCGGGATGTTGTTGACCACGCAGTTGTTGAACTCCACGTCCGTCACCGAACCGACGGGGTTCGTGACGGTGCTGCCGACCTTCACCGTGCCCGTGGCCACCAGGGCCTTGGCGAGCGCCGTGTCGGAGCAGGTCATGACCCCACCGCTTTCGGCGGCCGCCGCGACGATACCGTTGTTCACTCCAGTGATGGGCTGGGGGGAAGTGGTCACGCCGGGGAGCGTGATGCCGATGTTGCCCGGGTCCGCCATGGCGGGGAGGGCCGTGAGGGCGATGGCAGAGGCCGCGACCGCGGTGGTGGTCAGGGCCTTCCTGGTGATCTTTCGCATGTCAGTCCTGCTTCCCTTCTCGGGGGGTGTCTTCAACTGGTAGGGACACTGACTGCGTTTTACAGAAGCAACTCCTCCGGGTCCGACGGGAGCAGAACCCAGGAAGCCGAACTAGCCGGCTCCATCACAAGACCACCCAGTCCTGCCGTTCTCATACCAGGAATGTACCCGTCAGTAGCGCACTTCTCAAGAGTCGATAGAAAATTCTTCTCGACTCCATAAGAATCGCCAGCTCTGATTGTCAATCGCTGAGCATTCGATCTTTATTCATTTGTCACCGGCTTACAGTCGACCGAGGCCGGCCGCCTGTAAGCCGAGCGGCAGCATATGCGCATGCCATCCTGTGCTCATCTACTAGAGCTGGTACTCGGCTATCAAGGCGACAGAGTCGCCCACATTAAAGTAGTTTGTGAGGCACATGGCACTCTGTACCTCAAGGTCGTAGTCCTCCAGGTGCAGGATGCTCGAAACGTTCGAGTACGTTCCTGAGACGTCTCCCGGTGAACTGATCTCCACCGTGCACCCAATGGAGGGTATCTCCAAGTGGAGTTTGGTGCCCGTGAGGTGCGCGTTGGTCACTCCGCCCGAGGAGTAGGAATCGACGATGAAGGACCACGGCAGATTCTGGGACGTCACGATGGCGGGGTTTCCCCCCATCGTGCATGAAGGGAAGCCCGCAGAAGCGATATCGAGCAGGGAAGTTCCGATGGGGACCGGGCCGATCCGCGCGTCACCGGTGAGTGCCGAGGATGTACAGACCACGACCGCACCAGTGCTTGAGTCAGCAAGCACCACGTTCCCGTTGTTCGCCGCTGTGAAGGAGGCGGCGAACGCCGGCACAGCGGTGAGGGCAATGGTTGCCGACACGGCTGCGGCGGCGGTTAAGGCCCTTCGGGCAAGCTTTCGCATGTCGGTCTTCCTCCGTTCCGTGGTCGGCCCTGTGCGATCAGGCACCGAGGGTGTCGATGGCGGATATCTTCCATTTGCCGTTGGCATACAGGGCGTCCACGGCGAAGACGGCCGCGGAGTAGCTCGTCTTGTTCTTGTCGGTGCGGGTGTTGCGCTGGTCGGCGAAGACGAGGAGGCGGGCACGGTCGCCGGTCAGCGACTTCACCGCCGAGTCGGTGACCGTGGTGGTGAGGACCTGCTTCTGCTGGGGGGCTTGCTTGCGCACCAGGGCGAAAAGCTGGTTGTACTGCTGGACGGCCTTTCCGGTGAGGAGCTCCTGCGCCGCCCTCTCGGTTTTCGCCGTGTCCGCGTAGTTGTAGGAGAACACCGTGTTCACGACCGTGGTCACCTGGCCTTTGACCTCGGCGGTGCGGCCGTTGTCGCTAAGGGCGTCGTTCTGCGCGGAGGCCGCGCTGGTCAGGTCGCGCTCCTGGGCGTTCGACCAGGCGGCGACTCCGCCGAGCGCTATTGTCAGCGCGCCGAGGAGGACGACCAGGCGGGTGCGCGCGGTGCCCGGGACGAACCGGCCGGCTGAAGTGATCGCTGCCATTCGCTTTCTCCTCCCCGCTCAGGGCGTTCCGGTCGGGGCCTGGCCGAGCGCCGACAGTTTCCAGCCGTCCGAGGTCCGGGTGAGCTGGCCGGCCATGCGCCGGGTGTTGTCGACCGGCTTGCCATCGGCGCCGGTGATGGTGATGCGGACGGCGGCGATCACGGCCGCCTTGCCCGCACGGGTGTCGAGTTCGGTGAGCCCGGATTCGAGGATCTTCGCGGTGCTGGTGGTCTTCGCCTTCTGCACCTCGGTCTTCAGCCGCTCCCGGCCCTGCACGATCTGGTCGTAGAGCTGCGCGGTCGCCGAGTCCTGCCACACCTTGAGGCCCGCGTCCACCTGGCGGTAGTCGAGGGTGTTGAGGTTGACGATCTCCTGCCCTGCGACGGCGAGCACCCGGTCCCGTTCGGCGGCGTAGGCCAGCGAGTCGTCGCCGGACGCCGCGTGGTACGACCAGCCGAACCAGGCGGCGGCCCCCGCCGCGATCAGCGTCACGAGCGACGCGATCCGGATGAGCGGGTCCTTGGAGAGCCTGCGCCGGGGCTTCTCGTCCGCGTCCTTCTCGGACGGCTTCGGCTTCGACGTCTCGTCGGCCTTCTTCCCAGCCGACTCTGAAGTCTCGCCGCTCTCGTCCTCGACCGGTTCCGGCTCGGCAGGCTCGCCGCCGTCCCGGGCCTCGGGCTCCTCATGCTCCTCGGCCTGAACCTCGGGCTCCTCGGCCGCCGTTTCGGCGGTCTTCGTCTTGGACACCTGAATCCACCCCTTTCCTTCAGGCGGCCCGGAGGTCGCTGATGCGCCAGCCGTGGTCGTCGCGGGCCGTGACGATGAGCTGGGCGGCGACCGGCGGGCCGGTCGCCTTCCCGGCCCGAGTGGTCCGCTGGTCGAGCATGACCAGCAGGACCGCCGTCCCGTCACGGCTGAGTTTGATCAGCCCGGCCTTCGTCACCTTCGTGGTGAGGGCGAGCTTCATGACCGGTGCGTTCTGCTTCACCAGGCCGAACAGCTTGCGGTAGTCGCCGACGGCGCGGCCGGTGAGGACGTCGTTCGCCGCCCGTTCCGTGGCCGCCGGGTCGGTGTAGGTGTAGGTGAAGATCCGCGCGACCTTCGCCGAGACGTCGGCGACGACCTTTGTGGTCTGGGTCTTGTCGACGAGTGCGCGGTTGGCGGCCGGTGACCGCTCGCTTCTCCTGTCGGCCCAGCTGTCGACGGCGAAGGCGGACAGGCACAGCGCCACCGCGAGGGCCACCGGCCACCCCAGCCCGGCGGCCCGCTTGAGTCGGGAGACAAGCGGGCGCCGGGCGGTCTTCTTCTTGCGCTTCTTCCGCGAGGCCGGGTCGCGGCGAGCGGGGCGCTCCTCGGTGATGCTCATGGCCCGCTCCCCCCGGGTGCCAGCGGTTTCAGCGAGCTGATCTTCCAGACACCGCCCACCCGCTGCATCCCGACCTCGTAGCGCTTGCGCTGCTCGGTCCCCTGCGGGGCGCCGCCGGCGGGCTCGGTGAAGATCCGCACCGAGGCGAGGACGGTGGCCTCGCCCGCCGACCGGTCAAGCGCGGTGACAGCGAGCGCGGTGACCCGGCCGTGCGACGGGGTCTTCTGCTTGGCGAACTTCGCGCGCGCGTTGGGCATGTCGCGCTTCAGGGCATCGGCGAACGGGCCGGTGGCGACGTCCATCCAGTGCGTCATGTCCAGGTCGGCCACCTTGGGGTCGATGCTGTTGACCAGCGCGAGGTCGCGGACGGCGGTCCGCGTCACGTCGTCCCGCGCAGAGGCGAGGTCGTGGTCGGCGCCCCGGCCGGATTGGATCAGCGACCAGAACGACAGGCCGAGGAGGACGGTGGCGGCGGCCACGAGGACGTAGCCGGCCGGACGGATCCACCGGATCAACCGGACGAATCCGCGCGGCACCGCCGCCGCCTCGGTCATCGCGTGCCTCCGAGCCCGAGGAGCGTGGCGAGGTCACCGGACGTCGGCGGCCTCGCGCCGGCGGACAGCCCCAACGAGTCGATCAGACCGGTCGATCGCGTGCCGCTCAGCGTGCCCGGCTTGGCCGGTGCCGGGACGCCCTTGTGCGGCGCGTTGGCGGAGCCGCGCACGTTGATGCCGGTGCTCGGGCTCTCCGCGCAGTGGGCGTCGGTGTTGAACGGCGGCGCGGGCGACTCGTCATGCCCCTCGCGGTAGCGGGTCTTGCCGTAGCCGCGCGTGCAGGGCTGCGGGTTGAAGAACGTGGTCACCAGGCCCATGCGGAGCAGACCGTCGTCGACGATGCTGGGGCCGATGCCCGCGACCTTCGGGAGGTTGTCGAGCATCTCCTCGATCGCGGCCTGGCGCGGAGAGCCGATCCGGGCGGTGGTGAGCAGGTTCGCCAGCAGCACGCTGAGGCTCGGGTCCAGGTCGCGGAGCAGGGCCGACATCTCGTTCGCCGCTCCGGGCCCGGCCGCGATGAGCTTGCGCAGGTCGGTGTCGGAGTCGCGGAACTGGCGCGCGAGCAGCCGGGAGTCGGACGCGAACGACTTGAACGCCCCCGACATCTCGTTCTGCGTCTGCAACACCACCTGCCCGTTGTGGATCAGCGCGCGGGTGTCGGGGAACGCCGCGTCGGACGCCGAGACGAACCGGGCGCTGGTGTCGAGGAGCTGCTGGAGGTGCGGGCCCTGCCCGGCGAAGGCCAGCCCCAGCTCGTCGATGAGCGTCTTGGTGTCGTTCAGCGGCAGCGAGGCGGTGAAGTCGTTGACGCTCTTGAGCGTCTCGTTCACCGGTGCCGGCACGGTGGTGACGCTGCGCGGGATCGTGGCGCCCTGCGCGAGATAGGGCCCGGTGTCGGCGCGGGGCCGCAGGTCGACGTACTGCTCGCCGACGGCGGAGCGGTTCGCCACGACCGCCTCAAGGCTGCGCGGGATGTCGGGTGAGGAGTTGTCGATGTGGAGTTCGGCGACGACGCCGTCCGAGGTCAGGTCGAGCTTGCCGACCTTGCCGACGCTGACGCCCCGGTACGAAACCGCCGACCCCTCGAAGAGGCCGCCGGTGCTGGGCAGGTCGAGCCGGACCGTGTAGTAGCCGCGCAGCCCGACGTAACGTCCGACATCGGCGTAGTTGACACCGATGTAGGCGATGACCAGCACCGCGAGGACGGCGAACACGGCGATCTTGATGCGGGTGACCGCGGTCAGCATGTCAGTTCCCCTCCCCGAGCGTCGGCAGCGGAAGGGCGGGCTCGCTGCTCGGTCCTTCGTTCCGGGGCGCCCGGCTCGGCGCGACCGGTTGCGGCGCCCGCGAGGCGGGAGCCTGGGTGGTGGGGGTGCCCGCGCCGGGGACCGCGGCCTTGGTGCCGGGCCGGGTTGCCGTGTCTGGGCAGGGCGCCGGTTGCGGACCGACCACCGTGGACGCTCCGGCGAGGGCGCGGGCCTGCGCCTCCTCCTGTGCCTTCGTCTTCGCGGCCGCCTCGTCCTCGATGCCGTCGAAGGGGCCCTCCTCCTTCACCGGTGGCACGACGCAGTCGAAGTCCTTCGCCGCGATGACGGTGGCGTAGGCGTTGAGGTAGTCGCCCTTGATGGCCTTGAGCGCCTCGTCGGTGAACGGATACGTCAGCAGGATCTCCAGCGACTTCGGCAGGTCGCGGCCGGAGTCGGCGAGCTTGCGGAGGATGACCGACAGCGCCCGCAGGTTCGCGGCCGTGTCGTCCTTGCTGGCGTTGATCGTCTTGACGGCGACGTCCGACAGCTTCTCCAGCCGGCGCAGCATCTCCACGAGCCGGCCGCGCTGCTCCTCCAGCACCTTCAGGCCGGGCGACAGGTCGGTCAGCACGGTCGAGACCTGCCCGTTGCGGGACGCGACCGTGGACGACAGCCGGTTCAGCCCGTCGAGCGCGTTCACGATCGACTGCCGGTTGCGGTTCAGCGTCGAGGTGAAGGTGTTGAGGTTCTCCAGCGCGGAGCGGACCTTGTCCTCGCGCCCGTTGAGCGCCTGGTTCAGCTCCCGGTTGATCGTGCGGATCTGCGGGAGCCCGCCGCCCGACAGCAGCAGCGACAGCGCGCCGAACACCTCTTCGGTGTCGGCGTTGCGCGTCGTGCGCGACGCCGGGATCACGGCGCCGTCGGTGAGCCGCTGCGGGGACGGCGCCGTCGTGGGCGCCGCCAGCTTGACGTACTTCTCCCCCAGCAGGCTCGACTGCTCCAGGTTCGCGGTGGCGTTCGAGGGCAGGTGCACGTCGCCGTTGATGATCAGCGTCACCTCGGCCTGCCACGCGCCCTTCGGCAGCGACACCTTCTTCACCCGGCCGACCGGAACGTCGTTGACGCGGACGGCCGCCTGCGGGACGAGGTTCAGCACGTCCTCGAACTGCACCTTGACCGTGTACGGGTGGTCGCCGACGTCGGCGCCGCCGGGCAGCGGGACGTCCTCCAGCTGCACCGAGCAGCCCGCGGCCAGCACGGCGCCGGCGGTGAGGGCCGCGACGAGCTTGGGCACGCGCATCAGCGGTCCCCCTTCTTCCCGGTGGAGCCGGCGTAGATCTTGCCCGCGGGCGGCAGCGGCAGGGCCGGGAGTCCGGTCTGCTGGGTGGGCGCCACGGCGACCAGCCCGCCCTTGTTCAGCCGGTCGCACTGCTCGCGGAGCGTCGCGGTCGCGGACGCCGCCGCGGCGCACAGCGGCCGCTGGTCGGCGGCGACCGGGTCGACGCCCGGCTGGTCCAGGCTGCCGAACGCCTTGGTGATCTCCAGGAGGTTGCCGCGCGCCATCAGCGTGCGGGTCTTCGGGTCGTAGGCGTTCAGCGCGTTCTGCGTCACCAGCGGCGCGGTGTCGACGAGCTCGGCGAGGGACGCCCGCTCGTCCACCAGGACCTGGGTGACCTTGGCGAGCTTGCCGACGTTCGTCTTCAGCGCCGCCCGGTTGTCCTGGACGAACCCCTTCACCTCGGCGAGCGCCCGGGCGAGGGTGCGCAGCGCCGCGCCCAGTTCGTCGCGGTCGGCGGCGAGGAACCGGCTCACCTCGGCGAGCTGGTTCTCGGCCAGCCGGATCTGCCCGTCGTTGGCGCGGAGCATCTTGCTGAACTTGTTGAGGTTGGCGAGGGTGGCGTACAGGTCGCCGCTGTTGTCGGCGAGCGTCTGCGACGCCTTGCCGAGGTCGGAGATCATCGTGTTGAGCGCCTGGCCGTTGCCGCCGAGGTTGGCGGCGCCGACCCGGATGACGTCCGACAGGGCGCCCTGGGCGTTCAGCCCCTGCGGGCCGAGGTCGCCGGAGATCTTCCGGACGGCGGTGTAGAGCTGGTCGAGTTCCAGCGGCGTCGCGGTGTTGTTCACGTCGATCGAGGCGCCGTCGGCCATCTTCGGGCCGCCGCTGTAGGCCGGGTCGAGCTGGACGTACCGGTCGGACACCAGGTTCGGCGCGATGACGACGGCGCGGGCGGCGGCGGGGACGTCGATCTCGTCGTCCACCCGCATCTCGACCTTGACCTTGTCGCCGAGCGGTTCGATCGAGTCGATCGCCCCGACCTTCACGCCGAGGACGCGGACGTCGGAGCCCGGGTAGACGCCGATCGCGGTCGCGAAGTACGCGGTGATCTTGTGCGTGGGCCCGCCGCTCAGCAGCGGGACGAGCGCGATCGCGACCAGCAGCACGAACACCGCGATCAGCGCCTGCACCACCCGTGTCCGGTGGTCGCGGATCGGTGAGCCGAGCTTCGGCAGCTTCACCGTGCGCGTCGTGGAGGACGCCATGTCACCGGCCTCCCGTCAGGTGCGGCGGCTTGCACTGGCCCTTGGGCGGCCGGTTGGTCCACCTGCCGTTCTCCAGGTACTCGTCGGGGACGGTGCCGCACAGGTAGCCGTCCACCCAGCGGCCGTTGCCGGTCGCGTTGCCGAGGACGCGGACGTAGGGCGCCGCGGTCTCCAGCACGCGCTCCAGGTTCTTCTGGTTGCGTTCGAGGGTGGTGGTGACCCGCTCCAGGGACGCCAGCGTCGGCCCGAGGGTGCGGCGGTTGTCGTTCACCAGGCCGACCAGCTCGTTCGAGAGGCGGTTGGTGCCGACGAGCAGCGCGTGGATGGCGTCGCGGCGCCGGCGCAGCTCACCGAGCAGCAGGTTGCCGTCCTTGAACAGCGTCTCGAACTGGGAGTTCTGCGCTGCGATCGTGCCCGACAGCTGCTTGGTCCCGGCGAGCAGCCGGGACAGCTCGGCGTCCCGCGATGCGATCGTGGTGGACAGCGACGACAGGCCGTGCAGCGCGACCCGGACGCTCGGCGGCGTGTCCTCGAACGTCGTGGAGATCGTCTCCAGGCTCTGCGCGAGCTTGGCGGTGTCGAGGTCCTGGAACGTCCGGCCGAGGTCCTGGAACGCCGTCGTGACGTCGTAGGGGGCCACGGTCCGGTCGAGCGGGATCGGCCGCTCCGGGTTCTGCTTCCGGTAGCCGAGCGGGTCGAGCTGGAGGTACTTCGACCCCAGCAGCGTCTTGATCATGATGGTGGCGCGGGTGGCGTTCCCGACCCAGGTGTCCTTGACCCGGAACGTCACCTCGACCTTGTCGCCCTTGAGCGAGACGTCGGTGACCTTCCCGACCTTCACCCCGGCGACGCGGACCTCCTGGCCCTCCTTCAGCCCGGCGGCCTCGGAGAAGTAGGCGCTGTAGGTCGTCCCGCCGCCGATGACCGGCAGCCGGTCGGCGCGGTAGGCGAGGGTGCCGAGGACGAGCAGGATCACGATGCCGACGACGGCGACCACGATCGGGTTGCGCTCGCGCAGCGGCTTCAGCCGCGGCCGGCCCTTCGCCGGGCGCGGCAGGGCGCGCGGCAGCGGCCGGGGCGGCGGCCCGCCCGCGGGCGGCCCACCGGCCGGGGGGCCGCCTGCGGGAGGACCGCCGGGAGGCGGCCCGCCCACCGGGGGGAGGGAGGGCGGACCGCCTGGCGGCGGGGTCGGGGGCGTCATCCGCGGCACCTCGAGTCATCCTTCTTGATGGGGAGGCCGGTCGGCGGCGGCTGGTTCGACAGGTCGGAGCCCGCGTAGCTGACGCCGATCAACTTCACCTCGCACTGGTAGAAGTTCACCCACGAGCCGTAGGAGGCCAGGCGCCCGAAGGCCGCCATCTTCCCGGGCGAGCGCTGGAGGAAGCGCGTCAGCAGCGGCTCGTCGCGGTTGAGGTTGTCGCTGAGCCGGCCGAGCTGGACGATGTCGTCCTTCAGCGGGTCCCGCGTGACCTGGAGCAGCCCGGCGGTGGCGGTGGTCAGGTCGGCGATCGACCCGAGCGCCTCACCGATCGGCTTGCGGTCGGTGGCGAGGCCGGAGGTGAACCGGCGCAGCGTGGTGACCAGGTCGACGAGCTGCCGGTCCCGGCCGTTGATGGTGCGGACGACGCTGTCCAGGTTGGTGATGAGCTGGCCGATCACCTTGTCCTTGGCGGCCAGCGTGCTCGTGAGCTGCCCGACGGTGCGCAGCAGGCTCTCGACGGTCCCGCTCTCGCCCTGGAGCACCTTGACGATCGACTCCGACAGCTTGTTCGCCTCGCCGGGCGACAGCGCCTGCATCAGCGGCTGGAAGCCCTGGAACAGCTGCGTGAGGTTGAGCGTCCCGGCGGTGTGCTCGACGGGGATCGTCCCGCCGGGCTTCAGCGCCTGGCCGGGCGAGCCGGTGCCCTGGCCGAGCGCGATGTACCGCCCGCCGACCAGGTTCAGGTACTTCACGGCGGCGGTCGCCGACGCCGGGATCTGCCGGTCCCGGTCGACGGAGATCTTCACCCGGGCGAGCCGCCGGTCGCTGACCTTGATCTCCTCGACCTGGCCGACCTCGACGCCCGCGATCCGCACCCCGTGCCCCGGGTGCAGCCCGGCGACGTCGGTGAACTTGGCGTAGTAGGTGACGCGGTCGCCGCTGGTGGCGCCGGTGATGCTGGACGCCAGCAGCGCCGTCGCCAGCACCGTCACCACGATGAAGATCAGCGAGCTGACGAGCGGGAAGCCCATGCCCTTGATCCCCTGGCCGGTGAGCCTCACTTGACCGTCACCTCCGTGCCCCGGTAGATCGGCCCGACCAGCACGCTCGACCAGTCCGGCAGTTCCTCGGGGACCTCGTCCAGCGGCGGGCCGGCGAGCTCGTTGACCAGGTCGTTCTCCGACGCCGAGTTCGCCGGGCCGAGGCCGCTGCCGGCCGCACCCGCCTTGCCGGGGGCGCCGCCGGCGGGGAGCACCCGCACGCCGTTCCCGGTCGCCAGGTACGGGACGCTCGGGCAGTGCGGCCCGTTGCCGCCGTCGTAGCGCGGCGCGTCCTTGCCCGGCACGTAGCGGCCCTTGCTCTTGAGCGGCACCACCACGCCGTGCACGCCGTGCTTGTCGGTGCCCTTGCCGAGGACCTTGTTCATCGTCGGGATGAAGTCGGCGAGGGTGCGGAACGTGCAGGGCGCGGCCGGGGCGTAGCGGCGCATCAGCTCCAGGCTCCCCCGGCTCTCGGTCGCCAGCGCGATGATGTTGCCGGAGTTGGCGTCCAGGAAGTCCTGGAGGTCGGCCGACGACCCCGACACCGCGTCGTACAGGGTCGCGAGCGCGGTGCGCTGCTCGGCGATCGTCCGGCTCGTCACCGTGAAGTCGGTGAGCGCCTGGAGCAGGTCGGGTGCCGCGTCCGAGGCGTGCTGGGTGAACTCCGCCAGCTCCTGGAGGTTGCGGGTGAGCGCCGGCACCTCCGGGTTCATCTTGGTCAGGAACGCGTCGAGCTGCTCGAAGTTGCGGCCGATCTGGTCGCCGCGCCCCTCCAGCGCCCGCGACATGGCGTTCAGCGTCGCCGACAGCTTCGCGGGCTGGAGCGTGTTGAGCAGGTCCATCGTGTGGTTCAGGACCTCCGACAGCTCCACCGCGTTCTTGCTGCGGTCCTCGGAGATGACGTCGCCGTCGGCGATCGGCCGGCCCGCCGACCCGGGCGGCGGGACGAGCGAGACGAACCGGGCGCCGAACACCGTCGTCGGCAGCAGCCGCGCCTGGACGTCCGCCGGGATCCGGTCCGTCATCCCCGGTTTCAGCGCCAGCTCCAGCTTCGCGCCCGCGCCGTCCGCCTTGATGGAGCGGACCTCGCCGACGACCACGCCGCGGACCTTCACGTCCGCCATCGGGTGCATCTCGTGCCCGGCCGTCGAGGTGCGCAGCGTCACCTTCGTCGCCTCGGTGAACTGCTTGTCGTAGATCGCGATCGACAGCCAGATCAGCAGCGCCGGGACGAGCAGGAACACCACCCCGGTGAGGCGCTGCCCGACCACGTGCCGGGTCGTTCGTCTCGCCATGTCAGCCCGTCACCTTCACCGTCGTCGTGGCGCCCCAGATGGCGAGGCTGGCGAAGAAGTCCGTCACGCTGATCAGCACGATCGCGGTGCGGACCGCGCGGCCGACGGCGACGCCCACGCCGGCGGGGCCGCCGACCGCGCGGTAGCCGTAGTAGCAGTGCGCCAGCACCACCATCACGCTGAAGATCAGCACTTTCGCGAACGAGAGCAGCACGTCCTCGGGCGCGAGGAAGAGGTTGAAGTAGTGGTCGTAGGTACCGGCCGACTGCCCGTTGAACCAGAGCGTCACCTGTCTGGACGCCAGGTACGAGCTGAGCAGCCCGATGCCGTACAGCGGGATGATCGCGACCGTGCCGGCGATGATCCGGGTCGTGACGAGGTAGGGCACCGACTGGATGCCCATGCCCTCCAGCGCGTCGATCTCGTCGTTGATCCGCATCGCGCCGAGCTGCGCGGTGAACCCGGCGCCGACCGTGGCCGACAGCGCCAGGCCCGACACCAGCGGCGCGATCTCGCGGGTGTTGAAGTACGCCGACACGAACCCGGTGAACGCCGCCGACCCGATCTGGTCGAGCGCGGCGTACCCGGACAGGCCGACGACCACGCCGGTGAACACCGTCATGCCGATCATGACGCCGACGGTGCCGCCGATGACGGCGAGCGCTCCGCTGCCGAACGCGACCTCGCCGAGCAGCCGCAGCGACTCGCGCATGTAGCGGCGGATCGCGCGCGGCGTCCACAGCAGCGCCCGCACGTAGAAGCCGAGCTGGTCGCCGGGCTGGTCCAGCCAGGAGACCAGCTTCACCGGCTTGAGGCGGCGAGCCCCGGGAACCGCCATGTCACGCTCCCTTCGGGGGGACGACCTGCAGGTAGATGGCGGTCAGCACGAGGTTGACGAAGAACAGCATCAGGAACGTGATGACGACCGACTGGTTGACCGCGTCCCCGACGCCCTTCGGGCCGGGGCTCGGGTTCAGGCCGCGGTAGGCGGCCACGACCCCGGCGATGAACCCGAAGATCAGCGCCTTGAACTCGCCGATGTAGAGGTCGGGGAGCTGCGCGAGCGCGGAGAACGAGGCGAGGTAGGCGCCGGGCGTCCCGTCCTGCAGCAGCACGTTGAAGAAGTAGCCGCCCGCGACGCCGACGACCGAGACCAGGCCGTTCAGCAGCACCGCCACCGCCATGCAGGCGAGCACCCGGGGGACGACGAGGCGCTGGATGGGCGAGACGCCCATCACCTCCATCGCGTCCATCTCCTCGCGGATCGTCCGGGAGCCGAGGTCGGCGCAGATCGCCGACCCGGCCGCGCCGGAGATCAGCAGCGCCACGATCAGCGGGCTCGCCTGCTGCACGACCGCGAGGACGCTCGCGCCGCCGGTGAGCGACTGCGCGCCGAGCTGCTTGGCCAGCGACCCGACCTGCAGCGAGATCACGGCGCCGAACGGGATCGACACCAGCGCGGTCGGCAGGATCGACACCGAGGCGATGAACCAGAACTGCTGGACCAGCTCGCGGAGCTGGAACGGGCGCCGGAACGACAGCGCCAGCACGGTCCCGGCGAGCGCGAACAGCCGCCCGGTCTGGCGCAGCGCGCCGGCGCCGGGGACCGCGGCGTCAGGTGCGGCCACGCGCGTCTCCTTCCACGGGCACGTGCGCGTCGCCGCGCCGTGCGGTCACATGCTCGGTTCGGCCGATACCGGCCGGCGGTAGGCCGGCCGGCGGCCCGTCAGTTCGCGGCCTGCCGGTCGGCGGTCTGTCAGTTCGCGCCATGGAAGCCGCCCTCCCGCTGCTGGTGGGCGCGGTTGTGGCGGATCGCCTGCTGCGCCGCGTAGGACAGCCGCGGCATCATCGCGTCCACCGCCCTCGCGTGCCGCTGCTCCCCCTGCCGCGGCGGCAGGCCCGGCGAGGGCCGGAGCTGCGGCGGGATCTCCAGGGTGCGGTGGGTGCGCGCCGGAGCGGCGGCCTCGGCGGCGAGCAGCGCCGCGTCCTTCTCCTCCGACATCCCGATCGGGCCGTGGGTGTCGCCGTGCAGGAACTGCAGGACGGCCGGCTCCTCGCTGGTCAGCAGCGCCTCGCGGGGCCCGAACGCGACGAGGTCGCGGCGGTACAGCATGCCGATGTTGTCGGGGACGGTCGCGGCGATGTCGATGTTGTGCGTGACGATCAGCATCGTCGCGTCGATCCGCGCGTTGACGTCGATGAGCAGCTGCGAGATGTGCGCGGTGCGGACCGGGTCGAGGCCGGAGTCCGGCTCGTCGCACAGGATGATCTCCGGGTCGAGGACGAGCGCGCGGGCCAGGCCGGCGCGCTTGCGCATGCCGCCGGAGATCTGGCCGGGCAGCTTGCGCTCCTCGCCGGCGAGGCCGACCATCTCCATGCGCTCCAGCACGATCCGCCGGATCTCCGACTCGCTCTTGCGGGTGTGCTCGCGGAGCGGGAACGCGATGTTGTCGTACAGGGGCAGCGAGCCGAACAGGGCGCCGTCCTGGAACATCAGGCCGAACCGCTTGCGGGCCTCGAAGACGTCGCGGTCGCGGTCGTTGACCATGTCGACACCGTCGATCATGACCCGGCCCTCTTCGGGCTTGAGCAGGCCGACGAGCGACTTGAGGAACACCGTCTTGCCGGTGCCCGAGGGCCCCAGCAGCACGCTGACCTCTCCCGGCGGGAGGGTGAGGGTGACATCCCGCCAGATCGTCTGCCGGCCGAACACTTTGGTCAGCCCCTCGACGACGACTTCAATTCCCAACGACACCACCACTCGCGATAGGGCAGGAGGTTGCGAGGACGTTACGGCCGAGTAGACGGGTAATTCAATAGGGACTCGCGGTATCTTCGACACAATTCGGTAAATGGCCCGCGGAAATTGTCACCGGCTTAGTGTTCGATCTCCCGGGATTCGTCGCGAGTGACTACCATCGAGTAACATGACGCCGGCGGGCCGCACCCCGACGCACAGGCGCCCGCAGCGGTTGTCATCGATCCAGCAACCGAACGTCGTTCTTGTCACATCGCGCGCAAAGCGGGGCCACCGGGGGGCCGAACCTGCCGGAGCCCCTTGCCAGCCGAGACTGGCGACTTTATGTTCACGGTGTTCTCGAACTCGCCCACGGTGCTCGCTTCCAGCTCGGCACACCCCCGCACGGAGCCGCCGTCCCCCGGACGGCGACCCCCGCTGCGGCCGGCTCGATGCGGAGGTTTCCTTTCCATGTCGCAGGCATTGGAATTGTCCGAACACGGCAGGAGTCAGATCGCCTTCCGGGATTTCCTCGACCTGCTGCGGGCCGAACTGTCCGGTGTGACGAGCGAGATCGTCGCGGAGATCAAGCAGAACATCCCCGAGTACGACCGGCCCGACCCGTCTTATGACCAGACGCTCCGGCTGTGCGCGGACATGCTGCTGCCCACCTTCCTGGAGCGGGTCTCCGACCCGAACGCCTCCACCGCCCAGCGCGACGAGACCTGCCGCACCCTCGGCCGGTTCGAGGCCATCGAGGGGCGGTCGCTGGACCACCTGCAGGCCGCCGCCCGGATCGCCTTCCACGTCGCCTGGCGCCGGACGGCCGTGCTCGCCGAGCGCGAGCAGGTCCCCACCTCCGTCGTCGCCGCCGCCGTCGACGCCATGCTCGTCTACCTGGAGGAGTCGGTCGCCCAGGCCCGCCTCGGCTACCAGCAGGCCACCGGGCACGCCGACATGCGCCGCCGCGAGGAGCGGCGCCGGCTGCTGCACCTCATCCTGCAGCGGCCCGCCGTCGTCCCCGAGGCCATCGAGGACCTCGCCAAGTCCACCGGCTGGTGGCCGCTGCCCGCCGAGGCCACGCTCATCGCCGTCCACCCCGAGGCGCCCTGCACGCGCTCCGCGCTCGACACCGACGTCCTCACCGACTTCGACTCGGCGGAGCCCTGCTTACTCGTCCCGGGGCCGCTCACCGCCGACCGCATGAGCATGCTGCGCGCCGCGCTGTCGGACGCCAGCTGCGTCCTCGGCCTCACCCTGCCGCTGGAACGGGCCACCCACTCGCTGCGGTGGGCGCGCCGCGTCCTCGCGCTCGCCGAGGACGGGATCATCCCCGACGGCTCCCTCATCCCGTGCCAGAACCACCTGATGACCATGTGGCTGCTGTCGGACCCGCCGCTGATCGAGGAGCTCACCCGGCGGCACCTGGAGCCGCTGCAGGACGTCTCCGACGGGCAGCGCAAGCGCCTCGTCGAGACCCTCGCCGAGTCCGTCACCACCCGCGCCACCGCGGTCGACATCGGCGAGCGGCTCAAGATCCACCCGCAGACCGTCCGGTACCGGCTCCGCCAGCTGGAGGGCTACCTCGGCGACAGCCTGGACGACGCCGACACCCGGTTCTCCCTCGACGCCACGCTGCGCGCCGCGAGCCTGTACCGGCGCCGCCGGGTCGGCCGCCGGAAGGCGTGACGGCGGCCCCGGAAGGCGTGACGGCGCCGCCGGAAGGCGTGACGCGGGCCGGCTCCCCGCCCACGGTGACTTTCCGCGAACGCCGGTGACGTTTTGGGTCACACGGGACGGCAGGGGCGGTTATCCTGACCTTCTGGTTACCGCCTCCTGACGGGAAGTCGAAGGAGTCCATGCCGACCTCGACCTGGTTCCGCCTCAACGTCGCCAAGCGCGAGCGCGTCCTCGAGGTGGCCATGCGCGAGTTCGGGGAGCACGGGTACTCCACCGGCAGCCTCAACACCATCGCCCGCGAGGCCGGGATCGCCAAGGGCTCGCTGTTCCAGTACTTCAGCGACAAGCTGGAGTTCTTCGCGTTCGTGTGCGACGAGACGTCCCGCCGCATCCGCGAGGAGATGGAGCGCCGCATCGAGCGGGTCTCCTTCGACCAGTCCTTCGACGAGTGGCTCTTCGACGTCCTCTGCGACTGGACCGAGTACATGGCCGACCACCCGCTGGAGCGCGGCGTCACGGCGGCCACCAACTTCGAGCTCGACAACAGCGTGCGGTCCGTCGTCCGCGACACCGCGAACCAGCACTACCTCCAGGTCATCCACCCGACGCTGGAGCTGTGGAAGGCCGAGGGCGCCATCCGCGAGGACGCCGACCTCGACGTCCTCGCCACCTGGCTGATGACCCTGCTGCCGTTCCTCGCGCTGGCGCCGTACTACGACGGCCTCGACCCGGTCCACGAGCTGCGGGGCCGCGGCCCGGCCGAGCAGCGGCCCGTGATCCGGCAGCTGCTCGCGGGGTTCCGGCCCATGTTCGCGCCCGAGAAGTAGCGCTGAGCGGCCCGGAGACGCCTTCGAGCCGGCGCCTCCGGCGGAGGGACGCGGGCGCCTTCGAGCGGGCGTGTCAGTCCTCGATGTCGGCCACTAGGACGTCCATGTAGCGCGCCGCGGAGCGGGCCGGGCGCGGCAGGGCGTCGGCCTCGGCGGCGGTCACCACGCGCGGGTTCGCGATGCGCCGGGCGCGGCCGAGGCGCTCCACGCCGCCGCGCCCCTCGGCCAGCAGGTTGCGGACCCAGTCGGCGTCCCGCCCGTACGGCAGCCCGATGATCAGGCGGGAGCCGCTGCGGAACGCGGTGACCGGCGTCCGGTACTCCCGGCCCGACCGGCGCCCCCGGTGCACGACGACCGCGAGCGGCGGGAGGTAGGGCGCGTAGACGCCCTGGATCCGGTTCGTGACCTTCTTGTTGAAGCTGGGGAGCCAGCTCGGCATCAGCGGCTTCGGCATGCCCCATGAGTAACACGTCCGGGCGCCCGCCGCACGGTGGGCGCCCGGACCCGGCCGCGCCGTCCGGGGACGGTCAGCGGCTGAGGATGTACTCCGCCGGATCGGCCTTGCGCGAGCTCGCCCAGAACTCGAACGTGAAGCCCGGCCACAGGGTGCGGTTCACGCCCTGGTCGTCCAGGTACCAGCTGCTGCACCCGCCCTCGTTCCACACGGCCCGGCGCAGCCGCTTCTGCAACCGGTCGTTGAACCGGCGCGCCGCCTCCGGCTTCGGCTCGATGACGTCGGCGCCGGCGTCCTGGAGCAGGCGCAGGCAGCTCAGCACGTGCTGGATCTGCACCTCGATCATGAAGACGACCGAGTTGTGCCCGAGGCCGGTGTTCGGGCCGAGCAGCATGAAGAAGTTCGGCATGCCGGGGATCGTGGTGCCGCGGTGCGCCTCGATGCCGTCCGCCCAGATCTCCTGGAGCTTGGTGCCGCCCCGGCCGGTGACGCGCAGGTCGTTGAGGGCGTCGACCACCTTGAAGCCGGTGCCGTAGATGATGCAGTCGACCTCGTACTCGCGGCCGTCCGCGGTGACGATCGAGTTCTCCCGCACCTCGGCGACGGCGGAGGTCTCCACGTGCACGTTCGGGCGGGCGAGCGCCGGATAGTAGTCGTTGGACAGCAGGATCCGCTTGCACCCGATCGTGTAGTCGGGCGTCACCTTGGCGCGCAGCTCCGGGTCGGCGATCTGCCGCTCGATGTGCTTGCGGGCGATGCGCTCCTGCGGGCCGGACAGGCGCGGGTCGACGGTGAAGCCGACCGCGCGTGCCTCCAGCGCCCAGTAGATGCCGTTGCGGAACGCGCGGGCGGTGCCTGGCACCTTCTCGAACACCTTGCGGACCGGCGCGGGGATCGTCACGTCCGGCTTCGGCTGGATCCACGGCGGCGTCCGCTGGAAGACGACCAGGTCACCGGCGCGCTTGGCGACCTTCGGGACGAACTGGATCGCGGACGCGCCCGTCCCGATGACGGCGACGCGCTTGCCGGTGAGGTCGTAGCCGTGGTCCCACTCGGCGGAGTGGAACGCGGTGCCCTGGAACCGCTCCATGCCCGGCAGGTCCGGGGAGGACGGGACGTGCAGCGCGCCGATGCCGGACACGATGGCGCGCGGGGTGAGGACCGACCCGTCCGCGAGGGTGACGTCCCAGCGCCGGGCCTCGTCGTCGTACTCCATGGACTCGACCCGCGCGCCGAAGCGGATGTGGTCGCGCACCCGGTACTTGTCGGCCGTCCGCTCCATGTAGGCGCGGATCTCCGGCTGCGGCGCGAACATGCGCGACCAGCCGGGGTTCAGCTCGAAGGAGAAGGAGTACATGTGCGAGGGCACGTCGCAGGCGCACCCGGGATAGGTGTTGTCGTGCCACGTCCCGCCGAGCGCGTCGCTCTTCTCCAGGACCGTGAAGTCGTGGAAGCCGGACTGCTTGAGCCGGATCGCCATGCCGAGGCCGGCGAAGCCGGAGCCGATGATCACGATCGCGGGGGCGCGCTCGCTCATGACCCCTCCTCTCGGGTAACCTACTGCCGGTAAGTTACCGCGAGTAGGTTACTGCCGGTAGGTCCGGCGGATAGGATTCTCCTGTGAGTGGCGCCACACCGCAGCCCCCCTCGGAGGGGAAGCCCCCGGTCCGCCGCCGGCGGCGGATGTCGCGGGCCGACCGGGAGCGGCAGATGCTGGACGTCGCGGAGCGGGTGTTCGGCGAGCGCGGCTACCAGGGCACCTCCATGGACGAGATCGCCGAGCGCTGCGGGGTCTCCAAGCCGATGCTCTACGAGTACTTCGGCTCCAAGGACGGCCTGCTCGTGGCGTGCGTGAGCCGGTCCAAGGCCGAGCTGCTCGACGTCACCCAGAAGGCCATGGCGGGCGCCAGCGACCCCGAGGACATCCTGCGGCGCGGCATGCTCGCCTACTTCTCCTTCGTCGACGCGCACAGCGGCTCGTTCGCGATGCTGCTGCGCGAGCCGGTCGCCCCGTCCCCGGAGACCGCCGAGGCCGTCGAGGCGACCCGGCGGCAGCAGAGCACGCTCATCGCGGGCGTGCTGGCGATGTTCGCGCCCGGCGCGCCGGACGCCGCGATCGAGGCGTACACGCAGATCATCATGGGCGCGAGCGAGCGGGTCGCGCTGTGGCAGGCGACCCGTCCCGACGTGTCGGCGGAGGACGCGGCCCGCTACATGACCGACTTCTGCCGGCAGGGCCTCAGCCCGTACCTGACCCCGCGCCCGGAGCCGGCCCCCGGGGAGGACGGCGGCGCGGAAGCGCCTCCAGCGCCGTGATGAGCAGGTCGAGGCCGAACTCGAAGTCGCTCTCGGGGTCGTGCATCGCCAGCTCGGGGCCGTAGGCGATGACGTGCCGGAACTCCTCCGGGTCGAGGTGCTTCCACGACTCGGCGCCCGTCTCGGCGAGATGCCCGAGCATCTTCTCCATGCCGATCTCGCGCATCTGCGCGCCGATCGCGTAGGCCAGCAGCGCCCGCATGATCCGCACGGCGGTGCCGCCGTCGAACCCGGCCGCGTCCGCCAGCGCGAGCGCCCGCTCCATCGGCCGCAGCCCCGCCGCCGAGTCGACCTTGTGGGTGAAGACGATCGTCATGCAGCGCGGGTTGTCGTGCGCGACCTTCCGGAACGCGCGGACGAGCGCGCGCGCCCGCTGCTGCCAGGGCTCGTCGGGGTCGTCGATCAGCTCCATGCCCGAGACGACCTGCTCGGCGACGCCCTCCAGCAGCGCGGTCTTGTTCGGGACGTGGTTGTAGAGGGACATGACGGCGACGTCCAGCTCGGCGGCGACGCGGCGCATCGACAGCGCGTCCGCGCCCTCCCGCTCGATCAGCGCCACCGCGGCCCGGACGATGCGGTCGCGGGTCAGCGCGGGACGCGGTGTGTCGGAGGTCACGCCATCGCCCATGCCACCCGCCCCTTTCCCGCCGTTGACACCGGTAAGTGTCCCATGACACGGTACGTACATCGTACGTACGTACAGCGTACGTCCGCGATCGGGGAGGAGTGCCCATGCCGACCCACGACCTCTATACCGACCCCGCCCCCACCGGGAAGTGGACCGTGCCCCTGGCCGGCGACGCCCGGTTCACCTGGGAGTACGACGACGGGCGCGACCGCCTCCTCGCCCTGTACCAGAAGGGCAAGGACAAGCAGTGGGACTCCGTCAAGCGCATCGACTGGGACCTTGAGGTCGACCCGTACAACGTCCTCGGCGTCCCGGACCAGTCCCTCGCCATCTACGGGACGAAGCACTGGGACAAGCTCTCGGTCAAGCAGCGCGGCGAGCTGCGCCAGCACTACACGTCCTGGCAGTTCTCCCAGTTCATGCACGGCGAGCAGGGCGCGATGGTCACCGCCGCCCGCATCGTGGAGTCGGTGCCCGACCTCGACTCCAAGTTCTACTCCGCCACCCAGACCATGGACGAGGCGCGGCACGTCGAGCTGTTCACCCGGTTCCTGCACGACAAGGTCGGGATGGTCTACCCGATCAACACCCAGCTCCAGGACCTGCTGAACGAGACCCTCGGCGACTCCCGCTGGGACATGCCCTACCTCGGCATGCAGGTGCTCATCGAGGGCCTCGCGCTCGCCGCGTTCGGCGTCATCCGCGACATCACCACCAAGCCGCTGCCCAAGCAGATCCTCGCCTACGTCATGCAGGACGAGGCGCGCCACGTCGCGTTCGGCCGCCTCGCGCTGCGCGACTACTACAAGCAGCTCTCCGAGGCCGAGCTGCGCGAGCGCGAGGACTTCGTCATCGAGGGCTGCTACCTGATGCGCGACCGCATCCGCGGCCGGGAGATCTACACCAACTTCGGGATCGACCCCGCCGAGGTCGACGAGCTGGTGGAGAACTCGCCCTACATGCGGATGTTCCAGAGCCTGCTGTTCAGCCGGATCGTCCCCTGCGTGAAGGACATCGGGCTGTGGAGCGAGCGCGTCCAGCGGGCCTACGACGACATGGGCGTCCTCGACATGTCCAAGGCCGACCTGGAGGCGCTCATGAAGCAGGACGAGGAGATCGCCGACAAGCTCGACGGCGAGCGGTTCGCCGCCGAGGAGGCCGCCCGCAAGGCCGAGGTCGACGCGGTCATCGCGGGGGAGCTGATCGCCGGGACGGGTACGGGCTGAGTACGTTTGGATCACTCGTTCCCGTAGCCGCCCGTCCGCACGTCCCGGAGGTCAGGATGCCACTCGCGCACTTCGATGGAGCGCTCGCCGTCGTCACCGGAGCCGGCAGCGGCATCGGCGCGGCCACCGCCCTCGCCCTCGCCGAGAGCGGCGCGAGCGTCATCGCGGCCGACATCGACCTGGCCGCCGCGGAGCGGACCGCCGCCCGCGCGAAGGCGGTCGGCGCGGGCGGCACCGCCTACCGGGTGGACGTCTCCGACGCCGCCGCGATGGAGGCGTTCGCGGCCGAGGTGAAGGAGGCGCACCGCGTCCCCGACATCGTGGTCAACAACGCGGGCATCGCGCTGGCCGGGCCGTTCCTGGACACCGAGCCGGACGACTGGAACCGCATCCTCGGCGTCAACCTGTGGGGCGTCATCCACGGCTGCCGGCTGTTCGGGCGGCAGATGCGCGACCGCGTGAACGCCCTGCCCAACAAGCCCGACAAGCCGAACCTCGGCGGCCACATCGTCAACATCGCGTCCGCGTCCGCGTTCGCGCCGTGGCGCGGCATGCCCGCCTACTGCACGACGAAGGCGGCCGTGCTGATGCTCAGCGAGTCGCTGCGCGCCGAACTGGCCGGGTCGCGCATCGGCGTCACCGCCGTCTGCCCCGGCTTCGTCAGCACCGACCTGGTCAAGAACGGCACCTACGTCGACAAGTCCCCCGAGAAGCTGCGGCAGCGCGGTCAGAAGGCCATCCAGCTCCGCAACTACCCGCCGGAGAAGGTCGCCGAGCGGGTCGTCAACGCCATCATCAAGAACAAGGCCGTGGTCCCGGTCAACTTCGAGGGCCACCTCCTGCACACCCTGTCCCGGGTGTCCCCCGCGTCCCTGCGCCTGCTGGCCAGAATCCCCACTCCCCAGGGCTGACGTCCCGCGCCGGGCGGCGGCCCCGACCCTCAACGCCGTAAGAGGAGAAGGATCCATGCCCCCCGAAGCGTCGCTGCTCGACGGCCGTCCGCGCACGTGGACGGCCCAGATCCGGTGCAAGGACGGCGACCACACGCTGGAGCTGACCGACCGCGAGGTGGTCGCTCAGCGGCTGCTGCGGACGTCCCGCAAGCATTCGTTCGACCCGGACGCGGACGTCGACTGGGACGCGCCCCAGGACCCGGACGTCTTCTACCTCCCGCCGCAGCTCGTGTCCATCTACGAGACGCCGCTGTGGGACGGGCTCACGCACCGGCAGCGGGTGGAGCTCAGCAAGCGGGAGATGTGCAGCATCGCCTCGTTCGGCATCTGGTCGGAGATGATGCTGATGCAGGCGCTGCTCATGCACGCCTACCGGCACCGCTACGACAGCGACCACTTCGCGTACGCGCTGACGGAGGTCGCCGACGAGTGCCGGCACTCGAAGATGTTCGGCCGGATGGTGCGCACCTGCGGCCTGCGCACGCACCGCCCGCGCGCCTTCGAGTACCACGCCGCGAAGCTGCTGGGGGTCGTGTACGACCCGATGCCGATGTTCGGTGGGACGCTCGTCGTGGAGGAGCTGACCGACGCGTTCCAGCGGCTGACGTTCCCGGACGAGGACATGCAGCCGCTGGTCCGGCAGGTCACCCGGATCCATGTGATCGAGGAGGCGCGGCACATCAAGTACGCGCGGGAGGAGCTGAAGCGGCTGGTCGCCAGGGCCCCGGCGATCCAGCGGCGGGCGGCGGCCTTCTCGCTGGCGCAGGGGACCCGGCTGCTCGCCGGGCAGATGATCCACCCGTCCTGCTACACCGCCGTGGGACTGGACCCGAAGCTCGCGCGGCGGGTGGCGGCGCGCAGCCCGCACCGCCGGGCCACGCTGGCGTGGTCGCTCCGGAAATGCACCGCTTTCTTCGACGAGGTCGGGTTCCTGGACGGCCGGGCCCGCGAGGTGTGGATCAAGGCGGGCCTGCTGCACGGCTGACCCGGCGCATTTATCTTGACGTCGAAACGCTTATTAGAAATCGGTTCGCCAATGTCGGCCAATGGTCCGGGCTGCCGCACAGAAAGGGCCGCGGAGCGGGGTCCACTCCGCGGCCCATCGACGAACACGGCCATCTGCCTGGGGTTATCTCACCCAGGACACTCCGTCCGATCGCGCGTTCACGTCGTCGACCTCCTCCTCCCAGGCGTCTCAGCACCCCGATCACATGCCTGGCGCGGGAGCATGATCGGCATACTGCCTCCCCATTACCGAATCACCTTAGAAGGTGCTGACAGTAAATATGGCATGATCGGCCAAATGAGGTCAGAAATCCTTTAGCGCGGTGAGCACTTCGCGGGCGACGGCCGTGGCCGTGCCGAGCATCGGCCGCTCCCGCGCCGCCTGGCCGCCGCCGCGCGGCGCCTCCTCGCTGTAGCTCACCGTGACGACCGCGTTGCCGACCCTCGCCGTCACCAGCCCCACGAGGGTCGGCTGCCCCTGGTCGGCCATGAACCAGCGGTACGCCTCGTCGCCGACGCCGTGCTCGCGCTCCAGCGCGATCGTCCGGACGAGCGGGGCGTCGTGCGCCTGCGTCCACTGCGCGTCGTAGTAGCTCTCGGCGTCCCGCACGGGCGTCGCGGTGTGCGCGGGCGCGTACAGCCGCGCCTCCACCCGCAGCCAGCGGAACGCCGACTCCTTCGAGGTGTACGTGCACGTGGTGAGCGTCGAGTTGGCGCTCTTCTTCTCGGACGCCTTCGGGACCGCCTTCGCCACGGTGCCCGCCCGCACCGTCCCGCACGGCGGCGGCAGCGCCCGCACGATCGGCTGCGCCGGTTCGGACGCCGTGGGCTCGGAGGGTGCGGGTTCCGAAGGCGCGGGCCCGGAGGGCGTGGGTTCGGAGGGCGTGGGCCCGGCGGTGCTCGGCGTCACCGCGGCCCGGTCCGTCCCCTTGCCGCCGCCGGGCGCGACCAGGAACACCGCCACCGCCGCACCCGCGAACGCGACCGCCGCGACCAGCAGCACGATCAGCCGCTTCGGCCGGCGGTCCGGAGACGGCGGCTCCGGCCCGGCGTACGGCCGGTGGAACGGCTCGGCCGGAGGGTGCAGCCCCACGTCCCGCTCCTCACTCCCCCGTCGCGTCATGGCCCGCCTCCCGTCAACGTAGTCAGGCGCGCCGCCGCTGACCAGGCCCCCCGGCGGTGCCGAACGTCAGACCCCGGAGTCACACTGGAGGGGTGCTGCTAGCGGAGATCGCCCGGACGTCGGAGGCGGTGGCGGGCACCTCGGGCCGCAAGGCCAAGGTAACCGCGCTCGCCGGGTGCCTGCGCCGGGCCGACGCCGGCGAGGCCGCCACCGTGGTCGCCTACCTGTCGGGTGAGCTGCCGCAACGCCAGATCGGCGTCGGCTACGCCGCCCTGCGGGATCTCCCGCCGCCCGCCGCCGGGCCGTCGCTGACCGTCCCGGAGGTCGACGCGGCCTTCACCGAGATCGGCGGCGTCTCCGGCCCCGGCTCCGTCGCCCGCCGCCGCGACCTGGTCGCCGCGCTGTTCGCCCGCGCCACCCGCGCCGAGCAGGGCTTCCTCGTCCGCCTCCTGGCGGGCGAGCTGCGCCAGGGCGCGCTCGACGGGGTGATGGCCGAGGCGATCGCGGCGGCGGCCGAGGTGCCGTCCGCCGAGGTGCGGCGCGCGGTCATGCTGCGAGGCTCCCTCGGCCCGGTCGCCACCGCCGCCCTGTCCGGCGGCGTCGACGCCCTGCGCGCCTTCACCCTGGAGGTGGGCCGCCCGGTCAAGCCGATGCTGGCCGCGTCCGCGCCGTCCACCGACGAAGCCTTCGCCAAGCTCAAGGCCGAGGCGGCGGTCGAATGGAAGCTCGACGGCATCCGCGCGCAGATCCACATCGCCGGCGGCGACGTCCGCGTCTTCACCCGGACGCTCGACGAGATCACCTCCCGCCTCCCCGAGGTGGTCGAGGCGGTGCGGGCGCTGCCCATCCGCACGGCCGTCTTCGACGGCGAGCTGATCGCCCTGCGCCCGGACGGCCACCCGCATCCCTTCCAGGTGACCGCCGCGCGCACCGCCACCCGCACCACCAGGACGACCGAGCAGGTGCCGCTGAGCGCCTTCCTCTTCGACGTCCTCCACCTGGACGGCGCCGACCTGCTCGACGCGCCCGGCGCCGAGCGGAACGCCGCCCTGGCGCGCGTCGTGCCGGACGAGCTGCGGATGCCCCGGGTCGTCACCGGCGACGCGGCGCGGGCCAAGGACGTCTTCGACGAAGCCGTCGCGCGGGGGCACGAGGGCGTCGTCATCAAGTCGCTCGACACGCCCTACACGGCCGGGCGGCGCGGCGCCGGGTGGATCAAGGTGAAGCCGCGGCACACGCTCGACCTCGTCGTCCTCGCCGTCGAGTGGGGGCACGGGCGGCGGGAGGGGCTGCTGTCGAACCTGCACCTCGGCGCCCGCGACCCCGAGACCGGCGGGTTCGTCATGCTCGGCAAGACGTTCAAGGGCCTCACCGACGAGCTGCTGGCCTGGCAGACGAAGAAGCTCCGCGAGCTGGCCGTGCGCGAGGACGGCTGGGTCGTGCACGTCCGGCCGGAACTGGTCGTGGAGATCGCGTTCGACGGCGTCCAGCACAGCCCCCGCTACCCGGGCGGCATCGCGCTGCGGTTCGCGCGGGTGCTGCGCTACCGCCCCGACAAGACGGCCGCCGAGGCCGACACGATCGACACCGTCCGCGCCGTCGCCCCAGTGATGGACTAGCGCGTGCTGGATTAGCCCGTACTGAACTAGCGCCTCACGGGCCCGCGTCGCGTTGCCCGGCGGTCGGGGCGGCGGGTTCTTCCGGGGGTTGCCGGACGCGGCCGCCGGGGCGCAGCCGTCCCGCGAAGTCGTCGCGGGCGCGGCGCGGGCGGCGCGCGGCGGCGCGGGCGCGCATGCGGGACGCCGCCCTGGGCAGGGTGCGGGTCGTCTCGCCCCGGGAGGCGGCCCCGCCGCGCGGGGCCAGGCGGCGGCGCACACCGCGGGCCGCGCGGCGCGCGGCGCGGCGCTCGGCCCGGCGTTCCGCGCGGGCCCTGGCCTTGCGCTGGACGCGGGCGGCGGCGCGGCGCTCAGCCCGTTCGAGACGGCGCAGCCGGGCGCGCTCGGCGGCGTCGGCGCCGCGCTGGCGCAGGTCCGGCGGGATGAGGTCGTGCCGCCCCGCGATGAACTCCTGCACCCAGATCTTGCCGCGGATCAGCGGCTGGCGGAACTGCCGCTCCCGCCGGACGGCCCGCTGGTAGCGGCGCGAGTCGGGCGCGTACCGCCAGCGCGCCCACGGCGAGCCCGGCCGCGCCACCCGGATCGCGCCGACGATCAGCAGGGCGGGCATGAACAGGCCGATGAGCCCGGTCCAGATCTTGCCCTTGAGCAGGGTGATCACCGCGAACACGAGGTTCACCACCAGCGACGCCACGTAGACGCGGGTGAGGATGCCGGTGCCGGGGTCGGGCGCGATGCCCTCGTAGCCGAGCGGCCGGATGCCGAGCAGCAGCAGGCCCGTCACCGCGATCGCGACGAACACGGCGTCGACGGACGCGCGGCCCTTCTCCGTCCAGTACACGTCGCTGAGGTGCAGGATCAGCGCGAACTCGTCCAGCACGAGGGCGGACCCCATGCCGAACACCACGGCGGCCGCCACGTTGAGGCCGGTGTAGGCGTCCGGGACGGCGAGGCTCCCCACGCCGCCCGCCAGCATCAGCACCACGCCGAACACCACATGGTGGATGTGGAGGTCGCCCGCCTTCACGTTGCGGAACCACCAGCGCACGTCCGAGCGGATGAGCCGGACGTTCACCCGCGTCAGCACGAACGTGACGAGGAACGCGACGAAGAAGCCGAGCAGCGGAAGCCGCCCGGCCGCCATCACCCGCTCGTCGAACATCTCGATCATCTGCCCCCCGCAGCCTCCATCATGCACCGCGACATGCGCGGATATCGTGGGACCCGGCCGATCAGCGACGATCGAGGGGGAAGGCCGGCATGAGCCGCACCGTGGACCGCTGCGATCCGGGGTACCGGGCCTGGATCGCCGAGGCGATCCGGCTCGTCGACGCCGACGCCAACCGCAGCGCCGACACGCACCTGCACGTGTTCCCGCTGCCGCCGGAGTGGGGCATCGACCTCTACCTGAAGGACGAGTCCGTCCACCCGACCGGTTCGCTGAAGCACCGGCTCGCCCGCTCGCTGTTCCTGTACGGGCTCGCGAACGGCTGGATCCGCCAGGACACGACGATCATCGAGGCGTCCAGCGGGTCCACCGCGGTGTCGGAGGCGTACTTCGCGCGGCTGCTCGGGCTGCCGTTCATCGCGGTGATGCCCGCCTCGACCAGCCCGGAGAAGATCCAGCTGATCGAGTTCCAGGGCGGCCGCTGCCACCTGGTGGACGACCCGTCCGCCATCTACGACGAGTCGCGGCGGCTCGCCGCCGAGTGCAACGGCCACTTCATGGACCAGTTCACCTACGCCGAGCGCGCGACGGACTGGCGCGGCAACAACAACATCGCCGAGTCGATCTTCGAGCAGATGCGGCTGGAGCGGTTCCCGGAGCCGTCCTGGATCGTGGTCGGCGCGGGCACCGGCGGGACGTCCGCGACGATCGGCCGCTACGCTCGGTACCGGATGTTCCAGACGCGGCTCGCGGTCGTCGACCCGGAGGGCTCGGCGTTCCACGGCTCGTTCGCCGACGGCGACCCGGAGCGGACGGCGGCGGGCTCGCGGATCGAGGGCATCGGCCGGCCGCGCGTCGAGCCGTCGTTCCTGCCGACGGTCATCGACCGGATGATCCAGGTGCCGGACGCCGCGTCCGTCGCGGCGATGCGCTGGACGGCCGAGGTCAGCGGACGCAGCGTCGGCGGCTCGACCGGCACGAACATGTGGGGCGCGGCGGAGCTGATCGCGCAGATGCGGGCGCGCGGCGAGCGCGGCAGCGTCGTCACGCTGATCTGCGACGGCGGCGAGCGCTACGCGGGCACCTACGGCTCGGACGCGTGGCTCGCCGAGCAGGGCCTCGACATCGCGCCCTACCTGGCCGCGCTGGACGCGTTCCTGAAGACCGGCGAGCTGCCCGCCGTCCCGTGACGGCGCGCCGTCCCGCGACGGCCCGCTATCCGGTGACGGTGACAGGGTTCACCAGGTCGGCGTAGATCAGCAGGCCGCCCATGACGATCAGCACGACCGCCATCACGTACGTCACCGGCAGCGCCTTGGCGACGTCCACGTAACCGGGGTCGGGGCGGCGGAAGATCTTCGCGAACGCCTTCTTCACGGCCTCCAGCAGCGCCCCGGCGATGTGGCCGCCGTCCAGCGGCAGCAGCGGGACGAGGTTGAACAGCCCGACCGCGAGGTTCAGCGAGCCGAGCAGCATCACGAAGAACGACACCTTCTCGGCGTTGGTGTAGTCGCTGGACGCGGCGACCTCGCCGCCGATCCGGCTGACGCCGACGACGCCGACCGGGCCGTTCGGGTCGCGCTTCTCGTCGCTGAAGGCGGCGTTCCAGACGCCCACCATCTTCTCCGGCATCCGGACCAGCGCTCCGGCGGTGCGGGCGGTGAGGTCGCCCATCGTGCTCGCGACCGCGCCGGGGCCCTGCCGCTCGATCGCGCTGGTCGGGGTGATGCCGAGGAACCCGACGTTGACGATCTTGTCCTGGTCGTCCAGGTCGTACATCTGGTTGCGGGTGACCGGCACGCTCAGCTGGACGTCCCGCCCGTCCCGCTCGACGGTCATCGGCACCGTCCTGCCGCCGCTGTCGCGGATCAGCACCCGCAGCTTCTCGTAGTCGTCGATCTTCTTGCCGCCGAACGCGACGATCCGGTCACCGGGCTTCAGGCCCGCCTGCGCGGCCGGGGTCGGCGCGGCGTTCGCCGGGCACTCCGTCGTCTGCGACTGGCTGGCGGGCACCATGCACTCGAGGACCTCGCCGATCACCGGCTGCGCCTGCTTGGTGCCGATGCCCATCAGCAGGATGGCGAAGAACATCACCGACAGCAGCAGGTTCATCGCGGGCCCGCCGAACATGATGAGCAGCTTCTGCCACCACTTCTTGGCGTAGAACACGCGGTCCTCGTCGCCGGGGCGGATCTCCTCCAGCGCGGCGCCGCGCGCCGACTCGATGAGGCCCTGCCACGGCCCGGTGCTGACCCGCCGCACCTGCCCGGGGGCGTCGCCCTTGCGCGGCGGCAGCATCCCGATCATGCGGATGTAGCCGCCGAGCGGGATCCACTTCACCCCGTACTCGGTCTCGCCCTTGCGCTTCGACCACATCGTCGGGCCGAACCCGACCATGAACTGGGTGGTCCGCACCCGGAACAGCTTGGCGAACGAGAAGTGCCCGAGCTCGTGCAGCGCGATGGACACCAGCAGGCCGAAGAACAGGATCAGCATCCCCGCCAGGTAGACCATCCGGCATGCCCCTCAGCTCGTCCCCCCGCGCCCACCGCGGGTGATCTCCAGCAACCAACTCAGAGTACGTGATCGGCCGTGTACCGGTTTAAGTCAATCGGGGAACCGGCACTCGTGCGCAGGCACCTTGTCCGGCGGGCGGCACGGGCCGGATTTGAGGAGAGGTGCTAAGTAAGCGCGGCGGCATTGGCATCCGCCTTGGTAGCGGCGCGACGGCGGGCGCGCGCATGATGAGCGGTCCACCCCGGTCGTTGGAGGTAGTTCGCCTTGAAGCGCGGTCTTGTTGCGGTGCTGGTGCTGGGTCTCGCGCTCAGCGGGTGCGGGGGTTCCGGCGACGGCGGCGGGGACGCCGGGGCGTCGGCGCCGCCCGCCCCGGCCGCCTCCGCTCCCGCGTCAGCGCCGTCCGGAGCGGCGTCCGCGCCTGCGGGCACCACGGTCACGCCGGTCCCGCCCGGCGTGTCGAAGGCGACGCAGGCGTTCAACGACTGCATGCACAAGCAGGGCGTGGAGCTGCCGACGCCGAACCCCACGTCCACCCCCGCGAAGAAGGACCTGGAGAAGATCAAGGCGGCCCTGCGGACCTGCGTGAAGTCGATGTCGGCGTCCCCGCCGCCGGCGGAGTGAAGGCGCCGCCGCCGGCGGAGTGAGGGCGCGGCCGGAGGCGGGTGGTCGCCGAGTGGTCGCGGGACGGGGCCGCTGCTAGATTTGGCGGAGCCGTTGACCCCGTGCGGGAGAGTCCCACGCAGCCGGTGTGGGACGCCGAAGGAGCAAATCCTCCCCGGAACCTCTCAGGCCCACGGACCGCACGGGCCAGGCGACCTCTGGAAAGCGGGGACCCCGGTCCCCCGCCGAAGGTGAAAACCCGCCGTCCGGCGGCGGGTGAAGCTCTCAGGCGCCGATGACAGAGGGGGAGGCACCGAGACGCCCGGTGCGCGAGTGGGACGATGGACCACGCGCGCCCGCGACGAAGGAGCCGAACCCATGCCCGCCGAGCCCACGCCCGCCGAGCCGAAGACCACGCCGCTGCACGACGTCCACCGCGACCTCGGCGCGAACCTCGTCGACTTCGCCGGCTACCTGATGCCGCTGCGCTACAAGAGCGAGACCGCCGAGCACCAGGCCGTCCGCACCGGCGCCGGCCTGTTCGACCTGTCGCACATGGGAGAGATCTTCCTGTCCGGGCCGGACGCGGGCGCCGCGCTCGACTACGCGCTGGTCGGGAACCTGTCGCCGATGCCGGTCGGCAAGGCCCGCTACACGATGATCTGCGCGCCGGACGGCGGCGTCCTCGACGACCTGATCGTCTACCGGCTCGCCGACACCACCTGGATGGTCGTCGCGAACGCGGCGAACGCCGACGTCGTGCGGGACGCCCTGGCCGAGCGCGCCGCCGGTTTCGAGGCGGCCGTCGACGACCGCTCCGACGCGTACGCGCTGGTCGCCCTGCAGGGCCCGCGTTCGCAGGCGATCCTCGAAGGGTTCACCGAGGCGCCGGTGGGCGACCTCAAGTACTACGCGGTCCTCGCCGGCCGGGTCGCGGGCGTGGACGCGCTGATCGCCCGCACCGGCTACACCGGCGAGGACGGGTTCGAGCTGTTCGTGGACGCCGCCGACGCCGTCGCGCTGTGGCGGGCGCTCGCCGCCGTCGACGGGGTCGTCCCGGCGGGCCTCGCCGCGCGCGACTCGCTGCGCCTCGAAGCGGGCATGCCGCTGTACGGCAACGAGCTGACCGCCGAGACGACGCCGTTCGAGGCCGGTCTCGGCCGCGTCGTGAAGCTGGACAAGACGGTCGATTTCGTGGGCAAGACCACCCTGGCGGCGCAGGCCGCGACGCCTCCTGGCCGTAGGCTCGTGGGACTGGTCGCGCGCGGGCGTCGCGCGCCACGGAAGGGGTACCAGGTCGTCACGTCCGGCGGCACGCCGTGCGGTGTCGTGACGAGCGGGGCCCCGTCCCCCACACTGGGCAAGCCGATCGCCATGGCGTACCTCGACAGCGGCGTCGAGGAGGCGGACCTGGCCGTGGACGTCCGCGGCCGGCCCGAGCCGGTGGACGTGGTTCCCTTGCCCTTCTACAAGCGTTCCTGAAAGAGAGAAGAGACTGTGAGCGTTCCGGAGCAGCTCCGCTACAGCGAAGAGCACGAGTGGGTGTCCGGCCTCGGCGGCGAGGACGGCATCGTCACCGTCGGCATCACGGCGCACGCCGCCGACGCCCTCGGGGAGATCGTCTACCTCGAGCTGCAGCCGTCCGAGGGCGACACCGTCGAGGCGGGCGAGCCCTGCGGGGAGATCGAGTCCACCAAGTCGGTCAGCGACATCTACTCTCCGGTCAGCGGCGAGATCACCGCGGTCAACACCGCCGTGGTGGACGAGCCGAAGGTCATCAACGACGACCCGTACGGCGAGGGCTGGATCTTCAAGGTCCGGATCAGCGACGAGCCCGGCGACCTGCTCGACTCCGCCGCCTACGCGAAGCTGATCGAGGAGTCATGAGCCTCTACGAACCGCTGACGGAAGCCGACCCCGAGGTCGCCGCGGCCGTCGCCGCCGAGCTGCGCCGCCAGCAGTCCACCCTGGAGATGATCGCGTCGGAGAACTTCGCGCCCGTCTCGGTGCTGGAGGCGCAGGGCTCCGTCCTGACCAACAAGTACGCCGAGGGCTACCCCGGGCGCCGCTACTACGGCGGCTGCGAGTTCGTCGACGTCACCGAGCAGCTCGCGATCGACCGGGCGAAGGAGCTGTTCGGCGCCGAGCACGCGAACGTCCAGCCGCACAGCGGGGCGCAGGCCAACACGGCGGTGTACTTCGCGCTGCTCCAGCACGGCGACACCATCCTCGGGCTGGACCTCGCGCACGGCGGCCACCTCACGCACGGGATGCGGCTGAACTACTCCGGCAAGACGCTGAACGTCGTGCCGTACCACGTCCGCGCCGAGGACGGCCTGGTCGACATGGACGAGGTCGCCGCGCTCGCCGCCGAGCACCGGCCGAAGATGATCGTCGCAGGCTGGTCGGCGTACCCGCGGCAGCTCGACTTCCCCGAGTTCCGCAAGATCGCCGACTCGGTGGGCGCGCTGCTCATGGTCGACATGGCGCACTTCGCGGGGCTGGTGGCGGCGGGGCTGCACCCCTCGCCCGTCCCGCACGCCGACATCGTCACCACGACCACGCACAAGACGCTCGGCGGGCCGCGCGGCGGGCTGATCCTCGCCCGCGAGGAGTTCGGCAAGAAGATCAACTCGGCGGTGTTCCCGGGCATGCAGGGCGGCCCGCTGGAGCACGTGATCGCCGCCAAGGCGGTCGCGCTGAAGATCGCCGCGTCGGAGGAGTTCCGGGCCCGGCAGGCGGCCACCGTCGAGGGCGCGAAGCTGCTCGCCGACCGCCTCCTCGCCGAGGACTCCGCCAAGGCGGGCGTGAAGGTGCTGACCGGCGGCACGGACGTCCACCTGGTGCTGGTCGACCTGGTCGACTCCGAGCTCACCGGGCGCGACGCCGAGGACCGGCTGCACGACATCGGCATCACGGTGAACCGGAACGCGGTGCCGAACGACCCGCGCCCGCCGATGGTCACCTCCGGCCTGCGGATCGGTACCCCGGCGCTCGCCACCCGCGGCTTCACCGCGGCGGACTTCGCCGAGGTCGCCGACGTGATCGCGCTGGCCCTCCAGCCGTCCTTCGACAAGGACGCCCTGTCGGCGCGGGTGCGGGCCCTCGCCGAGAAGCACCCCCTGTATCCGGACCTGTGACGCACCGGCGCCCCCTCCCCCGGGAGGGGGCGCGGCAGCTACAACGAGGTAGCGATGGCCATCAGCGTGTTCGACCTGTTCAAAATCGGCATCGGCCCGTCGTCGTCGCACACCGGCGGGCCGATGGCCGCCGCGCACCGCTTCGCCCGCGGGCTGGAACGCGACGGGCTCCTGGAGAAGACCGCGTCCGTCCAGGTCGTCCTCTACGGTTCGCTCGGCCTCACCGGCAAGGGCCACGGGAGTGACAAGGCCGTCATCCTGGGCCTGGAGGGCGACAAGCCGGAACTGGTGGACGTCGACACGGTGGACGGGCGCCTGGCGTCCATCCGCGAGCGCGGCGCCCTGCGCCTGTTCGGCGACCACGACATCCCGTTCGCCGTCAACGAGCACCTGCACTTCGAGCGCAAGGAGTCGCTGCCCGGCCACCCGAACGGCATGCGCTTCACGGCCTTCGACGAGACCGGCGGGGAACTGCGCGCGAAGGTCTACTACTCGGTCGGCGGCGGGTTCATCCTGGACGAGACCGCCGCCGGCGCCGACCGCATCAAACCGGACGACACCGTCCTGCCCCACCCGTTCGACACGGCCGCCGAGCTGCTCGACCGGTGCCGCGAGACGGGCCTGTCGATCTCCGCGCTGATGCTGGAGAACGAGACGGCCTTCGGCCGCACGCCCGCCGAGATCCGGGCGGGCCTGCTCGACCTGTGGGACGTCATGCGGGCCTGCGTCGACCGCGGCCGCACCCGCGAGGGCCTGCTGCCCGGCGGCCTGAAGGTGCGGCGCCGCGCGCCCCAGCTCTACCGGCAGCTCTCCACCGAGGAACCGGCCGACCCCCTGCACGCGATGGACTGGGTCACGCTGTTCGCCCTCGCCGTCAACGAGGAGAACGCCGCCGGGGGCCGCATCGTCACCGCCCCGACCAACGGCGCCGCCGGCATCATCCCGGCCGTCCTGCACTACTACGACCGGTTCCTGCCGAGCGACGGCGAGGGCGTGGTCCGGTTCCTGCTGACGGCGGGCGCGATCGGCGTGCTGTTCAAGCAGAACGCGTCCATCTCCGGCGCCGAGGTCGGCTGCCAGGGCGAGGTCGGCTCCGCCTGCTCGATGGCCGCGGCGGGCCTCACCGAGGTGCTCGGCGGCACCCCGGAGCAGGTGGAGAACGCCGCCGAGATCGGCATCGAGCACAACCTGGGCCTGACGTGCGACCCGGTGGGCGGCCTCGTCCAGGTCCCGTGCATCGAGCGCAACGCGGTCGGCGCGATCAAGGCGATCAGCGCCGCCCGCATCTCCCTGCGCGGGGACGGCCGCCACTTCGTCTCCCTCGACAAGGCCATCAAGACGATGCGCGACACCGGCCGCGACATGCTCGACAAGTACAAGGAGACGAGCCGCGGCGGCCTCGCCGTCAACGTCATCGAATGCTGACGCCGCCCCCGGCTTGACCTTGACGCAGGCGGCAGGGTTCGAGGGTTGGACGCATGGAGACGCGTTCACAGGACAGAGCCGCACAGGAGAGAGTCGCCGTCGTCACCGGAGCCGGGACGGGCATCGGGCGCGCGACGGCGCGCATGTTCGCCGCCGAGGGGACGCGGGTGGTGGTCGTCGGCCGGCGGGCCGAGCCGCTCGCGGAGACGGCCGCGGGGCACGACCTCATCCACCCGCTGCCCGCCGACATCACCGGGGAGGGCGCCGCCGAGGAGATCGTGCGGCACGTCGTGCAGACCCACGGGCGCCTGGACGTCCTGGTCAACAACGCGGCGATCGTGCAGAGCGCCACGCTGGACGCGACCACGCCCGAGGCGATGGACGCGCAGCTCGCGACGAACCTCGTCGCGCCCGTCCTGCTGGTGAAGGCGGCGCTGCCCGCGCTGGGCGACGGCGGGGTCATCGTCAACGTCAGCACGTCCGTCGGGCAGCGGGCGTGGCCGGGGAACGCCTTCTACGCGGCGACGAAGGCCGCCCTGGAGACCCTCACCCGGAGCTGGGCGGTGGAGCTGGCGCCGCGCGGCGTCCGCGTGGTGGCGGTGGCGCCGGGCGCGATCGGCACCCCGATCGGCAGGCACCAGGGGCTGTCGGACGAGCGGCTCGCCGCCCTCCGAAAGTGGCAGATCGAGCACACGCCGCTCGGCCGGATCGGCCGTCCGGAGGAGGTGGCGTGGGCGATCACGCGCCTGGCGGCGCCGGACGCGTCGTTCGTGACGGGCGCCGTGGTCCCGGTGGACGGCGGTGCCGTCGTGGCATGACCGCCGTGTGATGATCGTGGCATGCGCATCGGTGAGCTGGCCCGGTTGTCGGGGACCACGCCGCGCGCCCTGCGGCACTACGAGGAGGCGGGGCTGCTCTCGTCGCGGCGGGCGTCCAACGGCTACCGGATCTACGACGAGGGCGCGGTGGTCCGGGTGCGCAACATCCGGCACCTGCTGGCGGCGGGGCTCACCCTCGACGACGTCCGGGCGTTCTCCGCGTGCCTGGACGGCGACGTGACCGCCGCGCCCCCGGCGGAGAGGAACCTGCGGATCGCGTTCGAGCGGCTCGCGGCGCTGGACGAGCGCATCGCCGCCCAGGTCGAGGTGCGCGAGCGCCTGGCCGCCGTCCTGCGGGAGGCGACCGGGCGGCGCGTCTGACCGCCACCGGAGCGGGTCGCCCCGCACCGCCACCGGTCGCGGGCCCCGCACCGCTACCGGAGCGGGATGTCCAGGCCGTGCTCGGCGGCGGGGCGGGGGCCGCGGATGCGGCGGTCGGCCTCGGTGATCGCCACGTCGTTGATGCTGGCCTCGCGGCGCCGCATCAGGCCGCGGTCGTCGAACTCCCACAGCTCGTTGCCGTAGCTGCGCCACCACTGCCCGGCGGCGTCGTGCCACTCGTACTGGAACCGGACGGCGATCCGGTTGCCGCGAAACCCCCACAGGCTCTTGCGGAGCGCGTAGTCGAGCTCGCGCTCCCACTTCTCGGTGAGGAAGGCGATGATCTCGTCCCGGCCGGTGACGAACCGGTCCCGGTTCCGCCAGACCGAGTCGGGCGTGTAGGCGGCGGCGACCCGGTGGGGGTCGCGGGTGTTCCAGGCGTCCTCCGCCGCCTGCACCTTCTGCAGCGCGGTCTCCTCTGTGAACGGCGGGTAGGGCGGGCGGTCTTCGGCCATCGGATCCTCCTGTTTGAGAACGCACGTTCTCTAGCGATGTCCACTAACCTAGGGAACGACCGTTCTCAACGTCAAGGCAGGAGCCCCGATGCCGGCCGCGATCACCGAGGAGCAGCAGGAGCGCGACCGCCGCCGGCTGCTGGACGTCGCCGAGGACCTCTTCTACCGGCGGGGCGTCCAGGCGGTCGGCATGGACGAGCTGCGCGCCGCCTCCGCGCTTCCCCTCAAGCGCATGTACCGGCTGTTCCCCACCAAGGAGGCCCTGGTCGTCGCGATGCTGGAACGCCGCGACCGGCGCTGGCGCGGGAATCTGGCCGCCCATGTGGACGCGGTGCCCGACCCGCGCGAGCGCGTCCTGGCGATGTTCGACTGGCTCGGCGCGTGGTTCGCCGAGCCGGGGTTCCGCGGGTGCGCGTGGGTGAACGCCCATGGGGAACTCGGCCCGGCCGCGCCCGCCATCACGGCCGTGGCGCGCGCACACAAGCGGGCCTTCCATGACCAGGTGGTCGAGCTGGTCTCGGCGGTGGACGCGTCCGTCGCCGAGGCGGTCTACCTGCTCGCCGAGGGCGCGATCGTGGTGGCGGGCGTCCAGGGCGACCCGTCGGCCGCCGCGCGGGCGCGGGCCGGCGCCGAAGCGCTGCTAGGGCGCGGGCCCGGCTAGGACCTGCTAGGACGTGCTAGGACGTCAGGGCGCCGCGGCCGGTCGGTGAGTGCGCGCCGGGGCGGGCCTCCTCGCCGCAGTGCCGGCACACGACCATTGGGCTGAGCGTCTCGCCGCACGAGTGCCGCCACCGGACGGGCGGGTCGTCCTGGTTCAGGTGCCGGTCGCCCCACGCCATGAGCACGAGCAGGACGTCGCACAGCTCCCAGCCCGCCGGCGTCAGGTGGTACTCGAAGCGGGCCGGGCGGTCGCTGTAGCGCTCGCGCCGGACGATCCCGTTCGCCTCCAGCTTGCGGAGCCGCGAGGTCAGGATGTCCCGGGGCGCCCCGGTGTTGCGGACGATCTGGTCGAACCGCCGCACCCCGTAGGACAGCTCCCTGATCACCAGCAGGCTCCAGCGCTCGCCGACCAGGTCCAGGGTGTCGGCGACCGAGCACTCGCGCGGGGCGGCGTCCTTCGGCATGGACGCAGCCTATGCCAGGGCGCGGGCCCTCAGAGCCGCTCGATGACGGCGGCGTTGGCCTGCCCGCCGCCCTCGCACATGGTCTGCAACCCGAAGCGCCCGCCGCGGTCCTCCAGGGCGTGCAGCAGGGTCGTCATGATCCGCGCGCCGCTGGCCCCCAGCGGGTGCCCGATCGCGATCGCGCCGCCCCGCACGTTGACCTTGGCCAGGTCGGCGCCCGTCTCCCGCTGCCACGCGAGGACGACCGGCGCGAACGCCTCGTTCACCTCGAACAGGTCGATGTCGTCCAGCCGCAGCCCGGCCCGCCCGAGCACCTTCTCCGTCGCCGGGATGATCGCCGTGAGCATCAGCAGCGGGTCGTCGCCGGTGACCGTGAGCGCGTGGAACCGCGCCCGGGGCCGCAGCCCGAGCCGCTCGGCGACGTCCGCCCCCATGACCAGGACGGCCGCTGCGCCGTCGTTGACCGGCGAGGCGTTGCCCGCGGTGACCTTCCAGCCGATCTGCGGGAACCGCTCGGCGGTCCGCTCGTCGTAGTAGGCCGGCTTGAGCCCGGCGAGGATCTCCGGGGACGTGCCGGGGCGGACGGTCTCGTCCCACTGGCCCGTCCAGACCACCTCGCGGTCGAACTCGCCGTTCTTCCACGCCTCGGCGGCGCGGCGGTGCGACTCGTAGGCGAAGGCGTCCAGCTCCTCCCGCGGCAGGTCCCACCGGGCGGCGATCAGCTCGGCGCTGATGCCCTGCCCGACGAGCCCGTCCGGGTACCGCTCGCGGATGCCCTGCCCGAAGGGGTCGCTGCCGGGCAGCACGTTCGACCCCATCGGGACGCGCGACATCGACTCGACACCGCACGCGATCGCGATGTCGTAGGCGCCGCTCTGCACGCCCTGCGCCGCCAGGTGCAGCGCCTGCTGCGAGGACCCGCACTGCCGGTCGACGGTCATCGCCGGGACGCTCTCGGGGAACCCGGCGGCGAGCACGGCCGTCCGGGTGAGGTTGAGCGCCTGGTCCCCGACCTGCGAGACGACGCCGCCGATGACGTCGTCCACCTCGCCGGGGTCGATCCCGGCCCGCTCGACGAGCGCCTTGAGCGTCCGCGCCAGCAGGTCGGCCGGGTGGTCGCCGTGCAGCGCCCCGTTCGGCTTGCCCTTGCCGACCGGAGTCCGCACCGCCTCCACGATCACCGCGTCCCGCACGTCGACCTCCTCCTCAGTTACCTTTTCCAACTCACAAGTAGTATCCGCGCACCGAGTTGGAAAACACAACCCACTACCTCGTGTGCGGCGCCTCACACCGCCGCCTCAGCCGGTGCGACCCGCGCGGATGGACGGTGCCCGGCGCACACGAACGAGCCCGGGGGCCGCGAAACGCGGTCCCCGGGCCGTCGGGCCGCTCAGCGGGAGGGGCCCATGCCGTGGTACGTCCGTTCCCTCCATGCGTCGAAGGGCCCCGTGGTGGAGCCGCCCGAAACATTACGGTCGGACAAGCATTCCTCCTTCATCCCCTCGACGTTTACGTTCACTACGGACATTAGCCCCATATCCCGACATAGCCTTTCAATGAGGCTCAAAGGTGTCGTCAAAGCTAGCCGCCCTTGAACATGGCGCGCATCTTGCGTGCCGCGTCGCCCGGCTTCTTCTTCTGGGGCGCGGCCTTCGCCTCCTCCGAGCGAGGCGGCTCCTTCTCGCTCTCGCGCTCGTTCTCCGTGCCCTTGGGCTTGGCAGGCTTGTCCGTCACGACAACTCCCCCGATGTCGCTGCACTGTCGTCCCATAGGTACCCCGCTTACCCCGGGTAGAAGCGCACCTCGGGACGCCCCACCTGCCCGTAGTGGGGTTTGCGGTAGGCCAGGCCGTTCTTCGCCAGATACTCCAGATAGCGGCGCGCGGTGACGCGGGAGACGCCGGTCAGGTCGGCCGCGGCGGCGGCGGACAGCCCGTCCGGCGCCTGGGACAGCACCTCGGTGACGGCCTGGAGCGTCTCGCCGCTCATGCCCTTCGGCAGCGCCCGGTGGTCGGGCGTGCGGAGGGTGGCGAGCATGCCGTCCACGTCGGCCTGGCCGCTGACCTCGCCGGTCCCGACCGCCTGCGCGCGGAAGCGGGCGTACCGGTCGAGCTTGTCGCGCAGGGACGCGAACGTGAACGGCTTCAGCAGGTACTGGACGACCCCGACCGAGACCGCGGAGCGGATCACCGCCAGGTCCCGGGCGGAGGTCACCGCGATGACGTCGGTGTCGTGGCCCCCGGCGCGCAGCGCGCGGCAGACGGTGAGGCCGTGGGTGTCGGGCAGGTAGAAGTCGAGGAGGACGACGTCCACCCGCGTGCGCTCGCAGAAGCGCAGGGCCTCGGCCCCCGAGTGGACGACCCCGGCGACGGTGAACCCGGCGACGCGCTCGACGTACATGCGGTGCGCCTCGGCGGCGACCGGGTCGTCCTCGACGATGAGCACCTCGATCATCGCGGCTCCAGGGGCAGCCGCACGGTGAACACGGCACCGGCGTCGCGCCCCACCCGGACGTCGCCGCCGTGCCGCCGGACGGCCTGCCCGACCAGCGCCAGGCCGAGCCCGTGCCCGACCGGCCCGCCGGACGACTTGGTCGTCCAGCCGCGCCGGAACATCTCCGGCACCGCCGCCGGGTCGACGCCCGGACCGCTGTCGGACACCTCCAGCAGGAGCGTGCCGTCGTCCTCGCGGGCGCTGACGGTGACGCGCGGCGGCCGGGCGGACGCGTTCTCGATCGCCGCGTCCACCGCGTTGTCGATCAGGTTGCCGAGGATCGTGACGAGGTCGCGGGCCTCCACCGTGCCCTCGATCGCGGTGTCCTCGCTGATGACCAGCTCGACGCCGCGCTCGGCGGCCTCGGCGGACTTGCCGAGCAGCAGGGCCGCCAGCACGGGCTCGGTGACCGAGCCCACGACCCGGTCGGTGAGGCGCTGCGCGGTCGCGAGCTCGGCGGTGGCGAACGCGACGGCCTGGTCCGGACGGCCCAGCTCGACGAGCGACACCACCGTGTGCAGGCGGTTCGCGGCCTCGTGCGCCTGCGAGCGCAGCGACTCGGCGAAGCCGCGGACGGTGTCGAGCTCACCGGTCAGGCTCTGGAGCTCGGTGTGGTCGCGGAGGGTGACGACGTTGCCCATCGCCTTGTCCCGGGACCGGACGGGCGAGGTGTTCACGACGAGGACGCGGGTGTCGCCGACGTGGATCTCGTCCGAGCGGGGCTTCGGGGACTCCAGCGTCGCGACCAGCTCGTCCGGCAGGCCGAGGTCGGCGACCGGCCGGCCGCGCGGGTGCTCGGGCAGGTCCAGCAGTTCGAGGGCCGCGTCATTGCACAGCACCACCCGGCCCGACCGGTCGAGGATGAGCAGCCCCTCGCGGACGGCGTGCAGGATCGCCTCGTAGTACTCGAACATCTCGCGCAGCTCGCCGGGCGCGGTCCCGCGGGTCTGGCGGCGCAGCCGGGCGGAGACGAGGTAGCTGCCCGCCATCCCGGCGGCCAGCACCATGCCCGCGACGGCGCCGAGGGCGAGCAGCCGCTCGCGCAGCTCCGCGCTGATCACCTTGACGGTGATGCCGACCGCGACCAGCGCCACGACCCGGTGCCGGTCGTCGAAGACGGGCGCGACGGTCCGCACGGACGGCCCGAGCGTCCCGGTGTAGGTCTCGGTGAACGTGCGGCCCGCGACGGCGGGCGCGGTGTTGCCGACGAAGTGCCCGCCGATCCGGGCCGGGTTCGGGTGCGTGTAGCGGATCCCCGCCGGAGTCATGATCGTGATGAAGTCCACACCGGTGTCGCGCCGGACGCGCTCGGCGTACGGCTGGAGCAGCGCGCTCGGGTCGGGGGCGGCGAGCGCCTCCCGGACGTTGCGCGCGTCGGCGATGCTCGCCGCGACCGCCGCCACGGTCTGCTCGGCCGCGTCGTCGGCGGCGCGGCCCGCGTCCAGGTAGGCGAGCACGGCCCCGGCCGCGACGAGCAGCCCGACGATCGCCGCTTGCAGCACCAGTAGCTGGCGGGCCACGCTCCATGTGCCGGGAGCCGCCCAGCGGGGTCGCCGCATCGGACGATCGCACCTCCCTCGCGGAACACGCCGTGAACGAAATGTACACAAGCGTGACCGTTACCACGGGACCGCGCATAGTGACGGATGCGACGCCGCGGACCCCCGCAGACCCTGCTTCCGCAAGGCCATCCCCACCGCGGTGCGCCCGCCGTGTGCATGCGCCCACCGTCCAGGCGCATGGGCGCCCCGCCGGGTAGCGGGCGCCCGTCCCGGTTCGATCGGGACGGGCGCCGCTCCCCCCGGCTCCAGCCCCCTGGCTCAGGCGGGCTCGGGCTGTGCTCGGCGGCGCCGGGAACGCTCGGTCGGCGTGCGGAAGCGGATCACCACCGGCAGCTCCGGCATCCCGACCGCGCTGCGGTACCGCTCGACCGGACCCGCCCCCAGCTCCCCGTACACCTCGCCGACGAGCGCGTCGCCCCCGCAGGAGACGTCCAGCAGCAGGCGCGGCCGGTCGGCCGTGCCGGTGAGGCGGATCCGGACGTCCGCGACGCCGGGCAGGCCGCGCGCGGCGCGCCGCAGCTCGGCGGCGGCGTCCCGGGCCCGCGCCCGGGTCTCTCGGTCGAGGTCCGGCCACCGCTGGTGGACGAGGGTGCGCAACTGGAGGACGAGCCAGAGCTGACCGGCGAGGGCCACCAGCTCGGCGACGGCCGCGGCGGACGGCAGGAACCAGCCGGTGCCGCCGGCGAGGCGCCCCGCCCCCGCGGGGAGCAGCGGCTCCGCCGACACCGGCCCGAACGCGTCGAACGCGCCCAGCCCGAGCGCGGCGGCCGACACGCCGGCCAGCAGCAGCACCGTCCCGGTCATCGCGATCGCGATCCGCATCTCAGTCCCTCCGCCGCATCTGGGTGTCCGGTGTCTCAGTCCTTGCGCCAGCGGAGCCGGACGTCGACCGGCGGCCGGTGCATCGGCTCGATCCGGTCGAGCCGTTCCTCGGCGGCGGCCCGCACCAGCTCCGGCAGGTTCGCCGGGTTCCGGTAGTGGGTGGCGGCCCGCACGACCAGCCCGCGCCGGACGATCCCGAGGCCGCGGACGCGGGCCCGCTCGATGCCGGGGACCTCCAGGACCCCCTCCTCGACCGCGCGGCGCACCGCGGCCCGGCCGATGAGCCCCGCCTGGCGCGGGTCGGTGCCGTCCAGCGGGATGCCGCGCAGCCGGCCGGGCAGCGCGGCGGCGAGGAACGCGGCGCCGAGGACGGCGACGGCTCCGGCGGCCGCGAGGACGTCCGGGTCGTCCCAGGTGCGGCCGTGCAGGGCGTCCGCGAGCGCGGCGACGCCCGGCACCGGATGGACGGTCGAGCCGAGCGCGGCGGCCAGCAGCTCGATCGCGGCGACCCCGCCGCCCACCGTCAGCAGCAGCGCGGCGAGGGCCCCCGCGAGCGCGCGGCGGGGCCGGAACTCGCGGACGGCGAGCCGGTGCGCGCCGCGCCTGTCCCGCGCCTCATCGATCACGTCCTTGACCAGCGCCTCGGCCATCGCCACCCCCGTGAGCCATCGGCACGCCCGGCTGAGCCATCGGCACGCCCGGCAACGTCACCCATGGTGACGCGTAATCACGCGCAGTGATACGCGCCATGCCGACATCTCACGGAAAAGCGCAGGTCAGAAGATCAGCACGGGGTCGCCGGAAGCGGGGTCGGCGGGAGCGGGGTCAGCGGAAGACGACCGTCCGGTCCCCGTTGAGCAGGACGCGGTGCTCGGCGTGCCAGCGGACCGCCCGCGCCAGCGCGAGGCACTCGACGTCGCGGCCGACCGCGACCAGCTCCTCGGGGCTGTGGGTGTGGTCGACGCGGGCGACCTCCTGCTCGATGATCGGCCCCTCGTCCAGGTCGGCGGTGACGTAGTGCGCGGTGGCGCCGATCAGCTTCACACCGCGCGCGTGCGCCTGGTGGTAGGGGCGGGCGCCCTTGAAGCTCGGCAGGAACGAGTGGTGGATGTTAATGATCTGCCCCGGCAGCTTCGCGCAGAAGTCGTCGGACAGGATCTGCATGTACCGGGCGAGGACGACGAGGTCGGCGCGGTAGTGCTCGACCAGCGTCAGGATCTCGGCCTCCTGCGCGGGCTTGCCGCCGGGCCCGGCGGGCAGGTGGTGGTAGTCGATCCCGTAGGACTGGGTGAGGGGACGCAGGTCGGGGTGGTTGGAGGCGACCGCGACGATGTCGATGTCGAGCAGCCCGGACCGCGTCCGGTAGAGCAGGTCGTTCAGGCAGTGCCCGCCCTTCGACACCATGATCAGCACGCGCGGGCGCTCGGCGAGGGCGTGCAGCCGCCACTCCAGGCCCAGCTCGGGCACCAGCGAGCCGAACGCGCCGCGCAGCTCGTCGGGGTCGGTGTCGTCCAGGGCCGCGAACTGGACCCGCATGAAGAAGGTGCCGGACTCGCCGTCACCGAACTGCTGGCTCTCCACGATGTTGCATCCGCGCTCGGCCAGTACCCCCGAGACGGCCGCGACGATGCCGGGCCGGTCCGGGCAGGAGAGGGTCAGGACGAATTCGTTCAACGGTCTCACTCTTATCGCGAAGCGGCAGTTCAGACGGGTCCCTACGAGCTTACGCGGCCCCCGGCCGCGGCACCGCCGTCCTTGCACATCGACGCACATCGGCGATTCGCGAACGGTCCGCGGCGGCTCGTCTACCGGCGAGTAGTTTGAGGTGCTTCCTTGGGGTTACCTTGACCTCCATGCGTCGCATCGCGCTCCTGGCCCTGGCCACCGCCCTCGTCGTCGCCGGCTGCACCGAGCAGACCGGTGAGAAGGGCGGGGACGACCGGCGCCCGCAGAAGGTGGACGGCATCCCCACCTCGGCGGGCACGCACAAGCAGAAGATGGACGTGGGCACGATCGGGCACCGCGAGTTCCTGCTGCACGTCCCGTCCAAGGTGGCGGGCGGCAAGTGGGAGGACGGCAAGCCCGCCGACGCGCCCGCGCTCGTCGTCGCCCTGCACGGCGGGCTCGCCAACATGAACAAGATGGAGAGCCTGACCGGCTTCAACAAGCTGTCGGACGAGCACGGCTTCCTCGTCGCGTACCCGGACGGGTTCATGACGACGTGGAACGCGGGCGACTGCTGCGGCGCCGCGAAGGTGGGGAACATCGACGACGTCGGGTTCCTCAGCAAGATGATCGACAAGCTGACGGACGCGGGGCTGGCCGACTCGAAGCGCGTCTACGTGACCGGGTTCTCCAACGGCGCGGGCATGGCGTACCGGATGGCCTGCGAGAAGCCGGACAAGGTGGCGGCCATCGGGGTGGTCGAGGGCGCTCTGGTGACCAAGTGCGACCCGAGCCGTCCGGTCTCTGCGATGATCTTCCATGGGACGGCCGACCGGAACGTCCCGTTCAACGGCGGCGGCGACCGCGACTTCAACGACAAGCGCCCGTTCCCGCCCGTCTCCAAGGCGGTCGACTTCTGGCGCGAGCGGGCCGGGCTCCCCCGGCTCGGCGAGCGGGTCGAGGCGAGCGGTGCGGGCACCGACTGCACGAGCACCGGTAAGGGCGACAAGGGGGTCGCGGTGACGTTCTGCAAGATCCAGGGCGGCACGCACAGCTGGCCCAAGGGGGCGAGCCCGATGCTCTGGGACTTCTTCGCCGACCATCCGCGCGAGGGCTGACCGGAAAGCGGTACGTGAGAGCTTTTCACATTAGCCGGTAGTGTGGCAGTGTGACGAGCATGAACCTCCGGGACCGCTACGACGCCGCGACGGCCGGCCTCGAGGCGCCGTTCGCCGCCGTCGACCTGGCGGCCTTCCGCGCCAACGCCGAGGGCCTGCTGCGCCGCGCGGCCGGCAAGCCGATCCGGGTGGCGAGCAAGTCCGTGCGCTGCCGGGCGCTCCTGGAGGACGTCCTCGCGATGGACGGGTTCGCCGGGATCATGGCGTTCACCCTGCCGGAGGCGCTGTGGCTCGCGGCCGAGGGCGTCAGCGACGACATCCTCGTCGCCTACCCGACCGCCGACCGCACCGCCGTCGCGGCGCTCGCCGAGGACGAGGCCGCCGCCCGCGCGATCACGCTGATGGTCGACTCCCCCGAGCACCTCGCGCTGATCGAGGACGCCGCCGGCGACCGGCGCGTCCGGGTCTGCGTCGACATCGACGCCTCCTACCGGCCGCTCGGCGGCCGGGTCCGGATCGGCGCGCTGCGCTCCCCGCTGCGCACCCCCGGCGAGGTGAGCGCGTTCGCCGAGCGCATCCTCAAGCGGCCCTCGCTCCACCTCGTCGGGCTGATGGCCTACGAGTCCCAGATCGCCGGCGTCGGCGACCTCCCGCCCGGACGCCCCGCGCGCGGCCGCGTCATCCGCGCCATGCAGCGGCAGTCCCGGCTGGAACTCGCCCGGCGGCGCGCCGCGATCGTCCGGGCCGTCCGGGAACTGACCGACCTGGAGTTCGTCAACGGCGGCGGCACCGGCAGCGTCGAGAAGACCGCCGCCGAGCGCGCCGTCACCGAGATCGCCGCGGGCTCCGGGCTCTACCAGCCGCACCTGTTCGACCAGTACTCCAACTTCACCGGGCGGCCCGCCGCGCTGTTCGCGCTGCCCGTGGTGCGGCGCCCCGGACGCGGCGTCGCGACCTGCCTCGGCGGCGGCTACCTCGCGTCCGGCCCCGCCGACGCGGTCCGGCTCCCGCAGCCGTACCTCCCGGCCGGGCTGTCCTACGACCCGAACGAGGGCGCGGGCGAGGTCCAGACCCCGCTGCTCGGCTCCTCCGCCGACCTGCTGTCCGTCGGCGACCGGGTGTGGTTCCGCCACACCAAGGCCGGCGAACTCTGCGAACGCTTCGACGCACTGCACCTGATCGAGAACGGCCAGTACGTCCGTACCGTCCCGACGTATAGGGGCGAGGGCAAGACGTTCTTGTGAAGGGGCCCCCTTCACCCCCGCCGCGGCCGGCGGGCTGAGGCTCACGCCTCGGTGCGCGTAGGTTGGGGGGATGAGCGACGCTCCCCTGATCAGTGTCCGCGGCGAGGCGGTGGTGGAGGCCGAGCCGGAGATCGCGCGGCTGTCGGTGCACGTCCAGTCGCAGGAGTCCGACCGGCGCACCGCGCTCGACCGGCTCAACGAGCGGAACCGGGCCTGCCTCGACCTGGTCGCCTCCTACGGCGAGGCGGTGGAGAAGGTCGAGACGGGCGGGCTGTCGATCGCGCCGCTGCTGAAGTACAAGCGGCGCGAGGGCGACATCCGCGCCTACCGCGGCACCGTCTGGATCAAGATCACGGTGGTCGACTTCGGGGTGCTCGGCGAGCTGGTCGCCCGGCTCGCCGACCTGGAGCGGACGTACGTCAGCGGGCCCGAGTGGGAGCTGCGGCGCGACAGCGAGGTCTACCCGCGGGCCGCGCGGCTGGCGGCGCACGAGGCCGTGGCCCGCGCGCGCAGCTACGCCGAGGCGCTCGGGGCGCGGCTCACCGGGCTGGTCGAGCTGTCGGACGAGGGGCTCGGCCGCACGTCCCACGAGGCACCGGTCGCGCTCGCCGCCGCGTACGGGCGCGCGGGCGGGGCCGAGGCCGGGGAGCCCGAGCCGCTCGACCTGGAGCCGGAGACGCAGATCGTCCGCGCCGCCGTCGAGGCCCGGTTCACCGTCACGCAGCCCGACCTGGAGCCGCGGTGAAGGTCGCGATCGTCGGCGCCGGCAGCGGCTACATGCCGGGCGTCATCCGGGGGCTGCTGCACCGCGCCGACGACCTCGCCGGGACGGAACTCGCCTGCTACGACATCGACGCCGCGCACCTGGAGGTCATGACGCGGCTGGCCCGCGCCATGTTCGCCGCGCGGGGCGCCGCGTTCACGGTGTCGTCGCACACCGACCTCAAGCCGGCGCTGGACGGCGCGTCCTACGTGTTCACGACGTTCCGTCCGGGCGGGCTCGCGGCCCGGCACCTGGACGAGTCGATCCCGCTGAAGCACGGCGTCGTCGGGCAGGAGACCGCGGGCCCCGGCGGGTTCCTGATGGCGCTGCGGTCGGTGCCCGTCCTGCTGGACATCGCGGCCGAGGCCGACCCGGGCGCGTGGATCGTCAACTACACCAACCCGACGAACGTCGTCACCGACGCCGTGGCCCGGCACACCGGCGCGCGCATCATCGGGCTGTGCGACCAGTTCATCGGCGACACCGAGATGTGGGCCGAGCTCCTGGGCCTGCCGTTCGACGGCTTGGAGGCCGACTGGATCGGCCTGAACCACGCCACCTGGGCGCAGCGGCTCCGGCTCGACGGCCGCGAACTGGACCTGCCGCTCCTGCTGGACGACCTGGAGGTCCCCGGCGGCGGCGCGACGCCCTGGCGCGACCCGTCCCGCATGGCCGAGCTGGCCAAGGCGCTCGGCTTCCTGCCGAACTCCTACGCCAAGTACTACTTCTTCCACGACCAGGTCGTGGACGAGCTGCGCGCGAAGGGCACCACCCGCGCGCAGGACATCCTCGCCATGCTGCCCGGCTACTACGAGCAGGTCACCGCCGAGTCGCACAAGCCGGACCCCGACCCGTCCCGGGAGCGCGGCGGCGGCGAGCACGGCGAGTTCGCGGTGGACGTCATCTGCGCCATGCACCGCGACGAGGGCCGCCGGATGATCGTCAACACCCGCAACGGCGGGGCCGTCTCCTCGCTGGACGACGACGCGGTGGTGGAGGTCCCGGCGCTGGTCGGGCGGTCAGGGCCCGTCCCGCTGACGATGGGCCCGCTGCCCGGCCCGGTGCGCGGCCTCACCCAGGCGATCCACGCCTACGAGCGGCTCGCGGCCGACGCCGCCGTCACCGGCGACCGCCGCACCGCCCTGCAGGCGCTGATGGCGCACCCGTTCGTGCGGAGCAAGCACACCGCCGAGAAGATCCTGGACGAGGGCCTCGCCGCCCACCGCGACCACCTGCCGCAGTTCCACTGAGCGCCTGCTCCGCTGAACGTGCGGGGGCGCCGTCCCGTACTGCTGGACGTGGGAGGAACGGACTGCGGGGCCTACCGCCTCGGACTCGGCGTCTACGCCCTCGGGCGGCTCGCCGGCGCCGAGGCCGCCGCGCTGTCGGCGCACCTGCGCGGCTGCCCGCCGTGCCGCGCCGAGCTGGCCGAGCTGCGCGACGTCGCCGAGCTGCTCGCGCGCTCCGCCCGCAAAGCCGAAGGCGCCGGCCGCGGACCGCGGACCGGCGCCTTCCGGATGGGGCTCAGCGGCGCCTGCGCCTACGGCGCCAGAGGACCAGGGCGGTCACGGTGACCGCGGCGCCGACGCCCGCGATCAGCACCCGCTTGTCGATCCCGCCCTCGCCATCCTCGTCACCGGACGCCGGCCGCACCATCGCGCCGAACGCCTTCGCGACCGTGTCGGCCTCCTGCTTCAGCCGCTCGACGCCGCGGTTCGCGACGTTCCGCGGATTGACCCGGTCGGCGAGCTCGTCGACGTTGCGCGCCAGCTCCCGGCGGGTGCGCTCGATGTAGCGTTCGACCTCCTCCGGGTCGTCGCCGCTCCAGTCAGCCATGCCGTGTCCTCATCATGTCGGGCGAACTCATCCTGTCGAGCGAACGCGCGGCGGGCGCGGCGGAGCGCGACCGCGGGCGAAGCATGATCCGAACAGTGTGGCAGGTCCGGGCCGGGCGCGTCCGGCCAACCCCGGCCGGTACCGTGGGTTCCCACCATCCGAGCGAAAGGCGGGACAGGGTGTCCGAGCGGCTGCAGCCGGGCGACGTCGCCCCCGATTTCGAGCTTCCCGACGCCGACGGGACCGCGGTGCCGCTGGCCTCGCTGCGCGGCAAGCGCGTGATCCTCTACTTCTACCCGGCCGCCATGACGCCCGGCTGCACCAAGGAGTCGGTCGACTTCGAGGGCAGCCTGGCCGAGCTGGAGGCGGCGGGCGTGACCGTGGTCGGCATCTCCCCCGACAAGCCGGCGAAGCTCGCGAAGTTCCGCGAGAAGGAGGGGCTGACGTTCCCCCTCCTGTCCGACCCGGACGCCGAGGTCCTCAAGGCGTACGGCGCGTACGGCGAGAAGAAGCTGTACGGCAAGGTCGTCGTCGGCGTCATCCGGTCGACGTTCGTCATCGACGCCGAGGGCAAGATCGAGAAGGCGTACTACAACGTGAAGGCAACGGGCCACGTAGAACGCCTCCGCCGCGACCTCGGCGTCTGACGCGGGAAGCGCGGCGCTCTGGTGCGGGCGGGGGGATTCGAACCCCCACGGTGTTGCCACCAACAGGACCTAAACCTGCCGCGTATACCTAATTTCGCCACGCCCGCCGGGCCCCGATGGGGCGCGTTCAGCTTAGCGGCCTCCCCGCCCGGCGGGGCAACGAGAAAACCGCGGCCGGTCATCTGACGGATTCGCGGCCGGTGCGTGCCTTCTAGCGTCCTGCGCAGACGACGCTGGAAGGAGATGCCCATGGCCGACGACGCTCTCTCGCGCCTGCGCGGGGTGCTGGCCGAGCTGCCCGGCGCCGTGGTCGCCTACTCGGGCGGGGTGGACAGCTCGCTGCTGGCGTACGCGGCGCACCGGGAACTCGGCGACGCCGCGCTCGCGGTGACCGCGGACTCGCCGTCGCTGGCCCGGTCGGAGCTGGCGGCGGCGCGGGCGGAGGCCCGGCGGCTCGGGATGCCGCACCGGGTGGTGACGACGCGGGAGCTTGAGGACGCCCGGTACGCCGCGAACGGCGCCGACCGGTGCCGGTTCTGCAAAGAGGCCCTGATGCACGTGCTGTCCGCGGTGGCGGAGGCCGCCGGGGGCCGTCCGGTGCTGCTCGGCGTGAACCTGGACGACCTGGACGACCACCGGCCGGGGCAGCGCGCCGCCCGCGAGATGGGTGCCCGGTTCCCGCTGGTGGAGGCCGGGCTGGGCAAGGCGGCGGTGCGGGAGGCGGCGCGCGAGCTGGGGCTGCGCACGTGGGACAAGCCGGCGTCGGCGTGCCTGTCGTCGCGACTCGCCTACGGGGTGCCGGTCACGCGGGACGCGCTGCGCCGGGTGGAGGACGCCGAAGAGGCGCTGCGCGGCGCCGGGTTCGGCGGGCGGATCCGGGTGCGCGACCAGGGCGGCGGGCTCGCCCGGATCGAGGTGGAACCGGCGGACGTGATGGCCGCCGCCGCACGGGGGCCGGAGCTGGCCGGGCTGGTCAAGGAGGCCGGGTTCCGGTACGTGACCCTCGACCTGGAGGGCTACCGGCAGGGCAGCCACAACCTCGGCCTCACCCCGGAGCGGAACCGGTGAGCGACCTCGCGGGCGTCGACTTGGGCTTCGCCCGGGTGGACGTCGACCGGGGGCGGCGGCGCGGGCACCCGGAGGCGGTGTTCTGCGAGGGCAAGACGGTGCCGGAGGTCGTCGCGATCGCGGCGAACCTGGTCGAGTCGGGCGCCGCGAACGTGCTCGCCACGCGCGCATCTACGGCGGCGCTGGCGGCGCTCGCCGACGCGTTCCCGGACGCAGTGGTGCACGAACGGGCGCGGCTGGCCGTGCTGAACCCCGACGGACGGGCCCGGACGGGCGACATCGCGGTGGTGTGCGGGCGTCCGGAGGACGAGCCCGCCGCCGAGGAGGCCACGCTGGTCGCGGAGGCGATGGGTAGCCGCGCGTCCCGCCGGTACGGGGCGCCCGTGGACGACCCCGCCGCCCTCCCCGGCTGGCTGGACGAGCGCGAGCGCCCGCGCGTGTTCGTCGTCGCGGACGGGACGGGCGGTGCCCTCCCCACGCTCGTGTCCGGCCTGGTGGAGCAGATGGTCGTCGCGCTGCCGACGTCGTCCGGCGGGGACTTCGCCGGTCACGCGGCGCTGTTGTCGGCGCTGAACTCCTGCTCGCCCGGCGTCGTCGCGGTCAACATCGACAACGGGTTCGGCGCCGGATACGCCGCCCACCTGATCAACGCGGGGGCGGGCGCATGACGGTCGCCGTCGCCGAGGCGCGGGACCTGCGTCCCGACGAGGTCCGCGCGCGCGTGAAGGAGCTCCTGGCCCGCGGCCCGGAGACCGCGTTCCTGCGGCGCGCCACCCCGGAGCAGTTCGCGGCGGCCCGCGATGTGGCTCCGGAGGCGTCCCGCAATGAGCGGTCCGGGCTCGTCGTCCTCACCCGGCCGCGCCCCCGCCGCCCGCTGCCGGTGGCCGTCGTGTCGGCGGGAACCTCGGACCTGCCCGTCGCGGAGGAGGCGCTGACCGCCGCCCAGGCCCTCGGGCTCAGCCCGGCGCTGACCGCCGATGTCGGCGTCGCGGGACTGCACCGCCTGCTCGGCGTGCGCGCCGAGTTGAGCGGTGCGCGGGTGCTGATCGTCGCGGCGGGCATGGACGGCGCGCTGCCGTCGGCCGTGGCGCGGCTGGTGCCCCGGCCCGTCCTCGCGGTGCCGACGAGCGTCGGCTACGGCACCGCGTCCGGCGGGCTCGCCGCGCTGGCGGCCATGCTCGCGTCCGGCGCGCCCGGACTGGCCGTGACCGGCATCGACGACGGCCTCGGGGCCGCGATCACCGCACGGAGGATGCTGACATGAAGAGGATCGCCTACTTCCACTGCTTCGCCGGCATCGCGGGCGACATGGCCCTCGGCGCGCTGCTCGACGCGGGCGCCGACCTGGACGCGGTGCGCAAGATGCTGGCGGGGCTCGGCCTGCCCGGCTGGTCGCTGGACACCGAGCGCGTCACCCGGCGGGGCATCGCGGCGACCCGGGCGGTCGTGACCGTCGAGGACGACGCGGTGTCGCGCACCCACGCGGTGATCGCCGCGATGGTCGGCGAGGCGCCGCTGCCCGACCGGGTGCGGGAACGGGCGCTCGCGGTCTTTCGGACCCTCGCCGAGGCCGAGGGCCGAGTGCACGGCATGCCCCCGGCCGACGTCCACTTTCATGAGGTCGGCGGCCACGACGCGGTCGTGGACGTCGTCGGCACCTGCGCCGCGCTGGAGACCCTCGACGTGGACGAGGTGGCCGCGCTGCCGATCCCCGTCGGGCAGGGCTTCATCAGGACCCGGCACGGCCTGCTGCCCAACCCGGGCCCGGCGGTCGTGGAGCTGCTCGCCCGCGCCCGCGCGCCCATCACCGGCCGCGCCGTAGACGCGGAGATGAGTACGCCGACCGGCACTGCGCTGCTGGTCACGCTGGCCGACTCGTTCGGGCCCTTCCCCGACATGACCGTCACCGCGAACGGCTTCGGCGCGGGCACGAAGGTGTTCGGCGACCTCCCGAACGTCACCCAGGTGGCGATCGGCGAGCGTCGCGAGTGAAGGCACCCGGTACGGCCCGCTCAGTTGTGCAGGGCCGGGGCGGGGGTGGTGTCGAGGTGGTGGACGAGGAGTTCGGTCGTTTCCTGGAGGTCGATGAGGGGGCGGCGGAGGTAGCAGTGGGGGGTGGACCACCAGCAGAAGGTGCGGCGGTGGACCCAGACGTTGAGGGTGGGAAGAAGGAGGACGGAGAGGCCGTCTTCCGTGGTGCTGCGCTGGCCCCTGAAGCCGCGGCGGGTGAGGTTGAGCAGCAGGTGGTGTGCGGCGGTGCCGGGGTGGACGCGGTAGTGCAGGCCGGGCCAGTCGCGCGGCAGTGGTAGGGCGAACCAGACCGTTTTGCCGGGGACGGACGTGGTGTCGACCCGGGAGCGAGTGGGGTTGCTGCCCCAGGCGGCGGTGACTTGGCGGACGAGTTCGAGGCCCTTGCCGTGCTCGTCCAGCAGCCCGGCCCCGGAGGCGTGCGGGGTGGTTGAGCGTGCGCCGTCGAAGACGGAGATGATGAGCTGCGGGGACGGGACGGTCCGCGCCCAGATCCAGAGCTCGGGCGGGGTGGGCGGCCGGTCGCCTCGGGCGCGTCCGGCGTGGCGGAGCGCGTTGGTCGCGGTCTCGGAGACGGCGAGCTTGCCGTCCTCGATCACGTCCGGGGCCAGTTGCAGCTCGAGCATCGTCTGCCGGACGAGCCGCCGCGCCATCGCCGGCCCGCTCTCGTCCCCGGGCAGCCGCCACGCGCACAGCCCCCCGGTCACCAGCCCCCACGCCCCCTTGACCTCCATCGAGGCCCCACCTCTCTCTATGACGATCAGCACGATCCATACAGAAAGCGACAAGTTGGTCACTCACCGTGCTGCTTTCGCGTCACATAGTGCGGGCCCATGCCGAGTTGCGCAACAGTTTCAAGGAAGAAACTAAAGATCAGTTCGAGAATCTTCCCCTGAACGGCTTGAGGACCAACTACACAGCGGGCATGCTCGGTCACATGACGAACAGGCCACCCAGTGTTCGTGAGCGCCGCCTCGCCAGCGAGTTGCGAAGGCTTAGAGAATCCACGACAACACTGAACCTCGAAGAGGCTGCTGAACAGCTCGGCTGGAGCAAGACCAAGCTGTCGAGAATCGAGACCGCGATCCGCAGGGTTACCGCCAGCGAGGTTCAGCAGATGCTGACCCTTTACGGCGTGAGCGGGCCCCGACTGGACGGACTCGCCCGTTTCGCTCGCACGGCCAGGCAGCGCGGCTGGTGGGACGTCTACGAGAACAGCCTGCCTGCGGACTATGCCACCTACATGGGGCTGGAGGCTGAGGCCGAGTGGCTCAACTCCTACACGATGGGCCTTGTGCACGGCCTGATGCAGACCGACGACTACACCCACCACGTGGCTAAGTCGATCTTGATGCGCTTTTCTCCGGTCTCAGAAGTCGAGCGTCGCGTAACGGCACGCATGGCGCGACAGCGGGCGTGGGCGGAGCGCGAGGACCCCATGCGCCTCTGGACGATCTTGGACGAGACCGCGCTCAGGCGGGTCATCGGCGGTCCGGAGGTGATGCGCGCCCAGTACAGGCGGATCATCGAGTTAGTCGAGCGGCCGAACGTGATGCTTCAGATCATGCCCTTGGCCGCCGGCGGGCATCCCGGAGTTGTGGGCAGCTTCGCCGTACTGGGATTCCCTCAACGGTTCACACCGAATGTGGTGTACGTCGAGAACATGACGAGTGCTCTCTACATCGAGGACGAGAAGGAGGTGCACACGTACTCGCTTGCGTTCGAGCAGATGGCTGCCACGGCACTGAGCCCCGAGGAGTCAGTGGCTATGCTCGAACAGCTAGCGCGACAATGAGTACATGGAGGGACAAATTGTCCAGTCCCCGTCTTCCCCGGACTGACTTTCGTAAGAGCAGCCACAGCGAGGGGGCGAACGGTTGCGTCGAGACCTGCGTCCGCGACACGCACCACTTGGTGCGGGACTCGAAGAACCCGGACGGCGGTGTCCTGACCATGCGGCGGGACGTGTGGGCGGCGATGGTGTCGCAGATCAAGCAGGGCGCATACGACCTCCCTGGCTCGGGCTGAACGCTAGCGGGGCCAGATGTCTCGGCGGGGTGGGCGGTCGGGGCGGGTGGCGGCCCAGATGCGGCGCCATTCCGCCACGTCCGGGCCGCGCGGGGCGAGGCGGCGGTTCGGTGCGCGCAAGGACGCCCACCAGCTCTCGTCGTGCTCGATCCACAGGCGGCCCACCGCGTCCTCCAGGCGGGTGTTGAAGGCGCTCGTCGTCTCCTCCGGCTCGGGGGCTAGCGGAGAGCCGAAACGCACCGCCACGGCGGGGCGGCCCGGCTTGGGCCACATTCCGCCGCGCGGCATCGCTCGGTACGTGCCGCGTACCGCCAGCGGGACGGCGGGGACGCCCTGCTCGCGGCACAGCAGCGCGGCGCCCATCCGGAACCGGCGCGCCCAGCCGTCCTGGGAGCGGGTGCCCTCCGGGTAGATGAGCAGGCTCCAGCCGTCCTGGAGCAGCTCGGCGGCCTGGTCGAGGGAGCCGCCGGAGCCGTGCCGCTCGATCGGGAAGGCGTTGAAGGCGAGCGCGGTGGCGACGGCCCGCCAGCGGGCGTCGAAGAAGTAGTCGGCCGCCGCCGCGACCGCGACGCGGCGGCGCAGCCGCACCGGCAGCGAGCCGAGGATCAGCGGAGTGTCCAGGTGGCTCGCGTGGTTGGCGACGAACACCACCGGCCCCTCGACGCCTTCGAGGAGGTCGGCGCCGTGGATCTCCGGCCGGGTCTGGGTCCAGGTCAGGGTGCGGAGGACGCCGTCCAGCGCGACCTTGCGGGCCGCTATGGCGAGCGGGGTTCGCGCCCACTCGGTGGGGAACGGGCTCGCCTCCGGTTCGGGCGCCCAGGGGGCGGCGGAGCGCGGAGCGGGGGCGCGGCCCCGCCAGTCGCGGCCCCGGCGCAGCAGCCGCACCTCCTGCGCGAGCGACAGCTTGCCGCTCTTGCGGCGCGCGCGCCCGCTCATCGGACGTCCGCCATCGTCATCGGCGGGGTGTGCAGGTAGGTGAGGCTCGGGCTGTGCCCGACGGTCTCGCCCGCCATCTCCAGCGCGTCGGCGAGCGTGGTGGCGGCGCGGAAGCCGAGCCGCGCCGCGACCTTGCGGTCCGCGCCGACGCAGATGACGTCGCCGAGGTGCTCGCGCGCGTGGGCGCCCCAGTACCACATGTAGAACGGGTGGACGCCGTGGTAGGCGTAGCTGTTCCGGTACAGGTGGACGTACCAGGGGTCGGTGGCGTACTGCTCCTCGTACTTCGTCTCGATGGTGGCCGGGTCCGTCGTCTGCGGGAGGACCTCGTCGTAGAAGTCGATGTAGCTCGGGTGGTGCAGCGAATGGAACTCCGCCGGCATCGGGTGGTACATGATGAGCGCCCCGCCCTCGCGCACCAGCGGACGCCCCCGGTACATGTTGAAGTAGTAGCCGAGCCCCAGGCACGCCACCAGGATCGGGTTCATCACCGAGTTGACGTTGTAGGGCGACAGGTACGGCAGGCCGAGCATCAGCACGTCCGACTGGCCCTGCACCTCGGTGAGCTGCTGCCGGTGGACGGCGGCGAGCGTCCGCGCGTGGACCTCGTCGGTGGCGCCCGCCTGCACGGACGTGACCTGGTACGGCGCGCGCAGCCCCTGCCACACGCGGCGGCGGGCCCCGGCCGGGGCGAGGTCGTTGGCGCGCTTGGCGGCCAGGAACGTCGCCTGGTCCCGCAGCGTCCACTCCCATTCGCGCCGGTTGAGGAACCCGAACGGTGACGGGAACTGGTCGTTGTTGAGGGTGGCCTCGATGTGGAACACCCGCACCGACTCCGACAGCAGGGCGTGCATGCGGCCGTAGGAGTGGTGCATCGCCGAGTTCGGCGGGTCGTTGAACGAGCGGGAGTGCCGCAGCGTGTGCACGTTGTGGTGGTGCCGGAGGCTCTTGTAGGACGCGAGGCCCACCGCGACCGACTTGGCGCCCCCGTTCATCGCGACCAGGTTGATGTTCACGTACACGATGAGGTCGCTCTCGGCAGCCCGCCGGTTGATCTCGACGTCCTCGCCGTGCCGGGTCTGCCCGAGCGCGACGAGGTTCTCGGGGTCCTCGGCGTCGTGGTTGCGGAGCCGGTCCGGCCAGAACGAGGCGAACACCCGCTCCCCCACGATGTGCCGGATCTCCGCCGGGGTCATCCGGCGGTGCAGCGCGTTCGCGGCGATCAGCTCCACGTCGTCCACGCCCGCCGCGGCGGCCAGCTCCAGCACCTGTTCGATGACCCGCTGCCGGACGTCGGGGGCGCGCATCGGGGGCAGCGGCAGCGACAGGTCGTCGAACACGATCGTCAGCCGCATGCCCGCGCGCAGCAGCTCCGGCAGCGGCTCGCTGCCGAGCGGGTGCAGCAGGGCGTCGCGGATCCGGCCGGTCAGGTCGCGCACGCCGGGCAGCGAGTCCGGCGGGTAGACCACCCGGGTGCCGAGCGGGAACCGCTCCAGCCGGAACCCCTCCCCCTCGTGCACGAGAAGCGGCGGCGTCCGCTCGTCCACCTCCAGTACGAGGCCGGGTCTGCTCATCCGTCGGCTCCTCCGTTCGGTTCGGCGGGCTCGTCCGCGCGGCGCTGCGGCGCGAACGCGATCTTGACGCTGCCCGAGCGGCCGGCGGCCAGCGCGTGCGACAGCGCGTCCCGCCAGCGGCTGAGGGGGTAGACGCCGTCGACGAAGCCCTCCAGGGCGTCGTGCGAGGCCAGGTCGAGCGCGGCGGCGAAGTCGGCGGCGCCGCGGCTGGCGTAGGAGCCGGCGATGGTCAGCTCCCGGTACCAGGCGGGGGTGAGGTCGGCGGGCCGGGACGGCATCCCGGACAGCAGCACGGTGCCGCCCGCCCGGACGATCCGCAGCGCGGTGTCGAGCCCCTGCCCGCCGGTGCACTCGGCGACGATGTCGGCGCCGCCGAGCAGGTAACCGGGGCCGAGCTCGGGCCGCACCAGCGAGCCGCCGGTGATGCGGCGCAGCCCGCGCAGCGCGTTGCCCGGGTCGATCGTCTCGGTGGCGCCGAGGGCGGTGGCGCGGCGCCGCTGCGCGGGATGCCGGGCGAGCACGATGATCGGCCCGGCCGGGGTCAGCTCGCGCAGCGCGAGGACGGTCAGCAGCCCGACCGTCCCGGCGCCGACGACCGCGACGGTCGCGCCGCGCGGCACGTCGATCCGCCGCACCGACCGGATCGCGCAGGCGAGCGGCTCGGCGAGCACCGCCCGCTCGGACGGCAGCGACGCGGGCACCGGGTGCAGCCGGTCGCGGTGCGCGACCAGCCGCTCCGACCAGCCCCCGCCGGTGTCGGCGCAGAACCCTGTCTGCAGGCCCGCGGAGACGCGGCCGGCGGTGACGCGGTCGCAGCGGTTCTCGTGGCCGTCCGCGCAGGACGCGCACGGGTCGAGGCCGCGCGTCCCGCACGACAGCACGGGGTCGGCGACGACGCGGGTCCCGGCGCGCAGGTCGCCGGTGTCGTCCATCAGCTCGGCGACGATCTCGTGCCCGGGGACGAACGGCGTCGACACCAGCGCCGACAGGTACGGCGACACCGTCCCGGCCGCCATCGACAGGTCGGACCCGCAGATGCCGGACAGGACGGGCCGCAGCCGCACCCAGTCCGGGCCGGGCGGCGCGGGCGGCCTGCGGTGCGACAGCCGCAGCGGCGCCAGCGACGGGACGACGGCGGGCCGCAGCCGGCCGGGCAGCCGCCCGGCGGCGAGGTAGCGGGCGGGCGAGCGGTGGTATTCGAGGGCGAGGATCACCGGGCCTCCTCCAGGGCGGCGTCGAGCACGGCGGACACCTTGCCGCCGGCGCCGCCCCATTCGGCGACCGTCCAGCGGTGCCGTTTGGCGTGCCGGTAGAGGTGGGCGTCGGGGTTGACGGCGACGGGATGCCCGACCTGCTCCAGGACGGGGCGGTCGGAGTAGTGGTCGCCGTAGGCCCAGCTCCCGGCGAGGTCGACGCCCTCGTCCCGGGCCCATTCGCGCAGCCACGCGGCGCGCGCCTCGCCGATCAGCGGCGGCGCCTCGAAGTGGCCGGTGCAGCGCCCGTCGACGACCCGCAGCCGCGCCGCGACCGTGTCGTCGAACAGGGCGCGCAGCGGCTCGACGAACAGGTCGACGGTGCCGGTGAGCAGGACGGTGCGGTGCCCGGCGGCGCGGTGGGCGCGGATCCGGCGGATCGCCTGCGGCCAGGCCCGGCGCAGCAGCACGTCGCCGAGCCGCTCGCGGGCCAGCGCGCGCAGCTCCGCCTCGGCGGCGCCCTCGTAGCGGCGCACGAACGCGCGCAGGAACTCGCCGCGGTCGCGGTGCTCGGCGCGCAGGTAGCGCGGCGCCGACTTCAGGACGGGCAGCAGCGCCCCCGGCCAGGACCGGATGGGCGCGTCGAGCAGCCGCGCCCACAGGTACGCCTCCACGACGTCGGACGCGACGATCGTCCCGTCCAGGTCGAAGACGGCGGCGACGTCGCTCCGCTCCTCGAAGGGCGCCGGGGCGGGCTTGGGGGCGCGGGGCATCGGCGGGCCGTAGAAGGCGGCGGTCACGGCGGGGCAGTGCACGTCGCGGAGGTAGTGGGGCCAGTCGATCGCGGCCGAGTCGCAGCCCTCGCCGTCCGGCAGCGTCCGGTCCAGCGCGAGGGTGTTGGCGTCGGCGTAGACGACCTCGGCGGCGCCGTAGGCCCCGTAGAGGTCGCGGTAGCGGCGCAGCATCCGCACCTCGCGGCCCTTGCGGTGCAGGTCGCGCTGCCAGGCGCGGGTGCGCTCCCCGCCGGGCAGGGCGAGCAGGGCGCGCTCGGCGGCGTCCATCGCGCGCTCGGCGGTGCCGAGGACCCGCTCGGCCTGCGACTCGCTGAGCAGCCGCAGGTCGCGGTTGCGGACGGCGCCGCGGCCGTCGGGCGCGGGCAGCGGATGCTCGGCGAAGTGCTCCTGGACGAGTTCCACCAGCCGTTGCAGCGTCAGCGGGTTCCGGGCGCCGGAGCCGACGTGGTAGTAGGCGGGGTCGCCGGGTTCGGGCGGGACGGCGGCGGCGGCGAGCAGCGCGTTCACCACGAGGTCGACCGGGATGATGTCGACGATGCCGTCCGGGATCCCGGCCAGCGCGCGCAGCATCCCCTGCCCGTAGGCGAGGATCAGCGGGTCGGCCATCTTGAACCCGTCGATCCAGCCCGGATAGGGGTGGCGCAGCGCGCTCTCCACGATCGCGGGGCGGACGACCGACAGCGGCACCTCGCGCGCGGTCTCCTCCGCCGCCCGCTCCCCGAGCGCCTTGGTGAAGGTGTAGACGTCAGGCCAGCCGACGCTGCGCGCGCGCTCGCGGCCGTAGGCGATGAGCCGGTCCGCGACCGCGTCGCGGCGGCGGCGCTCGGTGTCGGCGGCCACGGCGCTCGGGCCCGCCTTGCCCTGCGCCTTCAGGGCGGCGGCGCGGAGGCGGGCGAGCACCTCGGGGCGGCGCGAGTCGCTCTCGGCGGACCGGCGCGCCTCCAGCGCGCACTCCAGCTCGGTGCGCCAATCGACCGCGTGGTCCAGCGCGGCCTCGCGGACGACGCCCTTGCGGGAGCCCGCGACGTAGGCGGTGGAGACGTGCACCAGGTGCGGGCGGCGGCCGGTGCGGCGCGCGGCGGCGAGGACGCCCTCGTAGAGGTTGACGGTGCCGACGACGTTGGTGCGGAACGCCTCGTCGATCGGCGGGTCGAAGGACACGACGGACGCGCCGTGCACGACCACGTCCACGTCGTCCGGCACGTCCGGGGCCGCGTCGGACAGGTCGGCGGGGACGAGCCGCACCCGCTCCCGGACGATCTCCCCCGCCCGCTCGGCGCCGACCCGCTCCCGCCAGGGGCCGAAGACGGGCTTGGCGATCAGCTCGGCGAGCCGGTCGCCGGCGGTGACGCCGGGCCGCTCCCGGACCAGCACGACGACGCGGGTGTCCGGGTGGCCCGACAGCAGCCGCTCCAGCAGCGCCTGCCCGATGAAGCCGGTCGCTCCGGTGACCAGGACGGTGCGTCCCGCCAGCCCTGCGAGCCCGGCGTGCTCCCCGCTCACCGCGCGCCCGCCGCTCACGCCGCTGCCTCGTGCCGCTCGCGGTGCACGCCGGCGCGGGCCAGCGCGCCGTCGGTGGACAGCTCGGGGATGCGGCCCACCGGCATGCGCTCCAGCGCGCGGCTGCGGGCGTCCTCGGCCAGGGTCGCGCCGGCGAAGCCGGGCAGCTGCGCGATCGTCGCGTCGATGCGGCGCATCCGGTCCAGCCCGGCGTCGTCGCCGAACAGCCAGACCAGCGCGAAGTCGCTCTCCTCCTGGGGGCGCAGCCCGGTGCCGACCGGCGCCCACAGCCGGTGCATCGCCCAGCGCGCCAGCCGCCGCGCGCGGGCGCTCCGCGCGAGCCGCAGCCGCGCCTGCGCCCGGTAGAAGGCGAAGTGGCGGCGCTCGTCCTTGATGACGCGCCGCAGGATCTCGCGCAGCACCGGGTTGCCGCTGCGCTCGATCATCGCCTGGTAGCTGTTGATCGCGCTGAGCTCGTTCATCGCGCCCCACGTCATCTGGATCGCGACGAAGTCGCGGGTCAGCGCGGACCCGAGCATCGACACGAGGTGGCCGGTGTAGACGCTGCGGCCGAGCGCCCGGCGGATGCGCTCGTTGCGCGCGGTCTTGGTCGGGTACGGCGACGCGGCGGTGACCTTCTCCCGGTCGGGGGCCAGCGTGAAGCCGGCCTCCCCGAGGAACCGGGAGAACGCCTCGCCGTGCCAGAACTCCTCGTAGATCCAGCAGCTCATGAACGCCGTGACCTCCGGGTCGAACGCGGCCCGGGTGGCGAGGAGGTCGCGGGCGTACATCACGGTGTGGGTCTCGATGTCCATCATGAACGTCAGGCAGCGCGCCTCCGCACCGGAGACCGGGTGGGCGGAGATCTGCTCCCACGCGACTCCCGACAGGTCCACCGCCCGCGAGTTCCGCACGTAGCGGTCGAGGTCGAATTCCTGCGTCATGGTCACCACGCTAGAAAGATCGAATAGGCCCGGATAAGGACGGAGCGCGTCATGCGGCGGACCCGGCGCGCCACTCCCAGCGGCGCAGCGCGCGCCGCAGCGAGCGGGCGTCGGAGTAGCCGAGGCGGCGGGCCACCGCCTCGCGGGTGAGGGCGCCGTCCTCCAGCAGCAGCCGGGCGCTCCGGCCGCGCACGTACTCCAGTTCGTCGCGCCAGCTCGTGCCCGCGTCGTGGAGGCGGCGCTGGAGCGTGCGGGCGCTCACCGCCATCCGGGACGCCACCCAGCCCAAGGTGACGGGACCGGCGGGGAGCGCGGTCGCGATGAGGCGGCGCATGTCGTCCAGCCAGTCCGGGTCCGGTGCCGGGTCCGGGCATGGACGCAGGTCCGGTTGAGCCCGGGGCGCGGAGGGCCGTCTCCCCTCGAACGACACGGGTTCCTGGTTCGCGCACCGCAGCACGCTGGCGAAAACGAGAACGGACATGGCGGCCCCCTCGGCTCCCTGGTCGGCGTACGCCGCCGACGCTAGGGAGCGGAAGAGGCGAGCGAATCCGTCAAGCGATCAGGCTTTCGCGCAGGAGCGGGCAGTCCCGCGCGGACGCGTCCTCGGTGCTCGCCGGGATCTCGGCGACGAGGGCGAACCAGCCGTATCCGTCCGCACCCGCCGAGAGGCAGCCGCCGACGGCGGTGGCGCGCGCGGTGAGGTTCGCCAGGCCCCTGCCCAGCCCCTTCCCGAGGCCCGCCTCCCCCTGCTTGGCCGCGCCGTCGTTGCCGACCGTGAGCCGGAAGGTCCCCTTGTGGACGGTGACCGCGATGTGGCAGCGCCGCGCCCGCGAGTGCCGCAGGACGTTCGTGACCGCCTCCCGGAGCACGGCGGCCAGGACGGCGTCGACGGCGGGCGGCGCGGTGGGCCAGCGCTCCGGGTCCATCCGCACCCGTGCGCCCGCCGCCGCCAGCGCGACCCGCGCCGCGTCGGCCTCCTCGCGCAGGACCAGGGCGGGCTCGTCCTCCGCGACGGCGTTCGCCTCCGCCCGGGACCGGTCGGCCAGCACGATCAGCTCGGCGAGCTCGGCGCGGGCCCGCGCCGGGTCGCTGCCCGCCACCCGGCGGGCCAGCTCCGCCTTGACCGTGATCGTGGACAGGCCGAGCCCGAGCAGGTCGTGGACGTCCCGGGAGATGCGCAGCCGCTCGTGCAGCGCCGCCATCCGGGCCAGCCGCTCGCGCGCGGCGGAGACCTCGCGGGCCAGGCGCGGCAGCCGGTCCAGCGCGTACACGATCACGCCGATCTGCACCGACACCGCGCAGGTGTAGAGGTGGAACAGCGTGCCGTGCGACGCCCACAGGGCGGGCGCGTACCAGGCCGCCACCGTCCCGCCGAACAGCCACCACGCGACGCGGCCGGGCGCCACCAGCAGCGCCGACGCGGTCACCAGGCACGCCATCGTCGCCCACTCCCAGCCGAGCGCCGCGAACGGGACGAAGACCAGCGCGAACTGGGCGGCGAACGTCCAGGCCGCGCCCCTCGGCCGCCGCCCGCGCAGCACCGTGCCGGAGTGCCGGAGCTGGAGCGCTCCCACGGCGGCCGCCACGGTGACCGCCGCGCCGATCGTCCACGGGTCGCCGTCCGCCCCGGCCCGCACGTACATGACCTGCTGGACGCCGAAGCCCGCGGTGATGATGGCGAGGATCGTCCACGCCAGCCGCGGCTGCGTCACCACCCCCGGCCGGGGCGCGGGAGGCGGCGCGGCCTGGAGCGCGCCGATGATGGAGCGGACGTCGCCGAGCGCCCGGCGCGCGGTGCGGACCACCTCGTCCAGGTCGGCGCGGGACGGCGCGGCGCGGCGGCCGAGGGCGCGGCGGCTCGCCGCCTCGATGCGGGTGAGGGCCGCGTCCAGCACGGCGCGCAGGCTGCCGGACGCCGCGATCCGCTCCCGCGCCGCGGCGGCCGCCGCGAACTGCGCGCGCGTGAGGTGCAGCTCCCGGATCAGGCCCGCCAGCCGGGTGAGCGCGTACATCGACACCCCGACGTTGACGGTCGCCATCATGCAGAACGAGACGCTGTCGGCCGGCCACCCCTGCGCGTGCCGCAGCAGCCCCTCCGCGCCGGCGATGAGCGCCACCAGCAGCCACGACAGCGGCGGGCGCACCAGCAGCAGCACGGCCCCGGCGAGGAACCCGCCCGCCACCGGGTACCAGTCGTTGCCGAACACCAGCAGCGGAAGCACCGCCAGTGCGGTCTGCGCCGTGAGCAGCACCACCGCCCTGCGGGCGCCGGGCCGGAAGGCGCGCGGCCCGTACAGCACGAAGAGCAACTGCACGCCGAAGACCAGGACGATCACGACCGTGGCCGACACCAGCAGCCGGGACGGGCCGGTCTCGGCCTGCTTGAGCAGCCGCGTCTGCAGGGTCAGCCCGAAGTAGAGGACGATGATCGCGCGGACGAGCAGGGGCGTGCGGTCGCCCCGCCCGCCCTCGCGGGCGCTCTCGCCGTCGTCGCCGCCGTCGCCGCCGCCGTCCGGGACGCGTGCGACCCGCCACGTCCGTACCACCGGTCCCCCTCACCACCGCCTCTTCGATGATGAGTTGCCGGAACGGTTCGATCAAGGGAGATGTTCGGACCAATGACCATATGGCGCTGCACATCAATCGTTCGCGCTATGCCGACTGATCCTCATGCCGACTGATCCTCATGCCGCCCGATCCTCATGCCGACTGATCCTCCCGGTCGGCGGCGGGCAGGCAGCGGTGCAGCTCCGCGCGGGACGCCACGCCCAGCTTCGGGAACGCCTTGTAGAGGTGGTAGGCGACGGTGCGGTGGCTCAGCCCCAGCCGGGCCGCGATCTGCCGGTTCGTCGCGCCGGTCGTCGCCATCCGGACGACCTGCAACTCCTGCGCGGTGAGGGTGCCGGACGGGTCCCCGGACGCGTCCGGAGGGGCGGTGCCCTCGCCCGCCGCCCGCAGCTCGCGGCGCGCCCGCTCCGCCCACGGGACCGCACCGAGCCGCTCGAAGACCTCCAGTGCGGCGCGCAGCCGCGCCCTCGCCCGCGCGCGCCGCCGCGCCCTGCGCAGCCATTCGCCGTACAGCAGTTCCGTGCGGGCGCGCTCGAACGGGCGATCGGCCCCGTGATGCACCCGCAGCGCATGCGTGAAGTGCCGTTCCGCCGCGGCGGGGTCGGTGGCCAGCAGCGCCCGGCAGCGTGCCACGGCGCCGTCCGCCCAGGGACGACCGGTCTCCCGCGCGAACGCCGCCAGCCGCTCCATGGGTGCGGCGGCGGCCTCGGGGCGGCCCGCCGCGACCGCCGCCTCCACATGGTCGGCGAGGGAGAGGAACGCCGCCGGAGGGGACGCGGCCGTGTCCCGGTGCAGTTCGCGGAAGCGCTCCAGCGCGTCGCCCGGACGTCCGAGGCCCAGGGAGAGCAGCCCGAGCGCGTCGCCGACGCGCGCGCCGGCGGCCCCGGCGGAGGACAGCGCCCGGCAGCGCACTTCGTCCCCTTCCATCGCCGCCTGCCGCGCCCGCACCGAGGCCGCCGCCGCGACCAGGTGGCGCGCCCCGGCCCGCTCGGCCGCCTCCCGCGCCTCGTCCGCCAGTGCCCGCGCCGCGTCGCGGTCCCCGAGCATGAGCCGGGCCCGCGCCTCGGCGATGAGCGCGCGGGGCAGCAGCGGGGACGGCCCGCCCGCGCGGCAGTGCGCGGCGAACTCGGCGGCGGCAGCGTCATCGCCGGTCAGTAACGCCGCCTCGGCGGCGAGGAGGCGGCGGCGCGGGTCGCTCCCGTCCCGCACCATGGCCGCGAGCCGCCCGGCGGCCGCCGCGTCGCCGTCGAGCAGGGCCAGTGCCAGCCGCGCCTCGGGGAACGGCTTGTCCACCCCGGCCGACGCCTCGCGGGCCATCGCCCGGTCGCCGGCCAGCCAGGCCAGGAGCACGGCTTCGTCCAGCAGCCGCGTTCGCACGCCCGGCTCGTCGCACTGCGCGGCGCGGTCGAGCAGCAGCCGTCCGGCGGCCTGCGGACCGTTCCGCTCCAGCTCCGCGCTCGCACGCGAGAGGTCGGCGCGGGCGCGCGTCCGGGCGTCCCGTCCGGCCTCGTCGAGCGCGCGGTGCGCCTCGGCCCGCCGCGCGGCGGGCACGCCCTGGTACGCGGCGGCGCGGGCGAGCGGATGCGGGAAGCGGATCGCGTCCTCGGTGAGCCGGACGAGACCCGCCTCCTCGGCCGCGTCGAGCGCGCCGAGCGGCACGTCCAGGATGCGCGCCGCCGCCTCCACGGCGCCGGGCGAGCCGGTGTCATCGGCGGCTGCGGCGGCGAGCAGCAGCCGCGTGGCTCGGGGCAGGCGCCGGACGGCCCGCGCGAACTCCCCCGGCACCGGCGTGAACAGGGCGGACCCGGCGTCCGGGAAGCCGAGCAGCGCCAGTGGGTTGCCGCCCGCCCAGCCGACCGCCTCCGCCCGCCGCGCGGCGGGCAGGTCCGGCGAGCGCTCCGCGAGCAGGCGCTCCGCCGCGTCGTCGTCGAGGCCCGCCAGCGGCAGTTCCGGGACGCCCGTGCGCGACCAGTCGTGCGGGTCCGCGCCCGCGAGCCCGTCGCGCACCGCGATGACGAACGTCAGGCCGGACCCGGCGGCGCGGCGCGCGGCGAACAGCAGCGCGTCCGCCGACGCCCGGTCCAGCCAGTGCGCATCGTCGACCAGGCACAGCAGCGGCTCGCCCGCCGCCAGCTCGGTGAGCAGCGCCAGCAGCGCGGGGCCCGCGAGAAGGCGGGCGCGCGGGCGGGGCGGGACCGGGCCGAGCGCGGCCCGCAGCGCCGCCGCGTGCTCGGCGGGCAGCCGCTCCAGCAGGCCCGCCAGGCCGGCACGCCCGGCGAGGTCAGCAAACCCGGCGAGGTCGGCGCAGCCGACGAGGAGCAGGTGCAGGGCCGCGAACGGGAGGGCGGCCTCCGCCTCGATCCCGGTCCAGCGCAGGACGCGCGTCCCGGCGGCGGCCCGCGCCGCGTGGCCGAGCAGCGCGGACTTGCCGACCCCGGCCTCGCCGCGCACGATCAGCGCGCCGCCCGCCCCGGCGCGGGCGCGCTCCAGCAGGCGGCCGATCTCCTCCTGCTCCGCCCGCCGCCCGTACAGCGTCTCCCCCTGCATGCCCGAAATGCTCGCACCGGGCCCGCGCACGGCCCAGTGCGTGCGGCACCGATCCGCCCATGGATCGCGCAGGCCCCGACTATGCGTTCCTCATATGCGCGGCCCCCACATGCACGGCCCTCACATGCGGGACGGGCCTCACACCCAGCCGAACTCCCCCGCGATGCGCACGGCGTCGATACGGTTGCGCGCGTTGAGCTTGCTGATGCAGCTCGCCAGGTAGTTGCGGACGGTCCCGGTCGTCAGCGTGAGCACCAGCGCGATGTCGTCCACCCCGGCGCCCCCGGCCGCCAGCCGCAGTACCTCGGTCTCCCGGGCGGTGAGCGGGCTCTCGGGCTGCCGCAGCGCCACCAGCGCGAGCTGCGGGTCCACCACCTGCTCGCCCGCCGCCACCCGGCGGATCGCGTCGGCCAGGTCGGCGGGCGGGACGTCCTTGAGGACGAACCCGTGCACGTGGGCGTCCAGCGCGCGGCGCAGATGCCCGGGACGGCCGAGACCGGTCAGGATCAGCACCCGGCACTCGGGCAGCCGGTCGTGCAGCTCCGCCGCCGCGGTCACCCCGTCCACCCCGGGCAGGTCGATGTCGAGCACCGCGACGTCCGGGCGGTGCGCGAGCGCGGTGGCGACGATCGCGTCGCCGCTGCCGACCTCCGCGACCACGTCGAGGTCGGGTTCGAGGCCGAGCAGCCCGGCGAGGGCGCCGCGCAGCAGCGCGACGTCCTCGGCCAGCAGGACCCGGACCGGCCCGGGCGCCCTGCCCGCCGGCGGCCGGGTCAGGTCAGTGTCCGCTCCTGTCATCGTCGACCACATCCTTCGGCTCCGGCGGCTCGCGGAAGACCGCCCGGATGAACAGCTCGGTGTGCCGCATCGACCGCTCCCGCGCCGCCCGCCGCGTCTCGGGGTCGGCGTCGGCGTGCAGCCACAGCAGCCGGGCCTGCCCGACCGGCCCGAACAGCGCCCAGGCGAGGTCGGCGGGGCGGCCGATGCCGGCGGGGATCCGCCCGGTGGCGATCCAGTGCTCGAACAGCCCGCCGGCCTCCTCCATCGACCTGGCGATCGTGCTGCCGAGGTCCATGTCGTGGACGAGGCCGTCGCGGACCATCAGGCTGATGAACAGACGGCCGTTCGGCGAGTCCCAGGCGTCCAGCACGCTGGTCACCAGGGAGCGCAGGTACTGCGCCGGGTCCCGGTCGGCGAGCTCCGGGTCCAGGTCGTCCCGCCCGGCCATCAGCCGCTGCGGCCCGAGCCCGGACACCGCCGCGTCGAAGATGGCCTGCTTGCTGGGGAAGTGCGCGTACAGCACGCTCTCGCTGAGCCCGACCTCGCGGGCGATCGCCCGGATCGACGTGCCCGCGTAGCCCTTCTGCGCGAACAGCCGCAGCGCCGCGTCGACCAGCGCCGCCTTGGTGTCGCCCGCCTCCGCCTTGGGCGGGCGGCCCGGCCGCCGCCGGACCGCCCGGTCCCCCGTCTTCGTCACACCGCACCTCCTGCTTCCATCAAAGCACCGGTCGGCTAGGCGCCGGCGGAGTGGGCGGCCTCCGTTTCCGGCTTCCCCGCGGCCTCCACCGCCGCGCGGCCCCCGTGCCGGACGACCTTCGGCGACAGGACGAGCGCCAGGCCCGCGACCGCCCACAGCGTCAGCACCAGCAGCGGCTGCCCGATCGCGCTGCCGTCGAAGTACACGGTGTTGCGGACGGCCTCGGCGCCCGCCCCCAGCGGGAGCCACTCGCCGACCGCCGCGTACCAGGCCGGGACGAACTCGGAACCGAGCGGGCCGCCGCTCGCGGGGGCGCCGACGGGGATGAACAGGAGCACGGCCAGCGCCGCCGCGGGCGGGCCCACGACGCGCAGCAGGCCACCGGTGACCGTCGCGACCGCGAACACCAGGAAGGAGACGAGGCCCCACAGCTCCCACGGCGAGCCGACGAGCGCGCCCGTCAGGCCGTCCGCGACCCAGGCGACGCCGCCGCCGAGCAGCAGCGCCCCGGCCAGGGCCAGTCCGATGCGCCGCCCCGCGCTCGCCTGCGGGACCACGAACACCATCAGCACGGCGAGGATCACGCCGGGGATGATGGCGCTGACCGCGAGGAAGAACGCGGAGATGCCGTTGCTGTCCCCCTCGGGCAGCGCCCGGACGTCCTGCACCTGGACCTGCTGGCCGGTCGCCGTCCCGACCTGCCGGAACACCTCGGTGATCAGGGTCGTCTCGATCTTGCCCGCCGAACTCGCCACGATCAGCCGCGCGCCGCTCGGGCCGGGGACGAACACCCCGTCCACCTCACGGTCGAGCAGCGCCTGGCGGGCGGCCTTCTCGTCGGCGTAGTGCTCGATGTCGAACGCGCCGTCCATGCGGGCGTCCAGGGTGCTGCCGACCTTGGCGGCGACGGCCTGCGGGCCGACGACCGCCACCGGCACCTCGTGCGGCTTCGGGCTGTGCAGGGCGCCGAGGAAGGAGCCCGCGAACAGCATCCCGAGCAGTGTCACCGCCACGAGCACGGCGATGGGCTTGCGTGCCTCCATCACCAGACCTCCTTGTTCTCTGGAACGGGTCTGTCAGGTCCCGAAACTAATCGCTCGTTCGTTTATTTTCCAGCCCCGGCCGGGATGACGCCCGTCACATGGCGGATCCGCACCGCCCCGCACGGCCCTAGAGTCGGCTTCGCCGCCCTTGATCAGGAGCGGCGAAAGCTGCGAGGAGGCCGCGTGTTCTACGGTTTGGCGTCGCATACCGCGGGGCCCCTGCTCCGGTTGCTGCTCCGGCCGCGCGTCGAGGGGCGGGCCAACATCCCCGCCGAGGGCCGGGTCATTCTGGCCTGCAACCACCTGTCGTTCGTCGACACGTTCGTGCTGTCGCCCGTTGTCAGCCGCCGCGTCGCCTACCTGGCGAAGGCCGAGTACTTCGAGGTCCCCGGGCTCGGCGGGCGGCTGCTGCGGTGGGCGCTGCTCGCGCTCGGGAACGTGCCGATCAGGCGCGGCCCGACCCGCGCCGCCCTCCGTGCGCTGGAACGCGCCGGCGCGCTGCTGGAGGCCGAGGGAGCCGTGGCGATCTTCCCGGAGGGCAGCCGGTCCCCCGACGGGCGGCTCTACCGGGGCCGGACGGGCGTCGCGTGGCTGGCGCTCGCGACCGGCGCGCAGGTCGTCCCGGTGGCCATCGAGGGGGCCGAGCGGATCATCCCGCTCGGCACGTGGCGCCCCCGGCTCGGCACCCGCCCCCGCATCCGCTTCGGCGAGCCGATGGACTTCTCCCGCTACGCGGGCGCCGACCTGCCGCCGGGACGGCTGCGCCGCGTCGTCACCGACGAGATCATGAACGCCGTCCGCAAGCTCTCCGGCCAGGAGTACGCGGGCGTGTACAACCCCCGCGCCGACCCCTGAGCACCGCCCGCGCGGTCACAGGGTTCTCCCCCCGGCGTCGGCGTTAAGGGACACGACATCGGCCCGGTTGCGGACAGACCGGCAGGTCGCGCGTGGTGACATTTGAAAAACGGGCCCTCGGCAGGCGTGGAAGGGCGGCCTAGGCTGGGTCGCGTCCGTCCGGCACGCGCAGTCCGCGACACCACGACCACAGAACCGGCGGGGGCCGCCGTGAACGATGACTTCACGCACCGGGTGCTGCCCTACGACGGGGTGGACGACTACCTCGGCGGCGCGGTGCCGTTCCTGCGGGACGGCATCGCGGCCGGCGACCGCGTTCTCGCCGTCTGCGGCACCGCGCGCGAGATGCTGCTGCGCGACGCCCTCGGCGGCGCCGCGGAGGCGGTCCTGTTCACCGACGCCGCCGCCTGGTACGCCCACCCGTCCCGGACCCTCGCCGACTGCCTCGGCGACGCCGCCGAGAGCGCCCGCCGGGGCCGCCGGCTGCGGCTGCTCGGCGAGCCGGCGTGGGCGACCCGGTCCCCGCTGGAGGTCGTCGAGTGGGAGCGGGCCGAGGCGCTGGTCAACATCGCGCTGCGCGGCACCGGCGCGTCCGTCCTGTGCCCGTACTCGACCACCCTGCCCGCCGCCGTCGTCGCGGCGGGCCGCAAGACCCACCCCGAGACGGTGCGCGGCACCAGCGCCCGGCGCAACCCGGGCTTCGTCGACCCGTGGACGTTCTGCGCCCGCTGCGACGCCGACCCGCTGCCCCCGCCGCCGCCCGGCGCCGACACGCTGCCCCTCGACGACCGTCCCGACCTGTTCTGGCTGCGCGCCTGGATCACCGACTGCGCGCGGCAGACGCCGCTGCCCGAGGAGGGCCTCCAGCGGCTGCTGGTCGCGGCCACCGAGGTCGTCACCAACGCGCTCCGGCACGGCGCGCCGCCCGTCGTCCTGCGGATATGGGCGGACTCCGGCGGCGAGGACAGCGGCGGCACGGGCTCCGGCGGCGTCCACTCCAGCGGCGGGGACGCCTCGCTCGTCTGCGAGGTCGCCGACGCGGGCCGCTGGGCGCCCGGCACGGGGTACGGGCTGCTCCCGCCGCGCCCGCAGGGCGCTCTCGCCGACGAGCGGTTCGGCCTGTGGGCCGTCCGCCTGCTGTGCTCCACCGTCCAGATCCGGACAGGGGAGAACGGCACCACCGTCCGGCTGCGGTTCGCGCTCCCCGGCCGGAACGGCGCAGGCTAGGCCCGGCGAGGTGAACGCAGCGTGAGGCGCTCCATGCGTTGGGCTTCCAAAACCCCGCGAGCGGCGTACCCTGAACAGATCCGCCCCGAACCCGATGGGCAGGCCATGACGACACCCTGGTTCGCCAAGCGCCCCGTCAGCGCCGTCCGGCCCGGAGACCACGGCTGGCTGGCCTACAGCGGCCCCGAAGAGCGCGACCGCGTCATCGGGCCCTTCCTCCGCGAGGGCCTGCTGACCGACGAGAAGGTCGTGTACGTCACCGGCCTGCCCGCCGAGCGGCTGCCCGGCCTGGGCGGCGGGGCGGGCGGCATCGACGTGGACGAATGCGTGCGCTCGGGCCGGCTGCGCGTCCTCTCGCGGCAGGACGCGTGCCTCGACCGCGGCGGCGCCTTCGCCCCCGCGATGATGCTCGACACCATCGAACGGGAGGTCGGCGGCGCGTTCGACCAGGGGTTCCGCGCGGTGCGCCTCACCACCGACTACAGCTGGCTGTTCCGCGAGCCGGAACCCGCCGGCCTCGGCTCGATGCTGGGCTGCGAGCACGAGGTCGACGACGCCGTCGCGCCGAGCACGATGGCGATGGCCATCTGCCAGCTCGACCGGCGCGCCTGCCCGCCCGACCAGCTCATCGCCCTCCGCGACACACACGAGGTCCTCGTGGAAGTGAACCCCGAGTTCGACGACGGGATCCTGAAGATCGTGCGCACCTTCGAGCCCGCCGGGCTGCGGATCGAGGGCGAACTGGACGCCGCCCGGCACACCGTGGTCGCCGAGAGCCTCGCCCAGCTGGTCGCGCAGCGCGGCACCGTCCACCTCGACCTGTCCCGGCTCGGCTTCATCGACATCGGCGGGCTCAACCTGCTGGCCCGGCACGCCACCCGGCTGCCCGCCGACCGGTCGATGGTCCTCGACCACCTGCGGCCGAACGTGGAGGGCGTGATCGACGCGGTCGGCTGGAACCGGCTGCCGGGCCTCACCCGCGGCGCGGGGTGCGGAGCTCCCGAAACGGAGGACTACGCCTGATGGCACTGGAGCACAGGGCCTTCCTGTACCGCGGCACCGACGACTTCCTGTCGGTCTCGGTGCCGTACCTGAGAGCCGGGCTCGAACGCGGTCAGAACGTCGTGGCGGTGGTGCGCGAACCCCACCTCTCCGCACTGCGCGACACGCTCGGCGACGCCGGGGTCGGCTACGTCGACTCGGCCGATTTCTACCAGCACCCCGTCCGCACGCTGCGCGACTACCAGGCCATCGTGAAGCAGAGCGCGCCACGCGGCGTGTGCGCGCTCGCCGAACCGATCTGGGAGGGCTGGGACGAGCGGCAGACCCTGGAGTGGATCCGCTACGAGTCCCTCATCAACGTGGTGTTCAAGGACGCCGACGCCAGCGCGCTGTGCCCCTACGACACCGAGTCGCTGCCGCCGCGCGTCCTCGCGGAGGCGCGGCGCACCCATCCGCTGCTGGTGGCCCCCGGCCACGAGGGCGCGAACGACGAGTACATCGACCCGGTGGCGTTCGGCTCCGACTGCGACCGCGACCTGCGCTCGCGCCGCAGCCCCCGCCCCGACCGGCCGGGCGAGGCCGAGTACCTGCCGATCGACGGCGCCGACCTGCACCGCCTCCGGTCGTTCGTCTCCGTCCGGGCGCGCGCGCACGGCCTCCGCGAGCAGGCCGAGCAGAACCTCGTCACGGCCGTGAACGAGGTCGCGGCGAACGCGCTCCAGCACGGCACGCCGCCGATCGGCCTGTGGATGTGGCGGGACGGCCCCGACCTGGTCTGCGAGGTCGGCGACCACGGGTTCTGGCGCCCCGGCCCCGGCCCGCTGACCGGCTTCGTCCCGCCCGAGACGGCCCTCCAGAGCGGGTTCGGCCTGTGGACCGTCCGCCTCCTGGTCGACCTGATGGAATTGCGCGCCGGCTGGGACGGCACATTCGTGCGCCTCCGCAAGCGCCCCTAGCCCGCAGGGCGGTACCCGGCTCCGGGGGTCGGGCTCGCCGTGGGCGCCGGGCCGGTCGGAGACGGCGTCTGCACGCTGCTCGGCGGGCTCGCCGATGGCGCGCCCCCCGGCCGCGAAGGCTCCGGTACCGCACCCATCCCGGGCACCGGGCTGCTCGGTGACGGCACCGGCGGCCCGGTCCACGGCTCCGGCGGGACGGTCCGCGGCTCCGGCGACGCCGGCGACACGGGAGACACCGGCGGCGCCATCGGACGGGGCGGCTCCGGCTCCCGCACCCCCGGCCAGACCAGCACCGCGACCGCCACCAGCACGGCGGCGGTGACCGCGGCCGCCAGCGTCGGCAGCGTCCATCGCCGCACGGCGCGCGCGGGCGCGGCGGCCCGCCCCGCGTCCTGGAACCGGCGCACGGCGGCCGGGTCCGGGCGGATCCCGTCGGCGGCGGCACGGTAGTGCTCGCGCAGCAGGGCGTCCAGGTCGTCGCTCACGCCCGGTCCTCCCTCATGTGCTTCCGCAGCGCGGCCATGGCCCGCGCGGTGTGGCTCTTCACCGTCCCCCGGGAGATCCCGAGCGTCGCGGCGATCTCCTGCTCGCTCAGATCGCACCAGTACCGCAGCACGACCACCGCGCGCTGCTTGGCGGGCAGCGCGCGGAGCACCTCGTCGAGGTCGCCCCCGGCGGCCCCCGCCGCCGGGGGCGCGCCCGCGAGCCGCTCCACGTCCGCGACGGACCCCACCGGGGTGTCGCGGCGGCGGGCCCAGCGCTTCTTCTCGTCGATGGCGAGGTTCACCAGGACCCGCCGCGCGTACGCCTCCGGGTCCCCGTCCGCGAGCCGCGCCCACCGCCGCGCGACCCGCTCGTAGGCGGTCTGGAGCAGGTCCTCGGCGAGGTGCCGGTCGTAGACGAGGAACACGGCGGTGCGCAGGAGCCGGCCCGCGGTGGCGGCCACGAACTCGTCGAACGCGGTCTCCGCCCCGCGCACCTCCTGGGCGCTCAACGTGGACAGACCGCACCTACCCGCTGTGCGTGGGCACGGGCACCGCGCTCTGCGCCGGCGCTCCCCCCGGTGCGGCCTCCGCGCAGTCCGGCGGCGCCGGCACGGGCGTCCCCGGCCGCGACGGGACCGCGCTCGCCGAGGGCGCGGGCTTCCCCGCCGGCACGCTCGGCACGGGAGAGGGCGCCGCCTTCCGCGGCGAGACCGACGGCACCGGCGTCGGCGGGACGGGCTCGGGCGTCACGGCCTTGGGAGGTTCCGTCGGGGTGGGCACGGGGCTCGCCGGGCGGGTCGACGGCGCCGGTTCCGCCGGGCAGGTCGTGCTGGGCTCGGGGACGGGCGACGGCGGCGAGGCGTGGATCGTCTGCTCGTGCGCGGCGGGCGCCGCGGCCGGAGACGAGCCCGGCCCGGTACCGAGCCAGACGCCCGCGCCGACGACCCCGGCCGCGCCGAGCCCGGCCAGCGCGAGCAGCGGCCCGCGGCGGATGCGACCCTTGTCGATCATGTTGCTCCTCGGGGGAGATGTCCGTACACCCCCGAACAACCCCCGCCCGGCCCCGCCGGGTTGTCATGCCGCCGCGTTTTTCTCGCCCGGACCCGGAAGGCTCCCGCCCCGGACGGCTCCGGCGTCAGGCGGGGCCGGCCGCCGCCAGGGCGGCGGGGATCAGCGCGGCGAGCTCGCGGAACGCCCGGCCGCGGTGGCTGATCGCGTCCTTCTCCGCCGGGGCCATCTCGGCGGTGGTGCGGGTCTCCCCGTCCGGGACGAAGATCGGGTCGTAGCCGAACCCGCCGGTGCCGCGCGGCTCGCGGATCACCGTGCCGCGCATCAGGCCCTCGACGGCGTGCTCGCCGCCGCCCGGCACGACCAGGACGGCCGCGCACACGAAGGCGCCGCCGCGCCGGTCGTCGGCGACGTCGGCGAGCTGGTCGAGCAGGAGCTGGAGGTTGGCGGTGTCGCGGTCGCCCGTGGCCGCGCCGAACCGGCCCGACCAGCGGGCCGACAGCACGCCCGGCATGCCGTTCAGCGCGTCCACCGCCAGGCCGGAGTCGTCGGCGACGGCGGGCAGGCCGGTGAACGCGGCGATCGCGCGGGCCTTCAGGAGCGCGTTGCCCTCGAACGTCAGCTCGGTCTCGGCGACGTCGGGCGCGCCCGGGAACTCGTCCAGGCCGACGACGTCGAGATCGCCGAGGATGCGGCGCAGCTCGGCGACCTTGCCCCGGTTGTGGGTGGCGAGGACGATCCGGCTCATCCGCCGAGCGCCTCCTTCTGGATCCGGGTGAGGTCGGCGCAGCCGGCGGCGGCGAGGTCGAGCAGGGCGTCCAGCTCGGCGCGGTCGAAGGGGGCGCCCTCGGCGGTCCCCTGCACCTCGACGAACCGGCCGTCGCCGGTGCAGACGACGTTCATGTCGGTGCCGGCGGCGGAGTCCTCCTCGTAGCAGAGGTCGAGGCGGGCCTCGCCGTCCACGACGCCGACGCTCACCGCCGCCACCGAGGTGATCAGCGGGTCGCCCTTCAGCAGCCGCCGCTCGCGCATCCAGCCGACCGCGTCGGCGAGCGCCACGTAGGCACCGGTGATCGCGGCGGTGCGGGTGCCGCCGTCGGCCTGCAGGACGTCGCAGTCGAGCTGGACGGTGTTCTCGCCGAGCGCCTTCAGGTCCAGGCAGGCGCGGACCGAGCGGCCGATCAGCCGGGAGATCTCATGGGTGCGCCCGCCGATCCGGCCCTTGACGGACTCGCGGTCGTTGCGGGTGTTGGTCGCGCGCGGCAGCATCGCGTACTCGGCGGTGACCCAGCCGAGGCCGCTGTCGCGGCGCCAGCGGGGCACCGACTCCTGCACGGACGCGGCGCACAGCACCCGCGTCGCGCCGAACTCGACGAGCACCGATCCCTCGGCGTGGTCGAGCCATCCGCGCTGGATGCGGACGGGGCGGAGCTGGTCTGGAGCGCGATCATCGGGGCGGGCCATGGACCCAACCCTAGCGGCCCGGCACCGTGCGGCCGCACCCCGCGACCGGCCGGGCCGGGCGGGGCCGGGGCGAGCGCGCCCGCCGCGCCGGGCGTCCGGTCACAGGTCGTAGACGGCGCCGACCTCGGCGAGCTCGATCGGGCCCTGGAAACCGCTGGCCTTCGCCTCGGCGAGCGTCTCGGACGGGTCGTTCCACGGCAGCAGGTGGGTGAGGACGAGCCGCCCGACCCCGGCGCGCTCGGCGTGCTCGCCCGCCGAGCGGCCCGTCAGGTGCATGTCCGGCGGCAGCTCCGGGCGGTCGGCGAACGCCGCCTCGCACAGGAACAGGTCGGAGCCCTCCGCCAGCCGGACCAGGGCGTCGCTGTGCCCGGTGTCGCCGGAGTAGGTGAGGACGCCGCCGCCGTGCTCGACCCGCAGCGCGTACGCCTCGACGGGGTGGTTCACCAGCGCGGTGGTCACCGTGAACGGGCCGATGGACACCGGGCCCGGCTCAAGGTCGCGGAAGTCGAAGGTGTCGGTCATCTCGGGGTTCGGATCGAGCTCGTACGCCTTGATCATGTGCTCGGCGGTGCCCCGGGGACCGTAGACGGGGATGCGCGGCGCCGGGCCGCCGGGACAGTACGTCCGCGCGATCCAGTAGACCGTGAGGTCGAGGCAGTGGTCGGGGTGCAGGTGCGAGATGCAGATGGCGTCGATGTCCAGCACGTGGTGGAAGCGCTGGAGGCTGCCGATCGCACCGTTGCCGATGTCGAGGAGCAGGGAGAACCCGTCCGCCTCGACCAGGTAGCTGGACGCGGGACTGTCCGGCCCAGGGAAACTGCCGGAGCAGCCGATCACAGTGACCCGCACGCTCACTCCTCCTCTTAGGTCCCCGAGGAATCAGGTGGCCAGAGCCTTGGTCGACGCCGTGCCCGCCGTCCCGTCCGGCCCTCTCCCGCCCGGTCCCCTCCCGTCCGGCGCCGTCCCGTCCGGTGCCGTCCCGGCCGGCGTGGTCTCCACCGAGCCGATCTCCGGGCCGAGGAAGCGGCGGCCGAGCTCGGCGAAGACGGCGGGGTCCCCCGTGGCACGGAACCGGTGCCGAGGACGGGGCGCGGCCTCGGCGCGGGCCAGCCCCCGATCGTGCAGCACGCGGTACACGTCCTTGGCGGTCTCGTCGGCGCTTGACACCAGTGTGACCCCGCCGCCGACGACATACGAGATGACGCCGGTCAAAAGGGGGTAGTGGGTGCAGCCGAGGATGAGGGTGTCGCAGCCCGCGTCCACGATCGGCCGCAGGTAGCCGCGGGCGGCCTCCAGCAGCTCGCCGCCCATCGTCACGCCCGCCTCCACGAACTCGACGAAGCGCGGGCAGGCGGCGCTGACCAGCTCGATGTGCGGGGCGGCGGCGAACGCGTCCTCGTAGGCGCGGCTGGTCACGGTCGCCTCCGTGGCGATCAGCCCGACCCGGCCGTTGGAGGTGGCGCGCGCGGCCCGCCGGGTGGCGGGGTTGATCACCTCGACCACCGGCACGTCGTAGCGCTCCCGGGCGTCCCGGAGCATCGCCGAGCTGGCGCTGTTGCAGGCGATCACCAGCATCTTCACGCCCTCGTCGACCAGCCGGTCCAGCATCTCCAGGGCGAAGGCGCGGACCTCGGCGATCGGCCGCGGCCCGTACGGCTGGCGGGCGGAGTCGCCCAGGTACACGATCGGCTCGTTGGGCAGCTGGTCGAGGATGGCCCGCGCCACCGTCAGCCCACCGAAACCGCTGTCGAAGATCCCGATGGGAGCGTCTGGGAGGCGGTCCCCCCGGGATGGATCTGACATGGTGCACAAGGCTAAGCGACACGGCCCCGCGCGGGTGCGTCATGCGTCGGACATCACACCGTAACGCGCCGGAAAACCGTCCAGGTCAGGGGTCGCACGCGCGATCCGGACGCCCGCGCGGACGAAACGCCGGGGCTTTCCGCGCGTGTCGGCCCGCGTCAGGAGCGGGTGCGTCAGGAGCGGGTGCGTCAGGAGCGGGTGCGTCAGGAGCGGGTGCGCGGGACGCGGGCGATCTGCCGGCTCTGCGCGACGAGCCGCCCGGCGCCGTCCCACACCTCGACCTCCTCGTCGAACCAGCCGTCGGCGAGGAGCCGCCCGGTGCCGTGCACGGCGAGCCAGCCGGGCTCGGGGACGGCCCGCATGTGCCAGGTCAGCTCGACGGTCGGCGCCCAGCCCTGCGCACCGAGGTTCAGCGCGACGGGCGGCAGCGCGTCCACGGCGAGGGCGAGGGCGAACCCGTCGGCCGGGTAGCCGTCGCGGAGCCGGAACCAGGCGCGGATCTCGGGGTTCCCGCTCGGCTGCCCGTCGAGCCAGCCCATCGTCCGGCGGTCGAAGCGCATGTCGACCACGTCGGCGAAGCCGTCGCCCGTGGGCGGCCGGAAGTCGGTGCACTCCTCCAGCGGCGGGACGGGGGCGGGCGCCGCGCCGGCGTAGACGGGCTCGGCGGCGGCGTCGAGGGTGCCGGTGGTGATCAGCGCGTCCGCGATCGGGCGGTCGTCCTGGACGAGCGTGACGAACGCCGACGCGGCCGTCCGGCCCTGCTTGCGGGTGTCGACGACGATCTGCGCCGGGCCCGGCTTGGCGACCCGGTGGAAGTTGGTCGCGGTCGAGACGGGGTGCTCGTGCGGGGAGGCGTCCACGGCGGCGCGGGCGAGCACGGCCATCAGATAGCCGCCGTTGAGCGCCTCGGCGAACCCGTAGTCCCCGTCCAGGACGGCCTCGTACCGGCCGTCGCCGACCCGCGCGACGGCCGTCGCCTCGCCGAACCCGCTCATCCGCACACTCCCGCGTCGCCCGGACCCGCGACGTCCCGCCGGGCCCGGTTCTAGAATCACGTTCGAAATCGAACTCTACCGTGCCGGGCGGGATGCCACGCGGGCCAGGTCAGCCCCGGATCCGTTCGCGCCGGGCCGGGGCCGGACCGGGTCAGGCCCAGAGCTGGCCTTCGAGGCGGGCCTCGGCCTCCTCCAGCGTGCCGCCGTAGGCGCCGGTGGACAGGTACTTCCAGCCCCCGTCCGCGACGACGAACGCGATGTCGGCCCGCTCACCGGCCTTCACCGCCTTCTTCGCCATGCCGATCGCCGCGTGCAGCGCGCCGCCGGTCGAGATGCCCGCGAAGATGCCCTCCTGCTCCAGCAGCTCGCGGGTGCGGCGCAGCGCGTCCCCGGAGGTGACGGAGAACCGGGTGGTCAGCACCGAGTCGTCGTACAGCTCGGGGATGAAGCCCTCGTCGATGTTGCGCAGCCCGTACACGAGGTCGCCGTACCGGGGCTCCGCCGCGACGATCTTCACGTCCGGCACCCGCTCGCGCAGGAACCGGCCGACGCCCATCAGCGTGCCCGTCGTGCCGAGCCCGGCGACGAAGTGCGTGACCGTCGGCAGGTCCTCGAGGATCTCCGGGCCGGTCGTCTCGTAGTGCGCGAGCGCGTTGGCCTCGTTGCCGTACTGGTAGAGCATCACCCAGTCGGGGTTCTCGGCCGCCAGCCCCTTCGCGACCCGGACCGCCTCGTTCGAGCCGCCCGCCGCCGGGGACGAGATGATCTCCGCGCCCCACATCTCCAGGAGCTGGCGCCGCTCGGCCGAGGTGTTCTCCGGCATCACGCACACCATCCGGTAGCCGCGCAGCTTCGCGACCATGGCGAGGGAGATGCCGGTGTTGCCGGACGTCGGCTCCAGGATCGTGCAGCCGGGGGTCAGCAGCCCGTCCTTCTCCGCCTTCTCGATCATGTAGAAGGCGGGGCGGTCCTTCACCGAGCCGGTGGGGTTGCGGTCCTCCAGCTTGGCCCAGATCCGGACGTCCTCGCTCGGCGACAGCCGCGGCAGGCCGACCAGCGGCGTGCGGCCGAGGGAGTCCAGTAGCGAGTCGAAGCGCATGTGCCGCCCGTCCAGCCCGGCTCAGCCGCCGGCCACGGCGGGGAGGATGGTGACGTTGTCGCCGTCGGCGACCTGCGTCTCCAGCCCGCCGAGGAAGCGCACGTCCTCGTCGTTCAGGTAGACGTTGACGAACTTGCGCAGGCCCTTGTCGTCCACCAGCCGGTCGCGCAGGCCGGCGTGCCGGCTGTCCAGGTCGCTGAACAGCTCGTCCAGCGTGGCGCCCTTGCCCTCCACGGCCTTCGCGCCGTCGGTCAGGTTGCGCAGGATCGTCGGGATCCGGACCTCGATCGCCATCGCGGTGATCTCCTTCTACGTCGTACGGGGACTCCCCGCCCTCTCGCGTCTCAACCGGGCGGGAAGCGGGTTGATTCCAGGCGTGATCAGCGCATCAGCGACAGTCGTAGACGACCTCGGCGCGCGAGTGCCCGAACAGGAAGCTCTGCACGGGGGGCACGGCGGAACCGGCACGGCGCCGCGGGCAGCCGTCCGTCTCGTGCCCGCTCGTCCACATGTCGACCAGTTTACCGGCCGCGGCCATCCCGATCCGCTCCCGCTCAGCCCGCGTACGAGTCGACGATGGCGACCTCTTCTTCGGTCACTTCCCCGTCCACGATCCGGAACGACCGGAACTCGGTGTCGTCGTCCGAGCGGGTCGACACGAGCACGTAGTGGGCGTTCGGCTCGGACGCGTAGGAGATGTCCGTGCGGGACGGGTACGCCTCCGTGGCCGTGTGCGAGTGGTAGATCACCACCGGCTCCTCGTCCCGGTCGTCCATCTCCCGCCAGACCTTCAGCTGCTCCTTGGAGTCGAACCGGTAGAAGGTCGGCGAACGCTCGGCGTTCTCCATCGCGATGTACCGGACCGGCCGGTCCGACCCGACCGGGCCCGCGATGACTCCGCACGCCTCGTCCGGGTGGTCGGCGCGCGCGTGCGCGATGATCTTCTCCACCAGGGCGCGCTCGATCGTCAGCATGGCCCCGAGCTTAAAGGAACGGCCCGCGGGCGCACTGCAACGGCTCCCCAGGGCCCCTGGAGCGGTCCCCCAGGGCTCGTAGGGCAGCGGTTCCCCAGGGCTCCTAGGGCAGCGGTTCCCACAGCACGCGGACGAGGCTCTCCTGGAGCATCGTCAGCCAGTCGTAGACGGCGAACAGGGAGGCGCGCGGGTCGCGCGGGTCCATCTGGTTCGCCTCCTCGTACCACTCCTCGGTGACGTCGAGCCGCGTGCCGAGCGCGAGCCGGACGTCGTTCAGCGCCCGCAGCCAGCACTGCGCCTGCTCCTCGTTGAGGACGGCGTCCGTGTCGCGCTCGCCGAGCGCCGACAGCACCGCCCCGGCCGCCTCGCGCTTGCCGTCCCGCAGCCCCATCTCGGTGTAGCGGCGGAACTCCCCCGCGGCCTCGCCGTCGTCGCGGTAGGCGTCCGGGAACAGCCGCGCCAGGACGGGGTCGTCCGGCTTCGTGGCGTTCTCGGCGATGCCCATCGCGGCCAGCTCGTCGTCCCCGCTGGGGGCCTCGCCGATCAGCGCCAGCAGCTGCTCCATCAGGGCCCGCAGCAGCGCCGTCTCCTCGGCCTCCAGCCGGATCTCGACGGCGTCCCCGGACCTGCCCACATCGGTCATCCGCTAGTCGTCCCGCTTCACGGTCGCCCACAGCCCGTAGGAATGCAGGATCTCCACGTCCCGTTCCATCTCCTCGCGCGTGCCGTTCGCCACGACCGCGCGGCCCTTGTGGTGCACGTCGAGCATCAGCTTCTCGGCCTTGGTCTTCGGGTAGCCGAACACGGTCTGGAACACGTAGGTGACGTACGACATCAGATTGATCGGGTCGTTCCAGACGATCGCCAGCCAGGGCCGGTCGGCGCTCACGTCCTCCTCGGCGTCCGGCCGCTCCAGCTCGACCGGTGCGGGCGCCGTGCTCATGGCGCTCATCCGCCCGGTCACCCCCTCTCTCTCCGTGACTCCTCGCGCGCTGTCCGTCCGCCCGCAGCACCCCGATGCTATGCGCCGGTCCCCCCGCCGGGTGCGCGAGCCCGCACATCCATGGTGCCCGCAGCGGGGCTTAGGGTTCCACCTGTGGACCTTGGTGACGGCACCGCACTGCTGACCGACCAGTACGAACTGACCATGCTCCAGGCGGCGCTCCGCAGCGGCACGGCGGACCGCCGCGCGGTCTTCGAGGTGTTCGCCCGGAGCCTGCCCGCCGGCCGCCGCTACGGCGTCGTCGCCGGGACCGGGCGGCTGCTGGACGCGATCGAGGAGTTCCGGTTCGAGACCGCCGAGCTGGACTTCCTCACGTCCAACGGGATCGTGGACGAGCCGACCGCGCGATGGCTGGAGAAGTTCCGGTTCAGCGGGAACGTCTGGGGTTATGCCGAGGGCGACTGCTACTTCCCGGACTCGCCGATCCTGGTGGTCGAGGGGACGTTCGGGGAGGCGGTGCTGCTCGAGACGATCGCGCTGTCGATCCTGAACCACGACTCGGCGATCGCGTCCGCCGCGTCCCGGATGGTGCAGGCCGCGCAGGGCCGCCCCATCATCGAGATGGGGTCGCGGCGCACCCACGAGCGCGCCGCCGTGGCCGCCGCCCGCGCCGCCTACATCGCCGGGTTCACCACGACGTCCAACCTGGAGGCGGGACGGCGCTACGGCGTCCCCACGGCCGGCACGAGCGCGCACTCGTTCACCCTCCTGCACGACAGCGAGCGGCACGCGTTCGAGGCGCAGCTCGACTCCCTCGGCGACGGCACCACGCTGCTCGTCGACACCTACGACGTGGAGCGGGCCGTCCGGACGGCGGTGGAGCTGGCCGGGCCGCCGCTCGGCGCCGTCCGCATCGACAGCGGCGACCTCGCCGTCGTGGCGCGGCGCGTCCGCGACCAGCTCGACGCGCTCGGCGCGCACGGCACCCGCATCGTGGTGACCGGCGACCTGGACGAGTACGGCATCGCCGCCCTCGCCGCCGCCCCCGTGGACGGCTACGGGGTCGGGACGTCCCTCGTCACCGGGTCCGGCGCGCCGACCGCGTCGCTGGTCTACAAGCTCGTCGCCCGCGCCGACGTCCCCGGCGGCGACGCGCCCGTGCGCCCGGTCGCCAAGCGCTCGCCGGGCAAGCCGAGCCGGGGCGGCCGCAAGTCGGCCGTCCGCCGGATCGACGGGCACGGCGTCGCCGTCGCCGAGGCGGTCTCCGTCGGCGAGCCCGCCCCCGGGGCGCGCGACCGGGTGCTGCACGTCCCGCTCGTCCGGGACGGGGAGATCGTCGGGCGCGAACCGCTGGAGGCGGCCCGCGCGCGCCACGAGCGCGCCGTCGGGGAACTGCCGCCGACCGCGCTCCAGCTCTCCCGCGGCGAGCCCGCCGTCCCGACCGAATTCGTCCACGGCGGTCCGTGACGGTGCGCCGGCGCCCGCCTGGGGTACGGTCGATCAGGGGCAACCGGTACCAGGGAGCGGTCGTGGGCAAGAAGGCTCTGATCATCGTTGACGTGCAGAACGACTTCTGCGAGGGCGGATCGCTGGCCGTCGCCGGCGGCGCGGACGTCGCCTCCGCCATCTCCGCGTACGTGGCCGAGCACAGGTCCGAGTACGCGCACATCGTCGCGACGCGGGACTTCCACCTCGACCCCGGCGAACACTTCTCCGCCGAACCCGACTTCGTCGACACCTGGCCGCCGCACTGCGTGATCGGCACCCCCGGCGCCGACTTCCACCCGAACCTGGCCCTCGCCCCGATCGAGGCCGTGTTCAGCAAGGGCCGCGAGAGCGCCGCCTACAGCGGCTTCGAGGGCGTCTCGGACGACGAGACGCCGCTCGCCGACTGGCTCGCCGCCCGCGGCGTCGACGCCGTGGACATCGTCGGCATCGCGACCGACCACTGCGTCCGCGCCACCGCCGTCGACGCGGCCCGCGCGGGCCTGCGCACCACCGTCCTGCTCGGCCTCACCGCCGGGGTCGCGAAGACCACCGTCGACCGCGCCCTCGACGAGCTGCGCGACGAGGGCGTCGCCCTGGCCGGAGACCCGGTGGTGGCCGGCTGACCATGAGCACCTCACCCCCCACCGTGATCGTGATCGCCGGCGTCTCCGGCAGCGGCAAGACCACCATCGGCACGCTCCTCGCGGAGCGGCTCGGCTGGGAGTACGCCGAGGCCGACGCGTTCCACTCCGAGGCGAACATCGCCAAGATGCGCGCGGGCCATCCGCTGACGGACGCCGACCGCGCGCCCTGGCTGCGCACCATCGCCGCCTGGATCTCCGACCGGCTCGACACCGGCCGCCCCGGCGTCGTCACCTGCTCGGCCCTCAAGCGCACGTACCGCGACATCCTCACCGGCGGGAACTCCGCGGTCGCGATGGTCCTGCTGGACGGCGACCGCGACCTCATCGCCGCCCGCATGAAGGCGCGCAAGGGCCACTTCTTCAAGGCGGACCTCCTCGACAGCCAGTTCGCCGACCTGGAGCTTCCCGGCCCCGGCGAGGACGTCCTCACGGCCCCGATCGCCGGTTCTCCCGAAGAGACGGTCGACCACATCATGGAGGCCCTGAGCCCGGACGCCGTCCCGAGCTGACCCCGCGAAGGACGGCCACCGCCTCAGCCGCGCACGCGGCGTCGGCGGGCGCTCGCGGTCATCGCCGTCCCTCGAACGCTCCGTCCCGCTCCAGCAGCGTGATGCCGGCGACGATGCCGCGGAACGGGTCGCCGGCCGCCGGGACGCGGGCGGCGTCCGCCTCGTAGGCCAGGCACAGCGCGGCCAGGCGGATCGCGGCGATCCCGTTCGCCGTGGCGGGGGCCTCCTCGGTGAGGACGGGCACCGCCGTCTCCTCCAGGCGGGTCGCGGCCTGCCGCGCCCACGCGCTCGGGGATGCGGCGTCCAGTTCCCGGCGCCCTTCGCGGATGTTGCGGGTCAGGTCGCCGGTGGCGGCCGCATTGCCGCGGTCGAGCCGGACGCGTGCCGCCCGGTGCAGGACGTCCGCGACCCGGCCGCGCCATGCGCGCTCGGGATGCGCGCTGAGCAGGTAGTGGCGGGCGTGGTAGTACAGCCCCCGTTTGAAGACGCGGCCGAGGGCGCCGTCCAGCAGCAGCGAGCCCGTCTCGCCGCTGCCCAGGTCGACGGGCAGGCCGCGGGACGCGTCGCGGACGCCGCCCCGCTGCTCGTCCCACTCGCCGTAGAGCCGCCCGGCTCGCTCCTGGTCGATGGGGATATCCGGGTCGGTGGCGAGCGAGTACCGCGCGTACGCGTCGTTCTCGCGCCTGATGGCCCTGCTCAGCTGCCTGGCCCCTTCGACGGCGGCGGTGAGGTCGCGGTCGATGCCGTGGTAGGGGGCGAGGACGCGCGCCAGTTCCCGCGCGGCCACCCCGGCCTCCTCTAGATCCTCCCCGCAGTCGACGGCCATGTCCTGCGCCACCCAGAGGGCGTGGTCGCCGTAATGGTGGTGGATGTTCCAGACCGCGCGGACCAGCAGCAGCCTGGCGAGCAGCGGGGCCGCCCGGTCGACGTCGTCGGAGAGCCTGGCGGCGAGCGCGCCGCGGTCGATCACACCCGGTCGGTCCATCGAAGGCTCCCGCCCGCACGAGCATTTGCGCCGTCCCGGGCAGTCTAGGCACAAGCCCGCCGCCCGGCACGTTATAGTCTCACCTGAGACTATCTTGAGTGGGCAGAAAAGATTGGGGGACGCCGTGGGGAGCGCCTTGTGGCTCATCGCGCGCCGTTCGGCCGCCGAGGGGCGGTTGCGGCTCGCCGCGACCCTGCTGGCGGCACTGGGATCGATCGCGCTCATCGCGGGCTCGCTGCAGTTCGCGCTGCGCGCGCAGGACGCGGTGTCGGGCAGCGACGCGAGCGAGTACTTCCGCGCCGACGTGCTGGTGCAGGGCGGGACGATGGATCCGGACGACCCGACCGCGCTCCCGGACGGCCGCGTCCGGCTGGACCGGCTCGCGTCCCGTCCCGGCGTCGCGGCCGCCGCCGGGGACGCCGCCGTGCCGGTCACGGCCATCGGTCCGGGCGGGCGGGCGATCACGGCGGCGGCCGAGGGCCGCACGCTGCTGCGCCCCTGGGTGGCCGACGCGCGCCTGGCCCCCTACCGGCTGGAGGACGGGCGCGCTCCCGCCGCCGACGGCGAGGTGGCGGTCGTCCGCTCCATGGCCCGCGCCGGGAAGGTCGGCGTCGGCGACAGCCTGACCCTGACGCTGCCGCACCGGACGAGCCGGGTGACGGTCACCGGGGTCGTCACCGTGCAGGACCGGGACGCGGTGGCGGCCGGGGACCTCGTGCTGGCCCCGCCCGAGACCGTGCGGCGCGCCGCCCTCCTGCCCGCGGGCACGTGGCAGAGCGTCTGGCTGAAGGCCGCGCCGGGCGTGCCCGCCGAGCGGCTGCGCGGCGAGCTGGCCCGGGACCTCGGCGGCGGCGTCACCGTGCGCACCGCCGCGTCCGTCCGGGACGCGCAGGCCGCCGCCGCGTCCGGTGAGGGCGCCTCGGTCGCCGGCGTCATCGGCGGCCTCTCCCTCGTGGCGGTCTTCGTCGGGCTGTTCACCGTGGCCAACACGTTCGGCACGCTGGTGCGGCAGCGGACCCGGAGGCTGGCGCTGCTCGGCGCGATCGGCGCCACGCCGCGGCAGCTCGGCCTGCTGATCCGGCTGGAGGCGCTGGTGCTCGGCGCGATCGCCGCGGTGGGCGGCGTGGCCGCCGGCTTCCCGCTGTCCGCGCTGATCATCCGGCTGTTCGCCCGGGACGGCTTCGACGTCTCCTCCGCCGGGCCCCGGTTCGACTGGATCGCGCTGGGCCTCCCGGCCGCCGCCGGGCTCCTGGTCACCCAGCTGGCCGCCTGGCGGGCCGCGCGCCGCGCCGCCGGCGTCTCCCCCGTGCAGGCGCTGCGCAGCACCGTCGCCGAGACCCCGGAGCAGCGGTGGCCGAGGCTGCTCGGCGCCTCCGCGCTCTTCCTCGGCGCGGGGTTCTGGTGGGCGGTGGCGGCGGCGGTCCGCCTCGGCGATCCCCCGGGCCAGGACCGCACGTTCGGGGTCGGGCTGATGATCCTGTTCGGCTCGATGCTGGCGATGACCGCCCTGACCATCCTCACCCCGTTCTTCGTCGCGCCCCTCGGCGGGCTGGTCGGACGCGTCGGAACGCTCGTCGGCGGCGAGACCGGACGGCTCGCGCACGCCACCATCACCCGCAGCCCCCGCCGGGTCGCCTCCGCCGCGTCGTCGCTGATGCTGGGCGTCGCGCTGGTCGCCGGGGTCGTCCTGATCACGCAGTCGGTGAACGACCGGTTCGCGGAGGCGGGACGGCAGGTCATGGTGGCCGAGCACGCCGTCACCGCCACCGCCAGGACCGCCGAGGGCGCACCCGCGCCGCTGGCCCGCGACGTCGCGGCGCTGGCCGCGGACGCTCCCGGAGTCACCCGCACGACCGCCCTCACCCAGACCGAGGTCGCGCTCGTGTCGCCGCCGTCCCCCGACGACGACCCCGAGCCGTTCCGCTTCCGAATCAGCGGCGCCGGGCAGACCGGGCTGAACGACCTGCTGCGGCTGGGCGGGAACCCGCCCGCGCTGAAACCCGGAGAGATCGCGCTGTCGTCGTCCGTCATGGCGGAGCGGGAGCTGCGGCGCGGCCAGCAGATCACCGTGCGGGCCCCCCGGGGGCGGGTCGCGCTGACGGTGGTGGACGTCTACCACGATCCCTCCCACCTGTTCGCCGAGGAGGCGCTCGTGGCCCCGGCGACGATGGACCGGCTCGACCCCAACGCGGCGACCCAGGCGGTCCTGGTGCGGGGCGGCTCGCCGGAGGCCCTCGCGCAAGCCGTGGCGGGAGTGCCCGGCGTCCGGGTCCTCGACCGCGACGCCTACGTGGACGCCGCGTCGTCCACCCTCACCCGGCCGCTGCGGGCGACCCACACCTTCATCGGCATGGCCCTGCTGCTGGCGCTGTTCGGGATGGCGACCACGGTGTCGATGAGCGTCGCGGAACGCACCCGCGAGTTCGGGCTGCTCGGCGCGGTGGGCGCCACGATGCGGCAGATCCGCGCGATCGTCCGCTGGGAGGCGGCGACCGTGGTCGCCCTCGGCACGCTCCTCGGCCTCACGATCGCCGTGGGCCTGCTCGCGCTGCTGCACCTGGCCACCGGCAGCACCTTCCTGCGCCCGGTGGCGCCGTGGTGGCTGTTCCCGGTCGTCGCGGCGGGCGCGGCGGTGGCGACGCTCGCGACGACGGCACTGCCCGCGCGCCGGGCCGCCGGCGTCCCCGTCCTGGAGGCCGCCAAGGCCGAATGAGGGCGATGGCGCCCTATTCCATCAAACTGATTTGATGTATCGTCCGAGCATGGCCATGTCGAGCGGAGCCGTCCCGGCGTTCCTGCGCCTCGCCGCGCACCCGCTGCGCTGGCGGCTGCTGACCGAGCTCGCGGGCGGCGACCTGCGCGTCCGCGAGCTCACGGCACGGGTGCGGGAACCGCAGAACCTGGTCTCCTACCATCTGCGGCTGCTGCGCGAGGGCGGGCTGGTCACCGCCGCGCGCAGCAGCTTCGACGGCCGCGACAGCTACTACCGGCTCGACCTCGACCGCTGCGCCGGCGCCCTCGCCGGCACCGGCACCGCCCTGCACCCGGCGCTGCACGCCGCCCTCCTCTCGCCCGACGCCGAGTGGGACTGGCCCCGGCTGGACGTCCTGTTCGTGTGCACCGGCAACAGCGCCCGCTCACCGATCGCCGAGGCGCTCCTGCGCCACCGCACCGGCGGGCGCGTGAACGCGACCAGCGCCGGCAGCCGCCCGAAGCCGGACCTCGACCCGCGCGCGGTGGACGTCCTGCGCGACCGGTACGGCATCGACATCGCCGGCCGGCGGCCCCGCGACCTGCGGACCCTGCACGGCCGCCGGTTCGACTACACGATCACGCTCTGCGACCGGGCCCGCGAGGTCTGCCCCGAGTTCGGCGACCCGTCCCGGCGGATCCACTGGAGCGTCCCCGACCCGGCCGCGGCGGACCGCGACGGGTCCGACCCGTTCGAGCGCGCGGCCGCCGACATCGACACCCGCGTCCGCCACCTCCTGCCCGTCCTCGCCCAGACCACGGAGGCCCACCCATGAGCACGCCCCAACAGCACGCCAGCGTCCGCTACCTCGTCGACGACGTCCAGGCGGCCATCGACTTCTACACCGGCCACCTCGGGTTCACCCTTGAGGGCAGCGCCGTCCCCGCCTTCGCCGACGTCCGGCGCGGGCCGCTGCGGCTGCTGCTGTCCGGCCCGGCCAGCTCCGGCGCCCGCGCCACCCCCGCCGACGCCGCCGCCCCGGGCCGCAACCGCATCCACCTCACCGTCGCCGACCTGGACGCCGAGATCGCGCGGCTGCGCGAGGCCGGCCTGGCGTTCCGCGGCGACGTGGTCAGCGGCCCCGGCGGGCGGCAGATCCTGCTCACCGACCCCGCCGGCAACCTCATCGAACTGTTCCAGCCCGCGCGGGCGGGCGGCTGACCGCACCGCCCGGCGCGGTCAGTGGCGGCGCTTGGCGGCCCAGTCGCGGATCTTGGCGATGCGGTCGCGGATCTCGGCGGCGCTGGCCTGCGGGACGGGCGGGCCGCCGCAGGCGCGGCGCAGCTCGTTGTGGATGACGCCCTGCGGCTGCCCGGTGCGGTGGTTCCACGCGTTGACGAGCCCGTTCAGCTCGCGGCGGAGGGCGGCGATGTCCTCGGCGGCGGTCCGGTCGGCGCGGTCGGCGCGCGGGTCGCCGGTCTTGCGGCGCCGCTCGCTGGCGAGCTGGTCGGCCTGCCGCTTGCGCAGCAGCGCCGACACCTGGTCGGGTTCCAGCAGACCGGGGATGCCGAGGTACTCCTCCTCCTCGGCGGAGCCCGGCTGGGCGTGCATCCCGAACTCGCCGCCGTCGTACAGGACGCGGTCGAACGTCGCGGACGCCTCGACCGTCTCGAACGGCAGCTCCTCGCCGACGTCCGGGGTGTCCTGCTTGCGGTTGGCCTCGGCGATCAGATCGTCGTCGAGGCCGTCCTCGCGGACGGGCCGGTCGAGGACGTGGTCGCGCTCCTCCTCCATCTCGGAGGCGTGGCCCATCAGCGTCGGCACCGACGGCAGGAACACCGACGCCGTCTCGCCGCGCTTGCGGGCGCGGACGAAACGGCCGATCGCCTGCGCGAAGAACAGCGGCGTGCTCGTCGACGTCGCGTAGACCCCGACGCACAGCCGGGGGATGTCGACGCCCTCGGACACCATCCGCACCGCGACCATCCAGCGGTCGTCGGTGCCCGCGAACTTCTTGATCTTCTTGGACGCGGTCGGGTCGTCCGACAGCACGATCGTGGCGCTCTGCCCGCTGACCGCCTTCAGCATCCCGGCGTAGGCGCGGGCGGTCTCGTGGTCGGTGGCGATCACCAGCCCGCCCGCGTCCGGGATGACGCGGCGCAGCTCGGTGAGCCTCCGGTCGGCGGCGGCGAGCACCTGCTTGATCCAGTCGCCCTTCGGGTCGAGCGCGGCGCGCCACGCCTGGGCCATCTGGTCCTGGGTGAGGGGCTCGCCGAGGGTCGCGGTGATCTCGTCGCCGGCCCGGGTGCGCCAGCGCATCTCCCCCGCGTACGCCAGGAAGATCACCGGGCGGACGACGCCGTCGGCGAGGGCCGGGCCGTACCCGTAGGTGTAGTCGGCCCGGCTGCGGCGGACCCCGTCCGGCCCCTCCTCGTACTGGACGAACGGGATCGGGTTGATGTCGGTGCGGAACGGCGTGCCGGACAGCGCCAGCCGCCGCGTCGCGGGCTCGAACGCCTCCCGCACCGCGTCGCCCCAGGACAGGCCGTCGCCCGCGTGGTGCACCTCGTCGAAGATGACCAGGTACTTGCGCGACTCGGTGCGGTTGCGGTGCAGCGCGGGACGGGCCGCGACCGTGGCGTAGGTGACGGCGACGCCGTCGAAGTCCTTGCCGATGGGGCCGTCGCTGTTCTGCCACTCCGGGTCGATCTTGATGCCGACCCGGGCCGCGGACTCCGCCCACTGCCGCTTGAGGTGCTCGGTCGGGCACACCACCGTGATCGCCTGCACGATGCGGCGCTCCATCAGCTCGCGGGCGAGCCGGAGCGCGAACGTCGTCTTGCCCGCGCCGGGCGTCGCGACGGTGAGGAAGTCGCGCGGACCGGGCTGGGAGCCGTCGGTGCCGAAGTAGGCCTCCAGCGCCTGCTGCTGCCAGGCGCGCAGGGACGACGCCGTCCCCCAGGCGGCCCGTTCGGGGAACGCGGGGGGCATGCTCGATGCGGCGAAGGTGCTCACGGTCTCTGAAGGCTACCGAGGACCACCGACAGATCGTGCCGTCCCCGGCGCACCTGTGCCGAGATCCACACGGTGGCGGCCGTGCCGCCCGGACCGGTACGCGGCCCACGACGCCCGGATACGGCGGCCCTGACCTGCGGTGAAGGCCCGCATGCAGGCGTCCTGCGCGTAGTCCATGAAGTTGTGCACCGGATCGAGGCCGCGCTGCGGGCAGGTGTCGCGGTGGCGCGGGCAGCCGTTCGCCGGCCCCGCCTCGTACGGGGTGTCGGCCACCCCGTCGCCCGGCGGGACGCAGCCGCCCTCGAACGTGTGCAGCAGGCCGAGCCAGTGCCCGATCTCGTGGACGGCCGTGTACCCGCGGTCGAACCCCCGGTACGACCCGCCGGGCAGGCTGCGGTAGTCGATGACGACGCCGTCCATGTGCGGGGCGCCGCGGTACCGCTGGGGGAACGTGGAGAAGCCGAGGACGGCCGACCCGACGGCGGCCGTGTACACGTTGAGAGTGCCGGCCCCGCCCTTGCGCAGCCGCCGCTTCATCGCACGCTCGTACCGCTCGGGCTGCCGGAACCAGGCGGCGCTGTCCACCCGGTCGTATCCGGCCAGGCGGAACCCCACGCCCGTGTCGGCGCCGCCCAGCCTCCCCCCGTACGCGGCGTTCAGCGCGGCGACCTGCCGCAGGACCGCGCTCTTCGGCAGCCGCCCGTACGGCCCGCTGTGCACGATGTGGAACCGCACGGGGACGACGAGCCGCTTCGCCACGCGCCGGGACGAGTCGAGGTGCTGCTCGTCGGCCGTCCCGAACCGGTCGAGGAGCGTGCGGCGCAGGTCGGCGAGCATGGCCGCCGCCCCGTCCCGGCCGAGGTCGGCCCGGTCGCGCGGACGCGCCGCCCTCGCGCCCGCGTGCCGGACGCAGTCGTCCCCGTCGTGCACCGCGCCGCCGTGCACAGCGCCGGCGTCGCGGGCGGCGGCGGCCGGTACGGCCCGCACCCACTCCCGGCCCCGCTCACTCACCGCACCCGGAACAGCGCACACCGTAATCGATAGTGCGCACAGCGAAACCCCGGCCATCCGCCGCATTCATCCCCCGTAGGTCGAAACCCCGTCACATCACATGCACCGGGTCCCGCGGCATCCCCCGCCACGGGACCCGGAAAGCGCGCAGCCCGACATGGGCGGTGCGCCTCCGCCGCGTCTCAGCGGCGGGTCACTCGCCCTTGCCGCCCTCGCCGCCCGACTGCATGGACTCGTAGATCTCCTTGCACTCCGGGCAGACGGGGTACTTCTTCGGGTCCCGGTTCGGCACCCAGACCTTGCCGCACAGCGCGATCACCGGCGTGCCGTTCACCGCGCTCTCGGTGATCTTCTGCTTCTTCACGTAGTGGGCGAACCGCTCGTGGTCGCCGTCACCGTGCGAGAGGTCGGGCCGTACGTCCTGCTGTGTGTCGCCATCCGGAAGGATCTTCGTACTCACGTCGTTCACCTTAGTTCAGTGTGGGGTCGTCGGGGAAAGTGGAGACGAACGCGAGATCGCCGCCCTGCCTGCGGAGAACGTCCTGCCAGAGCCGGTCGGGACGGTCCGCGAAGACGTCCCCCGCCTCCGCCGGCACCAGGTACCAGGAGCCGTCCTCGATCTCCCGGCGCAGCTGCCCCGCCGACCAGCCGGCGTAGCCCGCGAACACCCGCAGTTGCAGCAGCTCGGCCGCGAGCAGGCCGGGCGGGGCCTCCAGGTCCACCACCCCGACCCGCGCGACCTCGGCGCCGCCGTCGAGCGCCCGCCAGCCGAGCGGCTCGTCCTCTCCGGGAAGGCGGGCCAGGGCGAGCGGGTGCTCCAGCGCGACGGGCCCGCCCTGGAACACCACGGCGGGACCGGTCGCGAGCCCGGCCCACGGCGGGAGGACGCGGTCCAGCGGAACCTCGGTCGGCCGGTTGAGGACAACCCCGAGCGTGCCCCCGCCGGCGTCGTGCTCGACCAGCAGGACGACGCTCCGCCTGAAGTTCGGATCCTCCAGCTGGGGGGTCGCCACCAGCAGGAGCCCCACCCTGATGCCGTCTTCCATGGGTTCCATCATGCGTTGCCCGGACCTCCGGCGGCACGCCTCCCCGGTCGTTAGCCTGTTACGCATTCCTATCGATGGGGATATCGGCACCACAAGGTCCTGGGTTAAGAATGATCTAGGATCATCGGCCATCCGCTTGGTCCGCGCCGGGAGGACAGCGATGCAGTTGCCCAGGGTCATCATCGCCGCCGTGTTCGCCGTCCTGGGAGCGCTGATCACCATCCAGGCGGTGTTCAAGTCGGACGGCTCGGCGTCGCCCGCGGCGTCCAGCGCGTCCGCGAGCCCCAGCGCGTCCGGGTCGGCGTCGCCCAGCACGTCCGGGACGGCGAAGGCCCCCGCCCGGCCGGTGACCGCCGACATCGGCGCCGTCTCCTGCCCGGAGCGGACCGTGCACGTCAAGGTCCGCAACACCGGGACGCGCACCGAGGACTTCTCCGTCGAGCGGGACGACGGCGGCGCCGCCGTCCCCGGCCAGATCCAGCCCGGCGGCACCCGGACGATCTCGGTGAAGCTGCGCGAGGACCGCCGCACCGACCTCACCGTCACCTGGGCCAACAAGCGCATCGAGACCAAGGCGGTGCGGGCGAACTGCAAGAAGGCGGGCGCCGCGCCGACCGAGACGCCCCCGAGCAACCTGCCGCACACCGGCCCCGACACCGTGCTGTGGGCGCGGGCCGCGACCGGTGTCGGCGTCATGCTCACCGGCGTGATCATCTTCTGGTACGGCGGCATCTGGCCCCGCCGCCGCGAGCGGATCTTCGCCGACAAGAAGAACTCCTGAGCCGCGCCCCCGCCCGCGCGGCGTCCCGCCCGCCCGGCGTCCGCCCGCCGGCTCAGCCCGCTACGCCTCGGTGCGGGGACGGCCGCCCGCCGCCTCCCGGACGGCGCCCGCGACGCGGGAGGCCACGTCCGGGTGGAAGACGCTCGGCACGATGTAGTTGGGGCCGATCTCCTCCGGGGTGACGACCTCGGCGAGCGCCGCCGCCGCGGCCGCCAGCATGTCGAGCGTGACGCCGTCGGCCTGGGCGTCGAGCAGGCCACGGAACACGCCGGGGAACGCCAGCACGTTGTTGATCTGGTTCGGGTAGTCGCTGCGCCCGGTCGCGACGACGGCGGCGTGCTCGCGCGCCTCGTCCGGGGACACCTCGGGCTCGGGGTTGGCGAGCGCGAACACGATCGCGCCGTCGTTCATCGTCGCGATGTCGTCGCCGTTCAGGATCGCGGGGGCGGACACGCCGATGAAGACGTCGGCGTCCTTGACGGCGCCGCGCAGGTCGCCGTCGTAGCCGGCCGCGTTGGTGTGCTCGGCGATCCAGCGCAGCGAGTCGTCCAGGTCGTCGCGGCCCTTGTGGACGGCGCCGCGGTAGTCGCACACGATGAGGTCGCGGGCGCCCGCGTGCATCAGCAGCTTCAGGATCGCGGTGCCGGCCGCGCCGGCGCCCGCCATCGTGATGCGGACCGCGCCGATCTCCTTGCCGACAACGCGCAGCGCGTTGGTCAGCGCGGCCAGCACGCAGATCGCCGTGCCGTGCTGGTCGTCGTGGAAGACGGGGATGTCGAGCAGCTCGCGCAGCCGGGCCTCGACCTCGAAGCAGCGCGGCGCGGAGATGTCCTCCAGGTTGATGCCGCCGAACGCGGGCGCGAGGATCTGGACGGTCCGGACGATCTCGTCGGTGTCCTGCGTGTCGAGGCAGATCGGCCAGGCGTCGATCCCGGCGAACCGCTTGAACAGCGCCGCCTTGCCCTCCATGACCGGCAGCGCCGCCTCCGGGCCGATGTTGCCGAGCCCGAGCACCGCCGACCCGTCGGTGACGACGGCGACGCTGTTGCGCTTGATGGTCAGCCGGCGGACGTCCTCGGGGTTGCGGGCGATGGCGAGCGACACCCGCGCGACGCCCGGCGTGTAGGCCATCGACAGCTCGTCGCGGTTGCGCAGCGGCACCTTCGACTGCATCTCGATCTTGCCGCCGAGGTGCATCAGGAAGGTCCGGTCGCTGACCTTGTGGATCTTGACGGACTCGATGCCCTCCAGCGCCCCGGCGATCGCCTCGGCGTGCTGGGTGTCGCGGGTCGCGATGGTGACGTCGATGCGCAGCGTCTCGTGCCCGGCGGTGTTGACGTCGAGGGCGGTGACGATGCCGCCGGCGTTCTCGACCACGTGGGTGATCTGGCTGACCGCACGGCCGCCGGCCGGCACCTCCAGCCGGACGGTGATGGAGTACGACACGCTCGGCACGCTCGCCACGACGACTGCTCCCTAGCTGCTCTGGGTTGTTCTCGCCCGTGGTTGTTCTCACCCGTGCGCGACGCCCGATCGCCCGGGCGGCGTGCCCGGGGGGCGCGGATCGGCGACGGGGCGGCTCGTGGGAGTGGTGCGCGCGGGCCGTCCGGGCACGGTCAACGCATCGAGCATACGCGCAACATCACGGCGGGGTGTCCCGATCGCCCCGGCTCGTTCCCGGCCCCGACCAGCGCGGATCGGGGCACGCCGGAACCGGCGCCCGCACCGGAGCGACCGGAACGGCACGCCTCAGAACGAGGGCGCCTCAGCGCGGCGGCGCCGCAGCGCGCGGACGCCTCAGAAGAGGGCCGACTGGAGGCCGCGGCGGGCCTTGCCGACGCGCGGGTCGTCCGGGGGCAGCAGGTCGAACAGCGACAGCAGGTGCTTGCGCGCCGCGTCGCGGTCGTCGCCCGCGCTGACGCGCACCGCGGCGACCAGCCGGTCGAACGCGGAGTCGACGCGCCCGTACATCATCTCCACGTCGGACGCGCTGATCTGCGCCTGGACGTCGCCGGGCTTCTCGGCGGCCTCCTGGAGCACGCGCTCGGCGTCCAGCGAGCCGACGCGCTGGCTCAGCTCCACCATGGCGAGGCCCTGCTTGGCCTGGCCGTCCCTGGGGTTGTCGGCGAGGATCTGCTCGAACGCGGCCTTGGCCGCGGGCAGGTCGCCGCGCTGCAGGGCGGACTCGGCCTCGGCGAACACCGGGTCGCCCGCCGGGCCCTCGGCCGCGCCGGCGGCGGGCTGCTGCTCGCCCGCGGGGGCGTCCGGCAGGATGCCCTCCTTGCGGAGCGCGTCGAAGAGCTGGTCGATGGCCTGGCGCACCTGCGGCTCGGGCGCGGCGCCGTTGAGGAACGGCAGCAGCTGCCCGGCGACGACCGCCGCCACGAACGGGATGCCGCGCACGCCCATCTGCTGCATGTACGCGGCGAGCTGCGGGTTGGCGTCGATGTCGACCTTCGCGAGCACCCACGTGCCGGCCGCCTCGTTCGCGAGCTTCTCCAGGATCGGCCCGAGCTGCTTGCAGGGGCCGCACCACTCGGCCCAGAAGTCGACGAGGACGGGGACGGACTGCGACCGCTCCACGACCTCGGTGTTGAACGTCTGGTCGGTGACGTCCACGACGTACTGCCCGGCGGCCCCGCCCGAGTCCGCCTGCGCGCCGCCGCCCTGGGCGCGGCGTTCCTGCTGCTTCCTTGCGGCCGCCTGGCGCGCCCCCAGGTCGATGGCCCCGTGCAACGAAAAGTCCCGAGAAGGCATGGGTCCATCCTGCCCCATGAGCGCACCAGCCTGTACGCCCGTACGCCCTCAGCGGAGCGGGCCGCCGCCCCGCGCCCCCGGCCCCGGACGCCCCACCCGTCCCGCCCGACGGGGTAAATCAGCAATTGTCCACCTTTCTGGAATTCGCCACTTCGGCGCGGTAGGCAAAGAATCCAGGCGTGCTGCCGTAAAGGCAAAAAGATTGCTGACAGCCATCACCAAGCCCGGTTATAGTCACGATGTCGATGCATCGCGGCCCGGCAAAAGCGCCGGACCCGCCGGAGGGCGGGCCCGGTCCCGGCGGGCACCGCGTGGCGGGTTGGGGGACCCGCGGCCACCGGAGCGCCCGTGCCGGCGTCGCGACCGCATGGCGAGCTACGGGGGGAAACACTTGTGATCGCGGAGCATTCCGTGATCGTGGCCCGAGGAATGGGTGTCCGCCGCGGGGGGCGGTGGCTCCTGCGCCCGGTGACCTTCGGCGTGTCCGAAGGCGTGGTCGGCCTGGCCGGTCCACCTGGTGCCGGTAAATCCACTCTGCTGGCCACGTTCGCGACCTTGCGCAGGCCGAATGCCGGCCTGCTGCGCATTCTGGGACATGACATATCGAACGCCGCCGGGCTGCGGGCCGCGCGGGCGGGGATCGGCTACCTGCCGGCCCGGTTCTCCCGCGCCGAGAACATGACGGCGGGCGAGTTCGTCGCCTACGCGGCGTACTACAAGCGCACGAGCGCGTCCGCCGCGCGCTCGATGCTGCGGCGGCTCGACCTCGCCGACGCCGCCGGGACGGAGCTGGCGCTGCTGCCGCCGGACGTCCGGCTGCGCGCCGGGCTCGCCGCCGCGTGCGTCCACGAGCCCCCGGTCGTGCTGCTGGACGACCCGTTCGGCACGCTGTGCGCCGCCGCCGAGCCGTGGCCCACCGGCGCCGACGGCCCCGGCCGGTCCGTGCTGACCGCCGCGATGGCCGAGCTGATCCCGGTGCTGCGCTCGCTGGCCCCGGCGGTGGTGGTGACCGCCGATGCCACCGACACGCTCACCGGCTGGTGCGACCGCCTCCTCACGCTGGCCCGCGGCCGGCTGACCGAGCAGCCCACGCACTCGGCCGGGACGCGGCGCGGCCGGTCGGCGGCGGACCGCCGGGCGGGCGCCTCGGCCGACCTCCGGGACGGCCCCGACCGGAACGGGACGCCACCGCCGGACGGGGCCGGACCGCGGGACAGGGCCGAACCACGCGACAGGGCCGAACCGCGCGACTCGGGCGCCCCCGGGCGGCAGGGCGCCGACCGGCCGCCGCGGCCCGCGGTCGGCGCGATGAACCGGCGCCGCGAGGCCCGGCCCGCCGCGCGCGGCGCGCGGCCGGGCCCGCCGGCGCGGCGGCCCGGACGGCCGCCGCTGCCGCGGCTCCCGCTGCCGCGGTTCACCGGGCTGCCGGCGCGGCGGCCGCCCGCCCCGTCACCGGCGGGTGGGAGCGCCACCGGTGTCTGACCTCGGGCGGGTGCTCCGGCTGGACGCCCGTCGCACGGCGCTGCTGGTCGCGGTGCCGGTCCTCACCCTGGTCGGGGCGGCGGCGGCGCTTCCGGCGCTCCACCCGTCCGCCGCGTACTGGGACAACACGGTCGTCGCGCTGGTCAACGCCGTCCGCTTCCTCGGGCCCGTGGCCGCCGCGCTGGCGGCGTGGGCGGCGGTCCGCGAGCGGCCGCTCGACTACCTGCGCGACCTCACCGCGCGCTCGCCCGCGACCGGCGTGCTGCTCGACCTGCTGCTGCTGTCCTCGGCGGCCCTCGTCTCCTACGCCGTGATCGCGGGCTTCGCCGCCGCCGTCACGCTCGCGCGGGACGGGGCCGGGCACCCGCAGCCGCTGGCTCTCGCGGCGGGCGCGGGCACGCTCGTCCTGCACGTCGTCGTCGGCTACCTGACGGGCCGCGTCGTCCCGCACCGCGCGACGGCGCCGCTGGCGTTCGGCGCGACGGCGATGTGGGCGGCGCTGCGCATCCCCGGCGTGTCGTGGTGGAGCCTGCTCCCCCCGGCGGCGCTTCCCCGCGCCGACCTGTTCACGACCCTGCGGCCCCGGGTGTTCGCCGACCAGGCCGCCTGGACGGCCGGGCTGACGGCCGCGCTCATCCTCGGCTACGTGCTGTGGGCGACGCGGCGGCACCTGCTCGTCCTGCCGCTCGCCGCCGCGCTCGCCGCGACCGGCACCGCCACGCTCGGCCTGCGCGACTCCGGCGGCGCGGTGGTCCGGGCCGCCGACGCCGCACCCGTCTGCCGGCAGTGGCCGCTGGTCGTCTGCGTGCACCCGGCCCTGCGGGAGGCGCTGCCCCGGCTGACGGCCGAGTTCGTCCCCCTCGCCGCGCGGCTGAACGGCACCCCCGGCGCGTTCACGGCGGTGCGGCAGCGTCCGGGCTGGGCGCCGGTCGAGGTGGCGGACGGCACCGCCTTCGTCCACCTCGACGAGGACCTCTCCCCCGGCTACGCGGCGCGCGCCGCCCGGCAGATCAGCCACACGCTCAAGGACCCCGCCCGGTGCCCGGTCGGCTCACCAGGCGGCTACCGGGCTCTGGTCGACGCGTGGCTGCTCGGCGACGACCCCCCGTCCATCGACGACACGCGCGCGGCCCGCCGGTTCGCGTCCTTGAGCGAGCGCGAGCGCCGCTCGTGGCTGCGCCATCACTTCGCTGAATACCGGACCTGTTCCCTCGGCCCCGCCGACTTCCGGCCGTCCCGGCCGAAGAAGGCCCGCGCGTCCCAGCTCTCCCGCCGCGCGCTCGACCGTCCGGCCTACCGGCCGCGGAACCCGCACGAACCACAATGAGTCCCCGATGACCCGGATGCGGCCCCGATGGGGCCGTCCCCCTGCGTGCGGGCGTCCCCCGCCCGCACGCGTCCCCTGCGCGGCCGCGGCGGCCACCCCCAGCCTGCCGCGGCCGCGCAGGAGCTTTCAGGCCCGCCCGGCCGGCTGCGGCTCGGCGGCGGGCGTCACGGGCCGGGCCCAGTACCGCTCCACGAGGAACGGCGCCACCGGCAGCGCGGAGGCGACGAGGGCCAGGGCCGTGCGCTTGAGGTCCCAGCGGAGCTGCTCCCGGACGAGGAGGACGAGCCCCACGTAGGCCATGAACAGGACACCGTGCAGCGGCCCCACCACCTGGACGCCGAGCGGCGCGTCCGCGCCGTACTTCAGCGGCATGGCGACCAGCAGCAGGAGCAGGAACGACGTCGCCTCCGCCACGGAGACGAGCCGGAAAACACGGATCATGTCCACGCCCTCCCAACGGACGACCGCGGCCGGAGGTTTCGGCCGCTCCTATGGCCCTGATCACATCGACCGACGCGTTCAAGGAGCCCACACCATGTCACGAGCGGGAGCGCGCCCGCGCACGGCGACATCACCGCGGCGCCGGATATGAGGGGCGGGATGCCGGGAATGGGAGGTGCATGGCCGACGCCGAACCGAAGAACGACGCACCCCCCACGCCGTCCCGCGCTCCCCGGCGCGGCCTGCTGACGCCCCTCGTGCTGGTCGTCGCGACCGTCGCCCTGGTGCTGCTGGCGCAGCAGGCGCTGCGCGGCCTGCCGGGGTGGCTGAACCCGTTCGCCGAGGAGACGAAGGACCGCAGCGGGCCCGTCCTGCTGAAGTCGATCCGCGACCTGCACCGGTACGAGGCGGCGAGCGGCAGCTTCCAGGTCATCGTCGACCTGGAGAAGGACGCGAAGTTCCTGCCCGGCTCGCTGCGCGGCAAGCGGACGCTGTTCGTCGGCAACGGCACCGTCGACGCCTACGTGGACTTCTCTCAGCTCGCCTCGGGCGCGGTCAAGGTCAACGAGGACCGGACGGCCGCGACCATCACGCTCCCGCGCGCGCAGTTGGAGAAGACGAACCTGGACACGAAGACCAGCTACGTCTACGCCACCGAGCGCGGCCTCATCGACCGCTTCGGCGACTTCTTCAGCAGCAACCCCAACAACCAGCAGCAGCTCTACGTCCTCGCGGCGCAGAAGATCCAGACCGCCGCGGGCCAGAGCGGCCTGACGCAGCGCGCGGACGCCAACACCAAGACCATGCTGGAGAACATGCTCAAGGCGCTGGGCTTCACGACGGTGACCGTCACGCAGCCCAGCGCCCAGTGAGCGGCAGGAGTGGCGAGCGGCGGGAGTTACGCGGTCGGCACGCGGAGGATCAGCGCGTCGCCCTGGCCGCCGCCCCCGCACAGGCCCGCGGCGCCGGTGCCGCCGCCGCGCCGCTTCAGATCGTAGGCGAGGTGCAGGACGATCCGGGCGCCGGACATGCCGACCGGGTGGCCGAGCGCGATGGCGCCGCCGTTGACGTTGACCTTCTCCGGGGAGACGCCGAGGTCGCGCATCGACTGGATGCCCACGGACGCGAACGCCTCGTTGATCTCGATCAGGTCGAGGTCGTCGACGGTGAGGCCCGCCTTGCCGAGCGCGTGCTTGATCGCGTTGGACGGCTGCGACTGGAGCGAGTTGTCGGGGCCCGCCACGTTGCCGTGCGCGCCGATCTCGGCGATCCAGTCGAGGCCGAGCTCCTCGGCCTTGGCCTTCGACATCACGACGACCGCGGCGGCGCCGTCGGAGATCTGCGAGGACGACCCGGCGGTGATCGTGCCGTCCTTGCTGAACGCGGGCCGCAGCCGGGCCAGGCCCTCGGCGGTGGTGTCGGCGCGGACGCCCTCGTCCTTGGCGAACACGATCGGGTCGCCCTTGCGCTGCGGGATCTCGACCGGCGCGATCTCGTCGTCGAACACGCCGTTCTTGATCGCGGCCGCGGCGCGCTGGTGGGAGCGCGCGGAGAACTCGTCCTGCTCCTCGCGGGAGATGCCCAGCCTGGCGTTATGGTGCTCGGTCGACTCGCCCATCGCGATGCCGTCGAAGGCGTCGGTGAGGGCGTCGTAGGCCATGTGGTCGAGGACCTCGACGGAGCCGTACTTGTAGCCGCCGCGCGACTTCGGCAGCAGGTGCGGGGCCTGGGTCATCGACTCCATGCCGCCCGCCACCACGATGTCGAACTCGCCCGCCCGGATGAGCTGGTCGGCGAGCGCGATCGCGTCCAGCCCGGACAGGCACACCTTGTTGATCGTGATGGACGGGACGCTCATCGGGATGCCCGCCTTGACCGCCGCCTGCCGGGACGGGATCTGCCCGGCGCCGGCCTGGAGCACCTGGCCCAGGATCACGTACTGCACCTGGTCGCCGGCCACCCCGGCGCGCTCCAGCGCGGCCTTGATCGCGTGCGCGCCGAGGTCGGCCGCGGAGAAGTCCTTCAGCGAGCCCATCAGGCGCCCGATGGGGGTTCGCGCACCGGCGACGATCACGGACGTAGCGGTCATGTGGGGGCCCTCCAGGTGGTGCTGCGCAGACGTTTGCCACCATACCCAGGGGAACCCCGACCGGTTCGGTTCGCCCCCGTCCGGCCGTCCAAGCAGGTCCTAGTAGGGAGAAAGCCCATGCTGACCCGTATCGACCACATCGGCATCGCCTGTCACGACCTGGACGCGACCGTGGAGTTCTACAAGGCGACCTACGGCTTCACCGACGCGCACTTCGAGGTGAACGAGGAGCAGGGCGTCCGGGAGTGCATGCTCAAGATCAACGAGACGGGGGACGGGGCGGCGAGCTACCTGCAGCTGATCGAGCCGATCCGGGAGGACTCGGCGGTCGCCAAGTGGCTGGCGAAGAACGGCGAGGGCGTCCACCACATCGCGTTCGGGACGGACGGGACCGTCGCCGGCGAGGCGGCCGGCATCGCGGGCAAGGGCGTGCGCGTGCTGTACGACGCGCCGCGGAACGGATCCATGGGATCCTTGATCAACTTTTTGCACCCCAAGGACTGCCACGGCGTGCTGACCGAGCTCGTGCAGAAGCGCCGCGACGCGGAATGATCAAGCGGGCGGGGCGCGGCGGAGGCGCGACCGGATCGTGACGTGTTCGATATCACGGCGGGCGGCGGCGCCGCCTCGACCGCCGCTCTGTGACCGTTCGGACACATCTGGTGCATTTGCACCCCCGGCACCTGGGCACCTTTGCCACGTCTGAACATGGCAACAAACCGGACATTCCACGCAGCGCGTCAAGATGAGCCCCCAACACGGCAGTGTCCGGAGTACGCTTCATTCGCCGGAAGAGGTCCTGGGGCTCTGCGCCGTTCACGCCAGGCGTTCAACCGGTCCCCGGAACCACCCGTAGCCCCGTCACATCAGGATTGAGCCACATGCAGTCCGACATCGACGCCCAGCTCAGCAACTTCTTTGAAGACACGCCCCCGCGCGAGTTCGACGTGGTGCTTCGCGGCTACGACCGGCACCAGGTCGACGAGCACATCAAGCAGCTCGACAACGAGGTGCGGCAGACCCGCGAGCAGACCCAGGCCCTGCAGCGGGAGCTGTCGGACGCGCACCGTCAGCTGCAGGAGCAGGAGCGGCCCACCTACTCCGGTCTCGGCGCCCGCATCGAGCAGCTGCTCCGCCTCGCCGAGGAGCAGGCCACCGAGCTCGTGCAGGCCGCCCGCTCCGAGGCCAACGAGATCAAGGCCGCGGCCAAGGTGGACGCCGCCGAGCAGCGGGCCACGGCCGAGAACGACGCGGCCGAGCTGCGCGCCAACGCCCAGCGCGAGGGCGACGACATGCGCAACGCGGCCGAGCGCGAGGCCGAGGAGGTGCGCACCTCCGCCCGCCGCGAGGCCGACGAGCTGACCTCCACCACCGAGCGCGAGGTCGCCAAGCTGCGCGCCACCGCCGACCACGAGGTCGCCGAGAAGCGGGCCGGCGCCGAGCGCGAGATCGCCAAGCTGCGCACCACCACCGAGCGCGAGGTCGCGCAGCTGCGCGCGTCCACCAAGCGCGAGCGCGACGAGATCCTCACCACGGCCAAGCGGCAGGCCGACGAGATGCGCGCGCAGGCCCAGCGCATCCTGGAGGAGAGCGAGGCCCAGCGCGCCCAGGCCGAGGCCGAGTTCGAGATCCAGCTCGCCGCCCGCCGGGAGGAGGCCGACCGGCAGGACGCCGAGCGGCACTCCGCGGCGCAGGCCGCCACGCAGAAGCTGGTCGCCGAGGCCGAGCAGCGCGCCGCGTCCGCCGAGCAGCGGGCCGCGAAGGCGACCCAGCAGGCCGAGCAGACCCGGCGCGAGGCCGACTCGCACGCCAAGCAGCTGATGGCCAACGCGCGCAAGAACTCCGACAACGTGATCGCCGAGGCCAAGGCGCAGGCCGAGCAGCTGCTCGCCGAGACCAAGGCCGAGGCCGACCGCGTCCGGACGGCGGCGCAGCGCCAGGTCGACGAGCTCACCCGGCAGCGCGACAGCATCACCAGCCACCTCAACCAGCTGCGCCAGCTCATCGGCGGCGTCGCGCCGACGATGGGCGGCGAGCCCGAGCTGGCCGCGCCCCCGGAGAAGGCCGCGATCCCGGCGGCCGAGCCCAAGCCGGCTCCGGCCCCCGCGCCGCAGAAGCAGCAGCAGCCGGCGGCCGCGAAGGCCGCGCCCGCCAAGCAGGCCCAGGCCAAGAAGTCCGAGGAGGACGACGAGGACTGGTGGCAGGAGTGAGTTCCTGAGTACGGCGTCGAGGAAGCCTAGAGGCGGTGAACGCCTCTAGGCTTTCCTTCGTCTCACCACCGTGGGACGTTGGTCCGGCGGCCACCGGACCATCACGCGCTTGACCACGTCGCATCGGCGAGGCAGAGGACGAAGAGGAGAGCGGCGTGCCCGACGAGACCTCCCGCGAAGACGAGCCGGAGGCGGCGCCCGGCTCGGGGCGGCCGGCGGGCGACCCCCGGGTCCCCGCCCCGGCACCGCCCGCCGACGAGGACGCCCCGCCCACCAAGGACTCCCCGCCTCCCGAGGACCAGAGCGACGACGAGAGCGAGGACGCCGCCGGTTCGGACGGCTCCGAGAGCGTCGCGCCGAGCGGTGCGCTGACGCCCGAGGAGGCCGAGGAGCCCGTGGGCGAGCGCGACCCCGCGACCGGCGCCCCGGTCAACCTGCCCGCGCCGGTGGCGGTCGCCGACCAGGCCCCGGCCGCGTCGGACGCGCCCGATCCCGCGCACGACGTGGAGCAGCGCCGCCGCGAGGCGGGCGTCGACCACCGGTTCCCGTTCGGCCGGCCCGGGGAGCCGCTCGGCCGCGCCCACCCGTTCGTGTTCGGGTTCACCGCCGCGCTCGGCGTCATCACCGCCTGGATGCTGGTGAAGACGGCCACCAACGCCAAGTCGGTCATCGTGATGATCGTCGTCGCGATGTTCCTCGCGGTCGGCCTCAACCCGGCGGTGGAGCGGCTGCGCAAGTTCGGGTTCCCGCGCGGCGCGGCGGTCGCGACGGTGTTCCTCGTCGTCATCATGTTCTTCGCGGGGTTCGTCGCCTCGCTCGTCCAGCCGGTGTCGGAGCAGGTCTCCGAGCTGCGGCACAACATCCCCGAGTACGTCGAGCAGTTGCAGAACAACAAGACGCTCGCCGATTGGGACAAGCGCTACGGGCTGCTGGACCGCGCCGAGAAGGCCGTCAACAGCGACGACTTCCAGAAGACCCTCACCGACACCGCCACCGGCATCGGCAAGGTCGCGGTCAACGGGATCTTCCAGACGATCACGATCCTGATCCTGACGCTGTACTTCCTCAGCTCGCTGCCTCAGATCAAGACGTTCTTCTACAAGCTCGCGCCGCGCTCCCGGCGCGCCCGCGTCGCGCTGCTCGGCGACGAGATCCTGGACCGCATCGGCGGCTATGTCGCCGGGCAGTTCACGATCGCGTTCATCGCCGGCGTCTGCTCCTACGTCTTCCTGTCGATCCTCGGGGTGAAGTACGCGCTCGCGCTGGCACTGATCGTCGCGGTGACCGACCTGGTCCCGCTGATCGGCGCCACGATCGGCGCGGTGATCGTGTGCCTGGTCGCGTTCCTCACCGGCGACACCACCGACCTGATCGTCTGCGTCATCTTCTACGTGGTCTACCAGCAGGTGGAGAACTACCTGGTCTACCCGCGCGTGATGAAGCGGACGGTGGACGTCCAGCCCGCGGTGACGATCGTGGCGGCGCTGGTCGGCGCGGCGCTGCTCGGCGTCGTCGGCGCGCTGCTGGCGATCCCGACGGCGGCGGCGATCTCGCTGCTCATCCGCGAGGTCGTCATGCCGCGCCAGGAGACGCTGTAGCCCGACCGCCGGGCCGGGTCAGCGGGCGGTGCGGGCGAGGGCGGCGGCGAACTCGGCCACTGCCTGGTTGAACAGGTCCGGCTGCTCGATCGCGCACAGGTGCCCGGCGCGCGGGACGACCATCAGTTCGGCGTTCGGCAGGGCGTCCGCCATGGCGCGGGCCTCGGCCTCGGTGGCGAGCGCGTCCTCGTCCCCGATCACGACGAGGGCCGGCACCCGGACGCCGCGCAGCGTGTCGAACGCGTCGGGGCGTCCGGCCATGGCGCGCTGGGCCCACGCGGCGGCGCGCGGCGGCGTCGCCTGGACGAGGCCGCGCACCCGCCCGTAGACGAGGGCGCGCTGCCGGTAGGTGGTGGGCCCGACGAGGCCGGGGAGCACCTCGTCCACCAGCACCTGCGGGGTGCCGTCGCGGTCGAGCCGCTCGGCCTGCCGGAGCCGGTTCGCCCGCGCCTGCTCGGTGTCGGCGGAGGCGCGGGTGGCGGCGAGCACCAGCCCGAGGAGGAGGTCGGGGTGGCGGCGGCACAGCGCCATCGCGACGTACCCGCCCATGGACAGGCCGCCGATGACGGCGCGCCGCACGCCGAGGCCGTGGAGGGTGCGGGCGACGTCGTCGGCCATCGCGTCGATCGAGGGCTCGTCGTCGCCGAGCACGGACCCGCCGAAGCCGCGCAGATCGGGGGTGATGACGCGGAACCGGCCGGCGAGCCCCTCCCGCTGCGCGAGCCACATCGCCGAGGACAGCGGGAAGGCGTGCAGCAGGACGAGCGGGGTTCCGCTGCCGACGTCCCTGGCGTACAGCTGCACGGTCACGGGCGGTCCTCCCGGTCGGCGTCCACGCAGGAAATCCTTACCCGCTCGGGAGCCGGGTGGGACGGGAGTGGCCACGACTGGCCGCATGTGATTATCTGTCCGGTTCGTCCCATTCGGTGGGGAGCGGGTAGGCGGCCGGCGCGACCCGCTTGACGATCTCGTTCAGCACGATCCGGACGTACGGTTCGCCCACCCACAGGTGCTTGGCCTTGTCCACCGCGACGACCTCGGCCTGCGGGACGCGCTTGAACCGCTCCCGCGCCTCGGCCGGGCGCAGGTAGTCGTCGAACTCCGGCACGAGCGCGACGAGCGGACGGCCGTCCTCGCCCCAGGCGTCCAGGTCGGCGTCGCCCGCCCGCTTCAGCGGCGGGGACAGCAGGATCGCGCCCTCCACCAGCGGGTCGCGGCCCCACCGCAGCGCCAGCTCGGTGCCGAACGACCAGCCGAGCAGCCACGGCCGCGGCAGGTCGTGGTACTCGGTGTACTCCAGCGCCGCGGCGACGTCGAACCGCTCGGTCTCGCCCTCGCCGAACTCGCCCTCGCTCGTGCCGCGCGCCGACGTCGTCCCCCGCGTGTTGAACCGCAGGACGGCGAGGTCGGCGAGGGCCGGCAGCCGGTAGGACGCCTTGCGCAGGACGTGGCTGTCCATCATGCCCTCGGCCGTCGGCAGCGGGTGCAGGCACACCAGCGTCGCGACCGGCGGCCGCTCCGACGGCAGCGCCAGCTCACCGACCAGCTCCAGCCCGTCGGACGTGTGCAGCACGATGTCCTCGCGCCGCGCCGGCAGCACCGTCGCCGCCCTGATCTCCGCCATGGGTCTCCTTAGTGACGCGTTGGTGACGCGAGCCTTCGGCACGGGGCCCGTGAGACGGGTGCCGCTCAGTAGCGCGGGGCGTTGCGCGACCGCTGGACGCGGGGCCCGCGCCGGGTGCGGGCCTGCCAGCACGGGCGGTGCCAGTGCCGCCGGTCGTCGCCGCCCTCGCCGGCCCGCCAGGCGACGAGGTGCCCGACGCCCGGCGGGATCTCCTGGTCGCAGCCGGGGCACCGGTACGCCTTGGACGCACCGGCTCCCGCGACCGCCCGGACGATCCACTCGCCGTCCGGCCCCTCCTCGGTCTGCTGGGCCCACGACCCGCCGCGGCCCTCCCGGGGGCGTCCGGAAACGGCACGGCGGTTCTTGCGGGGGCTCATGCTTCGAGGATATTCAGCCTCCGGGGATTTCCGGCCCCGAGGGCGCTCACCGCAGCGGGCTGCCCGCCGTCACATGCTCGACGAGGAGCGGGACGGGGGCCAGCGCCGGCTCGCGCGTCTCGGCGTGCAGCGCGCGCAGGACGGTCACGGCGCGGTCCAGCCCGAGGCGGTCGAGGTCGGCGATCGGGCCGGTCGGGTAGCCGCAGCCGAGCGTCATCGCGGCGTCGATCGAGTCGGCGTCGGCGTATCCGGCGCCGAGCATGGCGGCGGCGTCGTTCAGGTACGGGAAGCGCAGCGCGTCCACGATGAACCCGGCGCGGTCGCGGCAGCGGACGGCGGTGAGGCCGAGCCGGCCCAGCAGGCCGGCGGCGCGGTCGGCGACGCCGGGGCCGGTCGCGACCGTCGCGGCGATCTCGGCGAGGGTCCCGGCGGGGTCGGGCAGGTGCACCCCGACGACGTCGGCGGGACGTCCCGTCGCCATGGCCTGCTCGATCACCGAGCCGCCCACGGAGGTGACGGCGAGCACCGCGTCCGGCTTGGCGGCCTGCGCGGCGGCCGACAGCAGGGCCCGCGCGGCCTCGGTGTCCTCGGCGGCCTCGATGACCAGGTCGCAGCCGGCGAGGTCGGCGGCGGAGTCGCGGACGGACGCGCCCGCGCGGTCGCACAGCGCGGCGAGCGCGTCGGCGAGCGGGCCGACGCCGACGATGCCGACGACCGGCGGCTCCTCGGCCGCGGCGGCGCCGCTTCCGGACGCGTCGCTCCCGGCCTTCTCGTAGGAGTAGAACCCGCGGCCGGTCTTGCGGCCGAGCAGCCCGGCGGTGACGAGTTCGCGCAGCACCGGGGAGGCGGCGTGGCGGCGGTCCCGGGACTCGGCGTAGATCGCCTCCAGCACCTCCAGGCAGGTGTCGAGGCCGATGAGGTCCATGAGGGTGAACGGGCCCATCGGCAGGCCGGCGCCGGCCGTCATCGCGGTGTCGATGTCGTCGCGGGTCGCGTGCCCGGACTCCAGCATCCCGGCGGCCTGGTTCAGGTACCCGAACAGCAGCCGGTTGGCGACGAACCCGGCGCGGTCGCCGATCGTCACCGGGGTCTTGCCGAGGCCGCGGACCAGTGCGGCGACGCGGGCGACGGCGTCCGGCTCGGTCAGCACGGTCGCGATGACCTCGACCAGCTTCATCACCGGCGCCGGGTTGAAGAAGTGCACGCCGACGATCTTGCTGGGGCGGCCGGTGGTGACCGCGATGTCGGTGACCGACAGCGACGAGGTGTTCGTGGCGAGGACGGCGTCCTCCCGGCAGACCTTGTCCAGCTCGGCGAAGACCTTCCGCTTGAGGTCGAGCCGCTCCGGCACCGCCTCGATCACCAGGTCGCAGTCGCCCAGGTCGGCGAAGTCGGTCGTCAGCGCCACCCGGTCGAGGATCTCGCGCTGCGCGTCCGCGGTGAGCCTGCCGCGCTTGACGGCGCGCCCGGTCGAGCGCTCCAGGTGCCCGCGCCCGCGCTCCAGCGCCTCCCGGTTCACCTCCACGCCCACGACCGCCAGGCCGCCGCGCGCCAGCACCTCGGCGATGCCCGCGCCCATGGTGCCCAGCCCGACGACCCCGACCCTGCTGAACGAACCCTCGCTGCTCAACGAACCCTCACTCATGTTTCGCAGTCTTGCAGAGGGCGCGGGGGACCGCGCTTCCGGGTACGACAGGTGGCGTGCGCCTAGGAATCTTCCTCCTCGCGGCCCGTGCCCCCGGACAGGACGACCACGCCGCGCTCTCCCGCACCGTCGAGGCCGCCGTCGCCGCCGAGCGCGCCGGTTTCGACGACGTGTGGCTGGCCGAGCACCACTTCATGTCGTACGGGGTCGTCCCGTCCGCGACGCTGCTGGCGGGCCATCTGCTGGCCGCCACCGAGCGGATCCACGTGGGGACGGCGGTGAGCGTGCTCTCCACCCGGCATCCGGTCGCGCTGGCGGAGGAGGCGGCGATGCTGGCGCTGCTGTCGGGTGGCCGCTTCCGCCTCGGCGTCGGGCGCGGCGGCCCCTGGCGGGACCTGGAGGTCTTCGGCACCGGCCTCCCCCGCTACGAGCGCGGCTTCGCCGAGTCGCTGGACCTGCTCCTCACCTGGCTGCGATCCGACCGTGTCTCCTGGGAGGGGGAACACTTCCGATTCCGTGAGGTACCGGTCGTCCCGCGCGCTCGCGTCGCGCCGCCGGTGACGGTCGCCTGCACGTCCCCCGCGACCGAGGCGCTGGCCGCCGAGCGCGGCCTGCCGATGCTCCTCGGCATGCACGTGGACGCCGCCGAGAAGGCCGCCGCCGTCGCCCGGCACGGCGACCCGGGCCTCCCGCACATCTCCGTCCATGTCGCCCAGGTGGCCGACACCCGCGAGGAGGCCGTCGGCACGGTCATGGCGGAGATGCCCCGCTGGCTCGGGCCCGGCCTGGCCGGTTACGTCGCCGTGGACGACCGTCCGCGCCCATCCCCCGACCCCGCCGGCTACGCGCGCCGCATGTGCGGCATCCACCCCGTCGGCTCGCCGGACGACTGCGTCGAGTCGCTCGTGACCACGGCCGGGAAGACGGGGATCAGGCACCTCGTCCTGATGGTAGAGGCGACCGGTTCCCGCACCGGCACCCTGGAGAACATCGCTCGCCTGGGAACCGACGTCCTCCCCAAGGTCCGCGCCGCGCTATGAGTCCTTGCTCAGAGACGCCCAATAAGCCGGGTCTCTAAGCCGCCTTATGAACCGCCATAAAAGCCGTGCGGCGCGCCGAGAGAATCGACGCGCCGCACAATCATGACGGATACGGGGTTGGCGGGGGCCAGCTGCTCAGCAGTCGCGGAGCTCGGGAGACTGGTTGAGGATCTGCTCGCGCGCCGTCACGAACGTCCGGTAGGCGGCGGAGTCGCCGGCCGGGAAGACGGCGACCCGGTGGCAGTTCTGGAAGGCCAGCTTCACACCGAAGTGCCGCTCCATCGCGCCGCGCATCGCGTCGCTCGCGAGGACGCGGAGCAGCTGGCCGCGGGCCTGCTCGTCCGGGGGCGGGGTGAGGTTGTCGGCGAAGTCGCCGCCGTCCACCTGGAGCCGCGCCACCAGGCCGCTGATCATGTCCCACGCGTACGGGAGGGACGTCTTGATGCACTCGACGAAGGCGGCGTCGCCGACCTCGCCCTGCTGCGCCGTCTCGAGCAGTTCCGGAGTCACGTCGAGAGACATGTGCGGGGGTTCCTTTCGCCGGTGGTGGATGAACACCCACTCGCCGACGCTAATCACGGCCCCCGGAGAATTCCAGGCTTGACAAAGATTTTCATTCCGCTAGGTGCCGCCCCGGCCGGTCCCGCCCGGCCGGGGCCCGCGTCAGCGCGCCGGTGCCGCGTCCCGGCAGTGCGCGCGCCGGACCTCGCGCCGGGCGCTCCGCCGGGCGGCGAACCGCTCGGCGCGCTCGGCCCAGAACTCGCGGGCGCGGCGCGCGGTCCGCGCGTCCCGCTCGGCCTCGGCCCGTGCCCGCAGCTCGCGGCTGCGCTCGGTCATCACGGACCGCATGATGTCGTGGTGGATCACGACCCCTCCCCCCAACGTCTCGGGCCGCTCGGCACGACCCGACATCCAAGAGACTCGTCCTAAGGGGGCCGGCCGGACATCGGAAGCACGCCTTATCTGTGCCGTACGCAGGGCCTTAGACGCGTTCGTCCGGCATGATCGCGACATGAGCGATCCGCTGGAGGGACTGGACGGCATCGACTGGGCGGGGCTCGACCACGCCTACGGCTCGGCGGAGGACGTCCCCGGCCTGCTCCGCACGCTGCGCTCGCCCGACCAGGAGGAGCGCCACGGGGCGTTCGGGGAGCTGTTCACGAACATCTACCACCAGGGCAGCCGGTACACCGCGTCGGCGGCGGCCGTGCCGTTCCTCCTCGCGCTGGCGGCCGACCCCGGCACGCCCGACCGGGCGTACCCGCTCTACCTGGCGACCGCGCTGGCCATCGGCTTCGACGAGGCGCACCTGCCGGCCGGCGTCGCGATCGCGGACTGGCGGGACGCGGTGGCGCGGATGGCCGCGGCCGACCCCGAGGCGGAGGAGCGCCGCCTCGACGCGTGGGTCGCCGGCGCGGCGGACGACCACGAGCGCCGCGACCGCGAGTTCGACCGGAAGATGTACGACTTCGACCACGCGCGCCGCGCCGCCGAGGCGGAACTCGCCGCCTACGACGCCGTCCGCGCCGGGCTGCCGACCGTGCACGCCCTGCTCACCGAGGCCGACGACGGGGTGCGCGCCACCGCCGCGTACACGGTCGGCTGGTTCCCCGAGGAGTCCGCCGCCTCGCTCGCCGTCCTCGGCCCGCTGCTCGACTCTGAGCGGCACCCGGAGGTCGCCATGAGCGCGCTGATCTCCACCGGTCTCCTCGGCGGCCGGGACCTCCTCCCCCTGATCCGCGAGCGGCTGGCCGGCGACGAACCCGGCCCGCGCTGGGCGGCGGCGGTCGCGCTCGCCCGGCTGGGCGAGACCGGCCCGCGGGTCCTCGCGGAACTGACGGCCTGCTGCGTCTCCCCGCCCGAGGCGGAGACCGACTTCCTGAGCGGCGACCTGTCCCTGCTCTCGCACATGACCCTCGCCGCGCTGGACGATCCTCCCGCGGAGGCCGTCGACGCCGTCCTCGAAGGGCTCGCTCGCACGTCCGACAACCGGTCCTTCCCGGTGGCCGAGGTGGCGCTCAAGATGGTGTTCGGCACGCCCGTCCGCCCCCTGCCGCCGTTCGCCGACCTCACCGCCGTCCAGCAGCGGGCCGTGCGGACGATCGCCGAGCTGCCGTCCGACAGCTGGCGCTGGGGCAACCTGCTGGGGATCCTCGGCACCTGGGGCGTGCCCGCGGACCACGACGAGTGCCGCCGGTACGCCGGTCTGGCCTGAAGCGGGCCGGACCCCGCACTAAGGTGAGGCACCGTGCGTCTCGTTATCGCCCGCTGCAGCGTCGACTACGCCGGCAAGCTCACCGCCCACCTGCCGATGGCCCCCCGCCTGATCCTCATCAAGGCGGACGGAAGCGTGAGCATCCACGCCGACGACCGCGCCTACAAGCCCCTCAACTGGATGAACCCGCCCTGCTCGCTGCGCGAGGAGAGCTACACCGAGAACGGCGCCATCGCCCGCTGGACGGTCACGCACGGCAAGTCGGGCGAGCGGCTCATCCTCACCATCGAGGAGATCCTGCACGACACCAGCCACGAGCTGGGCATCGACCCGGGGCTGCAGAAGGACGGCGTCGAGGCGCACCTCCAGGAACTGCTCGCCGAGCACATCACCACCCTCGGCGAGGGCTACACGCTGATCCGCCGCGAGTTCCCCACCGCGATCGGCCCGGTCGACATCCTCTGCCGGGACGCCGACAGCGCCACCGTCGCGATCGAGATCAAGCGGCGCGGCGAGATCGACGGCGTCGAGCAGCTCACCCGCTACCTGGAGCTGCTCAACCGGGACCCGCACCTCGCCCCCGTCCGCGGCGTGTTCGCCGCCCAGGAGATCAAGCCGCAGGCCCGCGTCCTCGCCACCGACCGCGGCATCGACTGCGTCACCCTCGACTACGACGCGCTGCGCGGCATCGAGCACGAGGGCACCCTCTTCTAGGCCGTCCCGCGCCCGGTTCCGCCCTGCCGCCCGGTTCCGCCTTGTCGGACGTGACGTGCATCATGACGGGATGACCTTCCAAGCGAGCGGCAGCTTCGACATCGAGGCATGGGAAGCCGAGAAACCCTACGAGGAGCAGGACGGCACCAAGCTGACCCGCGTCCACGTCGGCAAGCAGTTCCACGGCGACCTGGTCGGCACGAGCAGCACCGAGCTGATCACCGTGGAGACGCCCGCCGGGCCCGCCGCCTACGTCGGGGTCGAGCGCGTCCAGGGCATCCTGCACGGCCGCGAGGGGACGTTCGTCCTCCAGCACAGCGCGGGCAGCGAGGACGGGACGCCCGACACCCAGTGGCTGCGCTGGCTGATCGTCCCCACGTCCGGTACCGGGGAGCTCGCGGGCATCCGCGGCCTCGGCCAGATCACCGTCACCGAGGACGGCGGGCACACCTGGTCGCTGGAGTACACCCTGGACTGACCGGCTTCGCCCGGCCGGTAGTGTGCAGGCATGCCCCCGGTCACCACCGACACGACGCGCGAGCGGATCATCGACGCGGCCGAGGAGTGCTTCGGCCGCTTCGGCGTCGCGAAGACGACCGTCGAGGACATCGCCGCCGCCGCGCGGCTCTCCCGGGCCACCGTGTACCGGAGCATCACCGGCGGGCGGGACGAGCTGATCCTCGCCGTGGTGGTGCGCGACCTGCACCGCTTCCTCGACCGGCTCGCCGAGCGGCTGCGCCGCGAGCGGTCGGTGCCGGAGGCGATCGTCGAGGGCACGATGGACGCGGTCGAGTACGTGCGCGCCGAGCCGACCGTCGCGCACTTCCTGGTGCCGGAGGCGGCGGGGCACATGCAGGCGGCGGTCGCGGGCGCGGCCGAGCACGTCCTCGCGCTGTGCTGCGACTACGTCCGCCCGTACTTCGAGCAGGCGCAGCGGCAGCGCAAGCTGCGGGCCGACATCGAGGTGGAGGGGACGGTCGAGTTCCTCTTCCGCATCATCACCTCGCTCATCGTGATGGACCGGGACCGGGACGCCGAGGGGCTGCGCCGCTTCCTGCGCACCTACGTCGTCCCGGTCATCGCGGCGCCGTGACGGCGGAACTCCGGTGCGCGCGGACTCCGTTGAGCAGGTAGCTTCCGAGTGACGATCAGGCGGGACGGCGCGCCGGGGGAACGGCGCGGTGAGAGGGGCCGGCGATGAACGGGACTGCACACGAGGCGCGGGGGAGCGCGGCCGTGCGGCCGAGCCCGGTGTTCCTCGCGGTCGTGGGGGCGACCGTGCTGTGCGGCCTGGTCGCCTGGCGGTACGGGACGATCCTGGAGCGCCCCGGCCGGGTCGCGGTGTTCGGGTTCGTGATCTCGGCGTGGATCCTGTCGCTGTGCCTGCACGAGTTCGGGCACGCGTACATGGCCTACCGGTCGGGGGACCGGAGCGTCGCGGCCAAGGGCTACCTGACGCTGAACCCGCTGAAGTACTCCGACGTCACGCTGAGCTTCCTCATCCCGGTCGTGTTCATCGTGCTGGGCGGGATCGGCCTGCCGGGCGGCGCGGTGTGGATCGAGCGGCACGCGATCCGCGGCCGGCTGCGGCACAGCCTGATCTCGGCGGCGGGCCCGCTGTCGAACGCGCTGTTCGCCGTGATGCTCGCGGTGATCTTCAAGAACTTCGCCGACAAGGACCACGCGCTGTTCTGGTCGGGGCTGGCGTTCCTGGCGTTCCTCCAGGTCACCGCGGCGGTGCTGAACCTGCTGCCGATCCCCGGGCTGGACGGCTTCGGCATCATCGAGCCGTACCTGCCGCGCCGGTTCGCCGCGCAGGCGAGCGCCTACGGCGGCTACGCCTTCCTCATCCTGATCGCCCTGCTGTGGCTGGGGCCGATCAACGAGGGTTTCTTCAACGTCATCTTCTACCTCACCGACGCGATCGGCCTGGACGGGTTCCCGTTCAAGGTGAGCGGCTCGGTCGACAACTTCCCGATCGAACTCGGCCACTACCTATTCCAGTTCTGGCGCGGCTGACCCCGGGAGCCCGAAGCGCCGGGGCCGGGCGTCAGGGCCCGGCCAGGTGCCGGATGATCCGGCGCAACTGCTCGGCGTAGCGCTCCTGGAACTCCGGTGACTCCGGGTCGAGCCCGAACACGCGCCGCACCTCGACCGGTTTCGTGACGGGCGCCGACACCATGGCCATGATGGCCAGCATCAGCGCGGCCGGGTCGAGGTCGGCGGCCAGTTCCCCGGCGGCCTGGCGGCGCTCGATGTCGGAGAGGTCCTCGCGGTCGCCGGACGGGATGTCGTCGAGGTCCTCGGTGAGGCCGCGCCAGGCGTTCAGCCGCGTGCCGCGCGGGTCGTCCAGGATGTGCCGCAGGTAGCGGACCACGATCTCGTCGAACGGCACCGACGGGTCGTTGAACTCGGCCTCGCGCTCCAGCCACCGCTGCCCGAGCGCGCAGTAGAGCCCCTCCTTGCCGCCGAAGTAGTAGTTGATCAGCTGCTTGTTGACGCCGGCGCGGTCGGCGATGTCCTGGACGCGGGCGCCCGCGAAGCCCTTGGCGGCGAACTCGTCCAGCGCGGCGTCCAGCAGCAGGCGGCGGGAGCGCTCGGCGTCGAGCGTGCGCTCCTCGGGCGCGGGGGCGCGGCGCGGCCGTTTCGTCGTGTCCGTCACGGCGCCATCGTAGCCGCCCGGCTGATGCGGTCAACCAACCGGCTGTTTGACAGGTTCATCCATCTGGTTGAACCTTGCCGCATGATCCTTGTCACCGGTGCCACCGGAAACGTCGGACGGCACCTCGTCGCCGAACTGCTCACCGCGGGCGCGGAGGTCCGCGCGCTGACCCGCGATCCCGCCACCGCGCGGCTGCCCAGCGGGGCGGAGGTCGCCCGCACCGCCGACATGCCGCTGGACGGCGTGACGTCGCTGTTCCTCAACCCCGCCGTGTTCTGGCACGGTCTGGACGACCTGCTCCCCCGCGCCGCCGCGAAGGGCGTGCGGCGCGTCGTCATGCTGTCGTCCGCCGCCGCGCTGGACGACGACCCGTCCAACGAGCTAGCCGCGCACCATCTGGAGATCGAGCGGGCGATCGAGGCGTCCGGCCTGGAGTGGGCGTTCCTGCGTCCCGGCGAGTTCGCGTCCAACGCGCTCGGCTGGCGGGAGCGGATCCGGGCGGGCGAGCCCGTCCGCGAACCGTACGCGGCGGCGCGCAGCACGCCCATCCACGAACGCGACATCGCGGCCGTCGCCGCCAAGGCGCTGCTCACCGATGCCCTCGTCGGTGCCCGGCCCCTGCTGAGCGGCCCGGAGCAGCTCACCCACCCGGCGATGGTCCGGCTCATCGGCGCGGCGACCGGCCGCCCGGCGCGCTTCGAGGAGATCGACCCGGAGGAGGCGCGCAAGGAGATGCTCGCTCGCCCCTACATGCGCGAGGGGCTGGTGGACGTCCTGCTCCGCCTGCGCGCGTCCGCCGTCGACCACCCGGGCGAGCCGTCCCCCGAGGTCGAGCGCATCACGGGCCGCCCGGCCCGCACGTTCCGCGAATGGGCCGCCGACCACGCCGACGACTTCCGCTGACCGGCAAAGCGAGCAGGGCGCGCCCCCGAACACCGCGCCCTGCTCGCGACCTACCTGCGCTCTACTCGCGCCCGCCCGCGGCCTTCGACTCCTCCAGCGCCCGGATCTCCTCTGCGGCCCAGTCGAACCAGTCACGCCGCATCGCGGCGAACCGCTTGCCGTACTCGATGACGAGCCGCCCGTAGACGGACAGGTTGTCGTGGTCCCACTCGACCCGGTCCTCCAGGGCGAGCAGCTCCTCCAGGTAGCCGTTCAGCCCGGCGGAATTGCGCCGCATGTACCGCTGCGCGTCCTCCGGATCGACGAGCCCCAGGAAGAACACGCGCAGCAGAGCGTCGTCCCGCCGGCTGGCCTTGGCGGGCTCGTCGACGATCCAGCGGTGCAGCTCCGCGCGGCCGTCCTCGGTGATCCGGTACTCCTTGCGCCCGCGCGGCCCCTCCTCGGCGACCTCGATGAGCCCGGCCGCGGTGAGCTTGCCGAGTTCGCCGTAGAGCTGGCTCTGCCGGGCCGGCCAGACGTTGCCGAGCGAGATCTCGAACACCCGCAGCAGGTCGTAACCGCTGGCACCGTCCATCTCGGCGATGAGCCCGAGCATCGCGTGTCGCAAACTCATGCCGGGAGCCTACCACTCACTATTGACATGTCTAAGTAGGAACGTCTAGCTTCGACGTGTCAAAACTGGAATGTCATAGCGAGGGGCTCCCGCGGCCATGCCGAAGTACTACGCCAGAACCTTCCTCCCCTGGATCCTGCTCGCGGTCGTGAGCGGCTTCCACACCAAGGCCGGCGCGGTCAGCGGCCTGGTGGCGGCGCTGGCACTGCTCGCCCAGGACGTCCGCCGCGGCCACCGCGCCGACTCCCTGGTCCTCGAAGCGTCCACGATGGTCTACATGGCGCTGCTCACCGCGCTCGCGTTCGCCGACCCCGGCTCCCCGGTGCTGGACTACGGCGCGTCCCTCGCGATCGGCTGGCTGGCGGTCACCGCATGGGCGACCCTGCTGGCCGGGCGCCCCTTCACCGCGGGCATAGCGCGCCGCACCGTGCCCGCCGAGGTCGCCGCGACCGACCTCTTCCACACGATCAACCGCACTCTCACGCTCGGCTGGGCGGCCGGCTTCACCGCGACCGCCGCCGCCCTCGCCTGCGTCCAGCACTGGTCCCCCGACGACACCGCGCTGCTCGTGGCCGTGAAGGTCGTCGGTTTCACGGCGCCGGCCGTGTTCACCGCCCGCTATCCCAAGGCGGCCCGCAAGCGCCGCCTCGCCGAGCCCGCCTCCCCCCGTCCCGAGGAGCAGACCGTATGAGCGAGCACACCGAGGAACGTCCGGCCGCCTGGATGGACGGCCCCCTGGCGCCCGTCCCCGACGAGACCGACGCCCGCGACCTGCCGGTCACCGGGACGCTCCCGCCCGAGCTGACCGGCCGGTACTTCCGCAACGGGCCGAACCCGAAGCCGGGCGAGCCGAGCCGGCACTGGTTCACCGGCCACGGCATGATCCACGGCGTGCGGCTGCGCGACGGCCGGGCCGAGTGGTACCGCAACCGCTGGGTGCGGACGGACGCGTTCACCAAGGGCGCGCCGTTCGTCCGCGACGACTACACGTTCGACCGGTGCGCGGTGCAGGCCAACACGCACGTCATCCCGCACGCGGGCAAGATCTGGGCGCTGGTGGAGGCCGGGTTCCCCTACGAGGTCACCCCGGAGCTGGAGACGGCGGGGCCGTGCGACTTCGGCGGGCGGCTCACCACCGCGATGACCGCGCATCCCAAGGAGGACCCGGTCACCGGCGACCTGCTGTTCTTCGGGTACGGCGTGTTCCCGCCCTACCTGGTCTTCCACCGGCTGTCGGCGGACGGGACGCTGGTCGAGACCCGCGAGGTCGAGGTACCGGGCCCGACGATGATGCACGACTTCGCGATCACCGAGCACCATGTCGTCTGGCTCGACCTGCCGGTGGTGTTCGACCTGGACCTGGCGCTGTCCGGCCGGTCCGGCCTGCCGTACCGGTGGGACGACGGGTACGGCGCGCGGCTCGGGGTGATGCCGCGCGACGGGTCCGGCGGCGTCCGCTGGTTCGAGGTCGACCCGTGCTACGTCTTCCACGTCGGCAACGCGCACGAGGACGAGGCCGGACGGGTGGTGCTGGACGGCGCGCGGTACGCCCCGGAGGTCTTCACCTCCTTCTGGGGCGGGGTCGGCGGCACGGTGGACCCGGCGGCCGAGGCGGCGGAGTCGGAGAGCGCGCACCTGCACCGCTGGGTCCTCGACCCCGCCACCGGCAGGGCGTCCGAGGAGCGGCTCGACGACCGCGGCGTGGAGTTCCCGACCCACGACGACAGCCGGACGGGCCGCGAGCACCGCTACCTCTACACGGTCGCGGGAGGCTCGATCGTGAAGTACGACCTGCGCGGCGGCGCGTCGTCCCACGACTGCGGGGAGGACGCGCACGTCGGCGAGGCGGTGTTCGTCCCGGCCGCGGGCGCCCGCGCCGAGGACGAGGGCTGGCTGCTGTCGATCGTCTCCGCCGGGTCCGGTTCGGAACTGCTGGTGCTGGACGCGGCCGACCTGTCGCGCACGGCGTCCGTCCGGTTGCCGCGCCGGGTCCCGGCCGGATTCCACGGCAGCTGGATCCCGGACTCCCCGCCGGGCGCCTAGGGTGGTTTACTAGCCGGTACACACCGCAAGTACTCACTTACGGCTCCTCCCGGGAGGTTCCCCATGTCCGTGGCCACGGAGAGCGCCGAGACGTTCGCGTCCCTGAACCCGGCCACCGGCGAGGTCGTCGCCGAGCATCCCCGCCAGGACGGTGCCGCGGTGGCGGCCGCGATCGAGCGCGCCCGGGAGGCCGCCGAGTGGTGGCGCGCCCTCGGCTGGAAGGAGCGCCGGCTCCGGCTGCTCAACGTCAAGGGGTCGCTCGCCCGCAACCTGAACCGGATGGCCGAGCTCATCCACCAGGAGACCGGCAAGCCGGTCCAGGACGCCCAGCTCGAGACGATCATGGCGATCACCCACCTGGACTGGGCGGCCCGCAACGCGCAGAAGGTCCTCGGGCCGCGCAGCGTCTTCCCCGGCCTGATGGCGGTCAACCAGAAGTGCGTGCTGGAGTACCAGCCGCTCGGCGTCGTCGGCGTCATCGGCCCGTGGAACTACCCGATCTTCACCCCGATGGGCTCGATCGGGTACGCGCTCGCCGCCGGCAACGCCGTCGTGTTCAAGCCGTCGGAGTTCACCCCGGGCGTCGGGGTGCTGCTCGCGGAGCTGTTCGACGCGGTGATCCCCGAGCACCCGGTGCTGCAGACGGTCACCGGCCTCGGCGAGACGGGCGCGGCGCTCGCCTCGTCCCCGCACGTCGACAAGATCGCCTTCACCGGCTCGGCCCGCACCGCCAAGCGCGTGATGGCGGCCTGCGCCGAGAACCTCACCCCGATCGTCGCCGAGTGCGGCGGCAAGGACGCCTGCATCGTCGACTCCGACGCCGACCTCGACGCCGCCGCCGACGCGGCGCTGTGGGGCGCCATGTCGAACGCGGGCCAGACCTGCATCGGCGTCGAGCGCATCTACGTCGTGGACGAGGCGTACGACAAGTTCCTCGGCAAGCTCACCGAGAAGGCCAAGGACCTGCGCCCCGGCTTCGACCGTGAAGCGGCCTACGGCCCGATCACGATGCCGGGGCAGCTCGACATCATCGAGCGGCACATCAAGGACGCCCTCGACAAGGGCGGCAAGGCGGTCGTCGGCGGCGCCGAGTCGGTGCGCAAGCCCTACGTGGAGCCGGTCGTGCTGACCAACGTGCCGGACGACTCGGCCGCCGTCTGCGAGGAGACCTTCGGCCCGACGATCACCGTCCACCGCGTCAAGGACCTCGACGAGGCGGTGCACAAGGCCAACAAGACCAGCTACGGCCTCGCCGGGACGATCTTCTCCGGCAACAAGGCCCGCGCGCTGGACGTCGCCCGGCGGATGCGCTCCGGCATGACCTCCATCAACGCCTTCGCCGCGTTCGCCCAGGTCGCCGCGCTGCCGTTCGGCGGGGTCGGCGAGTCCGGGTTCGGCCGCATCCACGGCGCGGACGGCCTGCGCGAGTTCACCCGCCCGAAGGCCATCACCCGGCAGCGGTTCGCGACGATGAACCTCACCACGTTCGCGCGCACCGAGAAGGAGATGGCCCGCGTCCTCGGCATGATCAACATGATCCACGGCCGCCGCTACAAGCGCTGACCGATGGCGGGCGTCCCCGGCCGGGGGCGCCCGCCTAGACTCGAAACCATGACATCCGGGACGTTCGGCGCGCCCGTGCGCAGCCGCCTCCAGGCATCCCTGGACGCGGCGTCCCCGCCTCCGCCCGGGGTCGTCCGCCCGTTCACCGAGTCCGACCTGCCCGCCCTGGCCGCCGCCATGTGGGACGCCTACCGGGGCACCCCCGACGAGGCCGACGTCGGCGACCTGCAGGGCGCCGCACGCGAGATCCGGCTCACCCTGAACGGCGAGTACGGCCGCTTCCTCCCCGAAGCCTCGTTCGTCACGGACCACGAAGGCCGCCCGATCGGCGCGGCCCTGGTCACCCTCTACCGGGACGAGCCGCTTCTGGCGTTCCTCTTCACGGCCCCGTCCCACGCGGGCCGGGGCGTCGGCCGGACGCTGGTCCAGGCGGCCATGCACGCCCTGGCCCCCGACCACGGCACCCTTTCCCTGGCGGTGACCCGCCGCAACCGCCGCGCCCGCCGCCTCTACAACCACCTCGGCTTCACCGAGATCGCCTGACGGACGGTCTTCACCTTGCCCGCACGCACACCCAGTCCGCGGGCATCTCCCCGGACCGCAGGAAATCGCGCAGCCGCTCCGGCTCCGGCACGACCCGCTCCAGCTCCGGGTAGAGGATCTTCTCTTCCTTCAGGTTGTGGTGCAGGAGCTGGACGTTCAGCCGCCGGCAGAGGGTGAGCGCGGCCTCGTCGTCCGGCGCCTCATCGAGCGCACCGAGCGTCGTCCACATCTCCCCGTGCTCCCGCAGCATCACCAGGACCGGCGCCATCAGCCCCGCCGCGTGCAGCGCGGGGAACAGGAACTCCTCTTCGAGGTAGATGTGGCGGCGCAGCGCCCGGACGGCACGCGCCAGCGACTCCCGGTCCCGCTTACCGCCCGCGGGGTTGGCCGTGAACGCCTCGATCCCCTCGTCGATCTCGTGGTGCTCCCGCTCAAGTGCCGCCGCCAGCGACTCGATCTCCATGAGCGACATATTAATACACATCAGTCTTGTAAAAACTGACATAGGTTGTGAGAAATAAGCCACCTGCCCACCGCCCTACTGCCGGTCGGGCCGGACGATGTACCAGGCTCCGGACGGCGTGATCCAGAGGAGCAGTCCGGGCCACACCTGGTGGAGTCGCCAGCCGGAGGTCTGCTTCAACCGGTGGTGGCGCCTGCACAGCGGTGCGAGGTTGCAGCGGCAGGTGGTGCCGGGCCGCCAGGGGACCGTGTGGTCGAGGTCGCAGCGCCGCGAAGGCTGGTTGCAGGTGGGGAACACGCACCTGCCGTGGCGGGCCACGATCTCCCGGCGCAGTGCGGCGGACGGCCGGTAGCCGGGGTTGCCATGGCTCTGCTCGCCGCCCCGGCAGGCGAGGTCGCGGGCGTCGGCGAACTGCTCGTGGATGCGCCCCGCCGCCCGCCGGATCGCGTCCGGCAGCTCACAAGGCTCGACCCGACCACGCACATGGTTCAGGCGCCGCTCCACCTCGTCCGCCAGCGCCGCAATGCCCGCATCAGCATCACCGGCGGACGCATCGTCCCCATGCGCCGGACCAGGGAACTGAGTCACCCTCGCCTGTGAGTCGTCACACGTCCCGGAAAGAAGGGCGCGGACGGCGTCGGGAAGCTCGACCCCGTGCAGGAGCCGAGTGGCGAGGTCGGCGCGAACGGCGCTCAGCGGACGGGGGTCGCCATCGGCCTTGATGCCGTTGGCCGCAGCCGTGATCTTGTTGAAGATGGCGTGGGCGTCCTCGGCCGCGAGATCGCACAACGCGAGGTCGGAGGTTCCGGACGGGTTGTCCCACAGTTCGAGGCGCCGCTGCCGTACCGCTTCCCGCTTGCGCTCCTCGATCGCCTGGGGTGCGAGTCGCTGCGCGACCCGCCGGATCCGGCGGCGAAGCTGCCCGGTGGTCTGCTCGTTCGCCTTTTCCAGAGCGACGCACTGGACCTTCCCCGCCACGTCCTCCGGAAGGTGCTCGGTCACGTCACAGATCACGCGGGCCTTCGCCAGGTCGATGCGACCGGCGCCCAGCGCCTCTCCGGTGGCGGCCAGCGGGCCGGTCAACTGCTCGGCCAGATGGACGAGGGTGGCGGCGGCGTTCCCGGTGACGGTCAGAGCCGCGGCGACCTCTTCGGTGACCGATTCACGTGCCGACAACACCCGATAGTCAGCCTCGGCATCCGAAGCATCCTCGGACGTGCGGCGGCGGGTGAGTTCGGCGATCGCGGCCAGTTCCCTAGCTTGCGCCCAGGAGGTCTGCCGACGCGCGGCCGCCGCGACCTGCAGCAGTTCGCCATCGGTCAGATCAGCCAGCCGCTCTTTTGCACCCGACAGGCAGACCGCCAATTGCGCGCCGGGCGGAAACCACGCCCGATCTTCCCATTCACGCTGCCCATCATCAATCGCGATGACCTCAGCGGAACCGGACACGGACGTTCACCCCCCAACCCGCATCAGCAATCCAATTTTAGCGCACCACCTCACCAATACCGGCAGACAATTCAGACACTTCGAATTCCGATCTTCATTTTCTTCAACTCACCACCTCCCCGACCGTCAACAAAAGGACGCCCCTTGTGCTCGCAGCAACACAAGCCCCCACCGACCTAGGCCGTGTTTCAGAAGTTGATCACGGTGTGTCTGCCGGTTCGGGATGATCTTGTTTGTGGGTCGTGGTGATCTGACCGATGCGCAGTGGGCGCTGTTGGAGCCGTTGCTGCCGGTGGGGGCGAAGCCTGGTCGGCCGGTGGTGTGGTCGAAGCGGCACTTGATCGACGAGATCAGATGGCGGGTCCGCACCGGTGTCCCCTGGCGTGATAGGGCCGTCCGCGCACCCGGCCCTTCCGGGTCCGCGCCGACAAGGCTTACTCTTCGCGAGGCAACCGCGCCTATCTGCGCAGGCGCGGCATCGCATGCACCATTCCCGAGCCGGCCGACCAGATCGGCCACCGCAAGCGGCGCGGTTCGGCGGGCGGGCGCCCTCCGGCGTTCGACGCTGACGA
>NZ_FZOR01000095.1 GCF_900188445.1 Actinomadura meyerae
AGTACGGCACCCAGCGCCTGGACACCGCCAAGACCTTCCGCGAGGGCATCGACGGCAACGACCGCTTCGCCACCTACCACTACACCGACTCCGGCTCCATCACCTCCATCACCGACACCTCCCGCGACGGCGTCGACAACCAGTGCTTCACCTACGACCACTTGCGACGCCTCACCCAGGCATGGAGCCAAGGCACCACCGGGGCCTGCGCCGCCGAACCATCCTCCTCGGTGATCGGCGGCCCGGCCCCGTACTGGCAGTCCTTCACCTACGACAAGGCAGGCAACCGCACCGGCGAAACCCGCCACGGCATCGCCGGAACCACCGACACCACCCGCACCTACACCTACGCACCCGCAGGCCAAGGCAACCGCCTCACCCAACTCACCCAGAACAGCCCCACCGGAAACCGCACCGACACCTACACCTACGACGCCACCGGCAACACCACCACCATCCAGACCGCAGACGGCAGCCCCAGCAGCAGCACCCAGACCTTCACCTGGGACACCGAAGGCGAACTAACCAAGGTCACCCAGCACGGCAACGACGAAACCTACATCTACGACGCCGACGGCAACCGCCTCATCCGCAAGGACCCCACCGGCTCCACCCTCTACCTGCCCGGCGGCACCGAACTACGGGCCCTAAACGGCGCCTCCTCCGCTACCGGGACCCGCTACTACGCCTTCGCCGGTCAGACCGTCGCGATGCGCGCGTCCGACGGCACTATCACCTATCTGACCGGTGACCACCAAGGCACGGACCAGATCGCCATCAACGCGGCCACCCAGTCCAGCACGGTCCGCCGGTTCACACCCTTCGGGTCGATCCGCGGCATGGACGAGGATGCCACCTGGCCGAACGACAGAGGGTTCGTCGGAGGTGTCCGGGACCCCACCGGCCTCACCCATCTGGGCGCTCGCGAATACGACCCCGACACCGGCCGCTTCATCTCCGTCGACCCCCTTATGGACCCGGCCGACCCCCAGCAGATGAACGGTTACGCCTATGCCAACAACTCGCCGGTCAGCAACGCAGATCCCGACGGGAAGATGTGCTTCCCCACCGGCACCGGGCAGGTCGACTGCTACAACGGGGACGGAGTCGACCGCCGATCCAATTCCAATGGATGCTACGACGTCTACGACGGTGGCGGACGGATGGTCGCCTCCACGGGCGGAGGACTCAACTCCCGGACGTCACGCCACGTTGGTGCATGGAATACGATCACCGTTCCCAAGTACATCGACATAGTTCGTTTCCGGAAGAAGTTCTGGCCCTTCTTCTACCAGTTCGCGAATCCGGGCGGATACCGTTATGCACCGGAAGTGCAAGCGGTGGACATCGAGGCCGCACTCCACGCGTGCGCAGCATGGACGAATGCGTCAGAACTATGTTCTACGCCAAGCTGAACAAAGCCTGGATCGATCTCAACGGCGGATTCGCCATCTTCCTCGGCGGGCGCGGACGGCGCGGGCGGCCCAGCCCCACCACAACGAAGCTCCGGCAGAGGCTGGCGGGCGTGGCCCGGAACCTGCGGTGCAGCAGCAGTTTCGTCCCGGGCACCGATGTCCTCATGGCCGACGGCACCCGCAAACCCATCGAGGACGTCAAGGTCGGCGACAAGGTCCTCGCCACGGACCCCGAGACGGGCAAGACCCGAGCTCAACCGGTCCTCGGCACCATCACCAGCAAGGGCGACAAGAACCTGGTCCAGATCACCGTGAACGCGGACGCTCCGGCTCTCGGATGGACGGAGGGTGACACGCCCGAGCCCACGACCGCGACACCTCTCCTCAAGAAGCCGAAGAGCGGCGTGCTCATCGCGACCGACACACATCCCTTCTGGGTCGGTGGCGACATCAACGCCTGGGTCGAGGCCGCCGACCTCAAGCCCGGCATGTGGCTTCGCAGCAGCGCCGGCACCTACGTCCAGATAACCGTGGCCGAGCACGAGACCACTCGACACCAACGCGTCCACAACCTGACCATCGCTAACCTGCACACGTACTATGTAGAGGCCGGGCAGTCTTCGGTCCTCGTCCACAACGAGGACGTTTGCGATCTCAGGGTCATTGCAACCGGGCAGGCCATAGAGCACAACCGCGCTTCGGTCAGAGCCATGCCGGAAGGCTATGGTTTCAGCGGGGTATACGATCCCACCACGGGTCGATTGGTCGCGCGACTCAGTAGCGGCCCACAGGCGCTCGTTCCGCAGGCCGGGGGGCATGGTAGGACCAATCGGGAAATGTTCGGAAACTCGACGGAAACGGTCGGTTTTGTCGCAATCGTGCGGGATGGATCGCTCGAGGTGAGATGGAACTCGGGGAGCGTGAATCGACGGAACTTCCGTAACGCTGCGGCTCCGACACAGTACCGTGAGCCTATTATGGAGGCGCTGCGGAACCTCACTGGCCTAGAAGTATCCGGGTGATGGAAATGGGCGATCTTCAAGTTCTCGGTCATCGCATTCCCGCCGCGCTGGAAGTGCTTTTGAAGGAGGGGAGGTGGGTTCCGCCTGCGGACGAACAGGTATTTTTGGAGATCTTTGGGGAACGACCCAATGAAGCGCATTTTTTCGATCTTTCCGAATTGGTGCGCTGTAACGAGCTTTGGCGGGAACTCGAGCCGCTTGACATTTTTTGGGAACCGGAAGTAGATACCAGTCTTGGTATCGATCTGCGGCTTTCGGTACTCATCGGCGTCCTGGGAACCGACATGCCGTTCGTCTTGGACTATCGGGAGTCGGATGTGGTGCCGAGAGTGCTTTACCTTGCTAGTTCGGATGGTTTCGCATGGGTGCAAGTTGCCTCTGACGTCGAGGACTTGATCCATCGACTCGATGTGTGAGGCCCATCCGGGGTGGTGATACCGGGTCTGCGGCAGGGAGGCGAGTTTGCGTGACGCTCTTTTCTCGGGCATGGGTGATACCGGTTGATCACTTCTCAAAGCCCTGACAGGAGCGGGCCACCAGCCTGACACAGCGGGCTGTCCGTGGGCGCCTGTGCGGTTGTCCGGGGGGTGCCGAACAGGCGGGGGCAGTCCCAGGTGATGCCGGCCGGGTCGTCGACGTCCGGCGTCGGTGAAGAACCCTGCTCCATGTCGTGCTGCGGCGCTTGCATGAGGGCTCCGATCGCCTCGCCCGTGGGCGGAACCGGGTAGGCGGGGTTACTCATTCGTGCTCGCATCGCGGACATGGATCTTCAGTGCTGGGTTGCCTCTCTGACGACCGGCGGAGTTTCGAAGTGACCGATACTCGCAACTGGTTCCGGCGTGGAGGGCGCATAGCGCTTTTGGTGGGGCGTTGGCGTGGGGAGGTGGGGGGCGTCAGGATGCTGGGGTGACTTTGCCGCCTGGGATGCCGCCCCTGCCGCCCTATCGAGGGGGGACCGGTGTGCCGCCGGGTGGGCCGCCGCCGGGGATGCGGGCCGGGCCGCCGGAGGCTGAGCCGTTCGTGCTGCCGGGGCCCTGGTACCGGATCCAGGCGATTCCGGCGCCGCAGCGGACGG
>NZ_FZOR01000046.1 GCF_900188445.1 Actinomadura meyerae
GCAGGGTCGGCAGATCCCGTTGAAGGCACCAGGCCAGTCAGGCGTTGGGCCAGACCCCAGCGGGAGGCGCTCACCTACATCATCACTGTCAGGCGTCGGTGGAGAAACGGATGGCGGTCGGGGGAAGCTCGATGCCGGGCCAGACGCGCAGGCCGGGGCGCAGCTCGTTGCCCGGACCGACGATCGCGGCGTCTCCCAGGACCACTCCGTCCAGGACGGCGCCGGGGCCGACGCGGGCGCCTCGGCTCAGGACCGAGTCGCGGACGGTGGCGCCTTCGGCGACGAACGCGTCCTCCAAGAGCACGCTGCCGGTCACCGTGGCACCCGACTCGATCACGGCGTTGCGGCCCACCGTGGTACCGCCGCGCACCACGGCGCCCTTGGCCACCCGGGCACCAGAGAGGGTCAGGCGCTCGCCAGGGTCACCGGGCATGGCGGGGGAAGTGAGGGCACCCAAGACCAGGTCCCGTGAACCCTGGACGAATGCTTCGGGGGTACCGACGTCCAGCCAGTAGCCCGACTCCACATGTCCCATGACCACGGCGCCCGACGAGATCAGCGACGGGAAGGTCTCGCGCTCGACGGAGACCACTTCGTCCTCGGGGATCGTGTCGATGGCGGAGCGGCGGAAGACGTAGCATCCCGCGTTGATCTGGTTCGTCACCGGATGCTGCGTCTTCTCCAGGAAGGCGGTCACGCGGCCGTCGGAGGACGTCGGGACGCAGCCGAAGCGGGACGGGTCGTCGACCTCGGTGAGATGGAGCGTGACCGCGGCGCCGGCCTCCTCGTGCAGCTTCACCTGGGCGCGGACGTCATGCCCGGACAGGATGTCGCCGTTCAGGATCAGGACGGGGTCGTCCGGCCCGCAGGTCAGCGCGCGCGCCGCGTTCCGGATGGCGCCGCCGGTGCCGAGCGGCTCGCGCTCGCTCACATAGGCGAGGTCGACGCCGTAGGCATGGTCGCCGAAGGCGGCCTCGAACATCTCGGCCCGGTAGGACGTCGCGAACACGATCCGCTCGACGCCCGATGCGTGCGCGCGGGCCAGCTGGTGGGCCAGGAACGCCACACCCGCGGTCGGGAGCAGGGGTTTCGGGGTGGAGATCGTCAGCGGGCGCAGGCGGGTGCCCTGGCCGCCCACCAGGAGGATCGCTTCCACTCGGTTCCTTTCTCCGGGTTGGAGAGAGAGCCTAGTGGGTGCGAGTGGCGGCGTATTGGGCGACTGCGCGCTGGTATGAGGCCATGTGGGCGGTTGCGGAGGCCGACCAGGAGAACTCCTTCGCGCGGACGTGCGCGGCCTCGGCCAGGCCCGCGCGGCGGGACGGGTCGTCCATGAGCGCGGTCAGGGCCTCGGCGATCCCGGCGGCGTCCGGTTCGGTGTAGGCGACCGCGTCGCCGCCGACCTCGGGCAGCGGGCCCCGGTGGGTGGTGAGGACGGGCGCCCCGCACGACATCGCTTCGAGGACGGGCAGGCCGAAGCCCTCACCGCGGCTCGGCAGCGCCACGACCAGGGCCCCGCCGAAGAAGCCCGGCAGGGACGGCCACGGCAGGTAGCCGGGGCGCAGCACCCGCAGGCCCAGCGGGACGGTGGCGAGCGCCGCGTCGACCTCGTCGTCCCAGCCGCCGCTGCCCGCGAGGACGAGCGCGGGCGGGTCCTCGCGTCCGGCGCAGGCGCGCACCCAGCCGCGGATCAGGTTCGGGACGTTCTTGCGCGGCTCCAGCGCCCCCAGATAGGCGACGTAGGGGCGGCCGTGCAGGCCGAGCCGGTCGGAGACCTGCTTGACCTCCGCCTCCGACGGGCGGTGGAACACCTCGTGGTCGACGCCGTGGTAGGCCACGTCGATGTGCGACGGGTCGGCGCCGAGGCGGCCGACCAACTCGTCGCGGGTCGCGCGGGACGGCACGATCAGCCGGGTCGCCCGGCGCGCGGCGCTGCGGGTCGCCGACTTGATGTAGGACGTGCGCACCGGGTCGTGCGGCTCGGGCTCGGCGAACAGGGTGACGTCGTGGATCGTCACGACGGTCGGCAGGGCCGCGCTCACCGGCATCGTGTACGTCGGCAGATGGATGACGTCCGCGCCGACGCTCTCGGCGACGCGGGGCAGGCCAGACTGCTCCCAGGCGAGGCGGCTGGCGCGGTGCGCCAGCGTCGCCGGCCCGGCGACGACCCGGGCCCCCGGGACGAGGCCCTCATAGCGTTTCTCGTCCGCCCGCTGGCACGCGACGGCGAGGTCGGCGCCCTGCGCGTGCAGAGCGGTCAGGAGCCCGTCCACGTACCGTCCGAGCCCGCCGCGGTCGGCAGGCACGGCGGTGGCGTCGAGGAGAATTCGAGGCGCCACGGTCCACTCCCCCATCCAGCGTGGTGGCGTAGATCACCCTTTACGTTCCGAGCCTACGCCCGCCGGGCGCGCGCTCGGGTGACCTCGTTCCACGCGATTCACGAGGGCCCCTACCCGATGGTCGCGTTTTATCTGTGGGGGGGCGACCCCCCACACCCCCCGCAACTACCTCTCACCTGTGGGGGGCCGACCCCCCACACCCCCCGCAACTACCTTTTGCGCGCCTGGACCAGCACAATGCTGCCGCGCTCGTTGGGCGCCTTGCGGTCGGCGAGGGCGACGAGCGGGGTCAGCGGCGCCGCGGCGTTGAAGCCGACCTTCCCGCCGTAGGTGGAAAGCGACAGGTAGAGGCGCTCGGTGGCGGCCGTGCGGAACTGGTAGCTGTGCCGGACGAGGTCGAGGCCGCGCTCGTCCATCAGCTTGCGCAGGCTGTCGTGCGTGTAGGTGTGCTGCACGTGGTACTTGGCCTTGTGCGCGTCGCGCAGCTTCGGCCAGGCGTCGGCGCGGCTGAGGACGTCGGCGGACATGAAGATCTGGCCGCCGGGCTTCAGAACTCGCGCCATCTCGTCCAGCGACTTGCCGCCGTCGTCGAAGTGCTCGATCGCGCAGACCGACAGGATCGCGTCGAACGAGCCGTCGGCGAACGGCAGCTTCAGGGCGTCGCACTCGATCAGCGCGGGCGCGTGCGCGAGCGTGCGCCCGTAGGTCATCTTGCCGCGGGCGAGGTCGATCGAGACGGCGTCGGCGCCGCGCCGGCGCGCCTGCCCGGCCCAGTACCCGTCGCCGCCCGCGACGTCGAGGACGCGCCTGCCGCGCAGGTCGCGCCCCATCCAGCCGAGCAGCGTCCCCGCCTCCCGGTACCGGCACACGTGCACCTGGTGCCCCATGAAGGCGACCACATCCGAAATCTTCATCGCCCCCAACTCTAGGGCGAGCGCGCGGGTGGCAGGCCGCGTTCGCCTACCCTGGGCGGGTGAAGATGAAGGTCGTCGCCGTCCGGGCGCTGCGGGTGCTGCTGGTGCTGCTCGCGCTGGCGTTCTGCGGCTACAGCGTGGCGTCCCAGTGGGACGCGACGGTCCGCGCGTTCCAGCAGATGTCCTGGCCGACGCTCGCCGGCGCGCTGGCCGCGGGGCTGGCGGGGCTCTTCGTCTGGATGCTCGGCTGGCGGGAGTTCCTCGCCGGGCTCGGGTCGCCGCTGCCGGTGCGCGCCATCTTCCGGATCTCCGGGATCTCCCAGCTCGGCAAGTACGTGCCGGGCAAGGTGTGGGCGCTGGTCACGCAGATCGAGATGACCCGCGAGCACAAGGTGCCGCCGGAGCGCAGCTTCGGCTCGACGCTGCTGGCGGTGGCGACGTCCACCGCGTGCGGGCTGGCCGTCGCGGCGGTCACGCTGCCGCTGACGTCGCAGACCGCGCGGGACGAGTACTGGTACCTGTTCCTGCTCGCGCCCGTCCTGCTCGCGCTGCTGCACCCGAAGATCGTGACGTGGGCGCTCGGCACGATGCTCCGCCTCATCCGCCGCCCGCCGCTGGAGCACCCGGTCAGCCTCGCCGCCACGCTGCGCGCCGTCGGCTGGACGGTGCTGGGCTGGGCGCTGTTCGGCGTCCACACCTGGCTGCTGTGCATGGCGGTGGGCGGCGACGGCGCGGGCCTGCCGTTCGTGGCGACCGGCGCCTACGCGCTGGCGTTCGTCGCCGGGTTCCTGGTGTTCATCGCGCCGGGCGGCATCGGGGCGCGGGAGGCGGCCCTGACGGTGGTGCTGACGCCGGTGCTGCCGGCGGGCGCGCCGGTCGTGGTCGCGATCGCGTCGCGGGTGCTGCTGACCGCCGCCGACCTGATCAACGCGGGGGTGGCGCTGCTGCTGGGGCGTACGACACCGGCCCCGGGGAATGAACCGCCGTCCGAGGCGCTTGTGACGGGTACACAGCCAACGAAGGAGGGACCGTGACGGCCCCGATCACCGTGACCGACGCGACATTCGCCGACGAGGTCCTCAAGAGCGACATCCCGGTGCTGGTCGACTTCTGGGCCGACTGGTGCGGGCCCTGCCGCATGATCGCCCCGATCCTGGAGCAGATCGCCGAGGAGCACGACGGCAAGATCAAGATCGCGAAGATGGACTACGACGCGAACCCGGACACGCCGAACCAGTACGGCGTGATGGGCCTGCCGACCCTGCTGCTCGTGAAGGACGGCGAGGCCAAGAAGCAGATCGTCGGCGCCAAGCCGAAGCGGGCGCTGCTCAAGGAGCTCGAAGAGTACCTGTGAGCGCCTCGACGTAGGCGGCCCACAGCGGGCCGTGGTCGACCGGGCGGACGCCGGAGCGCAGGCGCTCCGGCTCCCCCGGCTCGTAGAAGCGGCGCAGCGCGCCCGCCAGCGACGCGACGTCGTCCGGCGCGCAGATCAGCCCGTCGACGCCGTCCCGGACCTGGCTTGCGAAACCGCCCACATCGGTCGCGATCACCGGCAGGCCGTGCTCGTGGGCCATCCATACGTTCTGCGACGCGGTCGCCGTCCGGTACGGCAGGACGAGCGCGTCGGCGGCGGCGAACAGCCCCGGGACGTCGGCGGCGGGGACGTAGCCGGGCCGCAGCTCCACCCGCGAGGCGAGGTCCAGCGAGCCGATCAGCTCGCGGGTCTCGTCGAGCCCGCCCCAGAACTCCCCCGCGACGGTCAGCGACACGCCGTCCGGGCCTTCGGCGAGGGCGCGCAGCAGGACGTCCAGCCCCTTGTACGGGCGGACGATCCCGAAGAACAGCAGCCGCCGGCGCACCTTGTCGTCACCGGGCGCGGCGGCCCCCGCCGACGGCAGGTGCGCGGCCATCTCCGCGACCCGCACGGGACGGTCCGTGAGGCCGCGCGCGACCTCCGCCTGCGCCTCGGTGTGGACGAGGACGCCGTCCACCTTGCGCAGCAGGCGCTTCATCAGCGGCTCGTCGTAGGGCTTGCGCTCGTGCGGCAGGACGTTGTGGCACAGCGCCACCACCCGCGTCCCCCGCCGGACACCGGCGAGGATCCCCAGGTAGGACGGCACCTGCACGGTGCTCAGCACCACCAGCACGACCAGGTCGTGGGACCGCAGCGCGCGGCCCGTCCGCCACCAGCCGTCCGGGCGGCGCCAGTCGAGTCGGTGCCGGGTACCGGGGAACGGCTCGCCCTCGGGCTCGGCGATCGTCTGCTGCCCCGGATACAGGAACGACGGGTACTGCGCCCGCCACGACTCGATGGCGACCTCGTGCCCGGCCGCCGCGAGCCGGTGCGCCAGCTCGGTCGTGTGCCGGGCGCCGCCGCCCTTGTACGGGAACGCCGGCCCGACGATCGCGATGCGCATGCCGCTGGACGCCACCGCTAGACGTCGCCGCGGGACCGGACGATCAGGTCCGCGAGCAGCGCCAGCGACGCGATGATCAACCCCGTCACGAAGATCATGATGGTGTTGTTGGCGAAGTAGCCGAAGTGCACCACCATGTCGAACACGCCCTTGCCCAGCCCGATGACGATCAGCCACAGCGCGGGCGGCATCAGCACCTTGAGCGGGTTGAAGTACATCACCATCCGCAGCACCTGCAGGATGTAGCGGTAGGCGTCCTTGGTGAAGTGGAACTTGGACTTCCCGGCCCGCTTGGCATAGTCGATCGGCATGTACCGGACCGGGTGCTGGTTCGACAGGAACGCGATCGTGATCGTGGTGACGCAGGAGAACCCGGGCGGCAGCAGCCGCAGGTACGGCAGCGACACCTCGCGGCGGAACGCGCGCAACCCCGAGTTCAGGTCCGGGATCTTGGAGTTGGTGAGCCGCTCGGCGACCTTGCGGATGAACCACTTGGCGGGCACCCGCAGCACCTTGTGCGTGCCCTCCTCGGTGGTGCGCGCCCCGACGACCTGGTCGATGGACGGGTCGTCGTCGAGGGCGTCCACGAGCTCGGGGATCCGCTCGTTCGGGTACGACATGTCGGCGTCGGTCCACACGACGATGTCGCCGCGGGCCTGCTGGGAGCCGATGCGCCGGACGGTGCCCGAGCCGCTGTTGTGCTGGAACGCCATCACCCGCATGTTCGGGAAGCGCGGCTCCGCCTCCCGCAGCCGGGCGAGCGTGTCGTCCGTCGAGCAGTCGTCGACGGCCAGCAGCTCGTAGGTCTTGCCGCTGGCGTCCATCGCGGCGCAGATGCGCTCGACCTCGGCGATCACGTGGTCCTGCTCGTTGTAGCAGGGCAGGACGATCGTGACGTGGACGGGCCCGTCCTCCGGCGGGGCGGGCTCGGGCTCGGCCCGGGGCTCGGGCGGCGCGGCGGCCTCCGCCTGCGCGGCGGCCTCGGGCTGGACGGGCTCGGCCGCGGGCTGCGCGGCGGGCGCGCTCGCGGTCGCGGTCTCGGTCGTCGGCTCGGCAGACTGGGTGCTCACGCAGCGCGAGGATACTCGTCCAGCCGACCCTCGGCAGCCGCTAAGCCACGGATGGCGCGGCCGCCAAGCCACGAATGGCGCAGCCGTTAGGCCATGAACAGCGCAGCCGCTAAGCCGCGGACGGCTCCGCGATCCAGACCTCCATGGCCAGTCCCCACGTCCCGCCGGGCGGCTTGGTGAGGGTGCGCCCGTCCTGCCGCGTCCGCACCATCAGCACGCGTTCCGGGGTGCCGTAGGGCGCCACCTGCTCCCGCTTCGCCGCCATGATCACCGGACGGCGCCCGGCCCCGGTGACACCGGCGATGACGCGCCGGACATCGGCGGCCGTGGCGCCGCCGCTCACCCGCGCGGCGGGCAGCCCGCACATGCCGCGCACGACCTGGAGGAACCGGTCGGCGGTCGACTGCTCGACCACCACGACGGAGCTGCGCGGCTTCAGCGCGTCGCACATGCCGCGGACGGCGCCCACCTCGTGCTGCTCGGTCCGGGTCACCAGGAACCCGCCGGACGTCAGCACGATCGGCACCAGCATCAGCGCGACGCCCGTGACCGTGCCCCGGTTCACCATCTTCGGGCCGTACCCGACCCGGCGGACGCGGCGCACCGTCCACGCCGACGCGAACACGGTGAACAGCAGCAGCCCGGGGATGACCAGGCCGATCAGCCGCCGCGACGCCCACGGATGGTCGGGCGTGATGCCCGGACGCAGCAGCACCTGCGCGGTCGTCCAGACGACCATCGCGTAGGGAAGCAGCCACTCGGGCGACTGCCCGCGCAGCAGCCGCCGCACCAGCAGCGCCGCACCGAGCGTCGCGAACAGCAGCGCGGGGACGCCGATGTACCAGACGACCCAGTAGAGCGACAGCTCCGAGTACTGGCGGGTGCCGTCGACGGGCAGGTGCTGGATGCGCTGGATCGTCTCGATGAACTGCACGTTCATCTGGTCGTCGCGGGTGGCGGGCACCCGGCGGACGGTCTGCACCAGCGGCCGCACCGCGAAGCCCGCCATCACCAGCACGGTGAGGACGGCGGCGGCGCCGGGCAGCCTGCCCCGCGCGACCGCCGCGCCGAGCCGCCGCAGCCGCGTGCCGGTCCGGTCGGCACGCAGCAGCACGACCAGGGCGACGGCGGCGACGACGATCGCCGCGCTGATGGCCAGCAGCGGTTTCAGCGACGATTCCAGATAAGTGAGGTAGGGCCGCGACAGCGTGAAGCCCTCGACGAGGCCCGCGCCCGTGCCGAGCAGCAGCCCGCCGGCCAGCCAGTAGCCGGTGCTCCGCCGGCGTCCTATGAGCAGGCCCGCGAACACGAGGACCGGCAGGACGTCCCGCAGCCCGTCGATCCGTACCAGCACGATCAGCCCGAGCGCGGCGCCGCCCAGCAACGCCTTCAGGCGCGCGCTCCGCTCCTCCTCGCGGCGCATGTCGTACAGCAGCGACAGGCCGCCCAGCAGCAGGACGATCGCGGGCAGCTCGCTGAACGTGCTGCGCGAGACGTAGAGCATCGGCAGCGTCAGCCCCAGCAGCAGCGCCCCGGCGGGAGCCCAGCGCGGGCCCGCGAGCCGCGCGACGAGCCCGGCGAACGCGAGCACGCAGCACGCGCCGATCAGCGGCGCCATCAGCAGGATGCCGTGGGTGCCGCCGAGCCAGCCGCCCAGCGCGAGGATCAGCGGCAGGCCCGCCATGAACTGCGGGACGACCGCGCCGCCGTCCTCGTAGAAGGCGGGGCTGGCGAACCCGAGGACGGGGTCCGGCCCGCCGAACGCCGCCGCCGACTCCGGGATGGGCAGCGACCCGTGCCCGGCCAGCCACGTCGCGAACTGGACGTACGACGCCGGGTCGCGGCGGACGACGATCTGCTCCGCGCACATCACCACCTGGAGCACCAGGAACGCGGCGGTGATGCCGAGGACGCTCCAGGTCACCCACCGCGGCACCGCGTCGACCCCGCCGGGGGCGTTGAGGCTCCCGCGCTTCGCGGCGCCGTCCTCACCCGGACGGGACCGCAGGCCGAGCCACAGCACCACGGCCGCGACCGGCACGAACAACCCGATCGCCGGGGCCGGCCGGAACACGCCCGCCAGCAGCAGCGGCAGCGACACCGCCAGCCACGCCACCAGGAGCAGCGCGGGGGCGACCGTGACGCGGACGAGCAGCCGGCCAGCGTTCATCGTCCCGCCCCGTGTTCGTGTGCGCCGTGGTTACTTGCGCGGTGGTTACTTGCGCCGTGGTTACTTGCGCGGTGGTCGTGTGGGTGGTCGTCCACCCGTGCGGAGCGTAGCGGCACCCGGCGGGTGGTGGGCCTCGGGCGATCACGCGGGCATACGCTCGGGCCATGAGCGAACCCGACCCGAGCGCGGCCACGCCCGCCGAGCTGCTGCGGCGGCGGGTGGCCGAGGACCCCGCCAACCCGCTGGTCACCTTCTACGACGACGCGACCGGGGAGCGCGTCGAGCTGTCCGCGCGGACGTTCGACAACTGGGTCGCCAAGACGGCGAACTTCCTCGTGGACGGGCTCGGCGCCGAGCCGGGGACCCGCGCGGTGCTCGTCCTGCCGCCGCACTGGCAGACGGCCGTGTGGCTGATGGCCTGCTGGTCGGCGGGGCTCGTCGCGGAGCCGGTGGACCCGGAGGCGGTGAAGGGCCGCGCCGGCGAACCGATCGGCGGTTCTGGGCCGTATTCAGGTGGGGGGACGACCCCCCACACCCCCCGGAAGGGCCCGTACCTCCTGGCGGCGGCGCAGGAGGTGCTGGACGACGTGGTCGGCGACACGGAGGCCGAGGAGATCGTCGGGCTGTCGCTGCACGCGCTCGGCGGCCCGCTCGCCGACTGCCCGCCCGGGGTGACCGACTACGCCGACGAGGTCCGCGGCCACGGTGACCGGTTCACCGCACTACCCACTGTGACGCCGGAGACTCCTGCGCTCGATGTGACAAAGACCACACTCGGCCAGGGGGAGCTGGTGGCCGCCGCCCGCGAGGCGGCCGAGAAATGGGAGCTGGACGCGCGCGACCGCCTGTTGGTTGACATGCCGTTCACCACACTGGAGGGGGTACTGGCGGGTCTACTCGCACCACTAGCCTCGGGTGCTTCCGTCATAATTCAACGAAACTTTGACAAAGCCATCCTAGATCAACGCGTGAACGTGGAGCATGTGACGGTGGTGGCCGGAACGCCGGGTCCGAATGACGCATCCGGGTCCCCGTACCGGCTCTCCTGACCTACGCTCTCCTTGCCCTCGTCCAGACCCCGACCCCGGAAAGCGGGCGATCCCGTGTGGGAGGCCACCGCCCCCCACGCCCCCAAGAACCGCTGAGACCCCGGACCACGGAGCCGATGAACAGCAATCCGATGTACATGGAGTACGTCGACGACGCCGATCCCCAACCGGCGCCGCGACGCGGGTGGCGCATCCTCGGATGGGTGTGCATCGGGCTGTCGGCGGTCATGGTGGCCGGCTCCCTGACGGCCTACGGCCTGTACCGCAAGGCGTTCGGGAACATCTCGCACGAGGACGTCAACGCGCAGCTCGGCCCCAACCGGCCGAAGAAGCTGAACAGCGCGATGAACATCCTGCTGCTCGGGTCCGACACCCGCGCCGGGGCGAACGGCAAGTACGGGCGCAGCCTGAAGAACGAGCTGCCCCGCTCCGACACGATGATCCTGCTGCACCTGTCGCCGGGCGGCGGGCAGGCGATGGGGATCAGCTTCCCCCGCGACCTGATGATCCCGATGCCGTCCTGCAAGGGCCGCAAGGGCGGGACGATCCCGGCCACGTCCCGGGGGCAGATCAACTCGGCGTTCACCAACGGCGGCGCGGCCTGCGTGATCAAGACGATCGAGAGCATCTCCAACATCCGGATCGACCACTTCATGCAGGTCGACTTCACCGGGTTCAAGACGATCACCAACGCGGTCGGCGGCGTCCCGGTGTGCCTGCCGAAGTCCGTCAACGACCCGAAGTCCGGGCTCCGGCTGAGCAAGGGCAAGCACAAGATCAAGGGCGAGACGGCGCTGGCCTACGTGCGCGTCCGGCACGGCCTCGGCGACGGCTCCGACACCGACCGCATCAAGCGCCAGCAGAAGTTCATGGGCTCCCTCGCCAACCAGGCGATGAGCGCGGGCGTGCTGAGCAACCCCAAGAAGCTCTACTCGCTGATGAACGCGGTCACCAAGTCGCTCACCACCGACAAGGAGCTCACCCCGGACGTCATGATGGACATCGCCCGCGAGATGCAGGGCATGACCTCCGGCAAGCTCCGCTTCGTGACCGTCCCGTCCGGCCCGGACCCGCAGGACCCGAACCGCGTCGCGCTCCGCGACGCCGCGCAGCCGTTCTTCGCGGCGGTCCGCAACGACAAGACCGTCCCGAAGGAGCCCAAGGCCGGGACGCCGAAGATCGCCCCCAGCCAGGTCCGGGTGCGCGTCTACAACGGCAGCGGCGTCCAGGGGCAGGCCGGGCGCGTCGCCGACGACCTGGAGTCGCAGGGCTTCCAGGTGACGGTCGGCGGGAACGCACCGTCCGCCACCCAGACCACCAAGGTGTTGTACGGTGCCGGTGCCGACCAGCACGCCCAGACGCTCGCCGACCTGATCCCGAGCAAGCCCCAGCCCACGGCGCGCAAGGGCGGTACGCCCGGCGTCGTCGACCTCGTCGTCGGGAGCGACTGGACGGTCCTGAAGAGCGCCGGCGCCGGCATCCCGAAGCAGCAGGGCGAGATCCGGGCCAGCGACAGCATCTGCTAAGAACCCCTGACCGGACAGGCTCATGACTTACTCCAGCAGGCCCCCCGGAGCCGAACCGCCCCCCGCCCACGAGCCGCCGCCCAACGGCGCAGTCCCGGACGGCCCGATCCCGAACGGCACGGTGTCCAACGGCGCGGTGTCGAACGGCGCGGTGTCGAACGGCACGGTGTCGAACGGCGCGGTGCCCCCCGCACCCCGCTCGCCGGGCACGGCGGCCATGGCGCCGCCCGCGCCGGGCACGGCACCGGGCACCGCACCGGGCGGCGCGCCGGGCACGGCCTCACCGGGGCAGAAGCAGCGCCCGCGCAAGCCGCGCGACCCCTTCTTCGACAACGCCAAGTACTTCGCGATCCTGCTGGTGGTGGCGGGCCACGCCATCGCCAACGTCCGGTCGGACGTGCCGGTCGCCAAGGCGCTGTACCTGTTCATCTACATGTTCCACATGCCCCTGTTCATCGTGATCACGGGCTACCTCTCCCGGAACTGGACGTTCTCCTCGGGCAAGGCGCGCAAGCTCATCACCCACGTCGGCGTGCCGTACGTGGTGTTCGAGGTCGCGTACGAGCTCTACACCTGGCACGGCAGCGGCGAGCTGACGATCAGCCTGCTGAAGCCGTACTGGCTGATGTGGTTCATGTGCGCGCTGTTCCTGTGGCGGCTGTCCACCCCGGTGTGGCAGCAGATCCGCTGGCCGCTCGGGGTCGCGCTGCTGTTCTCGCTGCTGTCCTACATGAGCGACCTCGGTGGAACGTTCAACATCCACCGGGTGCTCGGGCTGCTCCCGCTGTACGTCCTCGGCCTCACGCTGAAGCCCGAGCACTTCGAGCTGCTCAAGAAGCCGATCGCCCGGCCGATCGGCGCCGCGGTGCTCGCCGGCGGGCTCGCCACGGCGTACGTCGCCAAGGACCACATGACGGAGGCGTGGATCTTCTGGAAGACCCCCTACGAGGACCTCCACGTCAGCAACGTCACCGGCACCGTCATGACGCTGGCGATGTTCGTCTGCGCGACGGTGCTGGTCGCGGCGTTCCTCGCGATCGTCCCGCGCGGGCGGCACTGGTTCAGCGCACTCGGCGCCACCACGCTCTACACGTACCTTTTGCACGGGTTCGTCATTCGACTGATCGACTACCTCGATTGGTGGGAGTTCAGCTGGATGCACACCGTTCCGGGGACGATCATTCTGCTCGGCGGATCCGCCGTCCTCGGCACCGTGCTGTGCAGCCCGCCGGTCGTGCGCTGCATGAGCTGGGCCATCGAACCCAAGATGACCTGGGCTTTCACGTCCCTGCGCCGTCCCGCCGGGCGCGCCGGGCCGGGCAAGGCCGCCCCGCGGGCGGCCGAACGGCAGGCCCGCTAGCCGGCCCCGGAGACGCTCCCGCCGGCGCTCCCGCTGAGCGGAATCTCGGCTTGTGTCATGTCGGATATCATCAACTCGGCCTTATCCGCCTCTTAATCCCGCAGTGAAGCGGATTTCACCACCCGCCACCATTTTGGCGCTCGTCCCCCTGGGGAGAACCGGTTGTCACCGCTGCTGAGCATCGTCGTACCGTTCTACAACGTCGAGGCCTATCTCGAGGCCTGCCTTGAGTCCGTCGCCCAGCAGACGCTGAGCGACCTCGAAGTCGTCATGATCGACGACGGGTCCACGGACGCGAGCGCCACGATCGCCAAGGAGTTCGAGACCCGCGACCCCCGCTTCCGGCTCGTCCGCCAGGAGAACCAGGGGCTCGGTCTCGCCCGCAACGCGGGGCTGCCGCACACCTCGGGCCGCTACCTGGCGTTCATCGACAGCGACGACATCATCCCCCGGTACGCCTTCGACCTGATGGTCGGCTCGCTGGAGGAGACCGGCTCCGACATCGCCTGCGGCGCCGTGCGGCGGATCGGCATCAACGGCCTGCAGCGGTCGGCCATGCACGACGACATCTTCCCCATCGACCGCAAGGGCACCCACGTCCGCGAGTTCCCCGAACTGCTCTGCGACCGGACCGCCTGGAACAAGGTCTTCCGCCGCTCCTTCTGGGACAAGCACGACTTCCAGTTCCCCGCCGGGCTGTACGAGGACATCCCAGTGACGATCCCGGCGCACGTCCTCGCCTCGAAGGTGGACGTGCTGCGCGAGGTCGTCTACCACTGGCGCATCCGCGAGACCGGCACCCGGTCGATCACGCAGCGGCGCACCGAGCCGGGCAACCTCGCCGACCGGATCCGCTCGGTGCGCGCCGCCTCCCACTTCCTGGCGAAGCACGCGCCCGACCTGAAGGACGCATACGACCGGTCGGCGCTCGCCGACGACATCCGCATCTACGTCAACGTCGTCGACCAGGGCGACGACGCCTACCGCGAGACGTTCCTGGAGCTCGTCAACGGGTTCCTCGACGAGATCGACCCGAAGCTCATCAACGACCTCGCCGCCATCGACCGGCTGAAGTTCCACGCCGTCCGCGAGCGGCTGATGGACGAGCTGATCGACATCGTCTCGTTCGCCAAGAGCAACCCGATGCGGCACAGCGCCATCCAGCGGGACGGCGGCGGCGACACCTGGTACGGCGACTACCCCTACCTCGGCGATCCGCGGTTCCCCGACCACCTCTACGCGCTGTCCGACGAGCTCAAGCTCCAGACCGGCGTCGACGAGATCATGTGGCACAACGGCCGGCTGCGGATCGAGGGGCACGCCTACATCGACCGCATGGACGCCCCCGGCCCGGACGACAGCACGATCGAGGTGGAGTTCCGCAAGCGGCGCGTGGTGCTCGTCCCGAAGATCCTGCGGCCGAAGCCGGAGCGGATCCGGCGGCCGGACGTCACCGCGCAGAGCGGCCAGGCCACCGCCTGCCACGACTGGTCGGGCTTCGCCGTGGAGATCGACCCCGCCCAGCTCGGGACGAGCGAGGGCACCTGGCACATCTTCGTCACGGTGACCACCAACGGCATCAAGCGCCGGGGCAGGCTCACCACGCCGCGCGGCGCGGGGCTGTGGCCGCCGCACCGCGAGGTCGCCCCCGGCATGCTGATCAAGCCGAAGTACACCCCGGCCAAGGAGCTGATCGTCGGGGTGCAGCCGGTGCGCGCCCTGGTGACCGACGTCAAGGTGGACGGGGAGCGGCTGCTGCTCAGCGGCCGGGTCCGGCAGGCCGACGCCGCCTACGTGCGCAAGGGCAAGGTCACCGCGGCGTACCGGCAGGGCACCACCACGGTGTCGTGGCCGATGACGGTGACGAACGACGCCCCCTCAGGGCACCTCGGCTTCACCGCCGTCGCCGACCTCAGGCAGCTCGCCGAGGGCCTCGGCGCCGGGGGCGCGGCGGCGTCCGGCGCGTCCGTCACCGACAGCATCGAGTGGGACTTCTCCCTCACCGCCAAGGGCCAGAGCAAGCTGCGGCTCGCGGTCGAGGCCGACCTGCTCGACCTGCGCGCGGACGTGGCCGGCCGCGAGTACGACGTCATCGCCACCAACTACGGCAACCTCACGCTGGTGGAGCGCGCCCCCCGGCCCACCATCACCCATGTGGAGTGGCTGGACGGCACCACGATCCGCGTGACGGGCACGAGCGCCGACGAGGGCACCCGCCCGGACCGGGTGATCATGCGCCGCCGCCGCACGTCCGACGTCCACGAGGTGCCGCTCAGCTGGGACGGGCCCGCGTTCACCGCGCTGCTCAACGCCCGCCGCGAGAGCGGGTTCCCGCTGCCGACCGGCCGCTGGGACCTGTACGTCCCCGGCCCGCACGGCGAGATCAACATGGGCATCGACCGGGCGACGCGCAAGGCGCTGCCCGAGCCGCGGTTCGTGGGCGTGCACGAGCTGTCGATCCAGTCCCACCGCGGCGACCTGCTCCACCTGTGGATCAGGACGGCGCTGAGCGACGACGAGCGCGGCCCCTACGCGCAGCGCAGGCTCCAGCGCCAGTACTACGGCTCCGCCAACACCGCGCCGCTGCGCGACCTGGTGGTGTTCGAGAGCTACTTCGGCCGCCAGTACTCGTGCAACCCGCGGGCCATCTTCGAGGAGATGCGGCGGCGCGAGCCGGGGCTGGAGTACGTCTGGTTCACCGCCGAGGGCCAGTTCAACGTCCCCGAGGGCGCCCGGACGGTGCTGCGCGGCACCCGCGAGTACTACGAGCTGTCCGCGTCGGCGCGCATCGTCGTCAACAACTGCCTCCAGATGCAGGGCTACGCCAAGCGGCCCGGCCAGGTCTACCTCCAGACCTGGCACGGGACGCCGTACAAGCACATCGGCTACGACCTGGTGAAGAACGGCCGCATCGCGAGCAACACCACCAAGCTGAGCCGCTACGAGGAGGACGTCCCGCTCTGGGACCACCTCATCTCGCCGTCCCCGCACGTCACCGGCATGCTCCGGCAGGCGTTCCGGTACGAGGGCGACGTCCTGGAGGTCGGCTACCCCCGCAACGACCTGCTGTTCGCCCTCGACCGGGAGGAACGGGCGCGCGAGGTGCGCGAGCGGCTCGGCGTCCCGCCGGGGCGCCGGGTGGCCCTGTACGTCCCGACGTGGCGCGAGGACATCTGGCTCACCCGCGGGCGGCAGGCCGAGCTGGTGCTCGACACCGAGCGCCTCAGCGCGGCGGTCGGCGACGAGTTCTCGATCCTGGTGCGCCAGCACCACATGGTCGCCGACCGGACGGCCGGCATCGGCGGCGACGTCATCGACGTGACCCGCCACCCCGACATCACCGAGCTGTACCTGATCGCGGACGTGGTCATCACCGACTACTCCTCGGTGATGTTCGACTTCGCCGCGACGGGCCGGCCGCTGCTGTTCTTCACCCCGGACCTGGAGTTCTACCAGGAGGAGCTGCGGGGCACCTACTTCGACCTCACCGCCGAGGCGCCGGGCCCGCTGCTGCGGGAGGTCGACGAGGTCGCCGAGGCGCTGCGCGACCTCGACGGCGTCACCTCGACCCACCTCCGCGCCTACACGGCGTTCCAGAACCGCTACTGTGCGATGGACGTCGGCCAGGCCGCCGCCCGCATCGCGGACCGGCTGCTGGGCTGACGATCATCGGTGACAAGTCGGCAACGACGGGCCGGGCCCGCTCCCGGGGGGAGTAGATTCTCCCTTCGGGAGCGGGCCCGGGCGCGTCATCGTCCCTTGTCAGCGGCCGGTTCCGCGTCTGCCACCCCGCGGCCGGGGCCCGAATCTCCCATCACGAAAGGACGGCTCTTCAATGGCGGACTTCACGCTCGACGACGTCCGGCAACGGACGTACAAAGCGCGTGACGCATGGTGGACGGTCCTGCTGGTCGACCCCCTCGCCTCCCGGCTGGTCAAATTCACCGCCAACCGGACACGCATCACCCCCAACCAGCTCACCGTCGGAGCACTCATCCTCGGCCTGGCAGCCGGCGCCTGCTTCGCCGCCGCCACCCCCCTCTACCTCGCCATCGGCGCCCTGCTCTACCACCTGTCCTTCACCCTCGACTGCATGGACGGCAAGATCGCCCGCCTCAAGGGCACCGGCTCGGTCTTCGGCGCCTGGCTCGACTACATCTTCGACCGCATCCGCGTCCTCGCCTGCGCCATCACCCTCATGGCCGGCCAATACCACCACACCGGCAACACCGCCTACATCTGGACCGCACTCGCCGTCGTCTTCCTCGACATGCTCCGCTACATGGACGCCCTCGAGATCTACAAGGTCCGCAACCAGATGCGGAACACGCTGCGCACGGCGCAGGAGCGGGCGCAGGAGCTGCTGGACGAGGCCGCGCGGGCGGAGGGCGGGCCGTCCGCGGCCACGGCCGACGACCGGCTCCGCTCGGCGCGGGCCGGCCTGGAGCCCTCCGAGGCCGACCTCGAGGACCAGGTCGTCGCGGAGAACCCGAACATCGCGCTGCAGCAGGGGTTCAACCAGCGGTTCCCCTGGTACGCGCGGATCCGCAACGTGCTGATGCGCGGCCGCATCCGCCCGCACCTGATCAGCGGCATCGAGTTCCAGATGGGCGTTTTCATCGTCGCGCCGCTCATCGCGGCGGTCGTCTCCGGCGCGATCATCCCGGTGGTGGCGGTCAGCGCGGCCGGGATGCTGTTCTTCGAGCTCGTGATCATCTACAAGTTCTGGCTGTCCAGCCGGGACTACGGCCGCAAGCTCGCCGATGTCCAGGCGGTCATCGCCGAGCAGGAGGCCCGGTTTCCCGAGCGGGCGGCCATGACCGCCGGTCAGCAGGCCTGACCCGACGGCTCCGGATCCGCAGGCGTCCCCCGGGAGACCATCCCGGGGGACGTCTCCTTTTCTCCGGCCTTCTCCCCCGGCTTCTCCCCCGGCTTCTCCCCCGGCTTCTCCCCCGGCTTCTCCCCCGGCTTCTCCTCCGCGGCCTTCTCTCCGGCCGCGTCCGCGGGTCCGCCCGCGTCCCCGCCCGTCTCCTGGCCCGTCTCCTGGCCCGTCTCCTGGCCCGTCTCCTGGCCCGCGTCCTGCCCTGACGCTCCGGGGGCGGCCCCGGCCTCGGGGACGAGCGGGCGGCGGGCGAAGGCCAGTCCGGCGGCGAGCGCGGCGAACGGGATGGACGGCAGCACGTACCGGTAGTCGAAGTCGGCCGTCGCCGCCGGGACGACCAGCAGCGCCAGCGCCGTGCCGAAGGGCAGCAGGACGGCGCCGCCGAGCCGCCGGACCCGCAGCAGGACCCCGATCAGCCCGATCGCCATCAGTGCGCCGAGCACGGGGCCGCGCGTGTAGTACCGGTCCTGGTAGTCGCGCATCCAGTCGCTGTACGGGCCGACCACGCGCGCCTGGGCGGTGTCGCCCCCGTAGGGGTAGGCGACCAGGGCGTCCCAGTCGCGGAGCGACGCGCCCACCGGGAACTCGTACTCCTCGACCGTGCCCGGGGTCGGGTATTCGTGCCGCTCCCATTCGAACGCGCGGAACGTGTCCCGCAGGACGGTACCGAGGTAGTCGCCGGGCTGCTCGGTGATGGCCTCCTTGGCGAACTCGCCGGCCAGCTCGTTGGCCCGCGGGTCGCGGATCCCGTCGGGGTACTGGAGGAAGGGCGAGTCGTCGCCCCACAGCGCGGTGAAGGCCGGGGCGATGTCCTCGTTCGGCGGCAGGTGGTCGCGGCAGAAGGCGGCGACCTCCGGGTCCGGCTTCATGACGGTGCAGTCGGCGAAGTCGGCGGTGCGGCCGTACAGCCAGACGTTGCTGGTGTTCGTCATGGTGAACTCGCCGTGGACGGCGTTGAACCAGGACATGTAGGCCACGACCGGGATCGCCGCCGCCGCCACCGCCGCCGTGACGGCGCGCCACCCGGCCCGCCGCACCAGCATGCAGAACAGCACGACCAGCAGCATCGGCAGCCCCACCGAGCGGACGAGCGCGCCGCAGGCGACGAGCAGCCCGGCCAGCGCGCCCGTCCACCAGCGCATCCGCACCCGCCACAGGACGACCGCGACGGCGGCGAACAGCAGGAACGTGAACAGCCCGTCCGCCATCACCAGGTGTTCGAGCTGGATCTGGTAGGCGTCGTACAGGACCGGCACGGTGACGAGGGCCGCGACGATGCCGGCCGGCCACCGCACCCGCCGCGCGCCCGCGCGGACGGCCCGCCACACCAGGACGTAGACCAGCACGCCGGTGAGGAGGCCGAGCAGGTGCTGCGTCCACAGCACGACCGTGAAGCTGTGGAAGGGGCCCAGCGCCCACAGGAAGATCGAGTACCCGCTCGGCCGGAGCACCGAGGGCTCCAGGTGGAGCGCGCCTTCCAGATAGGAGTGCGAGTCTCCGAACCACAGCGGGGACGGGTACCCCTTCATCGTGACCCAGCGGACCGCGAACGCGCCCGCGAGGAGGATCAGGAAGAGGCCGTGGGTGAGGAGTGCTCCTCCGGCGGCTCGCACCAGCACGGGCAATTTCGGACGCTGTCCCATCGTCTCCCCGCCAGGGTGGCCTTGCGGCACCACGTTATGCCAACGGCCCGGACGACCATGCCCGGTCCGGTAAATCACCTCATGCATGGACGGGCACCGACTGCGCGGCGGCCCGTCCGGCCTTTCGCCCGGCTGACGCCGCCCGGCCTCGCGCCGGGCCGCGTCAGCCCTTCGCGGCCACGAGTTCGGCGAAGAGCCGCTCCCACTGGTCGCCGATGACGTCCGGGCCGTACCGCGCCGCCGTCTTGCGCGCCCCGGCGGCGAGCCCGGCGCGCAGGCCGGCGTCCTCGATCACGCGGATCAGGCCGTCCGCGAGCGCGCCGGTGTCGCCGGTCGGGACCAGCAGGCCGTCCTCGCCGTGCGTCAGGATCTCGCGCGGCCCCACCGGGCAGTCGAAGCTCACCGCGGGCAGGCCGCAGTTCAGCGCCTCCAGCAGCACCATCCCGAACCCCTCCGACCGCGAGCTCATCGCGAAGACCGACGCCTTGGCGAGCGCCTCGTCCAGCTCGCTGGTCGGGCCCATCATGAAGACGTGGTTGTAGAGGTGCATGTCCAGGACCATTTTGCGGAGCCGCTCCTCCTCCGGGCCGCTGCCGTAGATGCGCAGCGTCCAGTCGGGGTGCCGCTCGGCGACGGCCGCGAACGCGCGGATCATGTGGTCGAAGCCCTTGGCGCGGTCGAGCCGCCCGGCCGAGACCACCACCTTGCGGCTCAGGTCGGACTGCGGGACGTCCAGCGAGTGCAGCGCGTTCGGGATCCGCTCGACGCGCCCCATGCCGGGGAACGCCTCGGCGTAGGAGGCGTGGTCGGCGGCCGTGAGGGTGACCAGCGCGTCGAAGTCGGGGTAGGCGGCGTCGATGGCGGCCCGCCACTCCGGGTTGTGCCAGGACAGGTGCGCGTGCTCCTGGACGACCCGCACCAGCCGGGGGTCGCTGAAGTGCTTGGCGATCAGCGTGATCGTCGGGCGGGTGCAGACGAGGATGCCGTCGTGGACGCCCCGCAGGTACTCGATGAGGGCGTTGACGCGGGCGCGGCTCTCGGCCGTCGCCGACATCTTCCCCGGGAAGAGGGAGTGCCAGGAGGTGTCCTCGGCGGCGGGGTCCGGCGGCGTGTGGTCGGTCCCGGGGCGCCCGTCCACGAGGGGCGTCAGCCGCACCCGCGGATCGAGGTGGAACGGGACGTTGTCATGGGACCGCCACATGGTGACGATGTCGACCTCGTGGCCGCGCTCCACCATCGTGTTGGCCTGGGTGAAGACCGTGCGGACCGTTCCGCCGACCCCGTGGGCGTTGTAGAGCAGGTAGATGATGCGCAAGGGTCCCCTCACCGCTCCTTCTGGTCGCGCCGTGCGCAGCGGATGGCCAGGTGGTCGCCGTCGGTGTAGTAGGGGCGGACGGCGACCTTCGCGGACCCCTCGACGGTCTGCTGAGGGAAGGTGACGATGTGCTTCTTGCCCGGCATGTCGTCGAGGTGGCGGCCCAGCCGGAGCCGGACGTCCCGCTCGTCGGCCACCGTGACGAGGTAGAGGTCCCACAGCTGCTTCGGCGGGGCGTCGCGCGGGGCGAACACGCTGAGCGGGATCTCCACTTCGAAGCCGCCGCCGTCGGTCGCCGCCGGGAGCGTCAGGACCGAGGGGGACGGCGCGGACGGCGCCTTCCGCGTGACCTTCGCGCGGGCCTTGGCCAGCACCCGCCGGCCCAGCGAGGGGCGGGCGGCGTCCCGCTGCGGCCGGGACGCGAGCCGCAGCCGCCACCGGGCGCCCTGCGCCGCGGACGGCGGCTCGACGACCTCACCCTTGATCAGAATGCGGCCGTCCCGGGGCCACACTTCGGAGATCTCCGCATGCGCCATGGTCCCGCCCCCTTTCGCCGACTCCGCGCGAGCCCGCGACCGCGCGACCCCGGGGCCGCACCGCCGCGCCGGCGAACCGAGGCGGCCGAAGGCCCGGGATCAAGATCCTAATCCCCAGGGCTCGCCATAAATGACAAGTCGCTGCAAAATACCGCAGTCCGGGTACTGGGTGGCATTTCGCGAGTTTCGCGCGGGTTCGGAACGGGGGCTCAGCGCGCCCGGAAACGCCGCACCATGCGGCGGGACCGGGACACCACGCCGGTCTGCGCGACCCGCACGGCCAGGGCGCCGCGCTTGGTCCGGTAGGGCATCGCCTCGCGGCGGAACCAGGCCGCGGCCGGCAGGTCGCCGTCCGGGCACGGCGGCCGGCCGCGCACCGTCCGGCCGTCGAGGGTGATCTCCAGCCGGGGGTCGAAGCGGCCGGGCGGGCAGTCGGCCAGGTCGAACTCCGCCGTCAGCACGAGTGCCCCGTAGCGGACCTGGCAGTCCGCGGTGCCGGCGCGGGCGGCGCCCCCGTCGCGGGGCACCAGCTCGGCGGCCGCCTGGACGGGATGGCCCGCGGGCAGGGCGCTCGGCACCTGGACGCGGACGCGCAGCCGGGCCCGCTCGTCCCAGGCCACCTCGTCCACCGCGCCGAGCCTGCCGAGGCCGGCCTCCGTGACCGCGAGCTCAAGGCCCCGCCGCCCCGCCCCGAGCCGGGGCTGGACGGCCAGCGCCCCGCGAGTGAGCCTGGTGCCGGGCGGCTCCATGTCACCGGCGGCGGTGAGCCGCTTCACCTTCACGAGGTCGTGCACCCGCACCTCGACCTCCGCCGACCAGGTCCCGGGGCCGACCGGCGAGCCGGGGCCGAACTCGACGTGGGCGCGGAACGCGCCCTCCTCCCCGCCGCCGCGCCGGGCCGCCGGGACGCGGTGGACGGTCCCGTCCGGGTCGCGCAGGAGGAGGCTCACCCGGTGCTCCGCCGTCTCGACGCCCGCGATCCCCGCCACGCCGTCCACGCGCAGCCGGTCGCGCTCCCAGGCGACGCCGGTCAGCTCCGACCGGACGCCGATCCGCTCGGTGATGTCGTAGCAGGAGTCGGGGATGCCGGCGGACGGGTCGCGGAACCGGGGGAAGGCCATGTAGGCGCGGTCGCCGTCGACCACGGTGGCGGGCCGGACCCCGTCGATCCAGGTCGGGACGACCTCCTCCAGGACGTCGTCGAGGTCGGCGCGCAGGCAGTGGGCGATCAGCCGGGTCCGCGGGCCGAACTCGGCGGCGACGCCGTCGGTGTACCAGGAGTCGACGAGCTTGCGGCCCCACAGGCGGGTGAACGCCTTCTCCTCCTCGGACGCCGCCAGGTACCGGGCGCCGAACCGGTTGAACACCTCGAACCGGAAATGGCGGAACATCAGGCGGTCGCGCAGCGGCCCGGCCTCCACCCGGCTCGCCACCATCGACATCACGTCCGCGATCACGGGGAAGTACTGCTCGGCGGGGGCGCCGCCCGACTGGAGGCTGCTCGTCCCGTCCTCGCGGTCGACCCAGTAGTAGCAGTCATAGGAGGCCAGGACGGAGATGCCCGCAGCCTCGAAGTAGGCCCGCGAGGTGAAGGGCTGGTCCTCGTGCGAGGACAGGCCCTCGACGAAGCGCAGCCCGTGCTCGATCAGGAACGAGCGGCGGAACAGCTTGAGCGGCGACAGGGTGTCGTAGACGAACGGGCTCTCGGCGAGGGTCGTCCGCGGGACGTCGCGCGGGAACACCGGCGGCCTGCGGCCGATGCCCACGCACTGGCCCACCACCACGTCGGTGCCGTTGTCGTCGGCGAGCGCGCACATCCGCTCCAGCGCCTCGGGGCCGAGGTAGTCGTCGGCGTCCAGGAAGAAGACGTACTCCCCCGCCGCCTCCTCGATGCCCCGGTTGCGCGGCGCCCCCGGGCCGCCGGAGTTCTCCTGGTGCAGCACCGTGAAGCGCGGCCGCTGCCCGGCCATCCGCCGCAGTTCGTCCAGGCCGCCGTCGGTGGACCCGTCGTCCACGGCGATGATCTCGATGTCGGCCGCGGGCAGGGACTGCTCGAAAACCGAGGTGAAGGTCCGCTCCAGCGACGCCCGGCAGTTGTAGACCGGGACCACCACGGACACTTTCGGACGATCTTCCATTGCCTCCCCCGACACGTTCATTCCGGGAGCGCGCTCGCCGTCGCCGCCCGCGTCCGGGCACGGCCCGGGGCGCGGCGCCTCCCCCCAGGAACCCTACCGAAGCCCTAGGACCCGCGAGTTCACCGTGAACGCGCGAATTGTCACCTTATTGAGTGTTATGCCACGCCATTTGTCGGCAATTATTCGCCGGGGTGACGGGCGCACGCTACAGCCGATCGGGCACGCCGCGCATTGGAACGGCGACACCGGGGATACCGATCCGGGATCGGAAAGGACGGCTCTGCAATGGCGGACTTCACGCTCGACGACGTCCGGCAACGGACGTACAAAGCGCGTGACGCATGGTGGACGGTCCTGCTGGTCGACCCCCTCGCCTCCCGGCTGGTCAAATTCACCGCCAACCGGACACGCATCACCCCCAACCAGCTCACCGTCGGAGCACTCATCCTCGGCCTGGCAGCCGGCGCCTGCTTCGCCGCCGCCACCCCCCTCTACCTCGCCATCGGCGCCCTGCTCTACCACCTGTCCTTCACCCTCGACTGCATGGACGGCAAGATCGCCCGCCTCAAGGGCACCGGCTCGGTCTTCGGCGCCTGGCTCGACTACATCTTCGACCGCATCCGCGTCCTCGCCTGCGCCATCACCCTCATGGCCGGCCAATACCACCACACCGGCAACACCGCCTACATCTGGACCGCACTCGCCGTCGTCTTCCTCGACATGCTCCGCTACATGGACGCCCTCGAGATCTACAAGGTCCGCGACCGGATGCGCACCGAACTCGCGGCGGCCCGCGCCGAGCGGGCTGCCCTCCATGCCGTCCGGACGACACGCGAAGAGAAGGGGCGCGAGGAGAGCGTGGGCCAGGAGGACCTGGGCGCGGAGGACGTGGCGGCTGAAGAGCCAGACGCAGAGGAACTGGGCGCGGAGGATCTGGCGGCGGAGGGCCTGGACGCGGAGGAGCATCTGGACGCGGAGCGCCTCGCGGACGGCTCCGATGCGCGGGTCGGCGTGGCGGAGCCCTCCGCCGAGGCCCGGCTCCACCGCGACTTCGCCCGGCGCTTCCCCTGGTACGCGGGCGCCCGCGACCGGCTGCGGCGGGCGCGCGTCCGGCCGCACCTCGTCAGCGGCATCGAGTTCCAGATGGCGATCTTCATCATCGGGCCGCTCGCCGCCGCGTTCGCGCCGGGCGCGCTGATCCCGGTGGTGGCCGCGGCCGGCGCCGCGCTGCTCGCCTTCGAGCTGGTGATCGTCTACAAGTTCCGGCTGGCGGCCGGCGCCTACGGACGGGAACTCGCCCGGCTGCGGGCGGCGGGCGGCACCGCGGACGGCACGGGCGGCACCGCGCGGAGCCCGGGCGGCGGCGCCGGGCCGGCCGGCGTGCCGCCGCCCGGCACGTCCGTGGGCGGTACCGCCTGACCGGCGGTACCGCCCGCGGGACGGCGTTCAGGGGACGGCGTTCAGACGCGCCAGGCGAGCGCCTTGGCGTTCCCTCCGACGAGCCGCCCGGTCTCGGTGCCGTGCTGGACGACCTGGAACCGGACCCGCCGGCCCGAGCTCACCGTGTCCGCCGGCAGCGAGTAGTTGATGTAGGTGCTGCCGTCGGCGGCCACGTACTCGGCGATGGGCCCGTTCTCCTCGTCGCCGTCGGAGTCGGCGCGCTCGATCGCGCGCGCCTGGACCCGGGTGCCCGGCGGGACGCCCTCGATCCGCACGTTGGCATTGAGGGTGTACCGCGCCGGGCCCTCGACCACGGACGGCCCGCCCTCGTTGCGGTGGTGGTGGGCGGAGTCGGAGTACTCGTAGTCCCACCTGACCGTGACCCACGTGCCCGGTGGCAGGTTCTGCGCGTCCTTGACCCCGACGCTGACGTAATCCGGCATGTCGTCCTCCTCGTCGCTGCGGTCCGGTCCTCGGCGCTCACACCGGAGCAGGGCACGACCCTACGGCGTTCGGATGGCCCGCCGCTGCCCCGTCGGCGAGAAGACCGAAGGAACCGCAGGTGAGAAGGGTGTAGCCGGAGGCGGGAGCCGCGGCCGGTCAGGGCGCCCCGCGGCGGCACTGGTCGCGGACCGTGTAGAAGTAGCTCAGGTAGGAGGCGTGGTAGGCGGCGCTGGTGATCCGCAGCAGCGTCTCGTCGGCCAGCCGCAGGGCGCTGATGTTGAAGTTGTGGCTGCCGGTGTAGACGCGCGGGGTGATCGAGCCGTTGTAGTCGCCGTCGATCATCATGATCTTGTTGTGCGGCTGGACGCCGCGTCCCGCGTAGGTGAACTGGCACGGGACGAGCTGCGGGCCGCCGCTCCAGTCCAGTTCGTCGTGGACGGCGGCGCTCATGCCGCCGGTGTCGTAGACGACGTCCACCCAGCAGCCGGCGCGGCGGAGCCGGGACAGCTCTCCGGCGATGGCCGTGCGGGTGAAGGACGACATGACGATCCGCACGTCGGTCTGGTGGCGCTTGCCGTCCGTGCCGGTGTAGGCGCAGCTCACCTCCTTGAGCGCGTTGGCCACCGTGTCGGTCTGGTTGCCGGTGCTGAACGGCTCTCCCGAGTTCTCCTTGCGCGGGAAGAAGAACGCGCGGTAGGTGCCGCCGCTCGGTGTGCTGCGGTAGTAGTTGTCGTTTCCGTAGCCGTACCGGTTGGCGCGCATGTCCTGGTGGTACTGGTAGTAGCCGTCGTAGACGGTCGGGTCCACGAAGGTGACGGCGTCGTTGTAGGACTGGACCTTGTACCAGTTCGTCAGGTTGGACGAGGTCTGCAGGACGACCTTCTGGTAGCTCGTCCCGTCGTCGAATCCGGTGATGCGGGAGAACAGGAAGAACTTGTTGTGGTTGTAACCGGTGGCCTTGCCGCCGGTCGAGTACGTGTAGGTGCGCGAGGTGCTGCACCCGCGCCGGTAGTCGTCGTGGCCGTCGTCCAGCTCGTACCGGTCGTCGCAGACGATCAGCCATGACGCCTTCGAGTCGTCCATGCCGAGGCCGTTCGGCTGGGCCTGGCGGAGTAGGTCGAAGGCGGGGCTGGCCTTGCGGTTCGCGTTCCCGTCCAGGTACGAGGAGTCGTCGATGATCACCTTGACCTTGACGCCGCGCTGGAAGGCCGACATCAGGTGCTGCGCGACCTCCAGGTCGGTGAAGTCGAAGACGGAGGCGCGGATCTCCTCGCCGGCCGGGGTCGCGTCGATCAGCTTGATGATCTGGTCGAAGATGGCGCGCTGCTGCGCGGCCGTCCCCATCGGGTAGTTGAACACCGGCCCGCCGAGCACGGGCTTCGGGAGGGCGGCCCGCGCGGGCGGGGCCGCCACGAGCGCGGCGAGCGCGCCCGCCAGCAGGAGGAGCAGCGCCGCCGCGGCGGCTAACGGTCGTGCGGAGATGCGCACCGACATGCCGGGACCTTTCGGATGGCCGATACCGAGATCAGTTGATCAAGGTGAGTCCGGCTCAAGCTAGGCACCCCGGCGGGGCCGGTCAACGGGTCCGGCGGGCGGGACCGGCACGCTGACCGCTACAGGTCATCCTCCCCGGCCGGGCGGGCTCGGGCGGCCGGGGAGGCTCGGCGGGGGCGCGGGCTACGGGCGTCCGGCCAGCAGATCGGTCCACTGGCGGCAGACCTCGGGCAGCGCATAGGCGGCCCTGACCTGCTCCCTCGCCAGGTCGCCGTCCTGCCGCCAGCGGCCGAGCGACACCGTCTCCGCGATGGACGCGGCCATCGCGCGCGGACTCTCGTGGATCCAGCGGGCGTCGTAGATCGTTCCGGCGCCCGGCCAGTTCAGCAGCGCCGGGACGGCACCGGACGCCATGCCCTCGGCCGGGGCCAGGTGGAAGCTCTCGTCGTCGCTCGTCGACAGCACGAAGCCGATGCGGCGCAGCCAGGACGCCACGTCCCGCCCGTAACTGTCGAAGACGACGCCGCCGGAGAGGAGCCGCGACCGGCGGATCCGGCGGAACACCTTCTCGTAGTGGTCCCGCTCCTCCGGCTTCTGCCAGATCCACCAGTAGTCCCAGGGCAGCTTCGACTTGACGAAGAGGGTGAAGCGCGGGTCGTCGCCGCGGAGCTCTTCGAGGACGTCCAGCGCCCGGTCGAGGCGCTTGCGGGACGGGGCGATCCCGATCATGCCGAGGTGGTGCTCGGCGCCGGGGAGCTTGGCGCGGTCGAGCTGGGCGTCGTCCACCCAGTTCGGGATCGTGACGACCTTCGCGGCCGGCCAGCCGGTCACCTCGCGGGTGAGGTCGCCGTAGTGCGGGCTGACGCAGACGACCCGGTCGACCGCGTCGATGTCGAGCTGCCTCGGCCAGGCCGCGTACAGCTCGAAGCGGTGCAGGCGGACGACGAGGCGCTGGCCGGGACGCTTGCGGCTCGCGTACCAGAGCGCGTTCGGGCCGCACCACTCGCAGACGATGACGTCCGCCCAGTCGACGAGGTCCTGGCTGCGCTTCTCGTCGTGCGCCTTGAGCGCCGCCCAGTGGTCGACGCGGACCTCCATGTCCGAACGGGAGCGCAGGTAGTCGAGCAGGCGGTCGAAGAACTTGAGGTCGTGGCCCGCCACGCCCACCCGCAGCGGGCGCTCCTTCACCGCCAGGACGCTCGCGGACGGCTCCGGGAACGCCTGCGCGAGGTGGCCGCGCAGCCGCTCGGCGGCGGCGTCCAGGGTGAACCCGGCGGCGGCCGCGCGGCAGCGGTCGGCGGCGAGGGTGTGGACGTCCGGGTTCTTGCCGATGAGGGTGAGGGCGTCCAGGACGTCGTCCTCGGTGGCGGCGAACAGCGGGTAGTCGGCGCCGAGGAGGCGCTCGTGCATGGGCGTCCGGTTGAGGACGACCGGCACCCCGAGCATGCCGCACTCCAGCACCTTCGTGGACAACTCCAGGCTCGCGTCCATGGACGGGTCGCGCCAGGACAGCCCGACGTCGCAGCCCGCGGTGAGGCGCATCGCCTCGGCGCGGGGGTGGCCGCCGTGCCAGACGACGCCCTCGCCGGTCTCCAGCGCGGTCCGCATCCGGGCCGCGAAGCCGGGGTCGGCGGGGTCGTCGTGGATCTTGTCGCCGACCATGTGCAGCTCGGCGTGCACGCCGCGCACGGCGAGCAGGCGCGGCAGCGAGGTCATCTCATGGGTGTTCCAGCGCGGCGCGAACTTGCCGGTGTAGACGAGCCGGAGCGGGCCCTCGGGAGCGCCCGGGGCGCGGGCCTCCAGGCCGTCCGGGAGGACGACGACCGGCGGGAACAGCACGGACTTGCCCGCCGTCGCGGGGACGGCCGCCTCCAGGAAGCCGCGCAGCTCCTCGGTCTGGCACAGCAGGACGCGGGAGGCGTCCGCGATGCGGCGCAGGTCGGCCTTCGCGGCGGCGTCGAACCCGGCGGCCGACTGCGGGACGTCGGTGAGGTACGTCCACAGGCGTCCGGCGAGGGGGCCCGAGGCCAGCCGCGCGGCGAGCCGGCGGCCCCGGACCACGACCAGGTCGTGCGGGGCCTCCGCGTCGAGCCGCGCGAGCACCTCCGCGGCCTGCCGCGGCGCCATCGGCGCGTCGGCGAGCCCCTCGGCGTGCGGGCTGCGGACGGTGACGCCGGGCAGGTCGCGCAGCGGGTCGACGAGCCGCCCGGTGCGCACGGGCGCCTTGAGGACGAGCGTCGCCGCGCAGCCCGCGCAGGCGAGGGCCTGGACGATGGCCTGGGCCCAGATCGCCGATCCGTCGATGATGTTCAGGTCGACGTCGCCGTAGACGAGGGCGCGTGGTCGCACGGTGGCTCCTTTCAACGGGCCGGTGCCGTCTCGGCGGCCCCTGTGGTCTGGGCGGACCCTGTGGTCTGGGCGTCGGCCGACCCGGCGATCTCGGTGAGCCGGGCGGGGGCGGTGGCGGTCGCGTCCCAGGGCAGCGCCGCCAGGGCCGGGGGCACCGCGGCGCCGCCGCCGGTCCACAGGACGCGCGGGAGGCGGCGGGCGGCGGCGATCTCGCGGATCTCGTGCAGCGCGAGGTCTCGGTCGTACATGCCGGGCACGCCCAGGTACGCCCAGGGTCCGCCGGGTTCGCCGGCCGCCGCGTCCACGACGAGCAGGTCGGCGTCGGCGGAGCCGAGCACGAGCGCCGCATCGTGCGGGTAGAGCCGGATGACCCTCGCGTGTTCGGCGAGGAGCACCGCCGTCGCCGGGCCGAGCACACCCGCGATGATGAGCCTGTCGCAGGGGTTGGCGATGAGGAGGCGGTCCTCGGGGCGGTCGACCCGTTCGGGCGGGGCGCCGCCACGGCCCGTACCGGAGCCCGCCGCCACGGGCGCGTTCCGCCTGCGCCACAGCCGGTACAGCTCCTTCGGCAGCCGCCTGCCGCGGCGCGGGTCGCGCGCGGCGCCCGCGACCAGCCGCCCGAACTGGACGGCGGTGGACGCCTCCAGCGCGGCGAGCCGCCCCTCCAGTTCCGCGATCCGCGCCTCGCGCTCGCGCAGCGTCGACCTCAGCCGGCCGAGCCGCCGGTGCGCCTTCGCGTCCTCGACCTCACTCACCCAGATACTCCATGATCACTTCAGCGATGCGGGGACCGGCCTTCCCGTCCCACAGGGGCGGGGTCCGGTCGCTCTTCGGCGGGCCCTCCTCCAGCGCCTTGCGCGCCGCGGGCACCAGTTCCTCGAAGGTGACGAGGCGGTTCGTGCCGTGCGTGATGGTGATCGGCCGCTCGGTGTTCGGCCGGACGGTCAGGCACGGCACGCCGAGGATCGTCGTCTCCTCCTGGAGGCCGCCCGAGTCGGTGACGACCGCCGCCGCGCCCCGGACGGCCGCGACGAAGTCGATGTACCCGAGCGGCTCCAGGACGTGCACGCCCGCGTGGTCGTCCAGCCCGGCGGCCAGCAGGTTGGCCCGGCCGCGCGGGTGCACGGGGATGACCAGGTCGGCGAGGTCGGCGACGCCGTGCAGGTGCCGGACGAGCGCGGCGGCCGTCTCCGGCGCGTCCACGTTCGCGGGGCGGTGCACGGTCGCGAGGACGTACCGGTCCGGAAGGCCGTGCGCGGCCCGCACCCGGGCGGTGTCGAAGGAGTCCAGGTTCCCCAGCAGCGTGTCGATCATCGGGTTGCCGACGAGGTGCGTGCGGGACACCGGGACGCCCTCCGCGGCCAGGTGCCCGATCCCCTCGGGGCTCGTGACCAGGCACAGGTCGGAGAGCTGGTCGGTGACCCGCCGGTTGACCTCCTCCGGCATGGTCATGTCGAAGCTGCGCAGCCCGGCCTCCACATGGGCGACCGGGATGTGCAGCTTGGCCGCGACGAGGGCGGCGGCGATGGTGGAGTTCACGTCGCCGTACACGATGACCAGCGCGGGTGAACGGCTCGTGAACTCCGCCTCCAGGCCGATCATCAGGGCGGCCGTCTGCTCGGCGTGCCCGCCGGAGCCGACGCCGAGGTTCACGTCCGGCTCGGGCAGCCCCAGCTCGGTGAAGAAGATCTCCGACATCCGCGCGTCGTAGTGCTGCCCGGTGTGGACGACGGCCTGCTCGGCCCCGGCGGCGCGCAGCGCGGAGATCACCGGGGCCGCCTTGACGAAGTTCGGCCGCGCCCCGAGGACGTGCACGATGGGTGCCAACACAATTTCCCTTCTGTTCATCGAGGTCGCCTAACGTCCGGCCCCGTGACGAAAAAGCCCGTGGTGAAGAGGGCGGTCTACCTGGCCGGGCTGGCCTGGCGGCAGGTGCGGGACGATCCCGGGCGGGCGCCGCGGCTGGCCGTCCGGCTCGCCGCGCGGACCCCGGTCGGCGGGCGGCTCCGGCGCTCCCGCCTGGCCGTGCCGAAGCCCCGGGACGTCCAGCGAGAGGTCGCGGATCTGCGGGCCCTGCTGGCGCAGCCGGTGCGCCCGGTGCGGGCCGCGCCCCGGCCAGGCGACGGCGTGCTCAAGTTCGTCACGAACGCGCTGCCCTGCACGAACGCCGGCTACACCGTCCGGACGCACCGCATCGCGCTCGCCCAGCGGGAGGCGGGCCTCGACACCCACGTGGTCACCCGGCTCGGCTACCCCCTCAGCCAGGGCGTCGGCGACGCGCGGGCGCGGGTGGACATCGACGGCGTCCCGTACCACCGGCTGCTGCCGTGGCTCCCCAGCGCGGACCCGCGGGACGCCGTCGCCAAGAGCGCCGACCTGGCCGGACGGCTGGTCGAGGAGCTGCGCCCGGCCGTCCTGCACGCGGTCAGCAACCACCTCAACGCGGCCGTGGCGCTGGAGCTGGGGCGGCGGCACGGGATCCCGGTCGTCTACGAGGTGCGCGGGTTCCTGGAGGACTCCTGGCTCTCCCGCGACCCGGCGCACCGCGAGACCGACGACTTCTACCGGCTGACGCGCGAGCTGGAGACGCGCCGGATGGCCGAGGCGGGCGCGGTGGTGACGCTCGGCGAGGCGATGCGGGCGGAGATCGCGTCGCGCGGCATCCCCGAAGAGAAGATCTTCACGGTTCCGAACGGTGTGGACGAGGCGTTCCTGCGCCCGCTCCCCGACCCCGGCGACCTGCGCGCGCGCCTCGGCATCCCGGACGGCGCCACGGTCGTCGGCCTCACGTCCTCGTTCTACGGCTACGAGGGCATCGACACGCTCATCGACGCCGCCGCGCTGCTGCGCGGCCGCGGGGCGCCCGTCACGCTGCTGCTGGTCGGCGACGGCCCCGAGCGCGGCGCGCTGGAGCGGCGCGCCGCCGGGCACGGCGTCCATGCCGTGTTCACCGGCCGGGTGCCGATGGAGTCGGTTCGCCGATACCACGCCGTCCTCGATGTGTTCGCGGTTCCGCGCCGGGCGGACCGGGTGTGCCAGTTGGTGACGCCCCTGAAGCCGATCGAGGCGATGGCAGGGGGAATCCCGGTAATAGCCAGTGATGTCAAGGCTCTTCGGGAAATCGTGGAACCGGGCGTGACGGGGACGTTAACAGTTCCGGAAGACCCGGAAGCATGGGCGAATTGTCTGGAAGACCTGGCTTACGCTCCCGAACTGAGACGGAAAATCGGGCGGTCGGCCCGGGAATGGGTCGCGGCTGAGCGCACCTGGCGCGCCGTGACCGCGCGATACCGGGCGGCCTACCGGCGGACATAGATTCTTCTGAAGGGGGCCGGGGCGCATGGATCTCGTGGTCATCGGACTCGGCTACGTGGGCCTGCCGCTCGCGCGGGAGGCGTGCCTGGCCGGCCTGCGGGTCGGCGGGCTGGACCGGAACGCGCGGGTGGTGGCCGGGCTCAAGGCCGGGCTGTCGCACATCGACGACGTCTCGCCCGCCGAGATCGCCGACATGCTGGAGGCCGGGTTCGCGCCGAGCCTGGACGAGGACATCCTGGACGGCGCCCGCACCGTGGTCATCTGCGTGCCGACGCCGCTGTCCCCGGAGGGCGGCCCCGACCTGACCGCGGTGCGCGGCGCGGCCGAGACGGTCGCCCGGCACCTGGTGCCGGGGACGCTGGTGGTGCTGGAGTCGACCACCTACCCGGGCACGACCGAGGAGGTCGTCCGGCCGATCCTGGAGACGTCCGGCCTGGTCGCCGGGGAGGAGTTCCACCTGGCGTTCTCGCCGGAGCGGATCGACCCGGGCAACCCGGTCTACGGGGTCCGCAACACCCCGAAGATCGTCGGCGGGCTGTCCCCGGCGTGCGCGTCGGCGGCGTCGGCGTTCTACGGCAAGTTCGTCGAGCGCGTCGTGGAGGCCAAGGGCACCCGCGAGGCGGAGATGGCGAAGCTGCTGGAGAACACCTACCGGCACGTCAACATCGCGCTCGTCAACGAGATGGCGGTGTTCTGCAACGAACTGGGCATCGACCTGTGGGACGCGATCGACTGCGCCAGCACCAAGCCGTTCGGGTTCCAGGCGTTCCGGCCGGGGCCGGGCGTCGGCGGGCACTGCATCCCGATCGACCCGAACTACCTGTCGTACAAGGTCAGGTCGCTGGGCTACCCGTTCCGGTTCGTGGAGCTGGCCCAGGAGATCAACGACCGCATGCCCCGGTACGTCGCCGAGCGCGCGCAGCAGCTCCTCAACCGCGAGGGGCGCGCGCTCAAGGGCGCGAGGGTCCTGCTGCTCGGCGTCACCTACAAGGCCGACATCGCCGACCAGCGCGAGTCGCCCGCCCGCCCGGTCGCGCGGCGGCTGGCCCGGCTCGGCGCCGACCTGGCCTTCCACGACCCGTTCGTGACGTCCTGGGAGGTGGACGGCGAGCAGGTCCGGTACGCGGGCGACGACCTCACCGCCGCGCTGCGCGAGGCCGACCTCGCGATCGTGCTGGCCGCGCACGCCGCCTACGACGCCGGCACGCTGACCCGGCACGCGCGGCTGCTGTTCGACACCCGCGGGCGGACGCGCGACGCCCGCCGCGACTCCGTCGAACTCCTGTAGGCCCGCCACGCCCGCGGTGCTCGTCCGGGAACTCACGTACCGGCAGGAGCCGACGTACCGGCAGGAACTCGCGTACAGGGACGACCCGCCGGTCACCGGACATGTCACGGACGGCCGGAATTCATCGGCAATTTCCATCGGCGGCCGAGACTCGCACCGAGACGGTCGATTTCTGCGCCTTACGGAGTGAGTGTGATGCGGGTCTGCGTTTGCACGGTGGTGCACCATCCCGAGGACGCACGCATTCTGCACCGGCAGATCCGCGCGCTGCTCGACGCCGGTCACGAGGTCACATATATAGCGCCATTTCGGACTTGCAATGCGACCCCGTGGCGGGAGCTCAGCCCCGTGGACGTCCCGCGCGCCTCGGGCCGGCGGCGCCTGCGGGCGCTGCGCGCCGCGCGGCGGGCGCTCGCCGAGCACGCCCCGTACGCCGACGTCGTCCTGCTGCACGACCCCGAGCTGCTGGTGTCGCTGCCGCGCGAGGTCCGGCGGCGGACGGTCGTCTGGGACGTCCACGAGGACACCGCCGCCGCGCTGTCGGCCAAGGGCTGGCTGCCCGGCCCCCTGCGCCCGGTGCTGCGCCCGGCCGTCCGCCGGCTGGAGCGGCGCACCGAGCGGCGGCACCGGCTGCTGCTCGCCGAGGAGGGCTACCGGGCGCGGTTCCGCGGGGACCACCCGGTCGTGCCCAACACCACCTACGTCGCCGACCTGCCGCCAGGCCCGCCGGACGGCCGCCGCGCCGTCTACATCGGGCAGCTGTCCCGGGCGCGCGGCGCCCTCGACATGGTCGAGATGGCCCGGCCGCTGGCCGCCGAGGGGATCGTGGTCGAGCTGATCGGCGCCGCCGACGCCGACGTCCGCGACGCGCTGCGGGCGGCGCAGCGCGAGGGCGTCCTCCGCTGGTACGGGTTCGTCCCGAACGACCGCGCGCTGCGGATCGCCGAGGGCGCGATGGCCGGCCTGGCGCTGCTGCACGACGAGCCGAACTACCGGCACTCGATGCCGACGAAGGTCGTCGAGTACATGGCCCGCGGCATCCCGGTCGTCACCACGCCGAACCCGCCCGCGGTGGACATCGTCGAGCCGGCCGGCTGCGGCACCGTCGTGCCGTTCGGCGACCCGCAGGCCGCCGCCAAGGCCGTGCTGCGGCTGCGGGACGACCCCGAGCAGCGGGCCGAGCAGGGCCGGCGCGGCTACGAGGCGGCCCGCGCCCGGTTCCACTGGCCCGTCCACGCCGCGCGCTTCGTCGCGCAACTGGAGGCGTGGGCGAACCGTCCGGCCGACGTCGCCGCCGAGCCGGAGCCCGTCCCGGAATACTGACCCGGAGCACCGGCCCGGAGCACCGGCCCGCAGTACAGGCCCGCAGTACAGGCCCGGCCCGGGGATCAGGCCGGGTGGTGCAGCCGGTAGGCGACCGACCGGGCGATGCGCGCCGCCGCCCCCGGCGGGCGGTTCGCCTCCACCACCACCACGTACCGGCCGACGCGCAGCGCGATCATCCCGGCGGTCGGGCCGATCTCGTACGCCTCGTCCCCGCCGATGTCGCGGCGCTTCCTGGCCTGCGACTGCGCGGCCTGGAGGGCGTCCAGCATCCGCGCGGCGGCCTCGTCGGTCTCGCCCACCCACCGGACGCTCACGGTGAGCCCCCGCACGGGCGGTTCCGCGTCGGCTTCCTTGGTACTGCTCGCGGACGGCTTCGGCCGGCCCGATCCCGACGCGCTCGGGCTCGCCACCCGCTCCGGGTTCGGTTCCGGTTTCGGTTTCGCCTTCGGCGACGCGCTCGCGCTCTCCCGCGGGCCGTCCTTGGGGTCGGGCTCGTCGCGGCCCCCGCGCCGCTCGTAGCTGCACGACACCGGGCGCGGCAGCCGGACGCCTCCGGCGGCCGCGCGGTGCGGCTCGGCGGTGTAGCCGGTCATCCGCGCCGCCGCGAGGTCGGGCGCGGTGAGCAGCGAGCACGCGTCCGGCCAGTCGCCCGCGGGCACGCCGCCGAGCTCGGCCGGGCCGGTGCCGGTGCGCCCGCCGCGCAGCGCGACCAGCCGCGCCGCGCCGTCCGGGCGCGGCGCCGCCTGCGGGACGGCCGCGTACAGCAGCCCGCCCGCCGCCGCCAGCCACGGCCGCGCGCCCGGCAGGTCCGGGTCCATCGAGAACGGCGCGGGCGCGGTGGTCGTCTCCCCGCCGCCCGGCTCGACGATGTCGACCCCGGCGGGCAGCAGCCCCTCCGACAGCCGCGGGCGCAGCGCGAACACCTGCCCGCCCGCCTGCGCGAGCGCCGCGTACGCGGGGACGTCGCGGCGCCAGGCGACCCGCCCGGACGGCACGTCCACCGCCTCCATGCGGGTCGCGCCGGACCGTGACCCCTCGGGGTGGTAGACGACCAGGAGCCGCCCCGGCACCAGCACCCCGGGGCACATCAGGTCGCCGCAGACCCCGTCGCCCCGCCACAGCCCGAACTGGCGGCCCTTGTCGTCGTACGCGCGCAGCGCCGTGCCGTCCGAGACGAGCGTGGCCCCGTCCAGCATGGAGACCTCGGGCGACTCCTTGGAGCCGAGCGGCTCGTCCCAGGCGACGGTGCCCTTGGCCGGGTCGACCGCGAGCAGCCGGCTGCGGCGCCGCCCGCCCTCGCGGCAGTCCAGGCCGAACGCGGCGAGGGCCTCCCGGCCGTCGGCCGGGTGCGCGCCGCCCTCGAACAGCCGGCAGCCGCGCGGCAGCGCCAGCCGCCACACCCGCCTGCCGGTGACGGCCGAGACGCCGAACAGCGTCCGGTCGGCGTCGTCGGTGGTCAGCACGATGTCCGAGCCGGCGGGCCAGCGCAGCGTCGAGCGGGACACCGCGGCCGGACGCTCGCCCTCCCGCCGCCACAGCAGCCCGCCCGACAGGGCGTCGAACGCCACGAGCACCCGGTCGGCGCGCTCGCCGTTGCGCTCGAAGTAGGCGACCAGCCGGGCCCGGGTGGACGTCCAGCCGAGCATCGTCCACCCGGCCCGGCGGTAGCTCCACCGGTCGGCGCCGGTCCGCGCGTCGCGCACCTCGATCCCGTCCCCGGACGCGGTCACGACCTGGCCGAGCGCGACCTGGTAGGAGACGCCGTCGTAGCCCGCGACCGAGCCGTGGTGCGTCGGGGTGGTCTTCTCCCAGCTCACCGCGAGCGGCCCCGGCGGCGGCCCGACCTCGCGCTGCGGCGTGACGGGCTCGCCGGTCACCGTGTGCCGCACCTGCCACCACTCGGCGCGCAGCACGTACTTCTCGACGAGCACGACGCACAGCACGACGGAGACCGCGGCGGAGACCAGGCCGAGCGCGACGCGTACCCTGCCCACGGTCTCCGGTCGGCCACCAGGCCGCTGCCGGCTCCCGACCACGACCGCGCCGCCTCCCTCCGCCGGTCCCCCGGTGCCCGCCGCCGGGCGGGCCTGCTGATTACTGTGTCTTGGGACGACACCCACCATGCCGTGTGCGGGGCGTCCGGCGCGACAGAACGGAGTTGAACCATGGAGGTCTTCACTCGCTGGCACACCTGGGACACGGCCCGTGCGGACATCGCGGCGTCCGGCGCCCCGATCGACGTGGACGCCCTGGAAAAGGCCGTGGCCGCCGCGGAGCGCTGGCACGGCGACCAGAAGCGTCCCACGGGCGCACCCTATGTCGAGCATCTGCTCGAAGCCCTCGAAGTTCTGGTGCGCGGTGCCGGGATAGTCGCGCCCCCGGTGCTGACGGCCGCTGTGCTGCACGACGTCGTCGAGGACACCTCCGCGACGCTGCGGGACGTGGAGGAGGAGTTCGGCCCGGAGGTCACCGAACTGGTCGACTGGGTCACCAAGCCGCCCGCGGGCGGTGCCGGGCGCCAGGCCAAGCGCGCCGCCAGGGCCGCCTACCTGCGCCGCCTCGGCGAGGCCCCGCCCGAGGCCGTGCGGGTGAAGCTCGCCGACCGGGCCAGCAACGTGCAGACCCTCGACCGGATGCCGCCGGACTTCCAGCGCCGCTACTACGCGGAGACGATCACCTACATCGTCCCGCTGGCCGAGCCCGAGCCCTGGTTCCGGAGCTGGTACGCGGCCTGGCGGGCCGAGTACGCGCACCTGCTCTGACCGCGCCTGCTCTGACCGCGCCCGACCGCCCCCCTATGACCGGATGGTCATGAGGTGGGAGGATTCCGCCATGGAACGCGAGTGGGTGGTCGAGGAGAGCACGGCCGTCGCGGCCGGCGCCCGGGACGTGTACGCGGCCGTCGCCGACCTGCGCCGGATGGGCGACTGGAGCCCCGAGGTGTTCGCGGTCTGGGTGCGCGGGCGGGCGGTCGCGCCGGGCACGCGGTTCGTCGGGTTCAACCGGATCGGGTGGCGTGTGTGGTTCACCACATGCCAGGTGACGGCGGCGGTTCCGGGCGAGGCGTTCGCCTTCCGCGTGTCGAGCTTCGGCATGCCGGTCGCGCTGTGGGGCTACCGCTTCGAGGACGTCTCCGACGACCCGGCGGCGCCCCGGACGCGGCTCACCGAGTACTGGGAGGACCTGCGCCGCGACGGCCGGGGCGCGGCGTTCGTGTCGGTGCTCGGCAAGGTCTTCACCGGCGTCCCGGCGGAGCGGCGCGCCGCGGTGAACCGTGCGGGGATGCGCGCCACGCTCGACCGCATCCGGACGGCCGTCGAGCGGGGCTGAGGCCCCGGCCGTCCTTGGCAGCAAAACGAGAACCTGTTCTACTAAGCGGTGTGACAAGCACCGTGCAAGCGCATGCCGTCCAGGGCGAGCGGGTCACCCTCCCGGTGCGGATCCGGGACGCCGCGGTGGCCTCGGCGATGTTCGCCGTGCCCGCCCGCGCCGCCCAGGCCGTGATCGCCTACTCCGGGTTGAGCGTCGCCGAGCCGCTGCCAGGCCGCGCGATCTGCTCGCTGGCGTTCGTCCGGTACGCGGACGGCGACCTCGGGCCCTACCACGAGTTCGCCGTCGCGTTCCTGGTGCGCCCGCCCGGCGCGCCCGCGCCCGGGCGGCTCGGCGGGCTGCGCGGCATCGGCGCGTTCATCCACTGGCTGCCGGTCAACCAGGAGTTCACTCTGGAGGCCGGGCGGACGATCTGGGGCTTCCCCAAGGAGATCGCCGACATGCCCATGGACCTGTCCGGGCGCGTCAAGCGCTGCGCGGTGCGGTTCGGCGGGCGCACGGCGATCGAGCTGGCCGTGAAACCCGGCCTGCCGATGCCCGGGAGCACCGCCGCGCCCAAGGTCGACGCCTACTCGTGCCTGGACGGGGTCACGCGGCGCACGCCGTGGACGCTCACACCGTCCGACGTCCGGACCCGACCTGGCGGGGCCAAGGTCGTCCTGGGCGACCATCCCGTGGCGGAGGAACTGCGCGGCCTCGGCCTGGACCGGGCGCGCGCGCTGACCACCAGCAGCGTCGGCCACCTGCAGATGGTCTTCGAGGGCGCCGAGGAGGTGCACCCATGAGGCGGACGGCACTGGTCACCGGCGCGGCCCGCGGCCTCGGCGCGCTCGCCGCGCGGCGCCTCGCGGCGGCGGCCTGGGACGTCGTCGCGGTCGACATCGACGAGGTGGGGCTGGCGAAGACGGCCCTGCGCTCCCCCAACATGCACGTGCGGGCCTGCGACGTCGGCGACCCCGGCGCCGTGGCCGACCTGCTGGCGGTGACCGGCGCCGTGCACCGGGTCGTGCACGCCGCCGCGATCGCGCCCGCCGCCCCCGCGCTGGCCCAGCCGCTCACCGAGATAGAACATGTTCTCCGCACCGATGTGCTCGGCGCCGTGCACATCGCGCGGGCCACGCTGCCGGGCATGCTGGAGCGCGGCTCCGGCGAACTGGTGCTGTGCACGCCGCCGCCCGCGGCGGGCGCGACCGCCGCCGCGGCCGGGGCGGTGGCCGCCTACACCGAGAGCCTCTACCGCGACTACGGCGGGCGGGGCGTGGTGTTCCGGTGCGTCCGGCGGGACGGCGAGACGGCTCCGCGGCACGTCCTCGACGCGCTGGACCGCTCGTTCGCGCGCCCGCCCGGCGACCTGCACGTCCGGCCGGGCCGGGCCCGCGCGCCCCTGTCCGGACCGGGCCGCGCGGCACGCCGTCTCACCGGCGCCCGGACGTCCGCTCCGCGCTGAATCGAGGGCCGACCGCATAAGCTGTCTCCTTCGCCCCTTGGGCGGGCCGGGGGATGTCCCCGGCACGACACTCGTGCGAGGAGCAGCCTGCATGTCGTCCCAGGTGAACGGGCGGCCGACCGGTCCGGGCGGCACGGTCAAGGATCAAGAGATCGCCGCCGAGCAGCGCTACGTCGACATCGCCTACGCGCGCCTGGAGGAGATGCGCGCCGCCGCCCAGGCGATGATCCGCGAGGGCTACCGCCAGTCGCTGGCCGGCACCAAGGGCTCCCTCGTGGACCGCGACGCCATGGTCCACCAGGCGTCCCTGCGCGCCCAGGCCCTCGACGTCGCCGACGACGGGCTGGTGTTCGGCCGGCTCGACCTCGCCCCGGGCGAGAGCGGCGAGCGCGAGGTCCGCTACATCGGACGCATCGGGGTGCGCACCGGCGAGCACGACTCCCTGGTGATCGACTGGCGGGCGCCCGCCGCCGAGGACTTCTACCGCGCCACCCCCGAGGACCCGCGCGGCGTCGTCCGCCGCCGCGTGCTGCACTCGCGCGGCCACACCGTCGTCGACCTGGAGGACGACCTCCTCGACCCGGACGCGGCCGACGGCATGACCATCGTCGGCGACGGCGCGTTCCTCGCCTCGCTCGCCCGCGCCCGCGAGGGGGCGATGCGCGACATCGTCGCCACGATCCAGCGCGAGCAGGACGAGGTCATCCGCGCGCCCGCCGACGGCACCGTGCTGGTGCGCGGGGCCCCCGGCACCGGCAAGACCGCCGTCGCCCTGCACCGCGTCGCCTACCTGCTGTTCCGGCACCGCCGCCGGTTCGGGTCGCGGGGCGTGCTGGTGGTCGGCCCGAACCGCCGCTTCACCGCCTACATCGAGCGGGTGCTGCCCTCGCTCGGCGAGGGCTCGGCGACGCTGCGCTCGCTCGGCGACCTCGTCGACGGCGCCACCGCGACCGTCCACGACCCGCCGCGCCTCGCCCGCGTGAAGGGCGCCGAGGCGATGGCGGCCGTGCTGCGGCGCGCCGTCGCCGACCACGCCCCCGGCGCCCCGGACGAGCTGCGCGTGGTGTTCAAGGGCATCGTCGTCACCCTCGACCGGGCGCGGCTCGACCGGCTCCGCGCCGACCTGCACCGGCGCAGCCGCGGCTCCGTCAACGCGGCCCGCGGCCGGGCCGCCGAGGCGCTGCTGGACGCCCTGTGGCGCCGCTTCACCGACACCGGCGGGCCGGAGGCCGCCGCGGCCGAGGAGGACGCCGAGACCGGGCTGTGGAACGCGATCCTGGCCGCCGACGGCCTCGCCTCCCTCGACGACGAGCCCGCCGCCCGCGGCCGGCAGAACGGCGGCGACCCGGCGCGCGCGCAGTTCGAGGCCCGCGTCCGCGAGCAGCGCGCCTTCACCGACTTCCTCGTCGCCTGGTGGCCGCTGCGCCGCCCGCTGGACGTGCTCCGCTCCCTCGGCGACCCCGAGCGGCTGCGCCGCGCCGCAGGCCGCGACCTCGACCGCGCCGACATAGAGCCGCTCGCCGCGTCCTGGGCCGGGCCGGACGCCCCGCTCAGCTACCAGGACGTCGCGCTGCTCGACGAGCTCGACGCGCTGCTCGGCTCGCCGCCCCGCCCGTCCCGCCGCAAGGCCCCCGCCGAGGACGACCCCTTCGTGGTGGACGGCGTCAACATCCTCACCGGCGAGGAGGTCGCGGACGACACGTGGGAGCCGGAGATGCAGGAGCTGACCACGTCCATGGAGCGGCTCGAACGGTCCCGGCGCGTCGACGACGGCGTGGTGGAGGAGCGTCCCGAGTACGCGCACATCGTCGTCGACGAGGCGCAGGACCTCTCCCCCATGCAGTGGCGGATGCTCGGCCGCCGCGGCCGCCAGGCGAGCTGGACGATCGTCGAGGACCCGGCCCAGAGCGCCTGGGAGGACCTCGACGCCGCCCGCCGGGCGATGGAGGCCGCGCTCGGCGGCGAGAAGCCCGCCCGGGGCCGCCGCCGCGGCGGCCGCAAGCCCGCGCCGCGCGCCCGGCACGAGTACGAGCTGACGACGAACTACCGCAACTCCACCGAGATCGCGGCGGTGTCGGCGCGGGTGCTGGCCCGCGCGCTGCCCGAGGCCCGCCCGGCCCGCGCCGTCCGCACGTCCGGGATCGAGCCGGTCGTGCGGGTCGTGCCCGAGCCCGACCTGCCCGCCGCCGCCCGCGCCGCCGCCGAGGAGCTGCTCGGCCAGGTCGAGGGCACGATCGGCCTGATCGTCCCCATGCCCGCGGGCGACGCCGCCCGCGCGGTCGCGCCGCAACCCGCCCAGGCGTCCCTCTTCGACGCCCCCGCCGAGCCCGCGCCGGCGGGAGCCGCGCCCACTGGGACAGCGCCCGCGTGGACGGAGGCCGACCGGGAGCGGCTCGGCGGCGGGCTCCCCGACCGGGTGCAGGTGCTGGACGTCCTGGAGGCCAAGGGCCTGGAGTTCGACGCCGCCGTGATCGTGGCGCCGGAGACCGTCGCCTCCCAGTCGCCGCGCGGCCTGCGCGTCCTGTACGTGGCGGTGTCCCGCGCGACGCAGCGGCTGACCGTCCTCACCGCCGACCCGGAATGGCGCGACACCCTGCTGGACGGCTGATCGCGGCAGGACGGCCGACCGCGAGCGGGGCGCGGGCCCACCGCCCCGCCGCGCGGTGGTGATATCGGCCCGTGCGTGCGGGTTAGGCTGACGCTGCCCCCTTTCGCACGCACGGGTGAACGGAGACCAATGAGCGGCCGGAATCCCGCACCCAGGCGCAGCTACGGCGGCCGGTCGGCGGAGGAGCGCCGCGCCGAGCGGCGGGAGCGCCTGCTCGCCGCCGGGCTCGAACTGTTCGGCACCCGCGGCTACGCGGCGACCTCCATCGAGCGGCTGTGCGCCACCGCGAGCGTGTCCACCCGCAACTTCTACGAGGAGTTCTCCGGGCGCGAGGAACTCCTCACCGCGCTGCACACCGCCATCAACGAGCGCGCCGCGCAGGCCCTCGCCGACGCCTACGCGGAGGCGGCCGGGGCCGGTCTCGCCACCCGGATCGAGCGGGCCGTCCGCGCGTTCGTCACCGTCACCGCCAGCGACCCGCGCTGGGCCCGCATCGCCTTCGTCGAGGTCATCGGCGTCAGCGCCGACCTGGAGCGGCACCGCTTCGGCTGGCGCTCCCGGTGGGAGGACACCCTGCTCACGATGGCCCGGGAGGCGGTCGAGCGCGGCGAGGCCCCCGACCGCGACCACCGGCTCACGATGATCGCGGTGATCGGGGCGGTCAACAACCTCGTCCACCACTGGTCCGCCCGCGACCAGGACGTCCCGCTCGACGCCATCACCGCCGAGCTCACCCACCTGATCCTGGCCGCGGTCACGGCACCTAGATGATGGGCGGGCGGCCCGTCCGCGTCATCCGCCAGGCGGTGCGGTAGGAGATCGGGCGGCGCGGCCCGGCGGGCTTGCGCCAGCCCTCCGCGAAGCCCTTGAACCACGGCTTGAGCGCGCTCGGCTTGCGCTCGCGCAGGAGGGTCATGCCGACCCACACGGCGAGGTAGGTGAGCGCCAGCGGCCACGGCAGGTTGCGGCGCGCCAGCCAGACCCGGTTGCGGGCGTTGTAGCGGTAGAACATGTCGTGCCGCGTCGGCAGCACCGCCGGGTGGAACATCACCGCGGACGCGTCGTAGACGATGCGGTAGCCCGCGTTGAGGATCTGCCAGGCGAGGTCGGTCTCCTCATGGGCGTAGAAGAAGTCCTCGGGGAGGCCGCCGCCCGCGTCGAACGCCGCGCGGCGGATCGCGCAGGCGCCGCCGAGGAACGTCGTCACCGGGGACGACCGCTCCGGGTCGCCGGCGCGCAGCCGCGGCACGTGCCGGCGCTCGCCGCGCCCGCCCTCGGGGTCGCGGACGCGGAAGGAGACCACGCCGAGGTCGGGCTCGGCGGAGAACCGGTCGCGCAGGTGCGCGCCGAGGCGGGTGGAGCGGTACCAGCCGTCGTCGTCCAGGAACAGGATGACGTCGCCGCAGGACGCCTCCACGCCCCGGTTGCGCCCGCCCGGGATGCCCAGGTTCGTCGGGAGGCTGAGGGTCTTGACGCGCTCGTCGTCGAACGGCGGGGTGCCCGCGCGGTCGCCGACCGGGTCGACGCCGTTGCCGACGAGGACGACCTCGACGTCCACGTGCTCCTGCTCCAGGGCGCTGCTGACCGCGCGGGCCAGCTCCGCCGGCCGGTTGCCCATCGTCAGGACGACGACGCTGAGTTTCACTTCAGTCTCCGGGAGGCCAGGATGCTGACGAGGTGGAGCAGGGTCTGCAGCACCGCGACCGCGGCCACCGCGACCGTGAGGACGCGCACCGCGGCGGGGGTCTCGGTGCCGAGCACGGTGTCGAGCACGGCCGCCGCGAGGATCAGCAGCGACAGCTCGACCGCCCCGATGATCCGGTGGAAGCGCAGCATCGACGCCGCCTGCCGGGCGAGCGCGATGCCGGTGGAGCGGGGCCGCAGCGCCCGGTCGCCGCCGGTCGGGTCGGCGGCCAGCCCCGACTTCGCCCGCGCGACGACGACGTTGTCGGTCTCCGCCTTGATCAGCGCGGCGCCGAGCGCGGCGACGAGGCCGAGCTCCACCCAGCCGCCGTTGCGCCAGCCGCCCTGCGCCATGAAGCCGAGCCCGATCAGCAGCGAGACCTCGGACAGGTAGTGGCCGATGCGGTCGAGGAACACCCCGGCGACCGACGTCTGCCGCAGGTAGCGGGCGACCTCGCCGTCCACGCAGTCGAGCAGCAGGTACACCTGGACGAGGACGGCGCCGCCGATCGCCGTCCACAGCTCGGGGGCGGGCAGCGACACGACGGCGCCGGCGACGACGCCGCTCGCCATCATCATGTAGGTGAGCTGGTTCGGGCTGAAGCCGAGCCGCAGCGCCAGCCACCCGAAGTAGGGCGACACGTCCCGCATGTAGATGCGGCCCGCCCAGTGCTCCTCGTTGCGCCGGTCCTTCAGGCCGGGGGGCTGCCCGTACCGGCGGACGTCGGCGACCCTGGCGCCCTTGCGGTGCGGCCGCTGGTCGTCGCCGGGCGCCGGGGAGTCGTGCCGCCCCGGGACCTCAGCCTCCATGGGCCTGGACATACTCTTCCACCGCCTTGAGGGTCTCGCCCTCGTCGAGATCGAGGTATTCCAAGATGGTGTAGCGGCCGGGCCGGGTCTGCGGCGCGAGCCGCACGGCCTCGCCGAACTGCTCCACGGTCAGCCCGATGTCGCCCGGCACGCGCGGCAGGCCGTGCCGGCCGAGGCAGTCGAGGATCTCGCGCAGCCGCTCGCCCCCGGCGCCGAGGCGGGTGGCGCGCAGGTGGTAGCAGAACGCCGTGCCGATCCCGGCCAGCTCCCCGTGGTTCGCGGTGTCGGGGAAGAGCTGGTCGATGGCGTGCAGGATCTCGTGGTCGCCGCCGCTCGCCGGCCGCGAGTCGCCGGCGAACGCCATCGACATCCCGGACAGGACCAGGCTCTCGGCGAGGACGGTGAGGAACCGGTCGTCCTCGATCGACCCGGGCTGGTGCAGCAGCGCCTCGGCGGCGGTGCGCGCCACGGTGAGCGCCATCCGGTCGACCCGCTCGCCGCACTGCTCCGCCGCGAGCAGCCAGTCGTCCACCGCGGAGAAGTTGCTCACCACGTCGCCGATCCCGGCGCGGATCAGCCGGGCGGGCGCGGCGTGCACGTAGTCGAGGTCGACGACCATCGCGAGCGGCATCACCACGCCGAACGAGCCCTTGCCGCCGTCGTGCACGAGCGAGGCGACCGGCGAGCAGATGCCGTCGTGGGACAGGTTCGTCGCGACCGACACCATCGGGATGCCCGACAGCGTCGCCGCGTACTTGGTGGCGTCGATCGTCCGGCCGCCGCCGATGCCGACGACGGCCTCGTAGGACCCGGCGCGCAGCTTGGACGCCAGCGCGACCGCGGCGTCCACGGTGCCGCCCTCGACCTGGAACACGTCGCAGGCCGCCAGGGACGGGCGGACCTGCTCGGCGATCTGGTCGCCCTGGCCCGGGCCGACGGCGATCGCCACCCGTCCCTCGGTCGCGATCCGGCGGTCGGCGAGCAGCTCGCCGAGGGCGGCGACGGCACCGCGCCGCACGTCGATGGAGAGCGGCGCGTTGAGCATCCGCGTCAGCAGGGGCATGAGCCTCCTCGCTCGGGGTCGGGCGCCTGGTTCCGGGTCCGCGTCACCCGGAGGCGCGCCGCCGGGGTTCCGCGTCGCCCGGCGTCTGCGTCGTCCGGGGGTGCCGCGGGTCAGTAGCCCTTGGCGATGCGCCGGGCCTTCTCCAGGTCGTCGTGGTTGTCGACCTCCACCCACGCGACCTCGCCGATCGGCGCCACGCCGATGACGCCGCCGCGGTTCACGTGCTCCTGGTAGCCGTCCTCGTAGTAGAGGTCGGGGTCGCGCTCCCAGGTGGCCTTGAGCGCGTCGGCCAGCGCCTCGGCGGCGGCGGGCTCGATCAGGGTGGCGCCGATGTACTCGCCGCCCGCGGCGGACGGGTCCATCAGCTTGGTGATGGTCTTCAGGTGGCCCTCGCCGTCGAGGATGACCTTCATCTCCTCGTCGGCCAGGGGCTTCACGTCGTCCACCGCGAGCAGGATGTCCGGCCCGCGGTTGGCCAGCAGCGTCTTCTCGACGCCCACCGGGTGGACCGTGTCGCCGTTCACCATGAGGACGCCCTTGGCGAAGTGCTCCCGGGCCAGCCACATGGAGTAGGCGTTGTTCCACTCCTCGGCCTTGTCGTTGTGAACCAGCGTGATGCTCACGCCGTACCGCTCCTCGAGGGCGGCCTTGCGCTCCTCGACGGCGCCCGCGCAGTAGCCGACGACGATGACGACGTCCGTCAGCCCGACCTCGGCGAGGTTGCGGAGGGCGATGTCCAGGATGGTGGTCTCGCCGTCCACCGGGACCAGGGCCTTGGGGAGGGTGTCGGTGTAGGGCCGCAGCCTCCGGCCCGCACCCGCCGCCAGCACCATGCCGATCATGCTTCCTCTTTCCCTCACAGGTCGAACGGGTCCGCGCGCGGCGGCGTTCCCGCCGCCGGTCAGGACGCCAAGGTAGGCGGTCGGCGCGGCGCGCGCGAACGGGGCCGGGCCCTCGGCGGGAGCGCGGCGCGCGGGCGCCGCCGCGGCGGAGCGGCGGTGCCGGTACCGCCTGCACTGAGCCCTGCACGGCGAGGTAACCATACTCGATCCGGCGGGATCGGGCGGGCGGGCCGCTTCTTCCACCCTGCCTCCGGGGGCCGTCCGGTACGTTGAGCATGGCCGGTGATGCCCGGAAGGGCATGCCGGTGATGCCGGGAACGGGTGCCGGGGAGACCCGCCGGAGGAACCTGTCGGAGGAATGGGGACATGGCGGCGCGGACGGTGGCGGTGGTGCTCGCCGGCGGGGTCGGCGAGCGGATGGGCGCGGGGCGTCCCAAGCAGCTCATCGAGGTCGGCGGGCGGCCCATCCTGGCGCACGCGGTCGGCGCCTTCGACGCCCATCCCGGCGTCGACGAGGTCGTCGTCGTGATGGCGGCGGGCCACCTGCGCGACGCCGCCGCGATCGCCGCGCCGTTCGGCAAGACCGCCGCCGTGATCGAGGGCGGCGACACCCGCACCGCGTCCACGGTCGCCGCGCTGCGCGTGCTGGACGGGCGCCCCGACGACGTCCGCGTCCTGTTCCACGACGCCGCACGCCCGTTCGTCGACCGCCCCGTCATCGACCGCGTGCTGGCCGCGCTGGACGAGCACGAGGCCGTCGCCGTCGGGGTGCCGTCGTCCGACACGGTCGTGGTGGTGGACGGCGGCGTGGTCGCCTCGATGCCGCCCCGCGAGACGCTGACCCGGTTCCAGACCCCGCAGGGGTTCCGGCTCGGCACCATCCGCAAGGCGTACGAGCTGGCGCTCGCCGACCCCGCGCTGCGCGCCACCGACGACTGCGGCATCGTGCACCGCTACCTGCCGGACGTCCCCATCCGCGTGGTCGAGGGCAGCGAGCGCAACCTCAAGGTCACCCAGCCCCTCGACGCCGTCCTCGCCGAACATCTCGCCACCGAGGTAACCCCTTGATCTTCGAAAGCACCCCCACCGTCATCGGGCACCGCGGCTACGGGTCGGGCGACCTGCTGCCGCCCGGCGCCGCCGAACCCGTCGCGGAGAACACGCTGCCGTCGCTGCTCGCCGCCGCCGGCGCGCTCCGCGGCACGCCCGGCGGGGCCTGGGTCGAGATCGACGTGACCCGCACCGCCGACGACCACCTCGTCCTGCGGCACGACCCCACGACCGTCGACGGCGACCACCTGGTCGACCTGCCCGCCACCGACAGCGGGCTGCCGCTGCTCACCGACATCCTCGACGCGCTGCCCGCGGACGTCGCGGTCGACGTGGACGTCAAGACCGTCCTGGAGGACGCGCTGGACGAGCCGTCCCGCCGCACCGGCGCGCTGCTGGCCCCGGTCCTGCGCCGGGAGGCGGAGCGGCGCCGGCTGCTCGTCACCTCGTTCGACCCGTCGCTGCTGATGTTCCTGCGGGAGGAGCTGCCGGGCGTCCCGCTGGGGCTGCTGACGTGGCTGCGCTTCCCGCTGTGGCACGCCGTCCCGGCCGCCGCCGGGCTCGACCTGGACGTCGTCGCCGTCCACACCGGGTCGTGCGGGATCGAGCACCCCGACACGCGGCTGCGGCCGCTGGAGCACTGCGTGGACATCGCCCACAAGGCGGGCCTGGAGACGATCGCCTGGTGCCCCTCCGCGGAGGCGGCGCCGACTTACGCGGAGGCCGGGTTCGACGCGATGGTGGTCAACGACATCCCGGGCGTCCTCGCCGCCGTATAGCCGCGTCGTACTACTTGTTGCCGCCGTACATGCGGGTCCACTCGCCGGGGTTGCCGTCGTCCCCGTCGTCGTCGGCGGACGGCTCCCGCTTCTCCTGGGCGGGCGGCGGCGCCGGCGACGCGGAGGGCAGCGGCGGCGGGCCGGACGAGGCGGGCGGCGCGGGCGGCTGGCCGAACTGCGGCTGGGGCGGGTTCCAGGACGGGCTCTGCGCCGGGGCGCCCAGCGGCGCCGGAGCGCCGGGCATCGGCGACGCGGCGCCCGGCATGGGCGGCGGGCCCATCGGCGCGGGCGGCGGCCCCGCGAAGCTCGGTGCGGCGCCCGCGGCGGTGCGGGCCTTCCAGCGGGACGGCGCCAGCGACGCCACGAGGAGCATCACGCCGAGCAGGAAGAACACCCCGAGCGAGGCGAGCGTGGTGTAGCCGAGGGCCATGTCGCGCGAAAGCACGTCGCGCCCGGGGTGCTGCACGGCCCAGCTGGGGGACGCGAACCAGATCACGCCGACGATCGTGTAGCAGGCGCCGGGGATCAGCGACGCGAGCGGCGACAGCCGGCTGCCGCTCACCAGGCCGAGCAGGAGCCCCGCCACGAGGAGCATGCCGGCGCCGATCCACATCTCCTTGCCGTGGTAGCTCTGGAATCTCGCGTAGCCGAAGGTGAGGACCATGCGCAGCTTGTTCGCCCCGTACACCAGGGACGCCGCGACGGCCGGGGTCACGATCAGGCCGATCAACACGCCGAGTCCGTGGCGTGCTCCGTTGGTCATGTCCACCCTCCAGGGCCGAGTTCCGCGGGCGAGATCCCGTCGAACCTAACCCTGGGACGCACAGCATTGCACGTCGGTTCGGTGGTGGGTATACCTTCTGCCCGCTACTGGACGCTTTCGCCGGGTTTCACCGGAGTCGGCTGGCCGAGCCGCGGCGGGCTCGTCAGGAACCCGACGCCCCAGGTCACGTGCATCGTGGCGAACACCAGCGGCAGCCGCACCCAGGCGGCGAGCGGCAGCCCGCGCCCCTCCACGGCGGCGCCCGCGATCATCGCGGCCGCGTAGCCGCCGGGCAGCAGCCAGCCAGGCCAGAAGCCGAACGCCCCGGCGATCGCGCCCGCCGCCATCGCGACCACCGCGATCGGCGGCGCGAGGTAGCGCAGGTTCAGCGTCCCCTGGTGCTCGCGGCCGACGACGCGCCGCCAGCGCCCGGTGTGGAAGTACTGCTTGGCGAGGGCCCGCAGGTTCGGGCGGGGCCGGTAGGTGACCCGCATCCGCGGGGTGAAGAAGATCCGGCCGCCGGTCTCCCGGATGCGGTGGTTCATCTCCCAATCCTGCGCGCGGACGAACGTCTCGTCGTAGCCGCCGACCCGCTCCAGCGCGCTGCGGCGGAACGTGCCGAGGTAGACGGTCTCGACCTCGCCCGCCTCGCCGCCGGTGTGGAAGCGGGCGTTGCCGACGCCGAGCTTGGAGGTCATCGCGCGCGCCACGGCCTTCTCGAAGGAGGTGACGCCCTCCGCCGCCATGATGCCGCCGACGTTGTCGGCGCCGGTCTCCTCCATCGTCTCGACCGCGGCGCGGACGTAGTCGGCGGGCAGCAGCGAGTGCCCGTCCACCCGGACGATGATCGAGTACTGCGAGGCCTTGATCGCGATGTTGAGGCCCTGCGGGGTGCGCCCGGTCGGGTTGGCGACGACGAGGACGCGCGGGTCCTCGGCGGCGAGCTTGCGGGCGATCTCCTCGGTCCGGTCGCGGGACGGGCCGATCGCGAGCACGAGCTCCAGCTCGCCGGGGTACTCCTGGGACAGGATGCCGGCCACGGCGTCGGCGAGGTGCCGCTCCTCGTTGAGGACGGGCATCACCACCGAGACCGCCGGCCAGGTGCGTTCACCGGAGTCGGGACGGGTCTTCACGGCGTAGCGGGTTTCCTGGTTCGTGGCGCGATGGGCACGGGGAGACGAATTCATGTGGGCTCGCGGACGCGCGCCGTCCGGTAGCCGGAGGCGGGCGCCCCTTCCTCTCTCTTGCTCGCTTGCCTGACGCAGCCCACGCCACCCAGGTTCGCGTGCGGGCCGCCGGGGTGTGGTCAAGACGGCGCCACGTTACTGCAAGGACACGAGGTCCAGGTAGCGAACGGACGGGTGTCGCCCACTTTAGAGTGGTGGGGACGCACGGCGTAACGTGATCTTCGGGAGGCGGCGGCCGGCATGGCAGACGGGCACGATTCGGGTCGCGGCGGCCCACGCTCGCCGGAGCCGGACCCGCTGGAGCGCTACTTCCGGCCGCGTCCCGGCGCCCACGCGGCGCCGGACGACCAGGCGGGCGACGACATCGAGGGCGTCACGATCGACGGGATGCCCGCGCCGCGGGTGCCGGTCGACGGCCCGCGCGGCCCGCGCCGTCCCGGCCGGGGGCTGAGCCCGCGCGCCGCGATGAGCGCCCGCCGGCAGAAGCGCTTCCTCACCCTGACCGGCACGATGTCGGTGTTCGTGCTGCTGACCTCGGGCGGCGCGTGGGCGTTCCAGAACTACGTCACCGGCATGATCGACAAGGTGTCGGTGAACGGGCTCGGCAAGGGCGACGGCCCGAAGGGCGCGATGACGATCCTCGTCGCGGGCGTCGACCGGCGCGAAGGGCTGACCAAGGAGCAGCAGAAGGCGGCCAGGCTCGGGCACGAGCAGGGCGAGCGGTCCGACACGATGATGCTGGTGCACGTGTCCCGCGACCACGACCGGGTGTCGGTCGTCAGCCTGCCGCGCGACTCCTACGTGACGATCCCGGCGCACAAGTCGAACGGGTCGGAGGGGGCGAAGGGGGCACGCGTCCCGGCCCGTCCCGGCAAGCTGACCTGGGCGTACCAGTTCGGCGGGCCCGACCTCACCGTCAGCACGGTCAAGCAGGCGACGGGCGTGGCCATCGACCACTACGTCGAGGTGAACTTCTACGGCTTCGTGCACATGGTGGACGCGCTCGGCGGCGTGGACGTGTGCACCGAGGAGGCCGTGAACGACCCGAAGAGCGGGCTGAAGCTGCCCCCCGGCAAGTCCCACGTGGACGGCCTGAAGGCGCTGGCGTTCGCGCGCGCCCGCTACACCCTGACCGGGGGCAGCGACCTCGGCCGCATCGACCGGCAGCAGCAGTTCATGGCGTCGATGATGAAGCAGGCGCTGTCGACGAAGACGCTCGGCGACCCGGTGAAGTCGACGAAGTTCCTGAACGCGGCGCTGAAGTCGCTGCGCGTGGACGACAAGCTGGCCGACAACCTGCCGAAGCTCGCCGACCAGATGAAGAACCTGTCGACCGACGACCTGACGTTCGCGAAGGTGCCGCTCGCCAATCCCGACTACAACGCCGTGCTGTGGAACGCGCCGACCCCCCAGTCGACCGTCCAGTGGGACCGCGAGAAGGCGCGCGACCTGTTCACCCGCCTCCGGCGCGACCAGCCGCTGGCGAAGCAGACCCCGAAGCCGAGCGCCTCGCCGACGCAGAAGCCCGAGGACCGGCTGACGGTGCCGCCGGACGAGATCTCCGTCCGGGTGCTGAACGCGATCGGCACCCCGGGGCTCGCGACGAAGGCGGGCGGCCAGCTCCGCGACCTCGGCTTCAAGGTGACGGTCGTGCCGGGCGTGGCGCGGCGCGGCCTGCAGACGACGCAGATCCAGTACGGCCCCGACCGGGCCGACTCGGCCAAGACGCTGGCCGCGGCGATCCCGGGCGCCAAGCTGAAGAAGGTGAGCTCGCTCGGCTCGCGCGTGCAGGTCATGGTCGGCGCGAACTGGGACGGCGTCGAGAAGGTGAAGGTGACGCCGAGCACGTCGCCGTCGGCGTCTCCCGAGGTGGAGGCGGGCACGGCCACCTCCAAGCTCTGCGCCTGACGCTCCCGCCTCCGGATGCCCCCTGGATTCGGGCCCGCTCCTAGAATAATGTTCTGTAGAACAATGTTCTGGTGGACGTGGGAGGGAGCCGCATGATCGAGGAAGCGCCCGCGAAGGCGTTCTACGAGCCGCTCGGCGTGGGCCGGTTCGCGAGCACCGCCGCCACCGCCGGCCCCTGGTCGCCGGACTTCCAGCACGGCGGGCCGTTCTCCGGCCTGCTCGGCCGGGCGTTCGAGCGGCACGACCCCCTCCCCGGCACCCGGGTGGCCCGCGTGACGGTCGAGATCCTGAGCCCGGTGCCCGTCGCCGAGCTGGAGGTGCGCGTCCGGACCGTCCGGCCCGGCAAGCGGATCGCCCTGCTCGAAGGCGAGATCGTCCATGCGGGTCGGACGGTCGTGCGCGCCACCGCCTGGCGGATCATGGCGGCCCCGCCCGCGCTGGACTCGGTCGTGCACGCCCCGGGCCCGCCGCCCCTCCCCGCCACGACGCCGCCGTTCCCGTCCTGGCCCGGCGTGCACACCGGCGGCTACCTGTCGGCGATGGAGTGGCGCACGGTCGAGGGCAGCTTCGGGCAGCCGGGCCCCGGCACGGTCTGGGCCCGCGCCCGCGTCCCGCTGGTCGCGGGCGAGCCCGACACGCCGCTCGTCCGGGCGCTCACGCTGGCCGACAGCGCGTCCGGCATCGGCAGCCAGCTGGAGCACGCCGAGTGGATGATCATCAACACCGATCTGACCGTCGCGCTGCACCGCGACCCGGCCGGCGAGTGGCTGTGCATGGCCGCGTCGCTGGACGCGAGCGCCGGCGGCAGCGCGCTCTGCCAGGCGACCCTCGCGGACCGCGACGGTGAGATCGGCCGGGCCCTGCAGACCCTGCTGGTGGACGAGCACCGCTGAGCAGGTTTCCGCATTTGATCACTCTGGGTAGTGGGTCAGTGACAGAGTGCAGTCACCCATCCAGGAGACCCAGGATGTCGACAAGGATTCTCGGCCTGCTCACCACCACGGCCGCCGCGTCGGTGGCGCTCACCGCCGGCATCGCCGCCGCCGCGGCCGCCGCCGCGCCACCGCCCGCACCCGAGCCGGTGGCGCCCGCGGTGGCCCAGCCGCATGCGCCGGACCGGCCCACGGCACCGGACGCGCCGTCGGCTCCGGACCGGCCGTCCGCCGCCGAGGCGCCGTCCCAGGCGGCCCCGCCCGAGGCGGAGTCCGGGCCGGCCGCCAAGGACACCTCGGACGCGGCGGACGCGGCGGACGCGGCGGACGCGGCGTCCGGCAAGGTCCTCAAGGAGTGCGCGGACGCCGACTGCGAGGTCAAGGTCCGCGACGGCCAGGTGATCAAGTTCGACAAGAAGTTCAACATGGCCCCGGTCCGCATCGGGATCGTGCGCGACCAGATCAGCTTCACCAGCCGGGGCAAGGGCACCACGATGGTCAGCACGATGAACGCCTCGCGGTCCCACTCGAGCGTGGGCTACAACGGCATCACCTTCAGCCCCAGGATGAACAGGGACGGCTCGATCACCCTGCGGGTCTCCCACAACTGACCCGCGCCACTGGGGGACGGGCCGCGCCCGTCCCCCAGGCCGTCCGCTATCGCGGGTCCGGCAGGTACAACATGTTCTTCTTGCGAAGGTACGAAGCGAACGCGGCGCCCCAGATCCTGCGCCCCCGGAACGAATGGACGCTCTTGTCGGTCAGGTCGACCACCGCCGGCTGGACGAGGGCGGCGAATCCGCCGACGCCCTGCCGGAACGGCCTGCCCGCGATCACCTTGGCGGGCTCGTCCGCGTACTCCGTGACCAGCGCCGCGATGACCAGCACCCCCGACTGCGCCCCGCGCATCGCCCCTTTGCGCTCCTTCGCGAGCAAGCTCGCCTCGCGCGTGAACTGCTCCAGCGTCCCGGCGTCGACGCTTTCGCATTCCGCGACGACGGTGAACAGGTGCATCTTGGAGAGCGCCCGCCAGTTCGACCGATAGGCGACCAGGGCCGGGACCCCGGAAACCTCCTCGGTGGTCACCTCGCACCCATCGGCGACCACCCGTTCCCGCACCACTTCCATATAGTCCGCCAAGGCGCCTCCACCACTGCGAAAGCCGCACCGGAAATGTGCGAGCGCCTGATCTTCCACGGCGCATCGACCATCGGTCAACAGCGTGCAGTTCCGCCGTCACTTCACCACTCATTGGCTGTCACCCGAGTGGGTTCTGTGCCTCCTCGACAGGCTGGACGGCGTCCGGGGCCGTCCGCGGAGTGCGCAGGATGCCCGCCGAGGCCGCGGCGACCGCACACAGCGCGACCGGCAGGAAGAACGTCAGGTTCAGCGGCATCACATGCGTGAGCGGGCCGATGACGGCGGGTCCGGCGATCATGCCGAGGTAGCCCACCCCGGCGACGCGGGAGACGTTGGCGCCGACGGCGTCCCGGTCGTGGTGGCCGGCGGCGCTGAAGATCTGCGGCACGCAGCCGGAGAGCCCGGCCCCCGCCAGGGCCCAGCCGGCGAGCGCCGCCGGGATCCACGGCGACAGGGCCGCGACCGCCAGGCCGGACGCGGCGAGGGCGGCGCCGTAGCGCAGGACGGCGACCGGGCCGAAGCGCGCCGCCACCCGGTCGGCCAGCAGGCGTCCGGCGGTCATGGCGGTGGCGAAGGCCCCGTAGGCGAACGCGGCCGTGGAGGCGGACGCGTCCAGGGCATCGCGCAGATGCAGGGTGCTCCAATCGTTGGCCACACCTTCCGACAGCATCACCATCAGCGCGAGGGCGGCCATCATCCAGATGCGCCTGGGCGCCCTGGTACGGGCTCGGCCGCCAGGAGCGGCCCCTGGAGAAGAGTCACGCAGCAGTGCCGGAACGATGAGCACGGCCACGACGACTCCGGACACCGCCGCCGCTCCCAGCGACACCACCGGCGACCAGCCCCACCCGAGCGTGCGGGCACCCACCAGCGCGGCCAGGACGCCCCCGAGCGAGAACGTCGCATGGAACGCGGACATGACGGGCCGCCGGTAACCGTGCTCCACCTGCACGGCGTGGGAATTCATGGAGACGTTCAGCGCACCGTTGGTGACACCGAGCACCACCAGCGCCGCGCCGAGCGTCCAGGCGTTCACGGCGAAGGCGGGGAGAACCAGCGCGGCGCTGCACAGCACCCCGCTCAGCGGCACCACGGCGCGCGCACCCGCACGGTCGGTGAGCGGACCGGCGGTCTGCATCCCGACGAGCGCACCCGCGCCGAACAGCAGCAGGAGCCAGCCGAGGACGGCATGCCCCACGCCCGCCCGGTCCTCGATGACCGGGATGTGGACGATCCACATGCCCAGCACGAACCCGTCCAGCCCGAAGTAGGCGAAGGTGGCCGCGCGGCCCGCTCTCAACCTCCGCCGGTCAGACAAGGCGGACGTCCACACCGGCGTCGCGAAGGCGCGACGCGGCCGCCGCCGGAGCGGAGCTATCCGTCACCACCATGTCGAGCGAGTCGGCGGGGCACACGAGCCCGAGGCCGCTGCGCCCGAACTTGCCCCCGTCGCACACGGCGATGACCCGCCGCGCGGAGGCGATCGCGGCCCGCTTGACCGGGACCTCGTCCAGCTCATGGGCGGTGAGCCCGTGCCCGGCCGACAGGCCGCACACCCCGAGGACGGCGGTGTCCACGCGCAGCGAGGCCAGCGACGCCTCGGTCAGCGGCCCGGTGAACGCCAGCGCACCCGGCGCGGCCCGCCCGCCGGGGACCAGAAGCCGCACTTGCGGCGCGCCGCTGAGCGCGTTGGCCGCGTGCATGTCGAGCGGGACGACCGTGAGCCGCCGCCCCGCGATCGCGCGGGCGACGGCCAGCGTGGTGGTGCCGGCGTCCAGGACGACGGCCTCCCCGTCGGCGAGCAGGCCGTCCACCTCGGCGGCGATCCGCTCCTTGGCCGCGGCCGCCTCCTGCTCGCGGACGGCGAACGGCAGGGCCTCACCGCGCAGCAGCAGGCTCACCGCCCCGCCCCGCACCCGCCGCAGCACCCCGCGCTCGGCGAGCTGGTCGAGGTCGCGGCGGATCGTCATCTCGGACGCCCCGGTCTCCTCGGCCAGCTCCCCCACCGACACCCGCTCGGTGGTCCGCAACCGATCGATGAGCACAGCCACCCGTTCCGAACTCTCCATACGTGAGATCGAACATCGACCATGTTCGAAAGTCAAGACACCGACCGCACCACCCGCCCGAGGGCCTCATCCGCCCGCACCGCAGCCTGCGCGAACGCATGCGCTTTGGCCGCCATGCAGGTCTGGGGAAGCGGGTCCCGCCCATCCACCCCGGCGAGAATCGTCCAGTACCGCGACTGCCGGGCCAGCTCGTCCCGCAACTCCACGAGAGCGGCGACCACCGCACGCCGCTCCCGCCCCGCAGCCCATCGCGGGAGAACCATCAGGCGAGATCCCACGCCGCCCACACCACCTTGCCGACGGCCAGCGTGTACAACCCCCAGCCGGACGCGAGGGCCTCGGCCAGCATGAGACCCCGCCCGCCCTCATCGAGCAGAGCACCGTGCCCGACCTTCGGCAGCGCCGCACTGTCGTCACGCACCTCGACGACCAGATGGGCGGCGCACATCTGGAACCGCACGAGCATCATCGCGATCCCGCGCGCCTCGAAGTCCGTCCCGCCCGGTTCGCCCGTCGCCTCCAGCGCGTTGCCGACCAGTTCGGCGAGAACCTGCTGGCAGGCCCACCGGCGGGCTTCGTCCACCTCCCACGACCCGAGCAGGGCCCGAGCGAAGTACCGCGCGACCGGCACCGCGGACGGCAGGGCGGCCACACCGAGCACCTCCGCGCGCACCTCCCCACCACTCACCGGCGGCCGCGCCTCCACCACGGCGCCAACAGACACCGACATCGATCGTCTCCTTCGATTCCGGGGGCCGAGTCACCGACCGCAGGCGCGTCACGCACGCGACATCCACGCCAACGAATCCAAATCCCGACGAGCCACCGCACCATTTGGGCGAATCGGAAATCGCGCCGCGAACTACCCCGCGAAAATCTGCTCATCACGCAGATCCGTCTTGTTCGATGACCGAAGTTCGACGACCACCCTCACAGGCGGAGTTACTCTGTGCCACGACCCCAACACATCCCAGATGACACCCCAACCCCAGGCAGAGGCCCCCCAATGCCCGACGACCGAGACGGTTACACGCGAGACCCTCTCCTTCGCAGCTTCGGAGCGGTCCTGCGCGCCCACCGAGAAGCCGCCGGCCTGTCCCGCGCTCGACTCGCCCAAGCCCTCGGCTGCCAGGCGGGCTGGATCGAGAAGCTGGAGACCGCCCAGAAGCCGCCTTCCGAACAGACCGCCGACGACTTGGACGTCTTCTTCCAGACGTCCGCCCGCGCCTTCTGGCACATGTGGCGAGAAATCAAGCGGGAAGGCAAGCATCTGGCCGCACCGCCAGGCTTCTCCAAGTACACCCAGATCGAGACCGACTGCGTCGCGATGCGCTCCTTCGAGGCTTCGACGGTCCCCGGCCTGCTCCAGACACCGGCCTACGCACGTGCCGTCATGAGTTCCGGCCTCCCCTTGGACGCGCTCGAAGACCGCGTCGCCGCCCGCATGGCACGGCAGGAACTCCTCACCCGCGACAACGCGCCCCGCATGTGGTTCGTTCTCGACGAATCCGCGCTACGGCGCCCGGTCGGCGGTGCGAAGGTGATGAACGAACAGCTCACCAAGCTCATCGAGACGTCGACAACAAACCCGCGTGTAGAGATCCGGGTACTGCCCTTCACATCCGTCACCTACGCCGCTTTGGACGGTTCCTTCTTCGTTCTCAGCCTTCCTGGCGGAGTGGACGTCGCTTACCATGAGGGTCCCGAGATCAGTCATCTGCTCGAAGACGGAACAATCGTCGCGGAGTATCGAGTGCGATTCGACCTGGTCATGGGAGAGTCGCTCCGAACGGGGGAGTCTCTCAAAATGATTCAGCAGATCCAGGAGAGCTACACGTGAGCACCGACAACCGGACGACCGTCCGGTGGCGCAAGAGCAGCCGCAGCACTGGCCAAGGCGGCGCCTGCGTCGAGCTGGCAGCCATGACCTCCACCGTCGCCATCCGCGACTCCAAGGACCCCGACGGCCCTCGCCTGGTCATCGGAGCAGAGATCGCTAAGTCCATCCTCACATCCATCAAAGCCGGTCAACACGACCTCTGAGCGAAGCGAGCACCGCTTCTCAGCAGGAAACGAGACTTGATAGGGCCCCGAACATTCAGAACACAAGACGTGCTTCCTCTTCATGAGAATGCCACTTGGCGGAAGTCGTCCCGGAGTCAAGGCGATGGAGGGGACTGCGTCGAACTCGCGCCGCTCGCCAAACGGGATGGCAGTCCGGGATTCCAAAGCCCCGGGCGGACCTCACCTCATCGTCAGCTCAGCAACGGCGCAGACCCTGATCGACGCCCTCAAACAAGGCCGCTTCGACCTCTGACCAGGCTGCTGAAGTGAGAGACGAGCCCGATGAAGACATCCACTCCCCGCGGAAACGCTGATCTTCACCCCTTGACCTGCGCGTCCTTGCGGAAATCGTCACGCAGCCAGGGGGCAGGCGCCGAGTGCGTCGAGCTGGTCCAGACGTCCGCACACTCGTGGCGAAAGAGCAGTCACAGCACCGGCCAGGGCGGCGATTGTGTGGAGATGGCAGCCCTACTCCCCGCCATCGCCATTCGCGATTCCAAGGACCCGGCCGGCCCCCGCCTCGTCGTCGGCGCCGCGACGGCCCGGGCCCTGATCGACGGCATCAAGCAGGGCCGCCACGACCTCTGAGACGACCCCGCCCGCCGAAGCCAGGGCGACGCCCGAGCGGCGCGACGGCGCCTCCATCAGGGCGTGTGCGATAATGGCACAATGGAGGAGCAGGGATGGCGTGAAGTCGGGGGCCGGGTCGCCGAGGCTCGCAAGGCCCTCGGACTCAGCCAGGAAGCCCTCGCCACAGAGGTGGGTCTGGACCGCACGGCCGTTACCAAGATCGAGACCGGTCGGCGGCAGATCAGCTCACTGGAGCTGGTGCGCCTGGCCGACGCCCTTGACCGTCCCCTCCAGTGGTTCGTCTCACCTCCGCCCGCCGCCGTGGTCAGCCGGCGCGCGGCCTTGGAGGGACGACGGGGCCACCCGAAGGGCGATCAGGCGCTGAACGACATCTCCCGCGACGTCGCCGTCCTCGTCGAGGTGCGCGCCCTCAAACCGAGCACCGTCAAGGCCTCCTTGAATGCCATCAGCCCCGGGGATCCCGGTTGGCAAGCGGAGGAAGCCGCATCGCGGGCCAGATCACTGCTCGGTTTGGATCCCCGCCCTCCAATTCACGACCTGGCCGATGTCGTGGAGCGTGCCGGTCTCTATCCGTACTCCATGGCCCTCGGGGACGACGGCGGGGACGGCGCATATGCCGAGGTCGACGGTGTCGGCGTCGCGCTCGTCAATGGGGATCTCGATCCCGGACGGCGCCGGTCAACCCTCGCCCATGAACTGGGGCACCATCTCTTCGGCGACGCCTACTCCATCGATTGGGGGGCGGGCACCAGCGCCACGGAACAGGCGATCGATGCGTTCGCCGCCAACCTGCTCATCCCCCGCGCCGGATGTACCGAGCGCTGGCGAACGCTCCGCACCGAGCACGAGGCGCGTCCCGCGGCGATCATCTTGAGCACCGAGTACCGCACGAGCTGGTCCGCCACCCTGCGTCAGCTCAGAACCTTCGAGCTGCTTTCCCGCGAGGAGTTCAGGGCGCTCGATTCCAGGTCTCCGACGCGTGCCGACTACCTCGAATGCGGCGTGCGCGTCACCGAAGAACTCGCGGCCCCTTACCTTCCGACGGGCGTGGCCGCCGCCGCGATACGCGCCTACCGAACTCACCGCCTGTCCGCCGAGCGCGTCACCGAGATGCTGCGCGGCCAGATCGACATCGACGACCTGCCGGCCCGGGACGAGGTACCGCTGGAGGCGCTCCGGGGCGAACTCCGGTGAATCGCCGACGCCTTGTCATCGACAGCTCACCGCTCAACTACTTCGCGCGATCGAACCAGCTTCCGGTTCTGGAGAAGCTGCTGGCGGATCACGAGTGCGTCATCACGTCCGCCGTCGAGGAGGAGCTTCTGCGAGGAGGCCCCCGGCACGCGCAGTTGTACCAGGCCGCAGCCCAACCATGGCTGAGTACCGTCAACGAGACGGCGCTCTCGTACCTCGCCCTCTTCTCCCAGTATCACGGCCGACTCGGCGGCGGAATGCGCAATATCGGGGAGGCGACGACCCTGGCGTACGCCGAGTTCCACAACATCACCGCAATGGTCGATGATCGCGCCGGCCGACGGCAGGGCATTGAACGAGGCGTCAAAGTCACCGGAACGCTCGAAACACTCTGCGGCGGCGTCCGATACAAGATCATTGAGGTGGCGGAGGCCGCGACCGTCGTGGACCTTCTGTCCGACCACGAGGCGTACTTGCCGTGCGATGGAGCCGGATTCTTCGAATGGGCGCGGTGCGAAGGTCTGCTGGGGTGAGGGGCGGCCTCGGGCAGCTTTGCGCCAGGTTGTGCTGCCGTCTCGGCCGATCTAGTGACGCAGCTTCGGCGGCGGGCCGGTCGTCTGTATCAAGGCTGGTGGGTCTTGAGGTCTGAAGGGCGGGTCTTCCAGGCTCGGTTCCATTGGCGGGCCAGCAGCGGGTAGACGATCAGGTGGCGGAACGGTGCGATGAGGGCCATGTAGAAGCGGCCCAGCCGGCCGTTCGTCTTGACCAGGACGGCCATTCGCAGTTCGTAGTCACCGGTGGCGGTGGGTGCCCAGCCGATCCGGACGAGGTCGAGGCCCGCTCCCTCATCGCGTTCTGCGTGGCGATCGGGCACCACTCGCTCGCCGCCGACCACGAGGGGCGCGACCGGGCGGACGTCCTCGACCGCGCCGCCGCCCTGATCTTCGAGACCGGGCCGCGGCGCGGTCGGGGTTGATCGCCGCACCGTCCGCTCAGGAGGTGACGCGGTGGCGGCTCTGGTTCGCGGCGCGGCCGAGGCGGATCGCCGAGATCAGGAAGAAGATGCCGCCGGGGATGGCGTATCCGGCCGCGTTGGTCAGCGTCGGGTCGTCGGCGGCGGCGCCGAGGATGAACGAGCCGCCGGCGAGCACGGAGATCGCGCCGCTGATGATCATCGGCCACTGGCCGCCCATCTCCCGCCGGCGGACGCCGACGATCAGCTGGACCAGCCCCGCCACGATCGCCCAGGCGCCCCAGACCCGCAGGACGGCCGGGATGCCGGACGCGGCGGCCACGGCCACGCCGGCGGCGGTGAGCAGGCTGACCGCGATGTTCACGTAGAGCAGCCCGGACGAGCCGTTACCACGCGAGGAGCGCAGGTCGACGACGGCCGCGCCGACGTCGAACAGCGGGTACAGCACGAGCAGCGTCGCCGCGAGCGGCCCCAGGTTCGAGGCCGTCGTGAACATCACGAGGGCCCAGACGATGGCGAATCCGAAGCGGACGAAGTACAGGCGCCGCAGCGGGGAGGCCGTCCCGAGGCCGCCGGACGGAGCGATGGTGGTGGTCATGGTGCCGCCCTAGGTAGAACGAACGTTCTGTCTCGATTCAGAGTGGCGCCTCGTCCGCGCGTTGTCAAGACCGAACGTTCTACTCGCTAAACTGGGCGGCATGACGCAGGACTCCGGAGGCCGGCGCTCCGAGGCGCGCTCGCGCCTGCTCGGCACGGCGACGAGGATCTTCTACGCGGAGGGGATCCACTCGGTCGGGATCGACCGGATCGTCGCCGAGGCGAAGGTGACGCGAGCGACGCTCTACCGGCATTTCCCCAGCAAGGAGGACCTCGTCCTCGCCTATCTCGGGGAGGTCGACCGGGCGACGCGCGGCCAGGTGGACGAGGCCGTCGCCCGCGGGCTCCCACCGGACGGGACCGTCCGGGCCCTCGCCGAGTCCATCGCGGACGGCATCCGCACCCCCGGTTTCAGGGGGTGCGCCTTCCTCAACGCCGCCGCCGAGTACTCCGACCCCGCGCACCCGGTGCACAAGGCCGTCATCGCGCACCGGCAGTGGTTCCTCGACACGGTGACGGAACTACTGGCGCGCGTCCCGGGTGCGCCCGCCGAACCCGCGGCCCGGCACTTCGTGATGCTGCGGGACGGCGCCATGGCCGCCGGCTGCCTCTTCGACCCGGCGCTGGTCTGCGAGACGTTCCTCCGCGGCGTCGACGGCCTGCTCCAGGCCCGAACCTCACCCGGCGACGGGACGGACTGACACCGGCATGGGCCGGATCGTCCCGTCGTGGGCGGCGTGGCGCGGTTACTTGAGGAGCTGGCGGGCCATCACCATGCGCTGGATCTGGTTGGTGCCCTCGTAGATCTGGGTGATCTTGGCGTCGCGCATCATCCGCTCCACCGGGAACTCCCGCGTGTACCCGTACCCACCCAGCAACTGCACCGCGTCGGTCGTCACGTCCATCGCCACATCCGAGGCCAGCGCCTTGCACGCCGACGACACGAACGTCAGATCCGCGACCTTCTCCCCGCCCATCGCCCG
>NZ_FZOR01000010.1 GCF_900188445.1 Actinomadura meyerae
GCAGGGTCGGCAGATCCCGTTGAAGGCACCAGGCCAGTCAGGCGTTGGGCCAGACCCCAGCGGGAGGCGCTCACCTACATCATCACTGTCAGGCGTACTGCGAGCCGAAGCCCACGCTGCGCTGCTCGTCCTCGGCGATCTCCAGGTAGCCGACGCGGGCGGCCGGGATCACGACGCGCCCGGCCCGCCGGTCCTTGAGGACCAGCACGCCGTTCGGCTCGTCGAGCGCCGCGGAGAGGGCCTCCGTCACCTCGTCGGCCGACTGCGAGGTCTCCACCACGAGTTCCTTGGCCACGTTCTGCACCCCGATGCGAACCTGCAACGCGCTGCTCCAGTCGTCCGTGTGCGTCCCGCCGACCGCCGGCGGGTCCCTCCCCCGATGGTCGCACGGAGATCACCCGGCGCGCGGGCGGCCGGTTGTGCCGAGGGTGAACGCCGCGGTCCGGCCGCACGGCGGCGGCGCGGACCGGACGTGCGGCGCCGGTTCAGCCCTGGTCGGTCGTGCGCGGGAAACCGGAGATGCCGCGCCAGGCCAGCCGGGCGATGATCTTCTCGGCGGTGTCCTTCGGGATCGCGCGGTGCTGGGAGAGCCAGAACCGGGCGCTGACCTCCGCCATGCCGACCAGGCCCATGCCGAGCAGGTGCGCCTCCTCGGCGGGGGCGTTGGTGTCCTCGGCGATGACCTGCGCGATCATCTCCGCGCACTGCTGGTTGGCGCGGTCGACGCGGGCCCGGACGGGCGCCACGTTGCGCAGGTCGGACTCGAAGACGAGCCGGTAGGCCTCGCCGTCGCCCGCCACGAAGTCGTAGAAGGCCTGCATGCTCGCCTGGACGCGCAGCTTGTTGTCCGTGGTGGACTCCAGCGCCTCCCGGACGATCCGCACCAGGTTCTCGGCGTGCTCGTCCAGCAGGGCCAGGTACAGCTCCAGCTTGCCCGGGAAGTGCTGGTAGAGCACGGGTTTGCTGACGCCTGCGCGCTCGGCGATCTCGTCCATCGCCGCAGCGTGGTACCCCTGCGCGACGAACACCTCCTGGGCCGCGCCGAGCAGCTGCCTGCGGCGCGCCAGCCGCGGCAGCCGCGTACCGCGGGGGCGGGCGTCCGGGGTCGCGGTCACCACACTCTCCGATCACCGAATCGTCGCGGCGGGTGGGGGTCGTCCGCCGCGTGTGAACAATCACACCATCCTACGCGTGGGTAACTCCGTCGGGCACATTCTCGCCGCGGCGGCGTTCCTTCGCGCAGGTCAGTGTATTCCCGCCGGGGCGGTCGCCACCCCGCCCCGGCCGTGTCCGAGAACCTTCCCGCCTGTGCCTGAGGCCGGCGCCGGTCACCGGTCGTAGTCGTCCTCGTCGACCGGCACCTCGAGCCGCTGCTCGGCGGCGTCGGCCTCGTTCGCCTCGTCCGGCAGGGGGGCGGCGACGGGGCCGTCGGCCACCTCGTCGAGCGCGGCGCGCTGCTCGGCGGCGTCGGCCTCGTTGGCCTCAACGGGCGCCTGCCGGTCCAGGTCGTCGGTCTCGCTCATCTCGGTCCTCCTCCGATGTGCCGTCCTCCGATGTGGCGTCGCGCAGCCGCTCAGCCAGCTCCCGCAGCGGCGCCTCGACGGCCTCGCCGTAGGTCGGGAACGGGTGGACGACGTCGGCGAGCAGGCTCAGCGGCGTCTCCGCGCGGATGGCCAGAGCGATCTCGCTCATCCACTCCTCGGCGTGGCGGCCGGCCGCGGCGGCGCCGACGAGCAGCCCGCGGGAGCGGTCGGCGTACAGTTCGACGCGGCCGCGCTCGTCGGCCTCCACCGTCGCCCGCGCCGTCGCCGCGAGGTCGTACCCGGCCGTGAGGAGGTCTATGCGGAGTTCCGCGGCCCGCCTGGGCGAAATCCCCACCGAATAGACGGAGGGCGAGGTGTGGACGACGCGCGGGATCGCGCGGTAGTCGGCCTCCCGGCGCTGCCCGAGGAGGTTCGACAGGACGATCTGCGCCTGGTAGCGGGCGGCGTGCGTGGTACGGGCGATGCCCGTGACGTCACCGGCCGCCCACACACCCCCCGTACGGGCCGGCACCCGGCAGGTCTCATCCACGGGGATGCCTTCGCCGGGGGAGAGGGCGACGCCGAGGCCCTCCAGCCCGAGGCCCGCCACGCGGGGCCGGCGCCCCGCGGCGACGAGGACGCGGTCGGCGTCGAGCGTCCCGCCGTCCGACAGCCAGAGCCGCACGCCGACGTCCTTGCGCTCGACGTTGCCGACGGCGGCGCCGAGCCGCAGGTCGACGCCCATCCGGCGCAGCGCGTCGGCGATCACCTCGCCCGCGAACGGCGCCTCCGCGGTCAGCAGCCGGCCGGACGCCTCCACGACCGCGACCTGCGACCCGAACGCGGCGTACACCTGGGCCAGCTCGCAGCCGACCGGGCCGCCGCCGAGGATCACCAGCCGGCGCGGCAGGTCGGGCACCGACAGCGCCTCCGCGCTCGTCCACAGCGGGACGTCGGCGAGCCCCTCGACGGGCGGGATCACCGGCTCGCTGCCGGTGCAGACGACGAGGTCGCCGTAGCCGTGCACCGCCCCGTCCACCTCGACGCGCCCCGGTTCGAGGACGCGGCCCCGGCCGCGCAGCACGGTGACGCCGGCCTCGGCCATCCGCGCGACGGCCGGATCGTCGCCGCGGTGCCCGGCGGGATCGCCCCGCCGCCCGGCCAGCTCGTCGCGGCGCGCCAGCGCCATCTCCCAGGTCTCCCCGCGCCGCGCCGACGCCAGCAGCGACTTGGACGGCACGCACGCGAAGTACGGCGACTCCCCGCCGACCAGGCGGTCCTCGACGAGGGCGACGTCCCGGCCGGCGCGGGCGAGCCCCGCCGCGACCAGTTCCCCCGCCGTCCCGCCGCCGAGGACCACGGCGTCGTAGTGGTGGTTCTGCGACACTGCTCTTCCTTCCGCCCCGCTCGGTGTCCCCGCGTCCATGGTGGCGGATCCGGTCCCGGAGCGTGCCGGTTCGAACACATAGGGCATGCGAATCGGGGCGGGATTCTCAGGGCAGCGGCCGGTGGTCCTTCAGGATCGGCTCCAGGAGGTCGCCGTGCTCGTCCACTCGGTCCAGCACCTCGGCGGGGGAGAAGACGAGGTCGGCGGCGTCCTCGCAGTATTCGAGCTCGTCCCAGGTGACGGGCGTCGAGACGGACGGGCGGCTCGCCGCGCGCAGGGAGTACGGCGCGACGGTCGTCTTCGCCGGGTTGTTCTGGCTCCAGTCGACGAAGACCTTGCCCTTGCGCAGGCGCTTCTCCATCTTCGCCACGACGAGGTCGGGGTGCTCCATGGCGAGACGCTCCGCGATGCCCTTGGCGTACCGCGAGGTCTGCTCGGCCTCCTTCGGCTCCTTGACGGGGACGTAGATGTGCAGGCCCTTCTTGCCGCTGGTCTTCGGGTACGCCTCCAGGCCGTCCTCGCCGAGCAGCTCCTCCAGCAGCAGCGCCACCTTGCACGCCTCGATGACCGTCGCGGGCGGGCCCGGGTCGAGGTCGAAGACGAGGAGGTCGGGGGCGTGCACCTTGCCGCGCGGCCCCACCTTCCACTGCGGGATGTGCAGTTCCAGGGCCGCGAGGTTCGCGCACCACACGAGCGTGGGCAGGTCGTCGACCACGATGTAGTCGACCGTCTCGCGGCCCCGGGTGCTGCCGGGGCTCGGCACGGTCGCGGTGCGGATCCAGTCCGGGGTGTGGGACGGCGCGTTCTTCTCGTAGAACTTGCCGCCGTCGACGCCGTCCGGCCAGCGGATCCGGGTGGCGGCCCGGTCCTTCAGGTGCGGCAGCATCACCGGGGCGATGCGCGCGTAGTAGTCGATGACCTCGCCCTTGGTGAACTCCGGGTAGAGGGTCTTGTCGAGGTTGGACAGCGAGAGCTGCCGCCCGTCCACTTCCACGGTCGTCTTCTCGCCGCTCACGCGTCGCCTCCGGAGGGTTCGGCGCGCGCCGGTCTACTGCTCACTCGTGACCTCCAGGGGGTCTTTGTCGTCACGCAGGCCCCGCCAGGACGGGAAGCGGAGGCGGCCGTCCCGGGTGCGGGCGCTGTAGGCGACCTCCCCGACGAGCAGTGGCTCAACCCATTGCGCGTCTTTGGCGAACTCGCGCGGGACGGCCTCGTCGTAGGGGCTCGTGGGGCGGCGCAGCGGCCACAGGGTCTCGTACAGCTCGTCCAGGGCGCGGTCGGTGAAGCCCGTGCCGACGTGGCCGACGAAGCCCAGCATGCCCTTCACGTCGTACTCGCCGAGGAGCAGCGAGCCCACTCCGCCCTCCCGGCGTCCCTTGCCGGGCTTCCACCCGCAGATGACGACCTCGCGCGTCATGAAGTTCTTCACCTTGCGCCAGAAGTCGACGCGGCGTCCCGGCCGGTACGGGGAGTCGAGCCGCTTGGCGAGGACGCCCTCCAGACGCTGCTCGCGGGTGAAGGCGAGTAACTCGCGCACCTGCGTGGCGTCCGCGCCGTGCAGGTACGGGGGGACCTCCACGGGACCGGTTCCGGCCAGGTCCAGGTCGGCCAGCAGCGACCGGCGGTCGGTGTACGGCAGGTCGTAGAGGAGGTGCCCGTCCAGGTACAGCACGTCGAAGACGACGTACCGGACGGGGACGAGGCGGATCAGCCGGGCGTCGGGGTGCTCGACGTGCATCCGCCGCTGGAGGCGCTCGAAGCTCGGCCGCCCCGCGTCGAAGGCGACGACCTCGCCGTCCAGCACGACGTCGTGGTCGGGCAGCAGGTCGGCCAGGGCGGACAGCTCCGGGTACCGCCCGGTCACGTCGCCGCCGCGCCGCCCGCCGGCCCGCACGCCGTCCGCGGAGACGTGCGCCAGGACGCGGACCCCGTCCCACTTCAGCTCCAGGCCCCAGTGCTCGCCGTCGGGGGGCAGCTCCCCGGTGGCGGCCATCATGGGCTCAACGGGCCACGGCATGGTCATGTACGCGTCTTACCCGGTCCCGCCCCGCAGAAAAGGATCAACGGCTCGTTCTGGCGCAAATCACGGGAGGTTGCGACGCTAGGAGCCGGATCGCGCGGGGTAAGGACGGAGCATGCGGAGTATCTGGAAGGGCGCGATCTCGTTCGGGCTGGTGACCATACCGGTGAAGCTCTATTCGGCGACCGAGCAGAGGGACGTCAGCTTCCACCAGGTGCACCGGAAGGACGGCGGCCGCATCAAGTACAAGCGCGTCTGCCAGATCGACGGCGAGGAGGTGCCGTACTCCGACATCGCCAAGGGGTACGAGCTGCCGTCCGGCGAGATGGTCATCCTCACCGACGAGGACTTCGCCGAGCTGCCGCTGTCGTCGAGCCGCCGGATCGACGTCCTGCAGTTCGTGGAGCAGGAGGAGGTCGACCCGATCTACTTCGCGAAGTCCTACTACCTGGAGCCGGACGCGCAGGGCGCCAAGCCGTACGTGCTGCTGCGCGACGCGCTGGAGAACTCCGGGCAGGTCGCGGTCGTGAAGATCGCCCTGCGGCAGCGCGAGTCGCTCGCCACGCTGCGCGTCCGCAACGGCGTGTTCGTGCTGGAGACGATGCTCTGGCCGGACGAGGTCCGCACCCCGGACTTCCCGTTCCTGGACGAGGACATCGAGATCCGCAAGCAGGAGCTGTCGATGGCCACGTCGCTGATCGAGTCGATGGAGGGCGAGTTCGACCCGTCGGAGTACAAGGACGCCTACCGCGAGGCGCTCCAGGCGGTCATCGACGCCAAGGTGGAGGGCCGGGAGGTCACCCGGCCGGAGGAGGCCGAGGAGGAGCCCGCCGCCGACCTGCTCAGCGCCCTGCGCGCCAGCGTCGAGGCCGCCAAGAAGAGCCGCGGCGAGAAGGACGGCAAGGCGGCGTCCGGCCGGGGGGCCGCCAAGAAGCCCGCCGCACGCAAGTCGCCGGCGAAGTCCGGCGCGAAGAAGGAGCCCGCGAAGAGCCGGAGCCGCAAGTCGGCCTGACCCTTCGGAGAGGTCTTCACTCGTCGCGGCGGGCGGTGCTCAGTTGTCGCGGCGGGCGGTGAGGACGCGGCCGAGCACCGCCGCGGCGCCGGACGGGTCGGAGCACGGCCCGATCCGCTCGCCCCAGCCGTAGAAGTAGGCCCAGGAGCCGCCGCCGGTTCCCTCGGGCGCCGCGATGACGCTCTCGTTGATCCGGCGCATGCGCGGGTCGGCGACGAGCGCGGACGGGCGGCGGCCGGCGGGCGCGGTCACCTCGACCGACCAGCCCGCGGCCCGCAGGGCGCCGGTGAGCCGCTCCAGGTGCTCGAGCTCCGCCTCGGCGTCGATGATCGCATGCGTGGACATGGTGCCTCCCCAAGGACATCCGTGCGCTTGTGGAATGGGATCCGCCGGACGGGAGCCGTCGCGGTACGCGTCACGCGAGCCGGTGCCGGTGGAATGCCGTTCAGTCTCGCGCCGCCTCGAGGGGGACCACAAGCGGTTTCCGCGGATTGGTGACCGGCGCTTCACGGATTCCGTACCTGCCGTAGAGGCGCGCCAGAGGTCCGGGCGCCCACCAGTTCGCGCGGCCCATCAGCCGCATCGCCGCGGGGACGAGCAGCGCCCGCACGATCGTCGCGTCCAGCAGCACCGCGACCGCCATCCCGACCCCCACCATCTTGATCATCGTGATGCCGGAGGTGGCGAACGCGCCGATCACGACGATGAACAGCAGCGCCGCGCTGGTGATGATCCCGCCGGTGCGCTGCATGCCGGCGGCGACGGCGGCGGTGTTGGAGCCGGTCAGGTCGTACTGCTCGCGGACCCGCGACAGCAGGAAGACCTCGTAGTCCATCGAGATGCCGAACAGCATCACCAGCATCAGGATCGGCATGGCGGGCGCGATGGCGCTCAGCGGCGTGAAGCCGAGCAGGCCGGACAGGTGCCCGTCCTGGAAGACCAGGACGACGGCGCCGAAGGTGGCCGACAGCGACAGCACGTTCATCACGATCGCCTTCAGCGGCAGCACCACCGACCCGAACGCCAGGAACAGCAGCAGGAACGTCGCGCCCCCGACCAGCAGCCCCAGCCACGGCAGGGTGCCGCCGAGCCCGCCGACCTCGTCCACCACGTCGGCGGTGGCGCCGCCCACGTGGACCTGCGCGCCCGGCGGCGCCGCGGCGTCGCGCACCTCCCGCACGAGGTCGCGGGCGGTGTCGGAGTAGGGGGCGGCGTCGTAGCGGACGGCGATCCGCGTCGTCGAGCCCTCGGCGCCGGTGACGGTGGCCTCGGCGGCGCCGGGCAGCGCGGCCAGGCGGTCGGTGAACGCGTCGATCGCGGCCCGGTCGGACGTTCCCGTGACGATCGCGTCGACCGGGGTGGTGGCGTTGCGGGGGAAGTTCGCGTCCAGGGCCTCGGCGACGGCGCGGGCGTCGGTGCCGGCGGGCAGCGCGGCGGCGTCGACTCCGCCCCAGTTGATGCGCAGGAACGGGACGCCCAGCGCCAGCAGCAGCGCCACCGTCGCGACGGCGTAGACGACCGGGCGGCGCATGACGCTGTGCGCGAGCCGCCCCCACCAGCCCCGGGACGTCTCCCGCCGGCGCAGCAGCGGCAGCGCGTCGACCTTCGGGCCGAGGACGGCGAGCACCGCCGGCAGCACGGTCAGCGCGCCGACCATGCAGACGAAGACGGTGGCGATGCCGCCGTAGCCCATCGAGACCAGGAAGTTCTGATCGAACAGGAGCAGCCCGGACAGCGAGATCGCGACCGTGACGCCCGACACCGCGACGGTGCGGCCCGCGGTGCTCATCGTCGCGGCCAGGGCGTCCTCGGGGGAGGCGCCGTCGCGCCTGAGCTCCTCCCGGAAGCGGCTCACGACGAACAGCCCGTAGTCGATCGCGAGGCCGAGCCCGAGGAAGGTGGTGATGTTCACCGCGAAGATCGACACATCGGTCGCGTACGCCAGCGCGTGCAGCGCGGTGAACGAGCCGAGGATGGCGAAGCCGCCGACCAGCAGCGGCAGGCTCGCCGCGACCAGCCCGCCGAAGATCAGCACGAGCAGGACGAGCAGCACGGGCATCGCGATGGCCTCGGCGCGGGTGATGTCGGCGGTGACGCGCTCGTCGATGGCGGCCGAGGTCGCGACCGGCCCGCCGGCCTTCGCGGTGAGGCCGCCGCCGACCTCGGCCAGCTCGTCCTTGATCGCCTGGTAGGAGTCCGCCCGCGCGGCCTCGTCGGCGCCCGCCAGCTCCAGCACGGCGTAGGTGGACGTGCGGTCGCCGCTGACGAGCTGCGGAGCCCTGGTCGTCCAGTAGGTGTCGACCGAGGCGACCTTGTCCGGCGGCAGGGCGCCGAGCGCCCGCTCGACCGACGCCCGGTAGGACGGATCGTCGACCGTGCGCCCGCCCTGGTAGAGGACCACCACGTCGGCCGTGTCCCGCCCGAGGGCCTGCTCGGCGATCCGGGTGGCGCGGGTGCTCTCGCTTCCGGGCGTCTCGAAGCCGCCGGCCGAGGACAGCGCGCCGAACACGCCCGTTCCCCACACGCCCGCGAAGACGAGGGCGGCGCCGGCGGCCGCCAGGACCCAGCGGCGCCGCCGGTGGACCCACCGGCCCCATCGCTCGAACATCCGCCGCTCCCCGCCCGCCCGCCCGGTGCTACGTCAAGCAGGGTAAACACCGTTTTGTACTGCTTTGACACGATTCAGTGGCCGGTGGTCGCGACCACCGGCCACCGAAGCGGCCCGCCCGGATCCGGGCGAGCGGTTCGGGCTCAGCCGACCGGTTCGAGCTCCGGCCGCCGTTCGGCGGGAGCGTCGCCTTCGCGGATGCCGTACTTGCCGTAGAGCCGGGCGAGCGGGCCGGGGGCCCACCAGTTCGCGCGGCCCATCAGCCGCATCGCGGCCGGGACGAGCAGGGCCCGCACGATCGTCGCGTCCATGGCGATGGCGATGGCCATGCCGAGGCCGGTCATCTTGATGAACGTGATGCCGGAGGTGGCGAACGCGCCGATCACGACGATGAACAGCAGCGCCGCGCTGGTGATGATCGACCCGGTGCGCGCCATGCCGGCGGCGACGGCGGCGGTGTTGGAGCCGGTCAGGTCGTACTGCTCGCGGACCCGCGACAGCAGGAAGACCTCGTAGTCCATCGAGATGCCGAACAGCATGGCGAGCATCAGGATGGGCATCGCCGGGGAGATCGAGCCGGTGGCGGTGAAGTCCAGCAGGCCGGACAGGTGCCCGTCCTGGAAGATCAGCACGACGGCGCCGAAGGTGGCCGACAGCGACAGGGTGTTCATCACGATCGCCTTCAGCGGCAGGAGCACCGACCCGAAGGCCAGGAACAGCAGGACGAACGTCGCGCCGCCCACCAGGACCGCGAGCCAGGGCAGGGTCCGGCCGATGCTGTCGAGCTGGTCGACGACGTCCGCGGTCGTGCCGCCCACCAGGGCCTCCGCGCCCGGCGGCGGCGGGACGTCCCGGATGTCGCGCACGAGCCGGCGCGCGGCGTCGGAGTCGGGGTCGGCGGAGTAGCGCAGCGCGATCCGCGCCGTGGTGCCCTTCGCGCCGGTCACCGCCGCGTCCGTCACCCCCGGCACCGCCGCCAGGCGGTCCTGGTAGGCCCGGATCGCCGCCTGGTCGGACGTCCCGGTCACCACGGCCTCCATCGGGTTGGTCGCGTTGCGCGGGAAACGCGTGTCCAGCGTCTCCGCGACGACCCGCGCGTCGGCGTTCTCCGGCATGACCCTGGCGTCGACCCCGCCCCAGTTGATGTGCAGGAAGGGCGCGCCGAGCGCGAGCAGCAGCGCCACCGTGGCGACGACGTAGACGACCGGGCGGCGCATGACGCTGTGCGCGAGCCGCCCCCACCGGCCGTCCTGCCCGGCGGGCGCCTTCGCGCGGCGCCGGCGGACGGAGAGGGCGTCGACCTTCGTGCCGAGGACGGCGAGCAGCGCCGGCAGCACGGTCAGCGCGCCGATCATGCAGACGAAGACGGTGGCGATGCCGCCGTAGCCCATCGAGACCAGGAAGTTCTGGTCGAACAGCAGCAGCCCCGACAGCGACACCGCCACGGTGATCCCGGACACGGCGACCGTCCGCCCGGCCGTGGCCATCGTCGCGGCCACGGCGTCCTCGACCGAGGCGCCGTCCCGCCGGACCTCCTCGCGGAAGCGGCTGACCATGAACAGCCCGTAGTCGATCGCGAGGCCGAGTCCGAGGAAGGTGGTGATGTTCACCGCGAAGATCGACACGTCGGTGACGTAGGTCAGCGCGTGCAGCGCGGTGAACGAGCCGAGGATCGCGATGCCGCCGATCAGCATCGGCAGGCTCGCCGACACCAGCCCGCCGAAGATCAGCACCAGCAGCACGAGCAGCACCGGCATCGCCATGGCCTCGGCCCGCCCGATGTCGGACGAGACCCGGTCGTTGATCGCGGTCTCGGTGCCGACCGCCCCGCCGACCTTGGCGGTGAGCCCGCCGCCGACCTCGGTCAGGTCGTCCTTGATGTCGGCGTAGTTGTCGCTCCGCGCACCCGCGTCGGCGCCCGCGAGCCGCAGGACCGCGTAGGTGGCCGTGCGGTCGCCGCTCACGAGCTGCGGAGCACCGGTCGTCCAGTAGGTGTCGACCGAAGCGATCTTCTCCTGCGGCAGCGCGGCCAGCGCCCGCTCGACCGACGCCCGGTAGGACGGGTCGTCCACCGTGGTCCGCCCCTGATACAGGACCACGACGTCCGCCTCGTCCCGGCCGAGGTCGCGCTCGGCGACCTGCGCGGCCCGCGCGCTCTCGCTGCCCGGCGTGTCGAACCCGCCGGCGGAGGTCAGCGCGCCGAACACGCCCGTCCCCCAGACGCCGGCGAAGACCAGCACGGCGCCGGCCGCCCCGAGGACCCACCGGCGCCGCCGGTGGACCCACCGTCCCCATCGCTCGAACATGACCCGCTCCCCTGTCTCGCTACTATCCATCACGGAAGTAAACGGTGTAAGCTGCAAACAGCGTTAACTTCGCATACAGCGTTAGCTTTCGTCAAGGGTGTTTCTGGGGAATCATGCGACGGACGGCGGAAGCACCGGGAGAAGAGGGCGGCTCAGTGGAGACACGGCGTGATCGGCTGCGTGCGGCGACGGTCCGGGAGATCACCGAGACCGCCCGGCGGATCCTCGTCGAGGAGGGCGCCGAGGCGGTGACGCTGCGCGCGATCGCCCGCGAGATGGGCATGACCGCGCCGGCGCTCTACCGCTACTTCGGCAGCCACAACGAACTGCTGCGCCACCTGGTCGGCGACCTGTTCAGCGAGCTGACGGGCGAGCTGCAGGCCGCGCTGAAGGACGTCCCGCACGACGACATGAGCGGCAAGTTCCTGGTGGTGTCCCGCCGGTTCCGGACCTGGTCCCTCGCGCACCCCCGCGAGTACGCGCTGCTGTTCGGCGCGCCCGTGCGCGGCACCGGCCACCAGGAGGAGATCGACTTCGCCGAGGAGTGCGCCCGCCAGTTCGGCTGGACGTTCATGGCCCTGTTCCTGGAGCTGTGGAACAAGAGCCCGTTCCCGGTCCCCTCCGACGACGAGATCGACCCCGTCCTGCTGCCGCAGCTGCGCCGCTACCGCGACGACGTCGTCGGCGTCGACCTGCCGCTCGGCGTCATCCAGCAGTTCCTGAAGTGCTGGATCCGGCTCCAGGGCGGGGTCAGCCTGGAGGTCTTCGGCCACCTGGAGTTCGCCCTGGAGGACGCCGAGCCCATGTTCGAGCTGATGCTCGCCGAGGTCAGCCCCCAGATCGGCCTCACCTACCGCCCCCCGTCGGACGCCTGAATCCGGCCGGGGCGGGCGGCGGGCATGCGGAGGCCCCCGGACCCTGGCGGGTGCGGGGGCCTCCGGTTCGTGTCAGTGGGTTCGCGTCAGTGGGTTCGCGTCAGTAGGACGGCTGGCTGGGGTCGATCTGGTTGACCCAGGCCAGGACGCCGCCGCCGACGTGGACGGCGTCGGCGAAGCCGGCGCTCTTCACGACCGCGAGGGCCTCGGCGGAGCGGACGCCCGACTTGCAGTGCAGGACGATCTTCTTGTCCTGCGGCAGCCGCTCCAGGGCGGAGCCGTTCAGGAACTCGCCCTTCGGGATGAGCGTCGCGCCCGGGATCGAGACGATCTCGTACTCGTTGGGCTCGCGGACGTCCACGAGGAAGATGTCCTCGCCGCGGTCCTGCATGCCCTTGAGGTCGTGGACGGTGATCGTGGAGTCCTTGACGGCCTCGGCGGCCTCGTCGGAGACGGCGCCGCAGAAGGCCTCGTAGTCCTCCAGCAGCTCGGTCTGCGTCGGGTTCTTGCCGCACAGCGGGCACTCGGGGTCCTTGCGGACCTTGACCGAGCGGTACGTCATCTCCAGCGCGTCGTAGATCATCAGGCGGCCGACGAGCGGCTCGCCGATGCCGGCCAGCAGCTTGATGGCCTCGTTGACCTGGATCGAGCCGATGGACGCGCACAGCACGCCGAGCACCCCGCCCTCGGCGCACGACGGCACCATGCCGGGCGGCGGCGGCTCGGGGTAGAGGCACCGGTAGCAGGGGCCGTGCTCGGCCCAGAACACCGACGCCTGGCCGTCGAACCGGTAGATCGACCCCCACACGTACGGCTTGCCGAGCAGCACGGCGGCGTCGTTCACCATGTAGCGGGTGGCGAAGTTGTCGGTGCCGTCGAGGATGAGGTCGTACTGGGAGAAGATGTCCATGATGTTGTCGCGGTCGAGCGCGGTGTTGTGCACCACCACGTCGATCAGCGGGTTGACCTCACGGACGGTCTCGGCGGCCGACTCGACCTTCGGCTTGCCGAGGGACGACTGCCGGTGGATGATCTGCCGCTGCAGGTTGGACTCGTCGACGACGTCGAAGTCGATGACGCCGAGGGTGCCCACCCCGGCGGCGGCGAGGTAGAGCAGCGCGGGGGAGCCGAGCCCGCCGGCGCCCACGACCAGGACCTTCGCGTTCTTGAGGCGCTTCTGCCCGGACATGCCCACGTCGGGGATGATCAGGTGCCGCGAGTAGCGGTTGACCTCGTCGCGGGTGAGCTCCGCTGCGGGCTCGACCAGAGGTGGCAACGACACGGTGGGTGCTCCTGTGCTGACGCTCGGCTGTTGGAGAGGCGGGGCGGCCCCCTCCTCTCACCGCACAACCTTGCCACGTCCGCCCGCATTCCCCGCAGGCGCCGTCCCCGGAACGCGCAGGCGGGCGATCCGTGCCCGCCGGCACGCGCGGTCAAGGGAGGCGCATGGGCCGTCCTGTAACGGGCATGGGTCGCCCAACACACGGGAGGTGCAACCATGAGCTTCATCGACAAGCTCAAGAACAAGACTCAGAAGGCCATGGGACACGGCAAGGAAGAGGCCGGACGGCAGTCCGGCGACCGGTCCATGGAGGCCGAGGGCCGCAAGGACCAGGCGGCCGGCGGCACCAAGCAGGTCGGTGAGAAGGCCAAGGACGCCGCCCAGGAGGCGCGCAACACGTTCGGCACCGGGTCCTGACGTCGTCCTGACGTCCCCGCAGGTGGAAGCCCCTCCGCGGAGGGGCTTTCCGCTGCCGCGGGACCGGACGCGGCGGTGTACTCGACGCAATGACAGGTGGATTGTCGTAAAACACAGTTAATCTTGACTGTTGTGGCATTCCCGCCTCCCTCCCAGCAGCCGCCGCTTCCGCCGCGTCCCCCGTACGCCGGTCCTCCGGGGCCCCCGTACGCGGGCCCGCCGCGGCCTCCGCCGCCGCCCGGCCGGCCCGCGGTCCTCGGGCTGACCGGGCGCCAGTGGATGGTCGTGGCCCTCGTCGTCGGCTGCTGCTACTTCTGCACCACGGCCTTCGCCATGGTCGGCGCCTGGACGACCATCAACCGCGAGCCCACCACCGCGGAGCTGCAGACGGCCGCGAACAGGGAGGTGGCGCAGCGCTGGGAGGCGTGGCCCGCGAGCCGCATCTTCCCCGACAAGATCCCCTACCGCCCCGGCGGCAACCACAGCGAGTACGCGTCCCGCACCGGCATCGTCCCCGACACCGACTGCGCCCAGGCGGTGGACGAGGAGATGGCCGGCACGCTCGCCAAGTACGGCTGCAAGGCCGTCCTCCGCGCCACGTACACCGACCAGTTGCAGGGCGTCGTCGTCACCGTCGGGGTGGTCGCGTTCCCCGACCCCTGGAAGGCCGACCGCGCGTTCAAGGAGCTGCCCGGCTCGCAGGGCCCGGGCGACGGCTCCCGCTCGGTGGCGCCCGCGCTGCACGCCGCCGCGTTCCCGGGCACGGCGTCCGCCCGGTTCACCGACGAGGCCCGGCAGGACCGGACGATCGACCGCGGCGGCCCCTACGTCGTGCTGACCGCGGCCGGGCAGGCGGACGGCCGGCCCGCGTCCGCGATCAAGAAGGCGCGGCCCGGCGACCCGTTCGCCCTCGCGCCGCAACTCGGCCACGCGGTCGCGCGGGCGCTGGCCACCAAGGCGCTGCCCGACTGCGACGACCCGGAGTGGGAATGCTGACGCGCGCGCGGACGGCCGCGGCCATCGCGGTGGCGGCGCTGGCGGGGAGCTGGCTGCCGCCCGCCCCGGCGCACGCGGACGAGGTCCGCGACCGGCAGCGCCCCATCCTGAACATCCTCGGCATGGACGCCGCCTGGAAGGTCACCAAGGGCGCGGGGGTGACGGTCGCCGTCGTGGACTCCGGCGTCGACCCGAACCAGGCGGATCTGCGCGGCAAGGTCACCACCGGGCCCAACATGCTCGCCAAGGTCGACGGCGGCAGCACCCCCGCGCGGCTGCACGGCACCGGGATGGCGTCGCTGATCGCCGGGCAGGGGCACGGCCCCGGCGGCGGCTCCGGGATCATCGGGATCGCCCCGCAGGCCCGCATCCTCGCCATCCGCGCGATCGGCGAGCCGGAGGACGCCAGCTACGCCCGCTACCGGACGTCGGAGCAGGCGGAGACGTCGGTGGCGCGCGGCATCCGCTACGCCGCCGACCACGGCGCCGACGTCATCAACCTCTCGCTCGGCCGCGAGGACGAGACGCCCGAGGAGCGCGAGGCGGTCGGCTACGCCATCGGCAAGGGCGTGGTGGTGGTGTCGGCGGTCGGCAACGACGGCGACGAGCAGCGCCTGCTGGACGACGACGGGTTCGCGCCGTACTCCTACCCGGCGTCCTATCCCGGCGTCATCGCGGTCGCGGCGACGACGGCCGGCCACGCGCGCGCGCCGTTCTCCAACCGCAACTACTCGGTGGTGCTGTCCGCGCCGGGCGCCGGGCTGCCCGTCGCCGGCCCCGGCGGCCGGTACTTCGTCAGCTCCGGCACCAGCGACGCCAGCGCGGTCGTGTCCGGCGTCGCCGCGCTGATCCGCGCCAAGCACCCGGACATGGCGCCCGCGCTGGTGTCGCAGGCGCTGGTGCAGAGCGCCCGCGGGGCGTCGAAGGACGGCTACGACCCGGAGATCGGGTTCGGCGAGGTGCACGCCGCCCGCGCCCTGTCGGCGGCGGACTCGCTCGCGGCCACCCCGCAGGGGTCCGCGAAGGGCAAGCCCACCGGGCAGCGGTTCGGCGCGGAGGACCCGGGGCCGGTGCCCATCATCGACCACCCCGCCTGGGTCCGCTGGGTCATCGGCGTGATCCTGGTGCTCGGCATCGGCGGGGCCGCCGGCGGGGGCGGGATCGCCCTGGCGTTCCGGCGCCGCCACCCGAAGCCCGCGGGCGGCGCGCCGCCCGGTCCCGCGGGACCTCCCGGACAGCCGGCCGCCCGGCCGCCCGGGCGGCCGCCGCTCCGGCCGCAGGGCCCGCAGCGCCCTCCGTACGAGCCGCCGGGGCCGCCCCCGCCGCGCGGCGCGTCGCCGGCGCCCCCGTACTGATCGCCGTTTGGGCTACGCTCCGCAGCGTGTCGCGCGCTGAGATCTCCGCCCCGGGCACCGAGCCGGAACCGGGATGGTGGCGGGTGTCGCGCCGGACGGCGGCGCTGGTCGCGGCGTCCGCGTGCGCGACCGTCCTCGTCGTCGCCGCGGTGCGGCTGTCGGCGGAGCTGACCCGCGGCCCGACGCCCGCCGAGCGCGCCGCCGCGGCGGCCGCCGAGGTCGCCGGCCGGTACCGCGCGTGGCCCGCCGGGCGGATCTTCCCCGCCGGGATCGGGTACACGCTCGGCCAGTCGTCCCCGGCCACGGCGCGGCGGGTCGGGATCGGCACCGACACCCGCTGCGCGCCGGCCGCCGACGACGCGCTCGCCCGTTCGCTCGCGGTCCGCGGCTGCCGCGCCGTGCTCCGCGCCACCTACCTCGACCAGACGCAGGGGCTCGCGGTGACCGTCGGGGTCGCGGTGTTCCCGGACGAGCGGTCCGCGCGCGAGGCCGTCCAGTGGTTCCCGGACGGCGCTCCCCGCCCCGGCCTGCGGGCCCTGCCGTTCGCGGGGTCGGTCGCCGCCCGGTTCGGCGACGCGGCCCGGCAGGCGTCCGCCGCCGCGCAGCGCGGCCCGTACGTGGTCGCCGCGACCGCCGGGTACGCCGACGGGCGGCCCGCGCTGCGCGGCCCGCTCGCCGACCTCGCCGAGCTGGCGCCGCAGCTGGTGCGCGGCGTCCTCGACCCGCTGGCCGCGCCGGCCGAGGTCCGCTGCGGCGACCGGGAGTGGCGGTGCTGAGGCGCCTCGCCGCCGCGCTGGCCGCGGCCGGGGCCGTGCTCGTCGCCGTCCCCGCGCCCGCCGCCGCGGCCCGTGCCGACAGCGTGCGGAACGCCGTGACGCCCGTTCTGGAATCCCTCAACGTCCCGCGGGCGTGGACGATGGCGAAGGGCGGCGGGGTGACCGTCGCCGTCCTCGACTCGGGGGTGGACGCCGACCAGGCCGACCTGGCGGGATCGGTCACCGTGGGCCCCGACCTCACCCGCGGCGCCGGCCCGGCGGGCGCCCGGCCGAAGCGGCTGCACGGCACCAACATGGCGTCCATCATCGCCGGGCACGGCCACGGGCCCGGCCGCGCGCTGGGGATGGTCGGCGTCGCGCCCGAGGCGCGGCTGCTGTCGCTGCGGGTCATCCTGGAGCGCGACGAGCCGGGCTTCGCGGAGTTCACCGGCGCCGAGCGCTTCGCCGGGACGATCGCGGACGGCATCCGGTACGCGGTCGACCACGGCGCCGACGTGATCAACCTCTCGCTGGGCCGCTCGTACCCGACGGCGGCCGAGCGCGACGCCGTCGCCTACGCGATCCGCCGCAACGTCGTCGTGGTCGCCGCGGCCGGCAACAGCGGCGCCGAGGGCAGCCCGGGAGGCGTGAAGGGGAGGGGCCGCGCGTCCGCGAAGTACTTCTACCCGGCGTCGTTCCCGGGCGTCATCTCCGTCGCCGCCGTGGACGCGCGCGGGCGGCACGCCGGGTTCTCCAACCGCAACTCCGGCGTGGTCGTGTCGGCGCCCGGCGTGCAGGTCATCGGCGCGGGCCCGGACGGGCGGTACTGGGTCGGGGACGGCACGAGCCCCGCGACCGCGTTCGTGTCCGGCGTCGCCGCGCTGATCAGGTCCCGGCATCCGGGCCTCGCCCCCGCGCTCGTCACGCAGGCGATCACGGCGAGCACCCGGAACCGGCCGGCGCGCGGCTACGACCGGGGCGTCGGGTTCGGGACGGTGGACGCCGCCGCCGCGCTGGCCGCCTCCGACGGGCTCGCCCGCGCCCGGATGAGCGGCGCCGGGCTGCCGGCCGGCCGCCGGTTCGCGGACGGCCCCGTCCGGCCCGTCCAGGCGGTGCGCCGGTCGGGCGGGCTCGTCCTCGCCTACGTGCTGGTTTGCGCGGTGGCGCTGTTCGGCCTGGCGGGGTCGGCGGTGTTCCTGCGCGGCGCGCCGCGCGATCCGGGAGAATCGTCGGATGCCGTTCGAACCTGACGTCGAACCCGACGAGTACGCCGAGGCGGTGCTGGACGCGGTGGAGAGCATCCCCCCGGGCCGCGTCCTGTCCTACGGCGACATCGCCGAGCTGGTCGGGCGCGGCGGGCCGCGGCAGGTCGGCCGGGTCATGTCGCTGTACGGCGGCGGCGTCCCGTGGTGGCGGGTCGTCCGCGCCGACGGCGGCCCGCCGCGCTGCCACGAGCGCCGCGCCCACGAGCACTACCGCGAGGAGGGGACGCCGCTGCGCCCGGACGGCGTGCGGGTCGACATGGGGCGGGCGCGTTGGGAGGGTCCGTCCTGAGCGGGCCGGTTGTGGTTTTTCTCCCTGGCGACATGCGTGCGTTGTGGTCAGAACCGTCCCGGTGATCTGTTCCAATGAACTGTTGTGCCCTCAGGTTCCTACCGTCTCGTGCGCCGCGCCGGTCCCGCGCGGGCCGTCCCGCCCGTGCTCGACGAGCAGCAGCGGCGGGTCGTCGAGCACGCCGGCGGTCCGCTGCTGGTGCTGGCGGGGCCCGGAACCGGGAAGACCACGACGATCGTCGAGGCGGTCGTCGACCGCATCGAGAACCGCGGCGTCGATCCGGAGCGCGTGCTCGTCCTGACGTTCAGCCGCAAGGCGGCGGGGGAGCTGCGCGAGCGCATCACCGGGCGCCTGCACCGGACCACCCGCACCCCGCTCGCGCTCACCTTCCACAGCTACGCCTACGCGCTGCTCAGGCGCGACGCCGTGCTGAACGGAGAGCCGGCGCCGCGCCTGCTGTCCGGGCCCGAGCAGCTCCTTGAGGTGCGCCGGCTGCTGGAGGGCGAGCTGGCGGACGGCGCGCGCGACTGGCCGGAGCGCCTGAGGCCCGCCCTGGCGACGCGCGGGTTCGCCGAAGAGCTGCGCGACTTCAGCCTGCGGGCCGTCGAGCGGCAGTACGGCCCCGAAGACCTGGTGGCGCTGGGACGCATGCGCGGGCGCGACGACTGGCCGGCCATCGGCGGGTTCATGGAGCGCTACGTCGACCGGTTCCTGCTCGACCCCGTCCCCACCTACGACTACGGCGAGCTCATCCACATGGCCGCGGGCATGCTCGCGGACGAGGAGGTGCGGATCCGCGAGCGGGACGCCTACGACGTCGTCTTCGTGGACGAGTACCAGGACACCGACCCCGCGCAGGAGGCGCTCCTGCACCACCTCGCCGGGGAGGGCCGCGACCTCGTCGTGGTGGGCGACCCCGACCAGTCGATCTACGGGTTCCGCGGCGCCGACGTGCGGGGCATCCAGGAGTTCCCCACCCGCTTCCCGACGCTGGACGGCGAGCCCGCGCCCGTGGTGGCGCTGCGGACGTGCCGCCGCATGGGCCCGGAGATCCTCGCGGCGTCGCGCCGCATCGCGCGCCGCCTGCCCGCCGGGTCGGCCGGCGCCGCCGAGCACCGCGCGCTGCGCCCGGTCGAGGAGCTGGACGACGGCGAGGTCCGCGCCGTCATCGCCGACTCCGAGAGCCAGGAGTCGGCGCTGGTCGCCGACGAGCTGCGCCGCGCCCACCTGCTCGACGGCGTCCCGTGGTCGCGGATGGCCGTCCTGGTGCGCAGCGCCGTGCGGCAGGTCCCGGTGCTGCGGCGCGCGCTCGCCCAGGCCGGTGTGCCGGTGGTCGTCGCGGGCGACGAGGTGCCGCTGATCGCCGAGCCCGCCGTCCGCCCGTTCCTGGTCCTGCTGCGGGCCGCGCTGAAGAAGGGCTTCCTGGACGAGGAGGTCGCCGAAGACCTGCTGACGGGCCCGCTGGGCGGCGCCGACGCCCTCGCCATGCGGCGGCTCAAGCGCGCCCTGCGCGACCTGGAGGAGCTGTCGGGCGGCGACCGCCCGCTGGGGGAGCTGCTCGTCGCGGCCGTCAACGACCCCCGCGAGCTGATCCTCGTCCACGAGAAGGTGCGGGCGCCCGCCGAGCGCGTCGCGCACCTCATCGACGTGGCGCGGCGGTCCGTCCACGAGGGCGGCACCGCCGAGGACGTGCTGTGGGCGGTGTGGCAGGCGAGCGGGCAGGCCGACGCCCTGCTGGAGCAGAGCGCCAAGGGCGGGACGCGCGGCGCGGCGGCCGACCGCGACCTCGACGCGGTCGTGGCCCTGTTCGACCACGCGGCGCGGTTCGTCGACCGGCTTCCCCAGGCGGGGCCCGAGCTGTTCGTCGACAACATCGCGTCCCAGGAGATCGCCGGTGACACCCTGGCCGAGCAGGCGCCCCAGGGCGAGGCCGTCCGGATCCTCACCGCGCACCGCGCCAAGGGCCTGGAGTGGGACGTGGTGGTCGTGGCCGGGGTCCAGGAGGGCGTCTGGCCCGACGTCCGACTGCGCGGGTCGCTGCTGGGCGTCGAGGAGCTGATCGAGCACGCCGCCGGGGCGGAGCCGGACGGCGACGCCGCGGCGGGCGCCTCCATGGCGGCCAAGATGCTCGACGAGGAGCGGCGGCTCTTCTACGTCGCGGTCACGCGCGCGCGCAAGCGCCTGGTGGTGACGGCCGTCGGCGGGGACGACACCGAAGAACGCCCGTCGCGGTTCCTCAACGAACTGCTCCCGGGCGCCATCGAGCAGTCGCAACTGGACGAGAAGACGCGGTGGCTGTCGCTGTCCGCGCTGGTCGCCGACCTGCGCTCGGTCGTCGCCGACCCGTCCCGCCCCGCACCGCTGCGGCGCGCCGCCGCCGGGCATCTCGCCCGCCTCGCGCGCGCGGGCGTGCGCGGCGCGAGACCGGAGAACTGGTACGCCATCACCGCGCTGTCCGACCCCGGGCCCGCGTTCGCCGACGACGAGCAGATCACCATCTCCCCGTCCCAGGTCGAGGCGTTCACCACCTGCGGGCTGCGCTGGCTGCTCGCCTCCGCCGTCGGCGCGCAGGAGGGCGGGCCGAACGAGTACAGCACGATGGGCAAGGTCGTCCACGCCGTCGCCGAGATGGCGGGCGCCGACGACGGCGTCGACGAGGTCCACGTCGCCGAGCGGCTCGACGACATCTGGAACGACCTGGAGTTCCGCAGCTCCTGGTACTCGGAGAAGCAGCGCGAGCAGGCCGCGGCGATGGTCGACAAGTTCCTCGCCTGGCACCGGGACAACCCCAACGAGGTCGTCGCGCTGGAGGAGTCGTTCAAGGTCGACCTCGGCCGCGTCGTCATCAAGGGCCGCATCGACCGCGCCGAGCGCGACGCGGACGGCCGCGCCGTCATCATCGACATCAAGACCTCCTCCACCGCCGTCCCCAAGGACGAGCTGGCGCGGCACCCGCAGCTCGGCGTCTACCAGTACGCGGTGATGCTCGGCGCGTTCGAGCGGCACGGGCTGATCGAGCCGGGCGGCGCCAAGCTCGTCCAGGTCGGCAAGGCCGCGTTCACCGCGCGGGCCCGCGAGCAAGAGCAGCCGCCGCCCGCCGAGGACGCCGACCCCGAGTGGCCGAAGAAGCTGATCGAGGTCGTCGCGACCGGGATGGCGAGCGAGGTCTTCCAGGCGCGGGCGAACGACAAGTGTCGCACCTGTCCCGTACGCTCCTGCTGCCCCGTCCATGACGAGGGCGGGCAGGTCGCGGACTGAACGGCCCGCAGTGAGCTCGGGGGGAGCGAGGTGATCACGCCGGGAGAGCTGGCCCGGCTGCTGGAGATCCCGGAGCCGACGGAGGAGCAGGCCCGGGTGATCGAGGCGCCGCTCGCGCCGATGGCGGTGATCGCGGGCGCCGGGTCGGGCAAGAGCGAGACGATGGCCGCGCGGGTGGTCTGGCTGGTCGCGAACGGCTTCGTCCGGCCGGAGCGCGTCCTCGGGCTGACGTTCACCCGCAAGGCCGCCGCCGAGCTGGGCGTGCGCGTGCGCAAGCGGCTGGACAGGCTCCGCGAGGTGCTGCCCGCCGACGAGCTCGAACGGCTCGGCGGCGAGGCGCTGTTCGACGGCGAGCCGATGGTGTCGACGTACCACTCGTACGCGGCGCGGCTCTTCGGCGACCACGCCCTGCGCGAGGCCCTCGAACCCACCATGCGGCTGATCTCGCCGGCCGTCGCCTGGCAGATCTGCTCGCGGGTCGTCGACGTTTACAACGGCCCCATGGACCGCATCGACTGGCAGCCCGACACCGTCACCAAGGCCGTCATGGAACTGGCCGGAGACCTCGCCGAGCACCTGCGCACCGCCGAGGACGTCCGCAAGGTCGGCGCCTGGCTGGACGAGCGGCTCGCCGCGGTGAAGAAGCCGCTGAAGGCCCAGCGCGACATCCTCGCCAAGCACGCCGTCCGCGAGCAGCTCATGCCGCTCATCGACGCCTACGCGCGCGCCAAGGCCGACCGGGAGGTCATCGACCACGGCGACCAGATGGCCCTCGCCGCCCGGATCGCCTACCGGCATCCCGAGGTCGGGATGATCGAGCGGTCCCGGTTCTCCGTCGTCCTGCTCGACGAGTACCAGGACACCAGCCAGGCGCAGCTCGTCCTGCTGCGGTCGCTGTTCGCCGGCGGCCACCCGGTGACGGCGGTCGGCGACCCGTGCCAGTCGATCTACGGGTGGCGGGGCGCGAGCGCCGGCAACCTGCTGCGGTTCGCCTACGACTTCCCCCTGCAGCCCGGCGCGGACGGGCGGCGGCCGGTGCCGGCGCCGGTCGTCCAGCTCAGCCGGTCGTTCCGCAACGGCGAGCAGATCCTGGAGGCGGCGGCCAGGGTGCAGGAGGAGCTGCGCGCCGAGACGAAGGCCGTGCCGCGCCTCGTCCCGGGCGCGGGCCGCGAGGGCCGCGGCCGCGTCGAGTGCGCGCTGTTCCCCACGGTCGAGGACGAGGCCGACCGCATCGCCGCGCGCATCGCGGGCCTGATGGCCGCCGACCCCGAGACCGCGCCCGACGGCGGCCCGCAGTCCGAGCCGCTGCGCTACAGCGACGTCGCCGTCCTGGCTCGCAAGAGGTCGCAGTTCCCGCTGATCCGGCGGGCGCTGGAGGCTCGCGGCATCCCCGTCGAGGTCGTCGGGCTCGGCGGGCTGCTCACCGTCCCCGAGGTCCAGGATGTCGTCGCGACGCTGCGGGTCATGCACGACCCGACCGCCGGGGCGTCCCTCGCCCGGCTGCTCACCGGCCCGCGCTGGCGGCTCGGCCCCCGCGACCTCGTCGCGCTGGGCCGCCGCGCCCGCGCCCTCGCCCAGGAGGCGGCCCGCGACGTCACCCCGCCCGAGCGCCCCGAGCCGGAGAAGGCCGGCGGCGCCCCGGGGGCGGGCACGGACGCGCCGGAGGCGGCACCGGAGGAGGCCGCCGAGCCCGGCGCCGCCGACGACCCGCTGCGCCAGCTCGTCGGCGAGCTGAACCAGGAGACCGGCAGCCTCGTCGACGCGCTCGACGACCTCGGCCCGGCCGACGCCTACTCGCCGGAGGGGTACGGGCGGCTGCGCCGCCTCCGCGACGAGCTGCGCGGCCTGCGCGGCCAGGTGGGGCTGCCGCTGCCCGACCTCGTCACCGAGGTCGAGCGGGCCCTCGGCCTCGACATCGAGGTCGCCGCCCGGTCCGGGCTCGACCCCGTCACCGCCCGCGCCGACCTCGACGCCTTCATCGACGCCGCCGCCACCTTCGCGGGCGACGCCGAGGACCCGACGCTCGGCGCGTTCCTCGCCTACCTCAAGGCCGCCGAGACCGAGGAGTTCGGGCTGGAGGCCGGGCGCGTCGGCGAGACCGACAGCGTCAAGCTGCTCACCGTCCACGCCTCCAAGGGCCTGGAGTGGCCCGTCGTCGTGGTGCCGGGCCTGTCGTACACGCCGCGGAAGGACGGCGGCCCCGCCAAGGGGTCGATCTTCCCGTCGCCGCCGCAGAACGCCACCCGCTGGACGGCGAACCCGCGCGTCCTGCCGTTCATGCTGCGCGGCGACCGCGCCGACCTGCCCGCGCTGACCGGGCTGGAGAAGGACGACCTCGCCGCGTTCGACCAGGCGTGCGCCGAGCGCGACCTGCGCGAGGAGCGGCGGCTCGCCTACGTCGCGGTCACCCGCGCGTCCAGCCTGCTCATCGCCACCGGCTACTGGTGGGGGTCGTCGGGGCGGCCGCTCGGCCCGTCGCCGTTCCTGGAGGAGGTGCGCGCCGTCTGCGTCGCCGGGGCCGGGTCCGTCGCCGTGTGGACCGACCCGCCGGAGGAGGGCGCCGCCAACCCGCTGCTCGCCGACCCCGAGGAGGCGCAGTGGCCCGTCGCCCCCGGCGAGCGCGGCCACTCCGACCTGACCGCCCGCCAGCGCTACGAGGCGGTCGTCGAGGGCGCCCGCATGGTCGAGGACGAGATGGCCGGGCGGACGCGGCACTGGGCGGGCGACGCCGGGCTGTCGGAGGCCGACCGCGCCCGGATGACCGCGTGGGCGCGCGACGTCGAGCTGCTGCTCGCCGAGCGCGACCGGGGCCGCTCCGGCGACGGCCTGCTCGTCGAGCTGCCCGCGCACCTGTCGGTGTCGTCGCTGGTGTCGCTCGCGCGCGACCCGGCGGCGCTCGCCCGGCAGATCCGCCGCCCCATGCCGCGCCCGCCCGCCCCCTACGCGCGGCGCGGCACCGCGTTCCACGCCTGGCTGGAGGGTCGCTGGGGGCAGCAGCGCCTGCTCGACCCCGACGAGCTGCCCGGCGCCGCCGACGAGGGCGCCGCCGACGACTCCCAGCTCGCCCGGCTGCGTCAGCGGTTCGAGGAGTCGGAGTGGGCGTCCCGCGAACCCCTCGACATCGAGGTGCCGTTCGAGACGATCATCGGCGACCGGCTCGTCCGGGGCCGGATGGACGCGGTGTTCCGGGCGCCGGGCGGCGGCTACGAAGTCGTCGACTGGAAGACGGGCGCGCCGCCGTCCGGGGACGAGGCGCGGTTCGCGGCGGTGCAGCTCGCCGCGTACCGGCTGGCGTGGGCGACGCTCGCCGGGGTGGACGTCTCCGAGGTCAGCGCGGCGTTCCACTACGTCGCCGCCAACGTCACCGTCCGCCCGGCCGACCTGCTGGACGCCGACGGGCTCGCCGCGCTGCTCGACGGCGTCCCCGCCGGGTGACGCCACCGGATGGACGCCGCCGGGTGACGCCGCCGGGTGACGCCGCCGGGTGCTCCGGGGCGCGCCTCGGTGTGATTCTCCGCGCGGGCGGGTGATGAGTCTCACTCCCCTCTGGTCACAGTGCGGGCTTTCGGGGATGATCCGGGCAACCATCCGAGGGAGGCGACGTGACGGTTACCCACGACGAGAAGGTCGTCCGGGAGTTCTCCAAGCAGGCGGCCGGGTTCGCCGACCCGTCCCGCAACGGCGCCTTCACCCGCCACCTGGACCGGCTCGTCCGCTTCGTCGAGCCGGAGCTCGACCTGGAGGACGTCGTGCTGGAGGTCGCGGCCGGGACCGGCATCGTGTCCCGCGCGATCGCCCGCCGGGTCCGGCACGTGACCGCCCTGGACCTCACGCCCGCGATGCTCGCCGAGGGCAAGCGCGGCGCCGACCGGGACGGTCTCACGAACGTGACGTTCACGCACGGGGACGCGACCGCCCTGCCTTACCTCGACCGGTCGTTCACGCTGGTCATGACCCGCTTCTCGCTGCACCAGACCGCCGACCCCGCGGCGGTCGTGGCGGAGATGGCCCGGGTCAGCCGGCCCGGCGCCGCGCTGGTCGTCGCCGACCTCGTCCGGCCGGAGGGCGCGGAGGGCGACCCCGACCGGATCGAGCGGCTCCGCGACCCCTCGCACGGCACCGTGCTCACCGAGGCGCGGATCGCGGACCTGGTCGCGGCGGCGGGCGCCGAGGTCAAGCGCACCGAGACGTTCGACCACGTGCGGCCGCTCGACCCGTGGCTGGAGTTCAGCGGGACCCCCGCCGAGGCCGCCGCCCAGATCAGGCGGGAGCTGGAGGAGGAGCTGGCGGGCGGCCCCGCGACCGGCATGCGCCCGAGCGTGATGGACGGCGTCCTGCACTTCACGCACACGCTGCTGTTCCAGCAGGCGATCGCCGGGTAACGATTCGAGCGAATGTTCGACGCGGCTCGCTCATATGTTCTAGGTTGTCGGGCATGGGTTCCACCACCGTGCGGTCCCTCGACCGCGAGCCCGCCGCGCTGGCGATGCGCATCGGCGTCGTCGCGGCCGAGGCGGCCCTCGCCACCTTCGCGCGCAACCTCGACCTCGACGACCTGGCCGACGGCGTCGACTTCCAGGGCGCCATCGGCCCCGCCGAATGGCCGGTGTTCTCGCTGGTCATCGACACCCTCGCCGAGGCCGGGCCGGGCGACCGCCGGTCCCTGGACGAGCGGCGCGCCGACGCCCTCAACGACCTCGCGCGCATCTGCATGGCGGCCAAGAACCGCGGGGCCGCATGATCCGCGGTGCTGTGACGCGCGGTGCCGTGACGCGCGGTGCCGCATGACCCGCCGTGCCGGAAATCCGCGGGGCCGCCCGAACCGGTGACCGGGCGCGTCCGGGACCGTGCGGCCTTGGGCCCGGGCGCCGCCCTCACCCGCGCAGCGCCGCCGACCTGACCTTCCCCGTGCTGGTCCGCGGCAGCTCCTCGACGAACCGGATGTCGCGCGGGACCTTGTACCTGGCCAGGTGCGTGCGCACGTGCTCCTTGAGGTCGTCCTCGGTGACCGCCGAGCCGGGCGCCCGCACCACGTGCGCGGCGAGCCGCTGGCCGAACGCGTCGTCGTCCACGCCGGTGACCGCGACGTCCGCGACGTCCGGATGGCCGCCGAGCAGGTCCTCGACCTCGCCGGGGAACACGTTCTCCCCGCCGGAGACGATCATGTCGTCGGCGCGGCCGTCGATGAACAGCCGCCCGTCGGCGTCGAGGTGCCCGAGGTCGCCGGTGCTCGTCAGGCCGTCCAGCTCGGGCTTGCCCCCGCCGCCGGTGTAGCCGGCGAACCGCAGGCCGCCGCCGGTGTAGACCTCGCCGGTCTCGCCGCGCGGGACCTCCCGGCCGTCCTCGTCGAGGATCCGGACGGTCAGCCGGAGCGACGGCCGCCCGACGGTGCCCGGCGCGGCGCGCAGGTCCGCCGGCGTGGCGATGGTGGCCCAGCCCGTCTCCGTCGCGCCGTAGACGTTGACGAGGACGTCGCCGAACGCGTCCATGAACGCCTCCGACAGGTGCGGGTGGAGGATCGAGCCGCCCGACACCACCGCGCGGAGGGTGGGCGTCTCCGGCCTGTCGGCGACGTCGAGGATGCGCTGGAGCATCAGCGGCACCGCCACCAGCGCCTCGGCCTCGTGGTCGGCGACGGCCTGGAGGGCCGCGCGCGCGTCGAACCGGCGGGACAGGACGAGCGGCATGCCCATGCCGAGCCCGACCGCGGTGTACGCGTAGCCGAGGATGTGGAACAGCGGCGGCGCGACGACGATCGGCGCCCCGGCCCGGACGGGCACGCGCATGGCGTGGGTCAGCGCGGCCGGCAGCAGCGCGCCGAGGGACATGTCGTGCCGGGCGCCCTTCGGCGTGCCGGTGGTCCCCGATGTCATCACGATGACGGCGCCGGTGCGGCGGGGGAGCAGCGGTTCGGGCTCGGTGCCGCCGATGAGCGCGTCGACCGTCTCGACGTCCGCGTCCGGGGTGCCGTCGGTCTCCGGGGTGCCGTCCGTCCAGGCGAGCAGCCGCCGGCCGGCGAACCCGGAGTCCGCGACGGCCGCCGCGAACTCCGCGTCGTGGACGAGCAGCTCGATGCCCTCGCGCTCGGCGACCTGCCCGAGCTGCGTCCCCGAGAAGTCGGTGTTGAGCAGGACGACGTCGTTGCCGAGCCGCGACACCGCGAGCAGCGTCTCCACGAACCCGCGGTGGTTGCGGCACAGGACGCCGACCCGCCCGTCCCCGGTGCGCGGGCGGAGGGCGGTGGCCAGCGCGGCCGCGCGCCGCTCCAGCTCGGCGTAGGAGAGCGCGCCGCGCTCGTCGATCAGCGCGGTCCGGTCCGGGAACCGCAGCGCCGCCATCGCGCCGATCGTCGCGGGCACCGGCCCGTACCGGACGTACGGGAACAGCAGCCGCGCGGCCCGGTCCGGCCGGATCGGCCGCACGACCCCCGTGTCCCGCACGGCGCGGACGGCCCGCACCCCTGACCGCAGCTGGTCGAGCAATGGCAACGTCTTTCCTTCCCCTCGTCCTTCGCCACGCCCATACCCGCGCTTTCCAGAGATATTGAGCACCGCGCGGCGTCGGTTACCGTCGGCGCATGACGATCTCCAGGGATGCCGTGACCGCCGACGACGTGGAGCTGGCCGTCCGGCTCGCGGTGTCCGCCCTCCGGGAGGCGCCGCCGGACGCCTGGGACGGCAAGGCCGGGTCGCTCGACTGGACCTGCTGGGAGACCGTCGAGCATCTCAGCGACGACCTGTTCGCCTACGCCGTCCAGCTCGCCCCGCAGGCGCCGCCCGAGGACGGCGACGTGCCGTTCGTCTGGGAGAGCCGCCGTCAGGGCGGGCCGAAGAACGCCATCCACGCGAACCGCGACGCCGGGCCGGACGGGCTGCTCCAAGTGCTCGACGCCTGCGGCGGCCTGCTGGTCGCCATGGTGCGGACCACCTCTCCCGATGTCCGCGCCCACCACGTCTTCGGGGCCGCCGACGCCGAGGGCTTCGCCGCCATGGGGATCGTGGAGACGCTCGTCCACACCCACGACCTCGCCGAAGGGCTGGGCCTCGCCTGGGAGCCGCCCGCGGGCCTGTGCTCGCGGACGCTCGGCCGCCTGTTCCCCGACGCGCCCCGCGACACCGACCCCTGGACGACGCTGCTGTGGGCGACGGGACGCGCGGAACTTCCCGGCCGCCCGCGCCTCACCTCCTGGCGCTGGTACGGGGAGCCGCGTCCCTGACGCTGCTCAGCGGTGGCCCAGGACGTTCACGACCCGTCCGTTGGGGTCGCGGACGAAGAACCGGCGCACGCCCCACTCCTCGTCCTGCAAGGGGTGCACGATCTCCGCGCCGCTCTGCCGCATGGCCGCGTAGGCCGCGTCCACGTCGTCCACCTCGACGCTCATGTCCGGGACGACGGGCGCGGTCTTGTCGCCGGTCATGAAGCTGACCTGGGCCGTCGGTACGGACGGGGAGGCGAGCGTCACGATCCATCCCTGGTTCATGACCTCCTCGAACCCCAGGCGCCCGTAGAACTCCCGGCTCTCCTCCACGGCCGTGGACTCTACGTTGGGCACGACGCGGCGAATCGTCATCGATATCTCCAAGCAGAACGTGATCGCGATGTGGAACGCCCCCATCGTCGCCCACCGCCGCCGCCGGGTCTTGGACGAATGGGAGCTCAGCGCAGGTAGTGGAAGGCCGGCTTGGGGTGCATCAGGAAGTCGTGGTGGGAGATGTTCCAGGCGTAGGCGCCGGCCATGGCGAAGGCGACCACGTCGCCGGGGGAGAGAGGCGGGACGGGGACGTCGCGGGCGAACACGTCCTTCGGGGTGCACAACTGGCCGACGAGGGTGGCGGGTGACTCCGGGCCCGTGGCGGTCAGGACGCTGAAGGGCTGGTCGTGGCCCTTCGTTACCGGGGTTCTGAGGTGGTGCGTACCGCCCCTGAGGATCACGTAGGTCTCGCCCCTGGTCGTCTTCACGTCCAGGACATCGGTGACGTACCAGCCGTGGTAGGCCGTGATGGCACGGCCCGGCTCTATACGCACCTTGGCCGGGATGGAGGCCAGGCCGGTGCCATAGGTGCGCCAGTCGAAGAGCGCTTCGGCGGACGTGTAGTCCACCGCCATTCCACCGCCCACGTTCAGTTCGGGATCGTCCACGCCGTGGGCCTTCAGCCAAGGGAGCGCCCAGTCGGCTATCTGCTGGGCGAGGTCGAGCATGGTGGGCGCGTCCAGGCCAGAGGCCAGATGGGCGTGGATGCCGCGCAGGGTGAGATGCGGGTTGTCGGCCAGGAGCCGAGCGCATTCGTCGAGGGAGTCCTCGTCCATGCCGAAAGGCCCGTTCATGGTGAGTGCGGCGTTCGGCGTGCGCAGGGGCAGGTTCGCGCGGAGAAGGATGTCGGCCGGGCCCAGGGCGGCCAGATTCCTGAGTTCGTTTGGGCTTTCCACGTGCACCCGGTCGACGGTCAAGGCCAGACGCAGCTCTTCGGGTGTCTTGCCTGGGCCGCCGAAGGCGAGCGGCGTACCGGGCAGGGTCTCCCGGACGTGGGCCAGTTCGCCGCCCGAGGCCACCTCTATGCCGTCCACATGGGGTGCCAGGATGCGGAGTATCTCGGCGTCAGGGTTGGCCTTGGCGGCGTAGAACAGCTCCGTGGAGCCGAGTGCCGTGCGGATGGCTCGGACGTGTTCCCGCAGCCCCGGCAAGTCATAGATGTAGGCCGGGTAGCCGTCGAGGCTGAGTGCGAATTCGGCGAGGTTCATATCGGTCGGTTCACAACGGTCGGTTTCAGCGGTCGGTTCAGAGGGGGCGGTTCAGAGGGGGCGGGGTGCGGCGAGCGGGTTGGTGGTCGGGACGTAGGTGGCGCCTCGGTCGGCGACGCGGGACCAGCGGGTGCGGAGGTTCGCCTTCGCCGGAACCGGAACCCCCGCCAGGAGCGCCCTGATCTGCGGGTGGCGGTCGTGGGCGGCGAAGTGCTCCCGCGCGTCCTGCCAGAGCGTCCCTTCCAGGTGCGGATGGAGGTCGGCGACGGCGGCGGCTACTTCGGTGAGGTGGTTGACGAGCAGGCAGTAGACGACGCGGTTCCAGCCCCGGTCGGGCGTGTAGGTGAGGCTTTCGGCGACGCGGGGCGGCAGGTGCGAGAGGTCCCAGCGGCCGGCGGTCAGCTTGGTGCCCTCCAGGTCGCGGAACGCGGCGTGGACGGGCATGCCCTCCGGGTCGACGCAGATCAGGACGTTCTGGAGGTGCGGCTCCAGAACGATGCCGTGGTCCAGGTAAGCGTGAAGGACGGGCGGCGCCACGTGTGCCACGTACGCGGCCCACCAGGCACGGGCCCCGTCCTCGGTCTCCAGGACGGGGAGGTCTTCGAGAAGCGTGCTGTAGGGGTCGGTCAAGGCGCCGGCCAGCAGCGGTGTGCCGGGCAGGGAACGGACGCCCTGGCGCAGGATCACCCCCAGCCCCTCGTACAGGCGCCGGTCGGGGAGCGCGACGCTGCGGTAGGCGGGCTCTGCAAGCAGTGTGGAGCCGAGCTTGTCGAAGATGGGGGGCAGCAGTTCGTTGAGGGCGATCGCGCCGCTCAGCTCGTACCAGGCGTTCTTGCGCACGCAGTTGGTGATGCGGACGTCCAGGCTGAACTTGCAGAACACGTCGGCGTCCGGCAGGTACGCCGTCCGGACCGACGAGGTGGGGACCGCCTCGGTGTCGGACGGGCCGAGGTCGGCCAGGAGGTCCTGCGCCAGAGCCTTCTTCAGGACGGGGTTGTCCGCGAGCAGCGAGAACTGCCAAGGGTGGACGGGCAGCAGCGTCCGGCCGGGTGGAGGGGGAGGCCCGTAGGTGGCCAGGGCCGCGAAGGCGTCAGGGTCCCCTTCCTCGGCGATGAGGTCGTCCGGGACGGCCAGCCAGTGCGGACGGAAACGGGCCCGGGTCTCCGGCGCGTACCGCAGCCAGTCAGCAGGAGCCCCCTGGCGCGACTTGGGGGACGGGTGGAACCGATGCCCCGCGACAAGAGCCTGCTCTGAGGCGATGTACCGGTCGCCGGACGCCTCGCCCCCGGAGGCGAGGATCGCGGCCAGTGCGGTATGGCTGTCCTCCACCTGGGTGAGGAACTCGGGGTTCGGGCGGCCGGTCGCCAGCTCCAGTTCGCCCGCGACGAGGTTCGCCAGCCTGTCCCAGGACGCGGTGATCCACTCGTCCCCCCGCTGCTCCTCGTAAGGCGGCGCAAGGCGGTAGGTGGGCCCGACCGGAGGGCGCGTCAGGCGCGCGCGCAGAACGACGCCCGCACGGGGCAGGCGGGCGACGAGGTGGCCGCCGTCCGGCCACAGCTGCTGCTCGGGCGCGCAGACCTCCCGGATCAGGCAGTTGAGCAGCGCGGTCGCGGTGGCTTCGCCGGCCGTGACGGCCGGTCCGGTGAGTTCTGTGGGCGCAGTCAGCGGCACGTCGCGTCCAGTAGGTAGTTGGGCCCCGGTGGGCCGTAGTGCTTGTTGATGTCGGCCGCGCCGGTCCTGGCCTTGTCGACGAGGGTTCCGGCGGTGAGCATCGCCTTGCCCGGCAGGGATGCGGCGTCGAGCGTGCGGGAGCGCAGGAACGCGTCCGCTGGGCCGAGCGCCCCGTCGAGCCGCTCGCGGACCATTGCGAGCCCGGTGCGCCAGGGGAGCAGGCCCCGGTCGGCCAGGCCGACCGCGACCGCCGCGGCGCACAGGTGCAGCGTGATGGTGACGAACACGCGGGCGAGCGCGTCGGGGTCGGCGGTCGTCATCCGGCGGTCGATGAGGTCGCGCGGGTCCGCGCCGGGGGAGGGGGCGAGCCGCTCCCCGAGCCGCGACGGGTCGATGAGCGCGCCGTCGTTGTCCTTGATGAGGAGGCGCAGGGGCGAGGTGTCGTCCAGGACGAGCGCGACGTTCTGCTGATGGGCCTCCAGCGCGATCCCGTAGCGGAACAGCGTGACGTTCCACTCGAACAGCGCCGACAGGTAAGCGCCGAAGAGCTTCTCGACGTCCCAGCGTTCGATGACGTAGCCGCCCTCAGGTGCCTCGGCGAGCAGGGCCGCCACCGGGACGACGTGCGCGCGCGCCGTCTCCGGTGGGAAGCGCCGCACGAGGTAGGCCAGGAGCGGGTCGTTGGCGTGGCCGTAGGTCTGCTCGTCGGCGAGAAACACCGGGAGCGCCGGTTCGCGTTGGAGCACCCTGCGGAGGATGCGTTCGACCAGCGCCCCGTCATGCAGTGTCCCGGGCATGATGGTGCGCCGGTTGCGCAGGCCGAGCGTGCTGGTCGGCAGCGGCATCTTCACGTGGACGGGCGGCGCCGCGCCGCCGAGCACGGCCACGGTCCGCATCGACAGCGTCGGGCCCACCCGCAGGAAGGGCTCGGGTGCCGGAGCCGTGCCCGCCTCCTCGCGCACCCGCCGCACCGCGAGCGGATGGACGGGGAACAACGCCCCCGCCTCGGAGCGGAGGCCCACGTCGGACGGGGCGGGCCACCACTCCGGCCGCCGCCCGGCGAGCACCGGGTTCCGCACCGGCGCCCACCGCAGCGGGAACGACGGCGCGAACTCGGGCGCGTAGCGGCTCAGACCGGCCATGGAGAGCCCCGCGCGGCTCCGCCCCGCCGGATGCACCGGGTGGTCGTTGTAGGCCGCCAGCGACTCGTAGAACGTCCCGGGGCCGGTCCGCAGAGCGTCCGGGAGGTGCGCCAGCCGCCGGAGCACGGCGGGACGCGCGTCGTCGAGCAGCTTCCCGGCCGCCAGCGCCGCGCGGCATTCGCGCTCGAAGGCCGCCGTGTCGTCGCGCGGGTCGGCGACCGAGCGGACGGCCCGGAAGACGTCGCTCAGCTTCAGATCCTGCCCGGGAGCCACCACGAGTTCGGAGAGGAAGACCGGGCGCGCGCGCAGCAGCCGCACGGAACGGCCGGGCAGTTCTAACCTCCCGTCCCGGACGAGGCGCCGCATGCCGCCGTAGTCCTCGCGGAGCAGCGCGTCCAGGACGCGGGCCGCCAGCGCGCCCTCGCCGCGGTCCGGCGGCGGGGCCGCCTCGGCGCGGTCGGTCACGTGATCGTCCAGCTGTGCTCGGCGCGGAAGCGCGCCAGCGCGGCCTCGACCTCGTCCGGGCCGGGGCCGATCGCGCGCACGGTGCCCAGGTAGTCGCGGTTGGTGCGGGTCACCGCGACCGGCTCGCCCACCGCGCGCTGGGGGCGGTAGGAGAGTCGCACCGCACCATCGTCCACCCGCATCGGGCCGGGGGCGCCCGTGAGGGTGCCGGAGCGGTCGGCGATGACCGGCTCCGCGACGGCGTGCCGCGGACGCGGGACGTGCACGCTCGGCACAGGCTCGCCCAGGTGGACCCGGAGGATCTGCTCGAAGAGCGGTATGCCCAGCAGGTCGGCCAGCAGGAAGTCGCAGTGGTCGCCGATGAGCCGGTAGTTGACCTCGATGATGCGGGCCCGGCCCTCATGGACGACGAACTCGGTATGGCACGCGCCGAACCCGACCCCCAGTGTTTCCAACTGGCGCAGCACTTGGGGCGTCTCCGGGGGCGGTGCCGTCCACTCAAGGCGCTCCTCCACGAAGAACGGCGGCGGCGAGACCGTCGTGCGGAACGAACCCAGGACGCGCAGCTCCCGTCCATCGCCGAGGGTCTCCAGCGTGTAGAGATCCCCCGGCAGGTACTCCTCAGCCACGAGCGGGTCGTCGCGCCGGGCGGCGATCTCGCCGACGCGCGCGGCCAGTTCGGCGGCGTCCTCGACCAGGAACACGTCCTCGCTGGCAACGCCCTCGCGCGGCTTCAGGACGAGCGGATAGGGCGCGTCCGGCGGCACGGCGCGCGCGTCGGCGGAGAAGACCGGGTCGATGTCCGCGAGATGGCGGCGCATCAGGGCCTTGTTCTTCGCGCGGGTGGCGGCCCGCCAGTCCTTGGCGGGGAGGCCGAAGTACGCGGCAGCGAGCGCGGCGGGCGCCTGCAGGAAGTCGCTGTTGGAAAAGACCGCGGCGGGCACGCCGCCGGCGCGCGCGCCGCCGATGCGGTGGACGATGTCACGGAAGTCGGAGACGTCGCACTCGACGACCGGTCCGCCGAACGCGTGCGGGCCGGACCGGTGGGCTGCCGGGCGGTCGGTGAGCAGTACCGCGTCGAGTCCGAGGCGGGCGGCGGCGGGCACGAACCCGTACGTCACCGAGTCGGTCGCCTTCCCGGCGACCAGGTAGAGCGAGGCAGCCACGATCGGCCTTTCCATTTCGGTTCGCGGGGCCAGTTCGGTTCGCGGGGCCAGTTCGGTTCGCGGGTGAGGTAAGCCTTGCCTAACTCGCAATGATCATAGTGGTGGGGCGGCACCGCGCGCGCAAGAACGACCGCACCGCGTGTCACCGCCCGGCGGGGCGTCCGCCAGGATGGGGCCATGGATCTTGTCGACCGGTGGGTCGCGCTGGCAGGGCCTCACACCCGGCATATCGGGACGGAGCTGGACGAGCGCTACGGCGAGCCGCATCGCCGCTACCACACGCGGGCGCACCTGACCGCGGTCCTCGACCTGGTGGACGAGCTCGCCGGGCACGCGGACGATCCCGACCTCGTCCGCCTCGCCGCCTGGTTCCACGACGCCGTCTACGACCCCGAGCGCGCCGACAACGAGGAGCGCAGCGCCCGCCTCGCGACCCGCATGCTCGCCGACACCGACCTCTCGCCCGCCGGCGTCCAGGAGGTGGCCCGGCTGGTCGAGCTGACGACCACGCACGCTCCGGACGAGGACGACCGCAACGGGCAGGTCCTGTGCGACGCCGACCTCGCCGTCCTCGGCTCCGGCCCCGGCGAGTACGCCGCCTACACCGCCGCCGTCCGGGAGGAGTACGCGTTCGTCCCCGACGAGTTCTTCTCCGCCGGACGCGCCGAAGTGCTCAACGGCCTCCTGGCCCTCCCCAAGCTCTTCCACACGCCGCCCGCGCGCGAACGGTTCGAGGAACGCGCACGCAACAACATCCGGACGGAACTGATGCTGCTCAACGCCTGAGCCCTGTCAACACCTGAGCCCTGGCCCGGCCCTCAGTGAGCGGCGCGGGGACGGTACTCCTTGCGGCGGCGCAGGCCCGCCCTGGTGAGCCGCAGCAGCAGCTCCTGGCAGCCGACCGCCTGGGCCCCCTGCAGCACCGCCGCCTCGTACAGCTCGGACGGGACGTCGTAGTGGTCGCGCTCGAAGGCCCTGGGCGGCATCCCCAGTTCCGCCGCGAACGCGTGCAGCTCCTCGAACGAGACATCGCTCACCATGTGCGACCAGACACGCCCGCGCGCGGGCCAGAGCGGCGGATCGATGAGGATCAAGCTGCTTCCCCTAACACTGCGTTGACGTCGATGTAAGCTCGCGGCGGTGCCGGCCGTGGAACCGCTGCAACGGTACGACAGAACACACATGCGAAGGGGCATGCGGGTGAACGACGTGGTCGCCTACATCCAGGCGGAACGGGACAGGTTCGTCTCCGATCTCAAGGAGTGGCTGGCCATCCCGTCCATCTCCGGGAACCCGGCGCACGCCGGCGACGTGCGCCGATCGGCGGCCTGGCTCACCTCCTACCTGCGGGAGCAGGGCTTCCCGACCGTGGAGACGTGGGAGACCGGCGGCCACCCGGCCGTCTTCGCCGAATGGCCCGCCGAGGACCCCGGCGCCCCCGCCGTGCTCGTCTACGGCCACCACGACGTCCAGCCGGTCGAGCCCCTCTCCGAGTGGGACACCGACCCGTTCGCGCCCGTCGAGAAGGGCGACCGGCTCATCGGGCGCGGCGCCTCCGACGACAAGGGCCAGATCTTCTTCCACGCGCTCGGCCTGCGCGCGCTGCTCGCCGCGTCCGGCCGGCAGGCCCCGCCGGTGACCGTCAGGCTGCTGGTCGAGGGCGAGGAGGAGTCGGGGTCGGTGCACTTCGCCGACCTGCTGCGCGCCCACCGCGACCGGCTCGCCTGCGACGCGGTCGTCATCAGCGACACCACGATGTGGGCGGCGGACGTCCCGTCCATGTGCACCGGGATGCGCGGGCTCACCGAGGCCGAGGTCACGCTGCGCGGCCCGTCCACCGACCTGCACTCCGGCTCGTTCGGCGGCGCCGTCCCGAACCCGCTGCACGCCATGGCGCGGCTGCTCGCGGCCCTGCACGACGCCGACGGCCGCGTCACCCTCCCCGGCTTCTACGACGACGTCGTCCCGCTGACGGACGAGGAGCGCGCGGCGTTCGCGCGCCTGCCGTTCGACGAGGACGAATGGCTGCGCACCGCGGGCGACAGCCGCGCCGCGCAGGGCGAGAAGGGCTACAGCACCCTCGAACGCATCTGGGCGCGCCCCACCGCCGAGATCAACGGCATGTGGGGCGGGCACACCGGGCCGGGCGGCAAGACGATCGTCCCCCGCGACGCCCACGCCAAGATCTCCTTCCGGCTCGTCGCCGGCCAGGACCCGCGCAAGGTCCAGGAGGCGTTCAAGGCGTGGGTCGCCGAGCACGCCCCGCCCGGGGTCGACGCCGAGGTGCGCTGCCCCGGCGGCGGCGTCCGCCCGTGCTTCTCGCCGATCGACTCGCCCGGCGTCGCCGCCGCGCGGCGCGCGATGGAGCGGGCCTTCGGCACCGAGGTGCTGTTCACCCGCGAGGGCGGCAGCGGCCCCGAGGCCGACATCGCCGACATCCTGGACGCCCCGCTCGTGTTCCTCGCGGTCGGGCTGAACGGCGACCGCATCCACGCCCCCAACGAGAAGGTCGAGATCCCGCTGCTGCTCAAGGGCGCCGAGGCCGCCGCGTACCTGTGGGAAGAACTCGCCACCGCGCTGCGCTGAAGTACCCCGGAGAGGAGCAGTTGTGACCGAAGCCCCACTGGAGTGGCTCGCGCTCGCGCGCGGAACGCTCGACCGGGCCGCGTTGAACCGCCGCGACGAGGCATGGCTGGACGCCGCTTGGAACGATCCGCGGACGCGCGTCCTGGTCGTCAAGGACGGCCGTGCCCTGGTGGTCCACGAGCCCGGTCCGGCGCTCGTGCTCGTCCCGCCCGCGCAGGCGCCGGACGGCGAGCGCTGGCTCCTCGGCGCGGACGACGACGGCACCGTGTACTTCGGCGTGTCCGGCCCGCTGCCCGCCATCGAGGGGGCCGAGCCGGCCGGGCTGCGCCGCGTCGGCGCCCTCCTCGGCGACCGCGACTCCGGCCTGCTCACCCACGCCGTCGCGCTGGAGCACTGGCACGGCACCCACGGGTTCTGCCCGCGCTGCGGCGCCCGGACCCGCGTCGCGTCCGCCGGGCACGTGCGCGTCTGCCCGGAGGACGGCTCGCAGCACTTCCCCCGCGTCGACCCGGCCGTGATCATGCTGGTGACGGACGGGGACGACCGCATCCTGCTGGCCCGCGGCCCGCAGTGGCCCGCCGACCGCCGCTCGATCCTCGCCGGGTTCGTCGAGCCGGGCGAGTCGCTGGAGCAGGCCGTCGCGCGGGAGGTCAAGGAGGAGGTCGGGCTGCCCGTCCGGGACGTCCACTACCTGGGCAGCCAGCCGTGGCCGCTGCCGCAGAGCCTCATGCTCGGCTTCACCGCGCGGGCGGACGGCGGCGTCCCGCTCAACCCCGACCCGGAGGAGATCCTGGACGCCGCCTGGTACACCCGCGACGAGCTGCGCGCCGCCATCGAGGCGGGCGAGATCGTCGCACCGGGCCCGCTGTCCATCGCCGCGCAGCTCATCATGCGCTGGTACGGCGGCGAACTCCCCAACATGCCGCCGTTCTGACCGGCCGCATACGACTCTGACCGGCCGCACAGCACGGCCGCACAGCACCGGAGAAGGCCCGCCGACCTCGCGGTCGGCGGGCCTTCTCGGGCAGGTCGGTGGGCGAGGGGTCAGCCGGCCTTGGCGATCTCCGCCAGGCGGCGCTTGACCTCCTTGGCGCTGGGGTTCGTCACCGCCGTGCCGTCCGGGAACAGCACCGTTGGGACGGTCTGGTTCCCGCCGTTGACGCTCATGACGAAGTCGGCGGCCTCGGGGTCGCGCTCGATGTCGACCTCGACCATCTCGATGCCGTCCCGCGCGAGCTGGCTCTTCAGCCGGCGGCAGAACCCGCACCAGGTCGTCGTGTACATGGTGAGCTGGCCGGTCGTCGGCGTCGCCATCGCTTCGCGGTCTCCTCGTTCGTTCGGACACTGTTCGCGCGGACAGTCCGTGCGTACGGCAGAACAGTAGACAGCCCCCCGGCATTCCTGCCCGCCCCCCGCCTGGCCCTGTCCGGCCTTGCCTGGCCTCGTTCGGCCCCGTTCGGCTCCGGCTTGTCCACAGGCGGCGTATCGGCTGAGGCATGTGGGACGGGCTGCGAGTATGGGGGCATGTTGGCTGAGTCGGTGCTGGAGGGACTCGACCCCGAACAGCGGGCGGTCGCCGAGGCGGTGAAAGGGCCGGTGTGCGTGCTCGCGGGCGCCGGGACGGGCAAGACCAGGGCCATCACCCACCGGATCGCCTACGCGACGCTCACCGGTGTCGTCACGCCGCAGCGGGTGCTCGCCGTGACCTTCACCACGCGCGCCGCGGGCGAGCTGCGCAGCCGCCTGCGGCAGCTCGGCGCGCCCGGTGTGCAGGCCCGCACGTTCCACGCGGCGGCGCTGCGGCAGCTGAGCTACTTCTGGCCCCGGGTCGTCGGCGGCGAGGCGCCCAAGATCGTCGACTCGAAGATCGGGCTCGTCGCGGACGCGGCGCGCGCGTGCCGGCTGTCGTTCGGCCGCACCGAGCTGCGTGACCTCGCGAGCGAGATCGAGTGGGCGAAGGTCACCCAGCACCGCCCCGAGGACTACCCCGCCGCCGTCGCCAAGGCCGGCCGCCGGCCGCCCGCCGACGTCGTCGACGTGGCCCGCGTCTACGCGATGTACGAGCAGCTCAGGCGGGAGCGCAACCTGCTCGATTTCGAGGGGATGCTGGAGCTGACCGCCGCCGTCCTCACCGAGCACCGGGAGGTCGCGAACCAGGTCCGCGAGCAGTACCGGTACTTCGTGGTGGACGAGTTCCAGGACGTCAACCCGCTGCAGAAGATGCTGCTCGACACCTGGCTCGGCGACCGCGACGACCTGTGCGTCGTCGGCGACCCCAACCAGACGATCTACTCCTTCACCGGCGCGTCCCCCTCCCACCTGCTCGACTTCACCCGCGAGCACCCGGACGCGAAGGTCGTGAAGCTCGTCCGCGACTACCGCTCCACGCCGCAGGTCGTCCGGCTGGCCAACGGCGTGATCGGGCAGGCGCGGGGCGGCGGCCACCGGCTCGAGCTGCTGGCCCAGCGCGCGGACGGCCCCGAACCGGTGTTCAACGAGTACGACGACGAGGTCGCCGAGGCCGACGACGCGGCCCGGCAGGCCCGCAAGCTGATCGACGAGGGCGTCCCCGCGCGGGAGATCGCGATCCTGTTCCGGGTCAATGCGCAGTCCGAGACCTACGAGTCGGCGCTCGCCGCGGCGGGCGTCCCGTACGTGCTGCGCGGCGCGGAGCGGTTCTTCGAGCGGCCCGAGGTGCGCGAGGCGGTGGTCCGGCTGCGCGGCGCCGCGCGGGCGGGCGCCGACCCCGAGACCGAGGGGATGGGGCTGATCCAGACCGTCCGGCACGTGCTGTCGGGGGCCGGGTTCACCGACCAGCCGCCCGAGGGCGCGGGCGCGGCCCGCGCGCGCTGGGAGTCGCTCGCCGCGCTCGCCCAGCTCGCCGAGGACATGGCGGCCGACAACCCCAAGGCCGCCCTGCCCGACTTCGTCGCGGAGTTGGAGGAGCGCGCCGCCGCGCAGCACGCGCCGCCGCTGGAGGGGGTCACGCTCGCCTCGCTGCACGCCGCCAAGGGCCTGGAGTGGGACGCGGTGTTCCTCGTCGGGCTGGCCGAGGGCACGCTGCCCATCGTCTACGCCAAGACGCCCGCGCAGATCGAGGAGGAGCGCCGCCTCCTCTACGTCGGCGTCACGCGGGCCCGCGTCCACCTGGCGCTGTCGTGGGCGCTGTCGCGCTCGCCCGGCGGGTCGCAGACGCGCCGCCCGTCCCGCTTCCTGGACGGCCTGACCGGCAAGACCACCACGCACACCCCGCCCCGCGCCGACCGGTCCAAGCGCCGCCCCGCCAAGGGCCCGCAGCCGTGCCGCGTGTGCGGCCGCCCGCTGACCGCCGCCGTCGAGCGCAAGCTCGGCCGCTGCGAGGACTGCCCGTCCGAGCTGAACGAGGAGCTGCTCCTCGCCCTGAAGGACTGGCGCGCCGAGGTCGCCGCCGAGCAGAAGATCCCCGCCTACGTGGTGTTCACCGACGCCACCCTGCAGGCGATCGCCGAGCACGCCCCCGAGTCCCTGGAGGACCTGGCCCGCATCCCGGGCGTCGGCAGGGTCAAGCTCGACCGCTACGGCGACGCCGTCCTCACCCTCTGCGGCCACTGACCCCGAGCCCCGCCGGACGGGCCCGCCCGCATGCGCTCGCCCGGAGGTGAGATTCCGGTCACGGGGACGGGCCGGACGGGCCGGTGCCGCCGGGGGTGAGATCCCGGTCACTGGGACCGATAGGGAAGACTGGCCGCCGTGAAGGAATCGCTGAAGGCCCTGCTGGACCTGCTCGATCTCGAACAGATCGAGAACGACATCTTCCGCGGCCGCAGCCCCGAGGAGCGGCGGCAGCGCGTCTTCGGAGGCCAGGTGGCCGGGCAGGCACTGGTGGCCGCCGGGCGCACCGTCCCCGCGAACCGGCCCGTGCACTCGCTGCACGCCTACTTCATCCGGCCCGGCGACCCGCTCGTCCCGATCGTCTACACCGTCGACCGGGTCCGGGACGGGCGGTCGTTCACGACGCGGCGGGTCACGGCCGTCCAGCACGGCAAGGCGATCTTCACGCTGTCGGCGTCGTTCCAGATCGTCGAGGAGGGCCCGTTCCACCAGGCCGCCATGCCGGACGCGCCCGCCCCCGAGACGCTCCCGGACGGCCTGACCCGGCTGACCCCGCTGTTCGGCGAGGTCGGCGCGCGGGAGTTCGTCACCCGGCGCCCGTTCGACATCCGGCACGCGACGCCGCTGACCTGGGAGGCGGCCAAGGACCCGGCGCTCGCCACCCCCGAGTCGAAGGTGTGGCTGAAGGTGGACGGCGAGCTGCCGGACGACCCGCTGCTGCACGTCTGCCTCATGACCTACGCCTCGGACATGACGCTGCTCGACACCGTCCTGCTCAACCACGGCCTGGCCTGGGGCGACAAGCGGACGATGGGCGCCAGCCTCGACCACGCGATGTGGTTCCACCGGCCGTTCCGCGCCGACGACTGGCTGCTGTACTACCAGGACACGCCGTTCGCCGGCGGCGCCCGCGGCCTCGCCCGCGGCCAGGTGTTCACCCGGGAGGGGGAGCTGGTCGTCTCCGTCATGCAGGAGGGCCTCGTCCGCGTCTCCGACGGCGAGCGCGAGCGCTGATCACGGTGGCGGCGGGGCCCGCCCCGCCGTACCCTTGGGAAGATCGTTCCGCAGGGGACTCCCGTGAGGTTCGACGCCGGTGAGGCACCCCGGGTTTCCGGGAAAAGGGTGAACTCACCCACAAAACCGCAGGTCAAAAATATCTTGTGTGATTCGGCGAGATCCCCGTACGCTCGTCGCGAGCAATCAACCGGCCGTCCGGTGTGGATCTTGATCCGCCGGCCCGGCCCGAGGAGCCCGAGAGGTGGTGTGTAGTCCGGTGAGCAGCACGTTGACCAAATTCACGGCGTCCTGGACCGACGCACGCCCCGGCACCTCGGTGCTCTGTGCCTCGGTGCGCGGCACGTCCTCGTCCCGCCTCGCCATGCCCGGCGCCTATGCCCAGGCGTGGCAGCGCGACGAGCAGCGTGCGAACCAGCGCGGCGAGCAGCGTGCGAACCTGCGCGGCCTGCGCGACCTGCGATTCGAGCAGCTGATCCAGGACGACCAGGGGCGGAGTGTCTTCGAACTCCTCGTCGAGGACGCCAGCGTCCCGGCTCCGGCCACGGCCCACATGGGCGCCACCAAGGGTGGCGTGTCGGGTCCGTACCCCTGGAGGCGACCGGTCTAGCAAGACAACCGGCAAGCCCCCAGGCCGCGGATCCAGACACCGGATCCGCGGCCTTTCTCTTTGCCCAGACCCACCGAAACACCCGTTGAGATCCAACGAGAGGAACAAGGGTGACTGTGATGCAGGGGGCCCTCGCGATCAGCGAGGAGGACCTCACGCTTCCGTGCCGGACCGACCCGGAGCTGTTCTTCGCCGAGGCTCCCGCCGATGTCGAGCTCGCCAAGGCCCTGTGCCTGGAGTGCCCGCTCCGCAAGGAGTGCCTCGCCGGCGCTCTCGAGCGCAAGGAGCCGTGGGGCGTCTGGGGCGGTGAGCTCTTCGTCCGCGGTGTGATCGTGCCGCGCAAGCGGCCGCGCGGCCGCCCGCGCAAGCACCCGCGGCCCGACGAAGTGGCGGTGTGAGGCGGCGATGCCCGCGACGCTCAGCCGAATCGACCCCGGAGGCGTGGCCCCCACGCGGGGACCGCGCCTCCGGGCGGCCCGGGAGAACGAGATGACGTTGCTCAGCCAGGACCTGTCGAGAGAACGAATACCGGCGACCGTGCCGGACGAGATGGCCGCCCGCGTGCGCGCTCTGCGGAGGGCGCGCCGGGACGCCCGGACGAGGGCGTCCCGCGTCCGGCGCGTGCTGCTCGCCCCGACCGCGCGGGGAGAGCGGTACCCGCACGTTCCGAAGCCCCGCTACCGGGACTGACCGTCGCGGAGGCCGCTCACGGGGGCCGGCCTCCGCCTCCGGCGAACGTGTGGAGACGAACGGTGTAGAGACGAACGGTGTAGAGACGAAGAAGTGCCCGCCCGGTCGAGGCCCCGTCCGTCCTTCTTGGATGGTTTGGCGGACGGGAGCGCCTCCCGGCGGGCACGTGGAGCGCGTCCGATGGCCCCACTCCACCGGACGCGCGAGGAAGAGCGGAGCCCCGCGCACCCCATCAGTGCGCGGGGCTCCGCCATGTCCGCCTTCACCGGCCCCGCCCGACCCGGGGCGCCCGAGCCCGGCGTGGCCGGTCACGGTCAGCCGGAGACGAGCTCCCCGTCCTCGTCGCCGGCGAAGCCCGGCACCCACTTCAGGGACTCGGCGCGGGCCGGGATCTCGCATTCGAGCTGGCACAGCACGCCGGTGCCGGCCGACAGCACCCGGTGGATGATCACGTACTCGGGCGGCAGGTTCAGCTGCCGGACGACGTTGGACGGCCGCAGGTCGGTGACCTGGGCGGCCATGTCGCGCAGCCACTCCCGGCTGAACTTGAACGTCTCGGTGACGAACGGCTCGGTGATCGGGGCGAGGAACGCCTGCAGCGACTCGGTGTCGATCTCGACGCCCTCGCGGATGAAGTCCTCGCGGCGCAGCGCGTCCTCGACCTCGTCGATGTCGGCCATCGTGCCGATGCGCAGCAGCAGGCCGAGCCGCTGCTGGAAGCCGCCGGGGATGCGGTCGACGGCGCCGAAGTCCAGCACGCCGAGCCGGCCGTCGGCCAGCAGCCGGAAGTTGCCGGGGTGCGGGTCGCCGTGCAGCATCCCGGACCGCTTCGGCCCGGACAGCAGGAACCGGCAGTACAGCAGGGCCGCGTGGTTCCGGGTCTCCTGGTCACCATCGCTGATGATCTTCGACAGGAGGGTGCCGTCCATCCACTCGGTGATCAGGATGTCGCCGGACTGGGCGATGACCTCCGGGATGTAGAAGTCGGGGTCGTCGAGGTAGGCCTCGCGGAACAGCGACTGCGACTCGGCCTCGATCGTGTAGTCGAGCTCCTCGACCACCCGCTCCTTCAGCTCGGCGAGCATGGACTTCACGTCCAGCCCCGGCATGAGCACGCCGAACAGCCGGCCGAGGCGCGCGAGCTGATTGAAGTCGCTGATCAGCGCCTTCCCGGCGCCGGGGTACTGCACCTTCACCGCCACGGCCCGGCCGTCGTGCCAGACGGCGCGGTGCACCTGCCCGATGGACGCGGCGGCGGCCGGCCGGTCGTCGAACGACTCGAAGTAGTCGCGCCAGTCCGGCCCGAGGAACTCCTCCAGCACCTTGTGGACGGTCGACGCCGGCAGCGGGGGAGCGGCCTCCTGCAGCTTGGTCAGCGTGGCCCGGTACGGCCCGGCGATCTCCGGCGGCAGCGCCGCCTCGAAGATCGACAGCATCTGGCCGAGCTTCATCGCCCCGCCCTTGAGCTCGCCGAGCACCTTGAACAGCTGCTCGGCGGTGCGGGTCTGGATCTCCATCGCGACGGCCTCGGCCGGCTTGCCGAAGGTCCGCTTCCCGACGCCGAGGGCGGTGCGGCCCGCGAAGCCGATGGGGAGGGACGCCAGCTTGGCTGACCGCGTCACCGCGCGGCGGGGAAGATCGCTCACGCCGTACATTGTCGGTGATCGGATGTCGTTCACGCCACAACCAGTGCGGGGTAAAGCCGGGCCCGTATCCGGCCCACCTCGCTGACCTGCCGCGATGTGGTAAGTGTGCGCTTTCTCACGGCCCGGTGCGGGCGTGGCCGAGCCCGGTTCGGTACCGTGCCGGGCATGCCCGGAGACTCCGCCGACCCGCTGCTGGTCGAACGCCGCCCCGACGGGGTCGCCGTCCTCACCCTGAACGACCCCGGCCGCCGCAACGCGATGTCGGACGAGATGACCGCCGCCTGGAAGGACGCCATCGCGGAACTGCGCGGCGACGCCGGGCTGCGCTGCGTCGTGGTCACCGGCGCCGGCAGCGCGTTCAGCTCCGGCGGGAACCTGTCCTGGCTCGCCGACACGGGCTCCGTCGCCGTCCCGCCGCTGCGCGACCGGATGCTGGAGTTCTACCGGACGTGGCTGGCGATCCGCGGCCTGGAGGTGCCGACGATCGCCGCCGTCAACGGGCACGCCGTCGGCGCCGGGCTGTGCCTCGCCCTCGCCTGCGACCTGCGCTACGCGGCCGACGACGCCAAGCTCCTCGCCCCGTTCACGGCCCTCGGGCTGCATCCCGGCATGGCCGCGACCTGGCTGCTCCCCGAGGTGGCGGGGCTGCCGCTGGCCCGCGAGATGCTGCTGGCCGGACGCGTCCTCACCGGCGCCGAGGCGGCCGGGCACGGCCTGGTCAACCGGGCGTTCCCGCGCGCGGCGCTGCTGGAGGAGGCCCTCGGCGTCGCCGCCCGGGTCGCCGCGCAGGCCCCGATCGCGACGCGGCTCACCAAGGTCGCGCTCGCCGGCGGCGGGCACTCCGGCATGGACGAGGCGCTGCGCTGGGAGTCGCTCGCGCAGCCGGTCACGATGTCGTCCCGCGACATGCGCGAGGGACTGGCCGCCCAGTGGGAGAAGCGCAGCCCCGAATTCACCGGCGAGTAAAGCCGCCGGAGCCGCCCCGAGGGCATTTGCCCTAACCACCGGGGATGGCAAAAAAATAGGCGTTGACCTGCGGCAACGTCAAACACCCTCTTTGGCGTGGGCAAATCTTCGAGTACGGTTCAGGCGTGCCCCCAAACGTTGAGGTCCGCCGCAGCGCACGCCGCAGGCGAACCGTGTCCGCCTACCGTGACGGCGACAAGGTGGTGGTGATGGTTCCGTCGAGGCTGAGCAAGGCCGAAGAGGAACAGTGGATCGCGACCATCCTGGAACGGCTCGCGGAGCGGGAGCGCCGCAGGCGGCCCACCGACGCCGACCTCCAGTCGCGCGCCCGCGAGCTGTCCCGCCGCTACCTGGACGGCCGCGCCGACCCCACCAGCGTCCGCTGGGTCGCCAACCAGCGCGCCCGCTGGGGGTCCTGCACCCCCGACGACGGCACGATCCGGCTGTCGACGCGGCTGCGCGGCATGCCGGGCTGGGTGGTCGACTACGTCCTCGTCCACGAGCTGGCGCACCTGCTCATCCCCGGGCACGGCGCCGACTTCTGGGACCTGGTCGCCAACTACCCGAAGGCGGACCGCGCCCGCGGCTACCTGGAGGGCGTCGCCGCCGCGGCGCACCTGCCGCTGGAGGCGGACGCGCCGGGCGACGAGGTCGGCGGCATCCACCACGGCGACGGGCTGCACCCCGGGGACGAGTTCCCGCGCGAGGCCGCCGGGTGACCGACGGCCCCGCCGCGTCCGCCCGCTTCGCCGCGGTGCTGTCGTTCCCCGCACGCCACGGGGGAGCGGCGCCCGCCGGTGTCGACCCCGGTGAGTTCCGCCTCGCGCTGCTGGAGGACGCCTACGAGGTCGTCGCCGGGCTCGAACTGGTGACGCCCGCGCTCGTCCTTGACCCGCCCGACCAGCCGGACGCCGAGGCGGTCACCTGGCCGGGCACGCCGATCGTCCGCGCGGGCACGCTCGCCGGCGCGTTCGCGGCCCTGCACAAGCTGGGCGCCGGGTCCGCGGCCCTGGTCGCCGCGGACGCCCCCGACCTGCCGCCGCTGCTGCTCGGCAAACTGTTCCGCGCCCTCGGCAGTGCCCCGGCCGCCGCCTGCCAGGCCGAAGGCGCCGGGCAGGGCCTCGTCGCGCTCGCCGCGCGCCTCCCCGTGCCGGGCTGGCTCGACGCCGCCCTGCACGGCGTCGGCCTCGACACCCCGGACGCCCTGGCCCGGCTGCGCGCCGCCGCGCCCCGCCCCGGCCAGGTGCCGCAAGGCCCCGGCTGGCACCGCCTCCGCACCCCCGGCGACCTGCGCTTCCTCGACCCGGGCCTGGAGGGCTGGGAGAACACCCGCGCCCTCCTGGAAGGCCACCCGCTCGGCCGCTGAACGGCTCAGCCCCGCGTTACGGCGGCGACCGCGTCCCGGACCAGAGCGCGCGTCCCCTCGTCTGCGGACTCCGGCAGGGCCTCCACCGGGAACCACCGCGCCTCGTCCCCGCCGGGCCCCGGCTCCGGCACGGCCCCGGGCGGAGCCGTCGCCGTGAACTGCACGTCCAGATGCGGCAGGCCACGGCCGTCGCACCGCGCGTCATAGCGATCAAGGCGCAAGGGAGCGGCCGCCACCTCCAGCCCCGCGATGCCCGACTCCTCGGCGGCCTCCCGCCGCGCGGCGTCCCGCAGGGTCGGGTCGCCCGGCTCGCAGTGGCCGCCGAGCTGCACCCACCGGCCCATCCCGCGGTGGTGGGTCAGCAGCACGCTCGTGCCCGCCGAGTCGAGGACGGCGACCCCGACCGTGACGTGACCGCGGTCGCAGCCGCGGCCCGTGCCGTCGGGACGGGCCAGCAGATGCTCAACGAACGCCTCGCGAAGGCGTTCCTGCCGGGCGTCGGGCGCCTGCCAGCGCCGCAGGACCGAGAGCGCGTCGGCGTGCGGGGCGGGGCCCTCGGTCACCCGAGATCCTTCGCGTCCCACTCGGAGAGGAAGTCGTCGAGGAACCGCTCCAGGACGCGATGCCGCCGCTCGGCCAGCCTGCGCCCGCCTTCGGTGTTCATCCGGTCCTTGAGCAGCAGCAGCTTCTCGTAGAAGTGGTTGATCGTGCTGCCCTGCCGGTTCAGGTAGTCGTCCAGCGACGTGTGCAGGTACGGGGACAGCCCCGGCACGTGCATCGGCTCGCCCTTGTGGCCGCCGTAGGCGAACGCGCGCGCCACCCCGATGGCGCCGAGCGCGTCGAGCCGGTCGGCGTCCTGCACGACCTTGCCCTCGATCGTCGCCATCTCCGACGCCGTGCCCGCGCCCTTGAAGGACATCGCCGCGATGATGCCGGACACGTCCCGCGCGAGGCTCTCCGGCTCGCCCAGCCCGACCAGCCACTCGAACGCCGTGCGCGGCCCCTTGGCCAGGTCGCCGCCGTTGAGCTTGTAGTCGGAGATGTCGTGCAGCAGCGCGGCCAGCTCGACCACGTACGGATCGGCCCGCTCCTCGCGGGCCAGCTCCAGGGCCAGCCGGCGGACCCTCGCCACATGCCACCAGTCGTGCCCCGACGAGTCGGCCTCCAGCGTCTCCCTGGCGTACTCGGCCGTGCGCTCGATGACGTCGGTCTTGTTCATGATGGGTCGATGCTCCCGGATAGCAGGATGTGGCCGCGGGAGATCGTCACGATCTCCCGCGGGCCGCGCCTTCCGCGTGACCGTGCTTCTCCGTCAGGGCTCCGACGTCAGGGCTCCGACGTCAGGCCCGGCCCACCCGGGGGTAGCGGGAGTTGTCGGGTCGGCGGCGGCGCCGCTCCTGGTCGATCGGGCGCTGCCAGCACAGGCTGGCGCGCGCGACCCGGCGGCGGACCGCGTTCGTGGACGATCCGGGCTCGTACCGGCAGCCGGGAACCCGGGACGGGCGTGCGCGGCTCATGCCCGCGGCCCGCCGTCGTCCGGGCGGCTCCCGCCGCCGGGCCCCTCGCCGTCCGGGCCCTTCTCGTCCGGGCCCTTGTCGTCCGGGCTCTCGTCGTCGGGCTTCTCGCCCTCCTCCGGAGCCTTCGTCAGGTCGGACCAGTCGAGGTCGGACAGGCCCTCGATCTCGTCGCGGCCGTGCACGAAGCCGTCCGGGTCGTCGAGGTCGTCGGCCGTCGGGAGCAGGTCGGGGTGGTCCCAGACCGCGTCCCGGCCCCGCATGCCGCGCGCCTCGCCCAGCGACCGCCACAGCACCGCGGCCTCCCGCAGGCGCCGCGGCCGCAGCTCCAGGCCGACCAGCGTCGCGAACGTCCGCTCCGCCGGGCCGCCGGTCGCGCGGCGCCGCCGCACCGCCTCGGCCAGCTTCACCGAGCCGGGCAGCCGCCCCTCCGCGGCCTCGTTCACGACCGTGTCGACCCAGCCCTCGACCAGCGCGAGCGCCGTCTCCAGCCGGGCCAGCGCCGCCTTCTGCCGGGGCGTCTCCTCCGGCTGGAGCTGGATCTCGCCGCCCAGCGCCTCCTGGATCGCCTCCGGGTTGCTCAGGTCGAGGCCCTGCACGGCCTGCTCGATCCCCGAGAGGTCGACGGTGATGCCGCGGGCGTACTCCTCGACCGCGCCCAGCAGGTGCGAGCGCAGCCACGGGACGTGCGTGAACAGCCGCTGGTGGGCGGCCTCGCGCAGCGCCAGGTAGAGCCGGACCTCGTCGTCGGAGACCTCCAGGCCCGCGCCGAACGCCTCGACCCCGGCGGGCAGCAGCGCGCCGACGCCGTCCGGCGCCAGCGGCAGCCCCACGTCGGCCGAGCCGGTGACCTCGCGGGCCAGCGCGCCGAGCGCCTGCCCGGCCTGGCCGCCGACCATCGCGCCCGCCATCTGCTTGACCATGCCGATCAGCGGGCCCGCCATCGCCTGCACGTCGGCCGGAATGTCGCCGCCGCCGAGCGCCCCGCCCATGGACTCGACCATGCGGGTCGCGATCGGGTCGCACACCTTGGCCCACACGGGGATCGTCTGCTCGATCCATTCGGACCGGCTCCACGCCCGCGGCGTCCGGATCCCGGCCGGGAGCGTCGTCCGCTCGTCCAGCCACAGGTCGGCCAGCCGCAGCGCCTCCTCGACCTGGCGGCGCTCGGCGTCCACCACCGACGGGTCGCCCTGCTCCACCACCGTGTGGCGCGCTATGTTCTTGGCCAGGTCCCAGTTCAGCGGGCCGCCGCCCCCGCCGCCCGCACCCTGCGCGCCGATCATGTCGGCGAACCGGTGCAGCATGTCGGCGAACTGCGCCATGTCGCCGCCCATGCCCTTGAATGGATCCTGGGGCCGGTCGTCGTCGTCGCCGTTGCCGGGACGGTTGAAGCCGAAGGGAGTGTCACTCATCGGTTCGCCCCTGGGATGCATGATGGGCTCATATCCGCAACGTTAGCCGGTCCCGGCAAGGTCGCGTACTCAAGGAAGGGGGCAGCCCCGTGGCAACGGGCAAGGTTCGCCCTCGGCGTAGCAAGGGCCCGGTCGTCGCCGTCACCGGCGCCGCCTCCGGGGCGGGACGGCTGCTGGCCGCCCGGCTCGCCGAACGGGAAGAGATCCGCAAGGTCGTCGCCATCGACGGGCAGCGCGGCGACGTGCCCGGCGTCACCTGGCGCGTCACCGACATCCGCGACCCGCTGCTGTCCGGGCGGCTCTCCGACGTCGACGTGCTCGTCAACCTGGACATCGAGCGCTCCCCGGACGCCGACCAGCGCGAGCGCCGCACCCACAACGTCCGCGGCGCCCAGACGGTCGTCACCGCCGCCGCGGCGGCCCGCGTCCGCCGGGTGGTCCTCGTCACGTCCGCGATGGTGTACGGGGCCGAGCCGGGGAACGAGGTGCCGCTCGGCGAGGACGCCCCGCTGCTCGCCGAGGCCAGCACCAGCATCGCCGGCGACTTCCTGGAGATGGAGGAGCTGGCCGCGACCGCGCCCGTCACCCACCCCGGCCTGGAGGTCACCGTCGTCCGGCCCGCCGCGCTCGCCGGCCCCGGCGTCGACACCGTGATCACCCGGCACTTCGAGGCGCCCCGGCTGCTGTCGGTCAAGGGCAGCACCCCCGGCTGGCAGTTCTGCCACATCGAGGACCTCGCGTCCGCGCTGGAGACCGTCGTCGTCGAGGACGTCCGCGGGCCCGTCGCCGTCGGCTCCGAGGGCTGGCTCGGCCCCGACGAGGTGGCCGAGATCACCGGCAAGCGCACCTTCGAGCTGCCCGCCGCCCTCACCTTCGGCATGGCGCAGCGGCTGCACCGGCTCGGCATGACCCCGGCGCCCGCCACCGACCTGCACTACGTCGCCTACCCGTGGGTCGTCGACTGCGCCCGCCTGCGGGCCGCCGGGTGGAAGCCGCTGCACGACAACGCCGCCGCCCTGCGCGCGATCATGGAGGAGACCGCCGGGCGGCACGCGGTCGTCGGCCGCCGCGTCGGCGGCAAGGAGGCCACCATGGCGACCGCCGCGGGCGCCACCGTCGCCGCGATCGGCGCCGCCGCGATCCGCCGCGCCCGCAAGCGCCGCCGCTGACCCCGGCCCGGGGGCAGCGGCGGCGGGCCCGCTCAGCTCGCCTGGCGGCGCCTTTCAGCTCGCCGGCGGGCTGGCGCTCGGCGACGGCGACCCCGAGGGCGACCCGGACGGCGACGGGGTCGGGCTCGGCGACGCCTTCGGCGGGGCCTTCCCCGCCGCCGCCAGCGCGGCCTGCGCACTCTTGATCCGCTTCCAGGCGTCGCCCATGCCCGGATAGTCGCCCTTCTTCTGGGCGTTCTCGTAGTCGGTCACGGCCTTGTTCAGGTCGGCGATCGCCTTCTGCGCCGCCGCGCTGAGCTGCTGCCCGCCCGGCGATCCCGGCGACTCCGGCGGCGCCCCCGGCTGCGCGGACTCGCCCTCGGCGCCCAGGACCTGCTTCAGCGCGTCCTGCAGCGTGTCCGCCGCGGCGATGTTCTCCCCGTACCGGACCAGGATCTTGCCCATGATCGGGTACGGCTGCTGCTCCGCGCCGCCCGCGGCCTTGGTGTACATCGGCTCGACGTACAGCAGGTCACCGCCGAACGGGATCGTCAGCAGGTTGCCGGCCACGGTCTTCGTGCCGCCCTGCCGCAGCGCGAACAGGTCGCCCTTGACCTTCGAGTCGGTCTCGAACGAGTTCTGCACCTGGCCGGGGCCCTGCGGCTGCGCGTTCCGCGGCATCTGCAGGATCTGGATCTGCCCGTAGTCGCGCCCCGGCGTCGACCCCACCGCCATGAACGCCGCCAGCTGCGGGTTGTTGCGCGGGTTGAAGACCGTCGTCAGCGCGAACGACTCGGTGTCCTGGCCCGGCATCCGCAGGCTCTGGTAGTACGGCGGCTGGCGCTTGCCCCGCACCGTCGGGTCCTGCGGGACCTCCCAGAAGCCCTCGCCGTTGTAGAACGCCGACGGGTCCGTCACGTGGTACTTGGTGAGGACCTTCCGCTGCACCTTGAACAGGTCCTGCGGGTAGCGGAAGTGGGCCTCCAGGTCCGGCGGGATCGACGAGCGCGGCTGGACGGTGTTGTCGAACACCTTCATCCACGTCTTCGTCACGGGGTCGTTCTCGTCCCACTGGTAGAGGTGCACGGTGCCGTCGTAGGCGTCCACCGTGGCCTTCACCGAGTTGCGCATGTAGTTGACGTGGTCGTTCGCCTGCCGCGCCACCGCCGACCGGGTGTCGGTGATGGTGTCGCGGGTCGCCTCCCCGAGGCTCATCTCCTCCGAGTACGGGTAGCTGCTGGACGTCGTGTAGCCGTCCACGATCCACAGGATGCGGCCGTTCACCACCGCCGGGTACGGATCGCCGTCCAGCGTGAGCCACGGCGCCGCCTTCTGCACCATCTGGCGCGGCGTCCGGTCGTAGAGGATCTTGGCGTCCTTGTTGATCGCGCCCGACAGCAGCAGGTTCTTGTCCTGGAACTTCGCCGAGTACAGCAGCTTGTGCAGGAACGAGTCGATGCGGACCCCGCCCTGCCCGGAGTAGGTGCTGCTCTGCTGCCCGGACGGGCTGTTGTCGGGGTAGTTCAGCTCCTGCTGGCCCTTGCCGCCGACCACCGAGTACTCCGGCGAGCGCTCGCCGAAGTAGATCTCCGGCTTGGTCACCTGGATCCGCTGGCTCGGCGACGCCGGCATGTCGCGGGTGATGAACGCCGGCTCGCGGGAGTCGAACCGGTCGCCGTAGGCCGACACGAAGCCGTACCCGTGCGTGTAGACCATGTGGTCCTTCACCCAGCTGCGCTGCCCGGCCGGCGCCCCCGACAGCTCGCGGAGCGCGACGATCGTGTCGACGAGCTTGCCGTCCACCTGGTAGCGGTCCACGTCCAGGGTGTCGGGGAACTGGTAGAACGGGCGGATCCGCTGGAGCTGCTGGAACGTCTCGCCGACCACGTTCGGGTCGAGGACGCGCACGCCGCCGATCTTCTCGGCGTCCTCCTGGAGCTTCTTCTTGTCCGTGACGGGCTGCGTGCCGTACGGGACGACCTTCGCGCCGTCCACGCCGTAGGCGGCGCGGGTGAACTTGATGTTGCGCTCGATGTACTGGCGCTCCTTGGCCAGCTCGTCCGGCTTCACCTGGAACTGCTGGATCAGCAGCGGGTACACCCCGCCCAGCAGGATCGCCGACAGCACCAGCAGCGTGAACCCGACGCCCGGCAGCATCATGCCGCGCCGCAGCAGGTTGCTGAAGAACATCGCCGCGCACAGCAGCGCGATCACGGCGAGGATCGTCTTCGCCGGCAGCAGCGCGTTGACATCGGTGTAGGACGCGCCCGTCGTCACCCCGCGCTCGGAATGCACCAGGCCGTACCGGTCGAACCAGTACGCCACCGCCTTCAGCAGGATGAAGAGCCCGAACAGCACCGACAGGTGCGCGCGCGCCGGCGGGCTCGCCTTGTCGCCCGGCCCCTGCAGCCGCAGCCCCCCGTACAGGTAGTGCACCATCACCGCGGCCAGGATCGACAGGATCACCGTCGCGAAGATCACACCCAGCACGAGCCGCAGGAACGGGTACGTGAAGACGTAGAACGACACGTCCTTGTGGAACTGCGGGTCCTCGATGCCGAACGGCGTCCGGTTGAGGAACGCCAGCCACACCGGCCACTGGCCGGCCACCGACGACCCCGTCAGCACCCCCAGCAGCCCCAGCAGCGACACCGCGATCAGCCGGCGCCGCGGATCGATCACCGAGCGGTACCGCTCCAGGCCCTGCTGCTCCACCGACAGCGGCCGGTACGCCGGACGCAGCCGGTAGGCGACCAGCACGTTGGCGCCCACCACCAGCGCCACCAGCAGCCCCGCGCCGAAGAACAGCACGATCTTCGCCTGCAGCTGCGTCGTGTACACCGTCGAGAAACCGATCGACCGGTACCACAGGAGGTCGGTGTACATCGCCGTGAAGACCATGAACGCGACCAGCAGCGCGGCCAGCGCCACCAGAGCGGGCAGGACGGTCCGCGTCCGCCCGGTACCGAGCCGGCGCCCGAAAGCGGGAGTCCGGAAGGTCAAGTCGGCCCCTCCGATCGAGAAACTCGCTCACCGGCCGCCCGCCGGTGCTGTACATGCAACTTACCGACTGCGGCGAAGGTTCCGGCACTCACCGCCGCCGAAGGGGGAAAGATGGGCCCGTGAGTCTTTTGGAAACAGCCGTGCTGGATCTTGAACGTCATTCGGCGGAGCGGGGCTGGGACAGCGCCCCCAGCCTCTACGCGCTCGTCCGCAGCGCCGAACTCCGCCGCGCCGAGCCCGGCCTCGCCGACCAGCTGCCCGCCGACGCCGACGCCCTCGTCCCCATCGAGCAGGAGGCCCTCCCCGAGGGGAGCAGCGTCGAAGAGGCCCTCGCGGGCATCGTCTGGCCCGACACCGTCGACGGCTGCGCCCTCGTCATCGAACGGGTCGTCCTCCCGTCCGACATCGAGGACGAGATCCCCGACGACGCCGCCGAGGCCGCCGAGTTCGTCGGCAACCACCCGGCGCGCGAAGAGGTCCGCATGGTCATCGGCGTCCTGCGCGACGGCGCCCGCCACGCCGCCGTCCGCATGCGCAGCCACGACAGCGAGGACGCCGTCCTGCGCGGGCCCGACCTCGTCCCCGGCCTCCCCGACGTGCTCGCCGCCACCTTCGACCCCGACGACCCCGGCGCCGCCGGGCGGGAGTAGCGCGCCCCCCGCGCGTCCCCACCCCGGAGAGGGCGGCCACCGGGAGGTAGCCTGCGAACGTGACCCACAGCGTTGAAGCCGGCGACGTCATCCGGCTGGCCGGCGTCCGCGAGACGCCCCTGTCCGTCGACGAGGTCTACCGCGCCGTCGGCGCCCCCGGCGCCGGCGGCATCGCCCTGTTCGCCGGGACGGTCCGCGACCACGACCACGCCCGCGCCGTCAGCGGCCTGTCCTACAGCGCCCACCCCACCGTCGAACGGGAACTGCGGGCCGTCATGGAGAAGGTCGCCGCCGACCACCCCGTCCACGGCCTCGCCGCCGTCCACCGCGTCGGCGACCTGCGCATCGGCGACATAGCGGTCATCGTCGCCGCTTCCAGCGCCCACCGCGCCGAAGCGTTCGACGCCTGCCGCCGCCTCATCGACGACCTCAAGGCCGGCGTCCCCATCTGGAAGCACCAGACCTTCACCGACGGCGGCGACGAATGGGTCGGAGCCTGCTGAGCCCGCCGACCGCATAGAGTTTCCGGCATGTCTCGCCGTGCCGCCACGCTCTCCGTCGCGAGCGTGCTCGTCCTCCTGCTCGCCGTCATCGGCTCCTTCATGCGCGTCCCCTACGTCGCGCTCATGCCGGGACCCACGAGCAACACCCTCGGCACGAACGACAAGGGCCAGCCCCTCATCCGCATCGAAGGCCGCAAGACCTACCCCGCCCAGGGAAACCTCAACTTCACCACCGTCACCTACCGCGGCGGGCCCGGCGGACGCATCGACCTCTTCACCGCCCTGCGCGGCTGGCTCGACGGCGACACCGCCATCGTCCCCGAAGAGACGATCTTCCCCAAGAACGAGTCGCCCAAAGAGGTCGACCAGGAGAACACCCGGGCGATGCAGGACTCCCAGCAGAACGCCGAGGCCGCCGCCCTCCGCGAACTGCGCATCCCCCTCACCACCCGCGTCGTCGTCGACGGCGTCCAGAAAGGCCGCCCCGCCGACGGCGTCCTGCGGCCCGGCGACGAGATCACCCGGCTCGACGGCGCCCAGGTCACCAGCGTCTCCCAGGTCACCGGCGCCATGGCCAAGCACAAGATCGGCGACACCGTCGCGCTCTCCTACCGGCGCGGCGGCACCGAGCAGAAGGCCACCGTCAAGACCGTCGCCGACCCCTCCGGCGAGCGCGCCGTCGTCGGCATCGTCCTCTCCGACCAGTACAAGTTCCCCTTCAAGATCGACATCAGCATCGGCGACATCGGCGGCCCCTCCGCCGGCCTCATGTTCTCCCTCGCCATCTACGACAAACTCACCCCCGGCCCCCTCACCCAGGGCAAGTTCATCGCCGGCACCGGCACCATCACCCCCGAGGGCCGGGTCGGCCCCATCGGCGGCATCCAGCAGAAGATGATCGCCGCCCGCAAGGCCGGCGCCACCGTCTTCCTCACCCCCAAGGACAACTGCGACGACGCCGTCGCCGCCCGCCCCGACGGCCTCCGCCTCATCCGCGCCGACGACCTCCACGGCACCATCCAGGCCATCAACGCCCTCAACACCGGCAACGGCGACATCCCCGCCTGCAAATGACCGCCACCGACCCAACCACTCCCGCACATGCCATAGACTTGAGACATCACCGCGGGGTGGAGCAGTTCGGTAGCTCGCTGGGCTCATAACCCAGAGGTCGCAGGTTCAAATCCTGCCCCCGCTACTGGTCCTAGGGTCCTCCTGGTCGCCGCTTTGCGGCTTTCCCAGGGGACCCTTCGCCTTTTCCGGGGGGGCGACCCCCCGGAGCCCCCCGTTCCTCCACCATCCCCCGCCCGCCCGCCCCTGGGGCTTTGCCCCTAGACCCCCTTTTGGGGGTTCGGGGGTTGGAAATGTCTTCTGTAGGCGCTTGGGGTTGTTGCTCTCGCTCTTCGGAAGCGTCTTCTCAGGTTCGTGGCCGAGGAGAGGCCGGTGCGTTGGGCCACCGTCTCCACGGGGAGGTCCGTCGTCTCCAGTAGGTGCTGGGCTGCGGCTATGCGCTGGGACAGCAGCCACTGGCCTGGGGACGTGCCCAACTGGTCGGTGAAGCGGCGGGCCAGGGTGCGGGGGGAGACGCCTGCTTGCGCTGCCAGAGCTTCCACTGTTAGGGGTTCGCTCAGATTTCTCGTTGCCCACTCCAGTAGCGGGCCTAGGGAACCGTCCACCTGGCGGGGGTGTGGTGGGGCCGCGTACTGGAGTTGGCCGCCCTCGCGGTGCGGGGGCATGACCATGCTCCTTGCCACGTGCGCGGCGTAGGCCGCGCCCTGGTCGGTGCGTAGCAGGTGCAGGCAGAGGTCTATCCCCGCGCCCGCGCCTGCGCTGGTCGCCACGTCGCCGTTGTTCACGTACAGGACGTTCGCGTCTACCTGGATCTTCGGGAACCATGCGGCCAGGTCGTCTGTGCGCGCCCAGTGTGTCGTTGCTCGGCGGCCGTCCAGGAGGCCCGTGTGCGCCAGGGCGAAGGCGCCGGTGCAGATGCTGGCCATGCGGGCTCCGCGTTTGTGTGCTCCGCGGAGTGCTTCGGCCAGGGCGGGGGACGGCTTCTCTCTTACTGGGAGCCAGCCTGGGATTATCACTGTGTCGGCCTCGTCCAGCTTCTCGAGGCCGTTGGGCACCACGAGGTCGTAGCCGGCGCTTGTGGTCATGCGTCCGGGGTGTTCCGCGCACACGTCGAACGTGTAGCGGGGGGCCAGGTCGGGGCGTCTTGTTCCGAAGACGTCTGCGGCGCAGCCCAGTTCGAACGTCGACTGGTTCGGGCGGACCAGCGCCACTACGCGGTGCATGGCAGGAAAGTACCGTAAGACGTCTTTTCTGACACTCGGTCCGAGGCGTGGTTCGCGGCCAGGGTGGTCTTATGACTCCTGGATATGTGTGGGCGTCGGTGCAGGACGCCCCTGTGCGTGAGCTCTTCCCTGGTATTCGGCTGCGGCCCCTGTGGGCCGGTGACACGGCGAAGGCGTTCGTGCTGGAGATGGACCCCGGCAGCCGGTGGGAGGGCGTCGACGTGCACTCGCCCGGGCCCGAGGAGGTCTTCGTCGTGTCCGGCGTCTTCAACGACGGCGAGCGCGACTATCCCGCCGGCTCCTTCATCCACGCGCCCGCGGGATCCAGCCACGTGCCCCAGTCGGCGGAGGGCTGCACGCTCTTCCTGTTCTATCCGGAGGGGTAGGCCCCTTTCGGGCGTCTCTATACCCCCTTTCGGGGGTGGTGGCCGGGTTCTCGGGTGTGGTTTCATGCGGCTCACCTGGGACTTTGGGGGAGGGACGGCCTATGTCCGACTCGGTGGCTCGTGCACGGCAGCACTCGGTGGGTGATCTGCTGCACCGGACCGCGCGGCGGTATCCGGAGAAGCTCGCCGTGGTCAGCGGGGAGCTCCGGGTCACGTACGCGGAGTTCGACGTCGCGGTCAACCGGGCGGCCCACGCGCTGGCGGCGCGGGGGCTCGCCAAGGGGGACCGGATCGCGCTGCTCAGCCACAACTGCTGGCAGTACGCGGTGATCGCCTTCGCGACGGCGAAGCTCGGCGTGGTGCTCGTGCCCGTCAACTTCATGCTCAACGCCGACGAGGTCGCCTACATCGTCGGGCATTCGGGGGCGTCCGGGATCATCGCCGAGGACGCGCTCGCCCCGACGGCGGAGAAGGCGCTCGCGGCCGCCGGGGTCGAGGGCGGCGTGCGGGGGTGGATCGGGCTCTCCGGGGCCCCGGCGGGTGAGGGCTGGGAGGACGTCGACGCCTGGTGGACGGCCGGGCCCGAGACGGCGCCGGACGTCCTCGTCGGGGACGACGACCCGCTGCGGCTCATGTACACGTCCGGGACCGAGTCGCGGCCCAAGGGCGTGATGCTGTCCAGCCGCTCGCTGATCTCCCAGTACGTCAGCTGCGTCGTCGACGGCGAGATGAGCCCGGACGACGTCGAGGTGCACACGCTGCCGATGTACCACTGCGCGCAGCTCGACTGCTTCTTCTCGGTCGACGTCTACCTCGGCGCGACCAGCATCATCCTGCCGTCGCCGGAACCCGGGGCGCTGCTGGAGACGATCGAGCGGGAGAAGGTCACCAAGCTGTTCTGCCCGCCCACCGTGTGGATCTCGCTGCTGCGGCACCCCGACTTCGACCGGCGCGACCTGTCCAGCCTGCGGAAGGGCTACTACGGGGCCTCGCCCATGCCGGTCGAGGTGCTGCGGGAGCTGCTGCGGCGGCTGCCGGACGTGCGGCTGTGGAACTTCTACGGGCAGACCGAGATGGCGCCGCTGGCGACCATCCTGCGGCCCGAGGAGCAGCTCGGCCGGGCCGGGAGCGCGGGGCGGGCCGCGATCAACGTCGAGACCATGGTCGTCGACGACGACGGGAACCCCGTGCCGGCGGGGGAGATCGGCGAGATCGTCCACCGGAGCCCGCATGCGGCCCTCGGGTACTACCGGGACGAGGAGAAGACCGCCGACGCGTTCCGCGGCGGATGGTTCCACTCGGGCGACCTCGGGGTGATGACCGCCGACGGCTACCTGTCCGTCGTCGACCGCAAGAAGGACATGATCAAGACGGGCGGGGAGAACGTCGCCAGCCGCGAGGTCGAGGAGGCCATCTACGAGCTGGACGGCGTCGCGGAGGTCGCCGTCTTCGGCATCAGCCATCCGCACTGGATCGAGGCCGTGACCGCCGTGGTCGTCCCAAAGGCGGGGTCGGGGCTCTCCGCCGAGGACGTCAGCGCTCATGCCCGGGAGCGGCTCGCGCCCTACAAGCGGCCCAAGTACGTCGTGTTCGCCGACGCGCTGCCCAAGAACCCCAGCGGCAAGATCCTCAAGCGGGAACTGCGGCAACGGCACGCCGACCTCGCCGAGGGGTGATCTCTCCTAGGGCGAGGGAGACAGGTGAGGGGCCAGGGTCAGGGCCAGGTGGAGGGTCAGGCGGTCCTGGCCGTCGGTGAGGCTCAGGGCCGTCAGCTCCTCTATGCGGCGCAGGCGGTGGTAGAGGGTCTGGCGGTGGATGTTCAGGGCCTTCGCCGTCTGCTGGACGTTGCCTGCAAGGTCCAGGTAGGTGCGGGCCGTTTCTGCCAAGTCCTTGTCCTGTAGCAGGCGGTTGGTGGCTGCTGTTTGGATCGCCTGGGTCAGGGCCTCGTCGCCCGCGGTGCGGAGTAGGCGCAGGACGCCCAGGGTCGTCCAGTCACGGGTCTCACCAGGGGTGGCGGCGCGCGCTGCCACGCGGGCGCGCAGCCAGCCCTCGTGGACGTCCTCCAGGGTCGCGCAGGGCGCGTAGACGCCGGCCTGGACGGGGGCGTTGCGCTCCTCCAGGAGGCGGCGGGCCCGGTCGACGGTCGAGGGCGTGGGGGTCGATGCCGGGATCACGAGGACGTGGTCGCGCTGCCACACCGTCGTGAGGACGGAGTGGGGGAGTTGCCACGGGTTGAGCGGCTCCGGGCTCGGGGTCCGCAGCACCGCCACGGCGAACGGCGGCTCGGGGGAGGCGGCCTCGGTCAGGCCGTCCGCGGCCTGGGTGCGGGTGTCCGGGTGGGCGGAGAGGAGATCGGCGACCTTCCAGCCGAGGTCGTCGCGCTCGCGGGCCTGGCGGGCCATCAGGAGCGCGGCCCGTTCGCAGAGCGGCATGGCCTTGGCGGCCTGGGCGCTGGTGATGCGCTCCTGGTCGTCCAGGAGCCACAGGTAGCCGTAGGTCACGTTGTGCCAGCGGACGGGCAGGCAGAGCCGGGCGAGCTGGCCCAGGGACGCGTCCGCCGGGATCCGCACCGGGCCCGTCGCGCGGGCGATGCCGTGCCGCTCGAACCGGGCCCGGACGTCCTCGGACGAGCGGCGGCGCAGGATCGAGTCCAGGCGGACCGGGTCGATCGTGTCGCCGTGGGCGGCGTAGGCGACGAGGTGGAAGTCGCGGTCCTCCAGCGTGGCGGGCGCCTGGAGGAGGTCGGCCGCCTGTTCCGCGATCTCCTGGAGGTCCGGAGGCATCAGGCTCCCTTCATACGTTTGTATGAAGAGTAGCTCGCTCGAAAGTGACATTCGGCTATTGGGGGACGGGAGCCGCGCTTCTACCGTTCGAGGTGTTCCTCGACGTTGGAGGCTCCCATGCTCAGCACTGCCCTCCTCGCCGCCGCGCGCAGCGAGCGGATGCGCGGTCTCGTCACGTCCATGCCCCTCACCAGGGGCGTCGTCGACCGGTTCGTCGCCGGGGACGGTCTCGACGACGCGGTCCGGGCGGTGCGGGAGCTGAATGCGGCCGGGCTTTCGGTGACCCTCGACCACCTCGGGGAGGACACCCGGGAGCGCGCGCAGGCCGAGGCCGCGCGGGACGCCTACCTGCGGATGTTCTCCGTCTTCGAGGAGGGCGGGCTCGCCGCGGGCGCCGACGCCTCGGTGAAGCTGTCCGCGCTCGGGCAGGCGCTGCCGGGCGAGCTGGCGCTCGACAACGCGCGGGAGATCTGTGCCGCCGCCGGGCGGATCGGCATGACCGTCACCCTCGACATGGAGGACCACACGACCGTCGACTCCACGCTGGAGGTCCTCGGCAAGCTCCGCGGCGACTTCCCCTGGGTCGGCGTCGCCGTCCAGGCCATGCTGCGGCGCAGCGAAGGCGACCTGCGCGACCTGGTGGACGAGGGCTCCCGGGTCCGGTGGGTCAAGGGCGCCTACGCCGAGCCCGCCTCCGTGGCCTTCCAGGGGCGGCACGAGGTCGACCGCGCCTACGCGCGGGGCCTGCGGCTGCTCATGGACGGCGACGGCTACCCGATGGTCGCCAGCCACGACCCGCGGATGATCGAGATCGCGCAGCTGCTCGCCGCGCGGCGGCAGCCCGGGTCGTACGAGTTCCAGATGCTCTACGGGATCCGGGCCGCCGAGCAGCGGCGGCTCGCCCAAGCCCACCGGATGCGCGTCTACGTCCCCTACGGCGCCGACTGGTACGGCTACTTCATGCGGCGCCTGGCCGAACGTCCGGCCAACCTCGTCTTCTTTCTCCGTTCGTTCATCTCCCGCTAAGGAGGCCCCCTGATGGACGCCGTGACCAACGTGCCGGCACCGGCCAACGAGCCGGTCCGCGGGTATGCGCCGGGCAGCGCCGAACGGGCCCGGCTGGAGGCGCGCCTCGCCGAGCTCACCGCCGAGGCGCCGATCGACCTGCCGATGACGATCGGCGGCGAGCGGAGGCTCGGCGCCGGCCCCAAGGTCGCCGTGGTGCAGCCGCACCGGCACGCGTCCGTGCTCGGCACCTTCGGCACCGCCACGCAGGACGACGCGCGCGACGCCATCGACGCCGCGCTCAAGGCCGCGCCCGCCTGGCGGGACATGGCCTTCGACGACCGCGCCGCCATCTTCCTGCGCGCCGCCGACCTCCTCGCCGGGCCGTGGCGCGAGACGCTCCTCGCCGCGACCATGCTCGGCCAGTCCAAGACCGTCCAGCAGGCGGAGATCGACAGCCCGTGCGAGCTGGTCGACTTCTGGCGGTTCAACGTCCACTTCGCGCGGCGCATCCTCGCCGAGCAGCCGATCAGCGGCGACGGGGTGTGGAACCGGTCCGACCACCGGCCCCTGGAGGGGTTCGTCTACGCGATCACCCCGTTCAACTTCACCGCGATCGCCGCCAACCTGCCGACCGCGCCCGCGCTCATGGGCAACGTCGTCGTGTGGAAGCCGTCGCCGACGCAGACGTACTCGGCCGTCCTGCTCATGCGGCTGCTGGAGGAGGCAGGGCTGCCACCCGGCGTCATCAACCTCGTCACCGGAGACGGGCTCGCCGTGTCCGACGTCGCGCTCCAGCACCCCGACCTGGCCGGAATCCACTTCACCGGATCGACCGCGACGTTCCGGCACCTGTGGAAGACCGTCGGGAACAACATCGAGAAGTTCCGCGGCTACCCGCGGATCGTCGGCGAGACCGGCGGCAAGGACTTCGTCGTCGCCCACCCGTCCGCCGACCCCGCGGTGCTCAAGACCGCGCTCATCCGGGGGGCCTTCGAATACCAGGGGCAGAAGTGCTCCGCCGCGTCGCGGGCCTACATCCCGCGGTCCCTCTGGGACGGGGGATTCAAGGAAGAACTCGCCGCCGAAGTCGACTCCCTCACCATGGGCGACGTCACCGACCTGAGCAATTTCATGAGCGCCGTCATCGACGAACGGGCGTTCGCCAAGAACAAGGCGGCCATCGACCGCGCCCACGCCGACCCCGCCGTCCACGTCCTCGCGGGCGGCACCTACGACGACAGCGTCGGCTACTTCGTCCGCCCCACCGTCCTCGTCTCCGACGACCCCGGCAACGACATCTTCCGCACCGAGTACTTCGGCCCCATCCTCGGCGTCCACGTCTACGAGGACGACCAGTACGACGAGATGCTCGCCCAGATGGAATCCGTCGCCGACTACGCGCTCACCGGCGCCGTCATCGCCAACGACCGCGCCGCCGCCGCCCACACCGCCGACGTACTGCGATACGCCGCCGGCAACTTCTACATCAACGACAAGCCCACCGGCGCCGTCGTCGGACAGCAGCCCTTCGGCGGCGCGCGCGCATCCGGCACCAACGACAAGGCCGGATCCATCTTCAACCTCCTCCGATGGACCTCACCGCGATCCATCAAGGAGACCTTCGTCCCGCCGACCGACCACCGCTACCCGCACATGGGCTGACCCCCTCCACGACAGCCGGACGACGCCCCGCCCATCCCGTTTGCCTAAGCACTGCCCACCCCATACAGTTAACTCATCACCGCGGGGTGGAGCAGTTCGGTAGCTCGCTGGGCTCATAACCCAGAGGTCGCAGGTTCAAATCCTGCCCCCGCTACTGGTCCTAGGGTCCCCTTGGTCGCCGCTTTGCGGCTTCCCCGAGGGGACCCTTCGCCATTTCCCGGGGGGGCGACCCCCCGGACCCCCCGTTCCGCCTCCTCCCCCGCCCGCCCGCCCCTGGGGCTTCGCCCCTAGACCCCCTTGGGGCTTTGCCCCTAGGCCCCCATTTGGTCGTTTAGGCGGGTTGGGGTGTCTTCCAGGGTTTCTCTCGGCCAGTTCGCGTTTTCTGCTGCTGCCTCGTAGGTGGCCTGTAGGAAGGCTGCTGCTGTGGCGTCTGGGTCCTTGGACGTCGCTACCTCTTCGTAAGGGAGGACGTACTCGCCCAGTGCCTGGTCGTAGCGGGCGCCCGCGGGGACCGGGTGGTCGGCGAAGCCCTCCGGTTCCGGGTAGGCGTACGAGTAGAACGCGCCCTCCTCGCCTCCGCCCGGCCAGAAGCCCGCGCTGGAGAGTTCGCCGGAATAGCCCTCCGTCATCACCCAGTCGGGGCAGTTCGGGGCACCGCCGGGGTGGGTCGGGGCCGGGCGGCCGGAGAAGCGGGTGCAGGCCAGGTCCATCGCGCCCCAGAAGAAGTGCACCGGGCTCACCTTGCCGGTGAAGTGGGCGCGGAACGCACCCAGGACGCGGTCGGCTTGAATCAGCTGCCGCCAGAACAGGTTCGCGGCCTCCGGGTCGTAGGACGAGTGCCGGTCGTCCTCGGCGAAGGGGATCGCGGGGTCCACCTCGTTCGGGGTCGCGTTGATCCGGGTTTGGAGGCCCAGGTCGTCCAGCGTGGCCATCAGGTCCCGGTAGAACTCCGCGACCGGGCGGGGCGCCAGGGGGAGTTCGCGGGACTCGCCGTTGCTGCGCCGGACGCGGAGCACGTGGTCCACGAAGTCGAACTCGATGTCGAAGACGCCGTTCCCGTACGGGATCGAGGACGTCGTCAGGCCCCTCGGGCTCACGTACAGGGTGACCTGCCACCAGTGGTTCAGCAGGGGCTCGTGCGCCAGCCGGACCTTCCCGACGATCTGTGCCCACATGTGCAGGGTCGTGCGGGTATCGGGCCAGTCCGCGAGCCGCAGCCTCGGCCAGCTTCCGTCGTCGCCTCGCTCGGGCATCACGCCTCCAAAATGACTGGTCGTCACCGGGTGACCGGGTCGTGGGCTGATACCCCGCCGGTGGTGTGACGATGCACCCGGTGGCCCCGTGTCAGGGCACGGGGTTCCAGCTCTAGCCTGGAGATATGCGCAACTATCTGGCGGGGCTGGCGGACGTCTGCTCCGTGCTCGTCTTCGTGGCGATCGGGCGGGCCTCCCATGAGGAGGCCGCCAGCCTGGCGGGTTTCGCCACGACCGCCTGGCCGTTCCTTGCTGGAGCGGGGGTCGGGTGGGGGCTGACCCGGGCCTGGCGGCGGGCGGACGCGCTGGTGCCCGCCGGGGTCGGCGTCTGGGTGTCGGCCGTCGCCGTCGGCATGCTGCTGCGGGCCGTCTCGGGGCAGGGGACGGCGCTCCCGTTCGTGATCGTCGCCACCCTGTTCCTCGGGGCCGCGCTGCTCGGGTGGCGGCTCGTGGCGCGGGTCGCGGCGGGCCGCCGGACGTCCGCCCCCGCGGGGTGACGCGCTTGTCGGGGACCTCCAAATGACCGCCCGGTCTCTTTGGCCGGGAGAACCGGTTGACGGAGACGCCCCGTCCTGGTGAAGTTACCCGCGAGTCACGTGGGTGGCGGATCAGGGTGAAGGGAAGACGATGGCATCTGCGCTGCGCGAATGGCTGGAGCGGCCGAACACCGGACGCGGCGTGCACCTGGCGGCCGACGACGGCGGCTGGGAGTACCGCGACTACGGTGAGCTGGCGTCCGCCGCGCGGCGCACCGCCGGTGCGCTGATCGAGGAGGGCGTCCGGCCGGGCGATGTCGTCTGCCTGATCCTGCCCACGGACTTCACCTGCATCGAGACCTACTTCGCGGTGTGGGCGGCCGGGGCCACCGTCTGCCTGATCACGCCGCCGCTCTTCCAGGACGGGGACGACTACGTCGCCCACGTCGCGGCCATCCTGCGGCAGGCGTCGCCGGCGCTCGTGATCGCGTCCAAGGAGCTGTCCGAGTACGCCGGCCGCGCCATGGACCAGGCCGGGCTGGGCGGCGAGCCCTGGCAGCCGAGGCAGGGCGTCGAGGCCGACGTCCAGCCCGCCGGGGAGCTGGCGCTGCTGCAGTTCACGTCCGGGTCCAGCGGCGCCCCGCGCGGCGTCATGGTCACCTGGGAGAACCTGGAGGCCAACAGCGACCTCATCGCCCGGATGGCGGGCTACGAGGACGGCGACGTCGTCGCGACGTGGCTGCCGCTCTACCACGACATGGGGCTGATCGGGACGTTCATCACGCCCATCGCGCGGCAGGGGATGCTGCGGCTGATGCGGCCCGACCACTTCATCCGCGACCCCGCACGGTGGATCCGCTGCTTCGCCGAGGCGCAGCACACGGCGGCGCCGCCGTTCGCCTACGCGTACTGCGCGCGGCGGGTCAAGCCGGAGCAGCTGGAGGGCCTCGACCTCTCCGGGTGGAAGATGGCGCTGATCGGCGCCGAGCCGATCGACCCGCACACGCTCGAGGTGTTCGCCCAGCTCGCGGAGCCCTACGGGTTCTCGCGGACGATGTTCAAGCCGGCGTACGGGATGGCCGAGACCACGCTGCTGGTCACCATGGACAACGCGCCCCGCGACCCGCTCGCCGTCCGGCCCGACCCCGAGGCGCTGGCCTTCGGGCAGCCCGTGCGGATCCTGGACCAGCACCGGCTCGGGTCCCAGTCGCTCGGCGCCAAGGCCGGGTGGGTCGTCGGCTGCGGGACGCCCGAGAGCGACGTGCCGGTCTCCATCGTCGACGACGAGGGCCGCGAGCTGGAGGACGGGCTCCTCGGCGAGATCGTCGTCGGGGGCGCCTCGGCCTGCCCCGGGTACTACGCGGGCGCCGAGGCCAAGTCGACGCGGTTCGCCGACGGCAAGGTCTACACCGGGGACGCCGGGTTCTTCCACGAGGGGCAGCTGTTCGTCCTCGGGCGGATGGGCGACAGCATCAAGGTGCGCGGCCGGTCGGTCTACGTCGAGGACCTCGAGTCCAAGATCGCCGAGGTGAGCGGGCTCGGCAAGGGCCGCATCGTGGTCGTCGGCGTGCCGGGCGCCGGGCAGAAGGGGCTCGCGCTGTTCGCCGAGACGCAGAACGAGGACTGGATCCCGGCCGTGCGCGAGACGCTGCGGCGCCGGGTCGGCGACGACGTCGAACTGACGATCGTGGTGGGCACCGGGCTGATCCAGCGCACCTCCAGCGGCAAGCCCCGGCGGCGGTACATGTGGGAGCGGCTGCAGAGCGGGCAGATGGACGGCGCACGGGTCGTCCGCTGATTGCTAAAGCCGGTGATAACACGACAACATGGCGGTGACGCTGTGAGAGGTCGACGATGCCGGCTGTTGCCAGAACGCTCCTTCGCCTGGGTTCCCGCCTAGGCTCCACTGCACAAAACGCCCTGGAGGTGGCTCGCTTCGGCGGATTCGACACCGACGAGGACGCCTCCCCGTGCGAGGTCGTGACCGAGCAGCGCGTCTACCGGCTGCGGCACTACTTCCCGGACGCGGCGGGCGGGCCCGTCGTGCTGCTCGTCCCGCCGCTGATGATCACCGCGGAGGTGTACGACATCTCCTCGCGGGTCAGCGCCGTGCGCGTGCTGCACGACCGCGGCGCCGACCCGTGGGTGGTCGACTTCGGCGCGCCCGAGCGCGAGCCCGGCGGGCTGGAGCGGACCGTCAGCGACCACGTGCTGGCGGTCAGCGACGCCGTCGACCGGATCCGCAAGGAGACCGGGCGGGACGTCCACCTCGCCGGGTACTCGCAGGGCGGCATGTTCGTCTACCAGGCCGCCGCCTACCGGCGCAGCGACGGCATCGAGTCGGTCGTGACGTTCGGCAGCCCGGCCGACACCAGCCAGGGGCTGCCCTTCGGGCTCCCCGGCTGGCTGGCGGCGGAGGGCGTCGAGCGCATCCCCGACTGGATGCTCGGTGGGTTCGCGGTCCCCGGATGGGTGACGCGCCTCGGATTCCAGGTGCTGAGCCCGGTCAAGTCCGTCCGGTCGCGGGTCGACTTCATCCTGCAACTGCACGACCGGGAGCGGCTCGCGCCCAGGGAGCGGCAGCGGCGGTTCCTGGAACGGGACGGGTGGGTGTCGTGGCCCGGTCCCGCGCTCGCCGAGTTCCTCCGCCAGTTCATCCAGCACAACCGGATGCTCACCGGCGGATTCGTCATCGGCGACCGGCTGGTGACGCTCGCCGACATCACCTGCCCCGTGCTGACGTTCGTCGGCGAGGTCGACGAGATCGCGTCGCCGCCGATGGTGCGCGGCATCCGGCGCGCGGCGCCGCGCGCGCAGGTGTACGAGGCGTCGCTGCGCGCCGGGCACTTCGGGCTCGTCGTCGGCAGCCTCGCGATCGCGCAGACGTGGCCCGCCGTCGCGTCGTGGGCGCTGTGGCGGGAGGGCGGGAGCGAGCTCCCGGACATCGTCGCGCCGGTCGCGGGCGACGAGGAGGCCGAGCCCGCCGGCCTGCCCGGCGGCGCCGCGGGGTACGGGCTCCACCTGGCGATGGGCATCGGGACCAGCGCCGCGCGGTCGGCGCTGCGGACGGCCTCGCAGGTCGTCCACGGGACCCGGCAGCTCGGCGGGGAGGCCGCGCAGAACCTGCCCCGGCTCGCGCGGCTGGAGCGCATCCAGTCCGACACGCGCATGTCGATGGGGCTGCTGCTGGACGAGCAGGCCCGCGACCGGCCCGGCGAGGTCTTCTTCCTGTACCACGGGCGCGCCCACACCCACGACGCCGCCAAGCGCCGCATCGACGCGGTGGTGCGGGGGCTGATCCACATCGGGGTGCGGCGCGGCGACGCGGTCGGCGTGCTGATGGGCACGCGGCCGACCGCGCTGGCGCTCGTCGCGGCGCTGAGCCGGCTCGGCGCCGTCGCGGTGCTGCTGCGCCCGGACGGCGACCCGGCCGCGGAGGCGCGGCTGGGCCGGGTGACGCGGGTCATCGCCGACCCCGAGCACGCCGCGATGGCCGCGCGGCTGGAGGGCGTCCAGGGCTACCTGCTCGGCGGCGCGGGCCGCGGCGACCGCGGCGCGCTGACCGACATGGAGACCATCGACCCCGCGCAAGTGGAGCTGCCGGGGTGGTACCGGGCCAATCCGGGACGGGCCGGAGACCTCGCCTTCGTGGTGTTCCGCGGCGACGGGGACCAGCTGCGCGCCAGCCGCATCACGAACCGGCGGTGGGCCCTGTCGGCGTTCGGGACGGCCTCGTCGGCGGCGCTGTCCTCGTCCGACACCGTCTACAGCATCACCCCGCTCCAGCATCCGTCGGCGCTGCTGATGAGCCTCGGCGGCGCGGTGGCGGGAGGCGCGCGGCTCGCCCTGGCGAGCTCGTTCGACCCGGAGCCGTTCTGGGACGAGGCCCGCCGCTACGGGGTGACCGTCGCGTCCTACACCTGGACCATGCTGCGCGAGCTCGTCAACGCGCCGCCGAACCCGGCCGAGCGGCACCACGCCGTCCGGCTGTTCATCGGGTCGGGGATGCCGCGCGGGCTGTGGCGGCGGGTCGAGGAGCGGTTCGCCCCCGCGCGGGTCCTGGAGTTCTACGCCTCGACGGAGGGCGAGGCGGTGCTGGTCAACCTGAGCGGCAAGAAGCCCGGCTCGCTCGGCCGCCCGCTGCCCGGCAGCGCGCGGGTCCGGCTCGCGCGCTACGACCTGGAGCGGGGGCGGCTCGCCGAGGGCCCGGACGGGTTCGCGGTCCGCAGCGAGCCCGGCGAGATCGGCATGCTGCTCGCCCGCGTCCGGCTGTCGGCGCTCGGTGCCGCGGCCCGCCCGGTGCGGGGCGTGTTCTGGCCCGAGGACGCCTGGACGATCACCGGCGACCTGTTCCGCCGGGACGCCGACGGCGACTACTGGCTCGTCGGCCGGGAGACCGAGCTGATCCGCACCGCCGACGGCATCGTCCCGCCCGGCCCGATCAGGGACGCGCTCGGCGACCTGCCGTACGTCGACAGCGTCGCCGTGTACGGCATCCCGGTCGGGGACACGGAGCTGGCGGCCGCCGCCGTCAGCCTGCGGGACGGCGGCGAGCTGAAGGCGATCGACCTGTCGGAGGCCCTGCTGCGCGTCGAACCGGGGCTGCGGCCCGCGCTGGTGCGGGTCGTGGACGAGATCCCCGTGACCGCGGGACGGCGGCTGCGCACGGCCCCGCTGCGCGAGGAGGGCGTCCCCGCCGCCGGCGACGGCCGCGCCTACTACCGGGACCGGGCGGGCGCGTACCGGCCGCTGACGGACGCGGCGCGGCGGCGGCTGCTCCGGGCCCCGTCGGCCCGCGAGGCGCGCTGAGCCGGCCCGCGCGGCGCGCCGGCGCGCAACTCACGAGCGATAAGTCTGGACTTACGGGCGTCCGCTACGTTAGAACAAAGCAACAGAAACCGGTCTTTTGTTGCACGCGTCCCGGAGGGTCCATGACGAGCGTCCTCGCGCCGCCGCCGCAGGGCAGCGGCCTGAAACCGGTTCCGGGCGTGCCCGGCCTCCCCTACATCGGCAGCACGCTCGCGGTCATGCGCGACCCGATCGGGATGGCCCGCAAGCGCTACGACCAGTACGGGCCCGTCGCGTGGGGCTGGCTGCTCGGGCAGCGGACCTGCACCGTCCAGGGGCCGGAGGCCGCCGAGGTCGTCCTGGTCAACCGGGACAAGGCGTTCTCGAGCGGGCCCGCGTGGAGCTACTTCATCGGCCCGTTCTTCAAGCGCGGCATCATGCTCCTCGACTTCGAGGAGCACCTGCACCACCGCCGCATCATGCAGCAGGCGTTCACGCCCGCGCGGCTGCGCGCCTACATGGACGCCATGGCGCCCGGCATCGTCAAGGGCGTCGAGGCGTGGCGGCCGGGCCCCGGCTTCAAGGTGTACGACAGCATCAAGAAGCTCACCCTCGACCTCGCCGTGGACGTGTTCATGGGCGTCGACCTGGACGACGCGGAGCGCACCCGGGTCAACGGCGCGTTCATCGACGCCGTCCGCGCGGGGACGGCCTACGTGCGGTTCCCCGTCCCGGGGCTGCGCTGGCACCGCGGCCTGCAGGCCCGCAAGGTGCTGGAGGAGTTCTTCTACCGGCACCTGCCGGCCAAGCGCCGCGACGGCGGCGACGACCTGTTCGCCGCCCTCTGCCAGGCCGAGACCGACGATGGGCAGCGGTTCACCGACGAGGACGTCGTCAACCACATGATCTTCGCGCTGATGGCGGCGCACGACACCACCACCATCACGCTGACGACGATGGCGTACTACCTCGCCAAGTTCCCCGAATGGCAGGAGCGGCTGCGCGAGGAGTCCCTCGGCCTCGGCAAGGCGCAGCCGTCCTACGCCGACCTCGACGCCTTCACCGGCATCGACATGGTGATGAAGGAGTCGCTGCGGCTGCTGCCGCCCGTCCCGGCCCTGCCCCGCAAGGTCGTCAAGGACACCTCGATCCTCGGCTACCACATCCCCGCCGGGACGCTGGTCGTGGTGCCGATGCTCAGCAACCACCACATGCCGCAGTGGTGGACGGACCCGGAGCGCTTCGACCCCGAGCGCTTCGCCCCGGAGCGCCGCGAGGACAAGGTCCACAAGTACGCGTGGGCCCCCTTCGGCGGCGGCGCGCACAAATGCATCGGGCTGTACTTCGCCGGGATGCAGGTGAAGACGATCCTGCACCAGGTCCTCCAGCGCTACCGCTGGAGCGTCCCCGCGCGGTACGAATGGCCCCTGGACACCACGTCCCTCCCTTCGCCGAAGGACGGGCTTCCCGTCCGGCTCGACCGCCTGGAGCACTCATGAGCAAGGTCATCGCCATCACCGGAGCCGCGCGGGGGATCGGCCTCGCCACGGCCCGCGCCCTCAAGGCCAAGGGCGCCACCGTCGTCATCGGCGACATCGACGAGGCCGCCGTCAAGGACGCCGCCGCGTCGCTCGGCGTCACCGGCCTCACCGTGGACGTCACCTCCCGCGAGTCGTTCACCGCGTTCCTCGACGCGGCGGAGGAGGCCGCCGGGACCCTCGACGTCCTCATCAACAACGCCGGGATCATGCCGATCGGGCCCGTCACCGACGAGAGCGACGCCGACGCCCGCCGCTGCATCGACATCAACGTCCACGGCGTGATGCTCGGCACCAAGCTCGCCCTCGCCCGGATGCTGCCGCGCGGGTCCGGCCACATCGTCAACATCGCCTCGCTCGCCGGCGTGATGTTCACCCCCGGCCTCGCCCTCTACAACGCCAGCAAGGCCGCCGTCGTCGGCTTCACCGAGGCGACCCGGCTGGAGGTGCAGGACCGCGGCGTCCACGTCAGCGCCGTCCTGCCGACGTTCACCAACACCGAGCTGGTCGCCGGGACGCGCAGCCCGAAGGGGCAGAAGAACTGCGAGCCGGAGGACATCGCCGCCGCCGTCGTCGAGCTGATCGGCAAGCCGCGCCCGCAGGTGGCGGTGCCGAAGAAGCTCGGCACGCAGGTCCGGCTCGGCGCGCTGCTCCCCGAGCGGCTCCGCCAGGCGACCTCCCGCCGCCTCGGCCTCGACAAGATCTTCCTGGAGTACGACCCCGACGCCCGCAAGGAGTACGACGCGAGGATCCGCTCTAGTTCTTGAGCGAGGCGGATCCCCGCCCTCTCGAGCCTCTCGCTCAGGCCCGCCGTGCCTTCCGTGCCTCCCGGAAGGCACGGCGGGCCTGCGGGAGGTAGCGGACGGACTCGGGCAGCAGCGGCCACAGCCGGTTGCCGGCGCGGACGGCCGCCGCGAAGCGGCGGTGGCGGCGCTCGTCGGCGGCGCTCCACGGCAGGTCGAGCAGCTCGCGCATGCGGGGGTGCATGCCGCCGACCGTGATGAAGCGGGCGACGGCGTTCAGCGGCGGCGACACCGCCCGCCACAGCGGCGCCGGCACCCGCTTTGGGCGCGGCAGGCCCTTGGTGACGTAGCCGACGCCGTACCGGGCGGTCTTGTGCGGGACGATCTCCTCGTCCAGCATCCGCTTCCAGTACGCCTGGAACGCCTCCCAGTCGTCCGGCATGGCGCGGTCGCTGACCCCGTACATCCGGAACCAGGTCTTCGACTCCTCGTAGATGCGGCGCTTCTCCGCCTCGCCGAGCGGGCGGATGAACGTCTCGACGCCGTAGAGCATGTTGTCGAGGAACGTCGCGTGCGCCCAGTAGTAGGTCTCGGGGTCGAGGGCGTGGTAGCGGGTGCCGTCCGGCATCGTCCCCTTGATGTCGCGGTGGTAGTCGCGCACCTTGCGGCCCGTCTCGGCGGAGCGCTCCGCGCCGTACACGGTGTCCAGGATCGGCCCGGCGGACCGCTTGACCCGCGCGAAGGTCTCCTTGAAGAACACCGAGTGGTCGAGGACGCCCTGGCCGAGCGCCGGGAGCATGTTCTGCAGGACGGCCGCCCGCGGCCCGACGAGGACCATCCGGGTGTCGCCGAAGTAGCGCCAAGTCAGCGAGCCCGGTCCGAGCGGGGCGGGGGACTGCGTCTCGGCCTGGTCCGTCATGTGCACCACCGCGAGTGTGAGACAGAAGTACAGAACGACGATTATTGTATCTGTGTAGCATCCGGCGGTCACGGGCCGGGTGCCCGATCCGGCTAGGGTGCGGCTATGACGACGGACGCGACCACCTCGGACGGGCTGCTCGCGCGCCTGGCCGAGCCCGACACCGGGGCCGACGACCTCGACACCCGCATCCTGGACGCCGCGCTCGCGGAGTTCGAGACCTACGGGCTGCGCAGGGTCAGCGTCGAGGACGTCGCCAAGCGGGCCGGGGTCGCGCGCACCACCATCTACCGGCGCTTCACCAACAAGGAGCAACTGCTCCAGGCGGTGATCCTGCGCGAGTGCCACCGGTTCCTCACTGCGATCGCCGAGGCCACCGAGGACCTCGGCTCCGCGGAGGAGGCCGTGGTGGAGGGGTTCGTGGTGGGGCTGCGCAGCGCTCGCACCCATCCGCTGATGAGGCGCGTCCTGGAGAGCGAGCCGGAGGCGTTCCTGCCGCAGCTCAGCATGAACGGCGGCGCGGTGATGCTCGCCGCCCGCGACATCCTCGCCGACCGGCTGCGCCGCGCCCGCCCCGGCGACGCGCAGGACTACGACACCGTCGCCGAGGTGCTGCTGCGGCTCGCGGTGTCGCTGCTGCTCGTGCCGGGCGGCGGGCTGCGGCTGGACGACGAGGACGCCACCCGCGCGTTCGCCCGCGACTACCTCACCCGCATGCTGCACCCCGCGCCCCGGCACGGATGACCGACGGGTGCCGGGGGCCGTTCCGCCGCCGCCGGTCCGTCCCGTACGCTCTGGGTTGTCGAATTTCGTTCTAGAACCGGAGGCGTGGCATGGAGGCGGTCGTCCAGACGTCCCACGGGAAGGTGCGCGGCAGGACGCGGGACGGCGTCACGGCGTTCCTCGGCATCCCCTACGCCGCGCCGCCGTTCGGGCCGAACCGCTTCCGCGAGCCGCGCCCGCCGGAGCCGTGGGACGGCGTCCGCGACGCCTTCGCATACGGACCGACCGCGCCGAAGCCCGGCTATCCCAAGCCGTTCGACACGCTGCTGCCCGACCCCGACATCCCCGGTGACGACTGCCTGAACCTGAATGTCTGGACGCCCCACTTCGCGGGGGGTACAGGGGGGTCGTCCCCCCTGAACGACACGACGCCGGTGGGCGGGGCCGGTGGGCTGCCGGTCATGGTGTGGATCCACGGCGGCGCGTTCCGCAACGGGTCCGGTGCCGTCCCCGTGTACAGCGGGCGCAACTTCGCCCGCGACGGCGTCGTCTGCGTGACCATCAACTACCGGCTCGGCGTCGAGGGCTTCGCGAACCTGCCGGGCGCCCCGCTGAACCGGGGGCTGCTCGACCAGATCGCCGCGCTGGAGTGGGTCCGCGACAACATCGCCGGCTTCGGCGGCGACCCCGGGAACGTCACCGTGTTCGGCGAGTCCGCGGGCGCGATGAGCGTCACCACGCTGCTCTCCCTCGACCTCGGGCTGTTCCGGCGCGCGATCGCGCAGAGCGGCGCCGGCAGCATCGCGCAGGACCCGGACGACGCCATGCTCGTCACCAAGGAGATGGCGGCCCGGCTCGGGATAGAGCCGACCGCGGAGGCGTTCGCCGCGCTCGACCCGGCCGCGATCCTGCCCGCCCAGGCGTCCGTCGCCGCCGACGTCTCGATGGTGCCCGACCCCGGCCGGTGGGGCGCCACCACCGCGGCGGGCGGCATGTCCCTCACCCCGGTACTGGACGGCGCGCTGCTCGCCCGGCGGCCCGAGGACGCCATCGCCGCCGGCGCCGGCCGCGACGTCGATCTCCTCACCGGCTACACCTCCGAGGAGTTCCGGCTCTTCCTGATGCCGGCCGGCATCGCGGACCAGCTCGACCGGGAGGCCGTCGACTTCGTCACCGCCGGGATGGGCGTCCCTCCCGCGCTCACCGCCGCCTACCGGGACCGGTACGCGGAGCAGACCGAGGGCGAGCTGATGGCGACGGTCATCACCGACCACCTGTTCCGGATCCCGGCCCACCGCGCCGCCGCCGGGCACGCCGCCTCCGGCGGCCGCACCTGGATGTACGAGTTCGCGTGGCGGTCGCCGAACCACGGCCTCGGCGCCTGCCACGCCCTCGAACTCGGCTTCGTGTTCGACAACCTCACCGCCGAACCGGAGGGGCTCACCGGGCCGAACCCGCCGCAGGACCTCGCCGACCGGATGCACCGCCACTGGGTGGACTTCGCGGCGAACGGCGACCCCGGCTGGGAGCGCTTCGACCCGTCCACGCGGGCGGTGCGGACGTTCGACGGTGCGGGCGACGCGACCGCCGCCGACCCGCGCGGCGACGTCCGCAAGCTCTGGGACTAGAGCCGCTCGACCACGTGCTCGGCGATGGCCAGGGAGGACGTCGCCGCCGGTGAGGGGGCGTTCCGGACGGTCACGACCGGCCCGACGCGCCCGATCCGGAAGTCGTCGACGAGCGAGCCGTCGGGGTCCACCGCCTGCGCGCGGACCCCGGCGGGCGCCGCGACGACGTCGGCCGCCGCGAGCTCCGGAACGAACCCGCGCGCCGCGGCGACGAACGCCCGCTTCACCGCGGACCCGTACAGCTCCCTGGCGCCGGTCCGCCAGTGCCGCCGCGCCAGATGCCGGAAGCCGGGCCAGCGGACGGTCTCCCACACGTCCGCGGGCCGGACGTCCCGGCGCCGGTAGCCCTCCCTGGCGAGCGCCAGGACGGCGTTGGGGCCGATGTCCACGCCGCCGTCGACGCGGCGCGTGAAGTGGACGCCGAGGAACGGGTAGCGGGGGTCGGGCACCGGGTAGATCAGGCCGCGGACCAGGTCCGTCCGGGACGGGACGAGCCGGTAGTACTCGCCCCGGAACGGGATGATCGCGGGGGCCGGCGCGTCGCCCGCCAGGCGCGCCACCCGGTCCGACTGGAGGCCCGCGCACACCACGAGCCGGTCGAAGACCAGCTTCTCGTGCGGGGACGCGACCGTGACGCGGTCGCCGGCCCGGCCGATCCGGACGGCCTCGAAGCCGAGCCTGATCTCGCCGCCGGCAGCGGTGACGTCCGCGGCGAACGCGCGGGCGACCGCCGGGAAGTCGGCGATCGCCGTGGTGGGGGAGTGCAGCGCGGCGACCCCGGCCGCGTGCGGCTCGATCTCCCGCAGCCCGCCCGCCGTCAGCCGCCGCAGCCCGGGGACGCCGTTGGCGGTGGCGCGCCGCTCGATCTCGTCCAGCGCGGCCAGCTCGGACGCCTCGCGCGCCACCACGACCTTGCCGCACTCCTCGTAGGGGAGCTCGCGGTCGGTGCAGTACTCCTTCAGCAGCCCGATCCCGCGCCTGCACAGCGTCGCCTTGAGCGAGCCCGGCGCGTAGTACAGGCCCGCGTGCGCGACACCGCTGTTGTGGCCCGTCTGGTGCGCCGCGACGCGGTCCTCCTTATCGAGGACCGTCACCCGGACGCCGGGACGCGTCTCCGCCAGCCGGCGCGCGATCGCCAGCCCGATGATCCCCGCGCCGACGACGCCGACCCGTGTTTCCGCCACCCCCGCACCCTAACGGGCGCCGGGCGTCAGCTCCCGAGCCGCTTGCGGCCCTGCGCGCGCAGCCGCCTGCGCTGCGACGGGTCGAGCATCATGTACCCGACGACGGGCAGTGCCACGACGCCCAGCACGATGAGGAAGGCGATGAGCGGGCCGAGAATCTTGAGGGCGATGAGCGAGACCACCACACCGCCGATGACATAGACAACCTTCGTTCCCATACCTGCACCTCCGGGCTCTTACCGAGAGAACGACCGTGTCGTGACGCTTGTTCCACGATATGTCGCGAGTTGGCGAACCGCCATGATGATCGGACCCGAGGTGGGTATGCCCAGTGCCCGCGGGGGAGATGCGCGGGTCGGACGCACCGGTCTCGGATGCGCCGGTCTCAGATGCGCCGGTCTCAGATGCGCCGGTCTCAGATGCGCCGGTCTCAGATGCGCAGGGAGAGCTGCCCGCCGCCCAGGGCGCGCAGGACGTCGGCGTGCAGCCGGCCGTTCGTGCACACCACGCTGCCGCCGTCCGGGCCGGGGACGCCGGTCAGGTCGGTGAACATGCCGCCGGCCTCCTCTACGATGACCTGGAGGGCGGCGAGGTCCCACAGCGACACCTCGGGCTCGGTGGAGATGTCGACGGCGCCCTCGGCGACCATCATGTGCGACCAGAAGTCGCCGAACGCCCGCGTCCGCCACACCGACCGGGTCAGGTCGAGGAACTGGGTGAGGCGCCCCTGCTCCTCCCAGCCGCTCAGGCTGGAGAACGACAGCGACGCGTCGGCGAGGTCGCCCACCGACGACACGGTCATCCGGGTGGCGCGGGTGAGGCTGCGGCCCGTCCAGGCGCCGCCGCCCCGGGCCGCCCACCAGCGCCGGTTCAGCGCGGGCGCCGACACCACCCCGACCACGATCTCGTCGTTCTCCATGAGCGCGATCAGCGTCGCCCACACCGGGACGCCGCGCACGAAGTTCTTGGTCGCGTCGATCGGGTCGATGATCCAGCAGCGGTTCCCGTAGCCCGTCCTGCCGTACTCCTCGCCGATGACCGCGTCCCGCGGGCGGGCCCGCTTCAGCGTGCCGCGGATCTGCTCCTCCACGCTGCGGTCGGCGTCGCTGACCGGCGTGAGGTCCGGCTTGGTCTCGATGTCGAGATCCAGGGCGCGGAAACGCCTGGTCGTGATGTCGTCGGCCCCGTCCGCCAGTACGTGCGCGAGACGGAGGTCATCGGAATAGCCCGCCACGGCGTGCAACGCTACCCTGATCGCCCCCCGTCCAGACACACCTGTCCGGGCCGTTCCGGCTTTTCCGGCCCGGACGGGGCGCGCCGGGCCGCGATCGCCGGTTTCGGCGGGCGTCTGGTGGCAGCATGGGGGCCATGGCGCACGACCTTCCCGCATGGGTGGCCGAGCTGACCGACCCGCGCCGGGCGGAGACGCTCGACGAGCTCGCCGACCGCCTCGTCCCCCTCGCCGAGCACGCGATCGACGTCTCCCGCCGGTTGCAGGCGCAGCTCAACGAGCTGAACGACCCCTTCAAACGCGAGGCGCTCTACGGGCGCGTGGAGCGGCTGAAGGCCCGGGTGGGCGAGGCCCTGGACGAGATCACGGCGGAGATCGCCGCGTCCGGGGCCGAGCGCATCGAGCGGGTCTGGGCCGACTGGGCCGGCCGGGCCGGGCCCGGCGACCGCGGCGCGCGCGAGCGCGAGCTGCGCCGGCTGCTCGACCGCGACATCGTGCCCGCCCTGTCCCGGCAGCAGGAGGACGTGGCCGGACGCGTCGCCGAGCGCACCTCCAAGGCGCTGGAGGCGGCGACGCAGACCCTGCTGACGCGGGTGGAGGAGCTGGCCAAGGCCGTCACCGACCTGATCCACGACGTGCTGCCGCTCGCCCGCGAGGGGCTGGAGCTGGCCAGCCGCATCTCGGCGCTGTCGGGCCACGCCCGCAAGGCGGGACGCGGGCCGGTCCCCGACGAGCTGAGGGGCGCGGGCGCCGAGACGTCCCGCGCGTTCGACGAGGCCGTCGCGCGGCTGGAGCTGGAGTGGTCCGCGCTCGGCGCCCGGTCGGCGACCGTGCGGGCGGCGCTGCGCGGCGCGGAGGAGAGCGCGTTCAGCCACGTCACCGAGGAGATGACCCGCTGCGTGGAGGAACTCGCCCCCCAGCACGTCGAGGCGCTGAACGAGGCCGAGGCAAGGGCCCGCACCCTGTTCGAGGAGTCCCGCGGGTAGCCCCGGGCGGGCTTACTTCATCGTCAGGCTGTGCAGGAACGACTCGTAGTACGTGACGCTCTCGTCCCAGTGCGCCTGGTCGGTCGCCAGCAGGACCTGGTAGAAGATGCCGCCGTGCTTGAACACCCGCACGCGCGCGCGGCCTGGCGTGCCGTTCTTGGTGAAGGTGAACTGCGCTTCGGCCGCCTCCCCGTACTTGAACGGGACGCTCCGGTTGAAGCTCTCCTGCTTGAAGTCGGGATACGCCGCGCTGTCGTTCTTCATCTGGCTGAGCGCCGATGCCACGCCGTCCCCCGGGCTCTGCAGGGAGAAGCCGATGCGCTGGAACGCCAGCCCGCGCGTCAGGCCACTCGTCGGGTCGGTGAACGTCACGTCGTCGCCCTCCGCCTCGTCCTTCCACCCCTGGGGGACGGCCGCGACGAAGTTCGAATCCCGGTAGATCCGGTAGCCGGCCGGTGTGGAGGGCTCTGTGGGCGACCCCGTGGACGGTCCCGTGGAGGACGCCGCGGACGGCGTCCCCGACGAGCCGCCGGGCCGGCCGTCCGGGTTCTCCTCGTCGCCGTTGCCGATGAAGACGACGAGCACGACAGCGGCGGCGACCAGCGTGGCCGCGAGTGCGCCCGCGGGCACGATCAGCGGCCACGGCACGCGCCGCGGCGCCGGGGGAGGGGGAGCGGGCGCCGTCTGGGCGGCCCCGAGCGGCGGGAGCGTGACGTCGTGCGGCGGCGGGCCGGGAGCCATCGGGGCCGGGGCCGGCGGCGGCGCCGCGTGGACGACCTGCCGGAGCAGCCGCCGGGCCTCGTCGGGGCCGATCCGCTGCGCGGGGTCCTTGCGCAGCAGCCCGTGCAGGACCGGCGCGAGCGGCCCGGCGAGGCGCAGCGGGTCCGGGTCGTCCGACAGGACGGCGGCCATCACGCCCCACACGTCCGGCCGGCCGAACGGCGGGCGCCCCTCCACGGCCGCGTAGAGCGTCCCGCCCAGCGACCACAGGTCGGACGCCGGGGTCGCCTTCTGGTGCCGCGCCTGCTCCGGCGCCAGGTACGCGGGGGAGCCGACGATCGCGCCCGCCTGCGTCAGGGTCTCGTCGCCCGCGACGGTCGCGATCCCGAAGTCGGTGAGCACGGCCCGGCCGTCCGGCAGCAGCACGTTCCCCGGCTTGACGTCGCGGTGCACGACCCCGGCCGCGTGCGCGGCGCCGAGCGCGTCCAGCAGGTCGAGGCCGATCGCCGCGACCCGGGCGGGCGGCAGCGGCCCCTCCCGGGCGATGACCCGGTCCAGCCCCTCGGCCCGGACGAACTGCATGACGATCCACGGGCGGCCGTCCTCCTCGACGACGTCGTGGACCGTCACGATGCCCGGGTGGTCGAGCCGCGCCGCCGACCGCGCCTCCCGGAACGTGCGCGCGTACAGCCGCTCGACCTGCGCCTCGTCCAGGCCCTGCGGCAGCGTCACCTCCTTGATCGCGACCTCGCGGTCCAGCGTCCGGTCGCGGGCACGCCAGACGGCGCCCATCCCTCCCCGGCCGAGCAGCTCCACGAGCTCGTACCGCGCCGCGATCAACTGAGGCATGAAGGGGACCTTACCGACGTACGCCCCGTCCGGCGCGGGGAATGGCGGCGCTATTCGGCGTCCGCGTCCCGGCTCGCGAGGAGGCGGCGCAGCGAGTCCAGCCGGGCCTGCGAGGCGTGCCCGTCGGCGACCCACCCGTCCAGGCCGCAGTCGTCCTGGAAGTGGTCGCAGTGCGGCGGGCAGCGCTCGGCGGCGCCCTCGGCCAGGTCGTCGAACGCGTTGATCACGTTCTCCGGGTCGACGTGCGCCAGCCCGAAGCTCCGCACGCCCGGGGTGTCGATGATCCAGCCGTCGCCGCCGGGCAGCTCCAGCGCGATCGCCGACGAGGAGGTGTGCCGGCCGCGTCCGGTCACCGCGTTCACATGGCTGACCGCGCGCTCGGCGTCCGGCACGAGCGCGTTCACCAGCGTCGACTTGCCGACGCCGGAGTGCCCGACGAGGACGGTGGTGCGGCCGGCGAGGTGCTCGCGCAGCTCCGCCAGGTCGCCGCCGCGCCGGGTCACCACGTACGGGACGCCGAGCGGCGCGTACTCGGCGACCAGCGCGTCCGCGTCCGCGAGGTCGGCCTTGGTCAGGCAGAGCAGCGGGTCCATCCCGGCGTCGTAGGCGGCGACGAGCTGCCGGTCGATCATGCGGGGGCGCGGTTCCGGGTCGGCCAGCGCGGTCACGATCGCGAGCTGGCCGGCGTTCGCGACGATGATCCGCTCGAACGGGTCGGTGTCGTCGGCGGTGCGGCGCAGCGCCGAGGTGCGCGGCTCCACCCGGACGATCCGGGCGAGGGTGTCGGCGGCGCCGGACACGTCCCCGACCAGCGCCACCCGGTCGCCCACGACCACGCCCTTGCGGCCGAGCTCGCGGGCGCGCATCGCGGTCACCGCGCGCTCGTCGTCCGTGCCCGGGTCGACGAGGCAGCGGTAGCGGCCCCGGTCCACGGCCGTCACGAAGCCGGGGGAGGCGTCCTCGTGCGCGGGACGGCGGCGGGTGCGCGGCCGCGACCCGCGGCGCCCGGGCCGCACCCGGACGTCGTCCTCGTCGTAGTCGTGTGCTCGTCGAGCCAGTGTCCGCCCCTGCCGTCAGGCGGGCGCCTGCATGGACGCCCACAACCGGGTGAAGTTCGGAAGAGTCTTGCCCACGGTTTGCGGATTCTCTACCTCGATGCCGGGAACGGCCAGCCCCAGCACCGCCGCCGCCATGACCATCCGGTGGTCGTCGTAGGTGCGGAACACGCCGCCGTGCAGCGGGCGCGGCCGGATCTCCAGCCCGTCCGGCAGCTCGGCGGCGTCGCCGCCCAGCCCGTTGATCTCGGCGACCAGCGCCGCCAGCCGGTCGGTCTCGTGCCCGCGCAGGTGCGCGATGCCGGTCAGCCGGGACGGCGAGCCGGCCAGCGCGCACAGCGCGGCGAGCACCGGGGTCAGCTCCCCGACCTCGTGCAGGTCGGCGTCCAGCCCGCGGAACCCGCCCGCCGGGCCCCGGACGGTCAGGCCGTCCGGGCCGTGCGACACCTCGGCGCCCATCTCGGCGAGCAGGCCGCGCAGCGCGTCGCCCGGCTGCGTCGTCCGCGCCGGCCAGCCCGGCACGGTCACCCGCCCGCCGGTGACGAGCGCGGCGCCGAGGAACTGCGCCGCGTTCGACAGGTCGGGCTCGATCACCCAGTCGCGGCCGCGCAGCGGGCCGGGGGCCACCCGCCACAGGTCGTCGCCGGTCTCGACCGCCGCGCCCGCCTCGCGGAGCATCTCGACGGTCATCGCCAGGTGCGCGCCGGACGGCACCGGCGGCCCCTCGTGCCGGACCTCCACGCCCTTCGCGAAGCGCGGCGCGGCCAGCAGCAGCCCCGACACCAGCTGGGACGACCCGGACGCGTCGATCACGACCGCGCCGCCGCCCAGCGCGCCCGTCCCGCGCACGGTGAACGGGAGCGCGCCCCGCCCGCCGTCGTCGATCGCGGCGCCGAGCGCCCGCAGCGCGGCGATGATCGGGCCCATCGGCCGCTCCCGGGCGCGCGGGTCGCCGTCCACCGCCACCTCGCCGGCGGCGAGCGCCGCGACCGGCGGCAGGAACCGCATCACCGTCCCGGCCAGGCCCGTGTCGATGCTCGCCGGGCCGCGCAGCTCACCGGGGACGACGCGCCAGTCGTCGCCGTCCTCCGCCACCCGCGTGCCCAGCGCGCGCAGCCCCCCGGCCATCAGGTCGGTGTCGCGGCTGCGCAGCGGCCGGACGATCCGGCCGGGCGCCTCGGCGAGCGCGGCCAGCACCAGCGCCCGGTTCGTCATCGACTTCGAGCCGGGGAGCGGGACCACGGCGTCCACCGGGGCGTGCGCGACCGGGGCGGACCAGTGCGGAGAGGGCATGCCCCAAGGCTATCGGGCCCCGGCGGGTCATAACGGAAGGGCGGTCACAGCGGACGGCGGGGTCACAGCGGACGGCGGGGTCACAGCGGAATGGTGAGGAGCGTCCCGCCGTCGGCGCCGTCCAGCCGCACCACGAAGCTGCTGATCTGCTCCATGTCGAGCCCCGTCCCGCCCTGCATGACGAGCGGCTTGGGCTGGCCCGGCACGCCGTAGCCCTTGTCGGGGACGCGCCAGCCCGCGACGACGCTGCGCTCGCCGTCCCGCGACACGGCCTCCAGGTGGCACCGCAGCGGCCCCTTGATACCGCGCAGCTCCAGGCTGACCTGGGTGCCCCAGCCCTTGTCGACCAGCCCGACGGTGCCGGACGCGCCGGTGCCCGGGTCGGTCGCGTGGAACTGGCGTCCGGTGACGGACTGCGCCACCGGCGGCGCCTGCCGCTCGCCCTCGTCGTTCAGCACCGCGCCGATCGCGACGCCCGCGCCTAGCGCCACCGCTGCGGCGGCGGTGCCGACGACGTACGCGCCCCGGCGGAACCTCCGGTCGGCGCGCCGGCGGCCGCGCACCATGTCGAGCACTGCGGGCGGGGGTGTGGACGGCTCGTCCTCACCCGCCTCCGCCTCGTCCGCTCCCGGGACCGCGCCCGGCTCGGACGCCAGCGCGAAGAGGGCCCCGGCCGTCCCGGACAGCTCCCCCAGCTCGGCCTGGCAGCGCGCGCAGCCGGCCAGATGCGCCTCGAACGCCTGCCGGTCGCGGGCCTCGAGAAGGCCGAGCGCGTAGGCACCGACATCGGTGTGCTCGATCTGGGAGCTCACGAGGTCACCCCCCTCTCCTCCAAGGCGACGCGCAGGGCGCGCAGCGCGTAGTAGACGCGGGACTTGACCGTCCCCACCGGGATGCCGAGGTACTCGGCGGCCTGGTTCACCGTCCGGTCGCGCAGCACCGTCTCCGTCAGCGCCTGCCGGTGCGCGGGCGACAGGGACTCCAGCGCCTCCGCCACGACGACCTTGCGCAGCAGGCCGTCCAGCTCGTCCGCCATCGGCACGTTCTCCAGGGGGCCGTCGCCGACCTCCGGCGGCCGGACCTCGCGCTGCCGCCGGTTGTCGATCACGATACGACGGGAGACCGTGGCCAGCCACGGCATCAGCGAGGAAGTCCGGTCGTCCAGCCGGTCCGCGCTGCGCCACGCCCTGATCATGGTCTCCTGCACCACGTCCTCGGCCCACTGGCGGTCACCGCCGGTCAGCCGGAGGACGAACGCGAGGAGGGGCCGATGGTACTCGCGGTAGAGCGCGGTGACCATGTCCTCGTCGTCGATTGCGGCGCCGTCGGGCGGGCGTGCCGGGCCGGGGCGGCGGAGCAGGCTCCGCAGCCCGCCGGGCCGGCGGCCGGTCGATCCGGGAAGTGCCATGGCCGGGGCGTCTCCGGGGTGCTCGTCGCGGGCGGTCGTCAAGCAGTACGGGACCGCTCCGCCCCCGGGTTCAACCGTCTTGAGATTCTTTTAAGGCTCTCTTCGGGAAGTCAGCGCTTGACCGCCTCCAGGACCTTGCCCGCCTGGACGGCCGTTCCGCTCTTCACCGTCCTGCCGGCCTTCATCGCCTTCGCCGCCTGCGTGGCGGTGCCCGCCTTCACGCTCTTGCCCGCGGACTTGCCCGCCTTCGTCGCCTTCCCCGCCTTGAACGCGCCCGCGGCACCCGCCTTCGTGAGCATGCCGCCGGCCTTGCCCCCCGCCTTGCCGGCCTTACCGCCCTGCTTGGCCATGCCCTGCTTGGCCATGCCCAGAGCCTTCAGCATGCCGCCGGGCTTGGCGCCCTTCCGCATCGTGGCGGCCTTCATCTTCGCAGCCTTCGTCCCCTGCCGGGCGGTCTTGCGCGCGGCCTCCGCGCGCGCGATCCGCAGCTGGCGGGCGGCCTCCCGGCGGGCGTCCCGCAGCGTGGCGGCGGCCTCCCGGCGCATCGCCTTCGCCTCGGCGCCGCTCCTGATCTGCGACTCGCGCACCGCGCGGCGCAGCTCCGCGGCCCGCGGCGGGCGGCGCGGCTCGGTCGCCGCCATCAGCAGCGCGCCGAACAGCGCGGCGTTCTTCAGCAGGTGCGCGCGCTCGTCGGCGCGGCGCTCGGGGTCGTCCTCGGTCCAGAAGCGGTGCTCGGTCGCCAGCGCCGGGACCAGCTGCGCGGCGAGCAGCAGCGTCGTCAGCCGCCGGAACCGGCCGGTCAGCAGCAGCGCGCCCGTGCCGAGGCTGATCGCGCCCTCGATGCGGACGAGCGTCTCGGGGTCCTTGGGCATCCACTCGATCCGGTCGGCGACCGGCTTGACGGCCGGGCCGACCCGCTCGGCGCGCTCGCGGGGATCGCGGATGGCGTCCAGGCCGGTCGTGATGTAGGGCGCCGCCACAAGCGGGCGGGCCATGGTCGTGAAGGGTCGCATGACCGGCTACATGCCCAACGCGCCGCGCCTCAAGCGCCGTGGGAAGGGGAGTCGCGCCCGCCGCCGCGCCGTGGCGGCGGGCTGTCGCCGGCTCGTGGTGTTATGGGACCCATGTGCGGACGCTATGCCACCACCCGCGCGCGTCAGGAGCTCCTGGACGAGTTCCAGGTTCAGGTCGACGCGGTCGACGGGGACATCCAGCCCGACTACAACGTCGCGCCGACGAAGCAGGTCCCGGCGGTGCTGAACCGGCGCCCGAAGGACGCCCCGGAGGGCGAGGCCGCGGTCCGCCAGCTGCGGACGGTGCGGTGGGGGCTGGTCCCGTCCTGGGCCAAGGACCTCTCGATCGGCTCCAGGATGATCAACGCGCGGTTCGAGACCGTCCACGAGAAGCCGTCGTACCGGCGGGCGTTCGCCCGCCGCCGGTGCCTGCTGCCCGCGGACGGCTACTTCGAGTGGTACACGATCCAGGACCAGGGCGGCTCGCCCGACCCCGCGGAGGGCGAGAAGAGGGCCAAGAAGAAGAAGCCGCAGAAGCAGCCCTACTTCATCAGGCCGAACGACGGCGAGGTCATGGCGATGGCGGGGCTCTACGAGCTGTGGAAGGCGCCGAAGGACGCCGCCGCGGAGGCCGGGCTCGAGGAGGGCGAGTGGGTGTGGACGTGCACCGTCATCACCACCGACGCCCCCGACGACCTCGGCCGCATCCACGACCGGATGCCGATGATCGTCGAGCGGGACCGCTGGGACGCCTGGCTCGACCCGGAGCTCACCGACACCGAGCAGGTCCGCGGGCTGCTCGTGCCCGCCATGGCCGGGACGATGGACGCCTACCCGGTGTCGAAGGCGGTCAACAGCGTCCGGAACAACGGCCCGGAACTCATAGAGCCGGTCATTTCCGGGGATAGTCCTGATGATCAGGCCGGCAGCCTGTTCTGACCGGTCGTCCGGACCGCGCCGCCGCGGGGGGAGGCGGCTCCAGCGCGAGGAGTGCGCCGCCCGTGGACACCGCCGCCGCCCGTTCCCGCCTTGAGGCCATGCTGATCGACCTGGACCGTTCCATCGCCATTCTCCGCGGCGAGTCGCCCGAGCGGGACGGCTCCGCCGCGGACGCCGGGGCCGGGCTCACCGACCACGACCGGGTGGAGGCGGCGCTGGGCTCCCTCGAACGCCGGCGCGGCCGGGTGGCCGCCGCCCTGGAGCGGATCGCCGCCGGCGCCTACGGCCTGTGCGTCGACTGCGGTGAGACCGTCCCCGAGGGACGCCTGGAGGCCCGCCCGGACGCCGCCCGCTGCATCGGCTGCCAGTCCAGGCGCGACCGCGGGCACTGACCGCGGACCCGTGCCCGCCTAGGTAGTCCGGCGCGGGCGTAGGCGGTCCGGCGCTCTCCTAGGCGGTCCGGCGCGCGCTCGCCAGCAGGTGGATGCCCAGGGACTCGTCCGTCTGCCGGGCGTTCAGCTCGGTCCGCACCAGGCGGGCGAGCGCGCGGGGCGACTCGCCGAGGACGTGCTCGACCGTGGAGGGGGAGAGCACCGTGCGCGGCCTGATCCACTCGACGTCGAGGCCCGCGTCGGCGAGCAGCTCGCGGAGCTGGTGGGCGGAGAACGAGCGGGTGATCGTCCCGTCCGGCCACGGCACGAGGACGACCTCGGCGCTCGGGACGTCCGACAGGTGCGCCCAGTAGTTCCGCTCCGCGAGCAGCGCCATCCCGAGCGTGAGGGAGTCGACGCACAACAGGACGCGGCCGCCCGGACGCAGCACGCGCGCGATCTCGGCGACGGTCGCCTCGGTGGCCAGGTGCCGAGACAGCACCCGGTTCTCGGCGACCACGGCGTCCATCGAGGCGTCGGTGAGGTAGGTGAGAGCGCCGGAGTCGCCCACCACCGGTACCGGCCCCCGCAGCGGACGGCCCCGCCCGTCCTGGAGCGCCCCGTCAGGGAGCGGGCCGTCCCGCAGGGTGGCGTCGAGGTGTGCGCGGGCGGGGGGCCTGCCGGGGCGGTCGGGGTCGCGCACCTCCAGCACGGCGTGGCCGGCGCCCGCGGCGCGGCCCGCGCTGTGGCCCTGGCCGCCGGAGATGTCCAGCACGCGGGACGGCCGGCGGGGCAGCCATCGGGCGAGCTGGGCGTCGGCCACCGCCCGGTAGAACCTCCAGTAGCTGGCCAGGGAATCCCCGGCCGCGGCTCCGGAGGTGTCGCGCAGGCTGGCGATGCTGGGCTCGGAAGGTCGCGCCGATGGCACGGAGTGCACCAAATGCTCCTGTTCTCGCCGTGTATGTCACTACCTTCCCCGTCCGGCCCCGATCATCACCCTGAGTGACGCGGCAGCGGGCGCGACGGGGATCCGGCCGGGGCCCCACCCCGGGAATCGGCGGGGCCGTTCCGGTGTTGCACCGTCTCACACGAGCAATACGGAGGTGCGTGCCGATGACCACAGCCGTCGCCGACCAGCAGCGGGAGGCGGGTACCGCCGCGTCCCGCGGCGACGCGCGACCACCCGTCCGCATCGGCAGGCCGCGCGGACCGATATCGTCTGTGGGACACGACGCCGCAGGCCGGGCCAGGGCCGAGGGCGCCACAGCCGAGGGGGTGGGACAGGTACCGGGCACCACGGAGACCGTGGAGCAGCGCCAGGAGCGGTTCCAGCGCGACGTGCTCCCGTTCTTGGACCAGTTGTACTCGGCCGCGCTGCGCATGACGCGCAACCCGGCCGACGCCGAGGACCTCGTCCAGGAGACGTTCGCCAAGGCGTTCGCGTCCTTCCACCAGTTCAAGGAGGGGACGAACCTCAAGGCGTGGCTCTACCGCATCCTGACCAACACGTTCATCAACTCCTACCGCAAGAAGCAGCGCCAGCCGCAGCAGGCCGCCACCGAGGACATCGAGGACTGGCAGATCGCGCGCGCCGAGTCGCACACCTCCAGCGGGCTCAAGTCGGCGGAGGCCGAGGCCCTGGAGCACCTGCCCGACTCGGACGTGAAGCGGGCCCTGCAGGACCTGCCGGAGGAGTTCCGGATCGCCGTCTACCTCGCCGACGTCGAGGGCTTCGCCTACAAGGAGATCGCCGAGATCATGGGCACGCCCATCGGCACGGTGATGTCCCGGTTGCACCGCGGCCGGCGGCAGCTCCGCGGCATGCTGGAGGACTACGCTGAGGAGCGCGGCCTGACGCGCGCCACCAGGGGGTCATCATGAGCTGTGGGAACCACCACGAGACGCCCTGCGACGAGGTCCTCGCGCGGGTCTACACCTACCTGGACGGCGAGCTCGACCAGGGCGGCTGCGGCGAGGTGCGCCAGCACCTCGACGAGTGCGGGCCGTGCCTGCGCGAGTACGGGCTCGAAGAGGCCGTCAAGAAACTGGTGAACAAGTCCTGCGGGTGCGAGCAGGCGCCCACCGACCTGCGCGCCAAGGTCCTCGGCCGCATCGAGGAGATCTGCGGCGAGATCCAGGCGTCCGGAGGCGCGGACAGGTCCGAGAGCGTCTGACGCCTGTCCGAGAGCGTCCGACGGCCGGGCGCCGGGCGGGCGCTTCGGTATCGTGCTGCGGGTGCTGACACTCGTCACCGGCGCGGCCGGGTTCATCGGCTCCCACCTCGTCGACCGGCTCCTCGCCGACGGCCACGAGGTCATCGGCGTGGACGACCTGTCGTCCGGCACCAACATCCGGCCGGGCGTCGAGCTGTGGGAGATGGACGTCGCCGACCCGGCGCTGGTGGAGAGGGCCGCGGCCCGCCGCCCGGAGGTGATCTGCCACCTGGCCGCGCAGGTCAGCGTGCGCGTGAGCGTGTCCGACCCGCTCGGCGACGCCCGCACGAACGTGGTGGGCACCGCCAACGTGCTGGAGGCGGCCCGCGCCGCCGGCGGGCGCAAGGTCGTGGTCACCTCCAGTTGCGCGGTGTACGGGGTGCCGGACGCGCTCCCCGTCCCGGCGGACGCCGAGCTTCGTCCCGCGTCGCCGTACGCGGCCTCGAAGGTCGCCGGCGAGGTGTACGCGGGGATGTACAGGCAGCTCCACGGCATCGACTTCACGACGCTGACGCTGGCGAACGTGTACGGGCCGCGGCAGACGCCCGAGGGCGAGGCGGGCGTCGTGTCGATCTTCACCGACGCGCTGCTGTCCGGCCGTCCGACGAAGGTCTACGGCGACGGCACGCAGACCCGCGACTACGTCTACGTCCTGGACGTGGTCGACGCGTTCGCGCGCGCCGCCGGGGAGGCGGGCGGCGGCGGGCGCTTCAACGTGGGCACCGGCCTCCAGACGACCGACCGGGACCTGCACACGCTGGTCGCCGAGGCGGCGGGCGCGCCGGACGACCCGGAGTTCGCCCCGCCCCGGCTCGGCGACCTGCCCGCGATGGCCGTCGACCCGGCGGCGACGCGCGAGGTGCTCGGCTGGGAGCCGATGACCGCCCTTCCGGAGGGGATCGCCGAGACCGTCGCCTGGGCGCGCGAGCGCGGCGCCGTGCACGGCTGACGGGGTGCGCGCACGCTCCCGGGCGCCGTGCGCGGCTCATCGGCTACGCCGTGCGCGGCTCATCGGCTACGCCGTGCGCGGCTCATCGGCTACGCCGTGCGCGGCTCATCGGCTACGCCGTGCGCGGCTCATCGGCTACGCCGTGCGCGGCTCATCGGCTACGCCGTGCGCGGCTCATCGGCTACGCCGTGCGCGGCTCATCGGCTACGCCGTGCGCGGCTGATCCGCGGTGGACCGGCTGAATTCGGCTGCATACCCCGAAACACGGCGTTGTCGCATTGCGGTTATTTCCATGGGGTGAGTCTTTTTTATCCGAGAGGTACGGTATCGCGGCGGCGCCGTGACCGGCGGGGATGAAAAAGGCTCGGGTTGGCGCCGAGTTTGCCGATGCACGTGCATGTTGGTGTGCAGCCGGATTGTGCGCTTACGTTGGGTGTATTCCCCGGGGCAATTGATCACCTATGGTGACGGTCGGTTCACGCTTTGCTCAGTTTTTCCCTGACGCCTGTGTGACCTGGGCAGTTCGCGTTAGGCTTATGCCGAAATCAGCGACGGGAGCACGTGCGCGCCGATGCAATTCGGGGTATGTGCTCGCCCGGGAAGCCGGGCCCCGCGCCCGGCCCCTCGGTAGGCCGGCCGCGAGGCCGGGACGGCCCGGATCGGCGGGGGGAGGCAAGGAGCCATGCACGAACGCGTGTCGCCGGCGGGACACGGCCGGAGCCCGATCGCCTCGGCGTCGTCGTTGATGCTGACCAAGGGCGTGTCCTGGGTCTAGGCGTCGGCAGGCGCACAGCACCCCGGCGGCGGCCCGCCATCTCGTCACTCCCCGAGGGGCGGCAATGCGTGGACTTCCTCTCGCTGCCTGGGCGTACGTCAGCGGTGTGGTGGCCGTCGCGGCTGGCCTCATCGCGACCTCGTCCTTCGCGGAGCTGGACTGGGGCAAGCTGGTCGTGCTGGCCCTGCTGTTCCTGGTCTGCGACTCGGCGCCCGCGCGGCTGAACGTCGCGCGCGCCAGGGTGTCGCTGAGCTTCGCCGCGAGCCTGGCCTCGGTGGTCCTGCTCGGCCCCACCGGCGCCGCGCTGCTCGGCCTGGTCGCCGTCGTCACCGGGCAGCGGTTCTTCGCCCCCGTCAAGCGCGTGTTCAACGGCGCGCAGTTCGCGCTCAGCGGCTTCGCCTCCGGGACGGTCTTCGAGCTGCTCGGCGGTGACCGCTTCCACCCGGAGAAGGCCCGCTGGGTCGAGCACGTCATCGGCCCGTTCCTCGGCGCGCTGGTCGCGTTCGTGGTGGTCAACCTGGCGCTCACCGCCGGGGTCCTGCTGCTCAGCCGGCAGGCCGCGCCGCGCGAGCTGCTGCACGAGAGCGGCCAGCTCGCCGTCGGCTGCCTCGGCTACGGCATGGTCGGCCTGCTGATCGCCGGGCTGTGGCCGCGGGTCGGGCCGTTCGCCGCCGTGCTCGTCCTGCTCCCGCTGTTCATCGCCCGGTGGGCGATGGACCAGGCGTACGCGCAGCAGCAGGCGCACGCCGCCACCCTCGCCGCGCTCTGCCAGGCGGTCGAGACCAAGGACTTCTACACCCGCGGCCACTCCGAGCGGGTGTCCCGCGGCTCGGTGATGATCGCCCAGGAGATCGGGATGCGCGCCGACCGGGTGGAGGCGATCCGCTACGCCGGGATGCTGCACGACGTCGGCAAGCTCGGCGTCCCCACGAAGGTGCTGCAGAAGAACGGGCCGATGACGGAGGAGGAGTTCGCCGCGATCCAGCTGCACCCGATGCGCGGGCTGGAGATCGTCCGCGAGATCGGGTTCCTGGACGAGGCGCTCGCCGGGATCATGCACCACCACGAGAAGATGAACGGCCGCGGCTACCCGATGGGCCTGGCCGGCGACGAGATCCCCGAGTTCGCCCGGGTCATCTCGGTCGCGGACGCGTTCGACTCGATGACCTCGACGCGCTCCTACCGGGCCGCCCGCAGCATCGAGGAGGCGGTGGCCGAGCTGCGCCGCGGGATGGGCGACCACTTCGACCCCGAGATGGTCGAGGCGTTCCTGCGCGCGCTCGACCGCGAGGGCTGGGAGCCGCCCGACCCGGTCGTGCTGCCGGACGACGACATCGTCGAGACCACCCGTCAGGACCACGACGACCCGAGCGCGCCGCTGCGGGTCACCGGCGGCGACGAGGTGCGGCACCAGTGACGACCGGCCGCCTCCACGCCCGGGAGCGGGCCGCGTGGCAGACCATCGACTCCGGCCAGCTGCTGCTGATCGCGACCGCCGGGCTGTTCGTCGTCGTCGCCGTCACCCAGGTCGCCGCGGTCGGCCTCCGGCAGGCCGACATCGCGATCATCTTCGGCGTGCTGATCGCCCTGGGCGAGCTGTTCCGCATGGTGATGCCGGGCAACCGGGAGGTCGCCCCGATCGCCACCGCGGGCGCGATGGGGTACGCGCTGCTGGTCGGCGTCGGGCCCGAGGGCGCCCCGCCGGACGCGCCGCTCGGCGTCGTCCCCGCCGCGCACTCCGCGCTGCAGGTCGTCGCCGTCACCGCGGTCGGCATGCTGGTCGGCTCGCTGCCGCACATCGCGGTGGGCCGGATGCCGCGGCCGGACGCGATGGCCCGCCGGCTGTTCAACGTCGCCGTCATCGCGCTGTGCTTCCGGCCGGTGCTCACCCTCGACCTCGCCTGGTACCTGCTGCTGGCCGTGATGGGCCTGGTCGTGGTCGCGTCCTGCTTCAGCGACGTGCTGATCGCCGCGGTGATCCGGGCGGAGGCCGTCCGGGCGCGGTTCGGCATCGCGCTGCGCGACGAGATCGAGGCGAAGATCGCGCTGTGCGCGGCGACCAGCGCGACCGCCATGCTGATCGCGGTCGCGACGACCGCGATGGGCGCGGCCGCGCTGCTGATCTTCACCGTGCCGATCCTGGTGACGCAGTTCGCGTTCCGCCGCTACGCCGGGATCCGCGCCACCTACCTGGAGACCGTCCGGGCGCTGTCGCGGGTCACCGAGGTCGGCGGGTACGTGGAGGCCGGGCACTCCCGGCGGGTCGCGCGGCTCGCGGTCGCGATGGGCCGCGAGCTCGGCATGGCCGAGGAGGAGCTGCTCGAACTGGAGTACGCGGCGCTGATGCACGACATCGGGCAGCTGTCGCTCGGCGACCCGATCCCGGGCGGCGCGACCGTGCTGGCCTCCCCGGCCGAGCAGCGCCGCATCGCTGAGCTGGGCGCCGAGGTGATCAAGCAGACCGGGGTACTGGACCGGGTGGCGCACGTCGTGCAGCTGTCCTCGCACCCGTACCGGACGGGCCGCGACCCGGCGGGCGACGCGTCCGGCGACGCGGCCGACCGGCCGCTGCCGCCGCCGCTCGCCAGCCGCATCATCAAGGTCGCCAACGCCTATGACGACCTCGTCGGCGACTCCGCCGACCGCGACCGGGGCGCCGCCGTGCTGGAGCGGCTCCGGCTCGACTCGGCCGCCGAGTACGACCCGACGGTCGTGGAGGCGCTGAGCCGCGTCGTGGACCGGCGGCCCCGTCCGTAACGTGCGAACGGTCCATGACGCGCGGACGGCCCGCGGCGGCGCCGGGCGAGCGTGTGGGCGGCCTGCGCCGCGGTGACGGCCGCGGCGGTGGTCCACAGCAGCAGCGCGCCGAGGTGCTGGTCGTCCAGCGGTGGTGCGCCCCACGTGCGGCCGAGGTCCTCGTACCAGTTGCCGTGGACGGTCCCGTCCCGCATGAGCGCCACCCCGGCGATCACGTGCAGCGGCAGGACGGCCGCCGGGGCCGAGGTGCCCGTCGAGCCGTGGAAGTAGGCCAGTCCGGCGGCGAGGAAGGCGACCATGGTGAGCGAGTGGAGCGCGTGGTTGGAGAGCGACGGCGGGAACAGCGGCGACACGTACCACGCGTAGAGGCTGAGTAGCAGCAGCGGGCACGCGACCACGGGACGGCTGAGCGCCCGCAGCCCCCGGCTGTCCGCTGCGGCGGTGAGCAGAGCGCGGCTCTCCCCGCGCATGGCCCGCAGCCCCAGCCGCGCCGGAGCCCCGTACAGCAGCAGCGGCGGCGCGATGAGCCCGACGAGGACGTGCTGGATGGCGTGCGCGCTGAACAGCACCATGCTGTACCGGGAGATGCCGCTCGCGGTGGCGAGCAGCAGGACGAGCAGGCCGGCGGCCCAGGCCGCGGTGCGGCGCGGCGGCCAGTCCCGGACGCGTGCGACGCCCGCCCCGTACAGGACGGCCGCGGTGGCGATCAGCACGGCGAACAGCGGGTCGATCCACCAGTCCAGCAGGTACGGGCCGACGCCGGCCGGGCCGGGCAGCGGGAAGCCGAGCCGCAGCGCGACGACGTCGAGGGTGTCCGGGGCGTTCTCGGGCGGCGGCGTGCGGGACAGCCCGGCGGCGAGCGCCATCGTCGCCGCCATCACGAGGACCTCGACCGCGCCGAGGCGCAGGAAGGGGCGGGGGCCCGTCCCGTCCCGCAGCGCGGGGAGCGTCGCGCGGCGGTGCCACCAGCCGATGGCGCCGAGCAGGACGAGCGCGGCGCCTTTCGCCACGACCAGCATCCCGTACCGGGAGCCGAGGTGGACGCCGCCGAGCCGCACCCAGGCGTTGACCGCGCCGCTGGCGCCGGCGACGGCGAACGCGGCGAGCGCGAGGCCGCTGTAGCGCTCGGCGACGCGGGGGAGGCCGCCCCGCATGTCCGGCGCGAGGGTGACCAGGGCGACGAGCCCGCCGACCCACAGCGCGACGCCGGTGACGTGGGCGGCGAGGCTCCAGACGGCGAGCGCGTGGTTCGCGGCGCTCGCGGCGTGCCCGGTGAACAGCGGCGGCAGCATGGCGGCGAGCGCGCCCGCGAGCAGGTACCCGGCGCCGCCCGCCGCGCGGGGCAGGCTCGCGGCGACCGAGAGGGCGAGCGCGGCGGCGAGGACCAGCAGCAGCGCCCGGCCCTGCGGCAGCTCGACGAGCAGCGTCCGCAGCATGTTCCCGGTGACGCCGCCGAGGCCCGTCCCGAAGAGGTCGAGGACGGTGAACACGATCAGCGCCAGCGTGCACAGCGCCCACGCCAGCGCGGTCAGCGACGCGGCGCGCAGGCAGCGGCGGCCGGTGCGGGACGTCCCCGGCACGAACACGGCGGCGACCAGCAGCCACCCGACCGTCAGGACCGCCGCGACGTCGCCGCCGAGCTTGGCGACCGACAGGCCGGTCTTGGTCAGCGCCCCCGCCCGCGACAGGCCGGGGACGGCGGTCTCGCTGAACGCGCCCCCGAGCCGCACCACGAGCGCGAGGACGACCAGCGCGACCGCGGCGGCGCCGATGCCGAGCATCGTCCGGTCGGTGCGGGCCGCGGGCGGGCCGGGGGTCGCCTCGGGTGCCGTCACGGCCGGTGGTACGCGTCCGGCCCCGCCCCCGGTTCAGTCGGGGCGGGGTTCGGCGTGGGCGGGGGGCGGCGTGGGCGGGGTTCAGCGCGGGCGGGGGTCGGCGGGGCCCGCCGGGGGGAAGACGACCGGCAGGGCGACCATGGCGCGGTGGAACGGGCCGGGGCGCCACTCCAGCGCGTCCCGCGGGACGGCCAGCTCCACGTCGGGCAGCCGGTCCAGCAGCACCTCGATGGCGGCGGACGCGATCAGCCGGGCGTGGCTCTTGGCCGGGCAGGTGTGCGGCCCGCCGGCGAACGACAGGTGCGCGCGGTTGCCCTTCCGGTCGGGGACCGCCCGGGACGGGTCGGTGTTCGCGGCGGCGTAGCCGATCAGGACGGGCTGGTGGGCGGGCAGCCGGTGCCCGTGGAAGTCGATGTCGCGGCGGGGGAAGGTCGACCCGTAGTTGGCCATCGGCGGGTCGGTCCACAGGATCTCGTCGAGCGCGTCCTCGACGGGCATGCTGCCGCCGGCCAGGTCGCCGGCGAACCGGTCGTCCGACAGCAGCAGGAGGATGCCGTTGGCGATGAGGTTCTGCTCCGGTTCGGTGCCGGCGCCGAGCAGCAGCGTGAGCTGGTGGGCCATCTCCTCGTCGTCGAGGGCGGCCGGGTGGCGCATCATCCAGGACGTCACGTCCGCGCCCGGGTTCGCCCGCTTGTGGGCGACCAGCTCGCCGGTGCCCTCGGCGAGCAGCGCGTTGCCCTCCTCGGCGGACACGGCGTCGAAGATCGCGCTCATGCCGCGGACGAGCTTGTCGCCGATCTCGCTCGGGCAGCCGAACATCCGGTTGAACACCAGCAGCGGCAGCGAGCGGGCGTACTGCCCTATCAGGTCGGCCTTGCCGTCCGCCGCGAACCGGTCGATGAGCGTGTCGGCGGCGGTCTGGGTGTGGTCGCGCAGCGACACCGGGTCGATCCGGTCCATGCTGTCGACGATCACCGACCGGAGCCGCGCGTGGACGGCGCCGTTGGTGAACAGCGCGTTCGGCCGGGACATCATCATCGGCAGCACGGGGCAGCTCGGGCCGACCTCCTCCTCCCACACCTCGCTGCAGCGCGGGAAGGTGTCCGGGTCGCGCAGGATCTCCAGCGCGGCCTCGTAGCCGATGACCAGCGTCGCCGGGACGCCGGGGGCCAGCTCGACGGGCGCGAGGTCGCCGTGGGCGCGCATCCGGGCGTAGACGGCGGCGGGGTCGCGGGCGTACTCGGGGCCGTAGAGGGGGAAGCGCTCCGGTTCGGTCATCTGCGCGGTCATGCCGTTTCCGTGTCCAGGGTGAGGAGGTGGTCGACGAGGGAGATCAGCGCCTGGGTGGAGGACCTGCGGTCGCGGGCGTCGCAGGTGACCAGCGGCGTGCCGGGCGCGAGGTCGAGGGCCTCGCGGACCTCGGCCTCGGGGAACACGGGCGAGCCGTCGAAGTGGTTGACGGCGACCGCGTACGGCAGGCCCTGCTTCTCCACGATGTCCATGACGGCGAACGACTCCTGGAGGCGGGCGGTGTCCACCAGGATCAGCGCGCCGAGGGCGCCGCGCGCCAGGTCGTCCCACAGCCGGGTGAACCGCTGCTGGCCGGGCGCGCCGAACAGGTACAGGACGAGGTCGTCGCTGAGGGTGAGGCGGCCGAAGTCCATCGCGACGGTGGTGGTGGTCTTGTCGCGGATGCCGGCGAGGTCGTCGACGGTCGCGCCGGCCTGCGTCATCCGCTCCTCGGTGCGCAGCGGGCGGATCTCCGACAGCGTCCCGACGTAGGTGGTCTTGCCGACCGCGAAGTGCCCCACGATGAGGATCTTGACGGCGGTCCGGACGGTGTCCCGGACGTAGGACGGGTCAGAGGCGAGCGCGGAGCCCATCGAGCACCTCCTGAAGGAGCCGGACCTTCGGCTGCTGGGCGGCGGGCGCGGCGGCCCGGGTGGTGAGGTGCCCGCTGTCGACGAGGTCGGAGAGCAGCACCTTGACGACCCCGACGGGCAGGCCGAGGTGGCCGGAGATCTCGACGACCGACAGCGCGCCGCCGCGGCACAGCTCGACGATGCGGACCTTTTCCGGGGTCAGGCCCTTATTCGAGAGCGGTTGCCGGGGGGCCTGGGGGGTCGCCCCCCCGGAGTGAAGGGGCAGGTCGCCGGTGGCGATGACGAGGGTGACGAGATCGAAGACGTTGCGGGTCGGGTGCGCCCGCCCGCCGGTGACGACGTGCGGGCGCACCAGCGCGCGCTCGTTCCGCCGGGGGGTCATGCGGGACTGCCCGCGCCGGGACGCGGCGGGCTGGTCAGCTCCTTGCCCAGCCGCTGCACCAGTTCCTGGAGCCGGAACGACACGGTCTCCATGTCGACGTGCTGGGTGGCCGACACCGCGAGGTAGGCGCCGGGGCCGGCGGCGACGAGGAACACGTAGCCGTCGTCGAACTCGTTGACCGTCTGCCGCCAGGTGGTGCCCGCGTCACCGCAGAACTCGGCGGTGCTGCGGGCGAGCGACTGGAGGCCCGCCATGCCGGCCGCCTGCCGCTCCGCCTCGTCCCGGTCGATCCGCTCGGAGTGCGCCATGAGCAGGCCGTCGGCCGACAGCAGGATCGCGTAGCGGGTCTCCGGCATCCGCAGCGCGTCGTCCAGCATCCAGCCGAGCCGGTTCGTTCCGTCGTCCATCGCGCCGTTCCATCCCTCGTTCATGCCCGCAGATCCTTACTGTCGGCGCCGGATCCGGACCCGGGCGCCTCGCCGGACGGCGTCGCGGCGCGGCCGGACCGCGTGCCGCGCTGCCAGGCGCCGAGGCCGGCGGCGGTCTCCCGCGGCGGCCGCGGCGGTGGCGGCGCGGCGGCGTCCTCGCCGTCGGGGACGCCCGCCGCGCCGGCCTCGCCCTCGCCGCCCTCGCCGCCCTCGGGCTCGGCGGGACGTTCGGCGAGGGCGACGCGGCTGCGCTTGGGCAGCCCGCCGGCCGTCGACGCGGCGGGCGGCGCGGCCGCGGGGCGCTCCGCCGCCGCCGGTGCGGGCACCCGCTCGTCCGGGACGGTGGTGAGCAGCGCGGACGGCACGAACACCACCGCGCGCACGCCGCCGTAGGGGGAGTGGCTGTCGACCGACACCCGGAAGCCGTACCGGGCGGCGAGCACGCCCGCGACCGCGAACCCGACGCGGGGCGGGTCGCCGAGCCGGTGGATGTCCACCGACGCGTCGCCGGACAGCAGCTCCGACGCGCGCTGCAGCTCGTCGGCGTCCATCGCGACGCCCGCGTCGTCGATGGTGATGGCCACGCCGTTGTGCGCGGAGCGGAAGTTGACCTCGACGGCGGTGTCTGGACGGGAGTGCCGGGCGGCGTTGTCCAGCAGTTCGGCGAGGGTCAGCACGATCGGCTCGACGGCCCGGCTGGTCACCGCGGCGTTGAGCGACCCCTCCAGGTTGATGCGCAGGTAGTCGCGGATGCGGGACGTCGCGCCGCGCACCACGTCGGTCAGCGAGGACGCCGACCGCTGCTGCCCCGGCCACGACCCGCAGAGCACGGCGGTGGCCTGCGCGCGGCGTCCGAGCTGGGCGTTCATGTGGTCGATGCGGAGCAGGCCCTCCAGCACGGCCGGGTCGTCGTGGCGCTCCTGCATGTGCGAGATGGCGAGCTGCTGCTCGTTGGCGAGGCTCTGCACGGCGCGCATCATCGCGCGCAGCGTCGACTTCGCCGACCGGTCGGCGCGCTCCCGGACGCCGGCGGCCGAGCCCGCGAACAGGTCCACGACGGTCTGGATGGCCTGGCCGTAGGCGGGGGCCTCGCGGTCGAGGTCGTGCAGCGGTCCGGTGACCCGCACTCCCGGGTTGGTCAGTGACTCCATGAGTTCGGGCAGCCGGACCTCGGCGAGGTGCCGCAGCTCCCGCTCCCGCAGTTCCAGTCCGCGGGCGAGCACGGAGTTCTGCTCGTGCAGCTCGGCGGTCGCCCGCCGCTGGCGGACCAGCAGGACGGCGGCGGCGATGCCGGCGCCCGCCACGAGGACGAACGCCGCCGCCAGGAGGAATTGCTCCATCAGATCCTCGGTGCAGAGGGGTGTCGGGCGAGGTGGGACCGGCCGCGGGGCCGGAGGGTGGGGGAGTGGCGCGGTACACGCCACAGGTTCGGCACCGTAGGGCGCTTCGCGGGCGCGTGCTTGTGCCCGCGCGCAAGGAACCTGCCGCCGGGCGCACGGCAAGATCACTGACAGTCCGAATCACGCTACTTTCCGCTGGATTCAGGTGAATCGGCGGTACCGCGCGTACTACGCTCGGGCGGAAGCGATCACCGGCCGGACCTGGTCCGGGGCGGTGCGGACCGGCGGAAGGGGCCTGCGGGTGGACGACCTCCTCGACCGGCCGGTCCGGCGCGACGCCTACCGGCTCGTCCTGTACGGGGAGGGCCGCCCCGAGCCCGGCGCGGAAGGCTACCGGTTCCTGCTGCCGCTGAACGGCGAGCTGCTCATGCTCGCCGGCGGCCGGGAGTCGCGGCTGCGCCCCGGGACGGGCGGGCTCGTCCCGCCGGCCGCCCCGCTGCGCGTCGACCGGCGGCGGCCCGGCCGCGCGCTCGTGCTGACGATCCCGGCGCGCGAGCTGTCCGGGCGGCTCAACCTCCCGGCGCTGCCAGTGACCGGGATCGACCTGACCGCGGGGCTCGGCCGCGTCGTCGCCGACATGGTCCGGGCCGTCGGGGAGGAGCGCGCGAGCCTGTCGGATCCGCAGTTCGACGCCGCCTGCGACCGGATCACCGAGTTGCTGTGCCTGCTCGTCGCGGGCCGCGCCCGCCCGCCCGCGTCCGGCCACCTCGCCGAGGTGGAGGCGGTGGTGCGCCGGCACGTCCGCCGGCACGCCGCCGACCCCGGCCTCACCGGCGCCGCGATGGCGCAGGACCTCGGCTGGTCGCTGCGGCAGATCCAGCTCGCGCTGCAGCGGGCCGGGACCACGCCGCGCGAGCTGATCCGCGAGGAGCGGCTCCGGCTCGTCCGCGACCGGCTGCGCGATCCGCTCTACCGGAACGTCACGATCACCGACCTCGCGCACGCGAGCGGCTTCTCCTCCGCGAGCGCGCTCAGCCACGCGTTCCGCCGCCGCTTCGGCATCAGCCCCCGCGACCTCCGCCGCGGTGCCGGCCCCCGCTGACCGCCCGGTAACTCCTCCTTCGGCGTACGGTGCCGGTGTGGATCAACTTGGGCGGCTCAGGAACTGGGCCGGGAACGTCGGCTACGGGGCCGCGCGGGTGCATCGGCCCGAGTCGCTGGAGGCGCTGCGCCGCGTCGTGGCGGGCGCTCGGCGGGTGCGGGCGCTCGGCAGCGGGCACTCGTTCAGCCTCGTCGCCGACACCACCGGCGACCTCGTCCGGCTCGACGGACTGCCGCCGCTGGTGGAGATCGACACGGCGCGGCAGGCCGCGACGGTCGCGGCCGGGATGCGGTACGCGGACGTCGCGGCGGAGCTGCACCGCGAGGGGTTCGCGCTGCCGAACATGGCGTCGCTGCCGCACATCTCGGTGGCCGGGTCCTGCGCGACCGGCACGCACGGGTCGGGGGACGGCCTGCGCTGCCTCCCCGCGTCGGTGACCGCGCTCGAACTCGTCGGTCCGGACGGCGACCTGCTGGAGCTGCGGCGGGACCGCGACGCCGCCTTCCCCGGCGCGGTCGTCGCGCTCGGGGCGCTCGGCGTGGTCACGCGGCTGACGCTGGAGGTCGAGCCCGCGTTCGAGGTCGCGCAGCACGTCCGGCTCGGCGTCCCGCTCGGCGACCTGGCCGCCCGGTTCGACGAGGTCTTCGGCGCCGCCTACAGCGTCAGCGCGTTCACCGGGTGGCGCGGCGGCGAGGCCGTGGTCTGGCTCAAGTGCCGCGCGGGCGCGCCCGAGCCGGTGTGGGGCGGCGGGCGCCCGGCGGACGCGGCGCAGCATCCGGTGCCGGGCATGGACCCGGCGGCCTGCACCGTCCAGCTCGGGGAGCCGGGCCCGTGGCACGAGCGGCTGCCCCACTTCCGGCCCGAGCTGACGCCGAGCGCCGGACGCGAGCTGCAGTCGGAGTGGTTCCTGCCGAGGGAGGCGGCGGCCGCAGCGATCGAGGCGGTGCGGGGGCTCGCCGACGTCGTCGCGCCGGTGCTGCACATCTCCGAGATCCGCACCGTCCGCGGCGACGACCTGTGGCTGAGCCCGGCGTACGGCCGGGACACGGTGACCTTCCACTTCACCTGGCACGACGACCTCGCCGGGGTGCTGCCCGCGGTGGAGGCGCTGCAGGAGCGGCTCGTCCCGCTGGGGGCGCGGCCGCACTGGGGCAAGGTCAGCACCACGCCCGCCGAGCAGGTCGCGGCCCGCTACGAGCGCGCCGCCGACTTCGCCGGGCTGGCGGCCGCGGTGGATCCGGGCGGGAAGTTCCGCAACGCGTTCGTGGACGCGCTCTTCCCGCGCGGCTAGCCCCGTCCCTCAGCCCTTCACATAGCCCTTCCCGCCGCGGTCCGCGCGGTCAGCCGCCGGGCAGGGCGACCGTGATGGCCAGGCCGCCCTGCGCGCGGGGGACGGCCGCGACCGTGCCGCCGTGCGCCCGGACGATCGACTGGACGATCGACAGCCCCAGCCCGGCGCCCTTCGCGGTGACGACCCGGTCGCCGTCGAGGCGGCGGAACGGCTCGAACAGCGCCGGGACCTCGTAGGGCGGGACGGGCGGGCCCGAGTTGGCGACCTCCAGCACGGCGCGGCCGTCCTCGGTGCGGCAGGCGACGGTGACCCAGCCGCCCTCGGTGTTGTGGCGCAGGCCGTTCTCCAGGAGGTTCTGCACGACGCGTTCGAGGAGGAGGGCGTCGCCGGACGTCATGGCCTCCTCGGCGGAGGTCTCGATGGTGATGCCGGTGTCCTTGGCCTCGGGCGCGGTCTGCGCCGCGACGTGCGCGACGACGTCCGCGAGGTCGACGGGCGCGCGGCCGGTGATCTCGTTCTCGGAGCGCGCGAGCAGCAGCAGGCCGCCGATGAGCCGCTCGTGCCGCGCGTTGATCTGCAGCAGGGTCTCGCCGAGCTGCCGGACGTCCGGGGACGCCGTCTCGCGGTGCATCGCGACCTCGACCAGGGCGCGGCCCAGCGTGAGGGGCGTGCGCAGCTCGTGCGAGGCGTTGGCGACGAAGCGGCGCTGGCCGTCGAAGGACCGGTCGAGCCGCTCCACCATCGTGTCGAAGGTGTCGGCGAGCTCCTTCACCTCGTCGCGGGGGCCCTTGAGGGCGATGCGCTCGTGCAGGCCCCGGTCCGCGGCGGGCGCCCCGGCGATCCGGCGGGCGGTCTCGGTGACGCGGTGCAGCGGGGACAGCACCTGGCCCGCGATGAGCCAGCCGAGGCCCGCCGCCGCACCGCCGACGACGAGCAGCGCGATCGACCCCTGCGTCACCAGGGACGTGACGGCGGCGTCGCGCAGCTCGGCGCGCTGCAGCTTCATCCAGTTCTCGCTGTCGGCCATCATCTGCTCCTCCTGGACGCGCCGGTCCGGGACGGGCGCGGTGCCGGGCGCCGGGGACGTGCCCGGCGCCGGGGACAGCCGGGTCGCGAGGACCTTCGTGCCCGAGCGGGACAGCTGCTGGGTGAACAGGGCGTAGGTCACCCCGAGCAGGACGACCCCGGCGACGAGGAACAGGCCGCAGTAGGTGAGGGTGAGCCGGGCGCGCAGCGACAGCTTCATCGGATCCGGTACCCCGCTCCCTTGACGGTCTCGACCACGGGCGGGTCGGCGAGCTTGCGGCGCAGCTTGAGGACGGTGAGCCGGACGGCGCCGGTGAACGGGTCGGCGTGCTCGTCCCACACCTTCTCCAGGAGCTGCTCGGCGGAGACCGCGGCGCCGTCGGCGCGCAGCAGCTCGGCGAGGACGGCGAACTCCTTGGGCGCGAGCGGCACGTACCGGCCGTCCCGGAACACCTCGCGGCGCGCCGGGTCCAGGGTGATCCCGGCGCGGTGCAGGACGGGCGGCGCGGCCGGGCGGGACCGGCGGCCGAGCGCGTGCACGCGGGCGGCCAGCTCCGGGAACGCGAACGGCTTGGGGAGGTAGTCGTCGGCGCCGAGCCCGAGGCCGGCGACCCGGTCGGTGATCTCGGCGGCGGCCGTCAGCATCAGGATCCGCGTGGCGGCCCCGCCCCGCACGACCTCCCGGCACACGTCGTCGCCGTGGACGAGCGGCAGGTCGCGGTCGAGGACGATCACGTCGTAGTCGTTGACGCCCGCGCGCTCCAGCGCCGCCGCGCCGTCGTAGGCGAGGTCCACGGCGTGCGCGTCGTCGCGGAGCCACTCGGCGATCGCGTCCGCGAGCAGCCGCTCGTCCTCCACCACCAGAACTCTCAACGCTCCTCCTCCGGGCGCTCCTCCTCCGGGCGCTCCTCCTCCGACGGCCGATGGTGCCCCACGGCGTGTTTCCTCGGCGTTAGCCGCCGCGGGCGCGGGCCGCGGAAACGCGGGGGAAACGTCCGGCCGGGTTGCATCGCTCCGCGTCGGGCCGGAACGGATCCGGCCGGCGGTGAGGAGGAGACATGCGACTGCGGATCCTGGCGGCGCTGCCGCTCGCGCTGGCGCTGGCGCTGACCGGCTGCGGCTCGGATGACGGCGGCGATACCGGCGTGGCGTCGGCGGGCGGCGCCAAGCAGGAGGGCGCGGCCGGCGGCGCCAAGCCGAACCCGGACGAGATGGGCGTGAAGTTCGCCCAGTGCATGCGCGAGCACGGCGTCGACATGGAGGACCCGAAGCCCGGCAAGGGCGTCCAGCTCAAGGTCAAGGGCAAGAAGGAGATCGTCGAGAAGGCGATGGAGGCGTGCCGGCAGTACAACCCGCAGGCGAACGCGACCGGTGCGCCCGACCCGGAGATGCAGGAGCGGGCGCGCGAGCACGCCGAGTGCATGCGGCAGCACGGGGTCGAGGCGTTCCCCGACCCGAAGCCGGGCCAGCGCGGCATCCGGATCGACGGGAAGGTCGGCCAGGACCCCGACTTCGAGGCCGCCGAGCAGGAGTGCCAGAAGATCCTCCAGGGCGGGAAGTGATGGGCGGGACCACCGTGGACGAGAGCGCGCCGGCGCGGGCGCGGGGGCCCGCGCGGGCCCGCCGCCGGCCCCGGCCGCTGCTCGCGCTCGGGGTCGCCGCGCTGGTCGCGGCCGGCGGGGTGGCGACCGCGGCGGCGCTCGGCGGCGGCGACTCCGGCGGCGGGGCGGATCCGGCGCTGCCGCCCGCCACCGTGAAGGTCGCCCGGCAGACGCTCGACGACGCGCAGACCGAGGACGGGCGGCTCGGCTACGGCCCCGCGACCGCGGTGACGAGCCAGCTTCGCGGCACGCTGACGAAGCTCCCCGAGAGCGGGTCCGAGATCACCCGGGGCCACGAGCTGTACGAGGTCGACGGCGACCCGGTCGTGCTGATGTACGGGTCCAGGCCGTCCTACCGGCCGCTCACCGTCGGCACCGAGGGCGCCGACGTGAAGCGGTTCGAGAAGAACCTCGCCGCGCTCGGCTACGGCGGCTTCACCGTGGACGGCGAGTACACCGCCGACACCGCCGACGCCGTCCGGGAATGGCAGGACGACATCGGCGTCGAGGAGACCGGGACCGTCGAGCTCGGCCGGGTCGCGTTCGCCGACGGGCCCGTCCGGGTCGACAGCGTGCAAGCGAGCGCGGGGGAGCCGGTAGCGCCCGGAAAGAAGGTGCTGTCGTGCACCGGCACCGTCCAGGCCGTGACCGTCGAGCTGGACACCGCCGACCAGCGCCTGGCGAAGAAGGGCGCGAAGGTCACCGTGACGCTGCCGGAGAACGAGACCGTCACCGCGGAGATCGACGAGGTCACCACCGTGATCGAGCCGGGCGAGCAGGGGCAGGACCCGACGACGAAGGTCGAGGTGACGATCTGGCTCGACTCGGCGAAGGCGAAGAAGGCCGCCGCGCGGTACGCGCTGGCCTCGGCCGATGTCACGTTCACCGCGGGCAAGCGGGAGGACGTCCTGACCGTCCCGGTGACCGCGCTGGTCGCGCTGAGCGAGGGCGGGTTCGGGGTGGAGGTCGTCAAGGGGGCGGCGTCCTCGTACGTCCCGGTCGAGACGGGCCTGTTCGCGGACGGCAAGGTCGAGATCTCCGGGCCGGGCATCACCGCCGGCACCGTCGTGGGGGTACCGAAATGATCGTGCTGCGGGACGTGGTGAAGCGGTATCCGGGCGGCGTGCACGCCCTCGCCGGGGTGTCGCTGGACATCGGCGCGGGCGAGCTGGTCGCGATCGTCGGGCCGTCCGGGTCGGGCAAGTCGACGATGCTGAACGTCCTCGGCACGCTGGACCGGCCGACGTCCGGCGAGGTCCGCATCGACGGGCACGACGTGGGGCGGCTGACCGACGCCAGGCTGTCGGCGCTCCGCGCGACCCGCATCGGGTTCGTGTTCCAGCACTTCCACCTGGCGGGCGGGACGCGGGCGATCGACAACGTCGCCGACGGGCTGCTCTACACCGGGCTCCGCGCGTCGGCCCGCCGGCGGCGGGCCGCGGCGGCGCTGGAGCGGGTCGGGCTCGGCCACCGGCTGGACCACGAGCCGCACGAGCTGTCCGGCGGGGAGCGGCAGCGGGTCGCGATCGCGCGGGCCGTGGCCGGGGAGCCCGCGCTGCTGCTCGCCGACGAGCCCACCGGCGCGCTGGACTCGGCGTCCGGGGACGGGGTGATGGCGCTGCTGCGCGAGCTGCACGCCGCGGGCACCACCGTGGTGGTCATCACGCACGACCGGGAGATCGCGGCCGGGCTGCCGCGCCGCGTCCGGATGCGCGACGGCCGCGTGGTCGCCGACTCGGCGCGCACCGGCTCCGGGGCGGCCGAGTCCGAGCCCCCTGATTCCGGACCCGCTGATTCCGGGCCCGCTGATTCCGGGCCCGCTGATTCCGGGCCCGCTGTCTCCGGGCCCGCCGACTCCGTGCCGGCCGAGGCGGCGCCGTGACGGCCGGGACGCTGCGCCCCGCGCGGCTGGGTCCGGGGGACGTCGTCAAGGTCGGCGCGGTGGGGCTGCGGACGCGCCCGATGCGGGCGTTCCTGTCCGCGCTCGGCATCGCGATCGGGATCGCCGCGATGGTCGCCGTCGTCGGGGTGTCCTCCTCGTCCCGCGCGGAGCTGGACCGGGCCCTCGCCGCCCTCGGCACGAACCTGCTGACGGTGTCGCCGGGCAGCACGCTCACCGGCGAGGAGGCGCAGCTGCCGCTGGAGTCGGAGCGGATGGTGGCGCACATCGCCCCGGTGCGGGAGGTGTCGGCGATCGGGCTGCTGGACGACGCGAAGGTGTACCGGTCCGGCAAGGTCCCCGAGACCGAGACCAACGGCATCGCGGCCTACGCGGCCCGCACCGGGCTGCGCGCCGCGACGGGCGCGGAGCTGAGCCGCGGCGTGTGGCTGACCGCGGCGACCGGCGAGTTCCCCGCGGTGGTGCTCGGCGCGAAGGCGGCCGAACGGCTCGGCATCGGGCACGCGTCACCGGACGTGCAGGTGCTCGTCGGCGGCCACCGGTTCACGGTGATCGGCATCCTCGCGCCGGTGCCGCTGGCCCCCGAGCTGGACACCGCGGCGCTGGTCGGCTGGCCCGCCGCGCGCGCCGTGCTCGGCTTCGACGGGCATCCGACGACGATCTACACCCGGTCGGCGGACGCGAGCGTCGAGGACGTCCGCGCCGTGCTCGGCCCGACCGCGAACCCGGCGGCGCCGAACGAGGTGGAGGTGTCGCGCCCGTCGGACGCGCTCGCGGCGCGGAAGGCGGCCGGGGAGGCGTTCACCGGGCTGCTGCTGGGCCTCGGCGCGGTGGCGCTGCTCGTCGGCGGCGTCGGGGTCGCCAACACCATGGTGATCTCGGTGCTGGAGCGCCGCGCGGAGATCGGGCTGCGCCGCTCCCTCGGCGCGACCCGCGGCCAGATCCGCACCCAGTTCCTCGCCGAGTCGCTGCTGCTGTCGGCGCTCGGCGGGCTCGGCGGCGCGCTGATCGGGGCGCTGGTCACGGCGGGCTACGCCCTCTACCAGGGGTGGCCGGTGGTGATCCCCGCCTGGGCGGTGCTCGGCGGCGTCGCGGCGACGCTGGTCATCGGCGCGGCGGCGGGGCTGTACCCGGCGGTCCGGGCGTCCCGGCTCAGCCCGACCGAGGCGCTCGCCGCCACCTGACCCCGCTCGCCGCCGCGTGCCCCCGCGCTCGCCTCCCGTGCCCGTGCTCGCGGCCACCCGGGTGTGTGCTCGCCGCCACCCGGGGGCGCGGGCATGGACGGGGCGGGACGGGTGAGACCTCCGGTATGGCGAACGCGGAGAGCGAGCCCGTCACGGTCGTGGCCACCTGGGACGTCAAGCCCGGCCGGGAGCGCGACTTCGAGGGATGGGCGCAGGGCCTCCACCGGGTCGCGACCGGGTACCCGGGGCACCTGGGCGCCACCTGGCTGCGCGCGGAGGGCGCACGGCACCGGTACTACACCGTCGTCCACTTCGCCGACCAGGACTCCCTCGACCGGTGGCTGCGGTCGGCGGACCGGGCCGAATGGCTGGACCGGCTCACCGGCATCGCCGAGGAGCACCAGCTCGACACCACCGGGCTGGAGACGTGGTTCAGCGTGCCCGGGGAGGCGGTCCCGGCGCCGTCCAAGGCGAAGATGATCGCCGTGACGTTCTGCGCGGTGTATCCGCTCAGCCTGCTGCTGAACGCGTTCGCCACCCCGCTGACGAAGTCGTGGCCGGTACCGCTCCAGGCGCTCACGTTCCCGGTGATCGTGATCCCGCTGCTCACCGTGGTGATCATGCCCGCGCTCAGCCGGCTGCTGCGGCGCTGGCTGTACCCGCCCGGGCGGAGCCAGCGCCCCGCCCGGGCCGACCGCTGACCGGCCCCGGGCGGGGCCGCCGACGGGCCCGGCCGCCGATCAGGAGAGCAGGTCGCGCAGCTCGCGGACGGCCTCGCGCAGCCGGTCCGCGAACGCGTACATGGCGTCCGCGACGGGCCGCGGCGTGCTCAGGTAGAGGTTGAAGCGGTCCGGCAGCAGGACGTAGGCGACGCCGATGCACTGCTCGCTGGTCGACCCGAACCCGAAGTACCGGATGTTGACCGACGGCGCCGAGCTGGTGCTGAGGTAGTCGTCCCGCATCTTCACCCAGCCCGGCGTGTCGAACAGCGGGAGCGGCCCCGTGACGCCGAGGTCGGCGCCGCGCCGCTTGGCGATCAGCTGCAGCTCCCACAGGTGCTGCTCGGGGGCCTGCCCGGCCTGGCACTCCTTCGCTCGGCGCACGTGCGCCTCGGCGGCCGCGCGGAACGCGTTCCGGCGCTCCTCGGGGCCGGCCGCCGGGTCGTCCATGGCCGCGACGAACCGCAGCGCCTCGGGGGTGACGACCCGCATCGCCTCGGTGCGGCCGTGCCGGTACTGGCGCGTCGCGATCGACTCGTAGGTGGTGCCGGTGAGGCCCTTCGCGCGCTTGTGGGCGAGCTGGTAGGCCATCTGGACGAACGCGTCCGGGGACGTCTTCAGCCGCTTGGCCTCGGTCGAGCCGAAGTCGTCGAACGAGACCGCGGCCGTGGCGGTCGCGGCGGCGTAGGCGGCGAAGGAGGCCGCCGCCTCCTCGATGTCGCGGCGCAGGTCGTCGTCCAGGGCGAACCGGATCGGCTCGATCGCGGGCAGGCCCTGCTCGGCGGCGCCGGACCGGCGGGACAGCTCCTCGGGCGGTGAGCCGAGCAGCTCGTCCACGAAGCTGAGGATCGTGGTGCCGTCCAGGCCGCAGTGCTCGACGTTGATGCCCGCGGTGCCGTCGGCGAACACGACGAAGGACACCGCCTTGTCGAACCAGCGGTTGCCGCTGTCGCCGTGGAGCAGGTGGTCGCAGGCGTCGAGGGTGTCCGCGGGGGCGAAGTCCTCCAGGCAGACGCAGAACAGCGCCGTCTCGACCTCGTCCAGGGCCTTGGCGTTGCCGAGATTCAGCAGCGCGTCGCGGCTCGCCGCCCACTCGGCGCGGGCCTTGGTGGTGAGGTGCCCGGCGGACGGCTCCTCCGCCGCCTCCGCCTTCAGGATCGTGCCGAGCCCGGCCCGCAGCTCGTCGAGGGTGTGCGGGCGGCCGTCCGGGCCGAGGACGTCCATCCGGAACATGGTGCCGCGGAAGAACACCACGATGTGGCGGGCGTCGGACGGGCCCGGCCACGCGTCGGTGTAGGGCGCGCGGACGGTGTCCTGCTCCGCGCCGGGAATGCGGGTCGTGGAGAACAGGAAACGGTTCTGCACCATCGACAGGGGGCGGCCGCGCTGCACGGCCGGCGCGATGCGCTCGTCGTCCAGCCGCAGCTTGTAGTCGAGCGCCCCGGCGATGAGCCCGGCGGCGCGCTCGGCCTGCCCCTCCGGCGACTCCTTGAACAGGAAGAAGAAGTTGGCGTTCAGCGCGATCCGGTCGCGCCGGCCGAGGTAGCGGTACGGCCAGAACGTGTCGAGCCAGCTGTGCACGCCCTCGGCGGCGTCGTAGCGCTCGAGCGCGGCGTGCAGCGTCCGGCCGGGGCCGCCGGGCCGGACGAACGCGGCGAGCGCCGACTCCGTCCGGGCCCGCTCGTCCTCAATCAGCAGCGGCCCGCACCACTCCATGAACCGCTCGCAGGTCGCGTCGAGCGTGGGCAGGGGCACGCGCGGCAGCCCCTCCTCGTTGCCGAAGGTGCGGGCCGAGAGTTCTTCGCTGGCGTTCACTTCGTTCCTCTGCTGTCGGTACCGGAGCTGCTGTGTGTGCGGAAAGCGCTGGGGAGAGCGGCTGTGCGGGGGAGGCCGCCTGCCGGCGCCGGAGCGTCGGCGCCCGGCGTCTCAGCCGCGCGGTCTGGAGACGTAGAGCTGCGCGTAGAACCAGCCGTCGGTCTCCAGCCCGCCCGGGTCGACGCCGACCTCTTCGAGGCGCTCCAGGACCGACGCCCGCTCCTCGGGCGTCGCGAACCGCCGCTGCCGGAACAGGCCGTCGCGGCGGACGGTCTCGTACCCGGCGGCGGCGAGGGTGTCGGCGATCGGGTCGAACGGGAACATGCGCAGGACGAAGTGCGCCATCCACGGCAGCCGCCCCCCGCGGTACTCCCCGGCGGCGGCGACGATCCGCGCGATGGTGCGCTCGGTGACGTAGCCGAGGCAGCCGGTGGAGATGACCAGGTCGGCCGCCGCGAGCCGGGCCCGCTGCCCGCCGGTCGGCTCGGCGTCCTCCAGGTCGGCGTGGACGGCGCCGTCCAGGAATCCGGCGTCCAGCGCGTAGGCGAGGGCGCTGCCGGACGCGTCGAGGCCGAGGAAGCGGACGGCATTCGCCTGTGCACCGGATTCGACCAGCTCCCGGTCGCGGGTCACCAGTGCGGCGCGCGTCCGCCGGTGGGCGTCGCGGCCGCTGTAGCGATCGTACAGCTCGGCCATGGTGGCGCCGTGTTTCACGAGTGCCGCGTTGATTCCGTAGGAGCAGCCGATGTCCAGGACGGTCGGGACCGGGACGCCGCGCGCCTTCCGGTATTCGGCGATGAGCCGCTGGAAATGCGGTTTGGCCAGTTCCGGGATGTTGTAACCGAGATCGCGGAGCGTGCTGAAATAGGCGCGGGGATCGGGCCGCGTGTAGATGTGGTCGAGCGAGATCTTGCCGGTCGTGTCGACGCGCAACGGCGGGCCTCCTAGTCGAGCAGCAGGCGCTAGTCGAGCAGCTGGTCCACCCGGACGGCGCGCCCCTCCGCCGCCAGGTGCTCGGGCAGGACGCGGCCGAAGAGCTGCCTCGTGCGCGCGACGCTGCCGATGACCCCCGGGCGCTCGCTGTAGGCGAAGATCGCCGTATGCCGCGCCGTGTCCCCCCGGACCGTGCTCACCCGGTGCAGCGAGTACCTGCCCTTGAACAGCTGCAGGTCGCCGGGACGCAGCGCCAGCCGGCGGACGAGGCGGCCGCCCCGGCCGGTCAGCACGTCCCGGACGTCGGCGAAGTTCTCCCGCTCCGCCGTCCGGATGTTCGGGCAGTACTCGAAGACGCCCCCTTCCTCGGGCTCCTGCGTCAGCAGGCTGACGGTGAACTCGTTGGTGTCGAAGTGCCAGGGGTGCTCCATCCCGGGCTTGACCACGTTGAGGACCAGCCCCGACAGCGGGTCGGCCAGCTCGTGCACCCGCGGCAGCCCGAAGCAGCTCGCGACGAACCGCTGGAACAGCCCGTTGGTGTAGAGCCGGTGGATGACGGCGCCGGCCGGGACCCGGTCGCGCGCGACGAACGCGTTCCCCCGCTGGACCGTGATGCGGCCGGGGTGGTCGTCGGGCAAAGGCGTGCCGATGTCGATGTTGTAGGCGTTCACCGTTTCGACGTCATAATGCGCCGACGGCGCGATCCGCGCGCATTCATCCCGCAGCACGTCCCGCAATGCGGGGCGAATGAAGTCGGGCAGCACGCAGCACCCGGTTTCCGCCAGTTCGGCGCGCGTGCGGGAAACGGCCTCGGCCCAGCCGGGGCCGTCCGGCTCGGCCAGCGGATAGCGTTCCGTGTCGGCCACCTGTGCGAGAGACTCCGCCGCGCCCATGACGTTCCTTCCGCCTCGCCGAACCCCTGACGGGTTTTAGCACAGTCCTTCCGGGAATTCATGGCCCGCCTTTCCGGAGCGGTTTGTCAGAAAGCGATAAGCCCGGCCCGTGACCTGTGCCTTCGAACGTTCCGCCGCGCCGGCCGCCGCGGCGGCGGGTGTGTCCCATCTCACCCGCCGTGCGCGGCGGCGCCCGCGAGGGTAGGACCGGGGCACGGGGGACTGACAGGGGGACGGACGTGCAGACGTTTCTGCCGTACGCGGACTTCGCCGCCACCGCGCGGGTGCTGGACCGGCGGCGGCTCGGCAAGCAGCGCGTCGAGACGATCCAGGTGCTGCGCGCGCTCACGGTGCCCGGCTACGGCTGGCGCCACCACCCGGCCGCGCTGATGTGGACGGGCTACGAGGAGGCGCTCGTCCGGTACGGCCTGGAGATGTGCGCCCGGTGGTGCGACCTCGGCCACGCCGACACCTGCGCCGCGACGCTCGCGGCCGACCTGTCCGGCGCGCGGGGCGTGCGCGAGCCGCGCGACCAGGAGTTGCTCGCCGCGGCGGGGGAGCTGCCGCCCTGGCTGGGCGATCCGGCGTTCCACCGGAGCCACCGCTCGGCGCTCGTCCGCAAGGACCCGGAGTTCTACGGGCCCGTCTTCCCCGGGGTGCCGGACGACCTGCCCTACGTCTGGCCCGACTCCGACCGGCGCGAGAAGCCGCGTAGGGAACCGCGCGGCGGGGACGGTGGACCCCATGGCGCGCCCGATGGCGGGTAGGTACGCCCGGACCCGTACGGACGAGGGCCGTTGAGGACGGTGAGCGGATGCTGAGGGAACTGGTGGCGGAGAGCCACCTGATGTCCATGGAGCAGCTGCCGGGCGCGGCCGCCCGGCACGCCGCCGACGTCGGCCTGCACGACGTGCTGATCTACGTCGCCGACCTCCAGCAGAACGTCCTGCGGCTGCTGACCGGCAAGGGGCCGGACGCCGGAGCCGACCCCGGGGACGAGCTCCCGGAGATCAAGATCTCCGGCACCATCGCGGGCCGGGCGTACCAGACCGTCGCCCCGGTGGTCGGCCAGACCTTCGACGACGGCACCTGCCAGTACTGGATGCCGATCCTCGACGGCGCGGAGCGGCTCGGGGTGATCAGGGCGACCATCCGGCAGGACGATCCGCAGAGCCGGGACGACGCCGAGTACCTGGCCGGGATGGTCGCGCTGATCATCGTGAGCAAGGGCCCGTACAGCGACTCGTTCTCCCGGCTGGTGCGCACGCGAGAGATGACGGTCTCGGCGGAGATGCAGTGGCGGCTGCTGCCGCCGGTCACCTTCGCCAACGACCAGGTGGTGATCAGCGCGGCGCTGGAGCCCGCCTACCGGCTCGGCGGCGACACCTTCGACTACGCGCTGGCGGGCGAGACCGTCCACCTCGGGGTCTTCGACGCCATGGGCCACGACACCACCGCGGGGCTGACCACCGCCCTCACCGTCGCCGCGTTCCGCAAGCACCGGCTCAGGGGCGCCGACCTCATCGACGTCGGGCGGGGGATCGAGGAGGTGCTGGCCGAGCAGGACAGCAGCGGACGGTTCGTCACGGCCGTGCTGGCCGAGCTCGACCTGCGGACCGGCACGCTCTCCTGGGCGTGCTACGGGCATCCTTCGCCGGTCATCATCCGCAAGGGGCGCTGGGTGACCACGCTCGACTGCGATCCGGGCACCCCGCTCGGCACCGGCCTCGGCGTCGAGCCCGCGGTGTGCACCGAGCAGCTCGAACCGGGCGACCGCCTCCTGCTCTACACCGACGGCATCGTGGAGGCCCGCGACCCGCACAAGCGGGAGTTCGGGCTGGCCCGCTTCGTCGACTTCGTGATCAAGCGGGAGGCCGACGGGCTGGCGGCGCCCGAGACGCTGCGGCGCCTGATCCACAGCATCCTGGCGCACCACGAGGGCCGCCTGGACGACGACGCCACCGTCCTGCTCCTCGAATGGCACGGCTGGAGCGGCCGGGAGGACGCGCTGGAGGCGATCCGGCAGAGCGAGCCCCGGGCCGACCCGGATTAGCCGGCCCCGAGGGCGTCCATCAGCGCCGGGTACGCCTCGTGCAGGTCGCGCTGCCAGTAGGGCCAGTCGTGCTGCCCGTCGAAGAACCGCACGGTCACGGGGATGCCGAGATCGCGCAGCCGGGCCGTGAACGCCTGCGCGTTGCCGTACGCGGCGGCCTCCACCGGATCGGTGAACGGCAGCCCGCCGAGCGGTCCGCGCCTGCCGTTGCCGCTCGCCACCCACAGCCGGACGCCGCGCAGCTCCCCGGCGATGTCCGTGGGGTTGTGCGCGCGCCAGATCGCCGCCTGGTCGTCGGGATCGCCCCAGACGCGCCGCCAGTCGGTGCCGGGGCAGGCGAGCGACGGCCCCCAGCCGGTGGAGTCCTTGCCGGGCTCGTGGTCATGGAGCGTGTCGACGTACCCGCTGAACGACGCGGCGGCCTGGAACATGCCGGGGTGGCGGGCCGCGTACAGCATGGCGCCGAGACCGCCCATGGAATTGCCCGCGACGACCCGCCGCGTCCCGGCGCGGTAATCGCGTTCGAGAATGCGCCGCAGTTCGGTCAGGTGGAACGTCTCCCAGCGCGGCGAGCCGCCGCGCCCGTAGTTCCACCAGTCGGAGTAGTTGCCGCAGCGGCCGCCGTTCGGCATGACGACGATGACGCCGCTCCCGGCGGTGAGCCGGGCGACGTCGGTGTCGCGCGTCCAGGCGGTGTAGTCGTCGACGCCGCCGTGCAGCAGCCACAGCGTCGGCCAGGTGCGGTGGGCGTCCCGCGACCATCCGTGGGGGAGGAGGAGGCGGACCTTCTGCCGGCCGTCCATGGCCGGAGAGTCGATGGTCAGGTCCAGGGTGCGGGACGCGACGGTCTGCTCCGCGACGACCCGCGCGCCGCTCGCGGCGGCGGCCGCGGCGGGGCCCGCGAGCGCGGGGGAGGCGGGTGCGGGGGAGGCGAGTGCGGGGGAGGCGAGTGCGGTGGAACGATCGAGCAAGAGTGCGGGGAGGAGCAGCGCGAAGGCCGCCGGCCATGCGGCGGGGGTGAGGCGGCGAAGCAATGGGGGCCTTCCGGAAACACCGGCGGGATGGGCCGGCCTTGGGGGGAAGGAGAGTGCCGTGATGCGGTCTTTTCTCTCCCTGTGTGCAGGGGGTTCCCGGGCGCCGCCATTGTGAAGCGCCAATCAAATAACTGTATAAAATGCATTTCCGCGACCGATGCGCGGGCGCGGGACCCGGTCCGCCGCTCCAGTCGACGCCTTTCTCCGCGACCTCGGGCGTCTCCGGACACGCGAGCGCCGGACGCCCGCGGTGGGCGTCCGGCGCTCGTCCCTCTGCTTGACCGGTGTGCTCAGGCGCCCGGCATCGCCTGGGCCGGCGGCCCCTGGATGTAGCGGACGGCCCACCGCACCAGCCCGCGGGCCACCCCGAAAAGGATCAGCGCCACACCCGCCAGCGGCAGGATCAGGGTGACGATCTGCAGCCCCGAGGTGACCAGTTCGAGGGCCCCGGCCCCGTGCGCCGCCTCGGCGGCGAGCCGCCGCATCATCATCCAGTCCTTCGCGACGAGCGACGGGATCTGCATGATGATGACGCCGAGCTGGAACAGCAGCGCCGGTATGACCACCAGGACCCACAGCGTGACGAAGATCTGCGGCCAGCGCTTCAGCTCGTTCAGCCGGGCGTCGGGGCGGCGCAGCAGCGTCCGGCGCAGGATCGGCCCGATGTACTTGAACAGGTCGGGGATGCCGACCAGGTCGGACATGATGTAGTACCCGTCGAACCGGAGCGTCGGGAGGAGCTGCTGGAGCATCTCCAGGTTGACGTAGAGCACGGCGACGAGCAGCGGCTCGAATCCCGTCTGCAGGTACGCCAGCGCCAGTCCCACCACGAAGATGGCGTTGAAGTACACCCCGGCGAGATCGGCGCGCAGCCGCCCGGCCCGCCCGAGCCGGTACGACTCGGTGATGTCGGTGTAGAACGCCGGCCACACCAGGTAGATCCCGCAGCCCATGACGCCCGGCCGGACGCCCCCGTACCGGCAGGCGGTGGCGTGCCCCACCTCGTGGAAGGCGCACGAGGCGAGGCCGAGGCCGAGGATGAGCAGGATGCTCATCGGGTTCATGATCGCCGTGCTGATCGCGCCGGCCACCGAGCGGCTGGTGAGCATCCAGCCCTCGCTGACCACGAACGCGGTGAGCATGACGGCGATCGCGACGGGCCGGAACAGCCAGCTGAACAGGCCGCCGACGAACCAGGTGAACGACTCGGGCATGACCGCGACCCGCCACCGCAGCGCGAGCCACGGGTCGGCCTTGACCGGCTCGGGCGCCGTGCCGTCGCTGTAGGTGGTGACGCCGAGCGGCGCGAGCTTGCGGTCGGCGAGGTAGACGACCTGCTCGCCGGTGAGCTGGGCTCCCGCCTGCTCGGTGACGGCCGCGGCCACCCGGTCGAGCGCCCGCTCGACGTCCGAGCCGGCGAGGTCGCGGTGCTCGTGCAGCGCCTTGGCGACGAGGTACAGCAGCGGCGGCAGCCGGACGAGCTGGCCGTCCGGCAGCCGCACGAGCTGGGGCGCCTCCCGGTAGCCGGAGTTCTTGAACTCGCCGACCAGCTCGGCGCCCTCGACGAGGACGGGCAGGGTGAGGGCGGCGGGCGGGCCGCCGCCCGCAACGTCCGGGGTCGCGGGAGAGCCCATCAGTGGTGCTCGACCACGGTGGCCGGGACGCAGGTCAGCGTGGAGTAGGCGGGCTGGGCGAGCAGCCCGGTGCCGAGCAGCCCCGTGGTGCCCGAGGAGTACGTCGCCTGGCAGGCGTACGCGATGACCGTGTCGCCGCCCGAGGACAGCGCGAGCCGGGGCGGCAGGACCTCGCCGCAGAGCCGGTCCAGGTCGGTGTAGGTCAGTTTCTGAGGGTTCATGGCTCCCTTTCGGGATCAGTCCGTTAAGCGCCTGTGCGTCGAAGGAAAGGGGGAAGGGCTGGCGCGCGAACGCCAGCCCTTCCGATGCGGGCCGAGACCCGCGGTGTCAGACCTGAGCTCAGCCGTTGAGCGCGGTGTTGGCCGGGGTGCAGATCTGCGAGTTACCCGCCGGCGACACCTGGAACAGGCTCAGGAGGCCCATCTGCGGCTGGTTCGAGTTGGCGGAGCAGGAGCTCGTGGTCACCGTGTGCCCGTCGCCGTGGCCACCGCCGACGAGAAGGGTGGACAGCACGGCCCGCTCGGGCAGAACCTCGCCGGCCAGCTTGTCCAGCTCGGTGTAGCTGAAGGACTTCATGTGGTTCCTTTTCTTCCTTGTCACGCCCGGATCTCAAGGTGGATACCGGATGTCCCTTCCTCGCCACAGGTTGAGGCGAGGTAGCTCTACGTATATCCCGCGTGACGGTCCGTGGTCAAGCATGCCGTGTCCAGGCGCTTTCCCGCGTCGATTCGCGGGCCGGCGCATGAGCCCGCCCCGCTGGGTAGGAGGGCGCTGGGCGGGAGGGGCTACGCCCGCGGGTGATCAGGAGTGCCCGCACGCGATCAGGAGGAGGACGGGGATGGCCGACAGCAGCTTCAGCATCGACGTGGCGGCGATCAGGGAGCGCGCCCGGCAGAAGATGGCCGACGGGCCCGTGACGGCCGGCTACGGCAGGAGCGCCGAGGAGGTCATCGGGGTCCTCAACGACGTCCTCGCCACCGAGATCGTCTGCTGGATGCGCTACGCGCAGCACGCCATCAGCGCGACCGGGATCGACCGGGCGCAGGTCGCCGCGGAGTTCGAGGAGCACGCCGCGGAGGAGCGCGACCACGCGATGCGCGCCGCGGAGCGCATCAGCCAGCTCGGCGGAGACCCCGACTTCGATCCGGAGACCCTCGCCCGGCGCTCGCACACCACCTACGTGACGTTCGAGGACGGCGACCTGCGCGGCATGCTGCGGGAGAACCTGGTCGCCGAGCGGATCGTCATCGAGTCCTACCAGGAGATCATCCGCTGGCTCGGCGACGGCGACGTCACGACGCGCCGGCTCATGGAGCACATCCTCGCCGAAGAGGAGGAGCACGCCGACGACCTGACGGACCTGCTGGGCACCTGAGGGTTCGGCCGGTGCACGCGGGTATGCGAGCCGCATGGAATTCGGATACTCGCTGCTCTGCGAGCAGACACCGCCCAAGCAGCTCGTCGGCGACGGCGTGGAGGCCGAGGAGGCGGGCTTCGACTACGTCACCATCTCCGATCACTACTTCCCGTGGCTGGAGGACCAGGGGCACTCGGCCTACGCCTGGTCGGTGCTGGGCGCGCTCGCCCACGCGACCCACCGCGTGCCGCTCGTCACGCTGGTGACGTGCCCGACGATGCGCTACCACCCGGCCGTGGTGGCGCAGAAGGCCGCGACGATGGGCGTGCTGTCGGACGGCAGGTTCATCCTGGGCCTCGGCGCGGGGGAGAACCTCAACGAGCACGTCGTCGGGCGCGACTGGCCGCCGGTGGACGTCCGGCACGCGATGTTCGGCGAGGCCGTGGAGATCATCCGGCGGCTGTTCGGCGGCGGCTACGTCAGCTACCGCGGCGAGCACTACCGGGTGGACTCGGCGAAGCTCTACGACCTGCCGGACCGGCCCGTCCCGATCGGGATGGCGGCGTTCGGGCCCCAGGCGGGACGGCTCGCGGCCGAGCACGCGGACATCATGATCTCCGACCAGCCGGTCGGCGACGTCGTCCGGCTCTTCGGCGAGCAGGGCGGCGCGGGCAAGCCGGTCTACGGCATGATCCCGGTCGCGTTCGGCGAGGACCGCGACGAGTGCGAGCGGCGCGCCCACCGGATCTGGCGGTTCTCGGCGCCCTCCTGGAAGGTGATGTCGGAGCTGCCGGGACCGGTGAACTTCGAGGCGGCGACGAAGACCGTCCGGACGGAGGACGTCGTGGCGTCGGTGCCGTGCGGCGACGACGTCGCGGACTACGTCGAGGCGGTGCGGCAGTGGGCCGACGCGGGCTTCACCCACATCTCGTTCTGCCAGTCCGGGCCGGACCACCAGAAGGACTTCCGCACGTGGGCCGAGGCCGACCTGCTGCCCGCGCTGCGCGAGAGCTTCGGGTGACACGCGCCGCTCCTTGATCACCAATGCCGGGAGCTGGGGGCATTGATCCAATAAGGTGGCGTTTTCACCCCCCGCCCCAGGAGTCAAGGCAGTGCCCGAAATCGAACCCCTGACGCCGGACGACCCGGTCGCCGTAGGTCCCTACCCGCTGTCGGGACGGCTGGGCATGGGCGGCCAGGGCATCGTCTACCTCGGGCGGGACGCCGGCGGGGCACCGGTCGCGGTGAAGGTGCTCCGCGCGGAGATGGCCGCCGACGCGCGGGTCCGGGAGCGGTTCACCAAGGAGATCGAGGCGGCCCGCCGCGTCGACCCGTTCTGCATCGCGCAGGTCCTCGACGCGTCCATGGACGACCGGCGGCCCTACATCGTCACCGAGTACGTGGAGGGCCCGTCGCTGCAGCAGGCGGGGCCGCGCGACGGGGCGGCGCTGCGCCGCCTCGCCGTCGCGACCGCGACCGCGCTCGCCGCGATCCACGAGGCCGGCGTCGTGCACCGCGACTTCAAGCCGTCCAACGTCCTGCTCGGCCCGGACGGCCCGCGCGTCATCGACTTCGGCATCGCGCGCAACGTCGAGTCGCCGCTCACCATGACGAGCAGCATCATCGGGACCCCCGCGTACATGGCGCCCGAGCAGTTCGCCGGGGACCCGGCCGGGCCGCCCGCGGACGTGTTCGCCTGGGGCTCGGTCATCGCCTACGCCGCCACCGGGCGGCCGCCGTTCGGCGCGGACAGCTTTCCGGCGATCATGCACCGGGTGCTGCAGGGCGAGCCCGACCTCGGCGACCTGCCGGAACCGCTGCGCGGCACGGTCGCCGCCTGCCTGGTCAAGGACCCGGCCCGGCGCCCGCCGATGCGGGACGTCCTGATGCGGCTGCTGGGCGCCCAGGCCGCGGACATGGGCGGGGCCGCGGGCGGGAACGCGCCCCTCGAGGAGACGGCGGTCGACCCGCCGCGCCCCGAGCCGGTGACCCCGCCGCCCGCCCCGCCCGCGCCCTCCGGGGCGCCCGCACCGTCCGGGACGCCCGGGTCGCCCGCACAGGCCGCACAGCCCGCACAGCCCGCGCCGTCCGCGCGGCCGGTGCCGCCCGCGGCGCCCCTCACGGTCCGCGACCGGCCGCGGCAGAAGCCGAAGCGGCGCCCCGTCGTGCTGATGGCGGCGGGCGGCGGCGCGCTGGCGATCGCGCTCCTGGCGGGCGCCGGACTGTGGGTCTTCTGGCCGGACGCGTCCAGCGCCGCGGGCGGCGGCGACCGGACCGGGCAGGCCGGGGCCGCCCCGCAGCAGAGCGCCTCTCCCGGCGACCCGGACGCCTCCGGTGGCGCGCCCAAGGCGGGCAAGTCGGGCACGCCGTCCCCGTCCACCTCCGCGACCAAGCCGGGGGCGGGGCGCACGGGCGGCGCCTCCAAGTCCGCGAAGCCCGGCACCGGGACGGGCGGCACCGGCGGCGGTGACGACGGCGGCGGCAACGACGGCGGTTCCGGCGGTACGGGCGGCGATTCCGGTGGCGGTGGCGGCGGCGGCCCGACCGCGCGCATCGACTACTTCACCGTGGGCACGGGCGCGTCCTGCGAGCCGGCCGGCCAGTACATCGAGACCAAGTACAAGATCACCGGCAGCGTGAACCCGACGCCGATCAAGTTCAGCATCTACTTCGACGGCCGCCTCGGCAGCGGCCACCCGATCTCCTGGACGGCCGACCCGTCCTTCGCCAGCGGCGGCTCCGGCAAGGAGGACCCGGGCAGCCACACCTACCGGATGGTGCTGATCAGCCCCACCCATCAGGAGGTCTCCCGGACCTTCCGGGTCTGCTGACCTCCGAGGCGTGCCGCCCCCGGGCCGGGAAGCCCTAACGGACGTGCATGACGCCCTGTTGCGGACGCCCTAAGAAAGAGAAGGCAGAAGATCTCAACTCGATCATTGACCGGGCGGGGAATTTTTCTTATCTTCTGCATAGAACGCGTTCTACTTGGAGTCGCCGGTGCCGCGCGACGATGCGAGACGGCGCCCGGCTCCCGGCCCCCGGTTCGGCACCGCGACGCCCCTTGGCCAGGGCGGGGCGGGCGCGCGAGGCGGCGGGCCTCCCACCCCGTATCTCCGGGTGCAGGCGCGACGCCCACCGTTCGAAATGAGGACTCCCTTGTCCCGCATCACGAAGCCGGCCGCGATCGCCTCGATCACGGCCGCGGCCGCCGTCGCCGTCGCCATGACCGCCACCCCCGCGATGGCCTGGACGGCCGGGAACTTCACGGCCACCCTCAACGGGAACATGGTCATCAACGCAGGGATCTCCGCCACCTGCACCAGCTCGACCCTGTCCGGCACGATCGCCTCGGACGGCACCCTGTCCATCACCTCCGCCTCCGTCGGCGGCTGCGGCGTCACGGTGACGCCCCAGAACCTGCCGTGGAGCGGCAAGCTCGACAACGGCGTCGCGACCATCAACGGGTTCGCGATGAGCGCCATCGGCTGCACCTACGGCGGCAACCTGTCCGGCACCTTCAGCGGCTCCGACCTCCCGGTGACCGCCACGTTCGCCAACCAGACCGTCCGCAAGACCGCGGGCTGGCTCTGCCCCGACCCCGCCACGGTGACGGCCAAGTACGACTTCGCCGCCTCCTGACCCCGGCGGTGCGCGGCCGGCCCGACGTCACCGGCCGCGCACCGCGCCGCGCAGCGGCCCCGGCACCCCGCGCCGGGGCCGCTGCGCCGGGCCGCACCCGTCAGCGCACTTGCCGGCGCACCTGTCAGCGGATCTCGTAGGCGCGGAGGATCTCCTGGGTCACCGCGCCGCCCCGCACGTCCTCGGCGCCGACCCGGAGGGAGACCGCCCCCGTGCCGCGCAGCCGCGCGACACCGTCCCGCAGCGGGACGTCCGTCCAGGTCGCCCCGTCGTCGAAGGACGCCTGGAGCGACAGCCGCCGCAGCCGCGCGGCGGAGCCGTCCTGCCGCGCCACGGCCAGCCTCAGCGTCCTAGAACGTGTTCTGTTACGCACATCCAGATCGGCCTCGTACCGCACCTGGAGAAGGGGCAGAACGGTGGTGTCCGAGGTGTGTGCGGAGCGGAACGTCCAGGACGTCCTGGTGCGCGTGGACAGCTTGGCCCATGGGGATTTGTTGGCGAAGTCGTATTCCACACGGAATTCGGCGTCGTCCGGCGTCGTCGTCAGCGTGCCGTTGGCGCGGTTCGGAGTCTGGGCGACCAGTTCTCCATTCCGGTACACGCGGAAATCGGTGGCGAAACCGTCGGCGAATGAACTGGAATAGGCGTCGGAGAAGTTGCGCGCCGCGTCCACCATCCCCACGTGGAGGCGGATCTGGTCACCGGTGCGGGTGACCGGGGCCAGCGCGTTGAGGCCGCCCGCGAGGGGCGCCCTCCCCCAGGAGTGCGCGTCGCGGTCGCGCGGCTCGTACGCGGACCACCTGGTCTCGGCGAGCACCAGGTGCGGCGTCTCCGGCCCGGGGAAGGCGTGGTTGTAGGGCTGCTCCGGAGTGATCGCCATCGCCGACCACTGCGTCTTCGGATCGGCCGAGACGTACTCGGCGCGAGTCCGGGGCGTGCCGGTGACGGGGTTGCTGTAGGCGATCGCGAACTCCTCCCACGGGCGCTTGCCATACCGCGCGAACGTCATGGCCCCGCTGCCGTGGTAGGCGTTGTCGACGCGTGCCAGGTCCCGCGTGCGGACGACATGGTCGAGGTCGCGCGGAATCTGCCCGGTCTCCGGAAGCACTAGGTCGTATTGGTACGGGCTGCCGGCGACGCCCTTGGCCGTCACGGTGGCGTGCCTTTCCCTCAGCAGTGCCAGCCCCTCTTCCCGGGACAGCCGCACCGTCGGGACCCGCAACTGCACCCCGTAGCCGCCGGGCTCGTCGTTCACCCCGGGCTTGTCGTTGTAGACGGCGACCATCCTGGCGCCCGCCTTCGCGGCTCTGTCGGCCTGCTCGGCGACGGGCACGCCGTCCTTGCGCTCGACGAGCGCGAGAGCACCGCGCAGGTCGGCGTTCCGGGCATCGCCGTCCGCGACCCGCATGGCGGCCGTGCCGTCCAGGCGGGGGAACTGGTCGGACGTGTCACTGAAGTAGCCGGGCGGATAGTACGAGGGCTCCAGCGAGCGGCCCCGGAACTTCATGGTGATGTCCGGCGCCTCCAGCCGCCACCGCGTGTACGCCTCGAACGTCCCGGTCCGGACCTTCCGGGTCGGCTGCATGAACACCCGCTGCTCCAGCGTCGCGCCGGTGTTCAGGTAGACGCCCTCGTCCACCGCCGCGCCGCGCGCGGGCCCGCGGGTCCACATCAGGTGGCTGATCGCGCCGAGGTTCGGCCTGGTCGCGTGGTCGGGCGTCCGGACCGTCACCTCGACGGCCTTGCGCGCGTCGAGGACGATCTCGGTGTCGCGGGTGATCTCGATCTCCGGATCGCCCACGAGGCTGTAGTTCAGCGGCTTCTCCGAACCGGTGGCCGGCGCCCACGACGGCATCGTCTTGACGACGCCCATCACGGAGTACGTCCCCGGGCGCAGCCGTATGCAGTTCGAGTCGTTCCAGGACTCGTCGGTGCACGCGCCGGCGGCGGAACCGGGCAGCGGCCGGTGCGCGTTGCCGAGCGAGGCGTCCTCGACGTTCACGAAGCCGACCGTGCCGGGCCCCGGCCGCCCGTCCCGCGCGATGCTCCGCACCCGCACGGTGACCAGGTCCTCCGCCGGCGCCGCCGACGCCGCCGGGGCCGGGCCCCGGCGCTCGTGCAGCGCCGTCACGTTGTAGCGCTCCGGGTCGTCGGTGAGCCGGTCGTCCGGCACGACGTACAGGTCCCCGCCGCTGTGCCGGACCGAGAACGCGGGGGCGCGTCCCGGTGCGGGCGCCACCGTCGCCGCGCCGCCCGCGACGCGCACCGCGTCGCCGGTCGGCAGCGTGACGTCATAGGCTCCGGCGGCGGCGCGCAGCGCGGCCGGCGGCGCGGTCTCCGCCGCCGCCGGCGCCGCGAGCCCGAGGGCGCCGAGCGCCAGGGCCGCCGCGGTCTTCAGCCACATGGCCATCCCTCCCCAAGAAGTGGATCTTGATTGTCGGGCGGCGGCCGGGCCGTGATCCAGGGAGGGCGGTGGCGGCTTCCGCCATGGCGGGAACCCGCCAAACGGCCAGGGAACCCGTACATTTAGGACGTGTCCGATTCGCGGCTGCTGGAGGGCCTCGGCGTGGCCGCCGCCGAGGAGGCGGCCTACCGCGCCCTGCTGCGGGAGGGACCGTCCACCCTCGCCGACCTCGCCGCGCGCCACGGCACGTCGGTCCCGGCCCTGCGCCGCCTCCTGCCCCGCCTGGAGGAGCTCGGCCTCGTGACCCGGCTGGCGGGCCGCCCGCTGCGCCTCCTCGCCACCCCGCCGCACGTCGCGGTGGAGGCCCTCGTCGCGAGCCGCCAGGAGGAGATCGCCCGCAGCCGCGCCGCGATCGGCCCGCTGCTGGCCGAGGCCGCCCCGCACCCGGAGGAACTGGTCGAGGTCGTCAGCGGCCGCACCGCCGTGGCCCGCCGCTACCTGCAGCTCCTGCGCGGCGCCCGGGAGGAGCTGTGCGTCCTCGTCCAGCCGCCGTTCGCCACGGACGCCGCGCTCTCCGGCGCCGAGCAGGAGCGCACGATGCGCCGCGGCATCCGGGTCCGCGGCATCTACGGCGCCGAGGCGCTCGACCAGCCGCACGCCCTGGAGGAGATCCGCCGCGCCGCCGCGTCCGGCGAGGAGGCCCGCCTCGGCGCCGTCCCCATCAAGCTCGCCATCGCCGACGGCCGCACCGCGATGCTCCCGCTGACCTCCGAGCACGCGAGCAGCGTCGACAGCTCCCTCGTCGTCCACCCCTCGGCCCTGCTGGACGCCCTGGTCTCCCTCTTCGAGGCCCTGTGGCGCACCGGCCTCCCGCTCCCCGGCGGCGACGCCCCGGACGACGCCGTCCTCACCCTCCTCGCCGCCGGCCTCACCGAAGAGGCGATCGCCCGCCGCCTCTCCATCAGCACCCGCACCGTCCAACGCCGCGTCCGCGAACTCTGCGACCGCCTGGGCGCTCGCACCCGCTTCCAAGCCGGCGCCCTCTCCACCCGCCACCTGGACGCCCACCCAGGCCCCGGCGATCCGTGAAAGTCACGGCCTTTCCGTCCAGGACGCGCCCCGCCGAGACCCGTCTGCGGGACTGCCCCACCATCGCCAAGTGGTTGCGTAGGCTCGACCCACTGCCGTGAGAGGACGAGGGGGCAAGCGGAAATGGCGTTGCCGCGGGTCCCGGAGGGGATGTTCGCGTTCACCGTCACCGAGCGCGCCGATCTGCATACCGCGGTCATGTACGCGTTCGGGGAGGCGAACGAGCGGCTGGAGACGTCCCTGGCGTTCGACGAGGTGAAGGAGCGGCTGCGAGACGCGGGGTTCTACGCGCCCGTGGACGACGCATCGCTGACCCGCGCACTGGAGCAGCTCGTCAAATGGCAGTTGCTCGACGTCGTGCAGAACCATGCGGGCAGCTACGCCACGGCCGAGGAGTACGAACGCAAGAACCTCCAGTACTCGCTGACCCAGCGGGGTGAGGCCGCGTTCGCCGGCGTACAGCACGCGCTGGCCGTGCTCAGCTCGTCGGGCGCGTTGCAGACGGCCGTGCTGGACGCGATCGCCGACCGGCTCGGAGAGTTGGGCGAGTTGCTCAAGGACGACGACCCGGCCCTCAACCGGCGCATCTTCACCACCCTCCAGGAGCTGGAGGGCCATCTCGACGCGCTGCGGAACAACACCAAGTCGTTCAATGGCGAATTGCAGCGGCTGATGCGGGCGGAAGGCGCCGATCTAGAGACGTTCAATGACGTCAAGAGCGCGACGGTCGCCTATCTCCAGGAGTTCGTCACCAACCTGGACGTGCGCGCCGACGCGATACAGGCCACCCTTGGTGAAGTCGAGGAGCGGGGTGTCAGCGTCCTGCACAGCCGGGCACTGGACGGGGCGGAACTGCCCCCGGTCCAAGGCGCCGACCCCGCGATCGCCTGGCTTGCCGCGCGGCAGGCGAAATGGGAAGGGCTGCGTCTGTGGTTCCGGCCCGCGGAGGGGACGCCGCGCGTCCGGCAACTGCACGACGTGGCGCGCAGGGCGATCGTGTCCCTGCTCCAGGTGCTCGACCGGATCATCGAGTCGCGGCGCCGCTCGTCCAGCGCGGCGGCCGACTTCCGGACGCTCGCACGCTGGTTCGCCAACGCGCCGAGCGAGGACGACGCCCACCGCCTGTGGGGGACGGCGTTCGGGCTGGCGTCCGCACGGCACGCGCACTTGGCCCACGCGGACGCCGAACCCATCCCCACGGCGGCGAGCTGGGCCGAGACCCCGCCGGTGGAGGTGTCCGCGCTGCTGCGCACGAGCGGCCGCACGGAACGCGTGGGACGGACGGCCAAGGTGCGCGACGTCCGCGCCCTGCGCGCGGAGCGGCGCGAACGCGCGAGGCGCGAGCGGGCGGAGCTGGAGGCGGCCTGGCAATGGCTCGCCACCGACGGCCCGGTACGGCTCTCGTCGTTCCGGCGCGTCGAGCACGACACGCTGCGGCGGCTGCTGGACCTGATCGGCCGGGCGCTCGCCGCGCGGCCCGGCGGCGACGGGATGCGGCGCGCCGGCACGTCCGACGGCCGGATCGAGGTGCGGCTCTGGCCGCCGGCCGACGGCCGCCCCGCCGAGCTGCGCACGCCGCGCGGTGTGTTCCGCGGCCCCGACTACCTGGTCGACATCCGCTTCACGGCCGCGGGCCCGGCGCGGAAGGCGTCCGGCGCGTGAGCACTCTGGCCAACCAGCTCGTCCGGGAGGAGAAGGAGGAGCTGGCGCGTGCGATCCGGCTCCTGCTGGGACGGCCCCTGGTCTCCCTGCACACCGACCCGGACGGGTTCGACCTGGTCCGGCGGCGCCATGCCGCCCTCACCCGGTGGTTCGACTACTACTGCGGCTGGCGGCTGTTCATCGAGCCGCGGCTCGGCTACGCGCGACTGGTCAAGGTGCGAGGGGCCGCCGACCCGTCGCGTCCGGCCAGACGCCGCCGGTCGACGCGGACGCCGTTCGACCGGCGCAGGTACACGCTGCTGTGCCTGGTCGCGGCCGAGGCGCTCGCCGCGCCGGTGACGACGATCGGGATGCTCGCGCAGCGGGTCGTGCAGGCGGCGGGCGCCGACGAGCAGATCCCGTCCTTCGACCCGGTGCGCGGCGAGGAGCGGGCCGCGTTCGTGGACGCGCTGAAGCTGCTGGAGCACTACGGCGCGGTCACGGCCGTCGACGGGGCGACGGACGCCTTCCTCGACAATGCCGAGGCCAAGGTGCTGTACCGGGTGGACACGACCCGCACGATGCGGCTCCTGTCCGCTCCGGTCGCTCCTTCGCGGCTCACCGGCACTGGCTGGCCAAACCTGGACGAACTGGCCGCCGAGCGCCGGTACGGGGCGGACGAGCCCACGGAGACGCAGAAGAACCTGTGGGCCAGGCACTCCCTGCTGCGCAGGCTCCTGGACGACCCGGTCGTCTACCGGACGGACCTGTCCCCGGCCGAGATCGCCTACGCGGGTTCCCTGACCGGGCGGCAGATCCTCCGCCGCGCGGCGGAGGAGGCCGGGCTGGAGTTCGAGGAGCGCGCCGAAGGCTACCTGCTGGTCGACACCGACGCCCTCGCCACCGACTCCAAGTTCCCCGATGACGGGAGCCACGCGAAGGTAGCGGCGCTGTTGCTGCTCGACCGCCTGGTGAGGGACGGGGAGTCGTCCCGCGCGGTGCTCACGGAGGAGGTCGCGCGGCTCCTGGAGCGGCGTCCGCGCTGGGCGATGGCCTACCAGTCCGAAGGGGGCGCGGCGCGGCTCGTCGACGACGCGCTGTCCGTCCTGTACGGGTTCGGCCTGGCCAGGCCGCAGGGCGGCCTCGTGCGGGCGCTGCCCGCGGCTCACCGTTACAGCGTCACCAAAGAGGAGCCTCCGTGACCGTCACCGAACTCGTTCCGGCGGAGAAGGAGGAGGCGGCGACGCGGTGGCGACCCACCCGGGCGGGCATCCTCAACATCTGGCGCTACTACGACGAGATCCTCGAATTCCATAAGGGACGGCTGCTGCTGCGCGGCCCTAACGGCAGCGGGAAGAGCAAGGCCCTGGAACTGCTCCTGCCCTACCTACTGGACGCCAGCCTCAAGCCGAGCCGCCTGTCGACATTCGGCGGCAGCGAACGGACCATGCACTGGAACCTGATGGGTGACGGCCACAGCGGCAAGACCCGCGTCGGCTATGTGTGGCTCGAATTCGCGCATGGGCCGCGCTGGTTCACGTGCGGGGCGCGCCTCCAGGCCACCGCCAACACCAAGAACGTCACGGTCGCCTACTTCAGCACCACGCAGCGCGTCGGCGTCCCCGGCGGGCTCAGTCTCACCGGCGACGGCGGCCAGCCCCTCACTCGCGCGCATCTCGCCGAAGCCATCGGGACGCACGGCCAGGTGCACGAGTCGGCGGAGGCGTACCGCACAGCCGTCCGGCGGACGCTCTACGGCGGGCTCACCGAGCAGCGCTACGACTCGCTGCTCACCGCGCTGCGGCAGCTCCGCACCCCGAAGTTGTCGGAACGGCTCGACCCAGGGCTGCTCTCCGACCTACTGTCCAGCGCGCTCCCGCCGCTCGGCGAGGGCGAGATCCACGAGATCGCGGAAGGCTTTGAGCGGCTGGACCGGCAGCGCGAGGAACTGCGGCGGCTGGACCAGCACGTCAAGGAGGCCGGCCGCCTCGCCGCCCGGCAGCGCACCTACGCCCAGCGCGTCCTGCGCGCGGCCGCGGCCCGGCTCATCTCGGCCACCAGCACCATGGACGGCCTCACCGGCAAGGCCCGCACCGGCCGGGAGGAGCACGAGAAGGCGTCGCGGGAACGCGACGAGACCGCTCGGCGGCTGGCGGAGTACGAGGCGCGGGGACGTGCGCTCGCCGCCCGCATCGACGGCCTCAAGGAGAGCGACGCCTACCGCGCGGGTCACGAGCTGGCCAATCTCCAGGAACGGGTGCGCTCCGCCACCAGGGCGGCGGAGCAGGCGCGGCGTACCGCGGACAAGCACGCGGCGGACGCCCTGCGGCGTGGAGAGGAGGCCGAACGCGCGCGTGCGGACGCGGCGACGCAGCGCTCCCTCACCGGCCGGGCGGAGGACGACACGCGAAGGGCGGCCGACCGCGCCGGCCTCGCCGCCGTCCACGACGAGGCCGCTCCGGCGGCCGCGGAGGCCACGGCGGACGGCGTCCAGCGCGCACGCGGACTGCTTCGCGCGGCCGTGCGGAGCCGCGAGGAGCAGATCGCCGCGCTGCGCGCGGCGATCCAGCGGCATCGCATGGCCGTGGAACGCCGGGATGACGCGCTGTCCGAGCGCGACGGGTGCCGAGAGCGACTGGACGAGGCCGCCGCGCTCCGCGAGGAGGCCCGCAACCGGTACGAGCGTGAACGCGACCGGTTGGCGGAGGCGCTCGACGGCTGGGCGCGCGGCTGCGTCCAACTCGCGACGCTCGACGCCGAGGCGCTGGTACGGGCGGTGGAGGATGAGCGCGAATGCGACGAGCTGGTGTTCGCCGCGCGCGCGGACGCCGTCGACCGGTGCGCCGCCGAGGAGGCCGGGTGGCGCTCCCGTCGCGACGCGGTGCGGGAGAAGCTGGCGGCCAAGAGGAAGCAGCGCGGGGACCTTGCCGCTCGGCCGGCTGTCGAGCCGGACGCTCCTGAGACGCGCCCCGCCGACCGGTCTGGACGGCCGGGCGGTCCGCTCTGGCGCCTGGTCGCCTTCGCCCCGTCGGTCCCGCCCGAGGCGCAGGCCGGCATCGAGGCCGCGCTCCAGGCCGCCGGGCTCCTGGACGCCTGGGTGCTGCCCGACGGCGGCCTCCTCCAGGGCGAGCACGACGCGTTCACCACGGCGCTCCTCGCCCGCCCCGCCCCCGGAACCAGCCTCGCCTCCGTCCTGGTCGCCGAGCCCGGCGGCCAGGTGCCGGCCGAGGTGCTGCATGCCGTCCTGTCGGGCATCGCCTGCGCACCGAACGCCCTGGAGACCGACCACCCCGCCGTGGCGGGGACGGACGGGTCCTGGCGGCTGGGCACCCTCACCGGCCGCTGGACCAAGACCGAGCCCGCCTTCATCGGCGCCACCGCCCGGGAACGCGAACGGCGCCGCCGCATCGCCGAACTCGACGCGGAGATCGGTGTCCTGGAGGCGGAGGAGGCGGCATGCGACGGGGGACTCGGGAAGGTCGCCGCCGCCCGTGCCACCCTCGAGACCGAGTTGGGTGACCGCCCTCCGCATCGGCCGCTCAGCGCCGCGTCCAGTGCTTTGGACGCCGCAGAGCGCTCGTTCGCGCAGCGCGGCGACGAACTGGAGCGCGCCGAGGAACGGTTGCGCGCACGCGAGTCGGAGGTATCCGCCGCGCTGCGCGCGCTGACCGCACTCGGCGCCGAGAACGGCCTGCCCGTCGGTGAGTCCGCACTGGACGCCCTGGCCGTGGCGGTCCGCGACTTCCGGGACAACGGGCACGTGTGGCTCCAGCATTGCGAGGCGCTCCGAACTGCCGAAGCCCGCGCCGCCGAAGCGTCGCGGACGGCCGGCGACTACGCGGCGACCGCGGCCGAGTCCGCGGACCGCGCTCGGGACGCCGCCGAGGAGGCCGCCGAGGTGAGCGAGAAGCTCGCGGCCATCGACGCCTCGATCGGTGTCGAGCACCGGCAGGTGCTGGAGAACCTGCGGGAGGCCAGGATCGAGCTCGGCGAATGCGAAACCCGGTGCGGGACGCTTCGCCGCGCCCTGCTCGAACTGGAGAAGCGCCTCGGCCGCCTGGAGGAGGCCGTCGGCGTCGCGGAGAGGGCTCGGGACGACGCGGTCGCCGTCCGGGACCAGGCCGCGGCGCGGTTCCGGCATCTGGTCACCGGCCACCTGGCCGACGACGCCGCGCTCGCCGTGCGGCTCGACCCGGACGGGGGCGTGAAGGCCACCCTGGAAGGCGCCCGCTCGGTCGCCGCCTCGCTCCCGGCCCGGACGCCGTACGAGCCCAAGAACGTCAGGGACGCCGAGCACCAGTTGTCCGAGGCGATGCATCACGCGCGTGACGTCCTCGCCGACCAGGCGGATCTGGAACTCACCCCGGACGAGGACGTCCAAGTGCTCACCGCGACCATGAACGGCGTGCGCGTCGGCGCTGCGGAGCTGAGCGCCGCGCTGCGCGCGGAACGCGACCGGCGGCGCGAAGACATCACCGACAGGGAACGCGACCTGTTCGACCGGACGCTCGCCGGCGACACGCGCAGGCACCTCGCCGACCGGATCCGGCAGGCGACCGAACTCGTGGACGGCATGAACCGCCGCCTGGAGCGGGTGCGGACGGCCTCGCGGGTCGCGGTGCGGCTGGTCTGGCAGGTCGATCCGCAGCAGAGCGCCGGGATTCGCGCGGCGCGCGACCTACTGCTCCGCGACCCCGCGCGGCTGAGCGGCGCCGACCGGGAGGCGCTCTACCGGTTCTTCCGCGACCGCGTGGAGGAGGCACGGGCCGCGAACACCGCGGCGAGCTGGGAGGAGCAACTCATGGAGGTCCTGGACTACACCGCCTGGCACCGCTTCACCGTCCGGCTCGAACGCGGAGACGGCAAGGGCTGGCAGGATCTCACCCGCAGACTGCACGGTGCGCTGTCGGGCGGGGAGAAGGCGATCGCGCTGCACCTGCCCCTGTTCGCCGCCGTCGCCGCGCACTACCAGACCGACCCCGGCTGTCCGCGCTTCATCCTCCTCGACGAGGTGTTCGTCGGCGTCGACGCCGCCAACCGAGGCCAGGTCTTCGAGCTCCTGGTGGACCTGGAGCTCGACATGGTGCTCACCTCGGACCACGAGTGGTGCGACTACCAGGAGCTGGACGGTATCGCCATCCACCAGCTCATCACCGGCGCGGACGGTGACGGTGACAACGCCGTCACGACCGCGCGGTTCATCTGGGACGGCCATCGCACCGAGGCCGTCGAGGATGCCGTCGAGCAGGGCATCGCGGAATGACCGCCCCTGACCGGCTGCGCGCCGCCGACCTCCGGCCGTTGTGGACGGAGCTGCACCGGCGGTTCTCCACGGGGGCGGCGGTCACCCGCGTCACGGTCAGGAACCTGGACGAGGGGCAGCGCGCTGCCCTGGCGGACCTGCTGGGCATGGACCGTTACCCCGGCTCCACGGTCACCGTCGCCGTTGAGCGCCTGGACAAGATCTTCATCGAGCTCACCGGTTCGGACACCAGGGCGATCACCGAGTCCCTCCTCGGGCCGATCGGTGACCAGGCGCGCGAGCGGAGAGAGCGGCAACGCGAGAGAAGCGCCCTCTGGGAGTGGTTGGCAAGCCATCCCGTGGTCCGCGGAGAACCCGAGCTGGGCCGGTGGGGCGACGACGTCCGCCGGCAGGGGCTCGTCATGGGGTCCGTGCCGGCCACACGCAGCCTTCTGGAGCGGGTGTTGAAGGTGCTCGCCGCACTGCCGTCGGACGGCAGGCCCTTGCAAGCCTTCGCTACCGACCTTTTCGGCGACTCGCACGCGCTGGACGACGGCGGGCGCCTGTCCGGGCTCGTCCTGCGCGCCCAGGCGATCCGGTACGGGATCGAGCCGCCTGTGGACGCGTCCGAGCGCAGGGGTTTGTGGGAGCGTTCCGGAGTGGCGTGCGACACGTTGTCCACAACCGCCCTCGTCGCGGGACTGAGGCCGGGCGGCGACGACGTCCTCGCCCGGACGCTCCGGATGTGGTCGGACGTGGGCCAGGCCACCGTGGTGACCCTGGAACAGCTACGCGGCTCGCCCGCTCTGCGCCTTGACTCGCCAGAAGCACTTGACTCGCCAGAAGTATGGGTGACTGAGAATCCGACCATCCTCGCCCTGGCCATCGGGCGGTTCGGCGCCGGTTGCCCGCCACTGGTGTGCTCGTCGGGCTGGCCGAACAGCGCCGTCATCCGGCTGCTGCGAGCGCTCGGCGAGTCCGGCGCGGTCCTGCGGTACCACGGCGACTTCGACGGCGAGGGCCTGCGGATCGCGGCGCACGTGATGGCCAAGACCGGGGCAGTGCCCTGGCGCATGTCGTCGGCGGACTACCTCGCCGCTGTGGATTCGGCGGAGGACGGCGATCTTCCCGAACCCGGCCGAGTCGGCGAGAGTCCGTGGGACCCGAAGTTGGCGGTGGCCATCGCGGAACGCGGCGTGGCGGTCCTGGAGGAGAAATTCGCCGAGGTGTTGCTGGGGGACATTTCCAGGGCGATAACTACGTGTACCTGACCGACTACGCGGCGGGGTGGTTGGGAAGGGAGCGGGCATGAGTGAGTTGTCGACGCTGCCCACCACGGTCGTGCGGCCCGGGGACAAGAGGTATCCGGCGCTGTGCCGGGGGTTCAACCAGCGGTGGGTCGCGGCGCCCGAGTACGTGCGGCTGGTGCGGACGCCGGAGGAGGCGCGGGCGGCGCTGGCCGACGCGGTGCGGGAGGCGCCGGACGACCCGGGGCAGGCGCGGATCGCGGTGCGCAGCGGCGGGCACTGCTACGAGGATTTCGTGTGCGGGACGGACGTGCGGGTGATCCTGGACGTGAGCCCCATGTGCGCGGTGTCCTACGACGACGCGATGAAGGCGTACTGCGTCGAGGCCGGGGCGAACAACGGGCACGTCTACGAGCGGTTGTATCCGGTCACCGGGAAGGTGCTGCCGGGTGGCACGTGCTTCTCCGTGGGGCTGGGCGGCCACATTCCGGCGGGTGGGTTCGGGGTGCTGTCGCGGCAGCACGGGCTGACCGTCGACTACCTGTACGCGGTCGAGGTGGCGGTCGTGGACGCGGACAAGAACGTCAGGCTGGTGGTGGGGCGGCGCGACGATCCGGACCCGGGGTTGCGGCAGCTGTGGTGGGCGCACACCGGAGGCGGCGGTGGGAACTTCGGCGTGGCCACCCGGTTCTGGTTCCGGGGGCTGCCGCAGCCGCCCGAGCGGGTGCTGCTCGCCGCGCTGGCGTGGGACTGGGTGGACATCGCCGAGGACGACTTCGGTGCGCTGGTGACGGCGTTCGGGGAGTACTTCCGCGACCATCAGGACCCGTCGGCGGCGGCCGGGAAGCTGTTCGCGGTACTCAAGCTCAACCATCTCGCCAACGGGCAGATCGGGCTGCTCGCCCAGGTGGACGCGGACGACCCGGACGGGCCGCGGGCGATGGCCGACTTCATCGCGCACCTCGGCGGGCGGGTACGGCCGTCCGCGACGAAGATGCGGTCGGAGATGGGCGAGCACTTCGTCCACCTGGACGTCCCGCGGGCGATGCCGTGGCTGACCGCCACCCGCGCGCTCGACCCCGCCGGCGGGAATCGGTGCGGCAAACACAAGTCCGCCTATCTGCGGAAACCGTTCAGCGAACGGCAGATCGCGGCGATGTGGCGCTATCTCGGCCACGGGGAGTATCCCGGCTATCTGAACCCGCGGGCGGTCATCCAGGTCGACTCTTACGGCGGTGCCGTCAACCGTCCGCTGCACCGCACGGCGGTGCGGCAGCGCGACTCCATTCTGAAACTGCAATTCCAGGTCTACTGGGCCGAGCGGGACCCCCGCGAGGACACCCACATCGCCTGGATACGCGACGCCTACGGGGCGACGTTCGAGGAGACCGGCGGCGTGCCCGTGGCGGACGGCGAGCGCACCGACGGCTGCTACATCGGGTATCCGGACGCCGATCTCGGCGACCACCGCTGGAACGCGTCGGGGCAGTCGTGGGAGACGCTCTACTACAAGGACGCCTACCCGGAACTCCAGGAGGCCAAGCGGTTCTGGGACCCGGGCGAGGTGTTCCGGCACGCCCAGTCCATCCGGCCCGGAACGGGGGAGTGACCCCGGTCACGCCACGCGATGCGAGCGGCGGCCGCGCGCCCTGTCTCGCCTTTATTGCATTTACTGCCAATACTTGCGGCTGTGACTCCGGGGACAGTAGTTTCTTGCGGACGAGCAGAGCGTCGGGCCCGGGGGGCCTGAGCGGCTGGGGAGTCCATGAAGAAGCGTACCGACCGGAAGATCGCCATCGCGGGCACGGCGGCCGCCGCCGTGCTGCTGCCCACCGTCATGGTCGGCCTCGCGCAGGCCGGCATCGGCGTCCCGACCGGGAAGTCGGAGGCGTCGGGCGACTCCCGGCCGATCCCCTCGTTCGGGCCGCCGACGCAGCAGGCCCCCGTCGTGGGCGCGTCGCCGAGCAAGTCGCCGAAGGCGGCCAAGCTGCCGAGCGTCCCGCTGAACAGCAACCCGTTCAAGACGGGCGGCGGCAGGCCCTCGGCCGGCGACCCCGACACCGACCGCCGCAGCCACGGCGAGAAGCCGAAACTGCCGTCCGGCGCCGGGGCCAGCAAGTACGCCAAGGCCCCGGACGGCGCCGCGATCACCGAGGTGAAGAAGGTGAACGCGCGGCAGTTCGACGTCACCATCGCCTCGCCCGCGCTCGGCGCGGCCGTCAAGACCCGCGTGATGGTCCCCAAGGGCTGGAAGCGCACCGCCAGTAGGACGTGGCCGACGGTGTACGCCTACCACGGCGGCAACAACACGTACCTGTCCTGGACGAGGGACTCCAACATCGAAGAGGTCGCCGGCCCGTACGACGCGATGGTCGTGATGCCGGAGGGCGGCTGGAACGGCTCGTACACCAACTGGTGGAACGGCGGCAAGGGCGGCATCCCCGAGTGGGAGACCTTCCACATCCAGGAGGTCATCCCGCTGATGGAGCGCAACTTCCGCGCCGGGACGACGCGCGCCGCGATCGGCCTGTCGTCCGGCGGGCAGGGCGCCATCACCTACGCCGAGCGGCACACCGGGATGTTCAAGTACGCCGCGGCGTACAGCGGCGCTCTCAACATCACCGCGCCGGGCATGCCGGTCATCCTCACCTCCATGAACCGCGAGGCGGGCACGTCCATCTGGGGCGACCCCGTCATCGCGCGGGCGAACTGGCGGGCGCACGACGCGACCGTCAACGTGGCCAAGCTGAAGGGCATCGGCGTCTACGTCTCCTGTGGCGACGGCCGGCCCGGCCCGCTGGACAACCCGAACACGCCGCCGCACGACGCGGGGCGGATCGGCGAGCAGCTCGCCGGGACGATGAACGAGAACTTCGTCGCCGCGGCGAAGAGCGCGGGCGTCCCGGTCACCGCGAACCTCTACGGCCCCGGCATGCACAACTGGAAGTACTGGAAGCGCGAGCTGGTCAAGAGCTGGCCGGGCATCGCCGCCGCGATCGGCGCCCGCAAGTCCTGAGCGGCGCCCCGGCGGCCGCGCTCCGGCCGGTAACGGCCAGGCCGTAATGCCTGACCGACCGGAATCGCCGAAACACGAGCGGTGAGCTCCCCTTCCTGTGACCATGGGGGCATGAGGGGCAGTGATGGAGCGGCCCTCGCCGCCGATCTCCCGCTCGCGCCGCCGGCGAGCGGTGCGGAGCGGCTCGGCGAGGTGCGCGCCCGGCTGGCGTATCCCGCGGTGCGCTGGTGCGGCGCGACGTTCGGGGTGATGGAGCGGGTGCCCGCCGGCTGGATGATGTCCGGCATGGAGCGGGCGACCCCGCAGGAGGCCCGCGACTCCCTCGGCTGGTGGTTCCGCCGCCTCGCCGGCGACCCCGGCGTGCCCGCGGCGGTCCGCGCGGCGTACCGGCGCGGCGCGGACCGGCTCGACCGCGACCGGCCGGACGAGCTGACCGTCGCCGGGCGGCTGTTCCGGGTGGTGCGCGCCGACCGGTTCTGCCGGTGCGGCCCGGACGGCCCGGAGCCGCCCCGCCCCGGCGATCCCGACGCGCTCCCCGAGCCGCGCACCCGCCGCGACGCCGGCCGGTTCGACCACGGCCTGCTCCCCGAGGCCACGCCGCCGGTGCCCGCCGCCCCGCCCGGCGACGCGTGGGTTCCGGCGGGCCCGGCGGTCCCGCCCGAGCTGGCCTGGGACGCCCGCCGCGCGCTCGCCACCCACCCCCGGCCCGTCCGGCTGCCGGCCCGCTTCACCGTCGCCGAACCGGACGGAGGGCCGCGCCCCGCTCCGCACGGTCCCGCCCCGCATGCCCCGGCCCCGCATGCCCCGGCCCCGCAGGGCCCGTTCCTGCACGGGCCGTTCCTGCACAGCCCGGCCGCCGTGCGCGAGCACCTCGCCGCGTACTTCGACCACGTCGTGCCGCTGCTGGACGGCCCGAGCCCCGATGACGTCGCCGCCTACCGGGCGGCAGCGATACTGCTGCGCGACGGCACGCGGCGCACCGAGATCAGTGTGCGCGGCCACCGCTTCCGGGTGGCCCGCGTCGAGTACGTCGTGCGCCGCGGCCCGGACGGTCCCGAGCCGCCCCGGCCGTCCGAGCGCGATCTGGAGGAGCCGGTCACCGACCGTCCGGCGCGCTGACCCCGGAGGCCGCCCGGGGCGGGGGAGGGTAGCGTGGCGGGCGATGAAGGGATTCGCCCGGCGGGAGTTCCAGCTCGTCCTGCTCCGCCGCATGGCCGACTACCAGCCCGGCATGGTCGAGGACGCGGTGCGCGCGCTCGGCGCGTCCCGCACCGAGATGCGCGAGGCCAACGCCCGATGGCAGCGCGTACTGCGGTCCCGGACGTTCCCGCGCGGCCGGCGCCGCCACGAGGCCGTCCTGGGCCCGCCCGCGGGCACCGCGGAGCGGCGCGTCGGCGACGTCGCCTGCGCGACCGCGTGGTGGCCGCCGCTGCCGCTGTGGCCGGAGCTCCGCTTCGAGATCATGATGGCGCCGGACGGCTCGGTCGTGCACGAGTGGCTCGTCCGGGACGACGCCGCCCCCGTGCCGCGGCTCGCCGGCGTCGACGACCTCGTCCCGTGGTCGTGCGTGGTGGGCGACGTCGACGCCCGGTTCGGCGCGGTGGCCCACCAGGACGGCGACGCGCCGAGCCGCTGGCACGCGACCATCACGCTGCCGGACGGCGACCGGTACGTCGCGCATTTCGTGTGGGGCCTCCTTCAGACGGTGGTGAGCGCCTGAGACCGCTTTGAGCGGTCTTGGCGTTTCCGGTCAGCGCAGATTGCGCGGGGCTCCCTACGGTGGTGGCATGCGAGCTGTGAGGGTCCGGCGATGCCCGAGGTGACCTCCTACGAGCCGGGCTTCCCGACCTGGGCGGAGCTGGCCAGCCCCGACCAGGAGACCTCGAAGCGGTTCTACTGCGAGCTGTTCGACTGGTACTCCTACACGCTGACCGTCGAGATCGGCGAGTACGAGATCTTCACCCTGGGCGACCTCCAGGGGCCGGAGGTCTGCGGGATGCAGGTCCTCGCCGACGACACCCTGCCCTCGTCGTGGACGTGCTACTTCCGCACCGACGACGTCGAGGCGTCGGTCGAGGCCGTGCTGTCCGCGGGCGGCCAGGTCATGGTGGAGCCGACCGACATCGCCGACCTCGGGCGGATGGCGCTCTGCTCCGACCCGGAGGGCGCCGACTTCGCCTTCTGGTACCCGTACCACCTGCAGGGCGCCGGGGTGCAGGACGAGCCGTCCGCGATGTGCTGGGTGGAGCTGGCGTCCCGCGACGTCCGGCAGGCCCGCCGCTTCTACGGCGAGGTCTTCGGATGGAAGCCCGTGGATCGCGCCTACTACACCGCCGGCTACACCGACTGGAAGATCGGCGACTGGTCCGTGGCGGGCATGGTGCAGATGGACGACCGCTGGCCGGCCGACTGCCCGCCGCACTGGATCCCCTACTACTGGGTGGCCGACTGCGACGAGACCGCCGCCAAGGCCGTCGAGCTGGGCGGGCGCGTCAGGCTGCCGCCGAGCGACATCGAGCTGGGCCGCTTCTCGATCATCACCGACCCGACCGGCGCCCGGCTGGCCTTCATCACCCCGAACGTCCGCGACGTCCCCGCGACGCGGACCATGCCCTGACGCCCTGCCCCTGCCCCCCTGCCCCCTGCCCCCTGCCCCACGCCCCTCCGACCCGCTGGAGCCGGAGCGCCTCAGCCCTGGTCGGGGGCGTGCAGCCGGCCGAGGAGGATGAGCACCAGCTCGTCGATGACCTCGTCGAGGGTGGCCTCGACCCACCCGGCGCTCCAGTCGTGCAGGAGGCCGTTGATGCTGCCGATGAAGGCGGTCGCGGCGATCCGGTAGTCGCGGTCGGGGATCTCGCCGCGCGCGGCGGCGGCCGCCGCCTCCGCGCAGAGGAAGTCGACCCAGCGGGCGCGGCGGGTGAGGCGCTGCCGGTCCAGCCGGGGGCTGACCCCGACGATCTCGACGAAGGCGATCCGGATGAGGGCCCGGTCGGCGGTGATGGCGGCGGCGTAGGCGCGGAAGAGCCGGGCCGTGCGCTCGGCGAGACCGAGTCCCTCGACGGACGGCAGCGCGGCGACGACCGCGCGCTCCGCGGTGTCGTTGACCTCCAGGTGCAGGTCGGCGAGCAGGTCCTCCAGGGTGCGGAACTCCTCGTAGAACTGGCGGGTGGACAGCCCGGCGGCCTCGCTCAGCGCGGCGACCGTGGTGCCGCGGTAGCCGGGGCCGCGGCCGAACATCTCCAGCCCGGCGTCCAGGAACCGGCGGCGCCGCTCGGCGCGCCGCTCGGCCGCCGACCTGCCGCCGTAGCGGCCGGTCGGACTCGCGCGCCTGCCCGCCACCTCGCTCCTCCCCGCTCCTCCCCGCCCCTCCCCGGGCTCCCCGTCACTCGCACCGCATTTTCCATCATTTTGGGTCTTGTGTCGCACATCACCCTGCATTACTGTCCAGTAACCCAGTCGGAACACGATCGTTTTCAGACCGGAGACCCTCACCCCCCCGCTGGAGGACGCGATGCCTTCCCCACGTCTCCGAAGACGAACCGCACTGCTCGGCTGCGCCGTGCTGGCGGCGACCGCGATGGCCGGCGCGCCGCCCGCGCAGGCCCGGCCGGCCGAGGCGCCGGCGCTGCGCGACGTGATGGCCGTCGGCAACGGCCAGGGCGGCACGGTGAGCTTCATCGACACCGCCACCTACCGGAACCTCGGCTCCATCGACGTCGTCCCGGACCTCCAGGAGCGCCTGGACTCGATGAACATCGTCGAGCGGATCGGCTACGAGGCCGTCAACGCCGCGCAGGGCTACCGCAAGCTCGTCGACGACATGGCCGTCTCCCCGGACGGCACGACCCTCTACATCTCGCGCGGCGCGCTGTCGGACGCCGTCGCGTTCGACATCGCCACGAAGAAGATGCTGTGGCGGCACAGGACCGAGGGCTTCAAGGCCGACCACGCGGCGCTGTCGGCGGACGGAAAGCAGTTCATCGTCTCGGCCACGACCGCGAGCAAGGCCGAGGTCATCGACACCGCCACCGGGAAGCTCCTGACGAGCTTCGCCACCGGCACCTACCCGCACGCGAACGACTACTCACCCGACGGGACGGTCCTCTACAACTCCAGCATCGGCATCACCTCGCTGCCGAAACTGCTGAACGGGCTCAAGGGGTCCAGGGCCGTGACGGCGGTGGACGCGAAGACGTTCAAGCAGCTGCGCACCTACACCTTCGAGTACGGCATCCGCCCGGCGGTGTTCACCCGCGACAACAAGACGATGTACGCGCAGCTGTCGTACCTCAACGGGTTCATCGAGTACGACCTGGCCGCCGGCAAGACCGTCCGGACGGTGAACATGCCGTTCAGCGACAAGGCCGCCAAGATGAGCCCGGACGACTACCCGCAGAACTCCGCGCACCACGGCATGGCGATGAACGCCGACGAGTCCAAGCTGTGCGTGGCCGGGACCATCGACGACTACGTCTCCATCGTCTCCCGCCCCGGTCTGACCACCGACGGGACCGTCCACTACGCCACCGACGCGCTGCCGTACTGGACGCAGACGAGCCCCAACGGCAACGACTGCTTCGTGTCGCTCGCCGAGGACGACCAGATCTCCGTCATCGACTACCGCACCGCCAGGGAGGTCGCCCGCATCGACGTCGGCCGCTTCCCGCAGCGGGAGCGGGCCGCCAAGCTCACCTCCGAGGCCATCGCCTCCCTCAACCCGGCCAAGGGCTGACCCCCACGGCGGGCCCGCCCCCGGGCCCGCACTGAGACCGACCGCCGCGCGCCCCGCCGCCACCCACATCCCGGCGGGCCGCGCGGCGGTCCCATGGTTGGGCGCCGGGACGCGGGGAACCGGCATGCGGTGCCGACGCAAGGACTCCGCAGCCGCCTGCTGCCCTTCGCGGGGCGCCGCTACTGGACGGAGCGCGCCAAGCTCACGGCCAAGGCGGTCGTCGCGGCCGTCATCGCGTGGCTGATCGCCAAGTACGCGGTCGGGCACGCGCAGCCGTACTTCGCGCCGCTGGCCGCGCTGCTCGGGGTGTACCCGTCGGTCGTCCGGTCCGTCCGGGAGAGCGTGGCGTACGCCGCCGGGTTCGTGATCGGCGCCGCGCTCGCGATACCAGTCGGGCTGCTGCTCGGCCCCACCACGCCCGGCATCGCGGTCGTGCTCGTCCTGGCGATGATGGCCTCGGGGTGGCGGCGGCTCGGCGACCAGGCGTCCCAGGTCGCGTTCACCGCGCTGTTCGCCCTGCTGCTCGGCGGCCACGAGGTCGTCGGCTACACGCTGCCGAGGCTGGGCGACGTCGCGCTCGGGCTGGCGGTCGGCCTGCTCGTGAACGCGACGCTGTTCCCGCCGCTGTACCTGCGCCGCGCCGAGTACGCCGTGCGGGAGGCGCGGGACGCGCTCGCCGGCGCGCTCGACGCCCTCGCGGGCGAGGTCGCCGAGGACGAGGGCGGCCGGGCGCGCTACGACGAGCGCGAGGCGTGGCTGGCCCGGGTCCAGGAGGAGGCGCGGTACTCGCTGGAGCAGGGCGGGGAGAGCCTGCGCGCCAACCCGCGGGCGAAGCTGCGCGGCTACCCGCTGCGCTGGCAGGGGCACCGCGACCGGTGGCCGGCGCCGCGCGAGCTGAACGTACTCGACCAGACGGCCGCCTACGCCCGCTCGATCTCCGGGACGCTGCGCCAGCTCGACGGGGACGGGGACGGGGACGGCGGCGGCGACGGCGACGGCGGCGGCACGGCGGAGCCCGCGCTCGGCCCGGAGTTCCGGCACGCCTACGCGGACCTGCTGCGCGCCCTCGCCGGGATCGTCCGCGAGCTGCCCGAAACGCCGGGGGAGGACGCGCTCGCCGCGGCCGAGCGGATCCAGCGCCGGCTGGAGGAACCGCACCTCGGACCGGGCACGGACGCTCCCGGCCTGTGGGATCCGCAGAAGGAGCTCCTGCGGCTGAGCCGCCTGCTGCTGGACGGCCTGCGAGCGCCGGGCTAGCTTGTCCGCAGAATTGTTGACAATTTGGGTGACAAGTTGCAGAGTACGGCCCATGAGTTCTTCCCCCTCTCCCCGTCCCCTGCTCGTCATCAGCGCCCACGCGGGCGACTTCGTCTGGCGCGCCGCCGGCGCGATCGCGCTCGCCGCCGAGCGCGGCGACCGGGCCAAGGTGGTGTGCCTCAGCTACGGCGAGCGCGGCGAGTCCGCGCGCGCCTGGCGCGAGGGCAAGCGGCTGGAGGAGATCAAGAAGCTGCGGCGGGACGAGGCCGAGGCCGCCGCGGCGGAGCTGGGCGCCGAGATCGAGTTCCTGGACGCCGGCGACTACCCGCTCGTGGAGTCGCGGGAACTGGTCGACCGCCTCGTCCGCGTCTACCGGGACGTCGAACCGGCCGTCGTCCTGACCCACACCCTCGCCGACCCCTACAACGGCGACCACCCGGCGGCGGCGCGGATGGCGCTGCAGGCGCGCGTGCTCGCGCAGGCGATCGGCTACGACGCGCCGGGCGAGCCGCTCGGGGCCCCGCCGGTGTTCTTCTTCGAGCCGCACCAGCCGGAGCAGTGCGACTTCAAGCCGGACGTGCTGCTCGACATCACCGCCGTCTTCGACAAGAAGCGCAAGGCGATGGAGTGCCTGCCCGCGCAGGTCCACATGTGGGAGTACTACACCGACCTCGCCAAGCGGCGCGGCGTCCAGCTGAAGCGCAACGCGGGCCCGAACCTCGGGCTGCCGCACGACACCCGCGCCGAGGCGTACGTCCGGCTGTACCCGCAGACCACCACGGAGCTGGCATGAGGACCGTCGTCGTCACGAACCCCCCGCGCGCTGACGCGGACGCGGTCGACGCCCTCGCCGGGTACGGCGTCGCGACCGTCCACGAGGCCATGGGGCGCACCGGCTACCTCGGCCCGTCGATCCGGCCGGTGCACCTCGGGGCGCGCATCGCCGGGACGGCCGTCACCGTCCTGTCGTGGCCCGGCGACAACCTGATGATCCATGTCGCGGTCGAGCAGTGCCGCCCCGGCGACGTGCTGGTGGTCGCCACGACCTCGCCGTCCACCGACGGGATGTTCGGCGAGCTGTTCGCGACCGCGCTCCAGTACCGGGGCGTGCGCGGGCTCGTCATCGACGCGGGCGTGCGCGACGTCGCGGAACTGCACGCGATGGGCTTCCCGGTCTGGTCGGCGGCCGTCAGCGCGCAGGGCACGGTGAAGGCCACGCCCGGCGCGGTGAACGTGCCGGTCACCATCGGCGGGCAGGTCATCCGGCCGGGCGACGTGGTGCTCGCCGACGACGACGGGGTCGTCCGCGTCGCGCGGGAGTCGGCCGCCGAGACGGTGCGGGCCGCGCGGGCCCGCGAGGAGAAGGAGGCCGCGACCCGCGCCGCCTTCCAGCGCGGCGAACTCGGCCTCGACCGGTACGGCCTGCGGGACCGGCTCGCCGGGATGGGCATCCGGTACGTCGATCATGCCGACTACGCCGGGGCCGACTACGCCGGGGCCGACTACGCCGGGGCCGATTACGCAGGGGGCGGGGAGGCGTGAACGGCGTCCGCTGCATGATGATGCGGGGCGGCACGTCCAAGGGCGCCTACTTCCTCGCCGGGGACCTGCCGTCCGACCCGGCCGAGCGCGACGGCCTGCTGCTGCGGATCATGGGCACCCCCGACCCCCGGCAGATGGACGGCATCGGCGGCGCGCACCCGCTCACCAGCAAGGTCGCGGTCGTGTCCCCGTCCGCCGGGCCGGACGCCGACGTCGACTACCTGTTCCTGCAGCTCGGCGTCGAGGAGCCGACGGTCTCCGACCGGCAGAACTGCGGGAACCTGCTCGCCGGCGTCGGCCCGTTCGCCGTCGAGCGGGGCCTCGTGCCGGCCGGCGGCGACCGGACGAGCGTCCGGATCCGGATGGTCAACAGCGGCGGCGTCGCCACCGCGACGTTCCCGACGCCGGGCGGCGCGGTCGACTACGCCGGCGGCACGGCGATCTCCGGCGTGCCCGGCACGGCGGCGCGGATCGACCTCGGCTTCGCCGGGACGGCGGGCTCGTCGTGCGGGGCGCTGCTGCCGACCGGGCGCGTCCGCGACGTGGTCGACGGCATTGAGGTCACCTGCGTCGACAACGGGATGCCGGTCGTGGTCGCCGCCGCGTCCGACCTCGGCGTCACCGGCTACGAGAGCGACCTGTCCCACCTGCGGGACCGGATCCAGGCGCTGCGGCTCGCGGCGGGCGAGCTGATGGGCCTCGGCGACGTCGCGAGCGCGTCCGTGCCGAAGACGACCCTCGTCGCGCCGCCCCGCGACGGGGGGATGATCTGCACCCGCACGTTCATCCCGCTGCGCCTGCACGCCTCGATCGGCGTCCTCGGCGCCGTCACCGTCGCCACCGCGCTGCTGCTCGACGGCGCCGTCGGCCGCGACCTCGCCGCGTTCCCGCCGCCCGGCGCCCCGATGAGCATCGAGCACCCGACCGGCCGGCTGGACGTGGCGGTCGAGCTCGACGGCACGGCCGTCCGGCGCGCCGCCGTCGTCCGGACCGCGCGCAAACTGTTCGACGGCACCGCCTTCCCCCGGAGATCCCCATGAGCCCCAAGCACGAGATCGCCCACGTCGCGCACGTCGAGCTGCTCACGCCCGAGCCCGAGAAGAGCCTGTGGTTCTTCACCCGGGTCATGGGCCTCACCGAGGCCGGCACCGAGGGAGACTCGGTCTACCTGCGGACCTGGGACGACTACGAGCACCACACCCTCAAGCTCACCGCGCACACCACGTCCGGCATCCGGCGGACCGGGCTGCGCGCGTCCTCCGCGGAGGCGCTCGACCGGCGCGTCCGGGCGATCGAGGACGCGGGGCTCGGCATCGGCTGGCGGGACGGCGACCCCGGCCTCGGCCCGACCTACGTCTTCCGCGACCCCGACGGGCACGAGCTGGAGATCTACTGGGAGTCGCAGTGGTACGAGCCGCCGCCCGAACTGGCGCCGTCCCTGAAGAACCAGGCGCAGGCGTACCCGGCGATGGGCGTGTGCGTCCGCCGCCTGGACCACGTCAACTTCCTGGCCGCCGACGTCGAGCCCAGCACCGACTTCGTGCGGGAGGTGCTCGGCGCGCACCCCACCGAGCAGATCCGGCTGGACGACGGCGTCATCGGCGCGCGGTGGCTGACCTTCACCAACAAGTCCTACGACCTCGTCTACACGCGGGACTGGACGCGCACCAACGGCCGCCTGCACCACATCGCGTTCGCCACCGACACCCGCGAGGACATCCTCCGCGCGGCCGACATCTTCCTCGACAACGGCGTCTTCATCGAGACCGGGCCGCACAAGCACGCGATCCAGCAGACGTTCTTCCTCTACGTCTACGAGCCGGGCGGCAACCGCGTCGAGCTGTGCAACCCGTGCGCCCGGCTCATCCTCGCGCCCGACTGGAAGACGATCACCTGGACGGAGGCCGAGCGCGCGAAGGGCCAGGCGTGGGGCCTGAAGACGATCGAGTCGTTCCACACCCACGGCACGCCGCCGGTCGACCCGGCCGGCTAGGCGATTCCGCCCGGCCGGGTCGACTCAACTGCCGGGGTCGACTCAACTGCCGGGGTCGACTCGACGGCCTGGTCGGCTCAGCCGGCCAGGCGGCGCAGGAGGTCGCGGCTGGCGGCGGCCATCGCGGGCGGGACGTCCAGTTCCGCCAGCATCTCGGCCGCCGCCTCCATCTCGGCGGCGCGCCGGACGGCGTGCCTGTGCGTCCCGCTGACCAGCCGGTCGACGGTGTGCTCGCCGGCCGCGGCGAGCTCCTCGACGATGTTCGCGCGGAGCCAGTCCTCGCAGCCCGCGGCCCGCGCCGCTTCCAGGGCCTCGACGACCGCCCCGGCGAGCCCCTTGAAGAACACGCTGCGCAGCAGCTTGCGCTCCGCGGCGAGCCCGGCGGGACCGTCCATCACCTCGACGCCGGCGCCGAGCGGCCGAAGGAGGTCCGCGACCCGCGCGGCACCGTCCCCGCTGACCAGCAGCGGGGTGCGGAGCCCGCGCCCCGGCACCGGCGCCATGATCGCCACGTCGGCGAACCGGACGCCGCGCTCCCGCGCGATCGCGTCGAGCCGCCGCTTGAGGCCGGGGGAGCCGGTGTTCAGGTCGGCCCAGACGGCATCGCCGGAGACCGCCCCCGCGCCCGCCTCCAGCGCGGCGACGGCGTCGTGCGCGCTGTTGACGCTGAGCACGAGATCGGCGCCGGCGGCGGCCTCGGCCTCGCTCCCGCAGGCGGCCGTCCCCTCGGGTGCGGGAACGGCCGGGTCGTAGGCCCGCACGGCCGCGCCCGCCGCGACGAGATCGCCCGCGATGGCACCGCCGGCCTCGCCCAGCCCCAGTACGGCGATGATGAGCATGCCGCCCTCCTCCCTGCCGAGATGTCCCGCACCGGCTACCCTAGATCAGCGACAAAAATGGCGACAATCCGGGAGTGCCGGTGAGCGACGTGGTGAGCGGGATCCGCGAGGCGATCCTGAGCGGCCGGTTCGTGCCGAACCAGCGGCTGATCGAGGCGGACCTGTCCGAGGAGTTCGCCGCGAGCCGGGCCGGGGTCCGCGCGGCCCTCGCCGAACTGGCCGGCGAGGGGCTGATCGAGCGGGTGCAGAACCGCGGCGCACGCGTCCGCGCGGTGTCCCTGGCGGAGGCCGTCGAGATCTCCGAGGTCCGGATGGTGGTCGAGGGGCTGTGCGCGGCCAAGGCCGCGGCGCGCGCCACCGAGGCCGACGCCGCCGAGCTGCGCGAGATCGGCGAGGAGATGCGCGCCGCCGTGGCGTCCGGCGACGTGCTCGGCTACTCGCGGCTGAACGAGCGCCTGCACCGCCGCGTCCGCGAGATCAGCGGGCAGAAGACGGCGGCCGGGGTCCTGGAGCGGCTGCGCGCGCAGAACGTCCGGCACCAGTTCCGGCTGGCCGTGCACCCGGGCCGGCCGCAGACCTCGCTGCCGCAGCACCTGGACATCATCGAGGCGATCGCCGCCGGCGACCCGGACGCCGCCGAGCGCGCCGCCCGCGCGCACCTGCGCAGCGTCATCGAGGCGCTCCCGGAGGTCGAGCGCGCCGCCGCGCCCTGACCGGAAAACCCTTCGCGCCCGCGCGGCCCCGGCGGTTACCGTCGCGTGTGCCGCGCCGGACGATCTTGTCCCGCGGCGGTCGTCATCGAGCGAGAAGGAGGATCCCGATGACAGCCACCGCCCTTGCCCTCGCCAAGGTCCGCAACATCGGGATCATGGCGCACATCGACGCCGGCAAGACGACGACCGCCGAGCGGATCCTGTACTTCACCGGCGTCTCCCACCGGATCGGCGAGGTCCACGACGGCGCCGCCGCGCTCGACCACCTCAAGCAGGAGCGCGACCGCGGCATCACCATCACCTCGGCCGCGACGACCTGCCACTGGGACGGCCACACGGTCAACCTGATCGACACGCCGGGCCACGTCGACTTCACCATCGAGGTCGAGCGGTGCCTGCGCGTGCTCGACGGCGCCGTGGCCGTGTTCGACGGCGTCGCGGGCGTCGAGCCGCAGTCGGAGACGGTGTGGCGGCAGGCCGACCGGTACGGCGTGCCGCGCGTCTGCTTCGTCAACAAGCTCGACCGGGCCGGCGCGGGCTACCACCGCTGCGTCGACATGATCCGCGAACGGCTCGGGGCCGTCCCGCTGGCCGTGCAGCTGCCGATCGGGGCCGAGGCCGGGTTCGAGGGCGTCGTCGACCTGGTCGCCATGCGGGCGCACCTCTGGCCCGGCGGGCGGCACACGGTCGCGGACGTCCCGTCCGGGCTCGCGGAGGAGGCGCGCCGGTGGCGGCGCACGCTCATCGAGACGGTGGCCGAGCACGACGAGCGGGCCATGGCGCTGTACCTGGACGGCGTCGAGCCGTCCGAGGAGCAGCTCCACGCCGCGATCCGGAGGCTGACGGTCGCGTCGGCCGCGAGCCCGGTGCTGTGCGGCAGCGCGTTCAGGAACAAGGGCGTGCAGCCCCTCCTGGACGCGGTCGTGCGGTACCTGCCGTCGCCGCTGGACGCCGGCCCGGCCGCCGGCGGGGCACCGGTCTCGGACGAGGCGCCGCTGGCCGCGCTCGCGTTCAAGGTCGTGAGCGACCGGCACCTCGGCCGGTTCACCTTCGTCCGGATCTACTCCGGGCGCCTGGAGCCGGGCGCCGAGGTGCTGAACGGGGCCCGGGGCCGCAAGGAGCGGATCGGCAAGATCTACCGCGTCCACGCGGACAAGCGGGTGGAGATCGGCGCGGCGGGCGCGGGCGACATCGTCGCCGTCATGGGCCTCAAGCGGACCGCCACCGGCGAGACGCTGTGCGACCCCGCGCACCCGGTGGTCCTGGAGTCGATGGACTTCCCGGCCCCGGTCATCGAGGTCGCCATCGAGGCCCGCTCCAGGGCCGACGTGGAGCGCCTCGGTGCGGCCGTGCACCGGCTGGCGGAGGAGGACCCGTCCCTCCAAGTCCGCGACGAGGACGGGCAGACCGTCATCGGCGGCATGGGGGAGCTCCATCTGGAGATCCTCGTCGACCGCCTGAAGGAGGAGTTCCATGTCGAGGCCAACGTGGGCCGCCCCCGCGTCGCCTACCGCGAGACCGTCCGCCGGGCGGTCGAGCGGGTCGACCTGACGCACCGCAAGCAGACGGGAGGCAAGGGCCAGTACGCGAAGGTGCAGATCGCCCTCGAACCCATCGAGGACGGCTACGAGTTCGTCAACCGGATCACCGGCGGGCGGATCCCGAAGGAGTTCATCCCGTCCGTGGACGCGGGCTGCCAGGAGGCGCTGCGCACCGGGCCCGTCGCGGGATACGAGATGACCGGCGTGCGGGTCGTCCTCACCGACGGCCACTTCCACCCCGTCGACTCGTCCGAGCTCGCCTTCAAGATCGCCGGTTCGCTGGCGGTCCGGGAGGCGGTCCGGCGCGCGTCCCCGGTGCTGCTCGAACCCGTGATGACCGTCGAGGTCACCACGCCGGAGGAGTACCTGGGCACGGTCATCGGCGACCTCAACGGCCGCCGGGGCCGGGTCGAGGGGACGGGCGAGCGCGGCGGCGCCAAGGTCGTCCAGGCCCTCGTCCCGCTGGCGGAGATGTTCGGCTACGTCGGGCACCTGCGCGGTATGACGTCCGGCCGCGGCGTGTTCACCATGCGGTTCGCGGCGCACGGCGAGGTCCCGCCCGCGGTCGCCGCGCGCGTCGTCGCGGCGGGCTGAGCGCGGAGTCCGGCCCGTCCCCGGCATCGGCCGGGGGCGGGCCGGACGTGCGGCGCCGGCGGGCAGGTCAGCGCGCCGCGTCCGCCGGCTCCCGGCCGCGGCGGGCCGCGAGCCGGGAGTCCAGCGCCCAGGCGCCCGGCCCCAGCACCGCGATCAGCAGGAACGCCCAGCTGAACATCGCCGCGCTCTCCCCGCCGTTGCGCAGCGGCAGCAGCGCGTGCGGCTGGTGGACGGTGAAGTACGCGTACGCCATCGAACCGGACGCGAGGACGGCCGCCGCCCGGGTGCCGAGCCCGGCCAGCACCAGCGCGCCGCAGACGAGCTGGATCAGCGCGGCCCACCAGCCCGGCCACGCCCCGGCCTCGACCGCGTGGCCGCTGCCCCGGTCGCCGCCGAGCACGCCGAACAGCGAGGCGGCGCCGTGGCAGAGGAACAGCAGCCCGACGACGGCGCGGAACAGCGCGAGCACGGGTCCGGCCAGCCGGTCCATCGGCGTCATCCCTCGGTCACCCAGCCGTGCATGATGCCCATGACGTCCGCGAAGCCCGTCTCGGACGCCCGGTACGACGCGGTGATCCGCAGGGTGTCGCCGCGCTCGATCCGGCCGATGGGGGAGCCGCCGCACGACGGCATGCTCGAGACCTCGGCCATCCCGTGGTGGTCGATGAACTCGGGCGTGCCGCCCTCCTCGGCGACGCTGCGGCAGAGCACCTGCCCGGTGCCGGTGTTCTCGGTCCGCACCGCGATGCCGCCGCGGTGCAGGTGCCCGCGGATGTGGACGAGGTCGCCCGACACCGTCGACCGCCAGGTCCGCGACTTCTCGCTCTGCTCGGCCGGGGTGTCCCAGGTGGAGTCGAGGCAGCCGCCGGCGTCCAGCCAGAGCGGGACCACCGGCGTGATGCCCGAGCCGGACGCCGGGACGTAGGTGAACGTGAACTCCAGGTAGGCGGTCTTCTCCTCGTGCGCGTGGTTCATGAGGTCGGCCAGCAGCGTCCACCGGTCGAACCTGCCGATCCGGAACCCGTAGCCCGCCGGGAACACGCTCTCCATGCGCTCGTTCCCGGACGCGAGGACCCGCCGGAGCCCGCCGCACACGATGTCCCGCGCCGCCGAATTGAAAAAGACGGCGTGGTGCAGCATGGGCCCGGTGTTGATGTTGGCGTTGCTGCCGTCGGCGTACACCAGATTCGGTTTGAATCCGGTGACGTAGCAGTTCTCGCACGGTTTCTGGACGTTGAACGCGAGCTGGTTCGGGAGCATGCCGTGCTCGCCGTCCGCCGCCTTCGGAATGGTGTAGGGCCCATACCGCAGGGTCACGGTCTGCGGCTGCGCCGCGGCCGTCTCCGCAGCCGCCTGCGCGGATGTTCTGGCAGGTGTTCTCGCAGGTGGTCCGGCCTGGGCCGCGACGGGGGCGAGCGCGGTGGCGGCGAACGCCGCCACCGTGCCGGCCAGGACGAGGAATCGTCTGAGGGACAAGGTCTCCTCCTTGGGGAGCCGCGCCGCGCGGGAAGCGGCGGCGCACTTTGCGCATGCGGCGGCCGGCCGGGGGAGAACGGGAGTCCGCGACGCTGCGGGAATGGTCGGCCGCGACGCCCCACACAGTGAACGGCGGGCGCGGCGAAGTCAATTGTGCCGGTTCACAATTACCTGGCGGCCACGGGATGAGCTGCCATTCCTCCGGACCGCCGGAATGCGGACCGGTGATCTCGCCGATGCGCGGCACCGGCCGCGAGGGGGCGGGCGGCGGCGATCCGCACTAGTCTCTGCCGGGACGGGACGCCCGGTCCCGGCGCGTGCGCGAGGAGGAGTCCGCAGTGTTCGAGTCCGTGCTCGTGGCGAACCGCGGGGAGATCGCCGGCCGGATCCTGCGCACCGCGCGGGCGATGGGGCTGAAGGCCATCGCCGTGTACTCCGAGGCGGACGCCGACCTGCCGTTCGTCGCCGAGGCGGACGAGGCCGTCCTCATCGGCCCCGCCGACCCCGCCCGCGGCTACCTCAACGCCGCCGCGATCCTGGAGGCCGCGCACCGCACCAACGCGCGGGCCGTCCACCCCGGCGACGGCGTGCTCGCCGAGAGCGCCTCGTTCGCCCGGCGGGTCGCCGAGCGCGGCATGGTCTGGGTCGGTCCGCCGCCGCTCGCGGTCGCCCGGATGGGCGACAAGATCAACTCCCGGAACCTGATGAAGGAGGCCGGCGTCCCCGTCGCGCCCGGCGCGTGGGAGCCGGTCCCGGACGCCGGCACCGCCGCCGAGGAGGCCGCGCGCGTCGGCTACCCCGTGATGCTCAAGCCCGCGGCGGGCGACGGCGGCATCGGCCTCGCCGTCGCGGCCGACGAGCGGTCCGTCCGCGCCGCGTACGAGACCGCCCGCGCCGCCGCCGACCGCGTCTTCGGGCACGGCGAGGTGCTCCTGGAGCGGTACGTGCCGGGCGCCCTGCACATCGAGGTGCAGATCCTCGGCCTCGCCGACGGCACCGTCCTCGCGCTCGGCGAGCGCGACTGCTCCGTCCAGCGCCACTTCCAGAAGATCGTCGAGGAGACCCCGTCGCCGGGCCTCACCCCCGCGCTGCGCGCGCGCATGCTGGCGGCCGCCGTCCGCGCGGGCGAGACCGTCGGGTACCGGGGCGCCGGCAGCATCGAGTTCCTCGTCGACCCCGCCGCGCAGGAGTTCTACTTCCTGGAGATGAGCACCCGCCTGCCGTCCGGGCACATCGTCACCGAGATGGTCACCGGCATCGACCTCGTCGAGCAGCAGTTCCGGATCGCCGCGGGCGAGCCCGTCTCGTTCACCGCCGCCGAACCGCGCGGCCACGCCATCGCCTTCCGCGTCCACGCCGAGGACCCGCACCGCTTCCTGCCCGGCTCCGGCGAGATCAAGGTGTGGGAGGAGCCCGTCGGCGACGGCATCCGCATCGACGCCGGCTACGCCGAGGGCAACACCGTCACCCCGCACTACCACCCGCTGATCGCGAAGCTGTCCGTGCACGGCGCCGACCGCGCGCACGCCGTCGCGCTCGCCCGGGCGGCCGTCGACGCCTTCCGCATCGAGGGGCCGCCGACGAACCTGCCGTTCCTGCGCGAGCTGCTCGACGGCTCCGAGTTCGCCGGCGGGACCTACGACACCGGGACCGTCGCCCGCATGCGCGCCGGCGGCCCGGCATAGGGTGGGGCCGTGTACTGCGACCGCTGCGGCGAGCCCGCCGCCGAGGGCGACCACGCCGCCTGCCGCGCCGCCCGCGAGATGGAACCGCCCCGCTACTGCGCGCACTGCCGCCGCCGCATGGTCGTCCAGGTGACCCCGCTCGGCTGGACGGCCCGCTGCGCCGCGCACGGCGAACTGCAGGCTCAGAGCGGCAGCGCGTGAGTCAGCGGAGCGGCAGCGCGTAGGTCAGCGGAGCGGCAGCGCGTAGGTCAGCAGAGCGGCAGCGCGTAGGTCAGCAGAGCGGCAGCGCGTAGGTCAGCAGAGCGGCAGCGCGTAGGTCAGCAGGTCGACGCCCGGCACGGGCGACCAGTCCCGCTCGGGGGTGCGGACGAACCCCATCCGCTCGTACATTCGCTGGGCGGCGGCCATGTTGCGCTGCGTCGACAGCCGCAGGCCCGCCAACCCGGCCGCGCGCGCCCGCTCGACGCAGGCCCGCACCATGGCGCGCCCCACGCCCGTCCGGCGCTCCGCCTCCCGGACGGCGAGCATCCGGAACTCGGCCTCGCCGGGGCCCGCCAGCTCGGCGTACGGGCTGCCCGGCGGGCAGTACGCCACCGCACCGGCGATCTCGCCCGCGACCTCGGCGACGAGCAGCTCCGCCTTGGCGGCCCGGTCGCCCGCGTCCCGCAGCGTCCGCACGTAGCTCGACTCGGGCGACACCAGCCCGCCGTGCACGTACACCTCCACGGTCAGGTCGCCGACGAGGCCGTACTCCTCGGGCCGAGCCACCCGCACGAACACCCGCCCGGTGCCCTCCCGCCCGGCGTCCTCCGTACCGGCATCCCCCGTGCCGGCATCCCTCGTGCCGGCATCCCTCGTGTCGACGTCCTCCCTGCCGGTTTCCTCCTCGCCGAGGTCCTCCCCGCCGGTGTCCTGTCTGAGCATCCGCATCTTCCCCACTGCCACCGCGGCCGACGAAACGTGCCGAACCAGGGTATTCGGGGCGCGGGCCGGTGCCTCCGCCGGTCTTGACGGGGCGGCGCGCCCGGCTGTTGATTGGCGGATAGCCAATAACCTGTGGAGGGCTGATGCCGGTTCCCCGCTCCATCCTCGGCACGCAGGACCCCGGCGACCTCGACCTGGAGGTCGTCGCCGGGACCTGGCCGGACGACGTGCGCGGCCACTACGTGGTCAGCACCTCCGACCAGCGGACCCGCCCCCGGCACGCGTTCTTCGGCGACGGGATCATCGCGCGGATGCCGCTGCGGCCCGGCCCGGACGGCCGGTTCCGCTGGCGTGCCCGCGTCATCGACACCCCCTCGGTCCGGCTGCGCGCGAAGCGCCCCGACCTGTTCACCGTGGGCCCGGTCGGCACCGACTCGCCGTGGGGGTTCGTCAACGCCGCCAACACCGCGCCGCTGCCGTGGGGCGACCGGCTGTTCGCCACCTGGGACGCCGGGCGCCCGGTCGAGGTCGACCCGGTCACGCTGGAGTTCCTCGCCGAGGTCGGGCACCGCGACGACTGGCGGCCCGCGCTGGACCACGCCGTCCTCCCGCTCGTCTCCACCACCGCGCACCCCGTCGTCGACCCCGAGCGCGGCTGCCTGTGGAGCGTCAGCCGCGACGTGCTGTCCGGCGCCGTCTCGGTGATCCGCTACGACGGGACGGGCGCCCGCGTCCGGCGCTGGGAGGTCGAGGGCGCGGCGCTGCCGCAGGCGACGCACACCATCACCCAGACCCGCGACTGGCTCGTCCTCGCCGACACCGCCTACAAGCTGGAGATCGACGAGATCTTCGGCGGCGACCGGACCGCGCCCAACAATCCGGACGGGCCCGTCCTGCTGATCCGCAAGGACGACCTGGTCCCCGGGACGGCGTCCGTGACCTGCGCGCAGTTCCGCCTCGCGCCCGAGGTCAACCACTTCTACGCCCGCTACGACGACTCCGACGGCGTCCAGGTCGTGATGGAGCACGGCGAAGGCGTCGACATCGGCATGTACCTGCGCGAGGACGACGTCGACGTCCTCGGCCGCCCCATCGACCCGGCCCTGCGCGGTATGTACTGCCACGGCATGGCGCCCGCGCTGACCACCGTCATGCAGTTCGATCCGGAGACCGGCCGCGTCCTGGAGCGCGCCCGCGCCCGCGATCCCGAGCGCTGGTGGCAGGCGGAGCTGTCCGCGATCGACTGGAGCTTCGAGGGGCAGTGCGCCCCGACCCGGCACCACCTCGTCTACCTGGGGTTCCACCCCGAGGCCGTCAACCGGCGGGCCATGCGCAACTACGCGGGCCGGATCGACCCGTCCCTGTTCCCCGCCGAGGAGACCCCGGCCGTCCTGGTGAGCCACGACCGCGAGGACCTCAAGGCCCTGTCGGAGTGGACGTTCGCGCTGGACGACTACCCGACCTCGCCGTCCTTCGTGCCGCGCGGGCGGGGCGGCAGCCGCTACGCGGGCGCGGACCCCGGCGGCCACGACGGGTACCTGGTCGTGGCCGTGCACAACGACGACCGGTTCCGCGTCGAGCTGTTCGACGCCGCCGACGTCGGGCGGGGCCCGGTCGCGGTGCTGGCGCCGCCGCACGGAACGACCGTGCCGTTCCTGATCCACTCGGCCTGGATGCCGGAGGCCGTCGCGGCGCCCGGCGTCGAGCGCCTCCGCTTCGCCGACGACCTCGACGACCGCCTGGACCGGCTCGACCCGGACCTGGCCGCGACCGCGCGCGAGGTCGCCGCCGACCTCGACGCCCGCTAACCCACGTCCCGGCAGGACGACTCGCCGGGCAGCAGCGGCCGCAGCCGGACGGAGTACGTCCTGCCCCCGCTGCGCCACGCCGTGCCCGGCTTCGCGTCCGGGACCTTCGCGGACGGCGCGAGTGTGCAGACCGCACCCGCCACCGGCACCCCGTCGCCGAGCGGCTTCAGCGGCCACGCCCGGACGGTGCCGGTCCCAGCCGCCTCGCCCGCGAGGACGGCGGTCTTCGCGGGCCGGTACGGCGCCGCCTTCGCGGCCTGGTCGGACGCCGGCCACCCGGCCGGGTCGAGGCGCTTCAGGAACCGCGCCTCCGGCACGGCCTGCGTGCCCGCCTCGATGAGGCGGGTCGTCGCGCCGTCCATGGTCACCACCGTGACGACCGCGTCGGCGATCCGGTCGGAGCCGACCGTGTGCGAGCGGCTGAGACCCGCCGCGCGCGCCTCGTCCAGCAGGCGGCGCAGCGCGTCCGGGGTCAGGCGGTACTGGGTCAGCTCGCCCCCGGACAGGGCCACGGCGCGGCCCGTCGAGTAGAGCGAGAAGTCGGGAACGCTGCCGGGGCCGCCGATGCCGGCGAGGCCTCCGACCTTGCGCAGGCGGAGCACGAGCTTCTCACCGGCGGGAGCGTCCTTGGCGGGGGACGAGCTCGCGGACGAGCTCGGGGACGAGCTCGGGGACGGGGCGGGGGACGAGGGCGCCGACGTGGCGGGTGCCGGAGGCCCGGCACCGCCGGACCCGTCGCCGCAGGCGGCCGCCGCGCAGGCGGTCAGCGCCGCGCAGGCGAGAGCCGGCACCCAGCGGGAACGTGTGTACGGACCGGCCATGGAGCTTGGACGCACCCCCTGCGGCCTCCGGTTCCGCCCGTTACAAAAACGGCGGCCGAAGACTGTGGGGTCCGGCGGGAGTCCCCGCCGGGGGCCCGCGCTAGTGTGCCGCCTTGTGAGTGTGCTCGTCGTGACCGGGACCTGTACCGGCGTGGGCAAGACGGTCGTCACCGCGGCGCTGGCCGCGGTCGCCGCCGCCCGCGGCGCGTCAGTCGCCGTCGTCAAGCCCGGCCAGACCGGGGTGGACGGCGCCGGGCCCGGCGACCTCGACGACGTGCGCCGCCTCGCCGGGCTCGACGACGTGCACGAGTTCGCGCGGTTCCCCGACCCGCTGTCCCCGGCCGCCGCCGCCCGCGCCGCCGGGCTGCCGCCGGTCCGGCTGGCGGAGACCGCCGAGCGGATCGGGCACCTCGCCGCCACCCGCCGGCTGGTGCTGGTGGAGGGCGCCGGCGGGCTCCTCGTCCGCTACGACGAGGAGGGCACCACGATCGCCGACCTGGCGCGCTGGCTCGGCGCCGCCGTCGTCGTCGTGGCCCGGCCCGACCTCGGCACGCTCAACCACACGGCGCTCACCCTGGAGGCGATGGCGCACCGCGGGGTGCAGCTCGCCGGCGTCGTCATCGGCGCCTGGCCGGACGACCCGGACCTCGCGATGCGCAGCAACATCCGCGACCTGGAGACCATCGCCGCCCGCCCGCTGTCCGGCGCGCTGCCCGCGGGCGCCGGCGCCCTGGACCCGGCGGAGTTCCTGGTGGCCGCGCACCGCGGCCTCGCCCCCTCGTTCGGCGGCGGCTTCGACGCCGCCGCCTTCCGCGACAGCTTCGGCCTCGACAAGGAGAGCACGTGACGGACATCCTCGACACCGCCCGCGGCCAGGTCCTGGAGGGGGGCCGGGGGCTGACCGAACAGCAGGTGCTGGACGTCCTGTCCCTGCCCGACGAGCGGCTGGAGGACCTCCTCGCGCTCGCGCACGAGGTCCGGATGCGCTGGTGCGGCCCGGAGGTCGAGGTCGAGGGCATCGTGTCGCTGAAGACCGGCGGCTGCCCCGAGGACTGCCACTTCTGCTCCCAGTCCGGCAAGTTCGAGTCGCCGGTGCGGTCGGTGTGGCTGAACATCCCCGAGCTGGTCGAGGCGGCGAGGGAGACCGCGAAGACCGGCGCCACCGAGTTCTGCATCGTCGCCGCCGTGCGCGGCCCGGACGAGCGGCTGATGTCGCAGGTCCGCGAGGGCGTCAAGGCCATCAACGACGCGGTCGAGATCAACATCGCCTGCTCGCTCGGCATGCTCACCCAGGAGCAGGTGGACGAGCTGGCCGCGATGGGCGTCCACCGCTACAACCACAACCTGGAGACGGCCCGCTCCCACTTCCCGAACGTGGTCACCACCCACTCGTGGGAGGAGCGCTGGGAGACCCTCCGCATGGTGAAGGCCGCCGGCATGGAGGTGTGCTGCGGCGGCATCGTCGGCATGGGCGAGACCGTCGGGCAGCGCGCCGAGTTCGCCGCCCAGCTCGCCGAGCTCGAACCGGACGAGGTGCCGCTGAACTTCCTGGCGCCCCGGCCCGGCACCCCGTTCGCCGACCTCCCGCTGGTGGAGGGCACCGAGGCCCTGAAGACCATCGCGGCGTTCCGGCTGGCCCTGCCCCGCACCATCCTGCGCTACGCCGGCGGCCGCGAGCTCACCCTCGGCGACCTCGGCACCCGCGAGGGCATGCTCGGCGGCATCAACGCCATCATCGTCGGCAACTACCTGACCACCCTCGGCCGCCCCGCCCAGCGGGACCTGGACCTCCTCACCGACCTGCAGATGCCCATCAAGGCCCTCAGCCAGACCCTCTGACGGCCACCGGAGACGGTCAACGGACCTGCCAGGGTCTCCAGCCGGCGGTGTCGATCTCGATGTTGAACGGCTCGGGGAGGCGCACCGTCGCGCCGAACTCCCAGGACTCCCGGTGGAGGTAGGCGCTGGAGCCCTGGTCCGGGATCGAGAAGAGCGTGGTCGCGGCGATCTTCGGGTCGCGGTCGACGAGAAGGTAGTAGGGGATGCCGACGCGGGCGTACCCCCACCATTTGGTCGGCTTCCGCCGCGCCCTGTCGCCGGCCGGCGGCCGGTCGTGGGCCGCCAGGTTCTTCGAGGTGACCTCGACGACCAGTTCGATCTCATCCGGCCGCAACTCGACCTCGTCCGCGTCCCCGGCGGTCTCGAACACCGCGTCCTCCGCCACGATCAGGTCGGGGACGTAGCCCTGCTCGAAACCGGCGAGGTTCAGGGTCATCATCTGCCGGGACGTCCACGGGTAGGACGGGTCGGCGAATCTCGCCCGGTCGATCGCGCGGGCGATGTAGTGGACCAGGTTGCCGTGCGACACCGTCGGCGTGGGGGACACGACGATCTCTCCTCCGATGATCTCGGCCCGAGAGCCCTCGGGCAGGTGGAGGAAGTCGTCGAGTTCGCCGCTCGCCCACAGGGCGTACGGCGTATCTGGAAGCGCCGCCCGGTAGGACGGCAACGTCTGGATGGTCACTTTCGGCGATCCTTCCCTCACGATCTGCTCCGGTCATCGTAGGGGAACATGTGTTCGGTGCGTGGGCGGAACGTCGCACTCCGTCACCCAAGTATCCGGCGGCCGCCGGATCCACGCTAGCGCGGGCCGGTCGGCGGCCGCTTCGGCCGAGGAGCCGGCGCGGGAGCCCCGGGCGCACGGGTCCGGCACACGGCGCGGCCGGGTCAGCGGCTGAGGCGGGTGATGAACTTGTAGCGGTCGCCGCGGTACAGGGACTGGGCCCATTCGACCGGCTGGCCCGTCGTGTCGAAGGCGTGCCGGGAGAGCAGGAGCATGGGCAGGCCCACGTCGACGCCGAGGAGCTGGGCGTCGTGGGGGGTGGCGAGGACGGTCTCGATCGTCTCCTCCGCCTCGGTCAGGTGGACGTCGTAGGCGGTGGCGAGCGTCTCGTAGAGGGAGTGGTGCCGCGACAACTCGCGGCGCAGGCCGGGGAAGCGCCGGGCGGGCAGGTGCGAGGTGTCGATCGACATCGGCTCGCCGTCGGCCAGGCGGAGGCGGTGGATGCGCAGGACGCGGCCGCCGGGGCGGATGCACAGCAGGGACGCGAGGCTCTCGTCGGCGCTGACGTAGCCGGCCTCCAGGATGCGGGTCTCGGGGCGGAGCCCGTGGTGCCGCATGTCCTCGGTGTAGCTGACGAGCTGGAGCTCCTGCGCGACCTTCGGCTTGGCGACGAAGGTGCCCTTGCCCTGGATGCGCTGGAGGCGGCCCTCGACGACGAGTTCGGCGAGGGCCTGCCGGACGGTGGTGCGGGACGTCTCGTACTTCTCGGCGAGGGTGCGCTCGGGCGGCAGCGGGCTGCCCGCCGGGAGCGACTGGATCAGCTCGACCAGCAGCTCTTTGAGCTTGTAGTACTTGGGGATCCGCGGTGCCTGGTTCGGGTGGCGCTGGCCGATGCCGGCGAGCGAGGCACGGTCGAAGCCGTGCTCGTACCCGCCCCCGTGGCGGGGGCCGCCCCTGACCTCCGTCACGGCATCTCCTCACGTTCATCGCGGGTTTTCCCCGATGTTATGCGTGCAGACTACGACCGGTAGAGGACGCGATCTCCGCCAGGGCCGCGCCGAGGCGTGTGAGGTCCGACTCGTCCAGGGTGGCGCGGGCGGTCAGCCGCAGGCACGCGCGTCCCTTCGGGACCGACGGCGGGCGGAAGCAGCCCGCGCGGATGCCGTGCTCAGCGCAGATTTCGGCGGCCCGGAGCGCGGCGTGCGGCTCGCCGAGGAAGACGGGGACGACGGCGGCGGCGGGGTCGGCGGTCTCCAGGCCGGAACCGGCCGCGAGGTTTGCGATCCGCCGGGCCCGGTCGCGGGCGCGGGCGGGCAGGGCGGGGTCCGACTCCAGCACGTCGAGGGCGGCGAGGGCGGCGCCGGCGGCGGGCGGGTTCAGGCCGGTGTCGAAGATGAACGACCGGCCCGTATCGACCAGCGTCCCGATCACCTCGGGGGCGCCGAGGACCGCGCCGCCCTGCGCCGCCAGCGACTTCGACAGCGTGAGGGTGAGGACGACGTCGGGCTCGCCCGCGAGGCCGGCGGCGTGCGCGGCGCCCCGGCCGCCCGCCCCGACGACGCCGAGCGCGTGCGCCTCGTCGACCACCAGCAGCGCGCCGTGCGCGCGGGCGGCGGCGTGCAGCGCGGCGAGCGGCGCGAGGTCGCCGTCGACGGAGAACACCGCGTCGGTGACGACGAGCGCGTCCGGCTCCTCGCGGTCGGCGAGGGCCTCCTCGACGGCGGCGGTGTCGCGGTGCGGGACGATCACGACGCGGGCCCGCGACAGCCGGCACGCGTCCACGATCGAGGCGTGGTTCACCTGGTCGGACACGACGAGCACGCCGGGCCCGGCCAGGGCGGTCACGGCGCCGAGGTTGGCGAGGAACCCCGAGGAGAACACCAGGCCGGCGGCGCTGCCGGTGAACGCGGCGAGCCGCCGGTCCAACTCGGTGTGGAGCGCGGTCGTCCCGGTGACCAGGCGGGACCCGGTGGAGCCGGTGCCCCACGCGCGGGCCGCGGCGCAGGCGCCCTCGACCAGCCGGGGGTCGCCGGCGAGCCCGAGGTAGTCGTTGGACGCCAGGTCGGTCAGCCCGTCCGGGCGGGGGCGCAGCGTCCGGCGCAGCCCCGCCTCGGCACGGCGCTCGGCGGCGTCCCGGAGCCGGGCCAGGGGGTCTCGTACCGCGGTCATGCGGGGAATCCTGCCAGGTGGCGCGGGGGCCGGGGCACCCGCCCGGGCACCAAGGACGATGGGCGATGATGGTCGCGTGCCTACCTTGACCGATCTGGTCCGCGATCACACCGATCTCACCGACACCGACCTGGAATGGCTGCACGCGCTCGTGTCGGACTGGCAGCTCCTCGCCGACCTGTCGTTCGCGGACCTGCTGCTGTGGGTGCCGCTGCGGTCGGCGGACGCGCTGCCCGCGGAGGCCGCCCCGGGCCCGAAGGGCGGCCGGCGCGGACGGGTCGACACCGGCGCCGCGGTCCCCGGCTGGGTGGCGATCGCGCAGATGCGCCCGACGACCGGTCCCACCGCCTACCCCGAGGACCTCGTCGGCAAGGTCGTCCGGACGGGGCGGCGCGGGCTGATCGACGTGGCGTGGCGGGAGCGGCGGATCGTCCGGGAGGGCGATCCGGAGTGGGGCAGCGGCATCCCGGTCCGGGAGGAGTCGATCCCGGTGCGGCGCGGCGCCAAGATCCTCGGGGTGATCCAGCGCAGCACGAACCTCAGCTCGGCGCGCACCCCGTCCCGGCTGGAGCTGACCTACCTGCAGAGCGCCAGCGACCTCGCCACGATGATCGCCGAGGGCCGGTTCCCGGTGCCGGGCGAGGAGCCGAACATGGTCCGCTCGCCGCGCGTCGGCGACGGGCTGATGCGGCTCGACCGGTCCGGCAAGGTCACCTACGCCAGCCCGAACGCGCAGTCGGCGTACCGGCGGCTCGGCTTCCCGGCCGACCTGGTCGGCGAGGCGCTCGGCCAGATCACCGCGGACCTGTGCGACACCGGCGAGCCGATGGAGGAGGCGCTGAGCGTCGTGCTGTCCGGGCGGGCGCCGCGCGAGGTGGAGGTCGAGTCGCGCGGGTCGATCATGCAGCTGCGGACGATCCCGCTGGTCGTCGGCGGCACCCGGATCGGCGCCGTCGTGCTGTGCCGGGACGTCACCGAGCTGCGCTGGCGCGATCGGGAGCTGATGACCAAGGACGCCACCATCCGGGAGATCCACCACCGGGTGAAGAACAACCTGCAGACCGTCGCGGCGCTGCTGCGGCTGCAGGCGCGGCGGCTGCGGATCCCGGAGGGGCGGGCGGCGCTGGACGAGGCGGTCCGCCGCGTCGGGTCCATCGCGATCGTGCACGAGACCCTGTCGCACACCCCGGACGAGCTGATCGACTTCGACGACATCGCGGACCGCGTGATCACGATGGCGGGGGAGGTGTCGACGCCGGAGACCAAGGTGACCCCGAAGCGGACCGGCAGCTTCGGCGTGCTGCCCGCCGAGATCGCGACGCCGCTGGCGATGGCGCTCACCGAGCTGCTGCAGAACGCCCTGGAGCACGGCCTCGCCAACCGGTTCGGGACGCTGGAGGTCGTCGCGCGCCGCTACGGCGAGGGCGAGGAGCGCCGCGAGCCGGGCGGCGTGGAGGTCTGGGGGGAGTGGCCGGTGCCGGGCGCGCACGAGCCGCGCGCCCCGCACGACGCCCCGCACGAGGAGCCGGCGGAGGAGGGGCCCGGCCCGAGGCTGGTGACGGTCATCGCGGACGACGGCGTCGGCCTGCCCGCGGACTTCGACGTGGAGAGCTCCAACAGCCTCGGCCTGCAGATCGTCCGCACGCTGATCGTGGGGGAGCTGGGCGGCCGGCTGGACTTCCGGCCCCGCGCGGGCGGGGGCACCGAAGTGGTGGTCGACGTGCCGCTGGACCACGCCCACCGGCGGTTCTGACGGCGGCGGGCTCGACGGTGCCGGGCTCGACGGTGGCGGTCCCTGCGGGGGACCGCTCCGGCGGGGGCGGCGCCACGGGCTCTCTTGCCGTGGCTTCGAGGCGGTGGCGCCGCGTCGCCGGAGGTCGGGGAGGGACGGGGAGGGACGGGGAGTGGATCGGGAGGGACGGAGCTGCGTGTCCAGAGGTCCGGTCGGTCTAGAGGCCCGGTCGGTCTAGAGGCCCCGTTGGTCTAGAGGCCGATGTTCGCGCGGGCGCGGGCGCGGGAGGCGCGGCGCTTGAGGGCGCGGCGCTCGTCCTCGCCCATGCCGCCCCATACGCCGGAGTCCTGGCCGGACTCCAGCGCCCAGCGCAGGCACGCGTCCTGCACGTCGCAACGCCGGCACACCTGCTTGGCCTCCTCGATCTGCAGGATCGCGGGCCCGGTGTTGCCGATCGGGAAGAACAGCTCGGGGTCCACGTCACGGCAGGCTGCTCGGTGGCGCCAGTCCATGCGGTCCACTCCTTCGTCAGGGTGGTGGAGGAACTCCACTTTTGTGAACGGTTTCACATGTCGCGAACGCCCGGGAGACCACGACCTGGTCCAGGGGTGAATGTTCGGCGGCGCCGCGAGCAGGGGACCGGCTCCGTCGCGGGGTCCTCGTCCAGCGGGCGCACTTTGAGCGTGTCAGGGGGGCGCGGGACGACGCAAGACCTTTGAGAAAGGATTCTCAAAGTATGGGTGTCGCATGTGTCACACCCGTGGGTCGAACGTGTTACTTGGCTCTCACCTGGCCTCGCGCACGCCTCGAATGACCCCGTCCCGTCCGGCGCGGCGCCGTCAAATGACGACGCGTATCGCCTTCGGAACCGAGCGGAACGTCACACTCCGCAGTTCTCCGAGGTACTCGCCGTCCAGCTGGAAGGCCGCCGGGCGCGCCGCCCGCACGGTGAGCTCGGCCGCGTCGTGCACGTTCACGACGTGCCGGCCCTGCACCGGCCGGGCCCGCGCGGTCATCATCTGGGCCAGCGCCGACATCGTCGGGCCGAGGTCCAGGGAACGCATCCCGAACACGTCCAGGCCGCGCTGGAAGTGCGCCCGCGGGGTCGGATTCACCGGCATCCGGCCGAGGAAAGTCCACGGCGATGTATTGCAGACGAAGGCGAGGAACAACCCCGATTTCGGCGGCCGTCCGGGCTGTTCCAAAGTGAGCGCGGGGCGCCGCCGATCGGTGCCGGAGAAGAAATGGCGGACGGCGGTCCGCGCGTACAGCGACGGGTCGGCGCGCACGCCCGCCGCGCGGCGCGCCTCCACCTCGCGGATCACCTCGGCGTCCAGCCCGACGCCCCCGCAGAACGTGAAGTACCGCTCCTCGCCGCCCTCCGGGGTCGCCGTGGCGAGCCCGACCGTGCGGTACCGGCCGGCGCGCAGCGCCTCCAGCACGGCGGTCGTCGCGCCGATCGGGTCGCCCGGCAGGCCGAGCGCGCGGGCGAAGACGTTCGCGCTCCCGGACGGCAGCACCGCCAGCGCGGGCAGGTCGGGGGACGGGCCGTCGGCGAGGAGGCCGTTGACCGCCTCGTTCACGGTGCCGTCGCCGCCGAGCGCGACCACGACGTCGTACCCGTCCGCGGCGGCCTGCCGGGCCAGCTCGGTCGCGTGGCCGCGGTGCCCCGTCTCGGCGAGCTCGAGGTCGATGTCTCCGGTGAAGGCCCGCATGAGGATGCCGCGGGCCCGCCGGGAGGTGGAGGTCGCCTTGGGGTTGGCGATGAGCATGGCGCGCACGGCGCCAGGGTATGGGACGGCGGCACCGGACGGACGAGTAGGGTTCAGGTGTGAGCAAGCGCCCCATCACCGTGCAGGCCGCCGCAGCGCTCGAAGGCGCGGAGGGCCTCGCCGCCGTCGGGTTCGGCGTCTTCACCGGCGTGGAGACCGCGGCGGGCGCGGCCGTCGACCCCGCCAGCGCGATCGGGGTCACCGTCCTCGCCCTCGCCGGCGGGCTCGGCATGCTCGCCTGCGCGCGCGGCCTGCTGCGCGCCGACCAGTGGAGCCGCGCCCCCACGGTCCTGACCCAGCTGTTCGCGCTGCCGATCGCCTGGTCGCTGTGGCAGAGCGACCAGCCGGCGCTGGCGATCCCGCTGGGCGCGGTCGCGGTCGCCGCGCTGGTCACCGTCCTCAGCCCGCCGAGCACTGCCTGGCTGATCGAGGACCACGAGCAGGATCACGCTGAGCACAGCGCCGAGGACGGCGTTAAGGGCGCTGATCAGGGCGAACGGAGTGCGGGGCCGCGGAAGGCCGCCGCGCCGAAGGAACCGGCCGCCGCCGGCGCGGCGGAGCCGCGCTCCCTGGGACGGCGCCTCATGGACCGCCTCAAAGAGCAGCCCACCAAGAACTGACCGCCCAGTACCCACCGCGGGTGAGAAGGCGGATGTGAAAAGGCGGATATGAGAAGGCGGATATGAGAAGGCCCCGGGACGCCGTCCCGGGGCCTTCTCCTTGCTCGTCGAACTCATGGAGCTCGTCGCATCGTCACTCGTCGGCGGTCAGGCCCTCGCGGAGCTGCGCGAGGGTGCGGGCGAGCAGCCGGGACACGTGCATCTGGGAGATGCCGAGCTCGGCGGCGATCTGCGACTGCGTCATGTTGCCGAAGAAGCGCAGCAGCAGGATCTTCTTCTCGCGCGCCGGGAGCTTCTCCAGCAACGGCTTGAGGGACTCGCGGTACTCCACGCCCTCCAGCGACTCGTCGACCATGCCGAGCGAGTCGGCGACCGCCGGGGCGTCCTCGTCGCCGGAGTCGGGGGCGTCCAGGGAGACGGTGGAGTAGGCGTTCGCCGACTCCAGGCCCTCCAGCACCTCCTCCTCGCTCATCTGCAGGTGCGCGGCCAGCTCGCTCACCGTGGGCGCTCGGCCCTCGCGCTGCGCGAGGTCGCTGATCGCCTTGGTCAGCGACAGCTTCAGCTCCTGCAGCCGGCGCGGGACGCGCACCGCCCAGCCCTTGTCGCGGAAGTGCCGCTTGATCTCGCCGACGATCGTGGGCGTGGCGTAGGTGGAGAACTCCACGCCGCGCTCCAGGTCGAACCGGTCGATGGACTTGATCAGGCCGATGGTGGCGACCTGGATCAGGTCGTCCAGCCACTCGCCGCGGTTGCGGAAGCGGCGGGCGAGGTACTCCACCAGCGGCAGGTGCAGCTCCACGAGCTGGTCGCGGATGCGCTGGCGTTCCGGGTCGCCCTCCGGAAGCTCGGCGAGGCGCTCGAACAGCGCGCGGGCCCGGGCCCGGTCGGGCACCGCGGACTCCGACCGCTCGCTGCTCGCGGCGGTGACCGTCGTCGTCTCCTCCGTCTTCTCCGTCACGGGGCCCCCGCCGCACCGCGCCGCTTCTGCAGCGTGACGGTGACCCGGTCGTCGGAGCCCACCGCGGCGTCGACCTCGCCCGCCAGGGACGACAGGACCGTCCAGGCGAAGGTGTCGCGGCTCGGTTCCTCGCCGTCCACCGTGAGCACCGACACGGAGATGCGCATGGCGTCCCCGGTCAGCTCGAACTCGCAGCTCAGGTCGGTCCCCGGCAGGGCCTGGGCGAGCAGCATCGCGCACGCCTCGTCGACGGCGATGCGCAGGTCCTCTATTTCGTCCAGCGTGAAGTCGAGCCTGGCCGCGAGCCCCGCTGTGGCCGTCCGCAGCACGGACAGGTAGGCGCTCGCGGCCGGCAGTTTCACCGTCACCACATCGCGGACGGACAACTTCGTACTGGCCGGCATTGCAGCGGTTTCCTCGGTCACGTCACTCCCTCGCAGGATGGTCCCGCTGCTTCGAAACTACCGCCTACGAGCGCCACTGGGAGACTTCGGCGCGCGTGGCTTTCTTACGAACGCCGCGCCGACCTGAACGAACGCGTTCCAAACCCCGGTACAGGGGAGGCATGCGTCACGCCGCGACCAGGCCCACGCGGGCTCCGCCCCACTCTAGGGGGTGTTCGGAGCCCCCAGACCGGCCTCGCGGTCGGCCCTGTCCGCGGCCCTGTCCGCGGCCCTGTCCGCGGCCCTGCCGACGGTCCCGCGCGGGACGGGCGGCAGCAGCGCGCCGCGGTGGCCGATCACGCGGGCGGCGAGGGCGCTCGCGGCCTCCGCGGCGGCGCGGCGCCGCCGCCCGGCGAGGCGGGCGGCGAGGTAGCCGCCGTTGAAGGCGTCGCCCGCGGCGGTGGTGTCGGCCACCTCGACTTCCGGGACGGCGGGGACGGCCTCCACCGCGCCGGCGGCACCGGCGATCATGCAGCCGCGCTCGCCGAGCTTGACGGCGATCTCGGACACCCCGGCCGCGCGCAGGCGGGCGACGGCGTCCGCGGCGGTGGCGTCCCCGAAGACGGCCCGGTCGTCGGCGAGCGTGGGCAGCGCGATGTCGGTGCGGGCGAGGACGGCCGACATCGCGTCCGCGGCCGCCTGCGGGGACGGCCAGCCGGCCGGGCGGTAGTTGCCGTCGAAGGCGACCAGGCCGCCGCGCCGCCGGGTCTCGTCCAGGACGCCCAGGAGCCGCTCGCGGGCGTCCGGCCCGATGATCGAGAGGGTGATCCCGGAGAGGTAGACGAGGTCGTGCCCGGCGATGGCGTCGTCGGTCTCCGGCGGCTGGCCGGGGCCGAACAGCCCGCGCGCCGCGGACTGGGAGCGGTAGTAGGTGAACGTCCGCTCGCCGTGCTCGTCGGTGCGGATGAGGTAGAGGCCGGCCCGGCCGCCGGGGACGGCGCGGCTGAGCGCGGAGCCGACGCCGTGCGCGGCCCACGCCTCCCGCATCCGGGTGCTGTAGGGGTCGTCGCCGGTCAGGGTGACGAACTGGACATCGGCCGTCTCGGGCGGCGCACACCGGGCGAGGTAGGCGGCGGTGTTGAAGACGTCGCCGGCGTAGCCGACGGCCATCAGTTCGGGGGCGACCGGGCTCAGTTCGATCATGCACTCGCCGATCAGGGCGACCCGGGCGGGCCGGTCGCCGCCGGCCAGGGTGTCCAGCGCGCTCATGGCGTCCTCTCCAGGGGTGGGTCCGCGGTGGGTGCGGCGGGGTTCTCCAGAGGCGGTCCGCGACAGGCTCTCCGGAGGCGTCCGCGATAGGGCGACAATACATCTAGACAACAAGTGATCTGATGACTAAGACTTCGGGTGTCGCTCCACCAGAGAAGGGACGCCCATGGGCAACGATCCGATGCGAGGCTACGACGACGACGGCTACGCGATCTTCAGGAACGTCCTGGACCCCGAGCTGATCGCCGAGGCCGACGGCCACGTCCGCTGGCTCCAGGAGCGCCACCCCGACCGCACCGGTGAGGACCTGTCCACCGAGCTGGTCGCCAAGGACCCGTTCTGGGTGCGGCTGGTCTCCGACGACCGCCTGCTGGACGTCGCCGAGCGCTTCATCGGGCCGGACATCGCCCTGTTCGCGTCCGCCTACATCTCCAAGCCGCCCTACACGGGAAAGGCCGTGCTCTGGCACCAGGATGGCGCGTTCTGGCCGCTCGATCCGATGCGGGTCGTGACGCTCTGGCTCGCCATCGACCGCTCCACGCCCGAGAACGGCTGCCTGCGCGTCATCCCCGGCAGCCACAAGGAGGACCTGCACGACGTCCGCGAGCGCGACGACGCCGAGGCCGTCTTCGGCGTGGAGAGCGCGGTCGGCGTGGACGACTCCCAGGCCGTCGACCTCGTCCTCGAACCGGGCGACGTCGAGGTCCACCACCCGAACATCATGCACGGCAGCAACGCCAACGAGTCGCCGCACCGGCGCTGCGGCCTCACCATCCGCTACATCCCGACCTCGACCCGGATCACCGAGGAGCCGCTGCCGTTCCCGTCCGCGCTGCTGCTGCGCGGCGACGCGGGCGTGAACGAGTACCAGCCGCGGCCCCGGTACGCGCCGGGCGAGCACTACCCGTTCCGCGGCGCGGAGAACTGGAGCTGATGGGGCGCCGGCGGCACCGGCCGTCCCGCAACTGGGGCGCCCGCGTCCACGAGATCACCTGGGCCGGGCTGGAGGCCCTCGTCCTGGAGAACGAGCTGCTGCGGGTGACGGTCCTCGCGGGCAAGGGCGGGGACATCGCCGAGTTCTGCTACAAGCCGCGCGACATGGACTTCGTGTGGCTGTCGCCGGACGGCCTGCGCAACCCGCGCGACCTCGCCGGGGGAGCGGCCGACGACACCGCCGCGTTCCTCGACGGCTACGAGGGCGGATGGCAGGAGGTGCTGCCGAACGGCGGCGCGCCCAGCACCTACAGGGGCGCGGCGTTCGCGCAGCACGGCGAGGTGGCGGGGCTGCCGTGGGACGCCGACATCGTGGCCGACGACCCCGGCGAGGTCGCCGTGCGGCTCACCGTCCGGGCCCGGCGGATGCCGCTGCGGGTGACCAAGACGCTCCGGCTCCGCTCCGGCGAACCCGAACTCGCGATCGAGGAGGAGCTGGTCAACGAGTCGGGAGTGGCCCTCCAGGCGATGTGGGGCCACCACATCGTGTTCGGCGCGCCCTTCCTGCGTCCCGGGCACCGGATCAGGCTGCCGGGCGGCGCGCGGGTCGTCCCGCACGAGACGGCGATCGCGCCGGGCGGCCGGCGGGTCCGCGCGGGCGGGCCGCACGAGTGGCCGCGCGTCCCCGCGCCCGGCGGCGGGACGGTCGACCTGGACGTCGTCCCGGACCGCGGCGAACCGAGTGAGATCGTTTACCTCACCGGCCTGGACGAGGGCCGCTACGAGGTCGTCGATCCGGACGGCGGCCTCGGCATGCGGGTGCGCTGGGACGCGGCCGTCCTGCCGCACCTGTGGCTGTGGCAGGAGCTGGGGGCGACGACCGGGCATCCGTGGTGGGGCCGCGCGTACGTGATGGGCCTGGAGCCGTTCGCCGGCCACCCGACGGACGGGCTGGCCGCCGCGGCCGCGAACGGCACCGCGCTCGCGCTGGAACCGCACGCGCGCCGGAGCCTCTGGCTGCGCGCGGCAGTGATCGAGGGGGAGGGCACGTGAAGGAGTTCGAAGGCAAGGCCGCCGTCGTGACCGGCGGGTCGCTCGGGATCGGCCGGGCCGTCGTGGAGCGGCTCGCGCGCGACGGCGCCGCCGTGGTGTTCTGCGGCGTCGGCGAGGAGGCCGTCCGGCGGGCGGAGGCGGAGCTGCGCGGCGACGGACTGGAGGTCACCGGCGTGGAGGCCGACGTCACCGACGCCGCGCGGATGGACGCGCTGGTCGCGGAGGCGGTGTCCCGGCACGGCGGGCTGGACGTCCTCGTGACGTGCGCGGGCGTCCAGCGGTACGGGACGGTCGAGGAGACCACCGAGGAGCTGTGGGACGAGGTCCTCGACGTGAACGTCAAGGGGGTGTTCCTCGCCTGCCGGGCCGCCGTGCCGGAGCTGCGCCGCCGGGGCGGCGGGACGATCGTCACCGTCTCGTCGGTGCAGGCGTTCGTCTCCCAGGACCGGGTCGCCGCCTACAGCGCCAGCAAGGCCGCGATCAACGCGCTGACCAGGGCGGTGGCGCTGGACCACGCCGCCGACGGGATCCGCGCGAACACGGTGTGCCCGGGGTCGGTCGACACGCCGATGCTGCGCTGGGCGGCCGACCTGTTCCGCGGCGGGACGAGCCAGGACGAGCAGGTCGCCGAGTGGGGGCGGGCGCATCCGCTCGGCCGGGTCGCGGCGGCGGCGGAGGTCGCCGAGGTGGTGGCGTTCCTCGCCGGGCCGCGCTCGTCGTTCGTGACCGGCGCCGAGCACCGCGTGGACGGCGGGCTGCTGGCCCGCAACCCCGCGGCCCTGCCGGAGACCTAGCGCTCGCTGTAGACCGGGCTCGCTGTAGACCGGGCTCGCTGTAGACCGGGCTCGCCGTAGACCGGGATCGCCGTAGACCGGGATCGCCGTAGACCGGGATCGCCGTAGACCGGGATCGCTGAAGATCTAGACACCAAGTCATTTGATGACTCATGATGTTGGGCGCAGCGCGCACGAGCGGCGCGCGACAGCGACCCCGCGGAGGTTTCCATGCAGGAGTCCGTCCCCCCGAGTCCTTCCTCCCCCGACCGGCACTCCTCTCCCGACCGGCACTCTCCCGTTAGCGCGGGGCGCCGGCGGCGGAGGCGCGCCGCCGCCCTCGCGTCCTCCCTGCTGCTCGGCGCGGGCCTCGCCGCCGCGCCCGCCCTCCCGGCGGCCGCCGACACGCACGGCCACGGCCCGTCCAGCGAGAACGGCGCGGGCCTCGGGCACCAGAAGGCCCGCGGCAAGGGCCACGCCGCCGCGGCCGCCGGGCCGACCTGCTCCGGGCACGCGCCGCCGACGTTCGGCACGGCCACCCAGAACACCGCGCTGAACAGCAAGTTCACCGCCTACGGCAACAGCAACACCCTGCTGGACGACTGGACCGGCGGCGACTCGACGTACTCGCTGAAGCTCACGGACGGGCGCATCGTCTACGCCTACTCCGACACCTTCCTCGGCAAGGTCAACGCGGACGGTTCGCGGTCGGTCGTCATCGAGGAGGGCGGCACGACGCCGTTCATCAACAACTCGTTCGTCGTCCAGGCGACGGGCGGCGCGACGACCACCGTGCACGGCGGGACGGCCGCGAACCCCAAGGCCGTGATGCCGCCGCCGCAGGCCGCGCACTGGTACTGGGCGGGCGACCTCACCCAGAACGGCGCGGAGGTCCAGCAGCTCTACCGCCAGTACTACGACCCGGACCCGAACAACGGCACCGGCTGGGACATGACGTTCAAGAGCAACGTCCTGGCGCGGTTCTCCACCGGCAACCTGTCCGCGCCCACGCAGGTCACGGCGATGCCGTCGGCGTCGGGCGTCCAGTGGGGGTCGGCGCTGTTCAAGGACGGCGGCTACACCTACGTCTACGGCACCGAGGACTACATCGACCCGGACACCCAGGCCAACACCAAGTACCTGCACATCGCGCGGGTGCAGGGCAGTGACCTGCGCGGGACATGGCAGTACCGGACGGCCGGCGGCTGGTCGGGCTCGGAGACCGCGTCGGCCCGGCTGATGAGCGGCATCTCCAACGAGTTCAGCGTGGCCAAGCGCGGCTCGCACTACATCCTGGTCAACCAGGACGCGAGCATCCCGTTCGGCAGCGAGATCGACGTCCTGCTGTCCTGCTCGCCCGCCGGCCCCTTCACCGGTGAGCAGACCGTCTACCGCACGCCCGAGACCGGCGAGTTCGGCTCCTACGGCGACCCGGACATCTTCACCTACAACGCCCACCAGCACGTGTCGCTGTCGTCCAGCGGCAACCTGGTCATCTCCTACAACGTGAACAGCCTGGACGGCACCAAGGGCCCGCTGAACGACAACTACCGCGACGTCAGCATCTACCGGCCGCGCTACATCAACCTGCCGGTCTCCGGCTGACCGCCCCCAGGGGCTGAACGCAGCCCGACAAGCCGCGGCACCACCGTTCCGTCCACGGCGGTACCGCTCCCCGCGCGCCCCCGGGTGACCTCCCGCCCGGGGGCGCGCGCCCGTCCACCCCCATGCACCCGACCAGCCCCACGTGCCCGACCATCCCCACGCACCAGACACCCACGCGCCCGACCAGCCAGCAGGAGGTCCGGACCATGACCCTGGACGCCGAACTCGCCGCCGCGTTCGACGGCATGCCCTACGTCGGCCTGGCGGACCCTGCCGAGGCCCGCGCCGCCATGCGCGACCTGGTCTCCGTGCTCGCCCGTCCCGCCACCGCCGAGGGGGTGGACGTGGCGGACCGGAAGATCCCCGGCCCGCCCGGCGCGCCGCCCGTCCCGGTGCGGATCTACCGGCCGCGCGGGACGCCGCACCCGGCGCCCGTGCTCGTGTACTTTCACGGCGGCGGGTTCGTCACCGGCGACCTCGACAACGAGCACGACCGCTGCCTGACGTTCGCCCGCGAGGACGGCATCGCCGTCGTGTCGGTCGACTACCGGCTCGCGCCCGAGCATCCGTTCCCCGCGGGGTTCGACGACTGCTACGCCGCGACGGTCTGGGCCCACGCGCACGCCGCGGAGTACGGCGGCGACCCCGAGCGGGTCGCGGTCGGCGGCGGGAGCGCGGGCGGCGCCCTGGCCGCCGCCGTGGCGCTGCGCGCGCGGGACGAGTCCGGCCCGCCGTTGGTCTTCCAGATGCTGCTCTACCCCGTCCTGGACGACCGGATGGAGACGCCGTCGATGCGGGCGTTCACCGAGCCGCCGCTGTTCAACAGCGCCGACGTCGGCCACATGTGGCGGCACTACCTCGGCGGGCGGCCGGCGGGCGGCGCGGACGTCCCCGCCTACGCGGCGCCCGCCCGCGCCGCCGACCTGGCCGGACTGCCGCGCGCCTACGTCCTCGTCGCCGAGTACGACCCGCTGCGGGACGAGGGGCTCGGCTACGCGCACCGGCTGATCGTCGCGGGCGTCCCCACCGAGCTTCACCATGTTCCGGGCGCCTGCCACGGCTTCGACGGCATCATGTCGGCGCGGCTCGGCCGGCTCGCGTTCGAGGAGGAGCGCGCCGTCCTCCGGAGGTGCCTCCGCGACCGCGGCTGATGGCTCCGCGCCTGCGGTCACGCTTCCCGCGCCTGCGGCGATGCCTCCCGCGCCTGCGGCGATGCCTCCCGCGCCTGCGGCGATGCCTCCCGCGCCTGCGGCGATGCCTCGGCGGGGGCTGGACACGGCCAGTCGCTAAGTGATTAGATGACTTTACTTCTTGGGAACGAGGTGGCGATGGCACAGGATGTGGCCCGGCCGAGCCTGGCGGACGCGCTCACCGAGCGGATGCTGGAGCTGATCAGGGCGGACGGACTGCGCCCCGGCGACCGGCTGCCGTCCGCGCGGGAGCTGTCCCAGCGCTTCGCGGTGACCACGCCGACGCTGCGCGAGGCGCTGCGCCGGCTGGAGGCGACCGGGGCGGTCCAGCTCCGGCACGGCTCCGGGATCTACGTGGGCGCCGACCTCGAGCGCGTCGTCATCCCCAACCCCAACGTCGGCGAGCTGGAGGCCGACCGGCTGCTCCAGCTGCTGGACGCCCGGCTGCTCATCGAGCCGCCGCTGGCCGGACGGGCCGCCCGGCTGGCCGGGCCCGCCGACGTCGAGCTGCTCCGCGCCATCCTCGACCAGGCGGGCGCGGACCTGCGCGGCGGCGAACCCGCCGGCCGGAACGCGGCCGCGCGGCCCGCCCCGCACGGCTCGCACACGCACGCGTCCGACGCGGAGGCGCGCCTCCACAAGGCCAACATGAGCTTCCACAGCGAGGTCGCGGGCGTCGCGGGCAACTCGGTGCTCTGCGAGGTCATCGACTCGCTGCTCACGGTGCACGCGTCCGAGCAGCGCGAGATACAGCGGATCTTCGACGACCGTGTCCGCGACTTCGAGGAGCACTCCGCGATCCTCGCCGCCATCGAGGCGGGCGCGGAGGCGGACGCCGAGGCGCTCATGCGGTCCCACCTCACCGACATCAAGCACGTGATCGAGCAGCGGCTCGCCTGAGCGGCCGCACCACCGTCCCCGATACCGGCCCCCGCCGCGCGGCACGTGCGCCGCGCGGCCGGTCGACCCATCCCCGAACACCGACCCACCCCTCGAACCGACGCATCCCCGAACCGACGCATCCCCGAACCGACCTTCGACCACCCCGATCGGGCATCGGCGCCCGATGAAGGAGGCCACCATGGTGTCCAAGCGACTGCGGGCGACCGCGCTCACCGTGGGCGCGCTCCTGCTCGCCGCCGGCTGCGGGTCCGGCGACTCCGGCGGGAGCAAGTCCGAGCTCAAGCTGTACAACGACAAGGGCGCCTGGAAGCCCTACTTCGAGCAGATGGCCGTCCTCGGCAAGCAGCAGACCGGGCTCGGCATGACGCCGGTCGGCTACACCGACGAGCCGACCTACACCGCGTTCATCAAGACCTCGTTCCGCACGAACGTCAAGCCCGACCTGTTCACCTGGTCGACCGGCGGGCGGCTCGAGGAGATCGTCAAGCAGAACCAGGTGGCCGAGACCACCGCCCTCTGGCAGGACGCCATCAAGAACGGCGACCTCACCGAGGACCTGAAGAAGTACTACACGGTCGACGGCAAGCAGTACTGCGTCCCGCTGAACACCGCCTACTGGGGCATGTTCTACAACAAGAAGGTCTTCGCGAAGTACGACCTGAAGCCGCCCACGACCTGGGCCGAGCTGGAGAAGGCCGCGGAGACGCTGAAGTCGAAGGGGCAGGTCCCCTTCAACCACACCACCCCCACGTCGCTGTTCTCCTTCGCCTGGTTCGAGCAGCTCCTCGCCGGCACCGACCCCGACCTGTACGAGCGGCTGTCGAAGGGCCAGGCGTCCTACACCGACCCCGGCGTGGTGAAGGTGATGGAGCGCTGGAAGTCGATGATCGACAAGGGCTGGTTCTCCAAGCCCGGCGACAAGGCCGACCCCGCCGACCACTTCAAGTCCGGCGACGCCGCGATGGTCATCAACGGGACCTGGTTCAACACCAGCATGACCCAGCGCGGCCTCAAGCAGGGCCAGGACTACGGGTTCTTCTTCATCCCCAACGTCGACCCGGCGCTGCAGAAGCGGTCGCTGATCTTCGAGAGCGGCCCGCTCTGCTCGCTGCGCAAGGCCCCCGACCCGGCCGCCAGCACCAAGTACCTCAAGTGGTGGATCGGGGCCGACGCGCAGGAGAAATGGGCGAACGAGCGCGGCGACGTGTCCGGCAACCCCAAGGTGAAGATCGCCGATCCCGAGCTGACCAAGGTCACCAAGGAGGCGGCGTCGCCGGAGAACCGGCTCGTGCTGCGGTACTTCGAGGCCGCGCCCTCGCCCGTCCTCACCGAGGCGCTGAGCGGCTTCGACAAGTTCCTGAACAAGCCGGAGACCTACATGGACGTCCTCAAGACGATCCAGAAGGCCAACGAGGCGTACTGGAAGTCGAACTGACTGGAAGCCGTACTGACTGGAAGCCGTACTGACTCATGAGCACGCACAAGGCCACCGCCACCCGCCCGGAGACGGCGGTGGCGAAGGCGCCGGGCGACGGCCGCCGCGCGGGGCGCGGCGGCCGGGCCGGGAAGGGCTTCGCGCTGCACGGCCGGTTCCGGCACGCGTACGTCTCCCCGGCCGTGCTGTTCGTCGCCGTCCTGCTCTACCTGCCGTTCCTGTGGACGGCGTACCTGAGCTTCACCACCTACGACGGGCTGGCGTCGCCCGAGTTCACCGGCCTGGACAACTACAAGCGGCTGTTCGAGGACGACGCGCTCGTCACGTCCCTCCGCAACACGCTGCTGTGGGTCGTCGGGACCGTCGCCCTGCCGGTGGGGCTCGGGCTGCTCGTCGCGGTCCTGTCCTACGACCTCAGGGGCGGCGGCTGGTTCCGGCTGCCGTTCCTGCTCCCGTACGCGATGTCGGGCGCCGGCCTCGGCGTGATCTGGGGCTTCATCCTCCAGCCGGACGGCATGGCGAACCAGATCCTCACGCTGTTCGGGATGCCGGGCGGTGACACCGCGTTCCTGCAGGACGGCCCCCGCAACACCATCGCGATGATCGTCGTGTGGACGTGGCAGCAGCTCGGCGTCAACATGTTGCTGTTCGTCGTCGGCCTCCAGTCGATCCCGAAGGGGCCGATCGAGGCCGCCCGCATCGACGGCGCGTCCGGATGGTCGATGTTCCGGCACGTCATCTGGCCGCTGATGCGCCCGATCACCACGGTCGTGTTCGGCCTCGCGCTCGTCGCCGGGCTGAAGAACTTCGACATCGTGTGGGTGATGACGCAGGGCGGGCCCGGACGCTCGTCCGAGACCCTCGCCGTGACCATGTACCGGGACGTGTTCGTCGCCAACGAGTACGGCTACGGCTCGGCGGTCGCCGTCCTGCTCACCACCGTCACCGGCCTCGCCTCGTACGTGTACCTGCGGAGGCAGATCGGCGGGGAGAACTCATGAACAGGTTGACGCTGAACGTGCGCCGCGCCGTCCTCGCCGTGCTGGGACTGGTGTGGCTGTTCCCCACGTATCTGATCATCGCCAACGCGGTGCGGCCGGCCGACGACTACGACCCGTCGGACGCGGTGAAGCCGCCGTCCTCGCTCGGCCTGCTCGACAACGTCTCGCAGGCGTGGGACCGGACCGCCGTCGGCGACACGCTGCTCAGCACCCTGCTCTACAGCGTCGTCTCGCCCGCCGTCGCCGTCCTGCTGGGCGCGCTCGCCGGGTACGCGATCGTGGTGCTGCGGCTCAAGCACGGCTTCGCCTGGTTCGTGGTGATCTTCGCCGGGACGGTGGTGCCGTTCCAGATGCTGCTTATCCCGCTGTTCGTCGGCTACAGCGAGGTGTCGCTGTACGACAGCCAACTCGGCCTCATCATCATCTACTCGGCGATCAACGTGCCGCTGGCGGCGCTGGTCATGCGGAACTTCTTCGGCAACGTCGCCGTGTCGATCTTCGAGGCGGCGCGGCTGGACGGCGCGTCCACCTTCCGCATCTTCTGGCGGATCTACCTCCCGCTCTCCTCGGCGGCCCTCGCCGCCGTGTTCATCCTCGAGTTCACCTTCGTCTGGAACGACCTGCTGTTCGGCCTGACGCTGTCCCAGTCGGAGACCGTCCGGCCGGTGTGGGCCGAGCTGTCCGCGCTGACCACCGACGTGTACGCCGGGACGCCCGTCCCGATCGCGCTGGCCGCGGGCCTGGTGGTTTCGCTGCCGACCGTCGTGCTGTTCCTGGCGACCCAGCGCCTCTTCACCCGCGGACTAACGCTCGCCCAGTTCTGACCGCCCTGCTGTTCCAAAGCCCTGCTGTTCCAAGCCCTGCCGTTCCAAAGCCCGCTCGAACGCTCCCCAGAGAAAGATTGACGCATAACGATGACGAGTCGTCTGCTTCAGGCGAGCCTCGGTTCGCCCGACTATGACGGGATCCGCGCCGCGCTGCGCGAGGACACCTCCACCGAGGTGCTCGCCGTGCGCGGGATGTCCGTCCGCGCCGCCGTGCTGCCGCTGTTCAAGCGCGGCGAGGACGGGACGCTCCGGCAGGCCGTCCGGGTGACCCTGTCCGGCGGCGAAGGCGAAGGTGAAAGCGAAGGCGGAGGTGGCGGCGGAGGGGGCTCCGTGGAGGTGGCCCTTAAGGACGGCGACACCGAGCTCGCGTCCGCCACCGGGGACGGCGGCACGCTGACGCTGCTCGTCCCCGAGGTGGACGCCCCGCGCCGCGTCACCCTGGAGGTGCGCGACTCCGCCGGCCTCGTCGGCGCCGCGCCGCTCGACCTCACCCCGCAGCGCAAGTGGAACGTCTTCGTCGTCCACCACTCGCACCTGGACATCGGCTACACCGACACCCAGGGCACCGTCCTGCGGCACCACCTCGACTACCTCGACGCGGCGCTGCGCCTCGCCCGGGAGACCGACGGGCGGCCGGACGACGCGCGCTTCCGCTGGTCGGTCGAGTCGTCGATGCCGGCACTGCGCTGGCTCGCGACCCGCTCCGCCGACCAGGTCGCCGAGTTCACCGACCGGGTCCGCGCGGGGAACATCGAGGTCACCGCGTTCCCGATGCAGCTGCACACGGAGGCGTGCTCGACGGAGGAGCTGTACCGCCAGCTCCGCTTCGTCGAGCACCTGCGGCGCACGTACGGCATCGAGGTCCGGTCGGCGATGCACACCGACATCCCCGGCGCCGTCGTCGGGACGGTGGACGCCCTCAACGCGGCCGGCGTCCGGTACCTGGCCGCCGCGCACAACTGGGCCGGGCGGTCCGTGCCCTACATCACCGGCGGCGACAAGCTGGCGCGGCCGTTCCGGTGGCGGTCGCCGGGCGGCGGCGAGCTGATCGTCTGGTTCACCGACACCCCGCACGGCATGGCCTACATGGAGGGCAACACCGTCGGCCTCGTCGACTCCTACGACCTCGCCGAGGACCTGCTGCCCCGCTACCTCGGCTCCCTCGCCGACCGCCCCTACCCGTACGGGCCCGGCACGTTCGGCTGGTACGCCGCCCCCGGACAGGTCGGCGCCGCCAAGGACCCCGACTTCCTGGACGCCGTCCACCTGCGCGTGCAGGGCGCGCACGCCGACAACGCCGGGCCGTCGATCGTCCCCGCCGACATCGCGCACCGGTGGAACGAGACCTGGGCGTACCCGCGGCTGCGGATGGCGACCAACGCCGACTTCTTCGAGTACGTCGAGGAGCACCACGGCGACCGGCTCCAGACCCACGAGGGCGACTGGACGGACTGGTGGGCCGACGGCCTCGGCTCCGGCGCCCGGCCGCTCGGCTACGTCCGGCGCGCGCAGAACGTCCTGCGGTCGGCGGAGACACTGCACGCCCTCGCCGACGAGCGCTCCGGGAAGCGGACCGGCGCCGCCGAGGAGATCGACGAGGCGTACGACCGGGCCGCGCTGTTCGACGAGCACACCTGGGGCGCCGCCAACCCGTGGGAGGACGCCGAGGAGGGCGGCGACTCCGGCGGCCTGCAGTGGACCCGCAAGTCGCAGGTCGGCTACCAGGCCCACGACGACGCGCTCGACCTGCTCCAGGCGGGCGCGCGGCGGCTCGGCGCGACGTTCGGGCCCGCGCCGGACGCCCTCGCCTCGTTCCTCGTCGTCAATCCGGGCACGGCCGCCCGCACCGACGTCGCCCGTGCGTTCCTGCCCCGCGACGTCGTCGCCGTGGACGTCCCCATCGCGCTCGTGGACGCCCGCACCGGCGAGCCCGTCCCGCACCGCGAGGAGGAGGTCGACCCGGACGAGTGGCCCACCCGCCCCATCGGCCGGCACCTGGAGGCGGTGCTGCCGGACGTCCCCGGCCACGGACACGTCCGCGTCGATGTCGTCCAAGCGGATGCCGTCCGCGCCGATGTCGTCCAAGCGGATGCCGCGGCCACCGAGCCGGTCGACCTCGGCTCGGACGGGACCATCGAGAACGAGTTCTACCGCGTCACCTACGACCTCAAGGAAGGCCACATCGCGTCGGTCTTCGACAAGGCCGCCGGACGCGAGCTGGTGAACACCGACGGCATCGCCGGGTTCGGGCAGTACATCTACGACCGGTACGCGACCGCGCCGCACTTCAACCACATGTCGGGGCACATGCTCGTCCACGACAAGACGATGCTCGGCGACCGGGCTGTGGCCACCCACGCGACCATCGCCAAGTGCGAGCGGACGCCCGCCGGTGAGCGGCTCGTCGTCGAACTGCACGGCAAGGGCGTCGACTGGCTGCGCACCACCATCGACCTGTACGCGGGCGTGCCGCGCGTGGACGTCCGCTACCAGCTCGGCAAGCAGCCCACGGCGGCGAAGGAGGCGGTGTTCTTCTCCTTCCCGTTCGCCGTGGAGGGCCCGCCCGCAGCGTGGGAGCTGACCGGCGGCGTCGGCGGCACCGGCGTCCCGAGCGTGCCGGGGTCGGCGGAGCACATGCGCCCCATCCGGCACTGGGTCGCGTTCGAGGACCCGGACCTCACCGTCGCGTGGGCGACGCTGGAGGCGCCGCTCGTCCAGTTCGGCTCCATCCACATGCCGTACGCGCCGTTCCCACCGACGCTCGACAACGAGGACGGCACCGTCTACTCGTGGGCGCTGAACAACATCTGGGACACCAACTTCCCGTCCCAGCAGCAGGGCGAGACGACCTTCCGGTACGCGTTCGCGTCCGGTGCGGCCGGCTCGGGCCGCCGCCTCGGCGCCCGCACCGCCGCCGGCCTCACCGACCCGTTCGTCGCCACCCTCGCCACCGGCACCGCGCCCGCCGCCGCGTCGGGGACGTTCCTGCGCGTGGACGACCCGGACGTCCTCGTCACCTCGGTCGGCCGCGCCCGCGACGGCGACGGCCTCGCCGTCCGGCTCCAGTCGCTCGCCGCCGCCCCGGTGGAGGCGGAGCTGCACGTGCCGGGTACGACCAGTGCGCGGCTCAGCGGCGGTTCGGAGCGTGACCCGGCGGAACTTCCCGTCCGGGACGGCACGATGACGGTCCGGCTGCCCGCCTGCGGCGTCGCCACCGTCACCGTTCGGCGTTGACCACGGATCGGGGACACATGAAGATCACAGGCATCCGCGCGACCACGGTCACCGTGCCGCTGGAGGCGCCGCTCCTGCACAGCAACGGCGCCCACTGGGGCCGCTTCGTCCGGACGATCGTCGAGGTCGAGGCCGACAACGGGCTGGTCGGGCTCGGCGAGATGGGCGGCGGCGGGCAGAGCGCCGAGGCCGCGTTCCGGGCCCTCGCCCCGCACCTGGAGGGGCACGACCCGTTCGAGCTGGAGGCGCTCCGCTTCAAGATCGCCAACCCGACGGCGAGCCTGTACGACAACCGGGTGCAGATGCTCGCCGCCATCGAGTTCGCCTGCCTGGACCTCATCGGCCAGCACCTCGGCGTCCCGGTGCACGACCTGCTCGGCGGCCGCATCCGCGACTCCGTCCCGTTCGCGTCCTACCTGTTCTACCGGCCGCCGGGGCCGGGCGGGGTACCGGAGGTCCGCACGCCGGAGCAGCTCGTCGCGCACGCCCGCGACCTCAAGGAGCGGCACGGCTTCACCGTCCACAAGCTCAAGGGCGGCGTGTTCCCGCCGGAGCACGAGCTGGAGAGCTACCGGGCCCTCGCCGAGGCGTTCCCCGGCGACCGCCTCCGCTACGACCCGAACTCCGTGCTCAGCCTCCAGGAGGGCATGCGCTTCGGGAAGGCCATCGAGGGCCTCGACAACGACTACCTCGAAGACCCCGTCCTCGGCCTGGAGGGGCTGCGGCTCGTCCGCGAGCGCGTGGACGTCCCGCTCGCCACCAACACCGTCGTCGTCAACTTCGAGCAGCTCGCCGCGAACGTGCTGCGCCGCAGCGTGGACGTCGTCCTGCTCGACACGACGTTCTGGGGCGGCATCCGGGCCTGCGTGAAGGCCGCCGGGGTGTGCGAGACGTTCCAGATCGGCGTCGCCGTCCACTCGTCCGGCGAACTCGGCATCCAGCTCGCGACCATGCTGCACCTCGGCGCCGTCCTGCCCAACCTCACCTACGCCGCCGACGCGCATTACCACCACCTCGCCGACGACGTCATCGAGGGCGGCCTCATGCGGTACGAGGACGGGAGGATCGCGGTGCCCGGCGGGCCCGGCCTGGGCGTCCGCCTGGACCGTGACAAACTCGCCGAGTACGCGGAGCTGTACAAGGAACTGGGCGGCTACCCCTACGACCGCGACCCCGGCCGCCCCGGCTGGTACCCGATCATCCCGAACGACCGCTGGGCGGACCCGGCCGTCCCACTGGCGCCGCTCGAATAGCCTGCCAACCGTGATTCGTTACGCGACCCCCGACGACGTCCCGGACATCCTGCGGCTGATCCGCGAACTGGCGGACTACGAGCGCGCCCTCCACGAGGTCAAGGCCACCGAAGAGCAGCTCACCGCACGCCTCTTCGGCGACGACCCCAAGGTCTTCGCCCATGTCGCAGAGCACGAAGGGCGCGTCGTCGGGTTCGCCCTGTGGTTCCTCACGTTCTCCACGTGGAACGGCACCCACGGCATCTACCTGGAGGACCTGTTCGTCGAGCCGGACGTCCGCGGCCACGGCTACGGCAAGGCCCTGCTCACCGAACTGGCCCGCGTCGCCGACGAGCGCGGCTACGAACGCGTCGAATGGGCCGTCCTCAACTGGAACGAGCCGGCCATCGGGTTCTACGAGTCCCTCGGCGCCCGCCCGCAGGACGAGTGGACCGTCTACCGCCTGACCGGCGACACCCTCACCAAGGCCGCCCGCTCGAGCTGATCCGGACATCTGATCCGGACATCTGATCCGGACATGGCAGAGGCCCGGCCAGCCGCAGGCCGGGCCTCAGTGTCCGTGCGGGTCAGCCCTGCCGGGTGAGCCCTGCCAGGTCAGCCCTGCCAGGTCAGCCCTGCTTGGTCTCCCAGAAGATCTTGTCGATCTCCGCGATCTTGCTCAGCAGGTCCTCGGCGACCTTGACGTCCATGGTGGCCTTGGTGCCGCCGCCACCGCCGGCGAGCTTGGTGGCCTCGTTGAACAGCTGGTGCAGCTGCGGGTACTTCTCGAAGTGCGGCGGCTTGAAGTAGTCGGTCCAGAGCACCCACAGGTGCTCCTTGACCAGCTGGCTGCGCTGCTCCTTGATCAGGATCGCCCGGGTGCGGAACTCGGGGTCCTCGTTGGCGGCGTACTTCTCGCAGATCGCCTTGACCGACTCGGCCTCGATCCGGGCCTGCGCCGGGTCGTAGACGCCGCACGGCAGGTCGCAGTGCGCGGACACCGTGGTCTTCGGGCGCAGAAGCTTGAGCAACACCTGCGAATCCCTTCCCTCGTTGCGGATCATGCTCAGGTCACCGACATTACCCTTGTGCCGCGGGGCGCGTCCGTCCAGGGCACTCGGTATTTCGGCCTAAGACCCGGACCGCGCGCGGCCCGGAACCTTCCCCAGCAGTGTTTGTCACCGCCGCCCGCCGGATCATGCGGACGGCCGAGGAGGATCATGCGGATGCGCGGCAGGGGCCGGCCCGTGCTCTGGACGCTCGCCGGGGCGGCCGTGCTCGCGGCGGCCGGGCTGCGACGGCTGCGGACGGTCGAGGTCACCGGCGAATCGATGCTGCCGGGACTGCGTCCGGGCGACTGGCTCATCATCCGCGCCGGAGCCCGTCCCACCCCCGGCGCGGTCGTTGTCGCGGAGCATCCGCAACGGTCCGGGCTCCTCGTTGTGAAACGCGCCACGCGCCATACCGATGAGGGCTGGTGGCTGGAGAGCGACAACCAGCGGGCGCCCGGACGCAGCGACAGCTGGGACTTCGGCGCCGTCCCCGATGACCTCGTGAAGGGGCGCGTCCTGGCCCGCTACTGGCCCCTCCCGCCGAAGCCCGTGAAGTAGCAACGTCGAGGACGCAACGAGCCGGCCGAAAGTACGACTACTTCCGGGCGGAACCGTGCTTTGGGCCGGTGATCTGGGACGGCACGGTTGACGACGATGCCGTCATGCCGAATGAAGACCCCGTCCCGATGCTGCATGCCGAGGGACTGACGAAACGATATGGCCGCGGGCGGGAGGCGCTGAGCGGAGTATGCCTGCACGTCCCGGCCGGACGCATCGTGGGCCTGGTGGGCCCGAACGGCGCAGGCAAGTCGACGCTGCTGAACCTGGCCTGCGGGCTGCTGGAGCCGACGTCGGGCTCGCTGCGCGTACTGGGAGCCGCGCCGGCGGCGAGCGCCGCGCACCTGGCGCGAGTCGGATTCGTCGCGCAGAACACCCCGGTCTACCCCTCGTTCAGCGTGGCCGACCATCTGCGGCTCGGCGCGCACCTGAACCCGTCCTGGGACCAGGGCATGGCCGAGCGGCGCATCGCGCAGGTCGGGCTGAACCCGGGCCAGAAGGCGGGACGGCTGTCGGGCGGCCAGCGGGCGCAACTGGCGCTGACGATCGCCGCCGCCAAGCGTCCCGAACTGCTGGTCTTCGACGAACCGGCCGCCGCACTCGACCCGCTGGCGCGCCAGGGCTTCCTCGCGAACCTGATGGAGTTCGTCGCCGAACTCGGCGCCAGTGCGGTGCTGTCGTCGCACCTGCTCGGCGACATCGAGCAGGTCTGCGACTACCTCATCGTCCTCTGCGACGCGCGGGTCCAGGTGGCGGGGGACGTCCGCGATCTCCTCGCCAGCCACCACCGGCTGGCCGGCGATGGCGATCGCCTTCCCGCGGGAGTCGAGATGGTTCGGGCGGAGCCGGGTGGCGGCGCGATCGTGCGCACCGCCCGTCCGCTCTCGGAGGTCCCGCTCCGGGCCGGGCCCGTCACGCTCGAAGAACTGGTGCTCGCGTACATGTCGCGGGCGGACGCACCCGGCGCCCGGGTCGGCGCCGTGGCGGGGGAGGGTGCACGATGATCTGGCTGAACTGGCGGCAGTTCCGCTTCCACGCCCTCGCCGCCGCGATCGGACTGGCACTGATCGCCGCCTACCTCCTCTACCTCGGCATGGACATCCGGGACGCCCACGACGTCTACCGGTCCCGATGCACGGACACCGCCGACTGCGCGCAGGCCGCGAGCCAGTTCTCCGGCGCCTACCGGAGCACGCTGCTGTTCCTGGCCGCCGGGCTCGGGCTGATCCCCGTCGTCCTCGGCGCGTTCTGGGGAGCGCCGCTGATCGCCCGGGAACTGGAGCTCGGCACCCACCGGCTGGTGTGGAGCCAGAGCGTGACCCGCCGCCGCTGGCTGCTCGCCAGGATGGCGTTCACCGCCCTGGGCGCGATGGCCGTCACGGGCCTGGCCGCCCTGCTGCTCACCTGGGCGGCGGCCCCGTACGACCAGGTCGCCTCCGACCGGTTCGGCGCGATCGAGTTCGGCGCCCGCAACATCGTCCCGTTCGGCTACGCATTCCTCGCCTTCACCCTCGGCACCACCATCGGCCTGTTCGTCCGCCGGACGCTCCCGGCGATGGCCATCACGGGCGTCGTCTTCCTCGCCGTCCAGTTCGCGGTTCCGAACATGGTGCGGCCGCATCTCATGCCGCCGGAGAAGGTGACACTGCCGATGACCGCCGAGACCATCAACCAGGCCAAGAACCTGGGCAGCATCACCGGCGCCCCGGTCATCGGCGGCCTGCAAGTGCCCGGCGCACCCGACGCGTGGATCAGTGACACCAGCCCGATGCGCACCGCCGACGGCCGGACGCTCAGCGAGGAGAAGTTCGACGCCTGCTTCGACAGCCCGTCCAAGACCGGTGCGGGCGGCACGTTCGGTGACACCGCGGTGTGCCTGTCCGCGCTCGACCTGCACGTTGACATCGAGTACCAGCCCGGCGACCGCTACTGGTCGTTCCAGCTCGCCGAGACGGGCCTCTACCTGCTGACCGGCGCGCTCCTGACCGTCATCGCCCTGCGCCGCATCGGGCGAGTGTGAGGCACCACATGGAGAACAATGCCTCTGGCCCATGGAACATCCTGGTCAACACAGCTCTGGGATTGATGTTCGCTCTGGGCATCGCGGTCACGGCGTTCATGCTCGCCGTGAGCTGGGGCGGCGCCTCCTGGCTGTTCACCACTGCGGTCGCCGCGGTGGTGTCCGCACTGGCGTTGCTGCGAGGGCGCCGAAGGGTGTGGCCCGCAGCGGCGGCTCTGACCGTGGCGGCCGTCGCCATAGGGGCGTCCCAGGCGGCGGACCTGCCGCAGGAGCCCGCACCCACGACGGCACTGGCCCTAGCCGTCCTCATCGGCTCCGCCCTGAGAGCCCTACCGACGTGGTCGGCCGCCTGTATCGCCGTGGGCGGCGTCGCCGTGATCGCGCTCGGCTGGTTCTCCGGCCCCTCGGCGGTGACGGCACTGGCCACGATCCTGATGGCGGGCGGCCTCGTCGCCGGGCCGCTGCTGCGCGCCTTCGCGCCCGTCCGGTCGTCCGGTGCGCCGATAACCTGGCGGACATGACCGTTCCGGGGGGATGGGTCCGGAGCGTCTCCATGGCCGGGCTCGGCGCCGCGTTCCTTGCCGCGATCACCGTCCAGGCCGCCGCCATCGCGCAGAGCTGGGGAAGCTGGTACTGGATCCCGGGCTGCGCCTTCGCGGCGGCGGTGTGCCTGATGGCCCTGGCCGGGCTGCGGCGACCTCTCTGGCCGGCGGTCGCGGCGCTCGGTTTCGCGGTGGCGGCCATCGCGACCACCTACCTGGCCGGCGCTGATCTCCCCAGCGAGCCCAGCCCGGCCATGGCCCTCGGGCTGGCGGTGCTGACCGCCTCCACGCTCCGGTCCCTCCCACCGGTACCGGCGGGCGCCATCACGTCCGCCGGGCCGGTACTGATCGTCGCCGCCCAGTTGGCCGCCGGGCCTCCGTACACCGAACTCGCGGCGGTGACGGCGCTGGACGCCCCGATCTGGCTGGCCGCCGTGGCGACCGGACTGTCACTGCGGATACTGGACGCGCGGGCGCGCGCGACCGCAGAGCAAGTCCGTCGGGAGGAGCGCCTGGAACTGGCCCGCGAACTGCACGACGTCGTCGCGCACCACATCACGGGCATGGTCCTCCAGGCGCAGGGCGCCCAAGTGGTCGCGCAGCGGAACCCGGAGCAGGTGGGCCAGTACCTCAGCGAGATGGAGACTGCGGGCACCGACGCCCTGGCGGCGATGCGGCGGGTCGTCGGACTGCTGCGCGACACCGACGACGCGGCACCCGCGTCCCCAGGACCGGAAAGCCTCGGCGCGCTCGTCGACCGCTTCCGCCGCCAGGGCCCCGGCGTCGTGCTGACCATGCCGGACGAGCTGACCATGCCGGACGAGCTGACCATGCCGGACGAGGAGAACTGGCCACCGGAGGTGACCACCACCGTGTACCGCGTCGCGCAAGAGGCGCTCACGAACGTCCTGCGGCACGCCCCCAAAGCCCGATCGGTCACGGTCACCGTCGAGCAGGGCGTCCGGGACGTCACCATCGAGGTCTCCGACGACGCCCCGGCGCCCGTGGCCCGGCACCCGCACCGCGGCTACGGCCTGATCGGCATGCGCGAACGCGTCGAGGCGCTCGGCGGCTCACTACGAGCAGGGCCGCGTCCGGGCAGCGGCTGGACCGTGCGGGCGACGCTGCCCACGGGGGAGCGCCGGTGACCATCTCGGTTCTTCTTGCCGACGATCAGGCGATGGTCCGCCGGGGCCTGCGGCTGATCCTGGAGGACCAGCCCGACATCACCGTGGTGGGGGAGGCGTCCGACGGTGCCGAGGCGGTCGCTCTGGCGCGCCGCCTGCGCCCGGACGTGTGCCTGGTGGACATCAGGATGCCCCGGCTCGGCGGCATCGAGGTGACCCGCGCACTGGCAGGCCCGAAGGCCACCGACCCGATGCGTGTCGTCGTGGTCACCACTTTCGACCTGGACGAGTACGTCTACGGCGCGCTGCGCGGCGGCGCGGCGGGCTTCATCCTCAAGGACGCCGGCCCCGCGCTTCTCGTGGAGGCCGTGCGGGCCGCGCACAACGGCGAGGCACTCGTCTCGCCGTCCGTCACCGTCCGCCTGCTGCGGCACCTGACGGCCGCCTCGGCACCACCGCGCACCGTCCGGCCGCCCCTGTCGGATCGTGAACTGGAAGTCGTCCGCGCCCTCGCCCGCGGCCGCACCAACCAGGAGATCGCCGCTGAGCTGTTCATATCGCTCAGCACCGTCAAGAGCCACCTGTCCGGCATCCAGACGAAACTAGGAGTACGCAACCGCGTCGGCATCGTCACCTGGGCATGGGAGAACCGCCTGGTAGACCCATCCTGACCCACTCGTCCTGACCCACCCCGGTCTACGGCTGGAATCTGCCGCAGGCACGGGAGTGGGGTCTCGCAGGCGGTGTTGTCACAGACCGGGCCCACCTCCGCCTCGACCGGGACGACCTTGTCGATCGCGTCCGGAACCCTTGAGCTCGATCTGCGGCGCAGTAGTGCAGTTCGGCGCCGTAGACGATGTCGAAGACGGCTGCGGAGGCTGGCGATGCCGTGGGAGGTGAAGGACGTGGCGACGCGGAGACGCGGCGGCGCGGCGGCGCGGCGGCGCGGCGGCGCGGCGGCGCGGCGGCGCGGCGCAGGTAGCCGGGCGGCGGTGGCGCCGGTCTCGTCGGGGTGGATCTCGGCGTAGGGCAGGCGCGTGTGGTCGTCGACGGCGGTGTGGAGGTGGTCGTAGCCAATGCCGGGCGTGTTCGTGGCGTGCCAGGTGGGGGTCGGCTCGGCCGTGGGCGATCCAGCCGCCATCGTCGGGGATGCGTCCGATCTTCTTGACGTCGATGTGGACCAGGGGCGCCGGGCCGGTGGTGTTCGTAGCGAATCGTGGTGTGGGTGACGCGGATCTGGTGTCCGGTGCCCGCTGTTCGGTGTGGGTGGAATTGTGGTGGGGGCGGCGCTGCGTACGGGGCCGCCCCTCCAAAGTCAAGGGCGCCTTCGGCGTCGCTTCCCGATGGGACTTCGTCCCACCCTTGACTTTGGAGCCTCTGCGGCCCCTGAGTGCAGCTTTCGTCGGGCAGGCTCCGCCTGCCCTCTGCCCGACGCGCCGCCCCCACCCCATACAGGAACCACATCCCCATCACCCCAAGCACTAGGGCGTGTCCGGCTGACCTTGATTGAGGGTCGTCAGGAGTCGTGCGACCAGTGGGCTTTGGTCGTTCTTGCGCCAGGCGACGGCGACCCGGGTGCGGGTGGTGTTGGGTTCGATCTTGCGGAAGGCGACGCCCTTGAGGCGGATACGGCGGATGCTCTGCTGGGCGAGGGAGACGCCCAAGCCGGTTTCCACCAGGGCGCAGACGGTCTGCCATTCCACGGCGTGCTGGGTCACCCGTGGTGTGAAGCCCGCCGCGGTGCACAGGTTGGTGATCTGGTCATGCAGCGGCGGTCCGACAGCACGGGGCAGGAGCACGAAGGGAGAGTCGGCCAGCTGCTCGACCCGGACGGCGTGCTGGGCTGCGAGCGGGTGCGCAGATGGTAGGACGGCGACGAACGGTTCGGTCAGCACGGTCTGGAAGGCGAGTTCGGGGTCGTGGTCGGGTGGCTCGCGCACCAGGCCGACGTCGATGGTCCTGTCGTGCAGCGCGGCCAGTTGCGGGGCGGTGGTCATCTCCTGGATGTCCAGGTGCACGGAGGGGAAGCGGTCCCGGAAGGTGCGCAGCAGGCCGGGTAGGACGGTCAGGGCGAGGGAGGCGGCGAAGCCGATCCGCAGGCGGCCGGCTCTGCCGCTGCCGACCTCGCGGGCCGCGGCCAGACCGTCGGCGACTCCGGTGAGAGCCTGCCGTGCCGCCGGGAGGAGCTCCCGGCCGGCCGGGGTGAGGGTGGTGCGCCCCGGTTCGCGGGTGAACAGCGCATGGCCGACCTTGTCCTCCAGGCGCCGGATCTGCTGGCTCAGTGGCGGCTGGGCGATGCCCAGGCGGGCGGCGGCGCGGCCGAAATGGAGTTCCTCGGCGAGCACGACGAAGGCGTGCAGCTGCGGAAGGGGAAGTTCGGGACGCTCCATACGCCTAGAGGTATCACCCAGTGCCTGGTGGGATATTGGACGTATCTGTGCTGGTCGTTTAGCGTCCCGCGCATGACAGAGCGACGTTCCATCCTGAGCGGCTCGACGTTCGAGGAGCGGATCGGTTATGCCCGTGCCGTGGTCGACGGCGAGTGGGTGCATGTGTCGGGGACCACCGGATTCGACTACGCCACCATGACGATCTCCGAGGATGTGGTGGAGCAGGCCGAGCAGTGCCTGCGCAACATCCAGGACGCCCTGACCGAGGCCGGGTGCACCTTCGCCGATGTGGTGCGAGTGCGGTATCTGCTGCCGGACCGGGCCGACTTCGAGCCCTGCTGGCCGGCGCTGCGTCGCGCCTTCGGTGAGGTCAGACCAGCGGCCACGATGCTCGTGTGCGGCCTCGCCGACCCCCGCATGAAGATCGAGATCGAGGTGTGCGCACGCCGGAATACCGCGTAACAGGTGCAGAAGCTGAGGCCAGGACGGAGCGCCGCACCCGGGGGCGTGGCCGATTGCTCTTGATCTATCGGTTTGGTGGTTGATGGTTGGTGACGCGACGGTCCACGCTGGCTGGTGAGGAGTGGGAGCGGCTTGCGCCGCTCCTGCCGCCTTCTACTGGTCGTGGTGGGCAGTGGCCTGATCACCGGCGAGTGGTGTCGGGCTTCTTGTACCGGGTGCGGCCGGGGGTGCCGTGGCGGGACCCGCCGGGAACGGTCCGGGCCGTGGAAGACCTCCTATGCGCGTCATCGCCGCTGGTCAGCGGGCGGAACCTGGCGCCAGATCCTGGATGAGCCGCGGATCGGGGCCGACCTGGCCGAGGGCGATGATTGGACGGTCGGCATCGACTCCACCGGAGTGCGTGCGCGCCAGCACGCGGCTGGAGCCCGGCATCGCCGCCCGCGCCGGCTCCGAAAAGGGGACCTGAGGAAAAGGGGACCTGAGAAGGGACGAATCCGACGGCCGGGAGGCTCTACGCCGGTCCCGTGGCGGGCTCACAACCAAGATCCATCTGGCAGCCGACCGGCGCTGCCGACCGATCGCCCGGCTGACCTCACCAGGCCAGCGACCGGCTGACCTCTCCAGACCAGCGATTCGATGGCACGACGTTGCTCAACGTTGCTCAGAGTGCTCGGCCAGGTCCGAATCAAACGCTGGGCATCGGCCGCGATCGGGTCCGGCCTGCCGGATGCTGGCCGACAGGGGCTCTACTCCAGCCGGGCCATCCGTGCCCATCTGCGCCTCCGCGGCATCAAGGCCGTCATCCCGGAGAAGACCGTCCAGCAAATTGGCGCAAGCGCCATGGTGCAGCAGGTGGCCGCTTGATCGCGTTCGACGTCGAGGCCTACAAGGGCAGCAACGTCGTCGCACGCCGCATCAGCAAGCTCTAGCAGTTCCGGGCTGTCGCAACCCGTTACGAGGAGAGCGCCTTCGTTCACGACGGCGCCATCGACGCCGCCTCCATCAAGATCTGGCTCCGCGACCTCACCCAAGATCTATCGGATACGGCCTGGTAAGCCCCGTCCCGCCCTTGGTCGCGGCCTTGACCACGCGTGCCGCTTCAGCCTCCCGGCCGGTGAGAAACGGTGGATGCAGGGAGGGAGAGAGGCAGGGAGAGAGGCAGGGAGAGAGAGGCAGGGAGAGAGGCAGGGAGAGAGAGGCAGGGAGAGAGAGGCAGGGAGAGAGAGGCAGGGAGGACGGGAGGACGGGAGGACGGGAGGACGGGAGGACCGGAGGCGCTGCGGGACATACCGCGACTTGGTCGCGGTGGCGATGGTTCCCTGCCGGGGGTGGTGCTGCCGGGGTGAGGGGATGGTTGCTCGGCTGGAGTTGGTGCCTTGGCCAGGTGTGGTTTGCCGAGCGGGCGCCTTTGGCTCTGGGGGGCAAGGCGGTAGGTGGGCGGGAGGGTGTGGGCAGGCGGGCCCGGCCCGTGCCGCCGGGGGGCGGCCGGGCTCGGGCGGTGGTCTGTTGGTCAGGCGGCTTGGGCCCAGGTGGGTGGTGGGCGTCTTCGCTGGTGGAGGGGGACGGTGTCGGGTGGGTGGAGGCGGTAGGTGTAGCGGCCGTCGGGTGTTTTGGTGATGTGGAGGCGGTCGGGGTGGGTGTGTTTGTAGCGGTTGTGCCAGCCGCAGCACAGGGTGAGTTTGTCGATGTCGGTGGGGCTGTTGCCGAGGGCCCAGCCGTGGACGTGGTCGACCTCGCACAGCGTCCCGGGCACCTCGCAGCCCTGTACCGCACACGTCGAGTACAGGGCCTCGAGCACTTGTCGTTGCGGCACGGTGGCGAACCTGACCCGATGGCCCAGGTACAGCGGGGTGTTCCCGGCGCCGAGTAGCAGCGGTGACACTCCGGCGTTGAGGGCGATGCGGCGGGCTTGGGCTGCGGGGATGGGGGTGCCGTCGGTGAGTCTGGCGGGGGTGGTGCCGCCGGTGAGGGTGTCCAGGTCGCAGATGACGGTGACCTTGGTGGCCGTGTGCCCACCCGCCAACACGCCGGTGAGCGCGGCCGCGGTGCGTTCGGACAGGTCGCGGTGGTCGTCGGTTCCGGCGGGCTTGGCCAACGGTGCGAGGGTGCCGTCCCAGATCGCGGCGTCCTCGGCGTTCAGCCAGCCCTTGATGTACCGCCCGCCGTCCAGCGACCGGGTCGAGTCGATCCACGACCGCTCATATCCCCGCTTCACGTCCTCGGGGGCTTGCTCGCGTCCGTCGCGTTCGGCGATGAGGTCGGTGATCTTGTTGCCGAACGCGGCGACCTTGCCCGCCGAGAACCCCTTCCCGGTCAGGTCGAGGAGGAGGTGTTCGGCGGTGGTGCAGTCGGTGTCGTTCAGGCGGGCGACGGCGGCGCTGATGGTGCTGGCGTAGCCGTAGGACAGGTCGCCGTCGTTGAGGCGGCGGGTGATGTCGGGGAGGCGGTGGCGCT